>NZ_JASCXJ010000054.1 GCF_030271535.1 Nocardiopsis sp. ATB16-24 | reverse complement strand
TCCACCGTATGCCACTTTCACTTGGCCACTACAGATAACAAGATGCTCGCGCACACTATTCACAAATCAAAACACCAACCGCACACCCCACCACCACCCGACCCACCACACCCCCCTGCCCCAAAGGCAGGAGACCATGGCCGGAACGAGAGTTCGCGAAGGCGGTCCGCGGGAAACCACCACCCCCCACCCCACCCGGCGCCCCACCCCACCCCTCACCCAAAGAGCGAGGAACAGAGCAGAACACCCCGGGGGTCGAGGAGGTTGCTTCCTCAGACACCCAACAGCGCGCCCCCCAGGCGCTTCCAGCACACCCAGGGGCCAGGTCCGATGACACAATCTCCAAACCACCCCCCACCCCACCACCCCGCTCAGAAGCAGGAAGGATACGGGTGCGGGTCCACTTTCGAGTCCGACCGGTCACTAGACAAGAACCGGCCTGCAAAAGACTCCTTAGAAAGGAGGTGATCCAGCCGCACCTTCCGGTACGGCTACCTTGTTACGACTTCGTCCCAATCGCCAGCCCCACCTTC
>NZ_JASCXJ010000053.1 GCF_030271535.1 Nocardiopsis sp. ATB16-24 | reverse complement strand
GCCCGCGGCGGGAAGGGCACCACGAGGCCCGCGCCCCCCGGGCGCACGGCCACGACGCCGCCGGCGGCGCGCTCGCGCACCAGGGCGGGCGCGCAGACGCGGGCGCCGCGTATCCCTTTCGTCCTGCTCATCCTGGGTCTGCTCGGCGGCGCGCTGGTCAGCCTGCTCGTGCTGCGCAGTGTCGTGGCCGAGGAGGCGTTCGCCATCTCCAACCTCCAGACCGAGAACAGGGAGCTCTCCTACACGGAGCAGCAACTGCGCAGCACCGTCGCTCACCTGGAGACGTCGGAGCGCATCGCCCGGGAGGCCGAGGAGATGGGCATGGAGCCGGGGGAGGCCCCGCTCTTCTTGGACCCCGACAGCGGTGAGGTCCGCGGAAGCGCCGGGAGCGGGGAGTGAGCACACCCAGAGATCGACGCCCCCGAGACCCACGCCGCCCCGGAGCGACCGGCCGTGCGGGCTCTCGGCCCGGCAAACGCCCCCGGCGCGGACCGCGCCGCCCCGAGGCCGGTGCACGCCCGCGCCCCTCGGCACGCGCCCAGACCAGGGGCCCGCGTGAGG
>NZ_JASCXJ010000052.1 GCF_030271535.1 Nocardiopsis sp. ATB16-24 | reverse complement strand
TGCCCAGACAACCAGGAGGTTGGCTTAGAAGCAGCCATCCTTTAAAGAGTGCGTAATAGCTCACTGGTCAAGTGGTTCTGCGCCGATAATGTAGCGGGGCTGAAGCACACCGCCGAAGCTGTGGAGCCCCACCTTTGGGGTGGGGTTGGTAGGGGAGCGTCGTGCGTTCGGTGAAGCCGCCGAGTGATCGTGTGGTGGAGGGCGTGCGAGTGAGAATGCAGGCATGAGTAGCGTGAGCGGCGTGAGAAACGTCGCCGCCGATTGACCAAGGGTTCCTGGGGCAGGTTAATCCGCCCAGGGTGAGTCTGGACCTAAGGCGAGGCCGACAGGCGTAGTCGATGGATAACGGGTTGATATTCCCGTACCCGTGTGCGAGCGTCCAGTATCGAGGCAGGTGATGCTAACCACGCCGGTGCCTTACGCGGCCTTCGGGCTGTGTGGGGTGTTGGTCTGGGATCCGAGCCTGTAGTAGGTAAGTGATGGGGTGACGCAGGAGGGTAGCTCTACCCGGCGGTGGTCGTCCGGGGGTAAGCGTGTAGGCCGGTGTGTTGGTAAATCCGC
>NZ_JASCXJ010000051.1 GCF_030271535.1 Nocardiopsis sp. ATB16-24 | reverse complement strand
CGTCCTTCATCGGCGCCTGGTGCCAAGGCATCCACCGTATGCCACTTTCACTTGGCCACTACAGATAACAAGATGCTCGCGCACACTATTCACAAATCAAAACACCAACCGCACACCCCACCACCACACAGAAGCCGACACCACACCCCCACCACGGAGGCCCGGCACCCTACTTCCACGAGTTCGCAGAGGCGGTCCGCGGGAACCAACACACCCTGACCCCAAGGCCAGGAGGTTGCTTCCTCAGACACCCAACAGCGCGCCCCCCAGGCGCTTCCAGCACACCCAGGGGCCAGGTCCGATGACACAATCTCCAAACCACCCCCCACCCCACCACCCCGCCCACAGGCGGGAGGCTCCGCCCACCCGCCCACCAGGGCGAGAAGACGGACACGGGTGCGGGTCCACTTTCGAGTCCGACCAACACATCGACATGACGTTGGTCTGCAAAAGACTCCTTAGAAAGGAGGTGATCCAGCCGCACCTTCCGGTACGGCTACCTTGTTACGACTTCGTCCCAATCGCCAGCCCCACCTTCACTCACTCCCTCCCCGAAGGGTTAGGCCGCAAG
>NZ_JASCXJ010000050.1 GCF_030271535.1 Nocardiopsis sp. ATB16-24 | reverse complement strand
CGTCCTTCATCGGCGCCTGGTGCCAAGGCATCCACCGTATGCCACTTTCACTTGGCCACTACAGATAACAAGATGCTCGCGCACACTATTCACAAATCAAAACACCAACCGCACACCCCACCACCACCCGACCCACCACACCCCCCTGCCCCAAAGGACAGGAGACCATGGCCGGAACGAGAGTTCGCGAAGGCGGTCCGCGGGAACCAACACACCCTGACCCGAAAGCCAGGAGGTTGCTTCCTCAGACACCCAACAGCGCGCCCCCCAGGCGCTTCCAGCACACCCAGGGGCCAGGTCCGATGACACAATCTCCAAACCACCCCCCACCCCACCAACCCCGCCCACAGGCGGGAGGCTCCGCCCACCCGCCCACCAGGGCGAGAAGACGGACACGGGTGCGGGTCCACTCTCGAGTCCGACCGGTCACTAGACAAGAACCGGCCTGCAAAAGACTCCTTAGAAAGGAGGTGATCCAGCCGCACCTTCCGGTACGGCTACCTTGTTACGACTTCGTCCCAATCGCCAGCCCCACCTTCACTCACTCCCTCCCCGAAGGGTTAGGCCGCAAG
>NZ_JASCXJ010000049.1 GCF_030271535.1 Nocardiopsis sp. ATB16-24 | reverse complement strand
AGGTCCTGGGCGAGGACTACATCCGCACGGCCCGGGCCAAGGGCCTGAGCGAACGCCGCGTGATCTTCAAGCACGCGCTGCGTCCCACGCTCACCCCCATCGTGACGATCTTCGGACTGGACCTGGGCCTGGTGCTCGGAGGCGCGATCCTCACCGAGAAGGTGTTCTCCCTCAAGGGGGTGGGCGCCTACGCGATCGACTCCATCATCTCCAAGGACCTGCCCGTCATCTTGGGCGTGACCTTGATGGGTGCCGTCTTCATCGTCATCTGCAACCTCTTGGTCGACCTGCTGTACCCGATCGTCGACCCACGGGTCCGGATCGCCGGCTGACCAGCGGCAGCGTTGAACAGACCAGCTCTAGCGAAGGAAAGTGACATGGCCTCGACCGAGCCCGTCGTCCGGGTGGATGATCTGCGGGTGGTGTTTCCGACCATGGACGGTGATGTTCACGCGGTGAACGGGCTGTCTTTTGAGGTGCCCGCGGGCGGGGCCCTGGGCATCGTGGGCGAGTCCGGCTCGGGTAAGAGCGTGACCTCGCTGGCCTTGATGGGTCTGCACCGGGGCAGCCGGGCCCGCATCAGCGGTGCCATCGAGGTCGCGGGCCAGAACGTGG
>NZ_JASCXJ010000048.1 GCF_030271535.1 Nocardiopsis sp. ATB16-24 | reverse complement strand
GCGCGGGAGACCTCCACCCGCGGCACCGCCGCCAACAACCCCCGGGTGTAGGGGTGCTCGGGCGCCGACAGGACCGTGCGCACCTCACCCCGCTCCACCGCCACACCGTGGCGCATCACCACGACCTCGTCCACGGAGCCGGCCACCACCGCCAGGTCGTGCGAGACCAGGATCAGCCCCATGTCCAGATCACGGCGCAGCTCATCGAGCAGGTCCAACACCTGGGCCTGCACCGTCACGTCCAGCGCGGTGGTCGGCTCATCGGCCAACAACACCTTGGGATCGCACATCAACCCCATGGCGATGACCACCCGCTGGCGCATCCCGCCGGAGAACTCGTGCGGGTAGGAGTTGATCCGCGTGGCGGGCTGGGGGATGCCCACCCGCTCCAACGCCTCGATGGCCCGCGTGCGCGCCTGGGCCCGGGTGGCCTTGGGCCGGTGCACCCGGTAGGCCTCCATCAGCTGGTTCCCGATGGTGTACTGGGGGTGCAGCGACTGCATGGGGTCCTGAAAGACCATCGCGATGTCGTTACCGCGCATGCGTCGCAGCTGCTTGTCCGAGGCGGTGACCACGTTCTGGCCCGCGACCTCGATGGCACCGCTGATGCGGGCCCGGCTGCCCCGGTGCAGACCCATCAAGGCCAGCGAGGTCACGCTCTTACCCGAGCCGGACTCGCCCACGATGCCCAGGGCCCC
>NZ_JASCXJ010000047.1 GCF_030271535.1 Nocardiopsis sp. ATB16-24 | reverse complement strand
GAGGTCAACACCCGCCTCCAGGTGGAGCACCCGGTGACCGAGGAGGTCACCGGCATCGACCTGGTCCGGGAGATGTTCCGGATCGCCGACGGCGAGGAGCTGGGCTACACCGACCCCGAGGTGCGCGGGCACTCCCTGGAGTTCCGCATCAACGCCGAGGACGCGGGTCGCAACTTCATGCCCGCGCCGGGCACCATCACCGAGCTGGCACTGCCCACGGGTCCGGGCGTGCGGGTGGACACCGGCTGCGAGGCGGGTTTCACCGTCCCGCAGGCCTTCGACTCCATGGTCGCCAAGCTCATCGTCACCGGACGCACCCGCACCGAGGCGCTCGAACGCTCGCGTCGCGCGCTGGCGGAGTTCGGCGTGGGCGGGATGCCCACGGTCATCCCCTTCCACCAGGCCGTGGTGAACGACGAGGCCTTCGCCCCCACCGACCCCGAACAGCCGTTCGGTGTGCACACCCGGTGGATCGAGACCGAGTTCGACAACCGCATCGAGCCGTGGTCGGGGACCCCGGGCGAGCCGGTCGAGGCCGACCGGGAGACCGTGACCGTGGAGGTGGGAGGCAGGCGCGTCGACGTGGTGCTGCCCGCCGGCCTGGGTGCCACGGCCGCCGCTCCGGCCGCGGGGGGCGGCAGGAGGAAGCGGGCCTCGCGCAAGGGCGGGGGCGCGGTCGCCGCGAGCGGTGACGCGCTGGTCTCGCCGATGCAGGGCACCGTGGTCAAGCTCGTGGCCCAGGAGGGCGCCGAGGTCGCCGAGGGCGACACGGTGGTCGTGATCGAGGCCATGAAGATGGAACAGCCGCTGACCGCGCACAAGGCCGGGACGGTCACCGGCCT
>NZ_JASCXJ010000046.1 GCF_030271535.1 Nocardiopsis sp. ATB16-24 | reverse complement strand
ATGGTGCGTCCTGAAAGCTGTGTCAGGCCAGCGGGTGTAAGTCCCGTCCGGGTAAGCGCCGGAGCGCCCGGTAGCAGGCCCCAGCCGTGCGGGGAGACCCGCCCGGCCGAGCGGGGTGTCAAAGGCCTCTTCGGAGGGAGCAAGAACGCGGGCCGTAGCATCAAGCGAACTTTGCAGCCTCGTCATACGGACAACAGTGAGAGCCGAGCCGGTCATGTCGCGGCGAAGGCCATGTCCGGCGGACCCGGTTCCGGAAGCGGTCCGCTGGATCTCCTCGGGGTATGGAAGACGGCACGCGTTCACGGTCTGGCACGGAACAGGAGAGACCCGTCCGCGCACGCCTGCGTCGGGTACGAGACCGCTGGTATAAGCCGATGGTGAAGTCCAGCGGAGCGCGGCGGGAGTCCGAGCGGGGCATAGTACCGGTGATCGGCGTGCAACAGAACGCGCCGGGAGGGAAGGGCCCGCACTTTGATCACGCTCGCAGCGGGGGTAAGCGTCAGGGCATGGCCGGGATCGCCCGGTCCAACCACCCCGGCAACACGGTTGCCGAACCCGGGGCCATCGCGCCCATCGGGAAGGTGCGAAAACTCCAACGCAAGCTATGGACTGCGGCCAAGCAGTCCTCGGATCGCCGTTTCCATGCCCTGTTCGACCGTATCTGTAGGGATGACGTCCTGCGGGAGGCATGGAAGCGTGTGAAGGACAACCGGGGTGCGTCCGGTATCGACCGGATCACTTTGGAAGATGTGGAGTCCTACGGGGTGGAGCGGATGCTCGCTGAACTCCGACAGGATCTGCTGGAGGGGAACTATCGCCCGTCGCCGGTGCGGCGGGTGGAGAT
>NZ_JASCXJ010000045.1 GCF_030271535.1 Nocardiopsis sp. ATB16-24 | reverse complement strand
AGGGTGAGCCAGTCCTGCTCATCGACCCAGGCGCGCATGTCCCGGCTCCAGTGCGCGCTCAACCCGTCCCAGACCAACACCACCTTCTCACCCTGGTAGAAGGCCTTGAGCTGCTCGAGTACCCCGATCAGCGCCTCGGTGTCATAGCTGCCCGGACGCAGGTGGAAGCACAACCGGGCGCCGCGCGTGGTGTCGGCGGTGTGGTAGCCCACGGCGGCGGCCATCGACGCTTTCTTCCAGTTCAGCCGGTGGACCAGGGTGGGGGTGTGGCCGCGGGGTGCGTAGGCGCGGCGCACCTGGGGCAGCAGCGACACGCCCGATTCGTCGAAGAACACGATCCATGCCCGGTTTCTCAACGCCCCTTTTTTATACGCGGCCACTGGTGGGCCACCCAGCGGGCGATCTCGGCCTCATCGCGCTCCACCGCTTTGCGCTGGGGCCGTTGCAGGCTCCAGCCCAGCTTCTGGGTGAGCAGCCGCCACACCGCCGACACCGACAACCCCACCCCCGTGGTACGCGCCACCACCAGACCCACCCGCTCCAGGGTCCACAACGCGGAGGCGAAACCGTGCGCCAACGCGCCCTGTCCCAGGGCGGCGCGGACCTGTTCGACCTGTTCTGCGGTCAGCTTGGGCGGCCGCCCGGTGGCCGGGCGGCGACGCAAAGCCGCCATCCCGCCCTGTTCCCACAGGCGTTTCCAACGCCGGACGCTGTCGGAACACACGCCGAGCATCCGGGCGATCTCGGCGTGGGAGTGGTGGCCCTGGTCGAAGAGTTCGGCCGCACGCAGGCGTCGGGCCTCGGCCAGTTGAGGGCGGGTCAGCGGGGGAACGGTTTCCTCAGGGACAGGGGACTCGGTTGCGAGGGGCATGTTCGTGATGCTCGCACG
>NZ_JASCXJ010000044.1 GCF_030271535.1 Nocardiopsis sp. ATB16-24 | reverse complement strand
CATGGCCTCCTTCCAACTCTTCTTCTCCCCCCGCTCCATCGAGTCCTTCGTCAGCATCATCCGCCCCGTCAGCGAGGAACTCACCATCCTGGAGGCCCGCCTGCTCGGCAGGGCCGGCGACCTTGAGGAGGGCTTCGACTCCGCCGCCGTCCACTTCACCGACCTCATCGGCTGGGACATCAAGAGCCTGGGGTCGGAGGACTACCAGGCGTGGGTGGACGCGGCCGTCAACCTCCGCTTCGCCAGGGACGTCAACGACATGTGGGCGGACTACGTCCAGGAGTTCTGGGACACCCGCAACGAGATCTGGGACGACTGGGACGCGGCCGTGGAGGCCAAGGTCGCGCAGGTCCCGGCCAAGTACCAGGGCACCACGATCACCTCCACCGTTCCGGACCCGGCCCACTGGTTCGACTCCGACGCCAAGAAGTGCCGTGAGCTCTACGACGAGCTCAGCGGCTACCTGGAGGAGATCAAGGAGCGGGAGCAGGCCAACTGGGACAGGCACGAGGAGAACGCGGTCGAGATCAGCGGCATGCTCCTACAGGGGCCCACCGACGTCAACGTCCAAAAGCTCATCGACGGCGGCTACGCCAACCTGGCCTACGCCAACCTGGATCCGGACAAGTACCTGTTCCTGGAGTCGGACTTCGACCTGTCTCCGGAGTCGGCCGAGCAGGCCGCCGACGAGCTGGCGCCCTACTGGTCCGGTGAGAAGCCGCTGGACGGCCGCTACCACGAGCTGATGTTGGTCATGAGCATGATCGGCACCAACGCGCGCACCGCCCAGAACGACGGCAAGCCGCTGGACAGCGAGGAGATGGCCTTCCTCGACGCGTTCTACGAGCGCCTGGAGTCGGAGAACACCCCGGGACCGGGCGTACTCGGTGTGCCGGCCCAGATGGAGGGCGAGCACCTGACCGACGAAGAACGCGAGTACGCGCT
>NZ_JASCXJ010000043.1 GCF_030271535.1 Nocardiopsis sp. ATB16-24 | reverse complement strand
GTAGTACTTCGTTAACTCGTGTCCAGGGGGCGCTGCTGTGCGAGTGGTTGATGACAGGTGTGGCACACGCCGGTCCAGCACAGCAACGCCCCCTGCAATGCTTGGAGGACCTGGTAGAAACTCAGACCGACGTCTGCGGTTTTGGGTCGAGCCTGCGCAGGGTGAGGAACGCATGCGCCGCGCTGACCAGCGTGACGTGGTGGTGCCAGCCCCGCCAGGTCCGCCCCTCGTAGTGGTCCAACCCCAGACCGTGCTTGAGCTCGCGGTAGTCGTGCTCGATCCGCCACCGGATCTTGGCCAGGCGCACCAGACGCCGCAACGCGGTGTGCGCGGGCAGGCTGGACAGCCAGTAGTCCGTGGGCGCCTCTTCATGGGGCGGCCACTCGACGATGAGCGTCTGAGCGGGCAACACCCCGTCCCAGGTCTGGCTGCCACCAGCACGCTCCAGAGCCGCCTGGCGGGCGGACCTACCCGCCAAGCGCACGTCCAGGACCAGGAAACGGCCCCGCATCGCTCCCCGGGATCCCTGCCGCCAGGTGCACCGACGCAACGCCCCACGCCCCTGTTCCAGGGCCAGGTCCTTGAGCGAGCGGGCCGGGGTGCGATAGCGCGGCAGAGGCGGACGGCCCGTGCCGCTGCCCCGGTCGGGGACCTCGGGCGCCGCCTCACCCGGATGAGCGTTCAGATCACCGCGCACCGCGACCACATAGTCCAGGCCCCGCTCGGCCAGGCCGTGGCGGAAACCGTGGATCTGCCCGTACCCGGCATCGGCCACCACCACCCGGTCCCCAAGCCCCCAGGTACGGGCCTGATCGACCATGTCCAGGGCCAGCCGCCACTTTTCGCGGTGGCCGACCTGGTCGGGCACCCCGGTCTTGGCGCGGCGCGGATCGGATGGGTCGGCCCAGTCCTTGGGCAGGTAGAGCCGCCAGTTCAGCGGTACCGACGCGGTGTCGCAGACCGTGTGCAGGCTCACCGCGCTCTGGCACACCGCTTGTTTGCCCAGGGCA
>NZ_JASCXJ010000042.1 GCF_030271535.1 Nocardiopsis sp. ATB16-24 | reverse complement strand
TCCCTTCCCAAGCCTCGGGAGATCTATGAGTTCCTGGACTCGTATGTGATCGGTCAGGATCAGGCCAAGAAGGCGTTGTCGGTGGCGGTGTACAACCATTACAAGCGGGTGCGGTCGGAGAGTGAGCGCCCGGGTGATGAGGATGTGGAGATCGCCAAGTCCAACATCTTGTTGTTGGGGCCGACGGGGTCGGGCAAGACGTTGTTGGCGCAGACGTTGGCGCGGATCTTGAACGTGCCGTTCGCGATCGCCGATGCCACGGCGCTGACCGAGGCGGGGTATGTGGGGGAGGATGTGGAGAACATCCTGCTCAAGTTGATCCAGGCCGCGGATTATGACGTGAAGCGGGCGGAGACCGGGATCATCTATATCGATGAGGTGGACAAGGTCGCGCGTAAGAGTGAGAATCCCTCGATCACTCGGGATGTGTCGGGTGAGGGGGTGCAGCAGGCGTTGTTGAAGATCTTGGAGGGGACGACGGCGAGTGTGCCTCCGCAGGGGGGGCGCAAGCATCCGCATCAGGAGTTCATTCAGATCGATACGACGAATGTGTTGTTCATCTGTGGTGGGGCGTTCGCGGGGTTGGAGAAGTTGATCGAGGCGCGGACGGGTCAGCAGGGGATGGGGTTCAATGCGGTGTTGCGGCCTCGGGGGGAGGTGGGTGCGGGGGCGTTGTTCGGTGAGGTGATGCCGGAGGATCTGTTGAAGTTCGGGATGATTCCGGAGTTCGTGGGTCGGTTGCCGGTGATCACGAGTGTGCATGATCTGGATCGGGAGGCGTTGGTCCGGATTTTGACCGAGCCGCGGAATGCGTTGGTGAAGCAGTATCAGCGGTTGTTCGAGCTTGATGGTGTGGAGTTGGAGTTCACGGCGGAGGCGTTGGAGGCGATCGCGGAGCAGGGGATCATTCGGGGGACGGGTGCGCGTGGGTTGCGGGCGATCATCGAGGAGGTGTTGTTGTCGGTGATGTATGAGGTGCCGTCGCGGGAGGATGTGGGGCGGGTGATCATCAGTGGGGAGACGGTGGTGGACAATGTCAATCCCACGATCGTGCCGCGGGGGCAGGTGCGTGGTGCCCGCCAGGAGAAATCCGCCTGA
>NZ_JASCXJ010000041.1 GCF_030271535.1 Nocardiopsis sp. ATB16-24 | reverse complement strand
CCCAAACCACGGGGCGGCGTGCGCCCTTTGGGTATTCCCACCATCCGTGACCGGGTGGCCCAGCAAGCGGCCAAGATCGTTCTGGAACCGGTGTTCGAGGCCGACTTTCGCGAGTCGTCCTATGGGTACCGTCCTCGGCGGTCGGCCCTTGATGCGATGGAGCGCCTGCGGGTCGGCTTCATCAAGGGCGTCACTCATGTCGTGGAGTTCGATATCCGCGGTTTCTTCGACCATATCGACCATGACCGGTTGATGATCGAGGTCGGCGAGCGGGTGTCGGATCGGCGGGTGCTCAAGTTGGTGCGTTTGTGGCTACGTGCGGGGGTGATGGAGGCCAGTGGTGTGTCGCGGACGGTCGCGGGCACGCCGCAGGGCGGGGTGATCTCCCCGCTGTTGGCCAACGTCTACCTGCACGTACTGGATACCGAACTCGCGGCGTCCGGAGTCGGTGAGCTGGTGCGTTACGCCGACGACGGTGTCGTGATGTGTCGGTCCAGGCACCAGGCCGAGCGGGCGCTGGACCTGGTTGGTCGGGTTCTGGGCTCGTTGGGTTTGGGGCTGCACCCGGACAAGACGCGGATCGTGGACCTCAGGCAGGGCCGTGAGGGTTTCGATTTCCTCGGATGCCACTTCAGAGCGTGCATGTCAGGTCGGTTGTGGGAGCGCAAGCGTATTGTGCGCTACTACCTGCAACGGTGGCCCTCGCAGGCGGCGATGAAGCGGCTCCGGGACAAGATCCGGGGCCGGACCGGTCGGGCGCATATGGGTCGGGATGTGCGGGTGGTGATCGCTCGGATCAATCCGATTCTGCGTGGCTGGGGTGCTTATTTCCGTACGGGGAATGCCGCCACCAAGTTCAGAGCGGTGGATGACTGGGTGGTCTGGAGACTTCAACGGCTTATGCGTAAGAAGCGGGGCCGTAATCTCCGGGCTGGTCAGGCTGATGCCTGGACGGAGGAGTGGTTCAACCAGCAGGGCTTGTACAGGCTTCGTGGCACGGTCCGTTATCCGGGGTTGCGTAACCCGGTTTAGAAGATCATCGGTAAGCCGTGTGCGGGAAAACCGCACGCACGGATTGAAAGGGGGATGAGGAAACGGGCCCGGGAACGGGTACCGCGCCTCTGACTACCAATGA
>NZ_JASCXJ010000040.1 GCF_030271535.1 Nocardiopsis sp. ATB16-24 | reverse complement strand
GTGGTGGTGGGGTGTGCGGTTGGTGTTTTGATTTGTGAATAGTGTGCGCGAGCATCTTGTTATCTGTAGTGGCCAAGTGAAAGTGGCATACGGTGGATGCCTTGGCACCAGGCGCCGATGAAGGACGTGGGAGGCCGCGATAGGCCACGGGGAGCTGTCAACCGAGCTGTGATCCGTGGGTGTCCGAATGGGGAAACCTAGCCCGAGTCATTTCGGGTTGCCGCCGTCTGAATGTATAGGGCGGTCGGTGGTGACGCGGGGAAGTGAAACATCTCAGTACCCGCAGGAAGAGTGAACAACAGTGATTCTCCTAGTAGTGGTGAGCGAACGGGGAAGAGGCTAAACCGTGCGCGTGGTAAAGACGGCAGTCGTTGCGTGTGCGGGGTCGTGGGGTGTGTCTTTTCCGGGTCTGCCGGCCCGGGGCACTGATGCTGGTGGTAGTCGAAGCCGTTGGGAAGCGGTACCGGAGTGGGTGAGAGTCCCGTAGACGAAGCTGCCGGCCAGGTGTGGGCATGTTCCCGAGTAGCGCGGAGCCCGAGGAATTCCGTGTGAATCTGGCAGGACCACCTGCTAAGCCAAAATACGTCCTGGTGACCGATAGTGCACTAGTACCGTGAGGGAAAGGTGAAAAGTGCCCCGGTGAGGGGTCGTGAAAGAGTACCTGAAACCGTGTGCTGTCAAGCCGTCAGAGCGTCCTTTCGGGGGTGTGATGGCGTGCCTTTTGAAGAATGAGCCTGCGAGTCATGGTGTGTGGCGAGGTTAACCCGTGTGGGGTAGCCGTAGGGAAACCGAGTCTGAACAGGGCGAGTCGAGTCGCATGCTGTGGACCCGAAGCGGAGTGATCTACCCATGTCCAGGGTGAAGCGGGGGTAAGACCTCGTGGAGGCCCGAACCCACCAGGGTTGAAAACCTGGGGGATGAGGTGTGGGTAGGGGTGAAAGGCCAATCAAACTCCGTGATAGCTGGTTCTCCCCGAAATGCATTTAGGTGCAGCGTCGCGTGTTTCTTCCTGGAGGTAGAGCTACTGTTTGGCTGATGGGCCCGACAAGGTTACTGACGTCAGACAAACTCCGAATGCCGGTGAAGTGAAGCGTGGCAGTGAGACTGCGGGGGATAAGCTTCGTAGTCGAGAGGGAAACAGCCCAGATCATCAGCTAAGGCCCCTAAGCGTGTGCTAAGTGGGAAAGGTTGTGGAGTTGCCCAGACAACCAGGAGGTTGGCTTAGAAGCAGCCATCCTTTAAAGAGTGCGTAATAGCTCACTGGTCAAGTGGTTCTGCGCCGATAATGTAGCGGGGCTGAAGCACACCGCCGAAGCTGTGGAGC
>NZ_JASCXJ010000039.1 GCF_030271535.1 Nocardiopsis sp. ATB16-24 | reverse complement strand
TGAACTGGTCCCCGATAGTTGGACCGGCTAACTAAAGGTTAGGCCGCCAGGGCCTGAGCCCGGTACTGCACCGGGCTCAGGCCCCCAAGGTAGCCATGGGCGCGTTCGTGGTTGAACCAGGCGATGTACTCCTTCAACCCCACGGTGAACTCCTCGACGGTCTCGAACTCGGCGTGGGTGTAGAACTCCTCCTTCAAATGGCCGAAGAAGCTCTCGATCACCGCGTTGTCCAGACAGTTGCCCTTGCGCGACATCGACTGGACACCGCCGACCCCGGCGAGCAGACGCCGCCAGGACACGTGCTGGTATTGGAACCCCTGGTCGGAATGGACCAGCGGACTTTGACCATCAGCCAGGGTCTTCAACGCCGCCCGCAAGGACGCGTTGGTCAACTCCAGGTTCGGTGACAGACCCGCGGTGTAGGAGATGATCTGTCGGTCGAACAGGTCCATGACCGGTGACAGGTAGACCTTGTGGCCCGCAACGACGAACTCGCTCACGTCGGTCACCCATTTCTGGTTCGGCTCCTGCGCGGTGAAGTCACGCTCCAGCAGGTTCGGCGCCACCCGGCCCGCCTGGCCCCGGTAGGAGCTGTAGGGCTTCTTACGGCGTACCCGGCAGACCAGGCCCAGCTGGTTCATGAGCTTGAGCACGGTCTTCTTCGCCACCCGCCACCCCTTCTTACGGAGCTGGTCATGGACCCGGCGATGCCCGTAACGCCCCTTGTTCTTGTCGAAGAGCCGGGCGATGTCGGCCTTGAGCGCGGCGTGGGGGTCAGGGGCGTGAAGTCGGGCCTGGTGGTAGAAGAACGTCGAGCGGGCCAGCCCAGCAACCCGCAGCAGTACCTCCAGGCGGTGTTCGGCCTTGACAGAGAGCACAGCCAGGACCTTCACTCTGGTGGGCGTTCCCTCAAGGCCCGCACTTTTCCCAGGTAGGCGTTCTGGGCGCGCAGGAGTTCGTTCTCACGGCGTAGCCGCTCCAGCTCCGAGGTCGGCTCGTGTGATGCGCTCTTGGGCGGGCGTCCTCGCTGCTTGGGGCGTAGCCCTTCTGCGCCCTGGGTGCGGTAGGTGCGCGCCCAGGATTCCAGCAGCTTGGGTGAGGACAGTTCCAGTTCCTTGGCCAGCGCGGTCTTGGGTTCGCCCGCCAGCAGGCGGCGCACCGCCTTGACCTTGAACTCAAAGGAGTAGGACTTCTTTGCCTGTTGGGCCACCAGCGCTCCTGGGCCATGGATCCGCCACCGTTGGTACAAGCGCCTGACCGGCCACCGAGACACCCCCAGTGAGGTGGCCACCGCGCTATCGGCCCTGCCTTGCTCGAACAACGCTATCGCTTCATAGCGTTGGTCCGGGGTGAGTGAGCTGTTCGCTCTCATGGGACTGCTCCCTGGTCGATGGAACTGGATTTCCAGTCCAACTTCCAGGGAGCAGTTCA
>NZ_JASCXJ010000038.1 GCF_030271535.1 Nocardiopsis sp. ATB16-24 | reverse complement strand
GACTCGTACGGGAAGAACGGTTGCTTCTTGAGAACTCAACAGCGCGTGTTCGATAATCTTTAAGCCATAGTTTGTTTTGGCCCCGACACACCACACCCTTCACGGGGTGTGTGATGTGCAGGGTTCCTTTGATTGACCGGGCGACCGGTCGGTCAGGATCTTCCAGGTTTCTCCCGCCACCAGGCCCTCCGTGGTCAGGGGTGGGAGTGTGAGACCTTTATGGAGAGTTTGATCCTGGCTCAGGACGAACGCTGGCGGCGTGCTTAACACATGCAAGTCGAGCGGTAAGGCCCTTCGGGGTACACGAGCGGCGAACGGGTGAGTAACACGTGAGCAACCTGCCCCCGACACCGGGATAAGCGGCGGAAACGCTGTCTAATACCGGATACGACCTTCCGGCGCCTGCCGGGAGGTGGAAAGTCTTGTCGGTCGGGGATGGGCTCGCGGCCTATCAGCTTGTTGGTGGGGTAACGGCCTACCAAGGCGATTACGGGTAGCCGGCCTGAGAGGGCGACCGGCCACACTGGGACTGAGACACGGCCCAGACTCCTGCGGGAGGCAGCAGTGGGGAATATTGCGCAATGGGCGAAAGCCTGACGCAGCGACGCCGCGTGGGGGATGACGGCCTTCGGGTTGTAAACCTCTTTTACCACTAACGCAGGCTCGGGGTTCTCTCCGGGTTGACGGTAGGTGGGGAATAAGGACCGGCTAACTACGTGCCAGCAGCCGCGGTAATACGTAGGGTCCGAGCGTTGTCCGGAATTATTGGGCGTAAAGAGCTCGTAGGCGGTATGTCGCGTCTGCTGTGAAAGACCGGGGCTTAACTTCGGTTCTGCAGTGGATACGGGCATGCTAGAGGTAGGTAGGGGAGACTGGAATTCCTGGTGTAGCGGTGAAATGCGCAGATATCAGGAGGAACACCGGTGGCGAAGGCGGGTCTCTGGGCCTTACCTGACGCTGAGGAGCGAAAGCATGGGTAGCGAACAGGATTAGATACCCTGGTAGTCCATGCCGTAAACGTTGGGCGCTAGGTGTGGGGACTTTCCACGGTTTCCGCGCCGTAGCTAACGCATTAAGCGCCCCGCCTGGGGAGTACGGCCGCAAGGCTAAAACTCAAAGGAATTGACGGGGGCCCGCACAAGCGGCGGAGCATGTTGCTTAATTCGACGCAACGCGAAGAACCTTACCAAGGTTTGACATCACCCGTGGACCTGCAGAGATGTGGGGTCATTTAGTTGGCGGGTGACAGGTGGTGCATGGCTGTCGTCAGCTCGTGTCGTGAGATGTTGGGTTAAGTCCCGCAACGAGCGCAACCCTTGTTCCATGTTGCCAGCACGTGATGGTGGGGACTCATGGGAGACTGCCGGGGTCAACTCGGAGGAAGGTGGGGATGACGTCAAGTCATCATGCCCCTTATGTCTTGGGCTGCAAACATGCTACAATGGCCGGTACAGTGGGCGTGCGAAGCCGTGAGGTGGAGCGAATCCCTCAAAGCCGGTCTCAGTTCGGATTGGGGTCTGCAACTCGACCCCATGAAGGTGGAGTCGCTAGTAATCGCGGATCAGCAACGCCGCGGTGAATACGTTCCCGGGCCTTGTACACACCGCCCGTCACGTCATGAAAGTCGGCAACACCCGAAACTTGCGGCCTAACCCTTCGGGGAGGGAGTGAGTGAAGGTGGGGCTGGCGATTGGGACGAAGTCGTAACAAGGTAGCCGTACCGGAAGGTGCGGCTGGATCACCTCCTTTCTAAGGAGTCTTTTGCAG
>NZ_JASCXJ010000037.1 GCF_030271535.1 Nocardiopsis sp. ATB16-24 | reverse complement strand
TGTGTGGGGTGTTGGTCTGGGATCCGAGCCTGTAGTAGGTAAGTGATGGGGTGACGCAGGAGGGTAGCTCTACCCGGCGGTGGTCGTCCGGGGGTAAGCGTGTAGGCCGGTGTGTTGGTAAATCCGCACACCATGTGGCTGAGGCGTGATGCCGAGCCGTGTTAGGCGAAGTGAGTGATCCCATGCTGTCGAGAAAAGCCTCTAGCGAGTTCGTGTGCGGCCAGTACCCTAAACCGACGCAGGTGGTCAGGTAGAGAATACCGAGGCGTTCGGGTGAACCATGGTTAAGGAACTCGGCAAATTGTCCCCGTAACTTTGGGAGAAGGGGAGCCCTGTCCGGTGAAGGTCCTTGCGGCCGGAGCTGGGTGGGGTCGCAGATAGCGGGGGGAAGCGACTGTTTATTAAAAACACAGGTCCGTGCGAAGTCGTAAGACGCTGTATACGGACTGACGCCTGCCCGGTGCTGGAACGTTAAGAGGACTGGTCAGTGAGGGTTTCGGCCCTTGCGAAGCTGGGAATCCAAGCGCCAGTAAACGGCGGTGGTAACTATAACCATCCTAAGGTAGCGAAATTCCTTGTCGGGTAAGTTCCGACCTGCACGAATGGCGTAACGACTTCCCCACTGTCTCAACCATGGGCCCGGTGAAATTGCACTACGAGTAAAGATGCTCGTTTCGCGCAGCAGGACGGAAAGACCCCGGGACCTTCACTATAGCTTGACATTGGTGTTTGGGATGGTTTGTGTAGGATAGGTGGGAGCCGGTGAAGTCGCCACGCTAGTGGTGGTGGAGGCGTTGGTGAAATACCACTCTGACTGTTTCGGGCATCTAACCTTGGGCCGTGATCCGGTTCGGGGACAGTGTCTGGTGGGTAGTTTAACTGGGGCGGTTGCCTCCTAAAGTGTAACGGAGGCGCCCAAAGGTTCCCTCAGCCTGGTTGGTAATCAGGTGTTGAGTGTAAGTGCACAAGGGAGCTTGACTGTGAGACGGACGTGTCGAGCAGGAGCGAAAGCTGGGACTAGTGATCCGGCACCGGCGTGTGGAAGCGGTGTCGCTCAACGGCTAAAAGGTACCCCGGGGATAACAGGCTGATCTTCCCCAAGAGTCCATATCGACGGGATGGTTTGGCACCTCGATGTCGGCTCGTCGCATCCTGGGGCTGGAGTTGGTCCCAAGGGTTGGGCTGTTCGCCCATTAAAGCGGCACGCGAGCTGGGTTTAGAACGTCGTGAGACAGTTCGGTCCCTATCCGCTGTGCGCGTTGGAGACTTGAGAAGGGCTGTCCCTAGTACGAGAGGACCGGGACGGACGAACCTCTGGTGTGCCAGTTGTTCTGCCAAGGGCATGGCTGGTTGGCTACGTTCGGGAGGGATAACCGCTGAAAGCATCTAAGCGGGAAGTCTGCTTCGAGATGAGGTCTCCTGCCCCGTTGGAGGGGGTAAGGCTCCCTAGAGACGATAGGGTTGATAGGCCGGGTGTGGAAGCCTTGTGAGGGGTGGAGCTGACCGGTACTAATAGGCCGAGGGCTTGTCCGCTGCAGATAGCTGGGTGTTCGCGCACATGTGTTCACAACGGCGGTCCCGTCGTGTCCCTTGCTGGAGACCTGTTTGGGGGTTTCGTGGGGGTGCGGGTGGGGTTGGTTTTCCGTGGTGGTCATTACTGGAGGGTCACACCCGGTCTCTTTCCGAACCCGGTCGTTAAGCCTCTTGGTGCTGATGGTACTGCCCTGTGGTGGGGTGGGAGAGTAGGTTGCTGCCACGGTTCTTCTTC
>NZ_JASCXJ010000036.1 GCF_030271535.1 Nocardiopsis sp. ATB16-24 | reverse complement strand
GGTGAGCGTGGGACGCAGCGCGTGCTTGAAGATCACGCGGCGTTCGCTCAGGCCCTTGGCCCGGGCCGTGCGGATGTAGTCCTCGCCCAGGACCTCCAGCATGCCCGCACGGGTCTGACGCGCGTACTGCGCCGCGTGCAAAAAGGCCAGGGTCACCCAGGGCAGGAACATCACCTGGAACCAGGCGACGGGGTCCTCCGTCAGGGGCACGTAGCGCGAGACGGGGAACAGCTTCCACTCGTGCACGAGGAAGGACAGGGCCAACAGACCCGTGAAGTAGATGGGGAGGGAGACCCCGACCAGGGCGGTTCCCATCGCCAGGCGGTCGAACAGGCTGCCCTTCTTGACCGCGGACAGGACACCGACGGCCACACCGCCGACGACCCAGATGATCGCCGCCCCGAAGGCCAGCGACATGGTGACCGGCAGGCGGTCCAACAGCTGGGGCAGCACGGGGCTGTTGGTGGTGAAGGAGTAGCCCAGGCAAGGGGCCGCGCATTCCACCGTCTCACGGCCGAAGGTGAACTCCTGGCCGAACAGCAGACCGCGCACGAACTCCAGGAACTGCACCGCGATGGGCTGGTCCAGGCCGAGGCGCTCCACCGTGGCGTCCAGCGCCTCGGGGGTGGGGGCCTTGCCCACGTACATCGCGGCCATACCGCGCGGGGTCACGCCCGCCCAGCGGGGCAGGACGTAGAAGATCCAGAAGGTCACCGCCGTGACAACGGCGAGCAGCAGCAGTCCCGCGCCCAGGCGGCGAAGAATATAGTTCAGCATCGCGGTCGGCGGCGGGGCCTCACGGGATCGTGGGCCCCGCCGCCTTCACCTGCCTTCTCGTACTAGTTCAGGCCGGTAGGTGGGGCTAGTCGCGGTCCACACCGAGCGTCATGAAGTCGTACATCATGTACGAAGGCTGGTAGTAGACGTTGGTGAGCTCGTCGGAGCGGTAGATCAGCGTCTTGTCGAACACGACCGGCAGGATGGCCGCGCTCTCCATGACGAGGGTGTCGATCTGCTCGTAGAGAGCGGCGCGCTCCTCGGGGTCCTCGGTCTGGAGGGCCTGGTCCCACAGACCGTTGATCTCGGGGTCGTCGAGCTCGGCGGTGTTGAAGTTACCGGTCTCCATGATGGCGTCGCCGTGGGTGATCTTGGAGGCGAAGCCGTAGCCGGTGGGCCAGTCCGGGCCCCAGCCCGAGACGCTCAGGCCGATGTCGTTCTCACGGACGTAGTCCTGGGAGCCGGCGTACTGACCGAAGAAGTCGGCGGACGGGAAGGTCTTGATGTCGACCTTGATGCCGACGCGGGCCAGGGACTCCTGGAGGGCCTCGGCCGTCTGGACGTCCTTCTCGCGCTCGGCGCGGACCGCGATGTTGGTGCTGAAGCCGTCGGCCTCGCCGCACTTCTCCAGCTTCTCCTTCGCGGCCTCGAGGTCGCCCGTGTTGTCCTCGGACGGGTACAGGTCGGACTCGGGGTCGGCGCCGGGGATGGTCGGGGGGAGCAGGTTGGTGGCGATGTCGCCACCGGTGTCGCCGCCCCAGGCGCGCCACATGCTGTCGCGGTTGGCCGCGTACATGATGGCCTGGCGGCAGGCCACGTCCTCGATGACCGGGGTGTGGATGTTCACGTAGCGCAGGGCGCCCGAGTACGGGTTGTCCAGGTTGCCCTGGACGGACTCGTCGTCGACCAGGCGGGCGAACATCGACGGCCCCACGCCGGTGCCCGCGAGGTCCACGTCGAGCTCGCCGTTGACCAGGCGCTCGTCGATCTCGTCCTGGTTGACACCGATCTCGACCTCGATGCGGTCCGGCAGCGCCGGGCGGATGGGGTCGGTCTCGGGGTCCCAGTGCTCGTTGCGCTCCAGGTGGAGCTTGACGCCGGGCTCGTACTCGCCGTCGAACTTGTACGGACCCGAGGAGAGGACGTGCTCCTGGTAGAGCTCACCACGGTCGGCCTCGACCGGGACCGGCGCGGTCTGCGGCTGGACCAGCACGTTGGGGAACTCGGAGAAGGAGTCCTTGAGGTGGAAGACCAGCGTGTAGTCGTCCGGGGTCTCGATGGAGTCGAAGCCTTCGAGCGGGTCGGAACCCTCGTAGACGTTGTGGTCGTCCTGGTCCAGGTGCGCCGAGAAGTACTGCGGGCCCTCGGTGAACACGCCACCGTTGAAGTTGGAGCGGGCGATGCCGTACTTGATGTCCTCGGCCGTGATCTCGGTGCCGTCCTCGTACTTGAGGCCTTCCTTGATCTTGATGGTCCACTCGGTGAAGTCGTCGTTGGGCTCGGGCAGGGCCTCGGCCATGTCCGGCACCAGTTCGGTGGCGCCCTCACCCGGCACGGGGTTGAAGGCCAGCAGCGTACGCGCGTAGTACCGGGAGAAGTTCCAGTTGAACGCGTAGTAGGTGTTGGCCGGGTCGGTGGAGTCGAAGTCGGAGGCCAGGGCGTACCTCAGGGTGCCACCGGTCTTGTCGGACGGGTTGACGACCTCGGTGGAGCCTTGGTCGAAGGTGTTGCCGGACGCGGACTCTCCACCGGTGTCGCCGCCTCCGCAGGCGGAAAGGAAGATGGACGCCGCCGCGCCCAGCGCGACGAATCCGAGGGTGCGTTTCCTCAAGGAACTGCCTCTCTTGCGAACCTGATGATGGATGATGGGATGAGCCTGCCGTAGGACCTATGACCCGAGTCGTCACAGCCGGAAGGAAGGGCCGGCGCGGGTCGGCCGTAGGTCAGTCGGAGGTCTTGGGGTCGAAGGCGTCTCGGAGGCCGTCACCGAACAGGTTGAACGCGAGCACGGTGATGAAGATGGCCAGGCCGGGGAAGACGACGAAGTAGGGGGCGGTCGAGTAGAAGTCCACCGCTTCGTCGAGCATCTTGCCCCAGCTGGGGGTGGGCGGGTTGATGCCGACGCCCAGGAAGCTCAGGGCCGCCTCGAACAGGATGTTCGTCGGGATGAGCAGGGTGGCGTACACGATGATCGGCGTGACCAGGTTCGGCAGGATCTCCCTGAGGAGGATGTGCCGGTTACCGGCCCCCAGGCTCTTGGCGGCCTCCACGAACTCCCGTTCGCGCAGGGAGAGCGTCTGCCCCCGCACGATGCGGGCGATGTAGGGCCAGTTGAAGAAGCCGATGATGAAGACGATGACACCGATGCGCAGACCGTTGCCCGTCAGGCCGAGGACCCCCTCCGGGATGACACCGACCAGGGCGATGGCGAAGAGCACCAACGGGAAGGCCAGGAAGATGTCCATGGCCCGACTGATGACGGTGTCGACCCAACCGCCGAGGTAGCCGGCGAGGATGCCGAGCACGGTGCCGAGGGCCACACAGACCAGGGTCGCCAAGAAGGCGACGAGCAGGGAGATCTGCGCTCCGTAGAGGAGGCGGCTGAAAAGGTCGCGTCCAGTGGTGGGCTCCACTCCCAGCAGGTGCTCCCGGCTCATGCCTCCCCAGGGGTCGATACCCGCCTCGGGGTTCTCCGGATCCAGGTAGGGGACACGCCTGGCGGGGTCGATGAGGTCCTGGTGGAACTGGGTCGGCGGATGCCCGAACCACTTGGTCAACAGTGGTGCGAAGATCGCGGCGAGGATGAGCAGTACCACGACCACGCCGGAGATCATCGCGACCTTGTCCTTGCGCAGTCGCCGCCAGGCGATCTGGCGCAGGGACCGGTTGTCGGAATCCGCGCGGACCTTGTGGGCCTGCGCAGCGACGTTCACGGCGTCGGTCTGCTCCCCCGACTCCGGGGCATGCGAGGGCGCACTCATCAGGCCACCACTTCTCCACTCATAGCTTCTGGCCGGAGGGACGGAACGGCATCCACGCGTGAGCCCGCCTGGGAGAGCGGCTCTTTGACCTCACGGTGGAGCCGGCCGGTCCTGGACGTCGGCTGGCGTGAGCGCTGATCGACGGGATGGGGGAACGACCCGCCCCCGCAGATCCGGCCCGCGAGAGTGCACCACTTCACCTGAGAGGTTGGACACACTGGGAGCCGACACGCCCGTGCTGTTACACAACGACCAACTTACTCGCCCGTAGGACGCACGACGTCCAATATCCGGCCATGTATCTAAATCGTGACAAACAATGACAAAACACCCACGTGGACACAAAGGCGACAGAGCACGCATTCGTCGGATGACCTTCCGCGAGCCGAGACGCCCGAATTGTCGCCAGAGCTAACGATAAGGCCGAGCAAGCACTGACTTGTCCCTTATGGGCTGGTGCTATGAGAAGTGCTATGTCTCACAGCGTGGTGTTGCGACCTCACAGCGCAAGGACGGCCCCGCGTCGACGGGGCCGTGTCATGGTGGGTCCGCGCCCGTCTCCCCAGAGCCGTGGGGAAGCCGTACCGGGCAGACGAACGGTCAGGGGAGGTGTAGCGGTGTCGGCCGGGTTCGGGCGGCCGGCGCCGGCGATGAGAGCCCCGGCGGAGGGCCGCCTCCCGGGGGAGGCTATTCGATCCCGCGCCTGCGCAGCAGTTCCTCGATGTCTCCCAGGTCGGAGAGGTCGTCGCCGCCTCCCGACCGTTCGGGGGCCCCGCCCACCCGGCCCTTGGCCGCCTGAGCCGGACCGGCCGCGTCGGGCCGGGCGCCCTCGTCCGCCGCCTTGGCCCGCTTGGCCGAGGGCTTGGTCGTCCCCACCCCTCGGGCACGCATGATCCCCGAGACGACGTAGAGCACGACCGCGACACCGGCCAGGATCACACCGGCCCACACCAGGGGGTTGAACAACAGGCCGGCCAGAATGCCGAGAACGCTCATGACGAACCGCCAGACGGCGGCCATCAGCCCGAGCAGACCGGCGACGAGCGGCAGCAGCGACCAGGCCACCCCCCGAAGGCCCGAAGCGGCCCCCTTCGCCCGCCACACGAAGAAGGAGATCACCAGTCCCGCGAGGGTGAGACCGCCTCCCAGGACCAGACCGGTCATCCACGAAAGATTCTCAGGCATGGACCCAGTCTCTCATCCGGCGCCGCCACGCGACATCCGGTCGATCCCTGAGATCGGGCTCGGGGCCGCATCCGGTGTCAACGCCCTCTTCGGTTCCCTCCCTCACGTCATCGCTCCCGACCGGCCCGGCCCGGATCGACGCCCCGGGACGGATCGGACCGTCGAGGGGGGCGAAGGCCCCGCCGGTCACACGGGGGCGGGGTCAGCGGTCGGCGACCAGCGACTCCAGCCACTCCAGGTCCACACCCACCAGGCTGTCCCGGAACACCACGCCCTCGCGGGCCGGGATCTCCACGTGATTGGGCACCGCCACCGTCACGCACCCGGCGTCGGCCGCCGAACTCACCCCCACCACGGAATCCTCGAAGGCCACACAGCGCCCGGGGTCCACACCGAGACGTCGGGCCGCCCTGAGATAGGGGTCGGGGTCGGGCTTGTTAGCGGCGACCTCGTCTCCGGCCACCGAGTCGTCGAAGTTGTCCAGGCCGATCCCGCCGATGGCCGTCTGTACCAGCGAGCGTTCGGTGGAGGTCACCAAGGAGACCGGGACACCGGCCTCGGAGAGCATGGTCACCAGCTCCTTGGCCCCCGGACGCAGCCGGGCGCCGTCGGCGAGCTTGGCCCGAAACCTCGCGTACAGCATGTCGGCGGCCTCACGCGGGGTGAGATGGTGCGCCCCGGTCAGGTCGATCACATAGCGGGCCACGGCCTCGGCCGAGCTGCCCACGTTGCGCTCGTGGCTCTCCCCGGTCCACACCCCGCCCAGTTCGGCGACCAGCTCCGCCTCTGCCTCGGCCCACATGTGCTCGCTCTCGATGAGCGTGCCGTCCATGTCCAGGAGCACGGCCTGGAGGCGCCTGCCCTCGGCGGCGTCGGAGACGTCACGGTTCAGCGTGCTCTGCTCGCTCATATGTTCGGTGGTGCGGTCCGGTCCGCCCGGGGACACCACGCTCTCCCCTCGTTCGCTTCCTACGGGTCCACGACCGCCCACGGAACGTCCCGGCGCGCGGCACCCTCGTGCCGGGCACAGGGGTCCCACGCGGTGAAGGAGGGCGGTCTCCTCTCCACAGTACGAACACTCCGGTGGCCCGGGGTGGAGAGGTGCCCCACACCGGTCCGGCCCCGTCCCTCGCGCGAGGGACGGGGCCGAAGACGCCCCGACCGGTTCCGGTCGGGGCGGCGCGGCGATCAGACGTTGAAGTAGGTCGCCTCGGGGTGGTGGACGACGATCGCGTCGGTGGACTGTTCCGGCACCAGCTGGAACTCCTCCGACAAGGTCACGCCCACTCTCTCGGGCTCCAGCAGGCGCATGATCTTGGCACGGTCCTCCAGGTCGGGGCAGGCACCATAACCCAGGGAGAAGCGCGCCCCCCGGTAACCGAGCTTGAAGAACGCCTCCAGCTCGGCCGGGTCCTCGCCCGCGAAACCCAGTTCCGCGCGCACCCGCGTGTGCCAGTACTCGGCCAGCGCCTCGGTCAGCTGCACCGACAGTCCGTGCAGCTCCAGGTAGTCGCGGTAGGCGTTCCTCTCGAAGAGTTCGGCCGTGGCGCGGCTGATCGCCGGGCCCACGGTCACCACCTGGAAGGACACCACGTCCACCTCTCCCGACTCCTTGGGTCGGAAGTAGTCGGCCAGGCACAGGTGCCGGTCGCGGCGCTGACGCGGGAAAGTGAAGCGCGTGCGCTCGGTGCGGCCGTCGTCCTCCAGGACGACCAGGTCGTTCCCCTCGCTGTAGCAGGGGTAGTGACCGTGCACCACGGCGGCCTCCAGCAGGCCCTCGGTCTGGACGTGGTCCAGCCACCTCCGCAGTCGGGGGCGACCCTCGGTCTCCACGAGTTCCTCGTAGCCGGGCCCGTCGCCGCCCCGGGTGGCCTTGAGTCCCCACTGACCCATGAAGGTGGCGCGCTCGTCGAGGAAGGCCGCGTAGTCGGCCAACGGGATGCCCTTGCTGATCCGGTCCCCCCAGAAGGGAGGGGTGGGCACCTCGTTGGTGGTGGACACGTCACTGCGGGCGGGCATCTGCTCGGGCTCGGTCACCTGGAGCTTGGCACCCGACTTCACGCGACGCTGACGCAGGGGCGGCAGCTCCGCACCCTCCACCCCCCGCTTGACCGCCATCAGCGCGTCCATCAGGCGCAGACCCTCGAAGGCGTCCTTGGCGTAACGCACGTGGCCCTGGAACATCTCGGCCAGGTCCTGTTCCACGTAGGAACGGGTGAGCGCGGCGCCGCCCAGCAGGACCGGGAAGCGGTCGGACAGACCCCTGGAGTTCATCTCCTCCAGGTTCTCCTTCATGATCACCGTGGACTTGACCAGCAGGCCCGACATCCCGATCACGTCGGCGTGTTCCTTCTCGGCCGCCTCCAGGATCGCCGACACCGGTTGTTTGATGCCGATGTTGACCACGTCGTAGCCGTTGTTGGACAGGATGATGTCCACGAGGTTCTTGCCGATGTCGTGGACGTCGCCCTTGACGGTGGCCAGGACGATACGGCCCTTGCCCTCGTCGTCGCTCTTCTCCATGTGCGGTTCGAGGTAGGCCACGGCGCTCTTCATGGCCTCCGCGGACTTGAGGACGAAGGGCAGCTGCATCTGACCGGAGCCGAACAGCTCGCCGACGGTCTTCATCCCCGAAAGGAGGGTGTCGTTGACGATCTCCAGCGCGGACTTGGACTCCAGGGCCTGGTCCAGATCGGCCTCGATGCCGGCGAGCTCGCCGTCGATGATGCGACGTTCCAGTCGCTCCCACAGGGGCAGGGAGGCCAGTTCCTCCGCACGCGAGGCCTTCAGGGACTTGGTGTCCACGCCCTGGAACATGTCCATGAACTTGGCGAGCGGATCGTAGTCGCCCTCACGACGGTCGTAGACCATGTCGAGGGCGACCTCGCGCTGCTCCTCGGGGATCTGGTTCATCGGCACGATCTTGGAGGCGTGCACGATCGCCGAGTCCAGTCCGACCTGGACCGCCTCGTGCAGGAACACCGAGTTCAGCACGATCCTGGCGGCCGGGTTGAGGCCAAAAGACAGGTTGGACAGGCCCAGGGTGGTCTGCACCTCGGGATAGCGGTTCTTGATCTGGCGGATGGCGTTGAGCGTCTCAAGGCCGTCCCTACGGGTCTCCTCCTGCCCGGTGGTGATGGGGAAGGTGAGGCAGTCGATGAGGATGTCGCCGGTGCGCATGCCCCATTCACCGGTGAGCTGCTCGATGAGCCGGGAGGCGATACGCACCTTCGCCTCGGCGGTACGGGCCTGCCCCTCCTCGTCGATGCACAGGCCGACCACGGCGGCGCCGTGTTCTTCGACCAGCCGCATGATGCGGGTGAAACGCGAATCGGGCCCGTCTCCGTCCTCGTAGTTGACCGAGTTGACCACGGACCGCCCGCCCAGGGACTCCAGTCCCGCTTCCAGGACGGCCGGCTCGGTGGAGTCGAGCATGATCGGCAGCGTGGAGGAGGTGGCGAAACGGGAGGCGAGTTCGCGCATGTCGCCGGCCCCGTCGCGGCCCACGTAGTCGACGTTGAGGTCGAGCAGGTGGGCACCGTCGCTGATCTGGTCCCGGGCGATCTCCACGCAGTCGTCCCAGCGGCCCTCCAGCATGGCCTCGCGGAACTTCTTGGAACCGTTGGCGTTGGTGCGCTCGCCGACCGCGAGGTAACTGGCGTCCTGTCGGAACGGCACGCTCTGGTAGAGCGAGGAGACCGAGGCCTCCACCAGCGGCCTGCGGTTCTTGATACCGCGCCCCTGGACGCGCTCGACGACCTGGCGAAGGTGCTCGGGGGTGGTGCCGCAGCAGCCGCCGACCAGGCTCAGGCCGAACTCGGAGGTGAAGGTGTCGTGGGCCTCGGTCAGCTCCTCGGGAGACAGGTTGTACACGGCGCCGTCGGGCCCCAGTTCGGGCAGGCCCGCGTTGGGCATGCAGGAGACCGGGATCGATGAGTGGTGCGACAGGTAGCGCAGGTGTTCGCTCATCTCGGCGGGGCCGGTGGAGCAGTTGAGTCCGATGACGTCGATGCCCAGCGGCTCCAGGGAGGTCAGCGCGGCGCCGATCTCCGAGCCCATGAGCATGGTGCCGTTGGTCTCGATGCTGACCTGGGCCAGGATCGGGATGTCCTTGCCCGCGGTCTTACGGGCGCGTTTGGCTCCGACCACCGCGGCCTTGACCTGGAGCAGGTCCTGACAGGTCTCGATGAGGATGGCGTCGGCGCCTCCCTCGATGAGACCGCTCGCGCACTGTTCGTAGTAGTCGCGCAACAGACTGTAGGGCGCATGGCCCAGGGTGGGGAGTTTGGTACCGGGACCCACGGATCCCAGGACGTAACGGGGATGGTCGGGGGTGGAGAAGGAGTCGGCGGCTTCACGGGCCACACGTGCTCCGGCTCGGGCGATCTCCTGGGTGCGATCCTCGATGCCGTATTCGGCGAGTCCACCGAAGTTGGCGGAGAAGGTGTTCGTCTCGATGCAGTCCGAACCCACGGCAAGAAAGGCGGCATGGATGTCGTGGACGATATCGGGACGGGTGATGCTGAGGATGTCGTTGCAGCCCTCGTGACCCTCGAACTGGTCGAGGTCGAGATCGTGAGCCTGGAGCATGGTGCCCATAGCGCCGTCCGCCACGATGACACGCTGGGACAATGCTTCGCGGAAGGTCGGGCTAGCTCTCATATCGGCAACTCTATGTCGGAGCACCGCGGCGTCCCAGAAGGCTTCCCCGTGACGCATGGCACTGGGCTGACCCGCGGTGCGGGGCGGGTCGGGCGTCCGGGGACGGCGGTGTCCTGTTCAGTCGCTGTCCGTGAGGCTACCCCACCGATCGTCGCGGTGGGGGACACAGGCGCCTCGGGGAGCGTCCTCCCGGCCTTTCCCGCTTCGGAAGGTCACCGGTTTCCCGGGCACGTCGCCAACCCATAGGGTGGAGCCGTCCGTGCGCAGGAAGGGGTCGTCGATGACCAAGCTCGTTCGAGAGCTCGTCGAACCTGTGATGGTGGCGGCGTTCGAGGGATGGAACGACGCGGGCGAGGCCGCGAGCCTCGCCGTGGAACACCTTTCCCGGGAGTGGGGCGCCCACGAACTGTGCGCTTTGACCCCGGACGACTACTACGACTTCCAGGTGACCCGGCCACGCATGTCCGTCATGGACGGTGTGGTCGGCGATATCCAGTGGCCCACGACCCATGTCCGCGTGGCCCGCCCCCCGGGCTCGGAGCGCGACGTGGTGCTGGTGACCGGGCCCGAGCCGAACATACGGTGGCGTTCCTACACCGCCGACCTGCTGGCGATCGCCCGGGAGTTGGGCGTGCGGCGGGTGGTGATGTTGGGATCACTGTTGGCGGACGCCCCGCACACCCGGCCGATCCCGGTGAGCGGGATGGCCTCGCCCGTGGAGCTGGGCACCGACCTGGGGCTTGAGAGGACGACCTACTCGGGCCCGACCGGGATCGTGGGCGTGGCACACGAGACGTTCAGCTCGGTGGGCATGGAGACCGTGTCCTTGTGGGCCGCCATCCCCCACTACGTCGCCCAACCACCGTGCCCGAAGGCGACCCTGGCCCTGCTGGCGTGGCTGGAGGACTTCCTGGGTGTGCGGATGCCCCTGGGCGACCTGCCCGACGAGGCCGTCTCGTGGGAGGCCAACGTCAACGAGTTGACCGCCGAGGACGAGGACATCGCGGCGTACGTGCGCGGGCTGGAGGAGGCCAAGGACACCGCCGAGCTGCCGGAGGCCTCAGGGGACGCGATCGCCCGGGACTTCGAGCGCTACCTGCGTCGTCACGACGAGGGCTGAGCTCCGGCCGCCGGTGGCCCTCCCGCCCACGGCGGTCCCGCCCCCTCACCTTCGCAGGTGGCGCCACTCCCCCGTGGCCAGCACCGAGGCCCAGGCTCCGGCGACGCGGGCCAGGCCACGGCGGACCTCGTCCACGACGGCGGGAGCGAGCAGCCCCTCGCCGGTGGGCCGGAGACGAACGGTGACGCGCAGACCGTCCAGGACCTTCTGCCCTCGGGCCATGGCCTCGTGGTCGGGTTCGGGACGGTCTTCCAGGACCGCCCGGATGCCGTCGCGCAGGGCGATGGCCTCGTCGAGGTCGGCCAGGGTGATGGGGATGGCGCCCTCGGCGACCAGGCGATGCCCGCGCAGGAAGCGCGCGAGGTCGGCCCGGTCGGTGAGGCGACCGTCGGTGGAGACGAAGTCCGCGATGAGCTCGGCGGCCTGACTGTGCTTCGTTGGCGTGGTCATGGGGGTATCCCACCACGCCCAGGGTCCGGACGCGGGTGTTTGGCGCGTTCGTGGCCATGATCGGCCATCACCTACGTCCACGAGGCCCGGTCACGGTCGGACCGGCCCCCACCGTCGACCGACGACGGTGACCGCAGGAGCAGGACCGAGCGGCGGACCGGGCAGACCCGTCGGTCTGCCGCTCGACGTGGAAGCGTCACCGAGGGGGCCGGGCCCCTCCGGCGCCCGACCTCCGCCCCGCCCGTGCGGCCGGGGACGTGACGTTCCGAGCCGTTACAGCACCACGCCCAGAAGGGTGTCGATGGTGGCGCGTGCCAGGGCGGGGGCTCCGGTGTCGGTGCCGCCCTCGGTCAGCGCGGTCTCGACCCAGGCGTCCACCGCGGCCAACGCGCGGGGCGAGTCCAGGTCCTCGGCCAGGGCCGCGCGCACCGCGGCCAGCAACGGGGCCGCGTCGGGGCCGGCCCCCAGTGCCAGGGCGGCCCGCCAGCGCTCGGCGCGGGCCGTGGCGGCC
>NZ_JASCXJ010000035.1 GCF_030271535.1 Nocardiopsis sp. ATB16-24 | reverse complement strand
GCACCGTGGTCAAGCTCGTGGCCCAGGAGGGCGCCGAGGTCGCCGAGGGCGACACGGTGGTCGTGATCGAGGCCATGAAGATGGAACAGCCGCTGACCGCGCACAAGGCCGGGACGGTCACCGGCCTCAAGATCACCGTAGGAGAAACCGTCGGCAGCGGCGACGCGGTCTGCGACATCAGTGCATGACCGCACAGCAGACGCACTGTGAGGAGAAATCCGATGAGTAGCACACCCCAACCAGACCGCTTCAGGGAGGCAGCGTGACAGGCAGACGCGTGGCCATCACTGGAATGGACGTTCTGGCCCCGGGGGGAATCGGTGTAGCGAGCTTTTGGGACCTACTGACCGAAGGCAGGACTGCCACACGCGGGATCACCTTCTTCGACCCCGCCCCCTTCCGCTCACGCGTGGCCGCTGAGATCGACTTCGACCCCTACGACTTCGGCCTCACGCCCCAGGTAGTCAGGCGCACCGACCGCGCAGCCCAGTTGGCACTGGCCGCAGCACGCGGAGCCGTTTCCGATAGTGGTCTTTGCTCGGAGGAGCTAGACCCCGGAAGCATCGGTGTCACCATCGGCAGTGCTGTAGGCGCCACGATGGGGCTCGACCAGGAATACCGCGTAGTCAGTGACGGAGGCCGGCTTGACCTCGTCGACCACGAGTACGCGGTACCCCACCTGTACAACCACTTCGTCCCCAGTTCCTTCGCCACAGAGGTCGCGTGGCAGGTCGGGGCAGAGGGGCCCTGCACCGTGGTCTCCACTGGATGCACCTCGGGAATCGACGCGGTGGGCTACGCCGTCGAACTGATTCGGGAGGGATCAGCGGACATTATTGTTGCGGGCGCCACCGACGCCCCGATCTCCCCCATCACGATGGCTTGCTTCGACGCCATCAAGGCCACGACCCCCCGCTACGACTCCCCTGAACGGGCATCACGCCCCTTTGACAACAGTAGGAACGGGTTCGTTCTTGGTGAGGGCGCCGCAGTGTTCGTTCTTGAAGAGCTTGACGCGGCTAGGGCACGTGGTGCCCACATCTACGCAGAAATCGCGGGATATGCCACGCGCAGCAATGCTTACCATATGACCGGGTTACGACGCGACGGAGCCGAGATGGCCGAGGCCATAGAAGTCGCCCTCGATGAAGGACAGCTCAATCCTGGGGATATCGACTATATCAACGCACACGGGTCCGGCACCAAACAGAATGACCGTCATGAAACGGCAGCGTTCAAGAAAAGCCTGGGACATCACGCATACCGGACACCTGTCAGCTCCATCAAATCCATGATCGGCCACTCGTTGGGCGCCATCGGCTCTATCGAGATCGCTGCCTCGGCGTTGGCAATGGAGCACAGTGTAGTACCGCCGACCGCTAACCTACACACTCCTGACCCCGAGTGCGACCTGGACTACGTACCCCTGGTCGCGCGAGATCAGATCGTTGATGCCGTCTTGACTGTCGGCAGCGGCTTCGGAGGCTTTCAGAGCGCCATGGTGTTGGCTCGTCCTGACAGGAGAATGCCATGAGTGTCACGGCCGTTGTCACTGGTATGGGCGTGGCCTCACCCAATGGTTTGGGAACGAAGGAATTTTGGTCAGCGACTCTAAACGGTAAGAGCGGGCTAGGCCGGATCCAAAGTTTCAACCCCGCCCCCTATCCCGCACGCTTAGCTGGGGAGATCCTAGGGTTCGAGGCGCGTGATCATCTGCCGAGCCGCCTCATACCGCAGACCGACCGGATGACCAGACTTGCCTTGGTCGCTACGGAATGGGCTCTGGCCGATTCCGGGGTGAATACCGCCGACATGATCGAATCTGATATGGGCGTCACCACGGCCAGTTCTTCCGGTGGTTTCGAGTTCGGTCAGAACGAATTGCGAAAGCTCTGGAGTTTGGGAAGCGAGCATGTCAGTGCTTACCAATCCTTTGCCTGGTTCTATGCGGTCAACAGTGGTCAAATCTCCATCCGCCACAGGATGAAGGGACCCAGCAGCGTTATTGTCAGCGATCAGGCCGGAGGACTGGACGCGATCGCTCAAGCGCGCAGGCAGATTCGCAAAGGAGTCCGCCTTGTCGTCTCGGGAGCAGTCGACGCCTCTATCTGCCCTTGGGGGTGGGTCGCTCAACTAGCTGGAGGCCGCTTGAGTACGAGCGAGGACCCCAGTACCGCCTATCTGCCCTTCGACCACAGAGCGAGTGGACATGTGCCTGGTGAGGGAGGGGCCATTCTCGTAATGGAGCCTGCGGAGACCGCGCGGGAGCGTGGTGCCACCATCTACGGAGAGATCGCTGGCTATGCCTCCACCTTCGACCCTCAGCCAGGCAGCAATCGAGAACCAGGGCTGCGACGAGCGATGCTGTCGGCTCTGGCCAACGCAGGCATGCGTGCTGAAGATGTGGGCGTGGTGTTCGCTGACGCTTCGGCCATCCCGGAGCTGGACCGCTCGGAGGCCGAGGCAATCAACGCGGTTTTCGGCCGAGGTGGTGTCCCTGTCACCGCGCCCAAGACGATGACCGGGCGTCTGTACTCGGGTGCAGCACCACTGGACATCGCAGCGGCACTCCTCTGTTTGCGAGACGGCGTGATTCCTCCGACCGTCAATGTTGCTCCAGATACGGACCTGGGCCTAGACCTGCTAGGACCCGAAGCTCGCGCCGCCAGTCCACGGTCAGCAATGGTCCTTGCGCGGGGCCATGGTGGTTTCAACTCCGCCATGGTCGTGCGTGTCCCGGAATAACCCCTAGCACTCCAGTTGAGAACCCTGTTTCACCCAGTTTGGCCCTGGGTGAGACAGGCTCCTGACCACACAAAAGAGAAGGGCTGACATGTCAAATAAAGAATTCACGCTCACTGACCTGCGCCGAATCCTGCGTGAGGCCGCCGGCGAAGATGAGAGTGTCGATCTGGACGGAGACATCCTCGACGTCGAGTTCGAAGAGCTGGGTTATGAATCACTCGCCTTGCTGGAAGCGGGAAGCCGAATCGAACGCGAGTTCAACATTCGACTCGACGACGAGACTCTCACTGAGAGCATGACCCCCGGCTCACTTATCAAGGTCATCAACGCACAACTGGCTATTACTTCCTAGGTCGGTCGGCGATCCATCGGGGTGATTCGGGAACAGATGAAACCCCTCTATGAAAGGACGAATAAAATGACTGAACACGGTACTCGCGTCGCTATTGTCACTGGTGCCACGAGCGGGATCGGACTGGAGATCGCAAGATCCCTAGGAGCCCAACGGCACCGGGTCTATATCGGGTCCCGCACAGCAGACAACGTCGAGTCAACCATTAAAAAATTGACCGAAGAGGGAATTGAGGTTGACGGCTCTGCGGTGGACGTGCGCTCCAAGGAGAGTGTCTCCACCTTCGTTGGGGCCGCAGTGGAGAAGTTTGGCACCATCGATGTTCTCGTCAATAACGCGGGCCGCAGTGGTGGTGGTGTCACGGCAGACATCGCGGATGAACTTTGGCTTGACGTGATAAACACCAATCTAACGAGCGTCTTTCTGATGACTCGTGAAGTTCTCAACGCGGGCGGGATGCGACACAAGGACCGTGGACGCATTATTAACATCGCTTCAACAGCAGGCAAGCAGGGCGTCGTGCTGGGAGCACCATACTCCGCTTCCAAGCACGGTGTCGTCGGTCTGACTAAAGCCTTGGGCAATGAACTTGCACCTACGGGAATTACTGTCAATGCAGTGTGCCCCGGGTACGTGGAGACCCCGATGGCGGAGCGAGTCCGCCAAGGATACGCCGAGGCTTTCAACACCTCCGAGGAGGACATTCTTACCCGCTTTCAGGCGAAGATTCCCCTTGGCCGTTACTCTACGCCCCAGGAGGTTGCTGGACTGGTGGGCTATCTCGCCTCCGACCTCGCTTCATCAATCACCTCTCAGGCGCTAAACGTCTGCGGCGGACTCGGCAATTTCTAGAGCGCTTCTCCCATAACTACGAACAGGAGATTCCCATGCCCACCACAGGACACCGCCAGGTTGAGCACGAGATCACTATCGAGGCCCCCGCTCAATCCGTGTACGATCTCATCGCCGATGTGGTCAACTGGCCGCAGATCTTCCCTCCGACCATCTATGTTGACCACCTGGGGTCTACGGGGGCCCAGGAGCGGATTCAGATCAGCGCCACCGCCAACGGCAAGGTCAAGACGTGGACCTCACGACGGATCCTGGACCCAGGCCTCCTGCGTGTCGAATTCCGCCAGGAAGTGAGTGCCCCACCGGTGGCAAGTATGGGGGGCACATGGATCATCGAACCCCTTGATGGCAAGCGTTCGCGTGTACGCCTGCTACATGATTACCGAGCGATCGGTGACGATCCTAAAGCACTGGCCTGGATTGATGAAGCGGTCGACCGTAATTCACGTTCGGAGCTGGGCGCGCTGAAGTCTAACGTCGAGCGTGTCCATTCCGACCACGATCTCACTTTTTCTTTCACCGACTCCGTCCATGTCAACGGCTCGTCCAAGGATCTGTACGATTTTGTCAACGCGGCAGACTTGTGGCCGGAGCGCCTCCCGCACGTGGCCGAGGTCGTCCTGGAAGAGGAGACCCCTGGACTACAAACTCTAGAGATGCGCACCCGGGCTAAAGACGGATCAGTCCATACCACTAAGTCTCATCGAATCTGTATCGAGCACCACAAGATCGCTTACAAGCAGGTCACCCTTCCCGCTCTGCTAGCCCTACACACCGGATACTGGACCTTCGAGGAGGGGCCTAGAGGGGTCACGGCCTCCTCCCAGCACACTGTCGTGCTCAACACTGAGAACATCGCTCGGATTTTAGGAGAGAACGCTACAGTCGCGGATGCCCGAAGCTACGTGCAGGGGGCCCTGAGCGCAAACAGTCTAGCGACACTGAACTATGCCAAGGCCCATGCCGAGGCGCTCCAATGACGGTTGCCGCAGGGGAAACGCACCATGTCGACGGAACGGAGGAGACCATTGTCAACGCTGACGGAGTACCTCTCTCCGGGATTCTTGCGCTCCCCAAGAGGGTTCCACCCCGGGCCATGGTCGTTGCTTTGCATGGAGGCGGCGTCAATGCCCGCTACTTCCACGGGTCAGCCCATCCGGATGTTTCGCTCCTGACCCTGGGCGCGAAACTCGGCTTCTCCGTACTTGCCCTGGACAGACCCGGGTACGGGCGGTTCGCCGACCGTTTTCCCCAGGGTCAGACACTCGCAGAACAGACGCTGATTCTGCGGACAGCGATCAAGGAACTCCGTATGCAACCGGAGGCGGGAGCAGGGATCTTCCTGCTTGCGCACTCCTTTGGTGGCAAGCTCGCCCTGTCAGCGGCGGCCGATGACCGAGAACTCCTTGGACTGGACATATCCGGGCTCGGGCACCGCTATGCAACCGATGCAGCAGACCTGGGCACGCCACACGAGCGGACCAGTTGGAAGCGCAACTGGGGCTCGCTGGGTCTGTATCCGCCAGGAACGTTTCAGTCCAGCGGCCCCATGGTCAACCCCATGCCCCTCGGGGAGGCCACCGACGCGAAGGAGTGGCCGTGCGTCTTCGGCTCTGTTGCCAAACACATCCGTATACCAGTTCAGCTGACGTTCGCCGAGCACGAGTTCTGGTGGCGTCATGACGATCAGTCTCTGGAGGAACTGACTTCCTCCCTGACCAACGCTCCTCGTGTGGTCGTGAACCATCAGCCAGCGGCAGGACACAACATCAGCCTCGGCTGGGCTGCTCGTCCCTACCACCTGCGGGCCCTCGCCTTCCTGGAGGACTGTCTGATTGACCGTGAAACGTGAGAAGACGTTAGTCGGAAAGGCGTTCACCAGCATGTTCCGCTCGATGCGCGTGCGGAACTACCGCCTTTTCGCCACCGGTCAGGTCGTATCCGTATCCGGCACGTGGATGATGGTCGTTGTCCAGGATTGGCTGGTCCTGGATTTATCAGGAAACTCTGCCATTGCTCTGGCGACGGTCACCTCGCTCCAGTTTACTCCAATACTCCTACTCACCCTGCTCGGGGGCCGCCTTGCCGATCGACTGGACAAACGAACCCTCCTGACCGTAAGCAATGCGGCCTCCACTGGGCTGGCTCTAATTCTGGCGATCTTGGTCCTCACCGGCATCGTGCGTCTGGGCCATGTGTACGTATTCGCGTCATGCCTCGGTTTAGTCAGCGCGGTGGAGGTCCCCACCCGGATGTCGTTCGTTCAGGAGATGGTCGGCCCGCAACTTCTTCCGAACGCGTCGGCGCTCAGTGCGGCTTACTTCAATACCGCTCGCGTCGCCGGTCCAGCACTGGGAGGACTGCTGCTAGCGTCCGTGGGACCAGGGCCCGTGGTACTCCTCAATGCCGCGAGTTTTCTAGCGACGGTGGCCGTACTACGCATGATGCGTTCCGACGAACTGCATCGTACCGCGCTCTCTCCAGGGAGAGCGCGTATCGTGGACGGCCTTCGCTATGTGGCTTCCCGACCAGACCTGGTTCTTCCACTCAGTCTGGTCGCCGCAATTGGGCTTTTCGGTATGAACTTCGAACTGACCCTTCCCCTTCTCGCTAAAACTGTCTTCGAAACTAGCCCAGCGGCCTTCGGCCTGTTGACCACGGCGATGGCGGCCGGTTCTCTGCTAGGGGCCTTAGTCACCACCACCCGCTCCGGCCGTCCTGCCCAAGGTGTCGTCGTGGGTTCGGCAGTGGCCTTCGGGGCAACGGCGACGTTGGTGGGCTGGGCTCCAACCTTCACCGCGGCGATGGGGACCCTATTTCTGACAGGCTTTACTAGCCTCTACTTCTCCCAGGCTGCGAATCATCGCGTCCAACTTGGAAGCGACCCCACCCTCCGAGGCAGGGTCATGGCACTGCACACGGTGGTCTTCCTCGGTACAACGCCGTTGGGGGCTCTGATCATCGGAGGAATCAGCGATGCCTACAGCGTAAGAGCGGGGCTGTACACGGGTGGGCTCGTGTCTCTCGCCACGGCAGCCGTCGCGGCCATCTCGACGAAGCTTCACCACAGGCGTCGTCATAACCAGGCCACTCACCGATTCGAGCATACAGAGGGATGAGAACAGTGACATTGGCAGCCTCCAACTTCCCCGAACTTCTCTGGGAACTCGAGAGTGTCCGTACCCAGGCTCATGACGGACCTTCCCCTGAGGCGACCGATCGACAACACGCCAAAGGCAAACTGACGGCCCGTGAGAGGATCAATCTGCTGCTGGACAAGGGTAGCTTCACCGAAGTCGAGCCGTTGCGCCGACACCGAGCCACTGGATTCGGTATGGAGTCCCGACGGCCATACTCCGATGGGGTCGTGACTGGTTGGGGGACGGTGGAGGGCCGGACCGTTTTCGTTTACGCCCATGATTTTCGGGTCTTCGGCGGCGCCCTCGGTGAAGCACACGCGCAGAAGATCCAAAAGGTTATGGACATGGCGCTGACTGCTGGCGCGCCGTTAGTATCCCTCAACGATGGGGCTGGAGCACGTATCCAAGAAGGTGTAACAGCGCTAGCAGGATATGGGGGTATTTTCCGGCGCAACACCCGGGCCTCTGGTGTGATCCCGCAAATATCAGTCATGCTAGGGCCGTGCGCAGGCGGCGCTGCCTACTCCCCGGCACTGACAGATATTGTTTTCGCCGTGCGAGGAATCTCACAGATGTTTATCACCGGACCTGACGTGGTCGAGGCGGTTACTGGTGCGAAAGTGTCCCACGATGAACTGGGAGGAGCGGAAGTCCATGGAAGACAGTCGGGGGTGGCTCACGGTGTCTACGACGATGAGGAAAGTTGCTTAGCCGATGTACGGTTCCTGCTTTCCCTTCTACCATCCAATAACCGGGAGTTGCCGCCCAGAATTCCTTGTACAGACCCTACGGACAGAGTAGGGGACGCACTCTTAGAAATTGTACCGACCAACGGTAGTAGCTCCTACGATGTGCGTTCAGTGATCGAAGAGATCGTCGACAACGGCGAACATCTAGAGATCCATCCGGACTGGGCTCCCAACATCGTGTGTTCACTGGCGCGACTCGGCGGACAGACCGTGGGAATTGTGGCCAACCAGCCAAATTTCCAAGCGGGAGCCTTAGACATGGAAGCGAGCGAGAAAGGTGCCCGCTTTGTTCAGTTCTGCGACGCCTTCAATATCCCCCTGATAACGCTCGTGGACGTGCCCGGTTTCTTGCCTGGGGTAGAGCAGGAGCATCAGGGAATCATCCGTCGTGGTGCAAAACTACTGTACGCTTATTGTAACGCGACGGTACCCCGGGTCTCAGTGGTCATGCGTAAGGCCTACGGTGGTGCCTACATCGTCATGGATTCACGATCGGTGGGTGCCGATGTTTCCCTGGCCTGGCCAACAAACGAGATCGCTGTTATGGGAGCCGAGGGAGCAGCAAATATCGTTTTCCGGAAGGAGATCACCTCTTCGGAGGACCCTGAGCGGACACGGAAAGAGTGCATCGAGGAATACCAGCGTGAGCTGGTCCACCCTTACTACGCGGCCGAGCGGGGACTGGTAGACGATGTAATCGACCCACGACAGACACGGTCGGTATTGTGCCAAGCACTAGCCATGCTTGCAAGCAAGGATGTTGATCTTCCGCGTCGTAAACATGGGAACCCACCCTTGTGATAAAGCGAAGCTAAGGAGACGAAAGCATGATCGGGGTCAAAAAGGGAGCGCTGGAGGTTGAGGAAGTGGCAGCTCTCGCTGCCGTTTTGCTGGCCCACAGGCCCAATAGTAAAACACCAAGACATCGGACTGGAATTCCTACGGTGGCGGCATGGCGTAGACCGGAAAGAGAACCGGCGTTCGGCGGGGCACATCCCTGGAGCACATTCTGCAAGAAGCGAGAGCTAAGAGTTCATCTCATTTGGTGAGTATGCGATAGCAGATCAGGATGCAGGCGATACCGGTAAAGGCCCAGGGTTATTTCAAAGTCGGGGATGTGAGGCACCAGTGCTGATCACAGCCCCGTAGCGATCCGGCTGAAACCCACACCAACAAGCAACGGAGCCCGCTAGTACTCCAACGATAGGTTGTTGCCTGTGCGTCTGCGGTAATGGCTCACCCGAGCCCGCTGCTGGGACCGGCCTCTGAACAACGACCACGCCAGCACGTGCTCAACTGGATCAGAGACCCTCACCACCACCCGGTTGAGCAAACGGCGGATCTCGTTGACGCTCAGGGGGATCGGACACACGCTCCAGACGTGTTCTGATCCCCCTTTGGAACGCTCTGGCGGAGCCCGGACCAGGAACGCCAGCGCGGCCATGGACAAGGTGATGTGCCGGTACCAGGCCCGATACCCGTGCACTTGGTAGTGGGTCCTTGGTAGTGGGTCCAGCCCGGTCTCGTTCTTCGCGGCCTGGAAGCATTCCTGGACTGCCCACCGGGATACGGACACTCCGCCAATTCGACCAGTGTCGCGCTTTCGCCGGCGAAGCAGATGTAGTAAGCGATATCGGTGAGGCTCCTGCGAGCCAGCAGCCAGTGCCCTTGCCCGGCTCCCTCCAGGGGTGGATCTCGGCTCGAGCCCAGTCATAGGTGCGCGGCCCGGGGGCTGAGGAACATCGGAACGAAAACCCGCGCTAAGCCTCGCGGGAAGGGTTCTACCTTCTGGGGACATGCCAGTTGAGTTCCTCACCGATGAGCAAGCAGCCCGCTAAGGCCGCTACACCGGCCCCGTCCCCCGCGCGGACCTGGACCGCTACTTCTTCCTGGACGACGCAGACCGGGCGCTGATCACACCCAAGCGCCGCGAGGCCAACCGGCTCGGGTACGCGGTGCAGCTATGCACAGCCCGCTACCTGGGCACCTTTCTCGCCGACCTGTCCCAGGTCCCTGAAGAGGCCGTGGTCTACCTCGCCGAACAGCTCGACGTCGACGACCCGGCCTGCCTGTCCGACTACCCCTCCCGGAAGCAGACACGGCACGATCACGCCGAAGAGATTCGCCGCGAGTACGGGTTCGTCGAGTTCTCCGAGCGCCGACCGGACCTGGAGGAATGGCTGCGGGTTCAGGTGTGGACCACCACCGACGGGCCCAAGGCGCTCTTCGACGGGGTGAGCACGCTGGCCCGGCTGGTCTCTCAGATCCGGGAGGAGGTCACCGGGCAACTGCGGCAGGCACTGTGCGAGCTGATCACCCCTGTCCAGCGAGCGAACCTGGAGACGTTGCTCGTGGTGGGGGAGGGCAAACGTTTCTCGCTCCTGGGCCAGCTCACCGGGAATTTACTCAGAGGTGACATTCCCAGGCAACCCCGACCCACCGGGACGTAAGCGTCCTACACGACGACCGCCTGCAAGGGCCTTTGAGTGGGCTCCCCGGCGCGACCGTGGTCGCCTTCAAGCGGACCCTGGCGCCGACCCCACAACCTCCGAGACCGAGACGCAGGGGGCTGTGTCGCGCTGGCATGCTCCCGCGCATGCTCGCCGGAGGCCTGAGGAGGCCGCTCGCACGAGCCCGCGTGGGGAAACTCTTCGCTTCCCGCCCCACGGGTGGGAGAGGAGCTGCACGATGGGCCCATGAAAGACCTTGCTCTGCTCCGCAGGTTCTTCGACCCCAAGCAGCACCCCGAATTCTTGGGCCCGCTCCAGGCGCTGGAGGAGACCGGCGACGCCGACTCCCTGGAGCGAGTGGTGGCCGCCATGGCCCAGCGGCGACTCGAACGGCTCGCCAAGCACGGCATCACGGTCTCGTCCGAGTGGCGGTGACCCTGTTACCTGCGCGACTCGCGCGGGCACCTACACCGGCGCCGCGAGAAGGAGCGGAACAGCTCGGGTGGAATCTGCTACGACTTCGGTGGCGGCCGCGCCACGAGCGGCGGCATGGCCGACCACGGGCGAAGCTGGATGCGTGACCGCAAGCGGGCCGCGCTGACCTTGGAGCCCTACAGCGAGGTCGCTGCCGAGCACTTCACCATGGCGACCGCATCGCTGGCCGCCGACGACCTGGTGATGTCGGTGTGCGCATGCTGCTCCACGCACTTCCCGGGGATGACCACGCTGATCGTGATCAGCAGGGCGGAAGAGGGACGACTGCACTACTGTCCCTGACCCGGCACGGTCGTGGCCGGTGCGCGCGGCGCGTAGGCCACAGAGCTGTCAGAACGGAGCCTCGTCGGGGGAAGAAGGCCGCGACGGTGACGGTGAACGGGCGCGTTTCTCGAAGTGCAGGGTGAAGCTGAGCATGATCCTCCTCGGGGGGCGTCTGGCGCGCGAGTGCACACCCGAGGTGCTGGCTTCCGGCCGTCCGTGGGGTGCCGCCCCGAGTGGAGCCAGCCTGATGCGGCGGATCACCGCGGTGACGGTTCCGAGTCAGGGCGCCCTAGCGGAAACGGCCCCTCCGGAGAGGGGCCATCGTGTGGGTCGGGTCAGTCGGAGCGCACGTCCAGGACGAGCACATCGGGGTCGTCGGCAGCCGTCAGGGAGAGCAGGGCCTCGCTCGCGTGGATACGCACCCGGGGCGGGCAGGCCACCACGATCCACTTGATCACCGACGCCCGCCGTCTCCCTCTGGTGTTGGCCACCAGTCCAGGCCAGCACGGGGATGCGCTCCGGTGAGTCCATCCCACGTACGTGAGGCTCACGAAGATGTCCCACAGGACGAGGGCGTACGGGTAGCGCTGGCCGCGGAGGTAGCGTCCCTTAGCCCAAAGGCCGAGATCGATGTAGGTCGAACCATCGGCGAGATCGGGGGAATCGGTGGTCATTCTGGTGTGCTCCGGCGGTCATGAGAGCATGCTGTGAGGTGGAGTTAGCGTGGGGTGGGACTTTTCGCGGGTTTTTGGTGAGGATGGCCGGGATCGGCCTTTTCTTCACCGACCGGTAGGTCTCGCGGAGATAACGCCCCGCGTTGTCGCAGGTCGTTAAGCGTGAGCCCCACGCACGTGGGGATGGACCGATCGCGCCGACCGGGCTGCCCATGGTGGCCAGGTGAGCCCCACGCACGTGGGGATGGACCGTCGTGGAACCGGTATCCGCCCCGCTCGCGTCGGTGAGCCCCACGCACGTGGGGATGGACCGCAGACCCTCACCCCCGCACGATTCGTCGCCCTGGTGAGCCCCACGCACGTGGGGATGGACCGCCAGGGGAGCGCTCCACGTTGCGTTCCGCGAAGTGAGCCTCACGCACGTGGGGATGGACCCTGAACTGGCGGCTCTACCTGCCCAAGGACTGGGCGGATCCGACCGATCCGCGTCGAGCTAAAACCGGGGTGCCCGAGCAGGTCGGCCACCGCGAGAAGTGGCGGCTGGCCCTGGACATGATCGATGAGGCCCGCTCCTGGGGGTTGGCCGAGAAGGTGGTGGTGGCCGACGCCGGGCATGGGCAGGTCCACGGTTTCCGTCAGGGGTTGGCTGAGCGGGGCCTGGACTACGTGGTCGCGGTGCGCGGTGATCTCAACGCCCACCCCGGTGGGGCGGTGCCCGAAGTTCCCGAGCGGGAGGCGGGTACGGGGCGCCCGGCTCTGCCCCGGTACCGGACCCCGGACCGGTCGTTGAAGGAGTTGGTCCTGCAACAGGGGCGCGCCGCGTTGCGCGGGTGCACCTGGCGGCAGGGCTCGCGGGGGGCGATACGGGGTCGCTTCCTGGTCATGGAGGTGCGTTTGGCGGGCAGGTCCGCCCGCCAGGCGGCCCTGGCCGGTGCGGGTGGCAGTGGGGCCTGGGATGGGGTGCTGCCCGCTCAGACGCGGGTTGTCGAGTGGCCACCGCACCAGGACGCGCCGACCGATTACTGGCTGACCAGCCTGCCCGCGGACA
>NZ_JASCXJ010000034.1 GCF_030271535.1 Nocardiopsis sp. ATB16-24 | reverse complement strand
CTTGACGTGCAGGGCGTGCAGGTCGGGTTCGGCGTAGACGGCGACGCTGGCGAGCCCGGCGTCGCGGCAGGCCCGGGCGATGCGCACGGCGATTTCGCCGCGGTTGGCGATCAGAACTTTACGCACGTAGACCCCCTTCCTTCCTAACCGGATAGCTACTTTGCGCTTAACGTTCGTTCTTTGCATGGGACGTTTTGCCGCTCTAGGTCCAATAATTTCGACTTCTCACCCCAATGACAAGACGCCCTAGAGCATAAGTATGTCAGGATCTGCAAAGTGATGAAAAGATAGTTAGGAGACCGATAAGGAAAAGTCAGAGATATGCCATGATTTCAAGCCTTCCTCTACATCACCCCAGGAAGGCAGTTACTTGAAGAAACCTAGGGCGATGGCACCGGATCCTGTGTTTTCCTGACAAGGATGCTCCAGGCATCCAGAAGATTCCCGTTGGTCATGGCATCAATTCGTGCCATATTGACACTGCTCTAACTTATATCTGATGAACACATGACATGGCCGCACATCCTTTGCATGCGCTCACCGGCACCTGACCCGGAACTCCTTGAACGGCAGAACACCCTCACTAAAGATGGTGGTTGCCTCCGGTGCGTAAGCGAACGCACACGCGATTTCTCTGAGTGGACCGAGTAGGAGCACCCCATGAGACCAGCGTCCCCCGTGACTCCGCCCGACTCTGGTGCCCGACTACACGAAGTAGCCGATGGAGTTTTCGCCTACGTTCAGCCTGATGGCGGGTGGTGCCTCAACAACGCGGGCCTCATCGTGGGAGGCAGGGAATGTGCGCTGGTGGACACGGCGGCGACCGAGGCACGTGCGCTCGCCTTGCGAGAAGCTATCGGTCAGGTCTCGTCCACTGCTCCCCGTTATCTGGTGAACACGCATCCGCACGGAGACCACACCTTCGGCAACCGCTTCTTCGCTGCCGATGCCGTGATCATCTCCCACGAGGCGACCAGGTCAGAAATGGACGCGGCTGGCCTGCATCTGACAGGCCTATGGCCGGACGTTGCCTGGGGCGCTGTGGGAGTTCAGCTTCCTATGATTACCTTTCCCGATCGTATGACTCTCCACGTGGGCGGAATACACGTGGAACTCCTCCACCTGGGCGTGGCCCATACGACGAACGACACCGTCGTATGGCTGCCTGAGCAGCGGGTCCTATTCACTGGGGACGTGGCGATGTCGGGTGTCGCACCTTTCTGCCTCACAGGTTCGATATCGGGATCCATCGCAGTCCTCGAACTGCTCCGCGACCTTGACCCGGCCGTCGTCGTGACGGGGCACGGCCCCATTTCCGGCCCCCAAGTACTTGACGAGACCGCCGGATACCTGAGGAGGGTTCAACGGCTCGCGGCCGAGGGGATGAAAGCCGGACAGTCCCCTCTGGAAGCTGCCCGTTCTGCAGACCTTGGCGTGTACAGCGACCTTCTCGACGGAGAGCGTCTGGTCCCTAACCTCCACCGTGCCTACTCCGAACTGCTTGGAGACGCGCCAGGACACTCACTCGATGTCGAAACGCTGTTCGAGGAGATGGTCGAGTTTCACGGCCGACTGCCCCGTTGCCAAGCCTGATGCCGGCCCGACCCCTTTCCAGTCCACATCCGAGATTCAGGGAGGAATCCATGTCGTTGCCAGCCCGTGTCCGGCACCAGTTGCACACCCAGGTGGACGAGCTCATCGCGGCCGCCGCCGGATACGCGGCGGAGGCGGACCGCGAGAGAAGGCTCTCACCACCAGTAACCGAGGCGGTCGTCGAGGCAGGCTTCGCCCGCCACTTCGTTCCCGAGCGATGGGGAGGGGCCTCAGGCACTTGCACCGATCTGACGGAGGCGGTCTCGATGGTTGCGGAGGCATGCACCTCGGCCGCTTGGTGCGCCTCCGTGGTCGCCGGCGCCTCACGCATGGGCACCTATCTGCCGCTGGACGGGCAGGGGGAACTGTGGGAACAGGGACCGGACACTGTTGTCGCCGGAGCGCTCATCCCCCGAGGAACAGCTCGCCGCACCAACGAAGGATGGCGTTTATCAGGGTCCTGGGGTTTCACAAGTGCTGTGGACTTCTCTGATTGGTCCTTAGTCTGTGCTCGTGTACTGGAGGACGCGGAGGCACCTCTGTGGTTCTTCGCTCTACCGAGGTCCGACTACACGGTTCTCAACACATGGGACTCGGTCGGAATGCGGGGAACTGGAAGTAACACCCTCGTCGCCGAGAACGTTCGCGTTCCTGCTCACCGGGGATTTCCTCGCGATGACATGCTGCACGGACGCAGCCGTGAATCCACTGCTCGATGCCACACAGTGCCATTGCGCGCGATCAGCGGCCCTTTATTTGCCGCTCCCGCGCTGGGCGCGGCTCGGGCCGCTTTTGCTCTGTGGATTACTCGTGCCAACGCCGGGATTGAGGAAACTGATACCGCTACGCCGCTCACTACTGCGCGTTTGGCAACCACTATCGACGCTGCCGCGCTCCTGCTCGACCGCGCGGCGCTCAGCGCCGATACCGAGGCTAGTTCGACTGATCCGAGTCTACGTAATCCTGTTGACTGCGCCTTGGCTGTACGGCGCTTGGTGGACGTGGTTGAACAGATCTACAGGGGTGTTGGCAGTGCCGAACAATCCCCATCTCTCCCCTTGCAACGCGTATGGCGCGACATCCACGGACTGGCCAGCCATGTCGCGTTGCGTTTTGAGGATTTGGGAATCGACTACGGCCGATACCTGATCGCCGAGTCCACCCGTTCCTAACTTGGGCAACTCTCACCGCCCATCCTTCCCACGCATATCTACCCCTGCCCCCTAAACTAAGGAGTAAGATGAAATTCGGAATCGTCTTCTTCCCGACAGTCGGCCCCAACGACAAAGCTTCAGTACAGTATTTCGATGAATGCCTGCGGCTGGTCGATCTCGCTGAAGAGCTCGGCTTCCTCCACGTGAAAATGGTAGAACACTACTTTTTCCCTTATGGAGGTTACAGTCCAGATCCACTCACGTTTCTGTCAGCTGCTGCGGGCCGCACACACCACATCCGCCTGGGGACCAGCGCGACCATCCCTGCTTTTCAGCACCCAGTCAAGCTCGCAGGCAAGTTCGCGATGCTCGACAATATCTCCCGTGGACGCGTCGACGCCGCCCTTGGTAGGGCTTTCCTGCCAGATGAGTTCGAAGCGTTCGAGATCCCCCTAGATGAGAGCCAGGTCCGCTTCGACGAAGGGGTGGAAGCCCTTAAACGGTTGTGGTCGGAGGAGGACGTGGTCTTCGAAGGACAGTTCCACCGTTTCGGCCCGGTCACGCTCCTGCCGCGCCCCGTCCAAGAACCCCATCCGCCGATCTTTGTTACCACCGCTCGCAGCGCAGAGTCCTGCGCTGCGGCGGGGCGCAAAGGACACCACTTGCAGACAGTACCCAACGTGATGTCCACGGAAGAGCTGCAGAACCGACTGAGCCTCTTCCGGTCAGAGAGAGCCGCAGCGGGATACGCTCCGGATACCGGTCAAATCCATTTCAGCTACCCGTGTGTCGTCGACCCCGATCCGGTAGCTGCGCGAGGCAAAGGAAGATTTGACGACGATCGCAACACCGAAGCGATCCATGCTGCCGTGGCCTCTTGGGGAAGAACCACTAGCAGCGCCTACCCCGGATACGAAAAGCTCTTCGAGGCCACCCGTACCTCCCGATTCGAAGACAAGCTGACGGCGGGCAAGATCCTAATAGGGAGCCCCGATCAGGTACGCGGGCAACTGGAGAACATCGCCGCTTGGTTCGGCGATGACATCGTCATCAGCCTGGGAGTGCACTCTGGCCACCTCTCTTTCGAGGACGCTGCCACCACCATGCGGTTGATGGCCGAGGACGTTATTCCAAAACTTCACCATGTATGAGGGGCAGTCAGATATGAACCTACAGAACAAAACTCGTACCCCGAAGGTCACGGTCATCGGAGCTGGCACCATCGGGCTCGGCTGGATTACCCTGTTCCTTGGCCACGGATTGAGTGTGACTGTGAACAGCAGGCGGGAGAACGCGCCCGAACTCGTCCGTGAAGGGGTGGAACTGTTCGCATCTCACCTATCCGAGGGGGCTCTGGCCCCAGACGAGTTTGCGCCGTTGGTGTCCTTTGAACCTGACATCGAAAAAGCCGTGGCCAGTGCCGACATCATCGTCGAGAATGCTCCCGAGCAGCTGGAACTCAAACAGGAATTGTTCGCCCGCATTAGTGAGGCCGCACCTCCTGAGGCACTATTGCTGTCCTCTACGTCCACGTTTGACCCCGACATGCTGGGAGAGCGAATGCGTGACCGGTCCAATCTCTTGGTTGGACATCCCTTCAACCCACCACACGTTGTACCTTTGGTTGAGATCTTGGCGGGTGAGAAAACCAAACCTGAATCACTCAACCGTGCGGTAGATTTCTATCGCTCGGTCGGTCGGGTCCCCATTGTCCTCCGTAAGCCGATTGTTGCGTTCGCAGCTAATCGATTGCAGTCCGCTCTTCTGCGTGAGAGCGTGCACCTGGTGCGCGAAGGCGTGGTGACCGTCGCCGAACTCGACGATATTGTCACCCACTCCATCGGACTTAGGTGGGCGACGATCGGCCCTTTCCGAGCCTTTCATCTCGGTGGCGGTCCCGGTGGTCTACGCGCGTGGCTCGCTACCTTGGGCGCCAATCTCGATCGTGGATGGGAACTCCTGGGATCACCGTCCATGGACAAAGAGACCATCGCAACACTGATCACACAGGCCGATGAGGCCTTCGGTGACCGTTCCTACGCTGACCTGGTCCGCGAACGTGACACTCTGCAATCAGCGGTACTGAAGGCACTGGCCACAGCTATGGAACGCGTTTCCAAGGGACCGGAGGAGGTGGCTTCCGTATGAGGCTCGAAGGCAGAACAGCTGTTGTCACCGGTGGCACCCGCGGACTCGGGCGAGCGATCGCGGACACCTTTCTGCGCGAGGGCGCGCGAGTGGTCGTGGCTTCGCGGACTCCGGGAAACTGGTCGATCCCTAAGGATGTTTGTGGAGCCGAGGCCTTCTTCCACAGCGTGGACGTGTGCGACTCGGACTCCGTACGACATCTCATGGATGTGGCCGTCGACCGCTGGGGATCCTTGGATATCGTCGTGGCCAACGCCGGGGTCAGCCGTCCTGGAACTGTCGACAACCTCTCTCCTGAGCACTGGAATGAAGTCCTGAATACTAACGCCACGGGTGTTTTCCACTGTGCCCAGGCAGCGATCCCTTATCTTTCAGCGAGCGACTCTGGTCGTCTGATTACTATGTCTTCAGTGCTGGGCAGTCGATATGCCCCAGGTGCGTCTGCATATGGCGCAAGTAAGGCAGCAGTAGAAGCTTTCACCAGGATCCTTGCTTTGGAGCTTGCGTCCCAGAACACCACCGTTAACTGCCTCGCGCCAGGCTTCATCGATGAGGGCATGGGCGTCCACCTACGTGGCAATACCGCTGTGTGGGAAAAGTACCGTCCGAAACTCGCCTCGAAACGAATGGGGCAGGGAGAAGAGGTCGCTTCGGCCGCCTTGTTCCTGGCCGGGGACGAAAGCTCCTACGTCAACGGTGCTGTTTTGGAGGTCAATGGCGGTCTCCTTTGGTAATCCCAATCGTGCTACCCTTTCCGCTTTCTATTTCATTAAAGAGATAAACCATGATATCCCTGATGAACCGCTGGGCATCTCGCATAACAGTACTCGCGTGCACGGCCCTGGCATCTCCTCTGCTTTTGGCTAGCACAGCAGAGGCCGCATCTACCTCTGTCCTTTATCTCTGCGAAGCCTCTCGTGACGGAGAAAGACTCTCCTATGAGAGCACACGCACATGGGAGGTCAGCGCACCCGATGAAGTAGCACCAGGAAGTACGTTCAGCCTTTCGTTCACCCCAGAAGCCTTTTTCCTCAACCACGAGTACCAGCAGGAGGTCCGTGACGTGACCGTCTCCGTCCTCTTGCCCTCTGACACGGAGCTAGTCAGCGTCGAATTATCGGGTGGAAGAGACCTGGAGGGCTCTGTCCAGTCCGTCGAAGTGACCGGCGAGCGCGTCGACCTCACTGCAAGTGGTCCCTTCTACGGAGGAGAGAGCTTCGAGCTTCCCACCATCATCGCGGCGGTAACGGCTCCGAGCACCGGAGAACTTACTTCCTCTCCGGCTGGAACCGGATTCGAAAACCCCGGTATCGAACTGTGGTCTCTGGACCCCGCTACGCAACAGTTTAGTCCTGCCCGGTGCTACCCCGACTCAGCGCAGCCCGTAACGTTAAGTACGACAACCGTCTCGTACTGATCGACCGTGCACATTCCTGGAGGAATCTGCTGATGAACGCTCCCACAACCCACTCCATGCTCACTGACAGCTTCGTGTCCGCTGAGCTTTACACTCAAGTACAGCAGTTCTACGCCCGGCAGATGGGGTTGATCGACGACCGTTTGCCTGAGGAATGGGCCTCCACGTTCACCGAGGATGCGGTCTTTGAGGAGGCCAGCAGAATGGCCCCGCTGCGCGGACGCGAGGCCATTGCCGCCTCCTGTCGGGTACGAGCCGAGCGACTGGAGGCCGAACAAATCGACTTCCGCCACTGGCTCGCCATGCTCGACATCCGGCCCCAGCCCGACGGAACTCTGCACACACGCGTCTACGCGTTGGCGATGCGGACCGGGAGAGGTGGGCCTCTCGACATTTTCGCGAGTGTCGTGTGCCGAGACGAACTTGTCCAGTCCGATGATCGCTGGCTCGTGCGGCACCGCGAGCTCCAACATGACGGAGCTGAGCGGTAACCACACCCCCAAACCCAGCCCTTGAGACTTACATCACACGCAGAGGCATGTCATGCGACCAGGGCATATGCGGGGGATGCAAAAAATTCCGCCAAAGCACTTGACCTCAAGCTAACTTGAGGTTTCAGAGTGTCAGCGAGGGTCCTCCACTGCGATCCCGGTGGAGGACCACCCACTACTTGGAACGGACAACCCATGAAAGCAGCGGCTTTCCACGAATTCGGGAAACCCGAAGTGCTCAGGGAAACGGAGCTTCCCCTACCTGAACCCGGCCCTGGAGAAGTCCGGGTGCGGGTGCTCGCCGCAGGAGTGCAACCCATCGATTGCGCCATCCGCTCCGGACACCGCAGACCGCCGGGGCTGGAGATCGTGTTCCCCCACGTCACCGGTGGAGAGTTCGCCGGGACCGTCGACGCGGTAGGCAGGGGTGTGACCGCCTTCCACGTGGGTGCTCCGGTCCTGGGATTTCGAACTCAGGGGACTTACGCCCAGTACACGGTCGTTCCCGCGGACCAGCTCGTCGCCAAACCCGAATCCATGCCCTGGGAGGTCGCCGGCGGCCTTTCCGGCGCAGGACAGGCGGCCCATACCGCTGTCGGGGCACTAAGAGTCAGGGCCGGCGAAACCTTCTTGATCAACGGTGCGGCGGGCGGCGTGGGCACGGTCGCCGTTCAGCTGGCGCGCCGCTGCGGAGCCACCGTCATCGGCACCGCGAGTGAGGCCAATCACGACTACCTGCGGTCACTGGGAGCCATCCCGGTCACCTATGGCGAAGGACTGGCCGATCGAGTCCGTGACCTGGCACCGGGCGGCGTGGACGCCGCCATGGACGCAGCGAACGCGGCGGGCCTGAAGGCCGCTTTGGACCTCGTCCAGGACGCCGATCGTGTGGGCACGATCGCCTCCCCGGAGGCCGCCAAAGAACTGGGCGCGCTTTGGATCGGCAGCCAGCGCTCCGCCGAACGTCTCACCGACCTCGTGCGCCTGTACACCGAAGGCGGCCTGCGCATCCTGGTGCGCGCGACCTATCCCCTGGAGAAGGCCGCCGACGCCCACCGAGACGTCGAGACCGGGCACGGTCGGGGCAAGGTCGTTCTGACCCTCACCTGAGCCGTGACCCAACACCCGGGGTCGCAGAGACAGAATGCGCCCCGGGCCGTTGTGATGTCCCCTTTAACCATCATCCTGGAATCGAGGGTCCTTTCCCGTGGCACAGAGAGCGCCGGGTGACAACGCCCCCTCCTCGCAACCCACGCCGGTCGGCATTCCACAGGGCCGTCGTACCGGGGCGCTGACTGTCCTTCTCCTGGCCTCGACTCTGGCGGTCATGGCAGGATCGGTCATCTCCCCCGTCATCGAGCTGATCCGCGAAGACCTGGGGCTCAGCGGCACCGCCATCGGCGTGGTCGTCACAGCACACGCTGCCGTCATTGCCGTTACGAGCCCTTTCATCGGTCGTCTCATCGACCTGTGGGGCGTTCGCGTGCCCTTGGCTCTCGGACTACTCGTCTACGGAGTGGCGGGTGGTGCGGGACTAATGACCAGCACCTACACAGCACTCATCGCCAGCCGGATTGTGTTCGGATTGGGTGCCGCGGCGGTGTTCGCCGGTACGACGGTGGCGATGCTGCAGATGTTCTCCGGACCCGAGCGCGATCGGGTGATGGGGTGGCGTTCCTCGGCCAACAGCTTTGGCGGCCTGCTGTGGCCACTGTTGGGTGGTCTGTCAGGCGGACTCTCCTGGCACGGGCCGTTCGCTCTGTACTTGCTCGGCCTGCCGCTGGGAGTGGTAGCGCTGTGGACCTTGCCACGAACTCCTTCCCCCGTGGTCGAACGAGGACAAGGCGGTCCGGCAGCACTCTTTCGGAAGAGCCCCACTCTGGTGGGCTTCTACGGGCTGCAAGCAGCAGCGTCGGTCTTCCTCTACGCGACGGTGGTCTTCCTTCCCCAGCGTCTGGCGGACCTGGGCGTCCACCAGCCGGTCGTGGTAGCGCTCTACTCTGTGGTGATCACCGCTGCAGTCGGTTCCCTGGTCGGCCTGTTCTATGCCGGTCTGCGGTCGAAGATGAGCCATGGTGCGCTGCTTCGCCTGGCGGCTCTGGCATGGACAGGGGCGTTCCTGGTTCTGGGGACGGTGGATCACCCCTGGATTCTGCTTGCCGGGCCGGCTCTGCTAGGGGTGGGACAAGGCCTGTCCCTGCCGACGCTGACCGTGCTGATCAACGACCGGGCCCCGACAGAACTGCGTGGTCAAGCCGTCTCGTTGGCGGGGACTGTGATCTTCGGAGGACAGTTCCTTTCCCCCTTGCTCCTGGGGCCGCTGATCGGTGCAACGTCCAGCACGACCGGTTTCCTTGCTGCAGCTACCTTCGGAGCACTCCTGACGGTGGTGCTCCTCTTGGCCCGTATCTCCTCACCCGAGAAGTGATGTGTACACGACTGCTTGACAGAACGTGACTGAGAGCTGAACTGGTGGACTTGTTCAGTAACAAACACCCAGGAGATAATAGAAGCGGTTCGTCTTTCCCCTCCGCGAAAATTCGAAGGCATCTTCTCCGAGGAGGGGAGTTGCACTGAATTTTACTAATTCTACGGAAAGGCTGGAAATGTCGGACGCACCCCTCCGCCTCGCTGTTCTTACCGGGAGCGCTCCAGAAAGTAGGACCGGTCCTGCGGTCGCGAGATGGGTCAAACATGAGGCAGTCAGTCACGGGCAGTTCGATGTGGACATCATCGATGTGGCGGAGGATCCCCTTCCCGTGCTGATCACGCAGTCACCCTCTCCCGACACGGTTCGGAAGCTGGAGCGAATCGGTCCTAGACTCGCTGCTGCAGACGCTTTTGTTGTGCTTTGCGCCGAGTACAACCACAGTTTTCCAGCAGTACTCAAGTCGGCTGTCGACTGGCACACCACTGAATGGTACGCCAAGCCGGTCAGCTTCGTCTCCTACGGAGGTCGTTCCGGTGGATTGCGCGCAGTAGAACAGTTTCGTCTGGTCTTCTCCGAACTGCATGCTGTCACTTTACGTGACGGAGTCAGCTTCCCTAATGTTTGGGAGGAGTTCGACGAGAGTGGAGAGCCACGTGACAGCGTTGGCTCCCACGCAGCAGCCAAGACGATGTTCGACCAGTTGCTTTGGTGGGCCGAATCGCTGCGCGAGGCGCGAAATAAACGTCCCTACACCCATTAAACAACCTTCTTAAATTAGAAACTTACTACCTATTCACACCCGAAAGGGAAAGCAGTATATGATCAGCTCGCCACTGTCATTGTCAATAATTATTGGCAGTGTCCGAAGCGGCAGGTTTGGCTCAAGGGTAGGCAATTGGTTCGCGGGACAGGCAGCGAACCGTACCGATCTCAAGGTCGATATCATTGACTTAATCGATCACACACTTCCGCTTACTCTCCCAAACTGGGGGGAAGAGCCACCCGAGCCCGCTCGCACGGTTGTCGCCAGACTTTCCGAACGTTTGCAAGCTGCAGACGCATTTGTCGTGATCACGCCTGAGTACAATCACTCCTATCCCGCCTCACTAAAGAATCTTATCGACTGGTATCGGCGGGAGTGGGTGGCCAAACCCATCGGCTTGGTCTCCTACGGAGGTGTAGGCGGTGGTATACGTGCGTCTGAACACCTCCGTCAAGTATTCGCTGAGATGCACGCGATGACAGTGCGCGAGACCCTCAGCTTCCACAACGCTTGGAACGACTTCGACGCCGGTGCGGCTCCCGAAGGTGCTGAGACAGCAGCCAACACACTCCTCAATCAGCTTGTCTGGTGGGCGGATGTATTGCGTGAGGCCAGATCTCGCCGACCGTACTGCCATTGACTCCAAAAAACGAAGCTGCCCCGCCACTAATTTGGCAGGGCGGCATTTTTATTCCCCATTTCACCTAGCTAGATTCAGCAAGTTCATTTATTGAAATGAGCCGATCACTCTAGCACCCGAAGGTTTATTCATATTTATTTAGCACCTATTGATCATAGGCGTATGAGCGATGGCCATGATCTGTATGTGGAAATCCACAAATATGGATGGACGTCCACGCGCACCACTTGGACCCGGTTCCCCAAAGTCCATCCAGAGCAAGGTCAGAGCAGCCAGACCGCCCGACGGCGTAAGCGTGGGTGTAGGTGTCATGGCGGGTACCGGGCACAGGATCGACTCCTATCGTGATGTTTATCATTGTCCTGATGGCGACAACCTAGAGGTTAACGGTGAGACCTCTCACTGCCTGCTCGGATGCAGGCGCGAAGGCTTCCAAGGGGCGGCCAATCACCGGACGCCACAGGTTCCAGAGCCAACTCACGGTGTTCTGGCTGAGACTGAAGAGGGCTCCCGGCCAGGTTGTGGCGGATGAGGTAGGCACACAACCTGGCCACCGACCGGTACGGGCTTAGGCGAAGGGGCTGTCTCCGAAGCGGATAAGCTCAATGAATCGTTTTTGGAAATTTTGATTAAGCACTGTAGACCCAACCTATTCTTCAAGCATTTATTTCAGAAAGTTTATAAATAAACCCCTTGAGCACGACTGCTGAGGCAATCAACAGTTGACCCTATGTGTACCTAGCATTCCACAAACTCAAAAGCTAAGCAATGAAGGGTTGTCCTAGTGTATTTAAGCCACTTTCCCTTGGTTGTGATATGCAAAGAGATAAATCAAAAGGATCGAAATTGAAATCCGACGCCACGAACCGTAGTAATCCAACTACTGTCTTCAAGTTTCTTTCGCAGACTACTCACGTGCGTGTCAATAGTTCGACGAGACCAGGAGTCACCCCACACCTGATTCATGAGTTGCTTTCTTGACGCTACCTTCCCTGGCTGCGATGCCAGTATCTTGAGTAGGTCAAATTCCTTCGGGGTAAGTTTGATAGATTCTCCGTTAAGAGAAACTTGACGAGAAGAAATATTGATCTCTAGTGGTCCGTGAGTAATAACCGGAGAGTCTGGAATCATAGGATGAACTCTGCGCATGATAGCATTTATGCGTGCAATGAGTTCATGCAGATGACAGGGCTTGGACATGTAGTCGTCAGCACCCGCCTGTAGTCCCAAAACACGATCCAGTTCGGAGCTACGAGCTGTGACCAAAATAATCGGGACCATGCTTGTAGCTCGAATATTTCGGCACACTTCCAAACCATCCAAATCGGGCAGATCTAGATCGAGAATCACCAAGTCGTACGAATCATAGGATTCTAACGCAGCCCTTCCTGTTGTGGCTTGGTGTGTAACATGACCGTGGCGACGTAAAGCGTCTACAAGAGTGCGGGCATCATTCGTTTTATGTTCTACAACAAGGAGCCGCCAAGAACACAAAGAATCAATTTGTGCATCTGAAGATTTCACCTTGACATTGTACCGATCGCTTCGGGGTAAGGTCGTATCATGGATTTCCGTCGAAGCACTTCCGACAATAGTCAATTTTCCTTCTTTCGAAACAGAGAACTTAGTTCTGCCAATGCTGCTTTCGCAGGCTAGTTAACTTTGCTTGTCTTTGTCAAGAGTGAGAAATGAATGCCTGCATCATCAGCACCTTCTCCCGTCTACGCAGGTTGGAGCAACCATCCTTCAGCAACGCACAACGATACTTCTTGCCTTGAAACCAAAAGACACCGACCCGCACCTACTGCCTAGAACCGATCCTGATACCAAAGGTCCTTAAAAGGATTTCTTTAAAAGAAACAACTTGAACACCAGAAGTCCCAGGAGTGAAATACTTCTAGGGCTTGTCAAGCGGTCGTTGTGAGGCAAGAGTTCGGAAGAGCTGACGCGTGATGCAGCGTTTGAGACAGCGCCGGATCTCCCTGTGGGTCTTGCCCTGGCTCATGCGCCGCTGGACGTAGGTGCATGTGGGAGCGTGGTGGGCATCCAGCTCGCGCGGATCGGCCTAATCTGTGGGCAGGGCGGTGTCCACCCACCCTGGCACCGGCGGGACCACCGAGGTGGGGAGTGCACGGTGACCGTCCCGTGGACGGTGCCGACCTGGACCGCGGTGCCGGGGTTGTCGCCCATGCGGTTGCCCACCAGCGCACTCACTGGGGAGAGTGCCAGCGCCGGAGGTTTGGAGGTGCGGCGTGGCCAGGCCAGGGCTGCGGCGGCCAGCAAGAAGGACCTGGTCCTCGCCGCCCAGGACACCTCCTCCAACCCCGGCAGCACCAGGGAGGCACCCAGCACCGCAACCAAGGCCGCCGTGACGGCTGCGAGTATCCACGCCCAGATTCGCCGCATGCACCGATTCTGGGGCCCTTTCAACCCTCTTGCGATGCCGTCAAGGGATTCCTCGACAGCCGGACCGCGCCCCTCCGAAGGAGGCGGCGTCATCGGCTGAGGCGAACGCGACCACCTGCCCGCCGGGTCCGGGGTCGCGTGCTCGCGCCCGGTCCTGGCCGGGGTCGAACGCGGCGTGCTCCCGCCTTCGTGGGCGTCGCCTCCGGCCGCCGGGGCGGTGCAGGGCGCCCTCGGCGTGGCCTACGGGGCCGACGTCGCCGCGGTCGCGGCCGCCTGGGAGAGCACGTTCGGCGCGGTGGCCGACGCCGACCAGGCCGGACAGGAGACCGGTTCCATAAACCGCACCCCCACTGAGGAGCTTTCCGAAACCACACCCCCCGCTCCCGGCCGGGTCCTGGAGGTGAGCGAGGGGGTCAGCCCCTGGTCGACGGACGCGGGCCGGGTGCCCGACCTGCCCGGCACCCGGCCCGAAACGCCCGCCCCGACGCCCGACCCGCGGGCGGGAGTACGCCTGGAGCTGCTCGCCCCGAGCAGGCGGACGCCGCCGCGATGGACGCAGCCCGCATGTACCGGGTGCACCAGGACGGGCGCCTGATCGGGTTCGTGTGGCGGGACACGGCCGAGCAGCTGTGGAGCTGCGCCACCGCCACCGCCGAGGGCTCCCTGGGATTGATCGCACCCCTGAGCCCGCGCTACCGCCGCACCCGCCAGAGCGTGCTGGAGCACCTCCTCCAACACTGGCGCACGCCGCAGGAACGATCCGCGTGGCTGGGGCCGCCCACCGCCTCCAAGGCCCAGGAGCAGGCGGACCCCGACCCGGTCCCGAGTGTGGCGGTGCTGGTCTCCGGCGACCCCGACACCGACCGTCCGTACCTGCGCGTCCAGGTCGACGGGCACGACATCGGCCACCTGGAGGACCTGCGCACCTGGAACGACCTCAACGGGTGGGCGTTCTATTCCCGCCCCACCCAACAGGAACACCGGTCGATGACCGGGAGTGGGGGCGTCCGCCGGAGACGACCACCACGGTGACCGACATCGCGGCCGCGGTGCGCGAACTGCTGCCCCGGGTCCTGGAAGGCCCGGTGCGCCTCACCTCGCTGCATGGTCGCCACACCGGCCTGAGGGGGATGTCTCCCCAGCACATGGAACGCTGGGAGCTCTACCAAGGAAAGGTGCCGGGCCGCGAGGACGTCTACGCCCGCGGCCGCTGCTGGGGCTGGCTCCAGCCCGCCACCGGCGGCGGGTTCACCGCGCACACCACGGCCGGGCCGGTGCCCGGCGGACCCTGGCCCACCCGGGAGGACGCCGTGGTGTGCGCTGTGGGCACACCTGACCGCACCGCTGCCCCCGCCGGCCCTGAGCGAGCGGGCCTCCACCACGCGGCGGGTCCGACCCCCGCGCGACGCCCGGCCGCTGTGCCCCTACACCGACGCCGAACTCGCTCGGGTGCGGCTGGTCCGCGACAGGCCCGACGTCGAGCACAGCCCCTACCGGGCCGAGTCCCCCGTCGACATGCAAGTGCTGGGCTATGTGTGGCGCAAGGACGCCAAACGGTGGTCCTACGCCCCGGCCGACCCCGACACCGGCCGCCCGCCCGAGTACACCCCGGCGCTGCCCACCGCTCCCACCCGCGCGGCCGCGCTGGAGCGGCTGCTGTCCCGCCCGGGCCCGTTGTGGGCCGACCCCACCAGCCAGACCCTGCACACGCCCGGCCACACCGACACCCCCGCTCCGGCCCCCGGCCCCGGGGCCGTCGTGGACATGACCGAGCGTATCGGCCCCGGGTGGGCCCTGCACCGCGAAGGTGAGGCCGACGCCCACACCTGGCTCGTCACGTATGAAGGACAGGTCCGGGGCATGGTGCGGCGCTACCGGCCCCGAAGCGGAGGCCTGTCCCGGGGTTGGGAAGCCCTGGCCGGTGCGGGTGGCAGTGGGGCCTGGGATGGGGTGCTGCCCGCTCAGACGCGGGTTGTCGAGTGGCCACCGCACCAGGACGCGCCGACCGATTACTGGCTGACCAGCCTGCCCGCGGACACCGCGCTGCGGTACTTGGTGCGGGTGGCCAAGATCCGGTGGCGGATCGAGCATGACTACCGCGAGCTCAAGCACGGTTTGGGGTTGGCCCACTACGAGGGGCGCACCTGGCGAGGCTGGCACCACCACGTCACGCTGGTCAGCGCGGCGCAAGCGTTCCTGACCCTGCGAAGACTGGACCCAAAAGCAGGGACGTCGATCTGAGTCCGTACCAGGTCCTGGAAGCGTTCCAGGGGGCGCTGCTGTGCTGGACCGGCGTGTGCCACACCTGTCATCAGCCACTCGCACAGCAGCACCCGCCCGACACGAGTTAACGAAGTACTACTACTGAGTTTTTCGTTAGTTGTGTGGGGTTGAAGGATGGATCTCCAACCCGGTGTGAGCCAGGAAGGACCAGGGGAGTCGGCCGTCTTGACAGACCCGGTTGATCCCTCGTTCTGCGGCGTCGGCGACGTCGGC
>NZ_JASCXJ010000033.1 GCF_030271535.1 Nocardiopsis sp. ATB16-24 | reverse complement strand
CCCAGCGCGGCGCCGAGGGCGTTGGCGCCCCCGTCACCGAGCATGCTGCGTTCGGCGAGTTCGTCGGGCAGCAGTGCCGCCGAGGCGCCCACGGCGGGACCGAACAGGGGCGCCGCCGGCGAGGCCAGGGCGGGCACGGCGGCGATCAGGGCGACCTTGGCCGCGCGGCCGGGGCGCAGGTCGAACAGGTTGAGCAGGTTGGCGCTGGTCGCGATGAGCGCACCGTCCAGCAGTGTGTCCAGTGGGGAACGCCGCAGCAACGCCGCGGCGGCCACTCCGGTGGCACCGATCCCCGCCATCTTGACCATGCCGGTGGTGACCCGTCCCCGCGCGAGCGCTCCGAGGTGGCCACGCAGTCCGCGCGTGCGGGTCGATCCGGCGAGGTCGTCGTAGACCCCGAAGGCCGCGGCGCCCACGGCGGCCAGTGCGCACGCCGCGCGTACCCGTGTGGTGGGTCCGGGCACCAGAAGGGTGGCCGCGCACACCCCGCACGCCAGGGCGGAACCCTGGTGAAGGGTGACGGTACGACCGCGGAAGTTCGTGCGCAGCCAGCGGTCCTCCGTCTGCGCGGCGGGGACGTCCGGGGCGGTCGTGTCGAAGCGGTCGGCACCGGTGGATCGGAGCGAGACGTTCCCACGGGTGGAGGCCGACGTCCGAGAACCGGGGGTCGAACGGCCGCCGGCGCCCGCCATGGCCGGCTCGGGTCGGGGCTCGGAGCGGGGCTGGGGCACGATCACTTCACCGGTGCGGCCTTCCCCCGGTCGGGGCGGCATCGGCAGGGCCCGGAAACGGGTGAGCAGCGCGTAGGCGGCCGATGCCGTGGCGGCGCCGAGCAGGGCACCGGCCATGCCCTGGGCCAGTGACCGCGGGGAACGGGGAGCGGCGAAGAGCATGACGATCACTCCTCGTCCTGGACGGCACGGCGGGCGTCGTCCGATCCGTTCTCGGAAGGCCTCGTGTCGGGGGCCTCCGGTGCGGAGGAGTCATCGTCCTCACGGCGTTCGGGCAGCGGGTCGGGCAGAAAGCCGTGCACACCCTCACCGATGCCGTAGGCCCGTCCCTTCTTCTCCAGGTTCTCGGCCAAGGCCAGGATCGTGACGACCTGACCCATGGGCCTTCCGGCCGTGTCCACCGTGGCGAAGGGGGCCTCCTGGGAGCGTGCCTGGGCGAGCAGGCCGTGGCCACGGCCGGAGGGTCCGTCGCCGGCCACGGCGGTGGCGTCGACCTTCTTGTGCAGGGCGGTGGTGATGGCGGCCAGGACGGCGTTGGACGACTCCGGCTCGTCCCCGTCCCGAGAGGCGCCCGCGGCGGGCGCGACGACGATCAGGGCGTCCGCCGCTCCGGCGGGATCGTCCTCGACCTTGATCAGACCGCTCTCGGAGAAGGCCTCCAGAACGGCCTCACGGTCATGATCGCCGTCCTCGTCTCCGCCGTTCTCCCCGTCGCCCTCCCCTCCGTCGGTGGGCGCGTCGTCGACCGTCTCCCCCTCGCCTTCCCGACCGGTCTCCCCCGAGGCGTCGTCGGCCTCGGAGGAGGACCCGGTGCCCTCCTCCGTGCCGGTGTCCTCGCCCTTCTTCGGGACAGCCAGGGCTCGGCCGATCTCCGCACCCGCCTTCTCGTAGGGACTTCCGGTGAGGTCGTCGGGTTCGCGTGCGATCTGCATCGTCAGTTCGTCGACGAAGGTGGCGTTGCCCGCCTTCAGGAACGTCTCGGAGATCTGGACCCGACCGACGACCTCGCCGCCCGCCTCCTCCACTCGCCCGTTCAGGGCCTCGATCATCTCCTCGTCGGCGCCGGGAGCGCTCACCACCACCACGCCGAGGCCGGTGAGCAGGTCCGAGAGCACGTCCTTCGACATCGCCTCGGCCATCTCGTCGGCGCCGGCGTTGACCTTGTCGGCGACGTCGCGTTCGTTGCGCAGCTCCTCGGTCTGACCGCGCAGGTCCGCGGTCTCGGACTGCAAGGTGTTGAGCAGCGGGTCCTGGAGCATCGTGGTCCCCAAGGCGAGCCCCACGGTGAGAGCCAGGAACACCGCGATGATGGACACCAGGTGATAGCGGAAATCGATCACGTGAGCAGTCCCGTCAGCCAATAGGCGAACGCGTCCCAGCGCGCCGCGAGAAAGGTGAGGTAGACCTGGCCCGCCGGTGAGCTGTACGCGGCGACCACGATGGTGAGCAGACAGGCGGCCACCAGGCCGGCCAACGCCCAGGGGGAGATACGGGAGCGGTACAGGCGGCTGACGCCCTTGGCGTCGACCAGCTTGCCGCCCACCCGAAGGCGCGTCAGGAAGGTACTGGCCATCCCCGAACGGCCCTTGTCGAGGAACTCCTCCAAGGTGGCGTGAGTGCCCACCGCCACGATGAGCGCGGCGCCCGAACCGTCCGCGAGCATCATCGCCACGTCCTCGCTGGTGCCGGTCGCGGGAAAGACCACCGCGTTGTACCCCAGATCCGTGAGCCGGGGCAGCCCGGGGGCCCTGCCGTCCCGATAGGCGTGTACGACCAACTCCGCTCCGCTGGCCAGTGCCCGGTCGGACACCGAGTCGAAGTCGCCGACGATGATGTCGGGTCGGTACCCCGCCTCCATGACCGCGTCCGCCCCGCCGTCCACGGCGACGATCACCGGACGGAACTCGCGGATGTAGGGCCGCAGGGCCGCCAGGTCCTCCCGATAGTGGTAGCCGCGGACCACGATGAGGACGTGACGGCCCTCCATGTCCGTCTCGATGGCGGGAATGCCGATACCGTCCAACAACAGGTCGCGCTCGTGCTGGAGGTAGGCCATGGTGTTGGCCGCGAAGGCCTCCAGTTGGGTGGCGAGCCCGGCCCGGGCCTCGGTCATGGCGGCGCTGATGGTCACGGCGTCCTGGAGACAGCCGCGGGCGACGACCTCCTCCCCTCGGTAGAGGGTGGCACCCTCCAGACGAAGCCGCTCGCCGTCGCGGACCCGGGTGAAGACCTCGGGGTCGACGTCGTCGACCAGGGGGATACCCGCCTCCACGATCAGTTCCGGGCCTTGGTTGGGATAACGGCCGCTGATACTCGTGGCGACGTTGACCACCGCGGAGACCCCGCAGCTCACCAGGGCCTCGGCGCTGACCCTGTCCAGGTCGACGTGGTCGATGACCGCGATATCGCCCGGTCGTAGGCGTTTGGTCAGGTTCTTGGTGCGCCGGTCCGAACGGACGGGCGCGACCAGCCCTGTGGGAGCGTCCGCCCGGGTGCGGCGGAACCGCGAGACTGTGGCGCTTAGCGCATCCGATACCTTCATCGCTGGCATACTGTCAGAACTATACTACGCAGAGTAATCACAACTGTGAGGTCGGCGTGTTCAGGGGCAGGGCCGCCGTCCGTGCGCCCGCGGGACGACGAACGGCCGCCGTGGAGCGGCCACTACCCCGAAACGGTCTCGGATCACACAAAAGGGAAACGGGCGTGGCCGTCCTCGCCCCGAGGGACGCGGACCTCCACGCCCGGCGACGGAAAGGGTGGTGAACGAACGCGACGCCTCTGTTCAGGCCGCCGGGTAGGCACGCTCCGGTTCGGCGTTGGTGAGCAGTTCCTCGGCGTGGGCGCGACCGAGCTCGGAATCCTCCAGGCCCGCCAGCATCCGCGACAGTTCACGGACCCGACCGCCCCGGTCCAACCGCACCACACCGCTCTCGGTGACCAGACCCTCGGTGGACTTCTCCACCACCAGATGGGCGTCGGCGAACGCCGCGACCTGCGGCAGGTGGGTGACCACGATGACCTGGGCCCGTCGGGCCAGGCGGGCCAGACGGCGACCGATCTCCACCGCGGCCTTACCGCCCACTCCGGCGTCGACCTCGTCGAAGACGAACGTGGGCACCGGGTCGGCGCCGGCGAAGACCACCTCGATGGCCAGCATCACGCGGGAGAGCTCACCGCCGGACGCCCCCTTGTGCAGTGCCAGCGGCGGAGAACTGGGGTGCGGGGCCAGCAACAGCTCCACCTCGTCACGACCGTACTGGCCGAACTCCTCACCCGTGGTGATCCGCACGCTCACACGGGCGTGCGGCATGGCCAGCGCGGTCAGCTCCTCGGTGACCGCCGCGCCGAAGCGCTCGGCGGCCGCGGTGCGGATATCGGTCAACTCGACCGCCGTCCGCTCCATGCGCTCATGCAGCTCCTCGACCTCGGTTCGCAGGGCGTCGATACGCTCGTCGTCGCCCTCCAGGTCGGCCAGCCTCTTGGTCGCGTTCTCCGCCCAGGCCAACACCTCGTCGGTGGTCCCGCCGTACTTGCGCGAGAGCGAGGTGAGCAGCGCACGGCGCTCCTGCACCTCGGCGAGACGACCCGGGTCGGCGTCCACCGACTCGGCGTAGGAGGCCAACTCGGTCGCCACGTCGGAGAGGATGTAGGACGCCTCGTCCAGACGGTCGCCGATGGCGGCGAGGTCGGCGTCGTGCTCACGCACGGCGGTCACGGCCTGGCGTGCCGTCGAGAGCAGGGCGGCCACGTCGATCTCCACGTCCGAGGCGGGGTCCCCGGCCAGTGCCTCGTGTGCGGTGGTGGCGGCCACGCGCAGACCGTCGGCGTGCGCCAGCCTCGTCTCCTCCGCCAGGAGTTCGGCGTCCTCGCCCGGCCGGGGCTCGGCCGAGGCGATCTCCTCCAGCCCGAACCGGAGCATGTCGGCCTCCTGGGCGCGCTCACGCGCCCGCCGCACCAGCTCCTCCAGTTCCTCGGACACCTCGCGGTAGCGGCGGTAGGCGACCGTGTACTGCTTGAGGACCTTGGCCAGATCCCCACCCGCGAAACGGTCCAGCGCCGAACGCTGCCGGTCGGTGCGCAGCAGACGCTGCTGATCGGACTGACCGTGCACCGCCACGAGGTCCTCGGCCAGGTAGGCGAGCAGGCTCACCGGAGCCGAACGACCGCCGAGGGTGGCCCGGGAACGACCCTCCGCCGAGACCGTACGCGTGAGGATCAGGACGTCGTCGTCGATGTCACCGCCGGCCTCCAGCACTCGGGCCGCCACGCGACCACCGGAGGGCACCACGAGCCTTCCCTCCACCACGGCCCGATCGGCGCCCGGACGTACGCGTTGAGGATCGGCACGACCACCGAAGAGCAGTCCGAGCCCGGTGACGACCATGGTCTTTCCCGCGCCGGTCTCGCCCGTGACGACGGTCAGCCCCGGTGACAACTCCAAAACGGCGTCGTCAATGACCCCGAGTCCCTGGATGCGGACTTCTTCGAGCACCGGTCCCTCTCCTGATAGTTGACGCCACTTCCACGCGTGCACACGCACGGACGCACCGCGCGCCAGGACGTGCGACCCCGATCAGCGGCCGTGCTCGCTCCGTCCGCGCCAGCCCGCGACCGACAGTCCGAACTTGGCCACCAGCCGGTCGGTGAACGGTGCCCGGTGCAACCGGGCCAACCGGACCGGCGTGTCCGCACGGGTGATCTCGACTCGCGCCCCTGGGGGCAATTCGACCATACGCCGTCCGTCACACCAGAGCACGCCCGGCGCAGCGTCCGGAACCACCTCCAGGGCCACCGTGGCCCGTGTACCCACCACCAGAGGTCGGGCGAACAGGGCGTGCGCGCTGATCGGCACGACCAGCAGAGCCTCGACGTCCGGCCACACCACCGGGCCCCCCGCGGAGAAGGCGTGCGCGGTGGAACCGGTGGGGGTGGCGCACACCACCCCGTCACAGGCCCACCTCGACAACGGACGGCCGTCCACCTCCAGGACCATCTCCAGGATGCGGCGTGCCTCACCCTTTTCCAGGGTCGCGTCGTTGAGCGCCCAGGTCCGTACGGGCGGTGACTCGTCGCCGCGACCGCCGTTGAGGACCGCCACCTCCAGGGTCATACGCTCCTCGACGTCGTAGTCCTGGTCGACGACGCTGCGCACGGTCTCGCTGAGATCCTCACGCTCGGCCTCCGCGAGGAACCCGACGTGCCCCAGGTTCACGCCCAACAGGGGCACCCCGGCCGGACGCGCCGTCTCCGCGGCCCGGAGCAGGGTCCCGTCGCCGCCGAGCACCATGACCAGTTCGGCGCCCTCGGCCGCCCCGCCCGGTTCGACGACCTCGATGGGGGAGAGCACACAGCCCTGCGCCGCCAGCTCCTCGACCTCGTTCTTGAGCATGCGCACGGTCAGGCCGGCGCGGCTGAGGCTCCCGTGGACCAGCCTCGCACTGCGTATCGCCGCGGGCCGACCGGTGTGGGCCAGCAGAAGGACACTACGTCCGCTGGTCATCTCCGTCCCCTCACGTTCACTCCCCCGGTGGGAGCCTTGATGCCGGCCGAGGCGTTCTACGACCCGACCGGGTCACGGTATCGGACTCCAAGGACACGGTGCCACGGCCGCTATCGGGGGCCTCTGTCCACCGCGCGGGTCAGCGCGTCCGGTTCCAGAGCGGGGGCGTCCTCACGCATCCACAGGAAGTACTCGACGTTGCCCGAAGGCCCGGGCAGCGGGCTGGCGGTGACGTCGACGGTCCCCAGCCCCAGAGTGAGGGCATGGGCCGCCACGTCCGAGACCGCCTCGGCGCGCAGCCGCGGATCGCGGACCACTCCGCCGGCGCCGACCCGGTCCTTGCCGACCTCGAACTGGGGCTTGACCATGAGGACGAAGTCGGCGCCGGGGGCCGCGCACGCCCTGAGCGGTTCCAGCACCAGGCGCAGCGAGATGAACGACAGATCGCCCACGACGAGGTCGGGCCAGGGGTCGCCGATCTGCTCCGGGGTGAGTTCGCGAACGTTGACCCGCTCCATCACCCGCACTCGGTCGTTGCTGCGCAGGGACCAGGCGAGCTGGCCGTAACCGACGTCGACGGCGATGACCTGGGCGGCCCCACGACGCAACAGCACATCGGTGAAGCCACCGGTGGAGGCCCCCGCGTCCAGGGCCCGACGGCCGGCGACGTCGAGGGAGAAGGAGTCCAGTGCGCCGATGAGCTTGTGGGCGCCTCGGGAGACGTAGGGCGGCTCGTCGGAGGGCGGGCGGACCACGATGGGCTGGTCCTGACCGACCTGGGTCGCGGCCTTGGAGGCCACCACCCCCGCGACCTTGACGAAGCCGCCCTCGATGATCTCGGCTGCGTGCCCGCGTGAGCGTGCGTGCCCGCGGCGGACGAGTTCCGCGTCGAGCCGGGTGCGTTTTGCCATGGTCACCTAGACTACCGGGGGTCGTTCGGGGTTACGCGGGTACGCCGTCGTCGACCGGGATCATTCCTGCTCCTCGGCATTGCGGTCGAGAGCTCCGAGCACCCCGGAGAGCTCCTGGTGCACGGTGTCGAAGACCACGACGTGCTCGGCGGTGGGCACCGAGTCCAGCCCCTCCAGACGCTCCCTGGTGCTGCGCAGGGTCTGCTCGGCCAGTGCCTCGGCCTGTTCCTCGGGTTCCATGGCTCTTCTCCACGGTTCGGCGGACGGTACGGGTTCGTCCCATGGCAGACGTCAGCTCTTCGCCGCGCCCTTGCCCTTGGTGGTGCGTTTGGCGCCCGAACGCGTCCGGGCGTTCTTGGTCGGACTCTTGGCGGCGGCCCGCGGTCTGGACTTGGCGGACGTCTTCTTCTCCGTCGCGGCGGGGGCGTCCTTCCCCGTCCCGTCCCGAGCGCCCTCGTCGGTCCCGGTCCGCCCGTCCTCCCCCTCGGCGACCGTTCCCTCTGCGCCCGGCTTCTCGGCCTGCTCCGAGTCCTCTCCGGGCCGCTCCACGGTCGGTTCGAAGGTCGCGGTCACCTGCTCCGAGGTCCCTTCGACGCCTGCCCCCACCGCCGCCTTGGCGAGGGAGGCGGTGACGTTCGGCAGGCCGGCCGTGGCGCCCACGGGAGAGGAGGGACCCGTACCGGTGGCGCCCAGGGCCCGCTCGACGGCGTGGCGGGCGGCCAATCGACGTTCGAGTTCGGCGACCCGACGCACGAGCCTTTCGTGTTCCGCGCGCGGAACGACGTCCATGCTCTCCAACTGGCGCTCGACCTCACGGCGGACCAGGTCGGCGAGGGCCTCCCGGTTGGACCGGTTGGTCTCGACGAGCTCACCGGCCAAGGCCTGGATGCTCTGCCCCACCCGCGAGGGAATCCCCTCGCCCTCCCCCGTGACCGGAGCGACCGGGCCGTTCGCCCTCAACAGGGTCTTGGCCGCGGCCACGGCCTGCTTGCGAGAGAGTTCGGTGAGGCCACTGGCGGCATCGAAGTAGGTACGTACCGCGTCGACGACCATGATTGACGTGCTCCTTGATGAGACCGCGAAGGTGGAAGCCGGGAGGCGCTGCGCGACGGGGGGTCCCTGCCAACGCTACCGGGACGGAACGGCCGTTGACACGCGAACGCGGAAGGTCGGCTCCTTCGTCCTCAGGGCACGCGTGGGCTCCGCAACCTCGCGTTTGGGGCATGATGTGCCCATGAGCAGCATCGACGCGTGCCTGGCCGGTATCGAGAAGCTGAATCAGCGCATACTCGCCCGATCGGAGGAAGAACGTCGCAAGCACATCCGCGAGCGCTCCGTGAGCGTGGTGGTCCCCGACCTGGCGACCGTCTTCGAGATGCGGCTCACCTTGAACGGCCTGGTCGACGTCACCCATCGCCCCGACCATCGGCCGGCGCCCCGCCCCCAGGTGAGGATCACCGTGGGCAGCGACGACCTGGTCGCGCTGGCCGAGGACCGTCTGGACGTGGCCAAGGCCCTGCTCGGCCGCAGAGTCAGGGTGGAGGCCGGCGTCGGGGACATGCTGCGCGTGCGTCGGTTCCTCTGAGCCCGCCGTCTCACGGGTCGGGCGAGGAGCGGCCCGTGACGGGTACCGTGCTGGGATGCCACGCCAACCTCTCGAACTGGTCCCCTTCCGCGGTCTGCGCTACGCGGATCCGGACGTGGGTCGCTTCATCGACGGGAAGTTCGACCTCTCTCGGCTCCTGGCGCCGCCCTACGACATCCCCGACGTCAGGGAAGCACGCGAACTACAACGCTCGGATCCTCACAACGCGGCCAGGGTCACCCTGCCCTTCGCGTTGAGCAGGCAGACCCCGGGAGGGGCCGTGCCCCGCCACTACCGTGCCGCCGCCGACCTGCTGCACACCTGGATCACCGAGGGTGTGCTGGCCCTGGACGAGCGACCGGCCCTGTACGTGTACGAACAGGTCACCGCCGACGGACGACGCCAACGCGGGTTGGTGGGCAACCTACGACTGCCCGAGGAGGGGACCGAGGCCGCCGTACGCCCGCACGAGGACGTGGCCGACCCGCCGGTGCGCGACCGGTTCGACCTCATGGGCCTGACCCGCGCCAACCTCGAACCGATCTTCCTGGTCTACCGCGGCGGAGGCGGGACCGCCTCCGCCGCCACCGAGGCCGTCGAGGAGAACCCCCTGGTGTGCACACGCACCCGGGACGGGGCCGAACACCGCCTGTGGGCCCTGACCGACCCCGGCGAACTGCGTCGGATCTCCGAGGATCTGAGGCACCGGTCCGCCCTGATCGCCGACGGACACCACCGTTACGCCGCCTACCGACGTCTGTACGCCGAGTACGACGACCCGGGTTGGCGGTACGGCCTGGCCCTGCTGGTGGACAGCGACACCCACCCACCCCACTTGGGCGCCATCCACCGGGTACTGCCCGCCCTCGACACGGACCGGGCGATCGTGGAGGCACGGACGGTGGCCACGGTCGACCCCCTCCCCGCCGCCTCTCCGGAACCCTTCGTCCACGCTCTGGAGGAGACGGAGGCACCCGCCCTCGTACTGGTCTCGGCGTCGGGTGAGGCGTATCTGGTGCACGACTTCGAGGAGGACGTCCTCGCACAGGCCATGCCCGACCACTCCCCCGCATGGCGCCACCTGCCGACGGCCGCCCTGCACGAGGTGTTGATGCCGTTGTGGGGAACACCGGAGGAGACGGTGCGCATGGTGCACGACACCCCCGCCGAGGCCCTCACCGCGGCCCGTGAGGAAAGAGGCACGGCCGTCATCGTGCCCCCGCTGCGCGTGGAACAGGTGTACGCGGTGGCCGAGCGGGGGGAACTGACCCCACGCAAGTCCACCTCCTTCGGACCCAAGCCGCGCACCGGCCTGGTCATGCGGGTCCTGGACTGAGCGGGGCCGACCACACCGCGTGGGCGACCAAGGGACCCCACCGACCCGGAACGTTCTCTGTGGGCGGGGCCGCCCCCGCCCACAGAGGGGTCGGACTCCGTCTCCCGTCCCCGCTCGGGAGCCGAGGACATGGTGCTCGCCCCCCGACTTCGCCGGCCCTGGGAAATACGCCGGCCTCCGGAGAAGAGGTGCGGAATGATAGTGCCACCCCGCCCTCGACGTGAGGAGTCCATCGCGTGCCCACCACGGTGAACGTCCCCCGGCGCCCACAGACCCGAAAGTCCCTGTCCCGTGATCTGGCCTCGCTGGGGGTCACCCCCGGCGACACGGTCCTGGTGCACTCCTCCCTCAGCGCTCTGGGCTGGGTGTGCGGCGGGGCGCAAGCGGTCGTCCAGGCCCTTCTGGACGTGCTGGGGAGTGAGGGCACCCTCGTCGTGCCGACCCAGACCGGGGACAACACCGACCCCGCCCAGTGGCGCGACCCGCCGGTCCCCGAGGACTGGTGGCCTCTCATCCGCGCACACACGCCCGGGTTCGACCCACGCCTCACCCCGAGCAGGTCCATGGGGCGTATCCCCGAGATGGTACGGACCTGGCCGGGGGCGGTGCGCAGTCCCCACCCGCAGACCTCCTTCGCGGCCCTGGGACCACGCGCCCGCGCTCTGTTGGAGCACCATCCGGTGGACTGCCGCCTGGGCGAGGACTCCCCTCTCGCGGCGATGGAGAAGGTCGGGGCCCGGGTGCTCCTGCTGGGAGCGGGGTTCGACTCCTGCACCGCCTTCCACCTGGCCGAGTACCGGCTCCCTCGCCCCTTGGAGGAGGAGTCCGGATGCGCGGTCCTGACACCGGACGGCGGTCGAAAGTGGGTCACCTTCACCGACGTGCGCCTGGACTCGGAGGATTTCGGGCGCTTGGGCGTCGACTTCGAGGACACCGGAGCGGTGGTGTCGGGGCCCGTCGGTGAGGCCACCGCGAAACTGTTCTCCCTTCCCGAGTCCGTCGCCTTCGCGACCCGCCGGCTCGGCGTGGAACGGGACCTGTGATGGGCCCACCAGGATCGGTCCCCCACGGGAGTGGGGGCGGATGCGCGCCGTCTCCGGCGCGACGCGGCGCATCTCGTGTCCCGGGGTGGGCGGTCACGGCCGAGCGGACCTCGGCCATAGCCTGGTAGGTGACCACTCCAGCCATACGGAACGGGTGCTCCTCCATGTCCCTGCTCTTCGCAGAACGTCCCCTGAACGAGATCCACGACGCGATGCTCCTGGATCTGGACGGGGTCGTCTACATCGGTTCCCGGGCCGTCCCCGCGGCGCCCGAGGCGGTGGGCAAGGCACGGGCCGCGGGCGCCCGGGTGGCGTTCGTGACCAACAACGCCGGACGCACCCCGGCACGGATCGCCGAACACCTCACCGACCTTGGCGTGGCGGCCTCCCCCGAGGACGTGGTGACCTCCGCGGAGGCCGCCGCCCGCCTGGTCGGCGAACGCCATCCCCAGGGTTCCCAGGTCTTGGTGGTGGGCGACACCGCGCTGCGCCAGGCGGTGCGCAGAAGGGGGATGCGCCCGGTGTCGGTCGACAACGAGTCGGTGGTGGCCGTGGTCCAGGGCTACTCCCGGCAGATGACCCGGGATCTGCTCGACCAGGGCGCGCTCGCGGTCCGGCGCGGAGCCTTCTACGTGGCCAGCAATGGTGACGCCACCGCCCCCAGCGAGTGGGGCATCACGCCGGGGAACGGTTCCTTCGTCCAGGTCATCGTCAACGCCACCGGGGTCGAACCCGTCATCGCGGGCAAGCCGATGCGCCCCCTGCACGAGGAGGGCATTCTGCGCACCGGTGCGCGCAACCCGCTGATCGTGGGCGACCGCTTGGACACCGACATCGAGGGGGCGACCGTCCATGGAGCCTCCGGACTCCTGGTGTTGTCCGGGGTGGCCACCCCGTTGGACCTCCTGGCCGCGCCCGAACATCAACGTCCCCGGTACCTGGCCTGGGACCTGTCCGGCATGAACCACACCCACCCGAAGGTCTCCCGGGAGGGGAGGCGGACCCGCTGCAACGGGTGGACGGTGACCGTCACCGACGGAGTACCGAGGCTGGAGGGGGCGGGAGACCGTCTGGACGGACTGCGCGCACTGTGCGTGGCGGTGTGGGCGGCCCCGGGGGTGGACCCGTCCGGCACGGCCGCACGTGAGGCGCTGGCCCTTCTGGGCTGGTGAGTCCGTGCATCGGAACCGGGCCCTCACCGCCGTACCCGCCCGTCTCCCCCTGCCGCACGGACCAACGTCGCGGTCCGCGCCTCCACCTCACAGACACTGCGCACGACGCCCTCGCGTCCGCGCCAGGTGCGGCGGCGCAACTCCCCGGTCATCCGCACCACGTCGCCGGGCTTCCAGGACCGGATCCGCTCGTGCAGGAACGGGTCGAAACTGGTGCAGGTGATCGAGTCGACCGGGCGCCCGCCGTAACGACTGTCGTCGGGCCGGACGACGCAGACCCGCCAGGTGGCCAACCGGTCTCCGCTGGGCAGCTCACGGATGTGAGGCCGTGCGGTGATCCGCCCGGCCACGAGGATCTCGTTGCGGTGGTCGGCCTCCGCGCGTTCCGGCGCGACCGCCGAAGCGCCGACGGGACCGTCGGGTCCCCGTTCTCCAGGGCGCGGGGAACCCTCCTCTCCGTTCGGGTCATGCCGCCGGGGCGGAGGGGGAACATCGTCCGAGGTCGGGGCGAGAGTGTCCTGCTGCATGCATACGTCCTGACTGGGAGTGGGCGACGAGGAAGGGGCACCACGCGGTGACGGACGCGGATCGGGGCGAGTGCGGGACCGGCCACGGGTGTGAGGGCGCTGTGCTCCGTTCTCAGGATCCCCGGACACGGGTTCGGACAGAAGACCCTCGTGGGAGCTGTGGACGACCGGACCACCCCGCCCCGACCTGTGAAGGGACCTTTGTCCTAGAGTCGGATGCGCTCCGGTTCGGCTCCGTCGAACCGCACGACGACCGAGGAACAGAGGTACCAGCAGTGCACGACGACGTGGACGCGAGCGGTCCGCCCGAGGGGATCGTCCCTCTGGGCGACGACATCTTCGCCATCGACACGATGCTCGCCGGGTACCCGGGAATCGTGTCGAGCTACCTCATCCGCTCCGAGCGGCCCTGCATCGTCGAGGTCGGCACCGCCGGTTCCGCCCGAGTCCTGCACGAGGCGGTCACCGGCCTGGGACTTGCCCCCGAGGACCTGGCCACCATCGTGGTGACCCACATCCACCTGGACCACGCCGGAGGCACCGGCGACATGGCCTCGCTCTTTCCCAACGCCGAGATCGTGGTGCACGAGCGCGGCGCCCGTCACCTCGCCGACCCGAGTCGGCTGATGCGCAGCGCCGCCATGGTGTGGGGCGACCGTTTGGACACCCTGTTCGGGATGATGCGTCCCACCGAGGCCGCGCGGATCCGTGCGGTGGGCGAGACCGGGGAGATCGACCTGGGCGGGGGACGCAGGTTGGTGACGCACTACGCGCCCGGTCACGCCAAACACCACATGGGCCTGGTCGACACCCTCACCGGTGATCTGTACGTCGGCGACGCACTGGGGATGTACAAGCCGCTCACCGGTGACGTCGTCCCCGCCACCCCGCCGCCGGACTTCGACATGGAGGCGTGCCTGGCGACCCTGCGGCTCTTCGGGGACATCGGCGCCCAGAGGCTGATGTTCTCCCACTTCGGGGCGGTCGGTACGGTCGAGGAGACCATCGACCAGGCCGAGGCCGAGTTGCGGCTGTGGGTGGAGACGGTACGCGAGGCGCACGGGAGCACCGGCGACCTGGACCACGCGATCGCCATGGTCCGGGACAAGGTGGTCGCGCGATACCGTCCCCTTCCGCCGGAGGCGTCGTCGGGGACCGGAGAGATCCTGGACACCCTCAGCGGCCCGGAGGCCAACGTGTCGGGCATCGTGCACTGGCTCGACAGGCTCGCCCAGGAGAAGGCCGAGCGTGAGGCCCGGGAGGAGCGCCTTTCCTGAGGGCGGACACCGGGTGCGGGAAAACCAGGTGCGGCCCGAGAGGGCCGCGCTCTAGTCTCGCCGCATGACGATCCAGATCCGTCCCATGCGAAGATCCGACGTCCCCCTGGTCCTTCCGCTCCTGCGCCGGTCCCACCCCTGCCGTGTGCTGACCGAGGAGGCCATGCTCTGGCGTCACGACCGCCCCTCCACCGAACGCGGGGAGAACACCTTCGTCGCGCTGGAGGGCGGGTCCGTGGTCGGCTTCGTACGCTCGGTCCTGCTGACCGATGACGCCGGATCGACCCGGGGGATGTCCGTCCTCACCACCGTCGACGACTCCCACAGGGACACGGACCTGGCGGATCACCTGCTCGACGTCTCCGAGAAGGACCTGGTCTCCCAGGGGGCCGAGGTGCTGCGGACGTTCACCTCCGAGGAGGCCGTCCAGGTCGGCGGGGAGGCACTGCGGCGAGTGGTGCTGGGTCGCGGGTACGTCCTGGCGGAGACCCACCGCATCCTGGGTCTGGAACTGGATTCGCTGCCGGACCTCCCCACCGCTCCCGCCGGGGTCGAACTGCGCCCCTTCTCCGACTACGCGGACGATCCCCGACCGATCTACGAGATCGACAGACTCACCACCCTGGACGAGCCGGGCGGAGACCACTGGTTCCCGTCCTATGGGGAGTGGCGGGCCAACGTGTGGGGGCACCCGCTCACCGCCCTGGACCTGTGCCTGCTCGTACTGGTCGAGGGGACGCCCGCGGCCATCACCTGTTACGCCTCCGACGGCACCCGCATGGAGTCGTCCATGACCGGCACCCTGCGGGAGTACCGGGGCCGGGGACTGGCCGGATACGCCAAGGCCGTGGCCCTGCACCGGGCCCGGGAGCGCGGTGTCACGCATGCCTACACCGGCAACCACGCGGACAACAGGCCGATGCTGACCATCAACGAGCGGCTCGGGTACAGGACGGCGGGAACCGAGGGCGAGTACGTCAAACGGATCGGCGGCCGGGCGACCGGAGGTTGAGGGAAGGGGTCGGAAGGTTCACGGGCCCGGGGGAGGCGCCCCGGGCAGTCCCAGCTTCCGAAGCAGATGGGCGTAGAGGCCGTCCGACCAGGAGAGTTCCTCGTCGGGTGGGAGAACGTCGAAGGCCCGCACCTCCACCGTCTCGAACTCCCCGGTGAGCGGTGCCAGTCCGGTCACCTGTGCGTGGGTGACCACGGTGACATGTCCGCCGGACAGAACGTAGTAGCCGACGGGGTCCACTCTTCCGAGGGTGGCCCCCGCCTCCTCCCTGGCCTCACGAAGAGCGGTCTGGCGCACGCTCTCCCCCGGTTCTGCGTGTCCTCCGGGGAACTCCCAGGCGCGCTGCCTGTGGCGTACGAGCAGGGGCCGGCGACCCACGTAGGTCAGGCAGACCACCGAGTCGTGGCTACGGGGGAGGGTCCCCATGTGCACGACGGCACCCCCGAGCGGTGCCGCGTCGCTCGGGGGTGCCGGTCCGTCGGTGCCGTGGAAGGAGATCAGTCCTCTGCCCGGCCGTCGTCAGGGCCTTCCTCTCGACCGCGTTCGCGGTCGCGGTGGCCCTCGTCCCGGCCTCTGTCCGCGGGCCTTTCCGTGACGGCCCGTTCCTCCGCCTCCTCGGGGAGTTCGTACTCCTCGGCGTCGGTCCAGACGATGCCGTCCTCGACGTCGTAGTCGACCAGTTCCATGCCCTCCAGCGCCGCAAGACGCTCGTCGGCGTCGGTGACCCCTTCGCTGTCCACGGCCGAGGCACGCGAGAAGTACTCTCGAGCGTCGTCCTCGCGGCCGAGTTCCTCCAGGACGTCGGCGTAGGCATAAAAGAGTCGAGCCACCCATGGACGGGCACGCCGTTCCTTGAGCTCGGGCACCTGGAGCTCGGCCAGGGCGGCCGTGGTGTCGCCCATGTCCCGGCGGGCTCCCGCCGCGACGATGCGCAGCTCGATACGGTCTGCGGCCTCCAGGTTCTTGGCCGCCGGATCGTCGGCGATCTCCAATGCCCGCTCGGGACGCCCCAGACCGCGTTCACAGTCGGCCATGATGGCGAGGAAGTTGTCACGGCCGCTCATGCGACGTGCGGCTCGTAGGTCCGACAGTGCCTCCTGCCACTTACCCATGGTGTAGGCGGCGACCCCCGATACCTCACGTACCGCGGGTACCCGGGAGGCCTTGCGACGGGCGTAGGCCGCGTGTGTGTAGGCCCGTTCGGGATCCTCGTCCATGAACATGCCGGCGGCGACCATGTGCTTACCGATCAACTCGGCCAGCGACTTGGGCAGGGAGTTGAGGTCACGCTTGCTCTCGGGGTCCAGTTGGGAGTAGTCGATCTCCTCGGGGAGCTGCGGCGCGATGTCGGCCGGATCGCGCTCCTCGCGCGGACCGCGACGGTCGTCGCGTCCCCGGTAACCGCCCCGACGATCATCACGACCGCGGAAACCCCCACGACGGTCGTCGCCACGCCCCCGATAGCCGCCACCGCCGCGACGGTCGTCACCACCACGGAAGCCGCCCTCTCTACGCCCCCCGTCACGGCGGTCGTCCCGGCGATCTCCGCCCCGATAACCACCCCGGTCGTCCCGACGGTCTCCACGGCGGTCATCCCGGTCACGGAAGCCGCCCCGGCCCTCACCCCGCTCGTCCCGGCGTTCCCCGCCCCGATAACCACCCCGGTCGTCCCGACGGTCTCCACGGCGGTCATCCCGGTCACGGAAGCCGCCCCGGCCCTCACCCCGCTCGTCCCGGCGTTCCCCGCCCCGATAACCACCCCGGTCATCGCGACGGCCTCCACGGCGGTCATCCCGGTCATCTCGACCACGAAAGCCACCACCGCCGCGACGGTCGTCGCGACCCTGGTAGCCCCCGCGACCGTCCCTGCGGTCACCCTCACGACGTTCGCCGCGGCCCCTGTGGTCTCTCGAACCGCTGTAGCCGGACCGGGATCGGGTTCCGTCACCTCGGTCCCGACCACCAGGCCCACCGGAGCGGTAACCGCCGCGCTCATCGGCTCCGGGGCCCTCGTGGTCTCCCGATCGGCTGTCCTCAGTCATCCAACCCGTCCGTCAACAATCAAAAGCGCTGCCACCCTGACCAGTAGCAGCGCGTCGTAGTACTCGTACCCTCCAGCTTACGACATGGTGTTGACGTCCATCACCAAAGTAGGAGTGACCAATGCCTTCAGCAGCCCATATTCCATCGGGACCGATCTTTTCTCACACCTGGAATGGGATACCCAGAGAGTTTTCACTTGTTCACAAGCCCGCACATGAAAAACGGGAGGAGAAAGAAGAAAGAACCCCCAAAGGAACCCTCCCCTCCTCCCCCTCCCGGAAGAAGAACCGTGGCAGCAACCTACTCTCCCACCCCA
>NZ_JASCXJ010000032.1 GCF_030271535.1 Nocardiopsis sp. ATB16-24 | reverse complement strand
GGGGTTGCGTAACCCGGTTTAGAAGATCATCGGTAAGCCGTGTGCGGGAAAACCGCACGCACGGATTGAAAGGGGGATGAGGAAACGGGCCCGGGAACGGGTACCGCGCCTCTGACTACCAATGATCTTGACCAGCGCTTCCTCGGCCGAGTCCGACATGCGGCCCCGGGCGGGCAGCAGCGACTATCGGCGTACGGTCGTGGCGCTGGTGGCCGCGGCGGTGGCCACCTTCGCCCAACTGTGGTCGGTGCAGCCGATCCTGCCCGCCATAGCGGAGGGTTTCGCGGCCTCCGCCTCCCAGACCGCGTTGGTGGTGTCGCTGGCCACCGGTGGACTGGCCGGGTTCACCCTGGTGTGGAGCGGGGCCGCGGACCGGATCGGTCGGGCCCGGGTCATCGCCCTGTCCCTGTTCGTGGCGACCATGCTGGGCTGTGCGATCCCCTTCGCGGGTGAACTGTGGGTGCTGTTGGTGTTGCGGGCGGCCCAGGGCGCCGCGTTGGGAGGAGTGCCCGCGGCCGCGGTCGCCTATCTGGCCGAGGAGATCCACCCCGCCGACGCACCGCGTGCCACGGGCCTGTACATCGCGGGCAACCCGCTGGGCGGCATGGGCGGCCGACTGCTGGCGGGTGTGGTCGCGCAGTGGGGCGGGTGGCAGTGGGGGATCGCCGCCAACACCCTCCTGGGCCTGTCGGCACTGGTCGTGTTCGTCGTGGTGCTGCCCCGCGGGCACCGTGCCCCGGCGCGGGGCGGGCGGGGCGACGGCGCCCGTACCGGTACGGTCCGGCGTCTGCGTGCCGCCATGACCACGCCGGGGCTGCCGGCCCTGTACGCCCAGGCCCTTTTGCTCATGGGCGCCTTCATGACGATCTACAACCTGCTGGGCTTCCGTTTGATGGCCGAGCCCTTCGGTCTGTCGCAGGCCGCGGCCTCCCTGCTCTTCCTGGCCTACACCGCCGGGATGCTCGGTTCGGCGATCGCCGGCAACGCCACCGCGCGCTGGGGCGGTCATGTGGTGTTGGCCGTCTCCACCGGGCTGATGGTCCTGGGACTGGGCGGATTGTTCAGTACCGCCGTGCCGGGCCTGCTAGTGGCGCTGGCGGTGATGACCTTCGCCTTCTTCGCCGCCCACGCCACCGCCTCGGCCTGGGTGGGCTCCCGTGCGGTGGACGGACGGGCACAGGCCATGGCGGTCTACACCCTGGCCTACTACCTGGGGTCCAGCTTTTTCGGCTGGGCGGGCGGGCTGGTGTACGACCTGGTGGGCTGGGGCGGTGCGGTGGTCTTCGCGTCGGGGTTGTGCGTGTGCGCGGGACTGGTGGGCCTGCGCCTGCGTCGCCTGCCCCGGATCGGGGCGTCCTCGGAGTGAGGGTGCGGTCGACCCGTGCCCGGTGCCTTCCTTCAGGTGCGCGGCGGGGGCGTGCTCGGGCCGCGCGACACGCGCGGTGTGCTTGTTCCTCGACCGAAGGCGGGGGAGTGTGGGGGGACACGCCCTCCAATGTGGTTTAAAGTTCAACTACATTGGTCCACAGGCACGTATACGACCTCGACGAAAGGGTGAGGACATGGACGTGCGCCCCGCGGGAATCCACCACGTGACCGCCATCGCGGGCGACCCCCAGGCCAATGCCGACTTCTATCTCAACGTGCTGGGGATGCGCCTGGTCAAGCGCACCGTCAACTTCGACTCACCCGACACCTATCACCTCTACTACGGTGACCGGGCGGGCAACCCGGGCACCATCATGACCTTCTTCCCCTGGCCGGGCGCCCCCAAGGGGCGCATCGGCGCTGGTCAGGCCACGACCACGACCTTCTCCGTACCCGAGGGCTCCCTGGGCTGGTGGGACGAGCACCTGAGGAGGCTGGGCGTGCACGCCACTCGCCCCGGCGAGCGCGGCGAGGAGGACGTGCTCAGCCTGCGCGACCCCGACGGGCTGATCATCGAACTGGCCGCGAGCGCCGACCACCACGACACCGAACCCTGGGACCAGGCCGGTGTGCCCGCCGAGCACGCCATCCGCGGCATCCGCGCCGTCACCCTGACCGAGCACGACGTGGAGGACACCGTCCAGATGCTGAGCGGTCAACTGGGGTTCCGCCTGGCCGACGAGAACGGTGACCGCATGCGCTTTCACACCAATGCCTCAGGTCAGGGCGTGGGCACCATCGTCGACGTGGTGGCCGCGCCCAAGGCGCCGCGCGGCCTGGTCGCGGCCGGGACGGTGCACCACGTCGCCTACCGCGCGCCCGACGGCCCCGTCCAGGAGGCCTGGCGCCAGAGGCTGGAGCGTGAGGGCGTGGGCGTCACCGAGATCCGTGACCGCCGCTACTTCACCTCCATCTACTTCCGCGAACCCGGAGGAGTCCTGCTGGAGATCGCCACCGACGGACCCGGTTTCGACTACGACGAGCCGCTGCTGGAACTGGGACGTTCCCTGAGACTCCCGCCGTGGCTGGAGCCCAACCGCGAGCAGATCGCCTCCCGCCTGCCGGAGTTGGAGGTGCAGCGATGACCACGACCGACGACTTCGTCCACGTCTTCGTGCCCGCCACGGTGCCGGACGGGCCCACGGTGCTGCTGTTGCACGGCACCGGTGCGGACGAGGAGGACCTGCTGCCGCTGGGACGGACGCTGGCGCCGGGGGCGGCTCTGCTCTCCCCTCGGGGCAAGGTGGACGAGAACGGAATGAACCGCTGGTTCCGCCGCCTGCGCGAGGGCGTCTTCGACGTCGAGGACCTCATCCGGCGCAGCGCCGAACTCGCGGGGTTCGTCTCCGCCGCCGCCCACACCTACGATCTGGACCCCGACAGGATCGTGGCCTGCGGATTCTCCAACGGTGCCAACATCGGCGCGGCCCTGTTGCTGCTGCATCCGGGTCTGGTGAGCGGCGCGGCCCTGTTCGCGGGCGGAGCGCCCTTGCAGGGGCGTGAGCCCGACCGGGTCGACCTGTCGGGCACACGGGTGTTCCTGGGTTCGGGGGTGGCCGACCCCATCACCCCCATCGACCAGGCACGCCTGCTGGCCGCCCAACTGAGGGAGAGGGGAGCGCAGGTGCGGGAGAGCGAGCACTCCGGGGGGCACCAACTGGATCCACAGGTGCTGGAACAGGCCCGGTCCTGGTTCACGCACATGTGAGCGGATTCGCAGATCGCGGCGGCGCCCCTTGACTCCGGGCGCCGCCGCGCCTTTTCCCTTCTTGAATCTACGTCGTAAAGGCGGCAGTTTTAAAAGGTCGAAACGAACCCCACCCCGAGGCGAACCTACGAGGACCGGATAGGCTCCCCCGAGAAAACCTCTCCCCTGCCAAGAGAAGAAGCGATGATCACCTCCTGCCCACGGCGCGTGCGGTAGATGGACCCCGAGATCCTGGGCCTGCTCCTTCTGGCCGGTGTCGCCGCGGGCTGGATCGACGCCGTCGTCGGCGGAGGAGGCCTGTTGTTGCTGCCCGCCCTGATGGTCGCCGCCCCCACCACGCCCTTGGCGACCTTGCTGGGCACCAACAAACTCGGCGCAGTCTTCGGCACCACCTCCGCCGCCATCGCCTACGCCCGCAAGGTCACCATCGACCGGCGCGTGGTACTGCCCACCGCGGCCCTGGCCGTGACGGGCTCGGGTCTGGGCGCGGCCCTGGCCGTCGCGCTCACCGCCGACGTGCTCAAACCCGTCATCATGGTCGTCCTCGCCGGGGTGGCCCTGATGGTCTATCTCCGCCCCACCATGGGGGTGGTGAGCGACCCACGTCTTGGCACCCGTAACCGCTTCTTGGCCGTCATCGCCCTGGCCGGTCTGGGTGTCAGCTTCTACGACGGCCTCATCGGCCCCGGCACCGGTGTCTTCCTCATCATCGCCTTCACCGCGGTCATCGGCATGGACTTCGTCTCCGCCTCGGCCTCGGCCAAGATCGTCAACGTGTGCACCAACCTCGGCGCGCTGACCGTCTTCTCCCTGGGCGGGCACGTGGACTGGATGTTGGGGCTGGGCCTGGCCTTCTGCACCATCGTCGGAGCCCAGATCGGCGCCCGTATGGTCCTGCGACGCGGATCGGGCTTCGTACGCGCCGTCCTGCTGGTGGTCGTGCTGGCCCTGTTGGTGCGCATGGGCTGGGACCTGGTGGTCTGAGCGGGGCGTATCGGAGTCCCCCGCCGGGCGCACCCCGACCGCGGGGGAGGGGATCACACGGCCGGGTCGGTCCGTCCGGTCATGATCGCGGTGGGCGGCGTGGTGGTCGGCCGCGCCCCAGAAGTCATGGTCCATCCGGTACACCTGCTCGGCGCGTACCGCCCCCAGGTCGGCCCATCCACCCTCGGAGAAGACCTGGGGACGTCGGGAGAACCGGAGCCGGTCAGGACGAAGGTCGCGTCGCCGTCGGCCTGGTCCGGCATCCGGGCCTGGCCTCGCGCCCGGGTGTGGACACCGAGATCGGGTTCGGTGCGATGTCGGCCGACTCCTCGATGTCGTCCTCGGTGGGTGAGTCGCTCACCGGGTCCGATCGGGTGCGGTCACCGTCCGGTGGGAGACGGTACGGGTCCGCGGTGCGTCCTGTCACCGCCAGGACTCCGGTAGGAAAGAGTACGAGAAGGTGAGGACGCGTCACAGGGGTCGTAGGGGGACCCTTTCGTGCGAGCAGGACGTAGGTAAGGCTAACCTGTCCCGGGTGGTGTTCTCCGCGCCACCCGGGACCGCCCCCGCGGTCCACCATCCACGCAACGACGAACGGGGAAGCCGTGGCCCTGCGCGCGCCCGCCCTTCCGCGCCCCACGACCACCAGGCGCATCATCCGCCCCCTCGGGCTGGTCCTCGCCTTAGGCGCCTTGGCCGTCTGCCTTCTACTCAGTGTCACCGTCGGCGCCAAACCCATCCCCGTCGCCGAGGTCTGGGCCGCTTTGAGCGACTACGACGGATCCTACGACCACGACGTCATCCGCACCCTGCGTCTGCCCCGCACCATCATCGGTGTCTTCGTCGGTGCCGCCCTGGGGCTGGCCGGAGCCCTCATGCAGGCTCTGACCCGCAACCCCCTGGCCGAACCCGGCATCCTCGGAGTCAACTCCGGAGCCGCCGCGGCCGTCGTCGTCGCCTCCCTGGTCTTCGGCGCCACCGGAGCCGCCTACGTCTGGCCCGCCTTCATCGGCGCCGCCCTGGCCTCCTGCGCGGTCTACGCCCTGGGCTCACGCGGTCGGGCCGGCGCCACCCCCGTACGCCTGGCCCTGGCCGGGACCGCTCTGTCCGCCGTCCTGCAAGGGCTCGTCCACGGGGTCTTCGTCTTCGACACCTTCGTCTTCGACCGCGTCCGCTTCTGGCAGGTGGGCTCGCTGACCGGTCGCGACCTCGACGTCTTCTGGCAGGTCGCTCCCTTCCTCGTGGCGGGTGTGGCCCTCACCCTGTGTCTGGGGCCCTCCCTCAACGCCGTCGCCTTGGGCGACGATCTGGCCGCGACCCTGGGCACGAACGTCCCCCTGGTCCGCGCCGTCACGGCGGTGAGCGTCATCCTGCTGTGCGGTTCGGCCACGGCCGCGGCCGGACCCCTCTGGTTCGTAGGGCTGGTCGTCCCCCATATGGCGCGCCTGATCACCGGCCCAGACCAGCGTTGGCTGCTGCCCTACTCCGCCCTGTCGGGCGCCGTCCTGCTCACCGCCGCCGACACCGTCGGCCGCGTCGTCCTGCCCCACTCGGAGTTGGAGGTCGGTATCATCACCGCCTTCGTCGGAGCACCACTGTTCATCGCCCTGGTCCGTAGCAGAAAGATGTCCCGACTGTGAGCCACACCCTGGCCCCGCCACGTCCCGCCAAGGCCGCGAGCCGTACCACGCCCCGCGGCTCCCTGGCCCTACGCCTGTTCGGTGACCGTCTGTCGCTGCTGGTGCGTCCGCGTCTTCTCCTGACCGTCGTGGTCCTGGCCGCCTTGAGCGTCCTGGCCCTGGCCGTGTCCGTCGCGGTCGGCGACTACGAGATCCCCCTGAGGGCGGTGCCCGCCGCCGTCATCGGCCAGGGGGAACGCCTGGACGTCTTCTTCGTCCAGGGCTATCGTCTGGTCCTGGTCGGTATCGGCGTGGCCGCCATGCTCGGTGCGGTGCGCGACTACCTGATGACCAGGTCCGATCTCACCGACGCCATGGGGGCCCAGATCTGGATGATCGGCAGTCTCCATGGCCGGGGGTGGGGTGAGGTGGCCGCGGTGTGGATCGGACTCGCCTTGTTGGGGCCGCTGCTGTCGGCCTTGGGCGGGCGGCTGCGTCTGATGGAACTGGGCGAGGACACCGCGCGGGGATTGGGCGTGCCCACCCGTTCCACCCAGCTCGTCGCCTTGGCCGGTGCCAGCGCCCTGACCGGCGCGGCCATCGCGGTGGCCGGTCCCATCGGTTTCGTGGCGTTGGCCGCACCCCAGTTGGCCGGACGTCTGGCACGTACCGGGACCACCCTGGCCGGTTCCGCCCTCATGGGCGCGACCCTGCTCGTGATCGCCGACCTGGTGGCCCTGCGCGCCCTGGCCCCTGTGCAGCTGCCGGTCGGTGTGGTCACCGCCGTCATCGGCGGCGGCTATCTGATCTGGCTGCTGTACATCGAGTGGCGCGGTCAACGCGCCTGACAAGGACCGAGGAAGAACCATGCCCACCCCAGCCGATTCCCGTCTGCACGGTCGGGAACTGACGTTGGCCTACGAGCAGCGGGTCATCTCCCAGGACCTGGCCGTGACCATCCCGGACAACTCCTTCACGGTGATCGTCGGGCCCAACGCCTGCGGCAAGTCCACCCTCCTACGGGCGCTCTCGCGTACCCTCAAGCCCGCGCACGGCCACGTGTACCTGGACGGGCAGGCGATCGGCTCCTACCCCGCCAAGGAGGTCGCCCGCCGTCTGGGGCTGCTTCCCCAGACCTCGATCGCCCCCGACGGTATCGGTGTGGCCGACCTGGTCGCGCGCGGACGTTTCCCCCACCAGGGATTCCTACGCCAGTGGTCCAAACAGGACGAGGCGGTGGTGGCCGAGGCGATGGAGGCCACCGGTGTGGCCGAACTGGCCGAACGGTCGGTGGACGAGCTCTCCGGTGGGCAGCGTCAGCGTGTGTGGCTGGCCATGGTGCTCGCCCAGCAGACGCCCTTGCTGCTGTTGGACGAGCCCACCACCTACCTCGACATCGCCCACCAGATGGACATGCTCGACCTGTGCGCGGATCTGCACGCCGAGCGCGGTTACACCCTGGTCGCGGTCCTGCACGACCTCAACCACGCCTGCCGCTACGCCACCCATCTGATCGTGATGCGTCAGGGCGCCATCGTCGCCGAGGGGGATCCGGCCACGGTGGTGACCGCCGAACTGGTGGAGGAGGTCTTCGGGTTGCCGGTGCGTGTGATCGAGGATCCCGAGACCCGCACCCCGATGATCGTGCCGGTGGACCGCCGTGGCGTCGCACGTTGAGGGGTCGCCGCGGTGGGAGGGGCACCGTGTCCCTTCCACCGGCGCTCAGGGGTCGAGGAGGGCCGAACGCAGCACCAACGTCACCAACTCCACCAGTACCTCCTTGACCGACTCCCGGTCGCGCGCGTCGCACAACAGCAGCGGTACCTGATCCTCCAGGTCCAAGGCCACACGTACGTCCTCGGCTCGGTGGGTGCGCTGGCCGTCGAAGCAGTTGACCGCCACCACGAACGGCACTCCGCGTGGTTCGAAGAAGTCGATGGCGTCGAAGGAGTCGGCCAGGCGGCGTGTGTCCGCCAGCACCACCGCGCCCAGGGCTCCGTGCGCCAGCTCCTCCCACATGAAGGAGAAGCGTCGCTGACCGGGTGTGCCGAACAAGTACACCACGGTGGAGGGGTCCAGGGTGATGCGACCGAAGTCCAGGGCCACCGTCGTGGTGGTCTTGGACTCCACCCCCTCCAGGTCGTCCACCCCCATGCTGGGGGAGGTCATGAGTTCCTCGGTGTGCAGGGACTCCACCTCGCTCACCGCCGAGACCAGGGTGGTCTTGCCCGCCCCGAAACCTCCCGCGACCACGATCTTCAGGGTGTCGGGGATCGGTCCCGCGCTTGGGGTGCTCGTCATGGTGTCTTCCTCACAACGCTTCGGTTCCCGGAGCGGAAAGGGGCCTGGTCGGTCGGGCGGTGCCCGGGGGCCGGGGATGGCGGGTCCGTGCGTCGGGGGTGGAACCGGGCGCGCATGTCCTTCTCTCGTTTTTCAGGGCGTGTCGGTGGGCGGGATCGGATGCCCGTCGGGTCTGTTCTTCAGGGCCGGCGCGGGCCGGTGTCCGCCTTTCTTCGGAGCCTCAGAATCGTCGGATGCGTTCCAGGACCCGACGCAGTGTCCGCGCGTCGGGTCGCTTGTGTTCCCACGTGGGAGTGTGCACCTCCACGTGACCCTGGTCCATCAGGTCGGCGAGCAGGACGCGTAGCACACCCAAGGGAAAACCCGAGCGCGAGGCCACCTCGGCAACCGACAGAGGCCGTTCGCACAGGGTCAGGAGCAGCTCCACCTCGGGATCGGTCCCCGTGGTGGGTCCCGGAGGGATCCACACGACCTGGGAGGTCAGTGAGAAGTCCGACCGGGAGGGGCGGGTGCGCCCACCGGTCAGGGAGTAGGGGCGTATCAGGTTCGACTCGAACGACCACTCCTGCTCGGGGTCCGGTCCCGGTGGTACCGCGTTCATGGGTCTCCTACCCTCCTCCGCCTCTGTTGCGGGGCAGGGCCGACAGGTGTGGTCCCACCTGCCGTACGAGGCGGTTGACCTCGAAGGCGGCTTGTCCCATGTCGCAGGTGGAGGTGGCCGACATGGCCAGTGAGGCGCCCTGTCCGGCCGCCACGACGAAGAAGAACACGTTGTCCATCTCCACGATCGTCTGGCGCACCTGGGCGGCCCCCAGTTGTCCGCGGGCCCCTTGGGCCAGGCTCGCGAATCCCGAGGCGATCGCGGCCAGACGTTCACCGCGTTCCCGGTCCAGGCCGGGCGAGGCCGACAGCAGCAACCCGTCGGCCGACAGCAACAGGGCGTGTCGGGCTCCGGCCACCCTCTCCACCAGGTCTGCCAGGAGCCAGTCCAGCCTCCCGGCGGCGGACGCGAAGTCCAACCCGCCGCCGTCGTCCGTTCTGCCTTGTGCGGTGGTTCTCGCCGTCATGGACATCACCTTTTCTGTTCGGGGCTCGTGTCGTGGGCGCCCGTGGGGTCGTTCCTCGGATGCTGTGCGCGTGCGCGCAGCGTCCCGGCCTGGAAAGCACTCATCATCGACTGGATCTGTGACAGTGGCCGTTGCTCGGCCGTGGGGAGCGGTGCGGCGGTGGGGGAGGGGTCCGGGCGTGGCCGGCGTCTGCGTCGGGGCAGACCCATGTAGGTCTCGGGGTCCTCGTGCTCGGGCGCCGGAGGCGGGGTGGTGGTCGTGGCGGACCGGTCCGTGGGCGTGGCGCCGTCGTGAACGTGTTCGCCGGCGCTCACCGATGAGGTGTCGGCGAGGTGGAGGGAGCGGTGTGGCGCCGTGTCCCTTGTCGTGTGCGCGGGTTCTCCTCGGGAGGCCAGTGCGTGGGCGGGCACGGTCACGACCGCGAGAGTGCCTTCGGGGTCCTGGTGGTGCAGGCTGACGCGCAGTCCGTGGCGTTCTGCGATCGTGGCCACGACGAACAGTCCCAGCGGGGAGTCCTCGCGCAATGGTGGCCAGGTCGAAGCGGGGCGGGTGGGCCAGTAGCGCGTTGGCCGACTCTCGCCGGTCGGCGGTCATACCCAGCCCTTGGTCGTGGACGTGTAGTACGCAGCCTCCGTCGGGGGGCGTGCGGCCTTCCACCGTCACTTGTGTGTCGGGTGGGGAGAAGGAGGTGGCGTTCTCCAGCAGTTCCGCCAGGAGCCGCACCGTCTCGGTGCCCACGTCCGCGCGCAGTGCGACCTGGGGCAGCACCGAGATCCGTACACGTGCGTAGTCCTCGATCTCGCCGGCCGCGGCCCGTACCACCTCGTGCAGTCGTAGGGGCTCCACTCCTTGGCGTGGAGGGGGTCTCCGCTCAACAACATCAGGTTCTCGGCGTTGCGTCGCATCTGGGTGCTGAAGTGGTCGATGCGGAACAGGGCCTCCAGCGCCGTGGGGTCGGTTTCGTTGCGTTCCAAGGTGTCCAGGAGGCGGAGTTGGCGGTGTACCAGTGTCTGGGTGCGGCGGGCGATGTTGCGGAACATGTTGCGTACTCCCGCGCGTACCTGGGCCTCCTCCAGGGCCGTGGCCACCGCCGCGCGTTGGGCGTCGTTGAAGGCCTGGGCCACCTGTGCGATCTCGTCGGTGTGCTCCACCTTCAGGCGAGGTGCCTCGGTCTCCAGGTCCACGGGCTCTCCGGCGCGTAATCGCGCGGTCACCGCGGGCAGGCGTAGGCGGGCGTGTTCCAGGGTGGAGGTGCGCAGGTCCTGGAGGCGTCGTACCAGTCTGTGGGTGCCGCCGACCGCGATCGCGGTGGAGGCCAGCGCCGCCACCAGGGCGGGCACGCTGATCAGGAGGACGTTGGTGCGCAGTTCGGTGGACTGGGTGTGGCTGAAGGCGATGACCTTGTCGATCTGGCCCTGTTCGACGCTGCTCATGCGTGAGTCCACGGCTTCGGCCGCGCCCTGCCAGGCGGTGGCGTTGACCGGGACGGTGCCGGTGCCCTGGACGGGCGTGCTGATGATGTTCTCCTGGAGTCGGTGGATGTGTTGCAGGGCGGAGTAGGACTCCAGACGCACGTACTCCTGGCCGTCCTCCTCGCTCAGTTCGGCGCCGACCCGGTCCCAGGTGTAGTGGTGGGCTCCGGCCGCGGCGGCGAACCGGGCATGGGCCTGGGCGGAGAAGGTGTGGGTGGCCACCGCGTGGGCCAGGACGGCGTCCTGTTGGTTGAGGAGCTCGCGTGTGCGCATCAGGGAGGTCAGTGAGCGCAGGTGGGGGACCTGTCGGGGGCCGGCGCGCTCTATCTGGGCGTCCCATACGCGTAGGCCGAGTTCGATGGTCTCGGTGTAGGCGGTGGCGTTGTCCTCCAGGGTGATCTCGGAGGGCAGGATCGAGTCCACGCCCGCACGGTGGGAGCCGAGTCCCTCGAGTGCTTCGTGGAAGTCCAGGACCTGTACGGGGAGGTCGTCGCCGTCGAACAGGCCGAGGCTCTCGGTGAGGGTCTTGGTGGCCGCGTTGGTCTGTTGGCGCGCGTACGCGAGACGGAGGGCGGTACTCCGGGTTCCGCGGGCGGCGTCCATGGTGGCGCGACGTTCGCGTTGGAGGGCGCCGATGGTCTCCACCACCGGGGTGCCGATCTGCTCGGTGAGGGCGGCGGTGGAGCGCAGTTCGCGGATGTCGTCGACCAGGAGGGCGGTGAGGGCGGCCCACAGCACCAGGAGTGCGGTGCTGGGGATGAGGACCAGCGTGATCAGGCGGACGCGAAGCGACCGGCGCTTCTGGTGGGGCATGGGCTCGCTTCCGGGGGAGAGGCGGGCGCTGATCGGGGCCCGCCGGGTGGGGGAGTCCGGAGTCCACCAGAGTGGATCGTCCTGCGGGGGATTTCGCAAGCCTTCGCGGTGGGGTGGTGTGGGGTGAGGCGGATCAGTGCACGTCAAAGGTCGGAACCCGGCTTGATAACACGATCCATTGAAAATCTACATCGTAAAGGTGGAACTTCTTTTCTCTAAAAAGAAAGACACAAAAAACACAAAGGAGCGGCTTCGCCGCACTTGATACCAAAGGGTTCCTGTGGAAGTAACGTGGTCCACCACCGCGAGTGGGTAGATCCTCTCACCACATCGATGAGAGGCCCATCTCAGGAGGAAGGAGCATCATGCGACTCACCGAGACCCAGATCCAGGAAGGTCTGACCCGCCTTGAGGGGTGGGAACTGGACCCCGCCACACCCGCCATCCGGCGGAGCGTGCGCCTGTCGGACTTCTCCGCGGCCATCGCCCTGGTCAACGAGATCGCCCAGGCGGCCGAGCAGGCCGATCATCATCCCGACATCGACATCCGCTACGACACGCTGCACCTGACGTTGAGCACCCACTCCGAAGGCGCCGTCACCGACAAGGACATGGCGCTGGCCGCTCGTGTGGACGAGCTCGTTCCCTGACCCGACAGCCGTGTGCCGGGCCGCGGAGACCGCGGCCCGGCGAAACGCCTTCGTCTCGCTCAGCGCAGGCGGGCTCTTCGCATCTTGCCCGAGGCGGTCCTGGGCAGTTCCTCCATGAAGTCCACAACGCGGGGGACCGCGTGCTCGGCGATGCGGTCACGCACCCATTCCTTGAGTTCTTCGGCCAGTTCGGGGCTTTCCTCGTGGCCGGGTCGGAGCACCACGCGGGTTCCGATGACCTGTCCCGCCAGTTCGTCGGGGATGGAGTACACGCCGCTTTCCTGTACCGCGGGGTGGGCGTTGAGCGCCGATTCCACTTCCGTGGGGCCGACTCGGTATCCGTAGGTGGAGATGGCGCCGTCGTCGCGGGTGGAGAAGAACAGGAATCCGTCACGGTCGCAGATGCCGGTGTCTCCGGTCAGGTAGTAGGCGCGGTCGGGGGTGAAGCGTGTCTGTGAGGCGCGTTCGTCTCCGGTGTAGCCGTCGAACCATGCCAGGGGACTCTCCGCCAGGTTCACGGCGATGCGTCCGTAGGTGCCCGGGGGAGCGGGGTCGTCGGAGATGGCTTCCAGGACGTGGAATCGCCAGCCGGGTAGTGCGTGGCCGACGGCGCCGGGGGGTGGGGGAGGGAGGTCTTGGCCGGTCTCTGCGTTGGGCAGTCCTACGCACCAGCCGAGTTCGGTCTGGCCGTAGTGGTCGCGTACGGGGACGCCGAAGGTGTCGGTGACCCAGTCGATGACGTCGGGGGCCAGTGGTTCTCCCGCGCTGGTCAGGCGCTGGACCATGACCTCGGGGGGCAGTGTCTTGGTGGTGGCGCGCAGTGTGCGGTAGGTGGTGGGGTCGGCGGCCAGGTTGGTGACGCCGTGCATGCCCAGGACGTCCAGGGTCAGTTCGGGGTCGAAGAAGCCGGCTCGTAGGGCGAGGGAGCCGTGTCCTGCGAGCAGGGGTGAGATGAGGCCGTGGTAGAGGCCGTAGGCCGATCCGGGGTCTGCGGTGTTCCAGTACACGTCGTGGTCTTGTACGCCCAGGCCGTAGTGGTGGTAGGCGTGCATGGCGGACAGGGCGCGTACGGGTACGCGTACTCCGCGTGGTGGTCCTATGACGCTGGAGACGTGGAGGATGGCCAGGAGGCCGTCGCCTCCGATGGCGGTGTCGGGGGGTGGTGGGGTTCGGGTGCCTTGTCGGGTGAGGTCGGCCAGGGTGTGGTCGCCTTCGCGGAGGGGGTGGGTGCCGGTGGTGGCGATGTGGGGTGGGGGGGAGAGGAGGGTGTCGGGGACGGGGTCGAGTTTGTTGCGGTATTCGGCGTCGCAGACGACGAGTCGGGTGTTGGAGTTCTTGAGGCGTTGGGCGATGGCGGAGGGGGCGAGGGAGGACAGGAGGGGGACCAGGACGGCTCCCAGGCGCCAGGTGGCCAGGGCGGTGATGGTGAGGTCGATGCCTTTGGGGATGAGGGTGGCGACGCGGTCGCCGGTGGTGATGCCGAGTTGGGCGAGTCCGCCGGCCAGGGCGCGGGAGCGTTCGGTGAGTTCGCCGAAGGTGAGGGTGGTGGCGGTCAGGGTGGGGCCGATTTCGGTGGTGGCGGTGGTGTGGGGGGAGTGGCGGTCGCAGAGGAGGTGGGCCACCGATGTGGTGGGGGTGTCGTAGGTGGCGATCCAGTTGTGGATGTGGTGCGCCGGGTCGGGCACGGGCATCGGTGGTGGTCCTCTTTTTCGGTCGGTGTGGTGGTGTTGGTGGGTTGCTTCAAGACTATGCCCCGTTGTGAGGGTGGCCTCACTCGCGCTGGGTGTGGGGGTCGGTCATGATGTGGGGATGGATAGCGTCGCTGTGGTGGAGCGGTTCGGTTTGGGTGGGGATGTGCGTGTGTGGTTGGAGGAGGCTGAGCGGTTGCCGGAGCCGGTGAGGGCTCTGGAGGTGCCTGTGGGGGTTGAGGCTTCGCGGGTGTTGGATTTGTTTGCTCTGGAGGGGGTCGATCGGGCCGAGGTCGAGGTGTTGTGGCCGGGTTCGGGGTCGGTGGAGGGGGAGTGGCCGCCGGAGTTGTGGCATTTGGTGGGGTGTATGTATCGGCGGTTGTGTGCTGATGCTGAGCTGCCGGTGGGGCGGTGGCAGGGGTGGCCTTCTTTGGTGGAGGCGGAGGATCCGCGGGTGCGGGTGGCGTCGTTGTGGGCGTTCGCGGCTCGGGTGGGGGCGCAGTTCGAGGCGCATGGGGCGTTGGGTGTGGATCCGTCGGTGACGGTGGCGACGTTGGCCGATGTGGGTGTGCAGGTGGCGCGTTCGCGTCGGATGTTCGGTCGGTTGTGTCTGGAGACGTCTGCGTGGGTGGCTGCGCAGTTTCGGGGGCGTTTGTATTGGGTGGGTGGGTTGCAGTTGGAGCCGGGGTTGTTGGTGGATCAGGGGGGTGTGGAGTGGTATGCGCCGGAGGAGGCTGCGCGGTTGGGTTGTGGGATGGGGTGGGGGGATATGGCGTTGAGGTTGCATATTCCTTCGGGGGGGTTGGATCCGGTGTCGGTGGATGAGGCGTTGGGTCGGGCTCGGGGGTTTGCTCGGGCGCATTTGGGGTTTGATCCGGTGGTGGCCACGTGTACGTCGTGGTTGTTGGATCCGCAGTGGGGTGAGGTGTTGGGTGAGGGGTCCAACATCGTGGGTTTTCAGCGGCGGTTCACGTTGGTGGGTGAGGGGCGGCGTGGGGAGTCGGATGTGTTCCGGTTCGTGTTCGGGATGCCGGTGGTGGATGTGGCGGGGGCGTCTCGGCGGACGCGGTTGGAGCGTGCTGTGGTGGAGCGGTTGGAGTCGGGTGGGTCGTTGTGGGTGCGTACGGGGTGGTTGAGGTTGGTGGGGTGAGGGGTGTGGGGCCTGGGGGTGGGGCTTTGAGGCTTTTACTTGACATAATGTGCATTATCGGCGTTTTGGGTGGGGGTGTGGGGAGGGGTTTGTGGAGGGCCGGCTGATGCTCGGTGTTGCTTCTGGTGGTGTGGGCTGTGGGTCGGTGGTGTGTGGTGGTTCGGGTTTTTCGTGGCGGTGTTCTTCGGGTGTGTCGGTGTCGGGTGGGTCGGTGGTGTGTGAGGTGGGCGTGGTGGGTGCTGGGGGTCGGTGGGTGTTCTTGCTGAGGGGTTGTGGTGGTGCGGGGTCCTCTCCGGGGATATACGTGTTTCATGCATAAAGTGTGTTATGCATGAATCTGTGGTGACTTGTGTTGTTATGCGCTAGTTGACCGTTGGGGTGTCCGGCGGGGGTGTCGGCCCCTCCCCTTGCGTTCGGGTCCCGTCGGAACTCTGTCGCCAAGTTGTGCGCAAAGCGCACACTGTGGTGGTCCTCCCCTTCATGTGACCTGCTTGCTGCCACTCCCCCGCTCTGGGGCCCGTGCGGGGTCATCGTCGGCGCGCCAGGAGGTGTGCCTGGGGAAAGCCTCGTCGAGGGTCCTCCCCCGCCGCGATGATCAGGCGGGCGACCTCGTCCATCTCCGCCTGGGCCAGTAGCTCGGCCCCGTGGTCGGGTGCGTAGCGGTGGGCCGGTGCCACCGTGTGGTCGAAGGCCTCGGCGTCCTGGCCGGGGGCGAGGTGCGCCTGGAAGGAGACCAGTGCCATGCCGCCGGGTGCGAGCACCCGGCCGAACTCCCCCATCACCGAGGGCAACAAGGGTGGCAGGGCACGTTCCTTTCCCGGCGCCGTGTTCGGGGGCTTCCGGCGGTGGAAGTGCTTGCGGGATCGGGGATGCTGTGGGGTATGGGAGCACAGCAGGGGTCCGTGGTCGAGGCCGTTGAGCAGTATCTGGTGGCGCGTGGGGCGGCCAAGCCCTCTGCGCACACGATCGCCGCCTATCGGCGTGATCTGCACGGGGTGTTGCGTTGTGTGGCCGGGGTGAAGGGCGTCGAGCCTGAGCTGGTGGGGTGGGCGGATCTGGACGCGGGGGTGTTGCGGGCGGCGTTCGCGGAGTTCGCGGCCGAGCGTGCGGCCTCCAGTGTGTTGCGGGCGTGGTCGACGTGGAACGGGTTCTTCGCTTTTTGGGTCTCGGAGCGGGTGGTGGCGGGCAATCCGATGTCGGCGGTGCCGCGGCCGCGGGTGCGGGCTTCGTCTCCCAAGCCGTTGAGGGGTGAGGACACGCCTGAGCGGTTGTTGGAGGCGTTGGCGCGGGGTGCGCGTAAGGCGCGTGATCCGTGGCCGGAGCGGGATCTTGCGGTGTTGGCGTTGGCGTTGTTGACGGGGATGCGGTCGGCGGAGATGTTGGCGCTGCGGGTGGATTCGGTGGGTGGTCGTGCGGGTGAGCGGCGTATTCGGGTGGTGGGTAAGGGGGGTGGGGAGCGTGTTCTGCCGATCGAGGTGCCGTTGGAGGCTTTGTTGGAGGCCTATTTGGCTTCGCGGGGTGAGCGGTTCGGTCGGGTGCGGGGGTCGGATCCGTTGTTGGTGGACAACCGGGGGCGGGGGTTGCGGCGGGGTGGGTTGCAGTATCTGGTGAAGCAGTGTTATCGGCATGCGGGTGTGCATGATCGTGTGGCGCGGGGGACGTTGGTGCATGCGTTGCGGCATACGTTCGCCACGCGGTTGGCCGAGGATGGGGCGTCGGTCACCGAGATCATGCATTTGTTGGGTCATGCGTCGGTGGCCTCTTCGCAGGCGTACATCGAGGTGACGGCGCGGGCGCAGCGGGAGGCGGCTTCGTCGAACCGTACCTATGGGGTGTTGCGGCGTTTGGCCGGGGAGGGTGGGGGGTCGGTGGGTGGTTAGGCTTTGGTCTCATGAGTTCTTTGACTGTGTCGACTGTGAATGTGAACGGGCTTCGGGCGGCGGCGAAGAAGGATCCGGGGTTCGTGGAGTGGTTGGCGTCCACGGAGGCGGACGTGGTGTGTTTGCAGGAGACGCGGGCTGAGGCGGATCAGTTGCCGGCGGAGGTGGTGTCGCCTGAGGGGTGGCATGTGGTGTTGGTTCCGGCGGCGGCGCGGGGGCGTGCGGGGGTGGCGGTGTATTCGCGTCGTGAGCCTGATGGTGTGCGTGTGGGGTTCGGGGAGGCGGAGTTCGAGGATGCGGGTCGGTATGTGGAGGTGGATCTGGGTGGGGTGACGGTGGCCAGTTTGTATCTGCCTTCGGGTGAGGTGGGTACGTCGCGGCAGGAGGAGAAGGAGCGTTTCATGGAGGCGTTCTTGCCGTATCTGGTCAAGCGGCGGCGTGAGGTGGAGGAGTGTGGTCGTGAGTTGGTGGTGTGTGGGGATTGGAATATCGCTCATGCGGAGGTGGATCTGAAGAATTGGCGGGGTAATCGTAAGAATGCGGGTTTTTTGCCGGAGGAGCGGGAGTGGTTGTCTCGGGTTTTTGGTGAGGCGGGTTATGTGGATGTGGTGAGGTCGGTTTTTCCGGATGAGGTGGGGCCTTATACGTGGTGGTCTTATCGGGGTCGGGCTTTTGATAATGATGCGGGGTGGCGGATTGATTTGCAGGTGGCCACTCCGGGGTTGGCGGCTGCTGTTGAGTGGGCGCGGGTGGAGCGGGCGGCCGAGCATGGGTTGCGTTGGTCTGATCATGCTCCGGTGACGGTGTGTTACGGGGTGGGTTAGGAGGAGGTCGTCGTGGGTGTGCCGATTGTTCTGGTGCATGGGTTGCGGGTGTCGGGGACGATGTGGCGTCCGCAGGTGGAGTTGTTGGAGGGTTTGGGGCGCAGGGTGGTGGCGCCTGATCTGCCTGGTCATGGGTCGCGGCGGGGTGAGGAGTTCTCGCTGGGGCGTGCGGTGGATGCGGTGTTGGGGGCGATCGATGGGGTGGGTGGGCGTGCTCTGTTAGTGGGTTTGAGTTTGGGTGGTTTTGTGTCGATCGCTGCGGCGGGGGCGGCTCCGGGGCGGGTGGCGGGTCTGGTGGCGGCCAGTTGTACGGCCAAGCCGGCGCAGTTGTTGGCGCAGGTGTATCGGATTCCTGCGGTGTTGATGGATCGTTTGCCGGACAAGGGTGCGGCGGTCAATGAGCGGTTTCATCGGTTGACGTTGCGTGATGGTGCGGCTGAGGCGGTGTTGGATGGTGGGTTGGCGGTGGAGGCGGCCACTGCGGTGATCGATGCGGTGTCGGAGATGGATGTGTTGACGTCGTTGTCGTCGTATCCGGGGCCGGTGTGGTTGATCAATGGGGCGCGGGATCATTTTCGGATTCATGAGAAGCATTTTTTTGAGGCGTGTGTGGATGGGCGTTTGGTGAATGTTCCTCGTGCTGGTCATATGGTGAATTTGGATCAGCCGGTGAATTTTTCGCGGATCGTGGCGGATGCCGCTGATGTGGTGGAGGCGCGTGAGCGTGCCGGGTCGGGGCGGTCGGAGGTGGAGGCCGGGGAGGCCTGAGTGGGGTGTGCGGGGGCGGGGGTGGTGGGCCCTCGCCCCCGTTGTTGTTGGTGTGGGTGGGTGCCTGTCCCCCGGTGTGTGGTCGGTGTGGGTGGCGTGGTGTGTCACATCATGGGGTGATGGGGTGTTTTCGGTGGGGTGGGGTGCTTGGTGTGGGTCGGGTGAGAAGGGGTGTGGGGTCGTCCTCGGCGGCCGAGGGAGGCGGTGGCGGGGGTGGGGGGTTGGTTCCTGCTCTGCGGCGGCGTCATATGGCGTTGATCGCCATCGGTGGTTCGGTGGGTGCGGGGTTGTTCATCGGCTCGGGGGCGGTCATCGGGTTGGCGGGTCCGGCGGCGGTGGTGTCCTATGTTCTGGCCGGTGCGTTGGTGTTCTTCACCTTGCGGGCTCTGGGTGAGATGGTGGTGGCCGTTCCCGCGGGGGGTTCTTTTTCTGATTACGCTCGTTTGGCGTTTGGTCCTCGGGCCGGTTTCACGATCGGCTGGGTGTACTGGTGGATGTATGCGGTGTTGGTGGCCGCGGAGTCGGTGGCGGGGGCGACCATTCTGGGCGGGTGGGTGCCGGGGGTGCCGGGGTGGGCGTTGGCTTTGTTGGTGCTGTTGTCGATGACGGTGGCCAATGTGGTGTCGGTGCGTGTTTTCGCTGAGACCGAGTCGTTGTTCTCCGTGGTCAAGGTGGCCGCGATCGTGGCGTTCTTGGTGGTGGGTGGTCTGTGGGCGTTGGGGTTGTGGAGCGGCTCGGGTGGGTCGAGTGTGGCCAATCTGTGGCAGCACGGGGGGTTCGCGCCTCAGGGGTGGGTGGCGGTGTTGGCGGCCACGGTGGTGGTGTTGTTCGCTTTTGGTGGGGTGGAGATCGTCACCGTGGCGGCCGGTGAGAGTGCCGAGCCTGAGCGTGGGGTGGCTTTGGCCGTGACCAATGTGTTGTGGCGTATCGGGTTGTTCTATGTGGCCTCGATCGCGGTGGTGGTGACGGTGTTGCCGTGGGACACCGTGGATGCGGTGCGTAGTCCCTTCGTGGCGGTGATGGAGCATGTGGGTGTGCCGGGGGCGGCTGTGATCATGGAGGTCGTGGTCTTCGTTGCGGTGTTGAGTGTGCTCAATGCGGCGATGTACACCTCTTCGCGGATGTTGTTCACTTTGATTCGGCAGGGGGACGCGCCTCGTTTTCTGGGTGGGACCAGTGGGCGTGGGGTGCCTGTGCGGGCGATCTTGTTGGGCACGGTGGTGGGTTATGCCGCGGTGGTGGCCGATTATGTGTGGCCTGAGCGGGTGTTTCCTTTTTTGGTGTCCTCGATCGGCGCGATCTTGTTGATTCTGTTCTTGGTGATCTGTGCTTCGCAGTTGGTGGTGGGTGCGCGGGTGCGAAGGCGTGAGCCGCAGCGGTTGACGTTGCGTATGTGGGCGTTTCCGTATTTGACGTGGGTGGTGTTGGGGGGGTTGGTGGTGATCTTCGTGGCGATGTTGGTCATCGCCGATCAGCGTCAGGCGTTGTTGGCGTCGGTGGGTTCGGTGGTGGTGGCGTTGGTGGCTTATGAGGTGCGTCGGCGTGTGGGTGCCTTCTCCCCCAGTGATCGGGTGTTGGCGGTGCCGGGTCGGCCTGGTGCGGAGGGTCTGCGGCGTGGTCGGGGGGATGTGTAGGTTCTTTGTGTGTTCAGGCCCGGTCCCTGTGTGGGGCCGGGCCTTTGTGTGTGTTCGGGGTGGGGTGTCGGGTCGGGTCGGTGTGGTGGTGTGGGTTGTTTTGTCGCTAAGGTTTGCGCAACCCCCTGAGAGGAGCACCCCCGTGCGTCATGTCGTCGGTTTGTTGTCCGGTCTTGTTGTGGGGCCTGTGTTGGTGTTGATGTCGGGGTGGGCTTTTGCTCATCTGCGTGCTTTGCACGGTGCGGGTCTGAGTGTGGTGCAGGGTGCGGGGCCCTTGGCGGTGGCGGGGTTGGTGGGTGTGGGGTTGTTGGTGGCGTTGATGGCCGTGCCCGGCAGGCTCACGCCGATGTTGCCTTTCGGTGCGGCGTTGGCGGTGGGGGGTTTGACCGCGGCGGCGTTGTTGCGGATGCACCTGTTGGAGCGGTTGCCGGAGGTTGCGGGGACCGGTGGTGCGTTGGTGTTGTTGCCGCTGGGGGTGTTCGTGCCGGTGGTGGTGTTGTTGGTGGCGCCCTTGTTCGTGGGTGGGCGTTGGCGGCGTCGGGAGGAGGTCTCGGAGGAGGAGGGGTACTTCGAGGGCCTGTACGACGACGATGAGGAGGAGGGGCCCGTGCGGGGGCGGGTGGCGGCGACCGCTTCGGTTCCCTCTCACATGCCGCGGCATCGGGCTTGAGCGGTGGGGCCGGCGGGTGGGTGGGGTCAGCGCCAGTCGGGTCCCCAGGCGGAGCTGTTGGACACTCCTGGTGGCAGGGGTGGGAGGAGTCCCTTGCCTTGACGGGGGGCGGGGTGTGCGGGGGCCGGGGTGGGTGGTTCGGGATCGGGTGTGGTGGGTTCTTCGGCCATGAAGCCGCGCACCAGGTGGGGTTGGGGCTGGTCGTGGGGCTGTAGTACGACCGGTTCGGGCAGGGGTGTGTGGTCGGTTTCGTCGGGGCTGGGGATGGCGGGTTCGGTGGGGGCGACGCGTTTCCACCACAGGGCGGCTTCTTGTGGGTCGAGTTCGGATTCCACTTCGAGCCAGCCGTGTACCTGGGGGTGGCGGCGTCGGGCGCTCCAGGAGCGGGGGTAGGGCTGTTGGTCCAGGACCAGGACGCGTTCGCCGTCGATGGTGGGGATTTCGGCGGGCATGCCTTCGTTCCATACCCAGGTGCCGTCGTGGGCGACCAGGTTCCACCAGCCGCGGACGGTGGGGGCGTGGGGGTCGACGGGGCCGTCGCGGAAGGCGTTGACCCAGCGGGGGTCGGGTGTTTCTCCGGGTAGTCCTTGGCCTTGAGGGCCGATGAGGGCGTCGGCGAGCAGGGTGTGGAGTTGGAAGTTGTCGCCGATGCCGTCGAACAGGACGCGGAAGGCGCGTTGGGATGTGCGGTCCAGGACCAGGGCGCTGGTGGCCTCGGCCATGCGTAGGAGGGTGCGGACCTCGTCGAATTCGGTGAGCAGGTCGCTGAGTTGGTTGGCGATGGCGACGAGTTCGGCGTGCAGGGTGGGGTCGCGGCGTATGTGGGAGCGGACGGTGGATTGGCTGAGCATGGTCTTGGCGGCCAGTCCGTGGCGGCGGATGGTCCACCAGCACATGGTGGCGTTGGGGGCGTCGGTGCCCAGGTCGGTGGCCACGCGTGCTTCGGCGTCGGCGGTGATGGTGTCGGGGTCGGGTGGGGTGCCGCCGCCGGTGCGTTCCCAGGCGCGTGCGAAGACGATGGCGCCTTTGCCCATGGTGAGGAGGCGGTGGAGGACTTGGGTGCCGGTGGGGCCGGGGTCGGTGCCCATTTCCACGAGTGCGCCGGCGACGACGGACAGGTCGGCGATGATGCCGGGGGCGGCGTGGTCTCCGGTGAGCAGGGGTGCGAGGGCTTCCAGGGCGAGTTCGCGTTCGGAGACGGGGATCTGGGAGGCCAGGAGGTAGACCTTGTGGACGGCTGGGGGGAAGTGTCGGGGGTCGGTGGCGACGGAGGCGTCGATCAGTTCTTGGAAGGCTGCGCGAAACTCGTCGACCATCGGAGCGTCCCCTTTCTTACGCAACCAACCTAATGTCTCATCAGGGAAGGATCGCACTTTAGTGGGTGGTTTCGGGCGTTGCTGGTGTGTTTGTTGACAATCTGAGATGCCACGGGTGCCGAGGGCGAGGCCGAGGTCACAGGCCCAGCCGGGTGACGGCGTTGTCCTCCAGGGGGTCGGCGGTGCGGATGTAGTCGTGCACCGTGCGCGGGTTGGTCCAGCGGCCCTGACGCATGATCTGGCGGTCGCCGGCGCCGCCAAGGGCCGCCTGGGTGGCGAAACCCGACCGTAGGGAGTGGCCGCCGAAGTCGGCGGGGTCCAGGCCCGCGCGTCGAGCGTAGCGTTTGACCAGTTCGGAAACGGCCCGTCCCGACATGGGGCGGGTGCCGATGTGTCCGTGGCGGTCCACGGTGGGCAGGAGTGGGCGTCGGGTGCCGTCGGCGAGGTCGGTGCCGTGCCAGTGGTGGCAGTGGTGTGTGGAGCGGTCGCTTGGGCGGGGTCGTTGCAGTAGGGCGCGTACCGCCTCGGTGCCGCCGTCGCGGTGGGCTTGGAGGAGGGCGGACCAGTCGGCGAAGGCGCACACGGGGCAGGTGTGGCGGTGTCGTCCTCGGGGCAGGGCCACGCTGTGTCCGTGGCGGTCCTCGGGGTCGGTCTTGGTCGCTCCCAGGGCCATGATCAGGGCGGGGGCGCCGGTGGTGGGGTCGGTGTGGACGGTGACGTCGTCGAAGGTCAGGGCGGCCAGTTCGCTGCGGCGCAGGGCGCCGGCGAAGCCGGTGATCAGGAGCAGGGCGTCGCGGCGGCGTGCCACCCCGTGGGGGTGGTGGTGGTCGGGGCCCGCGGCCAGGAGCGTCTCCAGGGTCGACAGGGTCACGGGGTCCTTGCGGCGGGGGCGTGCTCTGCGTGTGCGGCGGATGCCGCGCAGTGTCATGCGTACCACTTCGGCGCGGGTGGGCGAGTCCAGGCCGTGGGCTCCGTGGACGGCGGCGATGGCGGCGGCGCGTCGTTCGATGCTGGAGGGGGCCAGGGCCCAGGTGGTGCCGTCGGGGGTGCGGGCCTGGGCGCAGGCGGCCAGGTAGACGGCGACGTCGACGGGGTCGGCGGGTAGGGAGCGGCGGTTCTCGGCCAGGCACCAGGCGGTGAAGCCGGTCCAGTCGGTGCGGTAGGCGCGCAGGGTGTTGGGTGATTGGGCGTTGGCCAGGTAGCGGCCCAGGGTGTGGGCTTGTTCGTCGTCGAAGCGTTGGCGGACCCGGGCCAGGGCGTGGGTGTCGATCAGGACGCTGTGGGTGGTGTGTTCCAGGCGGGTGCGTACGGGTTCGGGCAGGGGCAGGGGTGTGTCGGGGTCGGGGTGGGTGCGCATGGGGCTCCTTGGGTGGGGTGTGGGTGTGGGTGTCATCCCAGGAGGTGGGTGTGCAGCGCGTTCCACAGTTCGGCGGGCGGCATGAGCCACAGCAGGGGTAGCGCGGAGATGGCCAGGGCGGTGGCGAAGCCGATCGCGGCGATCTTTCTGCGCAGCAGGAGTGCGGCGATGGTGGAGGCGGCGGGGACGACCAGGGCGGTGAGCAGTACCCAGATCAGGGCGTTGCCGACGGCGTCCACGTCGGCGGGGGGTGGTGTGGTGGGGTCGGTCGTGGTCAGGGTGGCCTGTTGCAGGTCCATGACCGAGAAGAGCAGGTTGGCCAGGGCCAGGGGGGTGCCCAGGAACCACAGGAGGGCCGCTGTGGCCCACAGGGCGGTGATCCTGCGGTCGGGCGGGTCGGCGATCACCACCGGTGTGCGCGCAAGGGCGGGTGTGGTGGCCCGTGGTGTTCGTCGGGTGTGGGTGGTGTCGGGTCGCCGGGTTTTGCGGCGGGTGCGTTTCTTGGGTGACACGCGGTCAGCCTACCGCTGTTGGGGCGGGTGGTCGGGGTGGTCGGGGGCGCGTTGTGGGTGGTGGGCGGGTCAGTGGGTCTGGGTGAGGTGGATGGCGGTGACGAAGATCAGCGGCCATGCCAGGAGTGCCAGGGACCAGAGGGCGGCTTTGCGGTCTCCGGCGACGGTGGCCACGGCCGCTGCCAGGAGGGGGATGCCCACGGCGCCGGCGAAGGCCAGGGTGAACCATTCGGCGGCCGATCCGGCGTGGGCGTGGGCGTTGAGGCCTCGGAGGTAGCCCAGGGGGCCTAGGAGGAGGGCGGCCAGCGCCAGCAGGGTGATGACGACGCGGATGCCGGTGGGGTGGCGGGTGTTGCGGTCGCCGCCGGGGGCGGAGGGACGGTCAGACACGGGGGCCGTGGTGCCTTTCGGAAGCGTGTGGCGGGTCGGGTGTGCGCCGGGGTGGTGCTGGGCTGTGGCCGGCCGTTGGTGGGGCCGGGTGCGCCGTCGTCTAAAACGTACTCCACGTGGGGGGTGGGTGGGACCGGGGTGGTGGGGGTGTTCGGGGGGTGTGGGGCCAGGGGTGGGCGTTGTCGATCAGGTGGGTGAAGGCGGCCAGGAGGCGTAGTTCGTCGATGGTGCGGGGGGTGG
>NZ_JASCXJ010000031.1 GCF_030271535.1 Nocardiopsis sp. ATB16-24 | reverse complement strand
TTGCGCGCCCGCCGGCGCGGGTCCGCGTCCCGGTGGCGGCGGTCCGCGTCCGGGTGGCTTCGGAGGCCGCCCCGGCGGCGGTGGTCGTGGTGGTCGCGGCGGCGGTACCGCCGGTGCGTTCGGCCGTCCCGGTGGCCGTCCCGGTCGTGCCCGCAAGTCCAAGAAGCAGCGGCGTCAAGAGTTCAACGATCTCCAGGCACCGTCCTTCGGCGGCGTCAAGATCCCGAGCGGCAACGACCAGACCATCCGTCTGTCCCGTGGCGCCTCGCTGTCGGACTTCGGTGACAAGATCGACGTCAACCCGGCGTCGCTGGTCCAGGTGATGATGCACCTGGGCGAGATGGTCACCGCGACGCAGTCCCTTCCCGACGAGACCCTGGTCCTGCTGGGCGAGGAGCTCAAGTACAAGGTCGAGGTCGTCAGTCCCGAGGACGAGGACCGCGAACTGCTGGAGTCGTTCTCCATCGACTTCGGTGAGGACGAGGGCACGGACGTGGACCTGCGTCCGCGTCCGCCGGTGGTCACCGTCATGGGTCACGTCGACCACGGTAAGACCCGTCTGCTGGACACCATCCGCAAGAGCAACGTCAGCAGTGGCGAGGCCGGCGGTATCACCCAGCACATCGGTGCCTACCAGGTCTCCACCGAGGTGGACGACGAAGAGCGCAGGATCACCTTCATCGACACCCCCGGTCACGAGGCGTTCACCGCCATGCGTGCCCGTGGTGCGAAGGTCACCGACATCGCGGTGCTGGTCGTGGCCGCCGACGACGGCGTCAAGCCGCAGACGGCGGAGGCCATCGACCACGCCAAGGCGGCCGAGGTGCCGATCGTGGTCGCGGTCAACAAGATCGACGTGGACGGCGCCGACCCGCAGAGGGTCAGGGCCCAGCTCACCGAGTACGGCCTGGTGGCCGAGGAGTACGGCGGTGACGTCCAGTTCGTGGACATCTCCGCGCTCCACGGCACCAACATCGACTCCCTGCTGGAGTCGATCGTGCTGACCTCCGACGCGGCCCTGGACCTCAAGGCCAACCCGGAGATGGACGCACAGGGCCTGGCCATCGAGGCCTACCTGGACCGTGGACGCGGTTCCATGGCCACGGTGCTGGTCCAGCGGGGCACGCTCAACGTCGGTGACTCGATCGTCTGCGGTGACGCCTACGGACGTGTCCGCGCCATGCTCGACGAGCACGGCAGGAACGTGGAGAGCGCCGAGCCCTCCCGTCCGGTGCAGGTGTTGGGTCTGACCAACGTGCCCAGCGCCGGCGACAACTTCCTGGTCGTCAAGGACGACCGGGTGGCACGGCAGATCGCGCAGCAGCGCGAGGCGCGCGAGCGCTTCGCCCAGCAGGCGCGTTCGACCCGCCGCGTCACCATGGAGACCTGGCAGGACGCCCTCAAGGCGGGGGAGCGCTCCGAGTTGCTCCTGCTCATCAAGGGCGACATGTCCGGTTCCGTGGAGGCACTGGAGGAGTCCCTGCTCAAGATCGACGCAGGTGGCGACGAGGTGGACATCCGGGTCATCGGTCGTGGTGTCGGTGCGATCACGCAGAACGACATCAACCTGGCGGCGTCCGCCGGTGCGATCATCATCGGCTTCAACGTTCGGCCCGAGGGCAAGAACAGCGAGCTGGCCGACCGCATGGGCGTCGACATCCGGTACTACTCGGTGATCTACCAGGCCATCGACGAGGTCGAGGCCGCGGTCAAGGGCCTGCTCAAGCCGGTCTACGAGGAGGTCCAGCTCGGCAGTGCCGAGATCCGCGAGGTCTTCAAGGTCCCGCGGATCGGCAACGTCGCCGGTTCGATCGTCCGCAACGGCCTGATCCGCCGTAACAGTAAGGCAAGGCTCATCCGCGACGGGGTCGTCATCTCCGACAACCTCACCGTGGAGTCGCTGCGCCGCTTCAAGGACGACGCGACCGAGGTCCGCGAGGGCTTCGAGTGCGGTATCGGAATCGGTTACAACGACCTGCGCGTCGAGGACGTCATCGAGACCTACGAGCTACAGGAGAAGCCCCGCGACTGATATCCGCGGAGCCCGCTACACGGGGCCCCGGCCACACGGCCGGGGCCCCGTGCCTGACACCGCCAAGGTCCGACCACGACTCCACACACCACGGGTGATCACTTGTACGTTGGGGCGCTGACCCTGGACGTCCTCCTCGGGGACGTCCACTCGCTGAAACAGAAGCGTTCGCTGGTGCGTCCGGTCATCGCCGAGCTGCGCCGCAAGTTCTCGGTCTCGGTCTCCGAGACGGGGAACCAGGACCTGTACCGCAGAGCGGAGATCGGTATCGCGGTGGCGGCACCGACGGCGGCGCACGCCCGGGAGCTGATGGACGTCTGTGAACGCTTCGTGGCGGGCCGTCCCGAACTGGAGCTGCTCTCCGCCAGGCAGCGGCTCTTCAACGAAGAGGAAGACTGACGATGGTTGACGCCGCACGCGCGCGCAAGATCGCCGACCGCATCCAGCGCATCGTCGCCGAGATGCTGGACCGGCGGATCAAGGATCCCCGTCTGGGATTCGTCACCGTCACCGACGCGCGCATCACCGCCGATCTGCGGGACGCCACGGTGTACTACACGGTGTTCGGCGAAGAGGAGGAGAAGGCGGCCTCCGCCGCCGCCCTGGAAAGCGCCAAGGGCCTCATCCGCAGCGAGGTCGGACGCCAGACCGGAATCCGGCACACCCCGACCCTCACCTTCGTCATCGACGAGGTGCAGGAGAACGCCCAACACATCGAGGAACTGCTGCTCAAGGCACGCCGGTCCGACGAGGAGCTGGCCGAACGGGCCAGCGGAGCCCGGCCCGCGGGCGAGCCCGACCCCTACCGCGCCCCTCGGGAGCGCGAGGACGAGGACGAGTGACATCTCCGGCGGCGGCGCGCCGCGCCGCCGCCCCGGCATCGAGGAGCCCCATGGCCGAGAGCGGCGTCGTGGTCGTCGACAAACCCGCCGACTGGACCTCGCACGACGTGGTCGCCAGAACGCGCGGACTGGCGCGCACCCGGAGGGTGGGCCACGCGGGCACACTGGACCCGATGGCCACCGGAGTCCTGGTGCTGGGCATCGAGAAGGGCACCAAGCTGCTCGGTCACCTGACTCTGACCGACAAGACCTACGAGGCCACCATCCGGTTGGGTCTGACGACCGACACCGACGACGCCGAGGGCGAACCCGGTGTCCGCAGGGACGCCTCCGGCGTGTCGGAGGAGGCCGTAGGCGTGGCCGTCGAGAAGCTGACCGGGCGGATCCGACAGGTCCCGCCTCAGGTCAGTGCGATCAAGGTGGAGGGCAGGCGCGCCTACAAGTCGGCGCGTGAGGGCAAGAAGGTGGCTCTCGAACCTCGCGAGGTGACCGTCTCGGAGTTCGAGGTCACCGACGTCCGTCGTGTGTCCGACGACGACGGGGAGTTCGTGGACGTGGACGCCGTCATCACCTGCTCCAGCGGCACCTACATCCGCTCCCTGGCCCGGGACATGGGCACCGACCTGGGGGTGGGAGGGCACCTGACCGCGCTGCGGCGCACCAGAGTGGGCCCCTACGACCTGTCCCGGGCGCGCACGCTCGACCAGTTGGCCGAGGAGTTCACCCAGGTCCCCCTGGCCGAGGCCGTCGCCGCGGCCTTCCCTCGACGCGTACTGACCGAGCAGGAGACGCGTCGGATCCAGCACGGGAACCGGATCGAGCCGGGCGGCTCCGCGGGTGGACCGGTGGGTCTGTTCGCGCCGGACGGTCGTGTCGTGGCGTTGGGCGAGGACCGTCGCGACCACACCAGACCCGTGGTGGTCTTCGAGCCGGCCTGACCTTCCGCGGCCCCATCCGCCGAACGCCGAAGGCACGTCCCGAGTCTGCCCGTACCCTTCCATTCCGGAAGCGGCCCCGGGGTACCGGGGCCGGCCACACCGGGACCAGGGGGCCGTGCCCGTGTCCGTCGTCGCAGGAGACGGGGATCACCGCGCGCACGGGCGTCGACCGCCCTCGGCGTCGAGCGGAGACGGGTGCGCGCCGGGGAACTCTCACACGTCCCGCGTTTCCGGAGGAGGCGGCGGGCGTGGCACCCTTGAACCTGGCGGACCCCGGACGCGCCGAGCGCGGCGGGGCCGCGCGGACCAGACGGGCGACGAACGACGAACAGGGGAACCGGACGTGCGGCGATGGAACGGATGGGAGGACGTTCCCTCGGACTGGGGGCGTTCCGTGGTGGTGCTCGGCGTCTTCGACGGAGTGCATCGAGGCCACCAGGCCATCCTGGAGACCGCGGTCGGACGCGGTCGTGAACTCGGGGCCCCCGTCGTCGTGGTGACCTTCGACCCCCATCCCGAAACGGTGCTGCGCGGCACCACCCCACCGGTGCTCACCCCCATGGAACGACGTGTGGAACTGTTGGGCGAACACGGAGCCGACGCCGTGTGCGTCCTGCCGTTCACCGAGGACCTGTCCCGCCTCACCCCCGAGGAGTTCGTCCGGCACGTCCTGGTCGACCGTCTGCGGTGCGCGGCCGTGGTCGTGGGGGAGGACTTCCGCTTCGGACACCGCGCGTCCGGCGACGTCGCCGCCCTCACCGCACTGGGCGCCGAGCACGGCTTCACCGCCGACGGCGTCGCCCTGCTCACCGACGGCGACACCGTCACCTCCACCCGCGTGCGCGGACTGCTCACGGAGGGCGCCGTGGACCGGGCCGCGCACCTGCTCGGCCGCCCGCACCGGGTCGAGGGCGAGATCGTGAACGGGGCCGCACGCGGCCGGGAACTCCTGGGCTTCCCCACCGCCAACATGGACCTGCCTCCCGCCACCGCCGTCCCCGGTGACGGCGTCTACGCGGGTCGGCTGAACCGGTGCGATCCGGTCGACGGCGAGGAGTCCGGCTGGCCCGCGGCCGTCTCCGTGGGCACCAACCCCACGTTCGACGGGGTGGAGCGCACGGTGGAAGCCTACGCACTGGATCGTGACGACCTGGACCTGTACGGTCTGCGCATGTCGGTGGACTTCACCGAGCGGATCCGGGGACAGGAGCGGTTCGAGAGCGTGGACGAGCTGATCGCCGCCATGCATCGTGACGTACGGCGTTGCCGGGAGATCCTGCACCTCTGACGGGCGCACGGCGCCCGGAGGGCCCCGGCCGCTCCGGGCCCGGCGTCCCGCGCCGTGCTGTAGGGTGGACGGTGTCTACGTGTGCCCTGCGGTCGAGGCCTTCCGGCGCTCCGCACCGCTCGGTGAACGCGGTGCACCCACGCCGTCGGCGTCGGGCCGCGAAGCACACACGCGACGGTGACTGTTCGTACGCGCGGTCACCGCGTCCGACCCCGGTCACGCACCGGACCAGTCCCGCGTACCGACTTTCCAGAGAAGGAGCGACGTGTCGATCGACACCGCCACCAAAGAGAAGATCATCGCCGAGTACGCCACCAAGGAAGGCGACACCGGCTCCCCCGAGGTCCAGGTCGCGCTGCTGACGCACCGCATCACCGAGCTGACCGAGCACCTCAAGGACCACAAGCACGACCACCACAGCCGTCGCGGCCTGCTCCTGATGGTCGGTCGTCGTCGTCGGCTGCTCAAGTACATCGCCAAGCAGGACATCACCCGTTACCGCGCGCTGATCGAGCGTCTGGGCCTGCGCCGCTAGCGGTCTTCTCGGCGCCCGCTCCCGTCTCGCGCCGTTCGGGGCGCATGACACCGGACTCCTCGTCCTCTCCCACGCCTGCTCCTCTCTCCGCCGACGGCGGAACGGTCCCGTGGGAACCCGATGCGCCCCGAACCCGCGGGAGTGGCTTCGGCCGCTCCCGCTTTGTTAGTAAGGTGTGACACGACGGTGGTCTCACCACCGCTCACCCCTAATTCCACAGAAGAACCATCCGCGTTCCTCCCTCCGCCGCAGAGTCGGGGCCGGTCCTCGGTAGTGGTCCCCGGACATCCCCTCCAGGGCATGCCGTGGGCTTCGATCGATGACCGGCCGTCATCAACTCCAGGGCACGGACGCGGGAAGAAGAACACCCAAAGCGCCAGGCCACACCGTGCCGGGCGTGACGAACGCGAACACGTGTAGTAGTAGGAGGTCGCCCATGGAGGGCGTGTACTCGGCCGAAGCCGTCATCGACAACGGCTCCTTCGGCACCCGGACCATCCGCTTCGAGACCGGTCGACTGGCCCGCCAGGCCGCGGGTTCGGCCACGGTCTACCTGGACGACGAGACCGTCGTGCTGTCGGCGACCACGGCCTCGAAGCGGCCCAAGGACAATCTCGACTTCTTCCCGTTGACGGTCGACGTTGAGGAACGCATGTACGCCGCGGGCCGCATCCCCGGCTCCTTCTTCCGCCGTGAGGGTCGTCCCTCCGAGGACGCCATCCTCACCTGCCGTCTGATCGACCGGCCGCTGCGCCCGTCGTTCCGGAAGGGTCTGCGCAACGAGATCCAGATCGTCGAGACGATCCTGGCCCTGCACCCCGAGCACCTGTACGACGTCGTCGCCATCAACGCGGCCTCGATGTCCACCCAGATCGCCGGGCTGCCCTTCTCCGGCCCGATCGGCGGCGTGCGCGTCGCCCTCATCGACGGCCAGTGGGTGGGCTTCCCCACCCACGGCGAGCTGGAGAGGGCCACCTTCGACATGGTGGTGGCCGGTCGCGTCCTGGAGGACGGCGACGTCGCCATCATGATGGTGGAGGCCGAGTCCACGGTCCACACCCTCAAGTTGGTGGCCGAGGGCGCCGTGGGCCCCAACGAACAGACCGTCACCGAGGGCCTGGAGGCCGCCAAGCCCTTCATCAAGGTCCTGTGCCGGGCCCAGGAGGCCGTGGCCGAGCAGGGCAGCCGGGAACCGGGTGAGTACCCGATCTTCCTCGACTACGAGGACGACGTGTACGCCGCGGTGGAGCGGGCCGTCCGCGAGGACCTGTCCAAGGCGCTCACCATCGCCGACAAGCAGGAGCGCGAGACCGAGCTGGACCGCCTCAAGACCGCGGTGGGCGAGGGGCTGCTGGAGGAGTTCGAGGGGCGTGAGAAGGAGGTCGGCGCGGCCTTCCGCTCCCTGACCAAGCAGCTCATGCGCGAGCGCGTGCTGCGCGACAAGGTCCGCATCGACGGTCGCGGCCCCAAGGACATCCGCCAGTTGGGTGCGGAGGTGGGCGTCCTGCCGCGGGTGCACGGCTCGGCCCTCTTCGAGCGCGGCGAGACCCAGATCATGGGGGTCACCACGCTCAACATGCTGCGCATGGAGCAGATGGTCGACACGCTCAACCCGGAGAACACCAAGCGCTACATGCACCACTACAACTTCCCGCCCTACTCCACCGGGGAGACAGGTCGGGTGGGCTCGCCCAAGCGGCGCGAGATCGGGCACGGCGCCCTCGCCGAGCGCGCCCTGCTGCCGGTGCTGCCCTCCCGGGAGGAGTTCCCCTACGCCATCCGTCAGGTGTCGGAGGCGCTGGGTTCCAACGGCTCCACCTCGATGGGTTCGGTCTGCGCCGCCACCATGTCGCTGATGGCGGCGGGCGTGCCCCTCAAGGAGATGGTGTCGGGCATCGCCATGGGCCTGATCAGCGAAGGCGACGAGTACGTCACGCTGACCGACATCCTCGGGGCCGAGGACGCCTTCGGCGACATGGACTTCAAGGTGGCCGGTACCCGTGAGCTCATCACGGCCCTACAGCTGGACACCAAACTCGACGGCATCCCCGCCGAGCAGTTGGCGCTGGCGTTGCAGCAGGCCCGTGGCGCGCGCCTGGCCATCCTCGACGTCATGCAGGAGGCCATCGAGCGTCCGGCCGAGATGAGCCCGAACGCTCCGCGCATCCTCACCGTCAAGGTCCCGGTGGACAAGATCGGCGAGGTCATCGGCCCCAAGGGCAAGATGATCAACTCGATCCAGGACGACACCGGCGCCGAGATCACGATCGAGGACGACGGCACCATCTACATCGGTGCCACCGACGGTCCCTCGGCCGAGGCCGCGCGGGACACGATCAACCAGATCGCGAACCCGACGATGCCCGAGGTCGGAGACCGTTACCTGGGCACGGTCGTCAAGACCACCACGTTCGGTGCTTTCGTGTCGCTGCTGCCCGGCAAGGACGGCCTGCTGCACATCTCGCAGATCCGCAAGCTGCACGGTGGCAACCGGATCGAGAACCTCGACGACGTGGTCAGCATCGGTGAGAAGATCCAGGTCGAGATCCGTGAGATCGACGACCGTGGCAAGCTCTCACTGGTCCCGGTCGAGGTCGTGGAGGCCGAGGCCGCCGCGGCCGAGAACAGCGAGCGCTCCGAGGGAGAGGCCGAGGACGCCGACAAGCCCGAGCGGAACGGAGACGCTCCGCGCCGTCGCCGCCGCCGCAGCTCGGCGCGTTCGGAGAACACCTGATCCTGACCCGCGTCCGTGGGGGCGGTCGCACCGTGACGGTGCGACCGCCCCCACGGCGTATTCTCGGCCGGACCTTTGGTGGGCCGGCCACTGATGTCACGACGAAGAAGAAGGATTCATGAGCTCTGTCCCCATCGCAGCCGAGCAGGAACCGGGCACGACCGTGACGCTGTTGGAGCCGCAGGGCGGCTCCGGTCTGGTGCGCCGGACGGTGCTGCCCGGAGGGCTGCGCGTGGTCACCGAGACCGTCCCGGGCGTGCGCTCCGCCGCGTTCGGCATCTCCGCCGCCACGGGTTCGCGAGACGAGGACTCCGCGCACGCGGGATCGGCTCACTTCCTGGAACACCTGTTGTTCAAGGGGACCACGACCCGCTCGGCTCTGGAGATCGCCGCCCTGCTGGACAGTGTGGGCGCCGACCACAACGCCTACACCACCAAGGAGCACACCTGCTACTACGCCAAGGTGCTCGACCGGGACCTGCCGCTGGCCGTCGACGTGGTCGGCGACATGGTGGCCAACTCGGTGCTCGACGAGAACGAGGTGGAGACCGAACGGGGCGTGATCCTGGAGGAGATCGCCATGTACGAGGACGAGCCCGCCGACCTGGTGGACGACGTCTTCGCGGCGCACTTCTTCGGGGACTCGCCCCTGGGCCGTCCCATTCTGGGTACCAACGACACCATTCGGGCGCTGCCGCGTGAGCGGATCGTCGAGCAGTACCGGGACGCGTACGTGCCGGGGGAGCTGATCGTGACCGCCGCGGGAAGTCTGGACCACGACCTCCTGGTGGAGGAGGTGCGGAAGGTCTTCGCGGAGCAGTTGGCCGCCGCCGGTGACGCCCGCCCGAGGCGGCCCCGTATCGGAGGACCTTCGGTGGCCACCTACGGGGGGACCGTGGTGGAGTCGCGTGAGACCGAACAGGCGCACATCATCCTCGGCTCGGAAGGGATGGTCCGCACCGACCCGCGTTGGCAGGCGTCGCGGCTGCTCAGCGCCGCCCTGGGCGGAGGGATGTCGTCCAGGCTGTTCCAGGAGGTACGGGAGAAGAGAGGCCTGGCCTACGCCGTACACGCCTACCACATCGCCTACTCCGACATCGGTACGTTCCAGATCTACGCGGGCTGCCTGCCGGAGAAGGCCGACGAGGTCATCGGCGTGTGTCGTGAGGAACTGGCGAAGGTGGCCGAGTCGGGGATCACCGACGAGGAGCTGCGCCGGGCCAAGGGCCAGATCCAGGGAGCGATGGTGCTGGGCACCGAGGGCACCAACGCGAGGATGGGGCGGTTGCTCTCTCACGAGCTGAACTACACGCGTCACTTCTCGGTCGACGAGGAACTGGCGAGGCTGGACGCGGTGACCGTCGACGACCTGGCTCAGGTGGCCGCCGATCTGATGGCCCGGCCGCGCGCGCTGGCCGTGATCGGTCCCTATGAGGCCGACCAGGTCTTTTGAGGTCCGCTCCAGCCGCCCGGAGCGCCCTCCGTGGTGCGCGGGACACCTCAGGCGAGTCCCGTCACACGGGCGGGGTCCCGCCGGAGCGCTCCGGCGGGACCCCGCGCCGAGGACGGTGGTCGCTGTTCCGCGGGAAGGCTCCTACGACTTCTTCGGGGGCCTCCTCCGCAGGGGGATGCGCTTGGGCCCTCGGGTGTTGGCGGCGCCGCGTACCACGACCGTCAGCAGACCCTCGTCGTAGTCGGCCTCGATGTCTTCTTCGTCCACTCCCTCGGGAAGACTGATCTCCCGACGGAACCTGCCCATGAACCGTTCGGAGGAGTAGTAGACGACGTCCTCCTCGTCACGGTGGCGTTCCCCGCTGATGGTGAGGGTGCCCTGGTTGAGGAGGACGGCCACGTCCTGCTCCCTCACTCCGGCTATCTCGCAGCGAATGACCAGGTCGTTCCCTCTGGCGAGGATGTCGGTGGGGGGACTCCAGGCGTCGGCGTAACCGCGTTCGCGTTCCCCGGCGTTTCCGGCCTCCATCGTCGTCATGCTGTCGGAGATGCGGTTCATCTCCGTGATCATGTCCACCACACCGTAGAAGGGGTTGTTGAACCTCTTCGGTGTCACGGCCGCCTCCTTTCGTCGTGTGCTCCGGAACTACCCGCGGGTCCTCCCCGGACGGGTGGGCGGTCGGCGGTCCTCCGCGCGTTTCTCCTTCGGTCCCCCTGGTCGGGGTTCGCTCGCCAGGGCCTTGCCCAGACCCCACACCATGAACAACAGGATGATGGCGAAGGGCAGGCCCGTGACCACGGACGCGGCCTGTAGCGCCGCCAGCGCGTTCGCGCCGCCCAGCACCAGCAGGATCAGGGTGACGGCACCCTCGCTGGCAGCCCAGAAGGCACGGGGGAGCTTGAATTGCTTGATGCTGCCCCCGCTGGCGAGCATGTCCACCACCAGGGAACCGGAGTCGGAGGAGGTGACGAAGAAGACGGCCACCACGATGATCAGCAGGACGGCGATGACGCCCCCGAACACGGGTCCCACGGGGAGCAGTTCCAGAAGGCGGAAGGAACGGTCCTCCTCACCCAGGGAGTTCAGGTCGGCGCCGCCGAACATCTCGTAGTACAGTCCGGAGCCGCCGAACACGCCGAACCACAGGATGGACACCACGACCGGGGCGAACAGGGCTCCGACCACGAACTCGCGGATGGTGCGCCCGTAGGAGATACGGGCCAGGAAGATGCCGACGAACGGCGCCCAGGAGATCCACCATCCCCAGTAGAAGATGCTCCACGTGGTGGTCCACTCGAAGGCCTGGGGGTCCACGCGCGGACTGGGAAAGGCCAGACTCCACGAGACGAGGTTGCTCAGGTACTCGCCCGCGCTCGTGGTCATCATGCTGATGATCCAGAGCTTGGGGCCCAGTGCGAAGACGACGACCAATAGCAGGAACGCCAACCACAGGTTGATGACGGACAGTCGGCGGATGCCCTTGTCGATGCCCGCGACCACGCTGAGGAGCGCGACCGCGGTGATCGCGATGATGAGGATCGACTGCACGGTGGCGTTGTTCGGGATGCCGAAGACGTGGTTGAGCCCGCCGTTGATCTGCAGCGTGCCCAGGCCCAGTGAGGTGGCCAGGCCGAAGATGGTGCCGAACACGGCCAGGATGTCCACGATGTTGCCGGGCCATCCGAAGGCACGGTCGCCGATGAGCGGGTGGAGGGCGGAGGCGGGGCGCAGGGGCAGACCCTTGCGGAAGGCGAAGTAGCCCAGGGACAGACCGAGTGCGATGTAGATGGCCCAGGGATGCAGGCCCCAGTGGAAGTAGCTCAGGGCCAGGGCCTCGCTCGCGGCCCCCGGTGGGAACGGGGCGCCCTCGGGGACGGTCAGGTCCGCCGAGCGGGGGGCGTTCAGGTGGTGGATGGGTTCGGAGACGCCCCAGAACACCAGGCCGATGCCCATACCCGTGGTGAAGAGCATGGCGAACCAGGGCAGTGTCCCGAACTCGGGGCGCGAGTCGTCGGGGCCCAGGCGGATCTTTCCGAACCGGCTGAACATGAGGAAGATCGCCAGCACGAGGAAGAAGGCGGTGGCCAGGACGTAGATCCATCCCAGTTTCTCACCGATCCAGTCCCGGGTGGCCGTGGCCGCGTCCAGCATCGCATCGGTGGCGACGATGCCGATGGTGACGAAGGCGATGATCACGAGCGCGGAGACCCCGAAGACCATAGGGTTGGTGTGTTCGCGAACGTACTCGCGTAGGGACGAGGGCGAGATGGTGGCTCCTTCCCGGCCCGGAGGGGCGCGTACACCTCGGGACGGCGGGACGGATCCGGTCACGGTCCCGCCCATGGACGTGTCTCGTGGGAGAGTAGAGCCGGGAACTTTTCTCGCAAAGCAACCGAGCGATCGCGGAGTGTCGCCCTACAAGCGGTGAAGCGTGTTATCTCCCGCCATATGGCCCTTTTTGCCCTTTGTCGGGTAGGGAGAATTTCCCCGGGACGGCCGTGCCCCCACGACGACATGGACCCGCCGCGCGGCGCCGGTCGCCATGGCGGAGGCCGCGCCGGTCAGTCCGGCTTCTCGGAGAGTCGGTCGAGCGTGTTCCCCATCCGGTCCAGCCAGTTCGCGATCGTGGACAACTCCTCCACCGAGTAGTCGCTGTGCGCCGCGATCATCGCCTCGCGCATACCGGGCGCGGTGGCGGGACCCGCCGACTCGGCGGTCTCGGTCAAGCGGACGGCCACCTTGCGCCGGTCCTCGGGGTGGGGGGTGCGCTCGGCGAGGCCGTGCGCCTCCAGTCGGTCGATCACACCGGTCACCGAACCGGTGGACAGACACAGGACGTCGGCGATCTCGCCGGGCGTCAACGAACCGCCCACGCGCAGCAACGTGTAGCACTGGAAATCGGTCGGGTTCATCCCCGAACGCTCCGCCATCCGGTGCAGCAGGCGGATGAGTCGTACGGCGAGTCGCTGCCCGTCGCTTTGAAGGGCGTCGTAGAGTTCGGCGCGCGACCTCGCCTCGGACTCCGCCGTCCGAGGACCTCCGGGGGGAGAGGATGCGGCCGCCGCGGTGTCCATGGTTCCTCTCTCGCGCTCGTGGGACCGGTGCCTTCTGGTCTTCCCTGGAAGTGTAGATCGTGTTCGGCCGTCGTCGCCCGCCAGGAGAGGGCGTGCCCGCCGGGGATCCGGTCAGAGGTGGTTCGACAGGACAAGAGAGGGAAGTAGTTCGCTTACCGAGATTCATGGAATCCAAGGCTTCTGGGATCTCATGATCCGTGGCCGCAGGGGAGGACGTCGTCAATCCCATCCTGAAGACTCACATGCATCTCCCTGAGCCGGGCGCCGTGGCCGGAGACGGGGGCAGGGCCTTGGACAGGGCCCTGCGGGACTATCTCGACCGCAGGCTCCGCGACGCCGAGCGCCTCGACGAGGATTTCGGTCGTGAGCTGGCCGGGATCACGGTCGGCTTCACCCTCGGCGGCGGCAAGCGCATGCGGCCCCGACTGGCCTGGTGGGGGTGGCTCGCCGGTGGAGGCACGCCCCACGGCGGAGCGGCCGACTCCGCCGTCCAGGCCTGCGCGGCACTCGAACTCATCCAGACCTGCGCGCTCGTCCACGACGACGTGATGGACGGCTCCCCGACCCGGCGGGGACGTCCCTCGGTGCACGCGGCCTACATGGCCGAGCACCTGCGTGAGGGGTTCGCCGGAGAGCCCCGCCGCCAAGGCGAGGCCCTGGCCGTACTCGTGGGGGACCTCGCCCTGGTGTGGGCCGACGACATGCTGTGCGAGGCGCTGGCCGGGGTGCCCGGGTCGACCGAGGCCAGAGCCGTGTGGCGGGACCTGCGCACCGAGATCATGGCCGGACAGTTCCTCGACCTACGCGCGCAGGCACGCCGGGAACGCTCGGAGGAGGCGGCCCTGCGGGTGAACCTGTTCAAGACGGCGTCCTACAGCGTCGAGCGCCCCCTGCACCTGGGCGCGGCGATGGCGGGAGCGGACGCGGCGACGGTGGGGGCCCTGCGCGGGTACGGCAGGGACGTCGGCGTCGCCTTCCAGTTGCGCGATGACCTCCTCGGTGTCTATGGGGACGGCGAGCGGACGGGCAAGCCGGTGGGGGAGGACATCCGTGAGGGCAAGTGCACCCTGCTGCTGGTGACCGGCATCCGACTGGCGCGCGAACGTGGGGACCGCGCCGCGTCGGACCTGCTGGACGGGGTCGGCGACCCGGAGACGGAGGTGGACCCGCACGAGGTCGCCGAGGTCCTGGAACGTCTGGGCGCCCGCGACCTGGTCCACAGAAGGTGCGGGGAACTGGCGGCCAGGGGAGAGGCCAGACTCCGCGGGCTCGACGCACCCGCATCCGTGATGGAGGGTCTGCGTGCCCTGGCCACGCAGACCGCGCAGGACCCCACGTGAGGGACCGCGCGATCGGCGACCCTCGCGGAGAGGGCCGTGGGCCGGTCCGGCCCCGGGAAGCCGGAGGACACCGTCCACGGTGATCACGCGGACCCTCGCACCGGCGGACCCGATCCTCGCACCGTTCGTGACCCACCCGGCGGAGAAGGTGCCGCCGTACCGGAGAGGAGCACTCCGTGCCCGACCTCGAACATCCCAGGACGCCGCGGCCCCGGGTGGGCACCGGGGCCCGCGGCCCCGTGGTGATCGTGGGCGCCGGTATGTCCGGACTGGCCTGCGCGCTGTACCTGTTGGGCGCCGGACGCGAGGTCACCGTGATCGAGCGCGAGAACCACCCGGGAGGACGCGCGGGACGGCTCGACCTGGACGGTTTCCAGATCGACACGGGGCCCACCGTGCTCACCATGCCCGAACTCCTCGACGAGGCCCTGGGCGCCGTCGGTGAGCGCGTCGCCGATCGGCTCGACCTGGTGCCGCTGAGTCCCGCCTACCGCGCCACCTTCGCCGACGGTTCGGCGATCGACGTGCACACCGAGCGCGAGGCGATGGCCGCCGAGGTCGCCCGGGTCGCGGGACGGCGCGAGGCCGAGGGATACCTGCGTCTGCGCGACTGGCTGACCCGGCTCTACCAGGTGGAGATGCGCTCGTTCATCGACGCCCAGTTCGACTCACCGCTGGACCTGTTGCGCCCCGACCTGTTCCGGCTCGCCGCCATGGGAGGGTTCGGCAGGCTCGCCCCCGCCGTGGGCCGTCACATCCGTGACGAGCGGCTGCGGCGGATCTTCTCCTTCCAGTCGCTCTACGCGGGGGTCGCCCCCGAAAGCGCACTGGCCGCCTACGCCGTCATCGCCTACATGGACACCGTCGCCGGGGTGTACTTCCCCAGAGGCGGGATGCGCGCGCTGGGCGAAGCCCTGGCGGGGGCGGTCGTCAAGGCCGGGGGAAGCGTGCGTTACGGGGACGGCGTCACCCGTCTGGAGCGCTCGGGGGAGCGGATCACCGCCGTGATCACCGGGGAGGGGGAACGCCTGGCATGTGGCCAGGTCGTGCTCACCACCGACCTCGCCGCCGCCCACCGGCTCCTGGACCACACGTCGAGACGCCCGGTGGCCGCGCGTTACTCGCCCTCGGCTGTCGTGCTGCACCTGGGCACCGACCGCACCTGGGAGGGACTGGGACACCACACCATCTCCTTCGGTGCGGCGTGGAAGCGCACCTTCACCGAGATCATCCGTGAAGGCCGCACGATGAGCGACCCCTCCCTGCTGGTCACCCAGCCCACCCGCACGGATCCGACGCTCGCCCCCGAGGGACGCCATCTGCTCTACGTACTCGCCCCGGCGCCGAACCTGGAGGCGGGCGACATCGACTGGGAACGGGAGGGGCCGCGTTATCGGGACCACCTGGTCGGGGTGCTCCAGGAACGTGGTCTGGACGGCCTGGACGCCTCCGTCCGCACCGAACACCTGGTCACCCCGGCGGACTGGGCACGGCAGGGGCTCACCCACGGCACACCGTTCTCGCTGGCGCACACCTTCGCCCAGACGGGTCCGTTCCGGCCCCGCAACACCGTTCCCGGCACCTCCAACGCCGTCCTGGCCGGCTGCGGGACCACACCCGGAGTCGGACTTCCCACGGTGCTGATATCGGGCAAGCTCGCCGCGGCCAAGGTGGTCCGGAGAACGGGAGGGCGCCGATGAGCGCGGGAACGGCGGAACTGGACGCGGCCGGGATCACCGGGCGGTCGCTGCGCGAGGCCTACCTCAAGTGTCGTGCCCTGCACGCCCACCACGGACGCACCTACTACACGGCCACGCGCGTACTGCCGCCCGGAAGCCGGCCCGGGGTGCACGCCCTGTACGGTTTCGCGCGGTGGGTGGACGACATCATCGACGAGCCGCCGCCCGGCACCACCGTCGCCGAACAGGGCGCGCGCCTGGACGGCATCGACGCGGACCTGGCGAGGGCCCTGGACGGAAGAGCGGTCCGCGACGAGGCGAACGCACCGGTGCTCAGCGCCCTGGCGCACACGGCGGACCGGTACGGGTTGCCGCGCTCCTACTTCACCGCCTTCATGACCTCCATGCGCATGGACCTGTCCGTCACCGGCTACCGGGACATGGGCCACCTGCGCGAGTACATGTACGGTTCTGCGGCGGTGATCGGACTCCAGGTGCTGCCGGTCCTGGGCACGGTGGCGCAGCGGGAGGAGGCCGCACCGCACGCCGCCGCGCTGGGCGAGGCCTTCCAACTGACCAACTTCCTGCGGGACGTGGCCGAGGACCTGCGCCGGGGCCGTGTCTACCTGCCCTGGGACGTGATGACGGCACACGGTGTGGACCGGGAGCTGCTGGAACGGTGCGAGCGGACCCGAAGACCCCATCCGCGCGTGTGCGGTGCCCTGGCCGAGCTCGTGGAGGCCACCCAGGACTTCTATCGGCGGGCGGAACCGGGCATCGCGATGCTCTCCCCGGTCGCGCGCCCGTGTGTCGCCACCGCCTTCCGGCTCTACCGAGCGATCCTGGACGAGATACGTGCGGCCGACTACGACGTGTGGAGCGTCCGGCATCGGGTGTCGGACACGCGTAAGGCCGCTGCGGCCGTTCCCGCCCTCGCGCGCTCACTGATCGCCCGGTCGCTACAGGGCCGGATACCGCGCCCCAGGACCGGTTGAGAACCCGGGTCCGGTCCACGCCCGGTCGTGCCGCGGACCCCGGCCCGACCTGTCTGGAGGATTCACGTGACACTTCCCGATCCCCGGCCGCGGAGGCTTCCCCTGCGCCGTATGCCCGCCACCACCTGGAAGGCCCAGGAGCCGACCTGGAGGGAGGGATCGCCCGCGATCATCGGGGCGGCGCTCAAACGTGCGCTCGCCCGCCCCTCGGGCAACTGGTTCGTGCTCGCGGCGAGCACCGAGGTGCGTACGGACCGGCCGTTCGGACGCGTGGTGGCGGGGACCGAACTGGTGGCCTGGCGCACCCCCGACGGGACCGCCCACGCGGGCCCGGGCGCGTGCCCGCACCTGGGCGCACCGCTGTGCCGGGGCGCCGTCGACTCGGGAAGGCTGGTGTGCCGGTGGCACGGCCTGGCGCTGGGGAAGGAGGGGTTCCCCGGATGGGACCCCTATCCGGTGCACGACGACGGCGTGCTGGTGTGGGTGCGCCTGGACCGCGAGGGAGGGGAGGAACCCCTGGACGCACCGGTGGTGCCCGAGCGTCCGGACCTCGCCCGGAGCCTGGTGGCGGTGGAGAGCATGGCGGGGCGATGCGAACCCGAGGACGTGATGGCCAACCGGCTCGACCCCTGGCACGGCTCGTGGTTCCATCCCTACTCGTTCGTCGGACTGAAGGTGACCGAGGTGCCCAAGGGCCCCGATCCCGACCCTGACCGGATGGTGGTCGACGTGGGGTTTCGTGTGGCGGGTCGCTGGGGTGTGCCGGTGCGGGCGGAGTTCCGTTGCCCCGAACCGCGCACCGTGGTCATGCGCATCATCGAGGGAGAGGGCCTGGGCAGCGTCGTGGAGACCCACGCCACCCCGCTGGGGGTGGACGAGCACGGTGTTCCGCGCACGGCGATCATCGAGGTCACCGTGGCCTCCTCCGAACGCACGGGCTTCACGCTCGCCCGGAGAGTGGCCGGGGCGGTGGTGCGTCCGGTCATCCGCATGGCCGCCCGACGACTGTGGAAGGACGACCTCGCCTACGCCGAGCGTCGGTACCTGCTTCGCAGTACGGGTCGCTGGCCCGGATGACGTGGTGACCGGGGTCGCCTCGGTGCCCCTCGTGGACGCGGTGACCCACGGGCGGCGTCCCCGTCCGTGGCGTCCGCCGGGTCGCCCGGCGTCAGCCCTGGTGGAGGGACGGGGCGCGGCGCGCCCGTCGGGCGAGCGCCCGCAGCGGGGCCGACCTGCCTCGGCGGGGCACGGTCCACACCGTGTGCCCCGGTCTTCCCCACCGTGTCAGCAGGGCGTTGGCGGCCAGCATGCCGCTGGTGGCGGCGCGTTCCATCAGGGCCACGGGAAGGTCCGTGCGTACATGGTCGCCCGCCACCACCACGAACGGGTCGGGGGTGGTCACCCCGCACCGGTCGCGGTGACCGCCGGGCGCGAACAGAGGACAGTCCGCCCGTAGTTCGTGGCGGGAGTCCACCACCGGGGCCCCGGACAGCTCCGGATAGACGGTCTCGGCCTGCTTCCAGAGCCTGCTCCGCTCGAAGTCGGGATCGCACCCCTCGTCCAGTGAGTACGCGTGCAGTTCCACCACGGACCCGCCGGTACGTCGCGCCCACGCGCGGGCTTCGTCCTCGTAGCGTTCCAGGACACTGATGTTGTCCAGTGTGGGGTGGCCCGCGGTCCCCAGGAAGGCGGGCCTGTGCGGACGCACGGGCCGGCCGAGCCAGTAACGCGACACCAGGAACGGAGGAGCGGTCTCCACCCGCGCCATCCGGTCGCGCCACGGTCCCGTGCCCAGCCCCGGTGAGGCCGCCACCAGGTCGCGGGTCCCGGCGGGGGAGGCGGCGAGCACCACGGCGTCGGCCCCGACCTCGAAGGTCCCTCCCTCCAGGGTGCGTCCACGCACCGAGAACCGGTGTTCCGCACCGGGGACGACCTCCTCGACCCGGCTCCCCGTACGCAAACGCGTTCCCGCATCGGTGAGGTGTTCCTCCAGGGGGTCCCACAGCGCCTGGGGGAAGGGGGAGCGCGGTACGTCGAACACCAGACCCTCGGACGAGCCCAGGAAGTAGACGTGGAACATCACGGCCAGCTCGGCGGCCGACAGGTCACGCGGGTCGGCGAAGAAGCTGCGTGTGAACACCTCGAAGGCCAGGTGCCGGGCCGTGGGAGGAAAACGGACCGCGTCCAGGAAGTCCTGGGCGCTCAGATGGTCCAGGCGTTCGAAGACGCCGGGCACGTCCACGTCGAGCAGTTGCAGGGCCGCGGGCAGGTTGACCCCGGCCAGGTCGCGTGGGGGGAAGCTCGGACTGGTCGCCGCCAGCACGGCGGCGTTCCACGGTGGGGTCCTGGGCAGCCATGAGAAGCGGTCGCGCGGACCGTCGCGGTGCACGAGAGGGTAGTCCGTGAGCGGGACGAGGCGGTCCAGTCCCGGGTCCGCGCGGCGCAGGAGAGCGCGCAGGTTGTAGTACTGACGGAAGAACGCGTGGAAGCCACGGGTCATGGTCGCGGACGAACCGTCGGCGAGCGTGGTGGTCCAGCCGCACACGCGACCTCCCAGCGAGGACTCGCGCTCCAGCACCGTCACGTCCACGTCCCGCTCGGTCAGCGCGCAGGCGGCCGCGAGTCCGGCGATGCCCCCGCCGATCACGGCCACGTGGGGAACGGCGTCGGTGCGCGGCCCGGCCACCGGAGGGGGCGGGACGGCCTCGGCCAGGGGATCGCGCACGTCCTCGGGGCGTCCCGGTCCGCCGGTGCTGTCAGCGGTCATCAGCGGTCCACCTCCGGAGTGTCGAGCGGGCGCATACCGACGAAGGTGTGCGTGACCCCGTACTGCCAGCCGGGCAGAGGCGCGTCGGAGACCGAGACCAGGCCGGCCCGGCGCATCCGCTCCAGCAACGTGGTGCGGCCGTCGAACTCCAGGACGCTGCGCCACAGGTAGCGGAACAGGTCGGCGCGTCCGGTCAGGATCCTTCCCGCCGGGATGACCACGCCCCAGCACACCGCCGACCACACCGCACGGGCGGCGACCGAGTCGGCCACCGAGTACTCGTGCAGGAGGAGCCGGCCCCCGGGCCGCAGGAGCGCCCGCACGCCCGTCAGCAGTGCGTCGGGGTCGGGGCAGTTGCGGATCAGGTAGGCGCCGAACACCGCGTCCACCGGTCCGCCCAGGTGCTCGGTGGCCCAGGCGGGCGTCAGCTCCTCCGCGCGTGCCCGGTGGAAGGAGACCGACGCGGGCCACCGCTTGGCGCGGGCGGCCTCCAACATGCCGGACGAGGCGTCCACACCGACGATCCGTGCCTTGGGAAGGACACGCAGCAGGGCCGCGGTGGAGGCTCCGGTGCCGCACCCCAGGTCGAGCAGGCGCAGTCCGGCCCCCTCCCCGGGCAGACCGAGCCTTCGCGCGGAGATCTCCAGGTGCGCGTGGTAACCCGGGTTGGCGGCCACGAGCCGGTCGTAGGCCTTGGCGGCGTGGTCGAACTCGTCGGTGACCGTGCCGTCCTTCATGGCGTGCGTCGGGGTGTTCACGGATTCCTCCGATGCCGGGTGTTCGCGTGCGGACGCGGGCCTCCCGGTACATGCTGGGAACATGGCCGACTACGACGTGGCGATCATCGGCGGAGGGGCCGCTGGCCTCACCCTTACCCACCGGCTGCGCGGGATCAACGACCGACGTGGCCGACCGCTGCGCGTGGCCTTGCTGGAGCCGCCACCGGGTCCGCACACCCCCGTGCCGCGCACATGGTGCTTCTGGGAACCGGACGGGGGACCGTGGGACGGACTGCTCACGGCACGTTGGGAGAACCTGTCCGTGAGGGGACACGACGGGACCGTCCACTCCTCCTCGGCCGCGCCCTACGTGTACAAGATGCTCAGGTCCACGGACGTGGACGCCTACGTGCGTACCTCGGCGGCCGGGTACGTGGAGGAGCTTCCGTTGTTGGTCACCGGAGTCCGGGACGGCGTCGAGCACGCCGAGGTCCGGGCCAGGGAACCCGGCGGCGGCGAGGCCTCCCTGACCGCGACGTGGGTGTTCGACTCGCGGCCTCCACGACCGGCGCCGTGCGGGCGGACCCATCTGCTCCAGCACTTCCGCGGCTGGTTCGTGCGCACCCCCGTGGACGCCTTCGACCCCGACGCGGCCGTGCTGATGGATCTGCGTCCTCCCCAGCCGCCGAACGGGGTGGCCTTCGGTTACGTACTGCCGCTGTCACCGCGCGAGGCGTTGGTGGAGTACACCGAGTTCGGCCGTGAGGCGCTCACGACGGAGGAGTACGAGCGGGCGCTCAAGGACTACTGCGGACTGTTGGGCCTGCCGGAGGTGGAGGTGACCGCCGCCGAACAGGGGGTCATCCCGATGACCGACGCGGTGTTCCGTCCCAGGGTCGGGCGGCGGGTGTTCAGGTTGGGCACGGCGGGCGGCGCGACCCGCCCCTCGACCGGGTACACGTTCAGCGGGGTGGGGCGTCAGACGGCCGCCGTGGCGCGTGCGTTGGCCCAGGGGCGGACCCCGGTGCCGCCGGTACCGCACCGGCGCCGCCACCTGGCCATGGACGCGGTCATGCTGCGTGCTCTGGACACCGGTCGGATCCGGGGCGCGGAGTTCTTCACCGGACTGTTCGCGGCCAACCGCCTCGGTGACGTCCTGGCCTTCCTCGACGGGGGATCGTGTCTGCGTCGGGAGGTGGCGATGGGCCTGACGACACCGGTGCGGGCCATGTCGCTGACCAGTGTCGACCAGGTGTGGTACGCGCTGCGCACGCGGCTCCCGCGGACCTGAGGCGGCTCGTCGCCCGCTTCGAGGACACGGGGCCGCGGCGCCGTGTCGCGAGATGTGCCGGGGTGTCCGTGCCGGTGGAGGGTGGAGCGGGGCCGGGGAACCTCGGCGGTGTTCCGGGAAGGCCGCTGCCTGAGGGGCGCGTGTTGTGCTCGGGGTGGATGTGTGGCGTGTATGGACTGGGGTAGTGTCTTGCCGTTAGATACTCGGAAAACAAGATACTTCAATTCCGAGTAGAAATGGACGGTAGAGAGGGACAGCGGACGTGGACAAGGACAACGGCCGACCGGCCCGCCGATCACGGTGGTGGATCGGGGCGGCCCTCCTGGTCGCCCTGGTGTGGTTGGTGGGAGCCGGACCCCTCGGCATGTTCCTGGGCAGGCTCGGCGAGGTGCAGACCAACGATCCCGGCGCGTTCCTGCCCGTGGACGCCGAGTCCACCGAGGCCGGTGAGATCGCAGCGGAGTTCGACCGGGAGGAGGCGGCCCCGGCCATCGTGGTCTACTCGCGCCAGGACGGGGACGGCGGTGAGGTCACCGAGGCCGAACTCGCGGACATCGCCGAGGTCGGCGAGCGTGTGGGCGAGCGGCCCTGGGTCTCCGGCCCCGTCGTCGGCCCCTTCCCCGGTACGGAGGCCCCCTCGGTCGCCCAGTTCGTGGTACTGGTCGAAGAGGACGCCGACACCGGCGAGTCGGTCGAGGAGTTGCGGGAGATCCTCGCCGACGACCCGGTCCCCGGGCTCCAGGCCCAGGTCACCGGTCCCGCCGGATACGCCGCCGACCTCGTGGCGGCCTTCGGCGGTATCGACTCCACGCTGCTGATCGTGGCCGTCGTCGCCGTCCTGGTCATCCTCGTGGCGGTCTACCGCTCGCCCCTGCTGCCGACCCTGGTCATCCTCGCCAGCCTGTTGGCCCTCGGACTGGCCGGGGCTCTGGTCTACCTGGCCGCCGACGTCGGCCTGGTCAGTCTCAACGGACAGAGTCAGGGCATCCTGTTCATCCTGGTCGTGGGGGCCTGCACCGACTACGCGCTGCTGCTCGTGGCCCGCTACCGCGAGGAACTGGCCACCCGCGAACGCGTGCCCGAGGCCGTCATGGCCGCCGTGCGCGGGGTGACCGGGCCGGTGCTGGCCTCCGGCGGCACCGTCATCCTGGGACTGCTCTGCCTGCTCACGGCGGACCTGACCTCCACCCGCAGTCTGGGTCCGGTGGTGGCCATCGGCGTCGTCGCCGCGCTGCTCTCGGCGATGACCTTCCTTCCCGCCGTGCTCGCGCTGTGCGGACGTGCGGCGTTCTGGCCCCTGGCCCCGCACGGCTCCAAGGAGACCGGCGGAAGCCTGGAGGAGGTCCTCGCCCAACACCGTTTCTGGGGGCGCGTCGCCATCGCCGTCTCCCGCAGGCCCCGGGCCTACTGGATGATCACCACCGCCGTCCTGGCCGCCGCGGCGGTCTTCGCGCCCCAGTTCGAGGCGGAGGGCACCGGCCAGGCCGAGATCTTCCGCACCGAGGTGGAGGCGGTCGAGGCCCAGGAGACGCTGGAACGGGGCTTCGGCTCCGATTCCAACGCCGCCCCCGCCCTGGTGGTCGCCGACGCCGACCACCTCGACGAGGTCGTCCAGGCCGCCGAACGGTCGTCGTGGGTGGAGGAGGCCGCCCCCGTCACCGAGCCGGGACCGCCCGGCGCGGACCTGCCTCCCCTGGAGGAGGACGGACGCGTCCTGGTCGAGGCCGTCCTCACCGTCGGCCCCGAATCACCCGAGGCGGTGGACGCCGTCCGGGAGCTGCGGGAGGAACTGCGCTCCGTGGAGGGGGCGGACACCCTGGTCGGCGGGGTGAGCGCCACCGATCTGGACACCCTGGAAACGGCCCAGCGCGACTTCGTGGTGGTGGTCCCGCTCGTGCTGGTGGTGGTCTTCCTCGTGCTCGTCCCGCTGCTGCGCTCGCTGCTGGCACCGTTGCTGCTGATGATCGTGAACGTGCTGTCCTTCGCCACCGCGCTCGGTGTGGGCACCCTGGTGTTCGACCACGTCCTCGATCTGCCCGGCGCGGACCCCGTGGTCCCGCTGTTCGCGTTCGTGTTCCTGGTCGCGTTGGGAATCGACTACAGCATCTTCCTGATGTCCCGGGCCAGGGAGGAGACCCTGCGACACGGGCATCGCGAGGGCATGCTGAGGGCGCTGACGGTGACCGGCGGGGTGATCACCTCGGCCGGAGTGGTCCTGGCGGCGACCTTCGCCGCGTTGTCGGTCATCCCCTTGCTGTTCCTGCTCCAACTGGCCTTCCTGGTGGCGTTCGGCGTCCTGGTGGACGCCCTGCTCGTGCGGACGCTGCTGGTGCCCGCACTGGCGCTGGACATCGGGCCGCGCATGTGGTGGCCGGGCAAGGCGAGCAGGACGCGGACCGCGCAGAAGCCCCCCACCGAGTGACGACGGAGGCGGGGCGCTGTTCCTACAGCGCCTCGCAGGGCAGTTCGGCGTAGGCGTCGGTGAGTCTTTCCACCAGCGACGACCGCGGCAGGTGCACGCCGTCGATGGCGGACACCTGCCGCACACCGGTGGTGGCGTTGGTGACGAACGCCCCCGCCATGCGGGTGATCGCGGAGGCGGCGATCGGACGGGTGGACACGGGAACGCCGAGCGCCTCGGCCGCCCGCTCCACGAGCCGGGCCGTCACACCCCGAAGACGGGGAGCCTGTGGCCACACGACACCGCCGCCGTCCACGAAGCCGATGTTCCAGGTGGGGCCCTCCGAGACCCGACCGTCCACACCCCTGAACAGGGCGTCGTCGTAACCGTCGATCTGCGCGGCGCGACGTTGGCGGAGCGAAGCGAAGAGACCGGTGTGCTTCACCTGCGGGACGTCGCGGGTGAACAGCCGGGTGCCCAGACGTACCGGTGCCGGCGTGGCCCCGGGGGCGGGGCGGGTGGTGACGAGGATCTGGGGGGACCGGCCGGTCGTGGGACGCCCCAGGTCCATGTCGGGATCGAAGACGGTCACGCGGACCACGGAGGGGGAGGAACGGGCGTGTGCGGCACGCCGGGCCAGTTCACGGACCCGGAGGATGTCGAGGTCGGCGTCGAAGAGGGTCCGACAGTCGCGTGAGAGTCGCTCCATGTGCAGGTCCAGCCCACGGACACGCAGGTCGGTGACGAGCATGGTGGTGAAGTGGCCGTAGCCGTAGAGGGCCAGGCCCGCGAGTTCCCCGGTGCCCACGGGGCGTCCGTTCAGTTCCATGAGGCCCCCATCATGACATTTCGGGACCTCGGCCAGGAGGGCTCGCGAGTCCGGGATCCGCCCAAAGCACCAGGAACGGGCCGTCCCGGCCGCCCCGACCCCCGGGAAGACGCCCACCGCGGCAGGTGTCTCCCTCCGCCGGAACAGGACGATCCTGGGGGGCGATGGAAGATCCCGCCGCCGCACCGAGTAGGAATTCCATGAGAGAAGAACGAGGAGTGCCGACGTTGCGCATCGATCTCAACTCCGACCTCGGCGAGGGCTTCGGCCGCTGGGTGTTCGGCGATGACCAGGCGCTGCTGTCCATCGTCACCAGCGCCAACGTCGCCTGCGGGTTCCACGCCGGCGACCCCTCCGTGCTGCGCCGCACCGCCTTCGACGCCGCGGCCAGGGGGGTGGCCGTCGGCGCGCACGTGAGCTACCGCGACCTGGCCGGGTTCGGCCGCCGCTTCCTCGACGTTCCGGCCGCCGAGCTCACCGACGAGGTCCTCTACCAACTGGGCGCCCTGTCGACGTTCACCCGCCTGGCGGGGGACCGCGTCCGCTACGTCAAGCCGCACGGTGCCCTGTACAACGCGATCGTGCACCACGAGGGACAGGCCGCCGCCGTGGTCGAGGCCGTACACGCCTTCGACCCCGGACTCCCCGTGCTCGGACTCGCCGGTTCACGGTTCCTGCGGCTGGCGGAGAAGGCCGGACTGCCCGTCTACCGCGAGGCGTTCGCCGACCGTGCCTACACCCCGGAGGGCACCCTGGTCTCCCGGAACGAACCCGGCTCGGTGCTCCACGACCCCCGGGAGATCGCCGACCGTTGCCTGCGCATCGTCCGCGGCGAACCCGTCCAGGCGATCGACGGCACCTGGATCGTCGTCGAGGCCGAGTCGCTGTGCGTACACGGAGACAGCCCCGGAGCCGTGGACATCGCCCGCACCGTGGTCGAAAGACTGCGGACGGCGGGCGTCGTCCTCGCGCCGTTCACGGAGAAGACCTCCGGCGTCGACACGGAACGGTGAGGAGGGCACGTGCGGGTTCTCAGGTGCGGTGACACCGGTGTGCTCGTGGAGGTCGCCGACCTGGCCGAGGTGATCGCGTTGCACGCGGCGCTGGAGGCCGACCCCGTCCCCGGCGTCGTCGACCTGGTCCCGGCCGCCCGCACACTGCTGTTGCGGATCGACCCCGGAACCGACCCCGAGGAGGTCGCCGGAGCCGTCACGGCCAGGGACGTCGTTCCAGGGGAGGTGCGGGAGAGCGGAGAGACCGTCCTCCTCCCCGTCGTCTACGACGGCGAGGACCTCGACGACGTGGCGGAGCTGACCGGACTGAGCAGACGCGAGGTGGTCCAGGCGCACACCCGAGCCACCTGGACCGTCGCGTTCTGTGGTTTCGCACCCGGATTCGGCTACATGGTCGGGGACCAACCCCGACTGCGCGTACCTCGAAGGTCTGAGGCGCGTACCCGGGTGCCCGCCGGCTCGGTGGCCCTGGCCGATGGGTTCACGGGCGTGTACCCGCGTTGCTCGCCCGGAGGATGGCGGCTGCTCGGTCGCACCGAGACCCGGATCTGGGATCTGGAACGCGACCGACCGGGTCTGCTCAGACCCGGTGTCCGTGTCCGATTCATCGAGGCGGAGGATCTCCGATGAGGCCGTCCCGGCGTGCCCTGGAGGTGGTGGCCACAGGGCCCCTGACCACGGTCCAGGACGAAGGCCGGTTCGGACACGCCGGCCTCGGAGTGGGCCGATCGGGGGCCGCCGACATCCGCTCCTACGCCCTGGTCAACCGGTTGCTCGCCAACCCCCGCGGGGCGGCCGCCCTGGAGACCACCCTGGGGGGCCTGCGCGTGCGCGCACACGGTCCGGTCACCGTCGCCGTGACCGGAGCCGAGGTGCCGCTGAGGATCGACGGTCGAGGCGCGGCCACCCACACGGTCCTGCACCTGCCGGACGGCGCGGAGCTGACCATGGGCGCGCCCACCACAGGGCTGCGCTCCTACCTGGGGGTACGCGGCGGCGTGGACGTCCCTCCCGTCCTCGGCTCGCGCAGCACCGACGTCCTGGCGGGACTGGGCCCCGACCCGCCCGTGCCGGGGACGTCGCTCCCCGTCGGACCCGCCCCCGAGGGGTTCCCCCGGGTGGACCACGTGCCCACCACACCCGTGGGAGGCCCCAAGACGACCTTGCGGGTCGTCCTGGGACCGCGTGAGGACTGGTTCACCGCCGAGGCCGTCGACACGCTGCTGTCCGGCGAGTACGAGGTCACCCCGCGCACCGACAGGGTCGGCGCCCGCCTGGCCGGCCCCGTCCTGGAACGCTCACGCGACGGGGAGATGCCCAGTGAGGGCATGGTCGCGGGCTCACTACAGGTCCCGCCCGGGGGCGAACCGGTGCTGTTCCTGGCCGACCATCCGGTGACCGGCGGTTACCCGGTGGTGGCCGTCGTGCGCGCGGCGGACCTGCCCAAGGCCGCCCAGGCCGGCCCGGGCACCCGTGTTCGCTTCGTCCTTTGACCTCCCGCCACGGCCTCCGGCGCCGTCGAGGACCGGCGTTTGTCGTGGGATCGCCCGGGTAGTCGCGCCTCAGGAGAGACCGAGAGGCCATCGACGAAGGAGGACCGAGGTGGACAGCCGCGAACAGTTCATCGCCTGGCTCAACGACGCCTACTCGATGGAGAAGTCGCAGGAGGAGACCCTGGAGCGCCACGCCAAGGACGCGGAGGCCGACCCCGAGGTCCACGCGCGTCTCACACAGCACATCGAGGAGACGCGTGCGCAGGCGGAGACGGTCCAGGGCTGTATCGAGTCCATGGGAGGCAAGGTCTCCAAGGTCAAGAGCGCCCTGGCCGGGATGTCAGGCGCCGTCCAGGGCATGACGAACAAGCCCGCGGGCGACACGATGGTCAAGAACGCCATCGCCGACTACGCCGCCGAGCACTTCGAGATCGCCTCCTACCGTGCGCTGATCGACTCCGCGCGCTCTTTGGGCGAGGAACAGATCGCGCAGAAGCTGACCACCGTCCTCCGCCAGGAGGAGGAGATGGCCCGCTTCCTGGAAGGAAAGCTCCCCAGGACGGTGCAGGGAGCCCTCACCGAAGCCGGTCGCTGACAACGGCGCGGTGGGAACAGGAGCCCGCCGCACGTCGCGCAGGCACCTGGGAGGCACCGCGCCTCCCGGGCACCCCGGTGTCGGGGACGGCTCGGCGAAGGACGGAGCGCGGTTCCAGGCGGTGTTCCCCTCCCGCCACCACTCTCAAGGGTCACCGTGCGCGGTTCCCGTCCATCACCCACCACCCTCGAAGACCGCTACGGGCGCTCCCATCCCGCCCGTGACCCCCACCGTGCTTCGTTCGCACCTTCGCCACGCGCGGCCCCGGCGCCCCCATCGACTCGGGAAGACCTTCGAAGAACAGGCTCCAGGACACACGGGGAGAGAACCGCATGGCGACACCCGCACACGGAAGACCGGGCCGCGGAACACGGCGCGGTCGCAATCTGACCGCGGGCGTACTCCTGGGGGTGGGGACGGTGGCCTTCGTGGACGAGGTGATCTTCCACCAGATCCTGCACTGGCACCACTTCTACGACCTCTCCACCACCGATGTCGGCCTGGTGTCGGACGGGATCCTCCACGCCTTCAGCTGGTTCGCCACGGTGGCGGCCCTGCTCATGGTCGCCTCCCTGCACAGGGAGCACGCCTTCCGGGGAGTGGACTTCGCGGCGGGCTGGCTGACCGGCGGGGGGTTCTTCCAGCTCTACGACGGGTTGGTCCAGCACAAGCTGATGGGCATCCACCAGGTCCGCTACGGTGTCGACCTGCTGCCCTACGACCTGGCCTGGAACATCCCCGGGGGGATACTGCTGATCGCCGGGATCGTGTTGTGGGTCCTGACCGGGCGCCGGGCACGAGGGGCACCGGGCACCACGCCGGCGGAGGCCTGAGATGGACCACCAGGGCCGCGAACCCGCCCTCGCGCTCCCGTCCCCCGGCGAGTGGGCCGTCCTGGTACTGGTGTGCACGGCCCTCGTGGCCTACGCCGCGGCGGTGCTCCTGCTGCGCCGACGGGGTGTCTCCTGGCCTTGGGGAAGGGTCCTGGCGTGGGCGGCGGGATGTGCGTGCGTCGGAGTCGCCCTGGTGGGGCCCCTGGCCGAGCGGGCCCACCACGACTTCGTCGTCCACATGGCCGGGCACGTCCTCCTGGGCATGCTCGGCCCGCTCCTGTTGGTCCTGGCCGCCCCCGTCACCCTGGCCCTGCGGAGCATGCCGGTGGGCGGGGCGCGCAGGCTGGCACGGTTCCTGGGTTCGGCGCCCGTGGCGTTCCTGACCAACCCCTTCGTCGCGGGTCTGCTCGACATCGGCGGCCTGTGGGTGCTCTACCGCACCGGCCTGTACGCCGCGACGCACACCGAACCGGTCCTGCACGCCCTGGTGCACCTGCACGTGCCGGCCGCCGGATACCTATTCGCCTTCGCCGTCCTGGGAGGCCCCGACCCCGCCCCGCACCGACTCTCACCGCCGTGGCGGGCGGGCGCCCTGGTCGCGGCCATAGCGGCGCACAACATCCTGGCCAAGACCATCTACGCCGCACCGCCTCCAGGGGTGCCTCTCGACCAGGCCCACGCCGGGGCCCAGCTCATGTACTACGCCGGTGCGCCGGTGGAGATCGCGCTGCTCTTCCTGGTGTGCCGACCCTGGTTGCTTCCCCGGCCGCGCCGGTCCCGCGCCGTGGGCGTGTGACCCCGCGACCCGTTCAGGTCTCCCGAGGCGGCCGGTTCCCCCCGTCCGGGGTGGGGCGTCCACCATCGGTCTGCTCACCCCGGATGAGACGTTCCCGTCCGCCCCGGGGGCCACGGTCGACCTCCTCGCCCGGGGGCGTCGCCGGGGCCTGCCGCCGACCGCCCTTGCGGGAGTACCCCGCCTGGCTGGCGTACAGCGTCTTGGAGGTGCGGGCCGCGTCGTCGACCCGGGCCATCCGCGCCATCCGCTGCAACTCGGCGATCTGCGCGGCGACCTCGGGAGGAGGAGGCGCCGAAGACGCGGATCCCACTCCGGAGGCACCGGGCGTCTGAGGCCCCAGCAGGTCCCGCCGAGCCTGTTCCAGCCGGTCCACGGCGGCGTCGCGCTCGCCCCTGCGCAGGGCCTCGCTCGCCTCGCGCTTGGCGGTCTGTGCCCGCTGCAGCGCCTCCTCCGTGCGTACCTCCGGCCGGGGCGCCCGTTCGGAGGCCTCGTCGCCCGGGACGACGTTGACCGTGACGGGCAGGGTCACGGTGTAGGTGGTCAGTGTCGCCGGGTCCACGTAGGTGGTCTCCATGGTGGTGACGGTGACCGTGCCCAGGGAGGCCACCCCCGGGACCTCCATGCGCAACAGCAGACGCCGATTCTCCCCGGAGTGGAAGTCGCCCAGCTCCACCACCACCGACCCGTCCGTCAGCCGGTGGAAGGGCATCTCGCCCACCACACCGACACCGCGCAGAAGGGGACCGGACGAAACCCGCAACGACACGGCCTGGGCGGTCTTGGCCAACAGGTACTCCGCCTCCTGGGCGATGAGACCGCCCGCGGTGTCGGGGTCCTCGGCGAACAGGGCGCTGCCCGCACCCCCGTCGGCCACCACCCCGAGCAGCTCCTCGTCGTAGCCGAGCCCGTACCCCAGGGTCGTGGTGGTGACCCCGTGCCCGTAGGCGTCGGCCGCCACCTGCCTGAGCAGGCCGTGGTCGGTGATGCCCTGGTTGGCGTGCCCGTCGGAGATCAACAGCAGGGTGGCGCCCCTGTCCGCACCGGCGCGGCGGGCCTCCTGGACGCCGCGCAGCAGTCCGCTGGACAGGTCGGTGCCCCCCGACGCGCGCAAAGACGAGATCAGCCGACGCACCTGGTCCTTGTCTGTCAGCGGCCCGCACGGCACCTCCACCCGGGCCTGATCGTTGAAGGACACCAGACCGAAGCCGTCGGAGGGGGCCAACCGGTCCACCAGAGCCAGCAGCGCCCGCACCGCCCCCTCCAGGCGCCCTCCGCCCATGGATCCGCTACGGTCCAGCACGATCTGTAGGGTCGCGGGCGGACGCTCGGTGTCCTCCTCGCGTTCGGGGGCGGTGATCTCCAGCAGCACGGACACGGAGTCGTCGGTGTCCAGGGGGAGGACGTCGAACTCCAACAGCGCTGACAGGTGCATGCGGTCTCCCCGGGGTAGAGGTGTGGCCACCAGCCTAGGGAACGGCACCGACGTTCGGAATCGGGATCAGGGGGCGCGCAGGCCCAGACGACGCAGCTCCAGGGAGGCCAGCGCGTCCACGACCCTTCGGTCGTCGGAGTGCCAGGCGCCTGCCGGATCCTCGTGCACCCCGGCCAGTCTGGCCGGGGACACCGAGGTCAGGGCGCGCAGTGCCAGCAGCCGCGACCGGGCCTCGGGCGTGAGGGTGCGCAGCCTGCGGACGGAGGCGGCCTGGCGCACCCATCGGGCGCGTGCCGGCAGCCACGTCGCGACGAGGAGCAGCAGCGGGATCGCGGCCGTGAGCAGAGGCAGGGTCAGCGCGAGCGAGGCGACCGACTCCTGGAGGGAGTCGCCCGCCGCGGTGAGCGACTCCCCGGTCTCGCTCATGCGGGCGAAGGGGACGGCCAGGGTCTCCCCGGCCAACGGGACCTTGCGGGCCTGTTCGGCCGCGCTGTCCATGTGCTCGGTGAAGCCCTCGCCGGTGCCGGTCATCAGCTCGCCGGGACGGTTCAGGGTCAGGATGATCTCGCGCAGCGACAGCGCGGCCCTGACCCACAGGTACACCCAGACCAGGGCGAGCAGGTCGGCGGTGATCTGGAGGAGGGCTCGCACGGGATCGTCGGCGTACGGCTTCACAACGGGCTCCTGGAGGACGGGGGTGGAGTCGGGTTCGGGACCCAGGTCTGCGTACCCGTTCCGGGGCCTGTGTACGCCGCCGGCACCCCGGTCGGGACCGTGTCGGCGATGGCGGCGGTCACGAAGCGGCACCCGCGTCAGCCGTCAGTGGCCTCGACCCTTCGCCAGGCGGTCGACTTGCCGCGTCAGCCGTTCCGATTTCGATGATTCCGGACATGGCACGAGTAGTACTTCGTTAGGTTGCTGCGTTCTCGTCGCGGTTGCGTGATCATGGACGTATGGATCTGGCCGCTGTAGAGGAACTCCGCGAGGACCTCGACGCGTTCTGCGCCGAGGTCTTCGCCTCCATC
>NZ_JASCXJ010000030.1 GCF_030271535.1 Nocardiopsis sp. ATB16-24 | reverse complement strand
CAAGAAGCAACCGTTCTTCCCGTACGAGTCCCAACCGTTTCCGGTTGCTTTTCCGTGGAAGACGTCTGCGTTTCCGCTTTGTTGTGTCTTCACTTTATCAGGGGTTCCGTTGCCCGCCAAATCAGCGGTTCCGGTGTCCTTGATCGGAGTGAAGCCCGTTGGGTTCTTCCGAAGCCTACCGGTCCACGACACTGCTCGAACCGGATGTGTTTCGGAGGAATTCCTCTGCGTCGGCACGACCGCGGATGAATCGCGTTCGTTTCGCTCGACGTGAGGGGATGTCGCGACCTCTCTCGGCCTGGGGCCGTTCGAAGGCGACTCGGAGAACACTACCCCCCTTCCCCGAGTCAGGCAACTCGAAGCTTGAGTGGTGTGCGTCACGCTAGTTCAGCAGTCTCCCGGAGCCGGTTCCCGGAGCGGCGTACAGCCACTCCACCTCCACCTCGATCGCGGCGACGGTGGCCGGCTCGTAGGCGGCCAGGGCCGAGGGACCGACGAAGGATGCCGCCAGCTGCGCCACCGTGGGGTTGTGCGCCACGACCAGGACCGTGTCCGCGTCGGGGTCCACGTGGTTCACCGACTCCAGGAGCGCGTCGGGTCCCGCCGAGTACACGGCCTCGGAGTAGTCCACCTCCGGCGGCGTCGCCAGGTCCATCGCCTCCAGTACCCCGTCCAGGGTCTGTCGGGTCCGCCGGGCCGCCGAGCAGATGACGTGGTCGGGTGCGTATCCCAGCTCGGCGAGCAGACGTCCGACCGTCTCCGCCTGGCCGCGCCCGTGGTCGGTGAGCGCCCGGTCGAAGTCTCGGAGCCCGTGCCCGCTCTCCGCGCTGGCGTGTCTCATGAGCAGCAGGGTGCGTGTGTCGCTCATGGGCTCACGTTCGTCGCGATGATGGCGAGGACGCCGATGAAGGTGACCATGATCCCCACAACGATGAGCAAACCCTTCATTCCTGACATCAGGCACCGCTCCCTCCTGTTCGGGTGCCTCGACGACACCCCAGGCTAGGCGCTCCACGGGGTCCTCCCACGGCACCCCCCTCACAACGGTGTGGCCGTCCGGGAGGTTCCGGACGGCCACACCGGCCCTTCCATGAGCGGCACGGGGAGATCGGTCACGGGGAACCGGTCCTCCCGTGGTCATCGGCTCCTTCTCGGAGCCCTCCGTCTACGTGCCCTCGCCGGTGCGAGCCTCCTCCTTGCGGTCACCGGAGTCGGCGACGTCCTTCTCTCCGTCGTCGCCGTCCGAGGAGGCGCCCTCCACCGGGGAGGCGCCGCCGGTCCCCCGCTCGGGGGTTCCTTGAGGAGTGGACCGGTCGCCGATCTCGGCGAGCCGGGTCTCGGTCCCACCACCACGGCGCTTGGACCACAGGATCGCGCCGACGAGCACGCCCACCGCGATCACGGTCACGCCCACCCGGAGGGCGACGTTGTCCGCGTAGATCACCACACTGGGCGCCACGATCAGTGCGACGAGGTTCATGACCTTGAGCAGCGGGTTGATGGCCGGGCCGGCGGTGTCCTTGAAGGGGTCGCCGACGGTGTCGCCGATGACGGTGGCCTCGTGGGCCTCCGAGCCCTTGCCCCCGTGGTGTCCGTCCTCCACGAGTTTCTTGGCGTTGTCCCAGGCGCCACCGGAGTTGGCCAGGAAGACCGCCATGAGCACGCCCGCGGCGATGGCCCCGCCGAGGAAGGCGCCCAGCGGCGCGTAACCCAGGGCGAAGCCGACCGCGATCGGCGCGAGCACGGCCAGCAGACCCGGGGTGACCAGCTCCCGCAGGGAGTCCTTGGTGCAGATGTCGACCACGCGCGCGTACTCGGGCTTCTCCGTGCCGTCCATGATCCCCGGGCGGGTGCGGAACTGGTCGCGCACCTCCAACACCACGCGGCCCGCGGCGCGGCCGACCGCCATGATGGCCAGTCCGGAGAAGAAGAACACCACGCTGGCGCCGATGATGACGCCGACGAGCACGTCCGGCTGGTCCAGGGAGAGGGAGAACATCTCGGTGTCGCCGAGTCGCTCCTGCACGGACGTGCGGAAGGCGCCGAACAACGCGGTCGCGGCCAGGACGGCGGTCGCGATGGCGATGCCCTTGGTGATCGCCTTGGTGGTGTTGCCCACGGCGTCGAGCCCGGTGAGGATCTCGGCGCCCGGCCCCTCCACGTCACCCGACATCTCGGCGATGCCCTGGGCGTTGTCGGAGACCGGTCCGAAGGTGTCCATCGCCACGATGATGCCGACGGTGGTGAGCAGACCCGTTCCGGCCAGGGCGACGGCGAACAGGCTCAGGGTGATCGAGCCGCCTCCGAGCAGGAAGGCGGCGTAGACCGCGCCGGCGATGAGCAGGGCGGAGTAGACGGCCGACTCCAGTCCCACGGAGATGCCCGAGAGGATGACGGTCGCCGCACCGGTCTCGGAGCTGTTGCCGATGTCGCGGACGGGGCGCCGGTCCGTCTCGGTGAAGTAGCCGGTGAGCAGCTGGATGGCGGCGGCCAGGACCAGGCCGATGAGGACCGCGGCGATGGCGATGACCCTCGGGTCCGGGTCGGTTCCCGCCGCCTCGATCTCGGCCAGGACCTGCGGGCTGACGCCGGACAGCTCCTGGAAGCTGGAGGGCAGGTACCACAGGGCGGTGCCGACGACGAGCACCGCGGAGATGGCCGCGGAGAGGAAGAAGCCGCGGTTGATGGCCGACATCGCCGACTTGTCCCGAGCGCGGGGAGCGACCAGGAAGATGCCGATGATGGCGGTGATCACGCCGATCATGGGGACCAGGAGCGGGAACACCAGTCCTTCGGTGCCGAAGGCGACCCGTCCCAGGATCAGCGAGGCCACGAGTACGACCGCGTAGGACTCGAAGAGGTCGGCGGCCATACCGGCGCAGTCGCCCACGTTGTCGCCCACGTTGTCGGCGATGGTGGCGGCGTTGCGAGGGTCGTCCTCGGGGATGCCCTGCTCAACCTTGCCGACGAGGTCGGCTCCGACGTCGGCGGCCTTGGTGAAGATGCCGCCGCCCACACGCATGAACATGGCGAGGAGGGCCGCGCCGAAGCCGAAGCCCTCCAGGACGATGGGCGCGTCGCCCCGGTAGAGGAGCACGACGACGGCGGCTCCGAACAGACCGAGGCCGACGGTGATCATGCCCGCGACGCCACCGGTGCGGAAGGCGATGCGCATGGCGGTGTGGTTGGAGGCGTCGTCGCCGCCCCGGGCCGCCGCGGCGACCCGGACGTTACCGCGCACGGCCAGCCACATGCCGATGAAGCCGGTCGCCGCCGACAGCACGGCGCCGAGGGCGAAGAAGACCGAGCGCCCGATGGCGATGCCCCAGGAGTCGGCTGGGAGCAGAAGCAGCAGGAGGGGGATGACGACGATGAACACCGCGAGGGTGCGGAACTGCCGTTTCAGGTAGGCCGCCGCCCCCTCCTGCACCGCGACGGCGATGTTGCGCATTCGCTCCGTGCCCTGTCCCGCGGCGAGGACCTCACGTACCAGCATTCCCGCGACCGCGAGCGCCAGAAGCGCCACCACCATGACGATGATGACAAGGGTGAAATCTGTACCCGCCAGTGATAGGGCCATGCCGCTTCCAGCGGCGAGGTTGAGCCCAGACAAATCCGTCCTCCTTGAGAAGGGCACGACCTTTTCGGCCCCATCCACCGGAAAACGCGTGGAGCGGTTCGCCGTAGGGGCGCCGGTCCCACCCGCGGCCGTGGACGTACCGCCGTCCGGAAGGAGCCTGAGCCGGCCCGACGGCACGCTTGGCGGGGTCGAAGCGGTGCCACCTCGGGTTGTGGTGCGTACTGCCCGTGCCTTGTGCTCACGGGCGGTGATCCGGGGATTCTACGCACGACACAGCACGAATATGAGATCCGGTCCGGGATTTCTTCAAGGCAATCCGAAGATGTGATCTTCCGGTGATCTCAAAAAGAGGATGAATGCCTTTATCAGTAGAATAGTTCTTGCATAACATCGCATAATGCCACAACACGATGTTAACGCTAAAGCTCACATAAGGGCATGAATCGGGAACGCGCATCGCGGGTCCGGCGACCGCGGACCGAACGAGGAGGGAGCGACCGTCCGACACGGGATCCACCGTCCACAGACGGTTCGAACCTCCCCGACCTCCGTCCGTACCCAACGCCGCCCTCAGGGGAGAAGGGGCACGAGCCGCGAGACCACCGAGCGGTACCGCGTCCCGACGTCCGGGCTAGCGGCCGAGCAGTCGCATCCCCGAAGGGTCGATGCCCTCTCCCGGCCGGGCGCGCCCCGCCTCCAGCTCGTCGGCCAGGGCACGGGCGAAGGCCGCGACACCGGCCACGTCCACACCATGGGGAGCGTCCGGTCCGAACGGCTCCACACGCTCCGCGCCCCTCCTGAGAAGACGCGCGGCACCGATCATGTTGCCGCGCTGCGCGTGGGTGAGGCCCACGGCCGTCTGGGCCAGACCGCGCCACAGTTCCCGTTCGGGGTCGGGCGCCGACTTCCACACGGCTTCGAGGACTTCGTGGGCGGTGAAAGCGTACCCCGCGTCGAGCAGCCTCTGGGCCTCGTGGAGTCCTTCCTCCGCGGAGAACACCGCGTCGTCCGGGACCCGTTCGACCTCGCCCTTGCTCCCGTGCGGCATCGGCCGCCCGTAACGGTCACGGGGACGCTGGTTCTGGGCCTGCCCGGTGACGTTGCGGTCCCGGTCGCCCGTCGGGCCTCCCGGGCTTCGCCGGCCGCCCACGGATTCCGCCGTCATCAGCGCCTCACCACCGTTTCCCTCCGCCCCTGAGAGCGTCATCGGCCTTTCCGGCGAGACCCGCGCCAGCCACTCCACGAGCGCGCGCGAGACCTCTTCGGGGCGTTCCTCGTGCGGGAAGTGCCCCGCCCCCGGAACCTGCCTCCAACGGTAGGGCCCCGTGACCATCCGTCGCGCGGCACCCGCCACCTCGGGGGGACAGACCGGGTCCAGGGCCCCGTGCACCTGGAGGACGGGCACACGCACGGGCGCGCGCATCCTGGAGTTGTGGCGCAGGCCGTCCGAACGCCACCGTGACCGGAAGATCCAGCGATGGTACTCCAAGGAGCAGTGGGAGACCTTCGGAATGGCGAAGGCCCTCCGGTAGCGTTCCTCCGCCTCGGCGTCCGGCCATCCCGGCGCCGACCACTCCCGCAGCAGTTCCCCCAGACGCACGCCTCCGTCCGTCAGGAGCCGGTGTTCGGGGAGGATCGGCACCTGGGCCTTGAGCATGTGGCGGACACCGGGGCCACCGGAGGCCAGGACCCGCACGGCGTGACGCGGGTGCGGCGACGACACCACGGCCAGAGCGCGCACGGCCTCCGGGTGGTAGACGGCCATGGTCCAGCCGATGAGGCCGCCCACCCCGTGCCCCACCACCACCGCGTCCCGTGAACCGAGCGCCCCGACCAGCCCCGCGGCGTCCTGGGCGAGGGTGACGAGGTCGTATCCACGCGGAGGCTTGTCACTGGCGCCGTAACCGCGCAGGTCCACGGCCGCGGCGCGATATCCGGCCTCGGAGAGCGCGGTCAGCTGGGACCTCCAGGCCCACCAGAACTGGGGGAACCCGTGCAGGAGGAGCACCAACGGCCCCTCACCCGCTTCGGCGACGTGGAACCGCGCTCCCGCCGCGCCGACGGTCCTGTGGGTCCAGGGCCCGTCGACGTAGGCGCAGGAGTCGTCCAACACGGCGCGGGGCTAGCGGGCCACGGGAGCGGACGTCTCGGCGGAGTCGGTGGTGGCGACGTCGCCCTTCGGCGGGCGGATGTCTCCACGCAGGATGCCCGGGATGCGGGAGGCCGTCAGCGTGGTACGCCGCAGACCCTCGCGCTTGCGAAGGACGACGATGGCGTACACCGCGAAGACGACGGCGAGCAGCAGGTAGGCGAGCGTGACGATGCCGAAGGAGGCCCAGCCCGGGAGGCCGAACACCTCGTACAGGAGGAAGGCGACGGTCACCGAGAGGAGGATGACGAAGATGTGGGCGAGGACCGCCACGATCGCGAAACCGGCGATACCCTTGCCGACCTTGACCGCGTCGGCCTTGGCCTCCATCTTGGCCAGCTTGAGCTCCAGGCTCACCAGCCGGGAGAGGTTGCCGGTGGCGTCTGAGACCAGTTCACTGATGGAGCGGTCGGCGTCCTTGGCGGCGCCAGGTGCACCGGTACCCGGCTGATGCGCCATCGTGGCGGTTCCCTTCTGTCGGTCCGAACGCACGGATGATCCTCCGCATCCTCGCACATACCCCGTCTCTGGTGTCCTGCACGGCACGCGCAAGGACGCCTCACGTTTCGCCACAGGGGCGGACAAAGGTCGCCGTGGGGCGGGCCGAGGAGGGTTTCTCCGCGCGACGACCGATCCGGCCGCTCAGTCCTCCTTCTTGACGGAGGGCAACTGCTTGGCGATGACCTCCATGATCGAGGAGTCGGTCAGCGTGGAGGTGTCGCCGACGGCCCGGTTCTCGGCGATGTCGCGCAGCAGGCGCCGCATGATCTTGCCCGAACGGGTCTTGGGCAGTTCGGGGACGGCCAGGAGCCGGGCGGGCTTGGCGATCGGGCCGAGCGAGGCCCCGACATGGTCGCGCAGCTCCCGGACCAGGTCCTCGGGGACCTCCTCCCCACCGCCGCGCAGGATGACGAAGCCGACGATGGCCTGTCCCGTGACCTTGTCGGTGGCTCCGACGACCGCGGCCTCGGCCACGCGCGGGTGGGAGACCAGCGCGGACTCGACCTCGGTGGTGGAGATGTTGTGGCCGGAGACGAGCATGACGTCGTCCACCCGGCCCAACAGCCACAGGTCGCCGTCCTTGTCCTTCTTCGCGCCGTCACCGGCGAAGTACAGGCCCTCGAAGCGGGACCAGTAGGTCTCCTTGTAGCGCTCGGGGTCGCCCCAGATGCCGCGGAGCATGGAGGGCCAGGGCTCTCGGATGACGAGGAAGCCGCCTCCGCCGTGGGGAACGGACTCGCCCGACTCGTCCACGACGTCGGCGACGACGCCCGGAACGGCGCGCATGGCGGCACCCGGCTTGCCCTCGGTGACACCGGGCAGCGGGCTGACCATGATGGCGCCGGTCTCGGTCTGCCACCACGTGTCCACGACCGGGGTGCGGTCACCGCCGATGTTCTTGCGGTACCAGACGTAGGCCTCGGGGTTGATGGGCTCGCCCACCGAGCCGATGACGCGCAGGCTGGACAGGTCGAACTTGGCGGGGATGTCCTCTCCCCACTTCATGAAGGTGCGGATCGCCGTGGGGGCCATGTAGGCGATGGTGACCTTGTACTTCTCGATGATCTCCCAGAAGCGTCCCTTGTGCGGGGTGTCCGGGGTGCCCTCGTACAGGACCGTGGTGGCCGCGTTGGCGAGCGGGCCGTAGACGATGTAGGAGTGGCCGGTCACCCAGCCGATGTCGGCCGCGCACCAGTAGACGTCGGTCTCGGGCTTGAGGTCGAAGACCGCCCAGTGGGTGTAGGCGACCTGGGTGAGGTAACCGCCCGTGGTGTGCAGGATGCCCTTCGGCCTGGCCGTGGTGCCGCTGGTGTACATGATGTACAGCGGGTCCTCGGCGTCGTGCGCCTGCGGGGTGTGCTCGGTGCTCTGGGACTCCACGGCCTCGTGCCACCACACGTCGCGGTCGGTCCACTCCACGTCCTGCCCGGTGCGGCGGACGACGAGGACGTTCTCGACCGCGGGACGGTCGGCGACCGCCGCGTCCACCGTGGACTTGAGGGCGCTGGGCTTGCCCCTGCGGTAGCCTCCGTCGGCCGTGACGACGAGCTTGGCCTGACTGTCGTCGAGGCGCTGGCCGAGGGCGTCCACGGAGAAGCCGCCGAAGACGACCATGTGCACGGCGCCGATACGGGCGCACGCGAGCATGGCCACGACCGTCTCGGGGATCATCGGCATGTAGATGGCGACCCGGTCGCCCTTGCCCACGCCGAGTTCGGTCAGGGCGTTGGCGGCCTGGCAGACCATGTCCTTGAGTTCGGCGTAGGTGATGGTCCGACTGTCACCGGGCTCGCCCTCCCAGTGGTAGGCGACGCGCTCGCCCAGGCCGTTGGCCACGTGCCTGTCCACACAGTTGACGGAGGCGTTGATCTTGCCTCCGACGAACCATTTGGCGTAGGGAGGGTCCCACTCCAGCACGGTGTCCCAGGTCCGCTCCCACTGGAGTTCGCGGGCCTTCTCCTCCCAGAACGCGAGCCGGTCCGCCTCGGCCTCGGCGTAGGCGTCGGCCTTGACGTTGGCGTGGGCGGCGAGATCCTCCGGCGGAGGGAAGCTGCGCGTCTCGTGGAGAAGGTTGGACAGTGTCTCCTGGCTCGGGGGAGTGCTGTCGGCCACTGTGACTCTCCTTACGTAGGCTGGTTCACACCCAATTAATCATGAGGCGTGTTCGCACGTGAACAGCGGAACCCCCACGCAGCGGCGGGGATGTCCCCGCTCGCGACGAACGGTCGGTGAACGGTCGCCCGGCGACGACGAGCGGTCCCCGGGTGCTGGTGGGACCCATCGGCGTTACCGGCGCGTAGTGTTGGTTTCCGTGAGCCAATCGACTTCTGCCTCCGCACCCGATCCGTTGGCCCGGATCGCCGAACTCCCCGGTGTGGCCGACGCGATCGCCGAGACACGGACCCTGGTCGACCGACTGTTGGGGCACCGCGTGTTGCGGCGCCGCAGCAGCGACGTGTCCATGGAGTCCTCGTTGCGCGGCGCGTGCGCGTCGGCGGCCCTGGAGGGCGCCGAGGTCGCGATGGACGAGATCCGCGAGGGGCACGTGTACGACACGCGCATCAAGGGCGCGTTGCGGGTCTCGGGGGAACTGGGGAGCCTGGTGGACACCTGGCCGAAGGCGCCCCGGCAGGTACTGGCCCGTCTGCACACGCTCGCCGCGGCGGACGCGGTGTCCGACGAGGCCCTGGGGCGTCCGCGCATGGCCGGGGAGCGGGTCGAGGACCCGTTGGAGCTGGGTCCCGCGCCGGCCCCGGAGGTGGCCCTGGCCCGGATGGAGGGCCTGTACGCGCTTCTGGGCGCGCGCACGTCCGTTCCGGCCCTGGTGACCTCGGCCCTGGTGCACGGCGAACTGATGGCCGTTCGACCGTTCGGATGGGGCGACGGTCTGGTGGCGCGCGCGGCCGAGCGGCTGACCCTCGTGGAGCGGGGGTTGGACCCCAAGTCCTTGGTGCCGTCGGAGCTGGGGCACCAGACCCTGCGGGAGGAGTACGCGCCGGCGCTGCGCGGTTACATGGGCGGCACGCCCGAGGGTGTGGCCGGATGGGTGGTGTACTGCTGCCGTGCGGTCCACGCCGGGGCACAGGACTCCTTGGCCACCTGTGAAGCCCTCAAGCGCGGCTAGGGTGCGCCCGAAAAGGTTGCGACAAGACAACTGTGCTCCACCGAAAGGTTGAAGTCTAATCTTTCTGCCCTCCGGCGAAGACAGAAAGATATCGTTTTGGTCACACCCTCTGGTTCGTGAATACCGCGGATCGCGCAGAGCCCCCGTGCACACAAGTCCGACGACGCCCCGACTTATCTTGCGGGGCGTCGTCTCCGGCGCGTTCCACCGGGTTATCAGGCGTCCTTACCAATGGTCTGACCAGGCATTCCCTTGGTCTGTCCGGCCTAGACGGGCCTCACGGGGCCAAGTGGCGCGTGGGTTCCCGGCTGACGCGTCGGGGTGGTTCTCAGCCACCGACTGCTTTCTTTCTATGTCTTCCAGCCGGCTATGAAAAGGGGCTTGGTCCAAGTTTTTCCCTTGGATTCCCAAAGCAATAAGCATGGCCTCGTGGTAACGTTTGCCCCGTCGTTCTTCGGAGGGGTGGTCAACACCATCCCACTCGGTGTGGCCATTTCGCGTTCGGGTGGACGCGCCCCTTCAGGGAACGGCGGTGAATCCGGACCTTCGGCGGTCGCCAGAGCATGTCTTTGCGCGGACCCCTGCCCCGAGAGCGGAGCCGGTTCGTCCCCCCGGGACCGGTGTCCACGTGGCGCCCCGTCCCTCCCCCTGAAGGCGGGTCCCCACGTCCGCTCCCCTCGCCTGTCGGGCGGGGATGCGTGCCCGCCCCCGAGTGCGCATCCCCACCCGCCGGGTGAGCCGTCGCCTGAGGACGATCGTGGTCGGACCCTCGGGTTTTCCACAGCCTCCGCGAGGGGCTTCTCCCACGCCGCGGGGTCGGCGAAGGTCGAGGAAAGCCCCTCGCCCCGGAGGATCCCGTGGACATCCGGCAACGTCCCCTGCTCGTGACCGCCGACCCCCTGCTTCTCGACGACCTCCTCAGACTGGCCACCGCGGCCTCCACCGAGGTCACCGTCTCCCGCACGCCCGACCGGGCGCTGAGCCTGTGGCCGCACGCCCCCCTCGTCGTGGTCGGTGCCGACCTGCGCTCGGTCCTGCGCGACGCCGACCCGCCGCCGGCCCGCCACGTGGTCGTGGTGCGACGCGCACAGGACCCGCCCGGAGCGCCCCACGACGGCGCGGAGCCCCCGTCCACGCCGAAGGCGGGGCCGTCCGGTCATCGGGGAGATCCTTCGGCCGGGCCGGACGGAGAACGCCTCCTCCTGTTGCCCCGGGACGAGACGGCGCTGGTGGAGCTGTTCACGCGAGCCTCGACCCCGGACCGGGCGCCCGCACCCCTGGTGTCCGTGCTCGGAGGCCGTGGGGGCGCCGGGGCCAGCCTGCTGGCGGTCGCCCTCGCCCTCGCCGGCGAACGCGCGGGACGTTCCACCGCCCTGTTGGACGCCGACCCACTGGGATGCGGCTCCGACCTCTACCTCGGGTGCGACCAGGAGCCCCACCCCGGTCCGTATGGCCGGACCGGCCGGACCGGATGGAACGACCTGCTGCGCCGCAGCGGCCACGTGCCCTGGCGGGACCTGCGTCCCGGCCTGCCCGGCACCCCGGGGATCTCGGTACTGACGTGGACCCGTGGACACGAACCCTCGGGACCGTTGACGGTCGGGACGGTGCGCGCGGTCCTGTCCTCGGCCCGAAGCGGCGCCGATCTGGTGGTGGCCGACCTGCCGCGCTCGTTCGACCCGGCCACCGTCGTGTTCCTCAACCGCTCCGAGTTGGTACTGCTCGTCGTCCCGGCGGACGTGCCCTCGGTGGCGGCCGCCTCCCGGGTGCTCTCCCGACTACGGGAGGAGGCACGGGCCGTGCGGGTGGTGGTGCGCGGCGCCCGCGGCGAACTCAGCGCGGACGTGGTGGCGCACTCGCTGAAGGCGGTGCTGGGCGCCGACCTGCCGCCCGAACCGGGCCTCGCGCGGCTGCTCGACGCCGGTGACGTGCCCGCCCGCCATCCCCGCTCACCCCTGGCCCGCTTCTGCGACCGGCTGGTGGCCGGACTCGGCGCACCGGGACGGGAACGGTGAGCGCCCTGGTGGAGGCCGTGCGCAACCGCCTGGTGGCCTCCGGGGCACCGGTGAGCCCGTCCAACGTCGCCGCGGCGCTGCGCGCGGAGGGGGGACTGCTCGGCGACACCGAGGTCCTGTCCATGACCCGCCGTCTGGCCGCCGAACTGTCGGGAGCCGGACCGTTGGAGGAACTCATGGTCGGCGAGGTCACCGACGTCCTCGTCAACGGCCCCGACGAGGTGTGGGTGGACGACGGCGGGGGACTGCGCCGGACCGAGGTGCGGTTCGCGTCGGAGGAGGCGGTGCGCCGGCTGGCGCAGCGGTTGGCGGCCCAGGCGGGGCGGCGTCTGGACGCGGCCGTGCCCTACGTGGACGCCCGCCTTCCCGGGGGAGCCCGGCTGCACGCGGTCCTGCCACCGGTGGCGCCCTCCGGTACCTGTGTGTCCCTGCGCCTGCCGCCCCAAAGGACGTTCACCCTGGAGGGGTTGACCGACCGTGGCATGGTGACCCCACGTGGAGCGGCCCTGCTCGGGGCGCTGGTCACCGGGCGCGCGCCCTTTCTGGTCACGGGCGGCACGGGCACCGGGAAGACCACCCTGTTGTCCTGTCTGCTGTCCCTGGTGGACCCGCGGGAGCGGATCGTCCTGGCCGAGGACTCCCCCGAACTGCGTCCCGAGCACCCGCACGTGGTCCGGCTCCAGACCCGTCCGGCCAACATCGAGGGCAGCGGTGAGGTCTGCCTGCGGACCCTGGTCCGTCAGGCGTTGCGGATGCGCCCGGACAGACTGGTGGTGGGTGAGGCCCGTGGTCCGGAGATCGTGTCCCTCCTGGAGGCCCTGAACACCGGGCACGAGGGCGGGGCGGGGACCCTGCACGCCAACAGCGCGGGCGACGTGCCCGCCAGGATCGAGGCACTGGGTTGCGCGGCGGGATTGGACCGGGCCGCCGTGCACAGTCGCCTGGCCGCCACAGGGGTCATGATCGTGCACCTGGTCCGGGGTTCCGAGGGGCGCAGGCTCGCCGAACTCCGGGTGCTGCGTCGTGACGGGTCGGGGTGGGTGCGGTCGGTGCCCGCGGTGTCCTTCGACCCCGACGGCACCTGCCGGGAGCACCCCGGGGCGGAGGAGGTGGCGGCCCGGTTGGGCGGGGGGTGGCGACGGTGCTGAGCGCCCTGGTGGCCTGTGCGGCGGCCCTGGTGCTGCTGTCCCTGTTCCCCGACGCCGCCCGCGACCGCCTGGGACGTGTACTGGGCCGCCCCCGGGCGCCGACGATCCGGCGCACCGGGTGGCGGGTGCCGTCGGTCCGCGCCGGGGGGAGCGCGGACCGACGCCGCGCGGTGGTGATGCTGTGCCGGGTGCTGGCCGCGGAGTTGCGGGCCGGACAGCCGCCCCAGGAGGCCCTCCGCGTGGCCGCCGCCGAGGCGGGGCCTCTGGTGGGTCCGGTGGCGGCCGACGCGGAGTCGCTACGTCTTGCGGCCGGCCGCGATCCCGACCTGTGGGCCCTGGCCTACCTGGCGGTGTGCTGGGAGGTGGCGGCGGACACCGGGGCGGGCCTGGCCGAGGTGGTGGACACGTTGGCGCGCGATCTCACCGAGCGGGAGGACCAACGGTCCGAGGCCATCGCCCGCACCAGCGGGCCGCGCGCCACCGCGTTCGTGCTCACCGGGCTGCCGCTGGTCGGTACGGCGATGTCCCTCGCCTTGGGAGGGTCGCCGTTGGCCTTCCTGTTCACCACACCCCTGGGCCTGACGTGCCTGGTGCTCGGGGTGGCCCTGGACGCTCTCGGAGTCTGGTGGACCCTGCGCATGGTGCGCTCGGCGACCGCCGCCGTCTGAACGCCTTCACCCGACGTAGAGGAAGGGATCACGGATGTTCCTGATGGTCGCGGCGGTGTGCGCGGCGGCCGGCGCGTGGACGCTGTCGGGTGCGGGGCCGGCGCATCGGTTGCGTCCGCCCTCCCCCTCGCCTCCCCGGAAGGGATCGCCGCTCCGGCGATGGGGACCGCTCCTGGCGGGGGCGGTCGTACTCGTGACGGCCACGATGACGTTCGGCGTGCTCGGATGCCTCCTCACGGCCGGCGCCGGGGCGGCCCTGTGGATACGTGCCCGGAGGGCCGCCGCCCGCCCGAAGCGACTGCCGGTGACCTCGGACCTGCCCGTGGTCATCGGACTGATCGCTGCGGGCGTCCGCGCCGGGGCGACGGTCCCCGCCTGCCTCACAGCGGTCTCCCGCGCGGCACGGGGCGGACTGGGCGAGGAGCTGTCGGCGGTGGCCGAACAGTTGCGGCTGGGCGCGGAACCGGCCGAGGCGTGGCGGCGTCCCGCGCTTCCCGAACCGTTGGCCTCGGTGGGACGGGACCTGACACGGGCCGCGGACACGGGGGCACCGGTCGCCGAACTCCTGGACCGACACGCGGCGGATCTGCGCAGGGCCCTGCGGGCGCGGAGCACGGCCCGGGTCGAACGGTTGGGCGTGCTGGTCGTGGCTCCGCTGGGCCTGTGCTTCCTGCCCGCGTTCGTACTCCTCGGGATCGTCCCGATGGCCGCCGAACTCCTCTCCCGGGCCCTGGGCGGCTGACTCCTCGACACGGTCGGGGCGGCCTCGGGTTCCGGTGGTGGTCGCGACGTCCCGGTTCAAGGAGTGCGACGCGCTTCCAGGTCCGCGAGGACCGAACATCACCGGTCCCAGGGAGGCTCATCGCTGAACGAGCGGCGTACCTGCGGCTCATGCGGCAGGGGTGCGGCGACGCCGAGACCCGCCGGATCGTCGGCGTCGACGAACGCGTCGGCGGGAAGCGGTGCAACGGACGCGGCGCCGAGGACCGCGACGAAAAAGGCGGTGCCGCCCCTCACCACGGTGGTACCACCCACCGGCCCGCCCCGGCCATGAAGGAGCCCTCCGGTGTCAGTGGGGGCGGCCTCTCCCCTGGCGCCGCCGGCCCACGTACGGAGCGGGAAAACGCGGCCAGCCGACGGTCAACCGCAGGGCGGGCAGCACGGCGCACAGCAGCACGAGGATGCCGCAGGAGACATGTCCGATGATCCGGGAAACGGTATCGACCGGGTCGGGGGAGGCGACCGTGTGCCGCGACATCGGCCGTACGTGGACGGGTATCGGCGTGGCCGTCGGGGGAGCGAGCGCCGCTCGATGGACCGCCTCGGGAGGCGGCGCGGGCGATGGGAAGGCGAAGGTGCTCGCGGCCGGGGCGGTATACGCCCCGGGGGCCTCGGGGGAGGCGGTGTGCGGTGCGGACGCGGCGGTCGTGGGGCCGGGAGAGGGCGCGTCCCCGGACTGGCTCGGAGAACACAGCATGAGGGCGCACATCAGCAGGGGGGCGGGTACGGGGCTCATCACACTTCCTCGTGGGAGACGGCGGCGGGTCCGGCGCGGGCGCGCGCCATGACCCGCCGATCGATGAGGGACGAGGGGACCGAGACCACCACCTCCGCGAAGGGTCCGGTGAGGACGCAGGAGGTGAGGGAGGCCCGGTTGGCCTCGGCGGTGGCACGGGCCTTCGCACAGGCCCGCTCGGTACCGTGCACGGCGTCGGCGGCGGCCGTGAGCGCGGTGAGGTCGGCGGCGGTGGTGGCGCGGTCCCTGTCGAGCCGTGCCGTGGCCGTCGCCACGACGGCGAGGGTCACGAACCACAGCAGGGCGCTCAGGGCCGTCCACCAGACGGTGGCCGAACCGGAGTCGGAGCGCACGGGCATCAGCTCCCCGGTTCGCGTGGGACGGCGGCGCCGCCTTCCACCTCCACGGGAAGGGTGAGGGCGAGTCGGAGTTCGGTCCGTACGGTGACGCGGACCATGTCCCCGTCCTCGGCCAGGTCGACGTGGGCTTCGGCGGGCGCCGCGGACAGGGCCAGGGCGCGTGCCTGACCATGGGACTCCCCCCGAGCCAAAGCTCGGGCGCCCACACGCGCGGCGTCTGCGCAGGCGAGTCGAGCGGAGGCCGCCTCCACCGCCCCGAGTGCCACGCCCAGCACGAGCAGCAGGGAGGGCAGCGTCATCGCCGCCTCCGCCGTCACCGAGCCTCGGTCACAAGCCCGTGCTGAGCGCATTGACCACGAGGTTGGTGAGTGCCTCCCTGACCCCGCCGCTGGTGACGACGGCGTACAGGACTCCGGCGAACGCGACCGCTGTGACGGTGCACAGAGCGTATTCCGCCGTGGTCATGCCGGCGTCTGCGCCGGACGCGGCGGTGCGCGGGAACGGACGCGTGAGAACGGACATGGCAACCTCCCTGGTCGGGGCCGACGGGAACGCCGGTCCTCCTCTTCCAGGTTCGGACGGCCGAAGCCGCCGCGAAAGCCCCTTCCCCAGCCTGTGGACAACTCCGCGCGCCCGGTCACCCCCGCGCCGCCGGGTCTATGTGTCGGTGTGCTGGGCGGGTGGTGTGGTGTCGTCTGGTCCTTGGGGGTTGGTGTGTGCGGTGGTGGCCAAGGTGAACCAGGCGGTGGTTCCGTCGGGGGTGCTGGTCATGCCCCAGGTGGTGCCTTGGTCAAGGAGCAGGCGGGGGCCGCCGGTGTGGGACAGAAAGGTGACCTCGCCTTGCCCGAGGGAGCGGGGAGCCGCCTCGCCGTGGGGGGAGTCCAGTACGCGTACGTGGAGGGGGACCGGGCTGGTGATGACCACGCACGGTACGCCCGCGGGCACCTGCGGGGGCGGGGCCGGGGCTGGGGGTGGGGTGTCGTCTTCGGGCCGGGGTGCGCCCAGGCCGGTGAGGGCCTGGCGGCAGCGGTGTACGCCCACGTTGGCGTGGGCGCCGCTCTCCAGGCGGGAGACGGTGGCCTGGGACAGGCCGGTCAGGCGGCCAGGGCGGTCTGGGGCAGGTGCCGGGTCCGGGGGTGGGCGCGCACAAGGCGGATCAGCGCGCCCAGGTCCAGGGTGCGTATCGCGCGGGCCGCTTCTGGTTCGTTCCACACCTCGGCCGGGATGCAGGCGCAGCGGAGGGCGGGGGGTGCGGTGTGGTGGGGGCGTCCGCAGTGCCCGCACAGCGAGACGCGGGTGGGTGTCTTCGCGTCCGGTGGGGTGGAACCGGCGGGGTTGGCGGAACCGGCGGAACCGGTGGGTGTGGTGGGTGTGGTGGGTGTGGTGTTCATCGGTGGGTCTGGGTGAGGGTGGGCGGGGGCACGGTCGGGTCCCTTGGTGCGGTGGCGCCGTCTGGGGGCGGGAAGGCCCGTCAGGCCGTCCAGGGGCTCAAGGGGCACAGGCGGCCGGAGACGGCCGGAGGTGTGCGGGGCGGGTGGAGACGCGGGCGCGGCCTCCTTTCCCTCGGGGGCGGGAGCACGGACGCCCGCGTCCCGGCGCGGTGCGGGCGGGGTCTTCGCCCGCACCGCACCGGCGGTGTCAGAGGGTTCAGATGGCCGTGTCCTGAGACCCCTTGGGGCGGGGCGTCGTTTGTTCGTCCTTGCCGGTGAGTGGGGAGCCGCCGCACACACCGTCGGTGAACAGTCCCGGTCCGGTGTCGGGGTGGGTGGTGCGGACCCAGGCCAGGTAGGTGCCCTGGCGTTCCACCGCTTCCTGTTCGGCGGGGGTGAGCGGTCGGTCGGACGACGTGGCACCCGGCCGTGGCCTGCGTCGTGTGGTCACCACGGGGTCCCCTTCCTGGGGTGCGGGACCGGTGGGTGTCCGGTGTGGCGGCGAAGGTCGGCCTCCAGCTGGGCGGGGGTGGGCTCCACGTGGGAGCGCCAACGAGCACGCCGGTCGTGGGCGGTGGCCACCCAGTAGGTACCGGTCCAGGCGATGCGGTGGGTGCTTCCCCAGGCCTGGTGGAGCCGGGCCAGCACGGCTTGGGGCTCCTCCCACCGGTAGCCGGTCACGTCCACGTGCGCGCCCTCATGCCCGGCCTCCTCCACACACACCCGGCGTCGGGCGCATGTGTCGAGGGCGCTTTCCCCGCACGGGGGCGGGATCACCGGGCGCGGGGCGGGAATCATCCGGCCACCGCCAGACGGGGCAGCGCCAGCTCCACCAGCGCCACGCCACCGGACCAGGACCGGTCGGCGCGACGGGCGCCCCACGGCAGGAACGGGGTGTGTGCCCCCGACGCGGTCAGAGCGGTGATGAGCGGGATAGGCCCGGTGATCACGTTGGGGCGGGCGGGGCGCATGTTCTGGGCGTAGCGGCGCACACGCCGCGAGCGTCGCCGCATGGCCACGCGGGTGTGGTGGACGAGAGCGCGGGCCGAAAGGCGCAGCGCGGACAAGGTCAGAAGCAGGTAGCGCACGAAGCGCCTCCTTCACACAGGGTGCCGGGTGGGAGGCCCGGCGTATGCATTGGGTACCGCCATGATCTCCATTGGTCGCTGAAATTGCAATACCAACGTCTACATTGGATGCTTCCAGCTACACCTGGCGCACGACTATGAGATTGGCGGACGGAGAAATGTCCCATAGTGCGAAGATCGGAATAGGATCAGGACACAGTCGACCTCGAAGGAGCCCCGACGTGTCCGGATCACCGACCGTGCGCCGCCGGCGCCTGTCGAACCTTCTCCGCGAACTGCGCGAGGCAAAGGGATTCACTGCCCAACACGTCACCGACACGCTCGGATGGTCACGCGGCAAGCTGACCCACATCGAGCAGAACCAGTGGAAGCGCCCAAACCGGCGCGACATCGAGGATTTGCTCGACATCTACGACGTCACCGACCCCGAGCAGCGGGAGGCCGCTCTCACCCTCGTCCGGCAGGCACGACAGCGAGGATGGTGGGTGTCCTACTCCGACGTATGGGGGGCCGGAACGTTTGTTGGCCTTGAAGCCGAAACCCGCAGCATCCGCACCTTCGAGGCGCTCGCGATCCCCGGGCTACTCCAAACCGAGGAATATGCCCAGGCCGTCATCCGCTCCGGCGGCATCACCGACGAGGACGAAGTCGACCGCCGTGTCCAGGCCCGCATGATCCGCAAACAGGTACTCACCGGCCCGGACGCCCCGCTGTACTGGGCGGTGATCGATGAGGCCGCGCTCCGCAAGAGCCCGCCCGGACAGCTCTCTCACCTCTTGGAGGTGCAGGGGCCGCGACTGGGTATCCAGGTGATACCGGACAGCGTCGGCCCACATGCCGCGCTGACCGCCCCGTTCGTCATCATGGACTTTCCCGAGCCCGATCCGGGCACGGTGTACGTGTCGACGTGGTCTGATGAACTGTTCCTGGAGAAGCCCAGCCACCTGGAGCAGTACGAAAGCCTGTGGCGGCACATCACCGCGACCGCACTGTCAGGTGAAGACTCCCGGGCTCTGATCCGATCCCTGATCGACCCGACGTAGAAGGCGACCACCCATGAGCATTTCCCACACCACCCCGACCGCCTGGCGCAAGTCGTCCTACTCCGGCGCCCGCGACCAGAACTGTGTGGAGGTCGGCAATCTGCCCGGCGGCGCGGCCGTCCGTGACACCCAGCACCGGGGTGCCGGCTACCTGGAGTTCGACGCGTCTGAGTGGGGCGCGCTTCTGGACACGGTGCGCACCGTAGGAGAGTAGGCCAAGACGCGAGAAGGCCCCCGGTGAACCGGGGGCCTTCCGCATGCATTACCCAATGCATTTCCCGCTGGCGAGTCTACCGGCCCGCGCGGTCACCCGACCAGACCTGAGCGCACCTGATCAGGGCCAGAGCCGTGACCAGCAGAAACGATGACGTCCTTTCCCGATCGACGCCCAGGGCGTACTCCGCCGTGGTCATGCCGCCGTCTGCGCCGGACACGGCGGCACGCGGGAACGATCGCGCGGGAACGGACAGGCGACCACTCACCCAGGCCCGACTGGGACGCCGGCCCTCCCCTTCCAGGTTCGGACGGCCGAAGTCGCCGCGAAAGCCCCTTCCCCAGCCTGTGGAAAACTCCACGCGCCCGGTCACCCCGCGCCACCGCTCGTGGAGCCGGTCGGCGCGGTTCAGTTCCCCGAACCCTCCAGCACCTCGTCCAGCAGGCGCAGCGCCCCCGCCTTGTTCAGGGGTTCGTTGCCGGTGCCGCACTTGGGCGACTGGATGCACGACGGGCAGCCCTGTTCGCACTCGCAGTCGGCGATCGCCGCACGGGTCGCCGAGAGCCACTCACGCGCGGCCGAGTACCCCCGTTCGGCGAAGCCCGCGCCACCCTCGTGACCGTCGTAGACGAACACCGTCAGCCTGCCGGTGTCACCGTGCACGGCGGTGGACACCCCGCCGATGTCCCAACGGTCGCAGGTCGCCAGCAGCGGTAGCAGGCCGATCGCGGCGTGCTCCGCGGCGTGGGCGGCGCCCAGCAGGCCCACGTCCTGCGCGCGCAGCCTCGCCTCGCCCTCGGCCGGTAGCGTCCACCACACCGCCCGCGTGTTCAGGGTGCGTTCGGGCAGCTCCAGCGGGTGCTCCCCCAGCACCGAGCCGGTCCGCACGTCCCGTTTGAGGAAACCCACCACCCGGCGGAGCACCTGGACCTCACCGAAGTAGACCGTGGCCCCGCTCGGCCACTCCTGCTCGCGCAGCACCGACCGGACGGTGATGTCGGTGGTGTCGCGCGCCCAGGTGCTGTAGGGCGGTTCGGCGGGGTGGACCAGGGCGACGCCCTCGTCGAGGTCGAGTTCGTCGACCAGGTACGTCGACCCCTGGTGCAGGTACACCGCTCCGGGGTGCACGGTGCCGTGCGCGGCGGGTTCGTCGACCTCTCCGAGCAGTTGCCCGCTTCCCGTGTCGACGATCTGGATCCGCGATCCCCCCGAGCCTCGAATATCGGCCAGGTCACTTGCTCGTTCGTTGCTCGTCCAGAACCAGCCGCGTGGACGCTTGCGCAACAGTCCACGAGCGACGAGTTCCTCCAGTCGCTCCTCGGTCGCCTCGCCGAAGAGGTCGAAGTCGTCCTTGGTGATCGGAAGCTCCTGGGCCGCCGCGCACAGGTGCGGACCCATGATGTGAGGGTTTTCCGGGTCAAGGACGGTGGCCTCCACGGACCGACCGAAAATAGCCTCCGGGTGGTGCGCCAGGTAGGTGTCCAGTGGGTCGTCCCGGGCGATGAAGACCGCCAGCGCGTCCTTGCCCCGTCTGCCCGCGCGCCCCGCCTGCTGCCACAGCGACGCCAGCGTCCCCGGCCACCCGGCGATGAGCACCGCGTCCAGCCCGCTGATGTCCACGCCCAGTTCCAGGGCGTTGGTACTGACCAGTCCCAGGAGTTCGCCCGAGCGCAGCCCCTCCTCCAGCCTCCGCCGCTCCGAGGCGAGGTAGCCGCCCCGATAGGCGGCCACACGCTCGGCCAACGCGTCGTCGCCGCGTTCGGACAGCATGCGCTGGGCGCTCAACGCGATCACCTCCGCGCCTTGGCGGGAACGCACGAACACCAGTGTGCGCACCCCGTCCCGCACCAGGTCGACGAGCATCTCGGCGGCCTGGGAGGGCGCCGTGCGACGGACCGGGGCACCGTGCTCTCCGGTCAGGTCGGTCAGCTCCGGCTCCACCAACGCCACGGACATCCCCGGACGCGGGGACCCGTCCTCGCTGACCGCGATGACCGGCACCCCGGTCAGCCTGCCGGCGCTCTCGGCGGGGCTTCCCGACGTGGCCGAGGCCAACACGAACACGGGGGCGGACCCGTAGCGGGCGCACACCCTCCGCAGCCGCCGCAGGATCTGCGCGACGTGCGAGCCGAAAACCCCCCGGTAGCGGTGCGCCTCGTCGATCACCACGTAGCGCAACCGCCGGAGGAAGCGCGACCAGGCCCCGTGCCGAGGAAGGATGCCGTGGTGCAGCATGTCCGGATTGGTCAGCACGTAGTTGCCGTGTTCACGCACCCAGGAACGCTCCTCGGGCGAGGTGTCGCCGTCGTAGACGGCCGCCCTCATGCCCGGTAGGTCCAGGTCCGATATCCACCGCAGCTGGTCCTGGGCGAGCGCCTTGGCGGGGGACAGATACAGAACCGTTCCACCCGCGTCAACCGCCTCCACGGCGGGCATAAGGAAGGCAAGCGACTTTCCCGAGGCGGTACCCGTGGCTATGATCACATCACGGCCCGAGCGTGCGAGGTCGGCGGCTTCGGCCTGGTGGGACCACGGTTCGGTGATCCCCCGGTCCGCGAGCCTCTCGACCAGGTGGGACGTGGTCCACCCCGGCCACTCCCCGCTCACCCCGTCGTTACGGGCCACGTGCTCGATGTGGGTCACCTGCGGGTACCGGGTATTGTCACGCCACACACCGGGGAGCACGGGTTCCGATCGCCTCATCCGAGACCCCTCCTCACTGGACACCTGCGAGGCCCGCATGCGCCATCCGACCAAGGTGAGGCACTGGGACATCGGTTTCAGTGTGACATCTGGGGGGAACAGTGGCGCGGTGTCATGGTTTTTCTGTGGATCACAGGAAGACGCACTCGACATGCGTGGTTGAATGCGTGCTGGTGGGGTAACGCCCGGCAGAGATCACTCGCGATTTTTCGCGGTTCGGCGCTGGAGGACTAGTGGACTTGAAGCTTGATCATTACACCGAGGGCGACACCGAGATCGTCGTCGTTGAGGGTGAGATCGATGTCTATACCGCGCCCCGGCTCCGTGAGCTGCTGATCGACCTGGTCAACAAGGGCAACTTCCACCTCGTGGTCAACATGGAGAAGGTGGAGTTCCTGGATTCGACCGGCCTCGGCGTGCTTGTGGGTGGGCTCAAGCGCGTCCGGGCCCATGACGGGACCCTGGACCTGGTCTGCACCCAGGAGCGCATCCTGAAGATCTTCCGGATCACCGGGCTGACCAAGGTCTTCGGCATCCACGGCTCGGTGCAGGAAGCCATCGACAAGCGTTCGGCGAAGTAGCACAGAGCGAGCGATGGCAACCATCACGCTCACGATCAGCGCGCTCCCCGCCCACGTGCGCACGGCACGGCTCATGGCCGCGACCGTCGCGCGTCGGGCGGGTATCGCCGCCTCCGCCATCGACGAGATCCGACTGGCGGTCGGTGAGGCGTGTTCCCGAGCCGTGTCGGCGCACAAACTGCACTGCCCGGAGCAGCCGATCCTCCTTCAGTTGATCGACGGCAGCGGGCCCGATCCGGTGACGGAGTCCCGCACCGACGCCGCGAGTCGCATCCTGCACGCCAACGGGAGTGCCACGCAGCGCTTCGAGGTCGTCGTCTCCGACCGTGCTCCGGCCGAGGACACGGACGAGGCGAGCAGTGCCTCCATGCTCGACGGACTCTTCCTGGACGGTGAGGACACCCCTCCCGGCGGGATCTCCGGCTTCTCTCCCGGCCTGGGCCTGGCGGTCATCACGGGACTGGCCGACGAGGTGAAGATCGATCCCAGTGACCGGGGCACCGTGGTACGGATGAGCTGGCCGCTGGTGACGGAGTCCTCTCCGGACCCCAGCTCCAACTAGCTTCGACCAGGGACCAGGGGCCGGCCACGACCGGCCCGCACGGGGCGCCTTCTTCCGGAAGGCGCCCCGTGGCGTTCCCGTGGACCCCGGCAGGGAAGGCCGGTGCCCGCGGGCGCGGTCAGTCACAGCTGTGGGAGGAGACCTCCGCGGTGGCCTCCAGGCCCGCCTTCGCGTTCTGCTCGATCTCGTCCACGGTGAGCACGTAACCCGTCTCGGGCTCGTTCGTGGCGGCGGCGAACACCACCCCGTACACGGTCCCGTCGGGCGCCAGCAGGGGGCCGCCGGAGTTGCCCGGGCGCACCACCGCACGCACCTGGTAGATCTCTCGGCTCACCTGTTGCGAGTGGTAGAAGTCCGGCCCCTGCGCCGTCTGTCGGGCCCGTACACGCGCTGGAACGGCCGTGAAGCCGCTGTTACGGGGGAAGCCCGCCACCACCGCGTCCGCGCCCTGCGGGGCCTCGTGCGTGAACTCCAGCGGCTCCAGGTCCACGTCGGGGACGTGGAGCACGGCCAGATCCTGTTGGGCGTCGAACAGCACCAGGGTGGCGTCCAACTGGTATCCGTCCCGGGTGACCACGCGCAGGTCGTCGGTGACCCCGGCGACCACGTGCGCGTTGGTCATGACCCGGCCGTCGGCGTAGACGAACCCGGTCCCCTCCACCCGGCGTTGGCACGAGGGGGCGGTGCCCAACACCTTGACCACGCTGCGGCTGGCCTCGATCAGCTCAGGCGTGGTGAGCACGTCGGGGTCCGGTGGCTCCACCTCGGCCAGCTCGCCGGTGCCCAGGCCGCTGAAGACCTGGGGGAAGGCGCTCTGGTCCACGACCCTGCGGAAGGCGGAGAACCCGCTGTGCGCGGATTCGGGCATCAGCGTGTCCACCGACTGGAGGATGCGCGAGTCCTTCACCTGACCCGCGACGAACGGAAGCGCCGAGTTGGCGACCGTGCTTCCTATGAACCAGGCCACCAGCAGCACCGACAGCCCGCTGATCACCGCACCGCCCATGGCGTCCACCACCCGAGCCGAGTCCCACGTGACCCGGTTGCGCACGAGGGTGCCCAGGTAGGAGCACAGGAACTGTCCCAGCGCGGCGGAGAGGAACACCACCGCGATGGCCAGCAGCGCCTGTCTGCCGGGATCGTCCACCCACCCCTGGATGTGCTCGGGGGCGGTCAGGGCGGCGAGGACGCCACCGCCGATGAAGCCCACGAAGCTGAAGACACCGACGATGAAGCCCTGTCGGTAACCGGTCACCGCGAACAGCAGTAACAGGACGACCAGGATCACGTCGAGCACATTGCCCTCCAAGAGTGAGCGCTACCCGACCGGACGCAGGCCCTGTGGGGTGGCTTCGAACACATCGGTGAGACCCTCGTCCCGCCAGGGAAGTTCCCAACCGCCCAGCCTGAGCAGGTTGTCGATGATCGCACCGGTGAAACCCCACACGAGCATGCCGTCCACCCGAAAGCCCGGCCCCCACCGGGAACCGTCGCCGTAGCGCACCACGACCCGGTTGGCCGGCTCGACCAGGTCGCTCACCGGGACCCGGGAGACCGCCGCGACCTCCTCCAGGTCGGTGGGGCGCACCTCGCTGGGTTCGCGCCACCAGGCCAGGACGGGCGCCACCCGGAAGTCGCTGTAGCTCAGATAGAGCTCGGGCAGGCGGCCGACGACGTCGACCCCGGCGGGAACGAACCCGGTCTCCTCGGCGGCCTCACGCAGCGCGGCGTCCTCCGGCGAGGCGTCGGAGGGCTCGATCCGACCGCCGGGGAAGGCGGGTTGGCCCGGATGTCTGCGTAGGCCGTGGTTGCGTTGGATCAGGAGGAGGTCGGTGCCTTGGGGCCCCTCACCGAAGAGGATGAGGACGGCGGACTCGCGTCCGCCCTGCGCGGGCGGTCTCAGCGGCGGCGGCACGGTCATCGTCATGGCCTTCTCCGCGAGCGCGGACAGCCAGAGCGGGGTCGGGTTCATACACGGGACCTGTTCTGGAGATCGTCGCGCCGTCGAACGGTGCGCGAAAGCCGTACGCGCCGGGCCGGAACCACGAGGACTCCGAGCACCGGGGGCGCGGCGCGATGGAAGGGGGCACGCCTGGGGGAAGTCGTCATGTGGTCGGACCTTTCACGGGACCGATGGGCGGGGACACCGCCGCCTGGTGAGGCGTCCCGGTTCGCAGGGTCCGCGGCGGAGCCGCTGTAGGCACACTCACGTGATCAGGGTACAAAGTACCGGACCACGTGCCCGGGACACTCTGGTCCACGGACGCTCGCCCCCTCCCTCGCCTTCCTCGACCTCCTCCGCCTCCCTCCGCGCCCGGACCGGGCGGTCGATCAGGAGAAGGAGCGCATCCGCAGCAGTCGGGTCGCCGTGGCGGTGTCCGTGGGGCCCTCGCCGAAGGAGGGGCACAGCCGGGCCAGCCCACAGGCGCCGCACGCGGGCTTCCTGGCGTGGCAGACCCGACGACCGTGCCAGATCACCCGGTGGGAGAGCATCGTCCAGTCCCGGGCGGGGAAGAGTGCGCCCACGGCGTGCTCGACCTTGACGGGGTCCTTCTCGTCGGTCCATCCGAACCGGCGGACGAGCCGCCCGAAATGGGTGTCGACGGTGATGCCGGGCACATCGAAGGCGTTACCGAGCAGCACGTTTGCGGTCTTTCGTCCTACACCAGGTAGTTTGACCAGGTCGGAGAGGTTTCCCGGAACCTCTCCACCGTGCCGGTCGCACAGAGCCTGCCCGAGTCCGATGAGACTGTTGGTCTTGGCCCGGAAGAAGCCGGTCGAACGGATCATCTCCTCCAGCTCCTCCCTCCGGGCCGAGGCGTAGGCCTCGGCGTCGGGGTAACGGGCGAAGAGCGCGGGGGTGACCTGGTTGACCCTCTTGTCCGTGCACTGGGCGGACAGGATCGTCGCCACCAGCAGTTCCAGAGGGGTCGTGAAGTTCAGTTCGCAATGGGCGTCGGGATACAGCTCGGTGAGCCGTCGGTACATCCTGCGGGCGCGGCGGACCAACGCGAGTCGACTCTCCCCGGTGGGAGTGGTCTCCTCCGCGGCCGCCTCTGGTGTGTCACGGGGCATCGTCACAGGGTAGGCGCCCCGGTGACGGCACGGATCATGCCCACAAGCGGCACCGGGAGGTTCCGGCTATCGGATCTTTGACCAGTAGTCGGGATTATGTAACCAAATGTCCGTTGGCGCGGCGCGGGTAGCCCTGGTACAGAACTGATGACGACTAAGATCGCAGGGGCCGGCGTCGGCTTGTGGGCACGTTGTCTCTCGGCGGACAGGCCGAGGTAACACCCTGGCTTCACATCCAGGTGAGATATACGTCACACTGTTGGCGGTCAGGTTCGAGGAGGACGTGTGGACGAGATCAACGAGGTACTACGAAAGGCCCCCCTTTTCGAGGCGCTGGACGAGGAGGACACGGCCGCGCTCCGCTCCTCCGTCGGTGAGGTGCGTCTCGGTCGCGGTCAGACCCTGTTCAGCGAGGGCGACGAGGGCGACCGCCTGTACGTCATCCTCAGCGGCAAGGTCAAGCTGACCCGCACCGCCGTCGACGGCCGGGAGAACCTGCTCGGGGTGCTCGGCCCGAGCGAGATGTTCGGCGAGCTGTCCCTGTTCGACCCGCGCCCGCGCACCGCGAGCGCCATCGCGGTCACCGACTCCGTGCTCGCGGGTCTGGGCCACGACGACCTGCGTCCGTTCCTGTCCAGTCGCCCACAGGTGTCCCTACAGCTGCTCAAGGCGCTCGCCGCGCGCCTGCGCCGGACCAACGACGTGATGGCCGACCTCGTCTTCACCGACGTTCCCGGCCGTGTCGCCAAGGCCCTGTTGGAGCTGGCCGACAAGTTCGGCAAGGAGAGCGAGGACGGACTGCACGTCCACCACGACCTCACCCAGGAAGAGCTGGCCCAGCTGGTCGGCGCCTCCCGCGAGACGGTCAACAAGGCCCTCGCCGAGTTCGCGCTGCGCGGCTGGCTGCGGATCGAGGCCAAGGCCGTGGTCCTGCTGGACGTGGAGCGGATGCGCCGCCGCGCCCGTTAGTCCGCACCGGTGCCGTCGACACCATGACGGGGCCTCGACCAGTGCTGTGTGGCCGTCCTCCCCTCGGGGCGGACGGCCACAGCACCGTCCGCCCCGGGTGTCCGTTCCCGCGCCCACCCGCGTGCACGGCGAGGTCCCCGTGGGAACGGCGTGGTCGTCACACCCCCGGCCGGCGGGACGGCGCTCGCGTCGCGCACACGGCCACACCGTCTCCCCGACCCATGCGACCGCGCTCCTGGACGCGCCCCGCCTCAGCCCTCGACCCCCTCGGGCAGTTCACCGCGCACCGACAGGTAGCGCAACTGGGCCCGCACCGAGGAGGCCGCGGCGAACCTGATCCGCTCGTCGACGTCGGGATAGACCCGGTCGACGATCTCCTCGACACCGACGGCGCCCGCCCGCACCGCGTCCAGCACCTGGGCCAGACGTGACTCACGGTGGTCGATGTAGGAGTCCAACGTCTCGGCCGGAGAGGTCAGGATCGGTCCGTGGGCGGGCAGCAACGTGCGCACGTCGTGCTCGCGCACGAGGTCCCGCAGCCGGTACAGCGACTCCATGTAGGGGGCGAGGCCGTCGTCGCCGTCGATCACCGTCGTGCCCCGGCCCAGGACCGTGTCGCCGGTCAGGATGGTGCTGTCCGCCTCCAGCATCAGACACACGGAGTCGTCGGTGTGCCCCGGGGTGGCGATCACCCGCACCCGGAGGCCGTCGGCCTCCAGGACCTCTCCGTCGGACAGCCCGCGTCCACCGACCCGCACGGCGGGGTCCACGGCGTGCACCGGGGCCCCCGTCAACTCGGAGAAGTACGGTGCCCCCTCCGCGTGGTCGGGGTGTCGGTGGGTCAGCAGGGTCATCAGGACCTGTGCGCCCTGCTCCTGCACGGTCCGTGCCACACGTTCCAGGTGGCGTTCGTCGTGGGGGCCGGGATCGACGACCACGACCCCGCGCGTACCCGGCTCCCGAAGGATCCAGGTGTTGGTGCCCTCCAGTGTCATCGGGCCGGGATTGGGGCACAGCACGCAACTGGCGCGCAGCGTTCCGGAACCGTCGATCCTCATCGCACCTCGCTTCGCTCACCGAACCGGACCGGGGTCGGCCGGGGCGGCCCGGCGCCGACTCCGTGACGTGGACGCCGTGGGGAGCCGGGGGCCTCAGGGGAGGGCGCCGGGTCTCGGCAGAGGATAGTCGACACCGTTGGGGGCGATGACGCGGATCTCGCCGTTCACTTCCCGGACGACCGGTTCGATGGGGACGATATCCCGTTGGGCCTCACGCACTCCCCGCAGGGTCCGGCAGGTCGCGAGGTCGGCGCAGGAGGCCACCGTGGGCGGCAGCATCGGCATCCGGCCCGCCTCCCACTCGGCGGTGACCCGCGCGGGGTCGATCCACCGGATCAGGTCCGCCTCGCCCCCCACGTCGCGGGGGGACTGCCCCGGAGGAAGCTCGGCGGTGAAGAACCAGGTGTCGTAGCGTCGCGGCTCGGCCTCCGGGGTGATCCACCGCGACCACGCCCGCAGCCACTCCGACCGCAGGACCAGGCCGCGCCTGGAGAGGACCTCGGTGAAGGAGCGGGAACGGTCGATCAGGCCCAACCTGTCCCGTTCCCAGTCCTCGGACGTGGTGTCGAGGGTGATGGCCTCCTCGTCCGCGTGCTCGGGCTCGCTGGCCAGCAGGACACCGGTCTCCTCGAAGGTCTCCCTGACCGCCGCGCACACCAGCGCCCGCGCCATCGGCACGTCGGTGCCGAGCGTGCGCGCCCACTCCTCGGGACTCGGACCGGTCCAGGGCACACCGCCGTCGGCGTCGCGCGCGTCCACCCCGCCACCGGGGAAGACGTAGGCGCCCGGGGCGAAGCCCATGGAGCGGACCCTGCGCATGAGCAGGACCTCCAGGGAACCGCCCTCCGTGGACCGCAGGAGCATGACCGTGGCGGCCGGACGCGCCGGGACGGCTCCCCCGCGCGGGGCGCCGTCCGCTCCGCCGCTGTTCGGACCGCCCTGGTCAGTGCCCTTCGACACCGGGCCGTTGTGCATCGACGAACCCCCCTGGGTTGTGGAGAACCGCGCCGCAACCCGAGGGTAATCCACCCGAAAAGGTGCGAATGGCTCAGCGAACCTCGACGATCATCTCAATCTCGACCGGGGCGTCCAACGGCAGGGCCGCCACACCCACGGCCGCGCGGGCGTGCACGCCCGCGTCGCCGAAGACCCGCACGAGCAGATCGCTGGCACCGTTGACCACACCGGGCTGACCCGTGAAGTCGGGGGTGCCGGCGACGTAGCCGCCCACCTTCACCACCCGGACCACCTTGGACAGCTCACCGACCTCGGCGCGCACCGCGGCGATCGCGTTGAGCGCGCACACCTCCGCCAGTTCCCGCGCGGTCTCGGGCGTGACCTCGGCGCCCACCTTGCCCGTGGCGACCAACGCGCCCTCCACCAACGGCAGCTGGCCGGAGACGTACACGTGGTCGCCGCTGCGCACCGTCGGCGCGTACGACGCCACCGGCGCCGCCACCTCGGGCAGGGTCAGACCCAGCTCGGTGATCCGCTCCTCGGGAGTGGTCATCACAGCTCCCGCTTCATGTAGGCCACGTACTGCTGGTTGCGGGGGTCGGTGCCCTCCGGAAGCGGGGCGGGCACGACCGAGACCAGCTCCCAGCCGTCTGCGCCCCAGTTGTCCAGGATCTGCTTCGTGGCGTGCGACAGCAGCGCCACGGTCTGGTACTCCCACTTGCTCATACGTCCTACCCCTCCTGGTGTGCGCGGTGTCCGTCCCGGGGTCCCGACCCCGGGCGGGGGTCCGCACGTCGACGCCGCCACCTTACTCACCCGAAGGCCCGCCCGCCTCCACCTCCGATCAGGTCCCCCGAACACCTCCCGGGCGCCCGCATAGACTGCCTGAGGTGAGCGAGGGCGAGCACCGACCGCAGCCCCCGGGAGGGGCGAGCACGAAAGCACGACTGCACATCGTCACCGGAAAGGGCGGGACCGGGAAGACGACGGTGGCGGCGGCACTGGCACAGGCGCTGGCCTCGGGCGGCGGACGGGTGCTGCTGGTCGAGGTCGAGGGCCGCCAGGGCCTCGCCACCCTCCTGGGCGTCCCGCCGCTTCCCTACGAGGAGCGGGAGATGATCTCCGCCCCCGGCGGCGGCACCGTGTGCGTACTGGCGGCCGACGCCGAGTCGGCGCTGCTGGAGTACCTGGAGATGTTCTACGGCATGCGCCGGGCGGGGCAGGCGCTCAACAGGTTGGGCGCGGTGGACTTCGCCACCACCATCGCACCGGGGTTGCGCGACGTCCTGCTCACGGGCAAGGCCACCGAGGCGGTACGCCGACGCCGGGGCGCGCGCCGCAGAGCCTCCGACGCCCCCTCGACGGAGCCCTTCCACTACGACGCGGTGGTGATGGACGCACCCCCCACGGGCCGGATCGCGCAGTTCCTCAACGTCAACTCCGAGGTCGCCGGGCTGGCACGGGCGGGCCCGATCCGCAACCACGCGGACCGGGTCATGGAGGTCATCCGCTCCGGGGGCACACGCGTGCACTTCGTCTCCGTGTTGGAGGAGATGCCCGCCCAGGAGACCCGGGACGGCATCGCTGAGATCAGTGCGCTGGGGATCAGGGTCGGCGTCGTGCTGGTGAACATGGTGCGGCCCCCGCTCCTGGACGAACCCGGACTGGTCGCCGCCGCCGACGGGGGCCCGGACCTGCACGCCCTCTCCGCCGGGCTGAAGGAGGCCGGGCTGGACGATCCCGAGGAACTCGCGGCGGCCCTGGCGGGCGAGGTGCGCGCGCACGCGCTGCGGGTGCGGCTGGAGCGCCGGGTGCGGATCGGCCTGGAGGACCTGGGACGGCCGCTCCTGGAACTGCCCCTGCTGGAGGGCGGCGTGGACCGCGCCGCCCTGGACCTGCTGGCGCGACGGCTGATCGACCAGGGGGTGCGCCGATGACCTCCCGGGCATCGGAGCGGTTGGACGTGGACGCTCTCGTGGACGACCCCCGGACACGGATCATCGTGTGCTGCGGTGCGGGCGGGGTCGGCAAGACCACCACGGCCGCGGCGTTGGGGCTGCGCGCCGCCGAGCGTGGACGACACACCGTGGTGATCACCGTGGACCCCGCGCGGAGGCTGGCCCAGTCCCTGGGGCTGGCGTCCCTGGACGACACCCCGCGTCCGGTGCCGCTGCCCGAGGAGGCCACGGGCAGCATGCACGCGATGATGCTCGACATGAAGCGGACCTTCGACGAGGTCGTCAGGGAGCACGCCGACCCCGAGCGGGCCCGGCAGATCCTGGCCAACCCCTTCTACCAGACCCTCTCCACGAGCTTCTCCGGAACACAGGAGTACATGGCCATGGAGAAGCTGGGCCAGTTGCGTCAGTCGGGGGACTGGGACCTGATCGTGGTGGACACCCCGCCCAGCCGGTCGGCCCTGGACTTCCTGGACGCGCCCAAGAGGCTGGGCCGGTTCCTGGACGGGCGGCTGATCCGTTTCCTGAGCGCACCGGCCGGCACGGGCGCCTTCCGGCTGCTCGGCGCCGGATTCAACCTGGTCGCCTCCACGATCGGTCGGATCGTGGGCGCCCAGTTCCTGAACGACCTGAGGGCCTTCGTGTCGGCCTTCGAGACGGTCTTCGGCGGGTTCCAGGAGCGCGCGGAACGCACCTACCGTCTGCTCCAGGCGCCGGGGACCGCGTTCGTGGTGGTGGCGGTGCCCGAAACGGACGCGATGCGCGAGGCGTCCTACTTCATCGAGCGCCTGGCCACCGACGCCATGCCGTTGGCCGGGCTCGTGATCAACCGGACCCACCCGCTGCCCGAGGGCCCCGCGGCGAGGCTGGACGCCGACAGGGCGACGTCCGCCGCGGAGTTCCTGGAACAGGCGGGTTCGTCCCTGCCGGCGGCGGCGCTGCGGCTGCACGCGGACCGGGTCAGGGTCCGCGAGCGTGAGAACAGGCTGCGGGAGGCCCTCGTGTCCGCGCACGGTGGTGTGCGTGTGGCCGAGGTGGCCGCCCTGCCCGAGGACGTGTACGACCTTCCGGGGCTGCGCGGTATCGGCGAGTCCCTGGCCTTCGCCGACCGGGGGCGATAGCACTTCGTGACGGGACGGACCGCCTTGACCCCGAACCGAGAAGTGATTGGTCCGCGATAAGCATGAAAAGATGGCATGGGCGCACATCCCTCGGTACAGGGCAGGCGTTTCAGCCTCTTCGCGCACCATTCATGCCACATCACGCCACTTTGCACGTTCGTGGTCACCTAGTCTGATGGGGTGGGTCAGGGGACATTGCTTCAAAGAATCAGCCAACTGGTGGGCGTGGGCGTCATAGCGGGCCTCCTCGTCGCGGCACTCGCGCTACCCGCTGTCGGAGGCCTGGGGATCACGGCCCGCAACGTGGCCAGCGGCTTCCTCGACATGCCCGGCAACCTGGAGACGCCCCCGCCCCCGCAAAGGTCCACCATCTATGACAGCGAGGGCGGCGTCATCGCCGAGATCTTCGACCAGAACAGGGAACTGGTCGAACTCGACGACGTCGCGCCCGTGATGATCGACGCGATCCTCGCCATCGAGGACGCCCATTTCTACGAGCACGGCGGACTCGACATCGCCGGCACGCTGCGCGCCGCCATCCGCACGGTGGGCGGTGACACCCAGGGCGCCTCCTCCATCACCCAGCAGTACGTCAAGAACGTGCAGATCGAGGCGGCCACCTCCCAGGAGGAACTCGACGCGGCCCGCGAGGAGACCATCGCCCGCAAGATCCGGGAGCTGCGCTACGCCGTCGCCCTGGAGAAGAGGATGACCAAGGACGAGATCCTCGAGGGCTACCTCAACATCGCCTACTTCAGCGACGGCGCCTACGGGGTCGAATCCGCCGCACAGCACTTCTTCCAGGTCCCCGCCAGCGACCTGGAGCTGCACCAGGCCGCCACCATCGCGGGACTGGTCCGCTACCCCTACCTGTACAACCCGCGCTTCTTCCCCGAGCAGACCATCGAGCGCCGCGACGTGGTGCTCGACCGCATGGTCGCCACCGGAGCCATCACCAAGGCCGAGGCGGCGGAGGCCAAGAAGGAGCCGATGGAGCTGGACCTGTCCACGCCCCCCAACGGGTGCGTGCCCAGCGACCAGCCGTTCTTCTGCGACTACGTCGTCCAGGAGATCGAACAGGACGAGCGTTTCGGCCCCAACGAGACCGAACGTGCGCGCTGGCTGCGCACCGCCGGCCTGGAGATCCACACCACGCTCGACCCGCAGACCCAAAAGGCCGCGCAGAAGGCCGTGGACAAGTGGGTGCCGCGTGAGAACGAGTCCCGCAAGGTGGCGGCCGAGGTCGTCATCGAACCCGGCACCGGTCAGATCCTGGGCATGGTGCAGAGCCGCAACTACGGCCCCGACGAGAGCAAGCTCGGCGAGACCTCCATCAACTTCGCCACCGACGCCGATCGTGGCGGCAGCAGCGGCTTCCAGGCCGGGTCGACGTTCAAGGCCATCACCCTGGCCGCCGCACTCGACAAGGGCCTGCCCTTCGGCACCTCGTTCGGCTCCCCCTCCAGCGTGACCGTCAGCGGACAACGCAGCTGCAACGGGGGCATGCTCAGCACCTGGAGCGTGAGCAACGCCGGCGACACCGGAGCCAGCACCACGCACAACATGGTGTCGGGGACCAAGTCCTCCTCCAACACCTTCTTCGCCCAGTTGCAGAAGCGGGTGGGGATCTGCGACGTGATGGAGATGGCCGAGACACTGGGCCTCAAGCGCGCGGACGGCACCCTGTTCACCGAGAACGACAACTCCCTGGCCAACAGCAGCTTCACGCTGGGCAGCGAGGAGGTCTCCCCGCTGCGGGTGGCCAACGCCTACGCGACCTTCGCCTCGGGCGGCGTCTACTGCGAACCGCAGGCCATCACCCGCATCAAGGACCAGCAGTCGGACACCACGATCGAGATCGAGCCGGAGTGCTCGCGCGCGATCGACGAGGACGTCGCCGACGGCGTCACCTACCTGCTGACGCAGCCCTTCAACGGCGGCACCGCCTCCTCCCTCGGCATCGGCCGCCCGGCCGCGGGCAAGACCGGCACCACCGACGAGTCCGCTGCCGCCTGGTTCGCCGGGTACACGCCGCAGATGGCCAGCGCGGTCTTCGTCGGCGACCCGCGCGGCCCGCAGCAGCACCCGCTGCGCAACATCAACCTCGGTGGCCGCTACTACGGCGTGGTGTACGGGGCGACGATCCCCGGCCCGATCTGGCAGGAGACCATGCGGGGCGCCCACGAGGGCCTGAAGGTCGAACAACTCCCCTCGGCGCCGTCGAAGTTCGGCTCGACCGCTCCCCCGGCCCCGCCCTCACCGGACCCGGACGAGGAGGACGCCAGCCCGGCCAGTGACGAGGGCGGTGTCCCCGACGTCGTGGGTCTGTCGGAGGAGGACGCGGTGAGCATCCTGGAGGCCGCGGGTTACGCGGTGAACGTGTCCTCGACCCGCATCCGCTCGGCGGAGACGGAGGGCACGGTGGCCGCGGTCAACCCCGACCCGGGCACACGGCTGCCGGACGGGGCCACGGTGAACGTGTTCCTGAGCAACGGCGGAGGGACGGCCGACGGCCCCCGCGACGACGGGGAGTGGCATCCGGTCCGCCCCGCGGTGAGCCCCACGTACAGGGAGGGCGACTACTGAGTTTTTCGTTAGTTCTGCGCGTGTGAGGGGCTTGGCCGTGCGAGCATCACGAACATGCCCCTCGCAACCGAGTCCCCTGTCCCTGAGGAAACCGTTCCCCCGCTGACCCGCCCTCAACTGGCCGAGGCCCGACGCCTGCGTGCGGCCGAACTCTTCGACCAGG
>NZ_JASCXJ010000029.1 GCF_030271535.1 Nocardiopsis sp. ATB16-24 | reverse complement strand
CCCGCTCGGCCGGGCGGGTCTCCCCGCACGGCTGGGGCCTGCTACCGGGCGCTCCGGCGCTTACCCGGACGGGACTTACACCCGCTGGCCTGACACAGCTTTCAGGACGCACCATGCGCCCACGCTAGGACAGCACGAACGTGTTTTCGGGTGGTTTCGATTGGATTGCACCTGTTTGGGAAGTGATTCCGAACACGCAGAGCGACAACCCGAGTGACCTTCCCCACCCACCACAGAAGGAAAGAACTTCATTTATTCCCCCAAGGTCATCTCAGCGATCTCTTTCCCTGTGTCGCGCACGCCCCGACCGAAGCCGCCACGTACAGTCGAGACCACAGCTCAACCACGGATCTATTCGTGAGAACCGCGGGGGATCAGCACGTCACGCTGATGGAACGGGTGAGAAGAACATGCAAAATTCGCTGATGACCAAACCTCGGTCGTCCGACCTCGGCGTTCTGCGCTTTCGTTACCTGGGAGCGCACGAGGTGGAGGAACTGGCGGATCTGTGGGGCGCCCTCCACCAGCAGCACACGGTGACCGCTCCGCACCTGTCCGACATCATCAGCACCGTGACCATGGACGAGTCCTGGCGACGCCGCCGCGCCCAGTACATCGACTGGCTCGCGGACCCCGACACCATGGCCATCCTGGCCGAGAACGGCGACGACCTGGCCGGGTACACGATGGTCACCGTCCGTGAGAACACCCACGGCAGTTGGGACCGGGGGGAGCGCGTGGCCGTCGTGCAGACCTTCGCCATCGATCCGGAGTACACGGGCACCGAGGTGGGCTCCAAGCTGCTGGAGGAGGTGCGCCGCCAGCTCGCGGGCATGGGCGTGCGCGACATCGAGTTCTCCGCGCTGGCCACCGCCTCCGAGGACATCCGTTTCCTGGAGCGAGAGGGTTTCCGTCCCTTCGTGACCACCATGGTCTGCCGGGTGGACGGTTTCGGCGCACACGACTGACCGGCGCCGCACCGCGGCCGGTCCAGAGCACGCCCCCGTACCGCTCCTGTCCGGTACGGGGGCGCCGTGCGTCCCCGCCCCAGGGACGACACGCCCCGTCCTCGGGACGGGCGAAGCGCTACGCTCGGCCCGTGGCCTCCGACTCCAACACCTGTAACTTCCCCGGATGCGACCGGCCGGTGCCCCGCGCCTCCTCGCCCGGCCGTCCGCCCCAGTACTGCGACCTTCCCGAGCACACACGTTGGCGGGCCTGGAAGGAACGCCAACGTCTGGCCCAAGAGGCCGAGCGGGCCGAGGAACAGACCCGGGCCGCGCAGGAGCCCACCACGGCCCCCTCCCCCGTGCCCGGCGCCGAACCGGTCACCGCCGCCCGACTACGCGCGGACGACCTGCTGACCCGCTTCGCCGTGCAGAGCGAACAGCTCACCGCCACGCTCCGGGCGGCGACGGAGGCCTTCTCCACCATGACCGACCCGGCCGCGGCCGAGGCGCAGGTGGAGGCCGCCCGTCTGGCCGGGGCCCGACACGCAGCCGAGGCCGACGCCGCTCGTCTGGAGGCGGAGAACCGCCGCCGTGAGGCCGAGCGGGCCCGACGTGCGGCCGAGGAGGCCGCCGCCTCCGCGGTCGCCGCCACCCAGCAGGCCGAGCGCATGGCGGAGGAGGCCCTCTCCGCCAGGGACGCCGCCGAGGCCGAACGCGACCGGCAGCGCGAACTGGCCGAGCAGGCGTCCGCCGAACGCGCGGCCGCGATCGCCGAGGCCAACGCCGGCCTGGCCGCGGCCGAACGCCGTATCCTCGCACAGGAGGCCAGGGCCCGCGAGAAGGCGGAACACGAGCGGGCCGAGGCCGCCCGACGCCTCCGGCGGGCCCACGTCGAGATCGACGCGCTTCGCGCCGAGGTCGCCGAGCACGCCCGTCGACACGACGAGGCCGCTCTGGCCGTCGAACGGGCCGAGGATCGGGCCGAGCACGCCGAGGAACAGGCCCGCCAGTCCGCCCGGACGCTGGCCTCCGAGCGCGAGCGCTTCGACGCGGAACTGGACCGGGCCGGTCGACGCCTGGAGGCGGAGCGGGAGGCGTCCGCCGCCGACCGCGAGCGTCTGACCGCTGAGCTGGAGCGACTCCGCGCCGACCGCGAGCGCCTGACCGAGGAACTGGACGCCCAACGCAGAGGGGCCGAGCTCAGTCTGCACGAGGCCCGGGAGGCCGCCGCCGCCCGTCTGGCCCTGGCGGAGGAGGCACGCGACCGGGCGCTGGAGCGCGCCGAACAGGCCGAACGCCTCGCGGAGCAGGCACGGGCCGACCGTACCGAGGACACCGGGGCACGCGGCACCACCACCGCACAGGCGTGACGCTTACCCTGCTGTATGTCTGAAAAGGCACTTAGGTACTGATTTGCCCCGCTCTAGGATGGAAATCGTGCGAGATCAGGGAACCACTGGTGACACCGGACCGATGGATCTGGGCGGTTCCCTGGAAGGTCCCGCACGCGCTCTGGTGGGCGAACGCCCCCGCCCGCGCGTGGACCTCAAGGCCCTGTTCGGTCTCCAGTCCGGATCATGGGCCTGGGCCACCGCGGTCAAGGCGACCCTGGCCATGTCACTGTCCTTCTCCCTGGCCGCCTGGATGTTCGGCACCGAGATCGGCACGCTGGCCGCCCTGGGCTCCATGACGGTCCTGTACGAGAAGAAGACCCCCTACGTCTACCGGTCCGCCGCGCTGGCCCTGGTGGGCCTCGGCTTCGTGGCCAGCGTGGCCCTGGGCTCCCTGGCCTCGGCGCTGGCCCCTTGGGTCCCGGTGCTGTCCATCGGCCTGACCGCGGGCGTGGCGACCTGGGTGTGCGCCGCCTGGAGGGTGGACCGCCCCGGCCCCCTGTTCTTCGTACTGGTGGGCGCGATCTCCACCATCGCCCCCGGCGGACTGGTCGACGTCCCCCTCCACGCCGCCGTGGCCGCCCTCGGCGCTGCCGTGGGCTGGTCGGTGTCGATGGCGGGCGCACCGGTACGCGCCCGCCACCCCGAGTACCGCGCGGTGGCCGAGGCCTACCGACAGCTGGCGTCCCTGCTGCGGGCCGTGGGCACACCCGATCTGGACCACGACCAACACGAGGCCTCCGTGGCGGTGGCCGAGGCCTGGCGGATCGTACTGCTGGCACAGACCCGTGGTTATCGCACCACGTCCGAGGCCGCCCGACTACGCGCGTTGCTGCGATGGGTCTCCGACATCCACCTGGCCGTCACCCAGGTGGGTCTGGCCCGCACCACCCCCCTGCCCGAGAAGGCGGCCGACTTCGCCGAGCGTCTGTCGTCGGCCGTGGCCGACCCCTCCCGTGCTCCCGACCCCGCGGAACTGGACGAGCTGCGCAGGGGCATCCGACCCCGCACCTTGGAGTCCAGGCTCTACGGCCAACTGGCCCGGGCCGCGCAGGCCACCCGCCGCGCCTCCCACGACGAGGACGACGAACGGGCCGAGACCCTGCACGACGAGCGCTACCCGGCGCTGTGGGACTCACTGCGCTCCAGCCTGGAGACGGACTCGCTGGTACGACCCACCGCCCTGCGCATGTGGATCACGGTCACCGCGGCCTGCGCTTTCAGCCTCTTCCTGGGACTGGACCGCTACTACTGGGTGGGTCTGACCGCGACCACCGTGCTACAGGCGGGAAACGTGGTGCTGACCATGAACCGCGCCCTCCAGCGGTCGCTGGGCACGTTGGCGGGCGTGGTCGTCGGTGCCGCGCTGATCGCCCTGCACCCACCGCTGGCCCTGGTCATCGTGCTCGCGGCGGTGTTCCAGGGGCTCACCCAGTTGGTGGTGGGCCGTAACTTCTTCTACGCGTCGATCCTGGTGACTCCGATGGCCCTGTTGCTGTCCGCCACCGCCGCCCCCGAGCCCATCACCGATCTGGCCCAGTCCCGGATCATCGACACCGTGGTGGGGTCGGTGTTCGGTCTGCTCGGCTCGGTGCTGCTGTGGCGCGGGACCTCGGCCACACGTCTGCCCCAGGCCATCGTCAACGTGCTGCGGATCTCGCGCGAATGCATCCTGGCCGTGCTGGACCCGGACGTGAGGATCGGCCCCAAGCGTCGCTATCAGTTGCGGCGGGACATGCGGGCGGCACTGGTGGACCTGCGCGGGGTCTACGACAGCGCGATCGGCGACGTGCCGCGTGCGGCGTCCACCCGACCCCTCTGGCCGGTGGTGGTGGCCACCCAGCGCACCGGCTATCTGGCGCTGTCCGCCCTGGCCCGGGACCGGCCCGAAACGGCGGGCACCATCACACTGCAACGGGTGGACCTGGCCTTCCGGGAGCTGATCGCCTCCCTGGAGGAAAGACGCACCCCCCGCATGGGCGCCCTTCCCCGGCTACCGGCCTACCCGCGGATCAACATGGAGTTGCGGGCGCTGTCCAACGCGATGACCAGCGCCGTCGCACAGGATCGACGCGCGGCGCTTCAGGAGGCCGAGCGTCGGGCCCAGCGCGAACGGCGCCGGGCCCAAAAGGACGTGGACGCCGACCTTTGAGGCGCCCCGGTCCGCGCTCAGTCCACGCGGGCGAAGGCCCGCACGGGAAAGGCCGCCATCCCTCGGACCTTGGCCGGGACCGCGAAGAAGGTGAACCCCCGGGCGGGCAGCCGGTCGAGCAGGCACAGGTGCGAGACCACGGGGATCCCCGCGGCGAGCAGGACGGCCAGCGCGGGCCTGGCTCCCTCGACCGAGGGCGAGGTGTCGTCCACACCGACCGCGTCGGTGCCCACCAGAGTGGCGCCGCCGTCGACGAGTGTCTTGGCCGCGGTCTCGGTCAGGTACGGATGCCCCGGCCGCCCGTAGGCCTCGGTGCGCCAGTAACGGTCCCAGCCGGTGCGTACCAACACGGCGCGTCCGTGCACGTCCAGACCGTCGAAGAACTCCGGACCGACCTGGGAGGCGGAGGTGACGTCGACGACCACACCGGGCAGGTCCGCCACGCGGGACAGGTCGAGGTCGGCGAGGTCGGCGCCGTCGCGGTAGCGGTGGGCGGGCGTCTCCACGTAGGTGCCGGTCGCACCGACCATCGACACACGCCCGGTGCTGTCACCGTGACCATGCGCGGTCCCCGGGGCCGAGGTGTTCTCCTGGATGTCCGGTTCCGGTAGCCCCGGACGGGTGATCATCCCCTTGGTGATCTGGTGGCTGACGTCGACCAGTTTCGGCATGGCTGTTTCCTCGCTCGCGTCGGGGAACGACCTCTGACCTGCACCAGAGGCCCAGGGCATGCTGTGGGGCACGCGTGCTGCCGGGCGGAGCCCGCCGAACACGCCCTCGACCAGAAACCCTAGCGGCTGTGACGTGGCGCACGGCAGTGTTCAGGGGAGCCGATTTCACCCGGCCGCACGCCCTTCCGTTCCCAGGTCCCCTCACCCCGCGATCCCGCTAAGCTCGAAAGCGCGCGGACCACCACGCCCCCGAGGTCCGCGACACCAGCACGGACCCGCCATCACCGAGAAGAGCGATCAGTGTCACTGTACGGAGCCGCCAAGACCGTCATCGCGCCCGCCTCACGTCTGATGTGGCCCCAGCGGGTGGAGGGCGTGCACAACGTCCCGCGGCACGGCCCGACGATCCTGGCGGTCAACCACCTGGCTCTGATCGATCCCCTCTTCGTCGGTGTGGCCTGTCCGCGGCCCGTGCGCTTCATCGCCAAGCAGGAGCTCTTCGACGAGGGAACCCTGCCTCGGCGGATGTTCACCCGCGCCCTGCGCGCCATCGGCCAGCTCTCGGTGGACCGGCGTCCGGGTCAGAGCGCGCAGGAGGCCATGGACAACAGCCTCAAGGTGCTGGAGAGCGGAGAGGTCTTCGGGATCTTCCCCGAGGGCACGCGTTCTCCCGACGGCCGTCTCTACCGCGGCCAGACCGGACTGGCGTGGCTGGCCCTGACCACGGGCGCCCCCGTGGTGCCGGTGGCGCTGGCCGGCACCGACCGCATCCTTCCTCCCGGCCGGAAGGTGCCCTCCCTCAACCGTGTGGGCGTACGGTTCGGCGAACCGGTGGACCTGTCGGCGTGGCACGGGCAGGCCCACAAGGCGCGCCCACGCCGTGCGGCCACGGACGCCATCATGGACGCCATCGCCAAGTTGTCGGGACAGGAGCAGGTGCCCCGCTTCGCCGCCTCGGTCAAGGCCGAGCTCCCGCGACACTGATCGTCGTCCTCGACCACGGAACCGGCCCACCGTTGGACGCCTGGACTCCTCGGACCGTGACTTTCCCCACAGCGCGCCCGGGATCCGAGCGTCACGGCCATGGCGGTTGATCTGTGTTCGCGCCCCCGGCGGGCAGGGCGGCACGACCCTCGAACCCGCCCCTGCCTGCGATGACGCCCTCGTGCGGCCCCGCCGGCCACGAGCGGCGATCGGCACCGTGAGAGGGATTCTCTACCTCTATAGTAGGGTTTCTTGGTGCCACCACCGAATATATTAGGTAAGCCTTACCTTTCAATGGCGTCCGAACCCTGACGCGAAGACTTGGAGCTGTGCGATGACGCGACCACTGCGAGTGGGGATCATCGGTGCGGGCCCCGCGGGCATCTACGCCGCCGACCTGCTCACCAAGGACGAGACCCTGTCCGCGTGCGGCACGTCCGTCAGCATCGACATCCTCGACAAGCTGCCCTCTCCCTACGGCCTGGTCCGCTACGGCGTCGCCCCGGACCATCCCCGGATCAAGCAGATCCAGGGAGCCCTGCACAAGATCCTGGACAAACCGGAGATCACCTTCTACGGCAATGTCGAGTACGGCGTGGACCTCAAACTGGAGGACCTGCGCCACCACTACGACGCGGTCGTCTTCGCCACCGGCAGTGACCGTGACCGCCCGCTGGACATCCCCGGCATCGACCTTCCCGGCAGCCACGGCGCCGCCGACTTCGTCTTCTGGTACGACTCCCACCCCGACGTCCCGCCCTCCTGGCACGTGGACGGCACCAGCGTCGCCGTGATCGGCGCGGGCAACGTCGCCGTGGACGTGGCCCGCATCCTGGCCAAGGACGCCGACGACCTGCTGGACACCGACATCACCGACAACGTGTACGAAGGTCTGCGCGCCAAGCGGATCACGGACGTGCACGTCTTCGCCCGCCGTGGCATCGCCCAGTGCAAGGCCACCCCCATGGAGCTGCGCGAGTTGGACAAGCAGCCGGGCGTCGAGGTCATCGTCTACCCCGAGGACTTCGACATGGACGAGGGCAGCCTCCAGGCCTGCGAGAACTCCAACCAGGTCAAGACCAACGTCAAGGTCCTCCAGAACTGGGCCATCCGCGAACCGCGCGGCGCCGAACACCGCATTCACCTGCACTTCCTGCACAGCCCGGTGGCCGTGCTCGGAGAGGACAGGGTCACGGGCCTTCGTACCGAGCGCATGGAGCTGACCGGTGACGGCAACGTCCGGGGCACCGGCGAATACGTCGACCACGAGGTGCAGGCCGTGTACCGCGCCATCGGCTACCTGGGATCCCCCCTGGTGGACCTGCCCTTCGACGAGGAGCGCGGTGTCGTTCCCAACGCCGAGGGCCGGGTCCTGGACCTGGACGACGAGCCGATCAACGGCGTGTACGCCACCGGATGGATCAAGCGCGGTCCCGTCGGCCTCATCGGGCACACCAAGGGCGACGCCCTGGAGACCGTCACCCATCTGGTGGCCGACCGTGAGTCCCTCGTTCCGGCGACCGATCCCGAACCGGCCGCCTTCCGCGCCCTGTTGGAGGAGCGGGGCGTGCGGTACACCACCTGGGAGGGCTGGCAGCGCATCGAGACCCGCGAGGAGGAACTGGGCGCCGAGCGCGGACGCAAGCGTCTGAAGCTGCTCTCCCGCGAGGAGCAGACCAGGATCGCACGCCAGGAGTAGGAGCGTGTCCGCCGAAAGGAGCCAGGCCCTCCCAGCCGGTCCCGCTCCTTGCGCGGGACCGGCCGCCGAACCTCCCCACGGACCGCGCCCCGGCGTGAGATTGCGCATGTCCATGGCCCCCGGGGGAACGGAACAACGGCCCGGCCCGATGAGTTAGAGTCACTGTTGGTCGGTGTGGTAGCAAGTGTCCCCCGGGCCTCAACCACTGCCTTCGCGGAATACCGCGTTCGGCCCCGCCCCCGGGTGGGTGACCGGGCGGTCAGGAGCCCCGTTGTGCCCCGCGCCGAGAGGCGACCGCCACACCGGCCCTCGACCTCGTGCCCTGCTCCCACCGAGGTGGGGGTGGGGCATCGTGGTATCTCCCGCACATCCAGCGAAGGACGGTCAGGCGTGGACGAACGGTCCCCCCGGCAACCGGATTCCTCCGGGCCGCCCGAAGAGTCGGACGAGGCCCCGGCGCGCGCTCCGCGCCCCGAGAACCCCTACCGCATCCCCCAGCGCCCGCCCGGGGCGCCTCCGGCGGGTGTGGGAGGCTTCGGCGGTCGTGGGCCAGGGGAACCGTCGGCGCCCTCGGGCGCCCCCTACGCGACGGACCCCGGCGAGTACTCCGACGAGGGCAACCCCTACCGCGGCAAGGGAGCCTCCCCTCCGGAGGCGCCCGAGACACCGCCCCGGACCCAGGGGGATGCCCGAGCCCCCTGGACCTCTCCCGTCGATGAGCCCTCCGAGCACCCCCACCAGGACTTCCGAGGGGCGCAGACCTCCTCGGCACGGTGGGGCGGCTCCGAGAACGACAGAACGTCCGGTGGCTCTTGGAGCGGGACGTCGGAGGAGCGAGGGCCCTCCGAGTCCTGGCGAGCACCCGAGGAATCCTCCACCTCCTGGTCCGACTCCCCGGGAACGCAGCCCCCGCCTGGCGGAAGATCCGAGGAACGCCGGTCCTGGGAGGCCCTGTCGACCTCGGCCTCGGACCGCCCCGAACACTGGGACACCCCCTACCCCTCGGTGCAGGGCCCCTCCCGAACCTGGGACGAATCCTCCGACGACGGCTCCCGGCCCCCCGCGCCCGTGCACGACTCCTGGCAGGAGGCGCCACGTGAGGGAGCCGACCCGTCCGGACCATCCGAAGCGGCGCGTGGGGACACGACCGACCACGGGGACTCCTGGGAGGAGGAGCCCTACCGGGGCGAGCCCGTGTACCACGGTGACACCCCCTACCCCGGCGGCACCTCCCTCTCTCAGGAGGGCCACGACCCTCACGCGGCCTCGGGTCACCCGCGGGAACAGCGCCCCGACGCGGGCTTCGAGTACCTCTACAGCGATGGCACGACCGCTGACGACCATGACGGTCCCGGATATCCGGAGGAGGACCGCCACCCCTCCGCTCCCCCTCCGCCGCGTAGGTCCCGACGCGGTCTGCTCATCGGCGTGGTCTCGGCCGTGGTGGTCCTGCTGCTCGTCGGCGGCGCGGCCTCCTGGTACGTCCTGACCCTGCCCCGGCCCGAGGAGGCCACCGCCGAGTACGAGGCCGCGTGGGAGGCGCAGGACTACGAGCGTCTGGCCGCGGTCACCACCGGCGGCGACGCCGCGACGGTCCTCGGCGGTATCGACGCGGGCCTGGGCGTGGAGTCGATCGACGTGGAGATCGACGCCCCGAGCACGGAGGGCCGCAACGGCCACGCCTCCTACGAGGTCACCGTGGGACTGGCCAACGCCGGCGATTGGGGGTGGGAGGGCGAACTCCCACTGGTACGCGAGGACGGCCGGTGGTGGGTGCGGTTCTCCCCCGAGGTCGCCTACCCCGGACTCGGCGAGGGACAGGTCCTGGCCCGTACCGCTGTGTGGGGGGAACGCGGGAAGATCCTGGCCTCCGACGGAACCCGCCTGGACACCCCGGACGTCTCCGGTTCGTTGCAGATGATCGTGGGTTCTCTGGGAGAGGCCACCGAGGAGGACCTCGAACGTCTCGGCCCGGCCTACAGCGTCGGTGACACCGTGGGCCTGGACGGCCTCCAACGCACCTATGAGGAGCGGCTGGCCGGTGAGGCCGCCACGACCATCGTGATGGTCGACGCGGCCGACGCCGAGGACACCGCCTCCCTGGAGGTCACCGAGGAGAACACGGTGGCCACCCTGGACGGGTCCGACGGCGAGGACATCGTCACCAGCATCGACATGTCCGTCCAGAACGCGGCCGCCAACGCCATCATCGACTCCGAGGATCCGGCGGGCATGGTGGCCGTGCGCCCCTCCACCGGGGAGATCCTGGCCGCGGTCAACGTGCCCGGCGGCTTCAACCGGGCCTTCGAGGGCCAGTACCCGCCCGGCTCGGCGTTCAAGATCGTGTCCTACAGCTCCCTGCTGGACGGCGGCATGACCATGGACACCGCCATGGACTGCCCCAAGGAGTACGACCTGGGCGGCTGGCCGTTCCGTAACGCCGGCGGCGCCGAGTACGGGGCGCAGACGGTGGTGGAGGCGTTCGCGACCTCCTGCAACACCTCCCTGGTGGCGGAGGTCGGCGAGCGGCTCGGGTCGGACACCCTCCAGGCCAGTGCGGAGCAGTTCGGCATGAACGCCCCGTTGGACATCGGTGTGCCCACGTTCGAACCGACGTTCCCGCCGGTGGACAGCAGCACCATGTTGGGCGCACAGAGCATCGGCCAAGGACAGGTCCTCACCTCGCCACTGCACATGGCCACGGTGCCCGCAGCGGTCGCCGACGGTTCCTGGCGGCACCCGGTGTTGGTGACCGAGCCCGCCCAGGAGTCCCTGCCCGAGCCCCGGCAGATCGCCCACGCCGAGTCGCTGCGAACGATGATGCGCGCGGTCGTCACCGACGGCACCGCCAAGGACGTCCCCTTCCAGGGCGAGGTGCACGGCAAGACCGGTACGGCGGAGTACGGCACCGCCGAGGACGCGGACGAGGACGACGAACTGCCCAGTCACGCGTGGATGGTCGGTTACAAGGGGGACGTGGCCTTCGCCGTGGTGGTCGAGGGCGGTGGCGGTGGCTCCGCCGTGGCCGGCCCGCTGGCGGCCAGGTTCACCAACGCTCTTTGACCTTTCCTGGTCGTGGAGAACGGCGCGTACCGACAGTGCCGGTACGCGCCGTTCGTTTCGCCAGGCTCGGACACGCGGCCCTTCCCCCTGAGGGACTCGGTGTGCCCCTGCCGTGACGATGCCGTGAGCGACCGCACGTACTCGGCCGGAGAGTCTTCGCGCATGTGTCCACTCGAACAGGGAAACCCGACCCCAAAACGAACGTTCATTACTTTAAGCTACCGATGCACTACTAAGTGTTATGGGAGTGGTCCTCAGGGCACTTGTACGGATGGCGCCAGGAGAACGGTCCCCCAGGTCTCGAGACGGGGGACTGGCGCCATCGGGCCGGTAGATAGCTGGTCCGCCTCGAAAGGAAACAGGATGAACCGTAAGTCTCTCACTCGGATCGCCTTCGCCGCCGTCGCCGTCCCGGCTCTGGCCTTCGGCGCTCCGGCCACCGCCCTGGCCGACAGCTTCTTCTCGGCCGAGGCCACGGCCGCCGGCCCCAAGGGCGCCCACAGCCACAGCGTGACGGCCGGTGCCTTCGACGACAACGGCTGGGACCGCGACCACGACCGTAAGGGCAAGGACAAGGACAACGGCTGGGACCGCGACAACGGCGGCGGCTCCTTCTACCACAAGGACGCCTCCTGGGCGGGCCCCCACGGTGCCGGTTCCTTCGACCTCATCAGCGCTGCGCGCTAGCGAGTCCTGGTTCTGTCGGGCGCGGCGGCCTCGTCAGCCGCCGCGCCCGGCGGGCGTTCGCCGACCGACCCGAGGAGAGGAAGGACCGATGAGCCCACTACGACGAGCTCTGACCCTGACCACGCTGGCATGCGGCCTGGCGTTGGGCGCGTCCTCCGTCGCGCTGGCCGACGCGAGTTTCGAGCACAGCATCGGCTTCGCCAACGCCGAGGGGGCCAAGCTGACGGTGCTCCGCACCCATGTGGGGGACGACGGAAAGGTCACCTACACGTACGTGACCTACACCGCCAACGCCCACGGTGCTTCGGTGGACAGCGTCACCAGTGCCGCCAAGTGAGTTTCCGCGTGGGCGGACGGTCTCCTTGGCTGTCCGCCCCTGGTGTGTTCGGGAGTCCGACCGGACCCCGTGCACGGAAGGTAGAAGGACATGCGAAACAGAGTGGTACGAGGCTCGGTGCTGGGGATGGCGATGGTCCTGTGCTGCGCCGGCGTGTCGGGGGCCGCGGACCCCGACGTCTTCGGAGATCTCGGACCTCCGTCGTCGATCGCCTGGCCGGGCACCGGTTGGCCCTCGCCCTGGTCGGAGAACCTGACCGAACATGGCGACGCCTGGCCCGAGGCCGAGGAGAAGGTCGTGCGACTGGTGAACGAGGAGAGGTCCCGGGCGGGGTGCGATCCGCTCGAGGTCGACGAGGTGCTCGGCCAGGCGGCACGAGAGCACAGCCACTCACTCGCCCGTGACGGGGCCGGGCCCCGGAAGGGGTCCTTCCACGACTCTTCCTCTTCGGCCGGCGACCGTGCCCGCGACAAGGGCTACGACCGCACCGCGGGTGAACTCACGGCCGGCGGCTACGACACCCCCGAGGACGTGGTGCGAGCCTGGACCGGCCGGTCCGGCATGGGGAGCATGCTCACCAACTGCGACGTGAAGGAGACCGGTGTGGGCGTGGTGCGCGCGGACGACGGCCCCTACTGGACCCAGATCCTCGGCTACGGCTCCTGAGCAGACCATCGGTCGCACGTCCCTCGCGGACACGTCGGTGGGCGGGTGCGCGGCGGTACCTCCGCGCTCCCGCCCACCGACGCCCGCCGGGGTCCGCGCCGCCCGGTGGAGGGCTCTTGACGACCGGGCTCTCACGCTATCGCGTCCTCGTCACGGCGCCCCGGCCCGCTCAGGGCGACCCGACCGGCTCCGACGCCGGGCCGGTGTCCACGCGGTCGGCCTCGGGCACCGTGTCGTCGGTGCTCTCCGACGTCCCCGCGGGCGCCGGAGTCGAAGCGGGCGGTTGCGGTGTACTCGGAGTGAGCACGAACAACAGCACCAACAGCCCCGCCGTCACGGCGGCGATCAGTCCGCACGCCACCCACGGCCTCCAACCGGCGAGGCTGGGATCGGCCGGGGCGTCGGGGTCCCCTGCCCCGAAGGACTCCATCCGCCCGGCGAGGTCCGGATCCTCCTCGCTGAGCTGTCGCTCGATCTCCTTGAGGATCCTTCTCTCATGCTCTCTCAGGGACATGGCACCCTCCTCAGCCACTGGGGGAAGGACTGTCGTCACCAGGTGTCCTAACAGTCTCCCCAACGCGAGGGGTAGATATCCAGATGTGTACGGTTTTTCCAGTACTGGTTTGATCGTATCCCCGTGGGTAGAGGTAATACCCGCTCTGTCGAGGTCACCTCCTCACAAGGCCCCGCCCCCGGAGGGCCTCACCCCGGATAGCACTCGACCTCGGCGGCCTTGACCTGCGCCCACACCCGGTCGCCGCGGTCCAACCCCAGTTCGGCCAGGGCCGCGGGACTGATGTCGGCGGTCAGGGACGGCCGACCGGTCAGATACAGACGGACCTGGTCGCCGAAGCGTTCGACCCCCTCCACCGTCAGGCGCCACACGTTGCGCGGGCTTCCGTGCGGGCGCCGCGTGTACAGAGCCACCGCGCGTGGTGGGAAGGCCACCAGCACGGGACCGTGGTGGGCCTGGTGCACCTCCACCCGTGCGGGGCCCTCCGGCTCCGTCGGGCCCACGGTGACGGTGGTGCCCTCGGCCGTGCCACGGAAGAGGTTCAGTCCCACCAACCGTGCCACGTACGCGGTGCGCGGTCGCCGGGCCACCTCGGCGGGCGTCCCCTCCTGGACCACTCTGCCCTCCTCGACCACCGCGACGCGGTCGGCGAGCACCATGGCGTCGAGAGGGTCGTGGGTGACCAACACCGTTGCCCCGTCGAAGCCCTCCAGCAGACGCCGCAACCTGGCACGCACGTCCACACGCGTACCGGCGTCCAGGGCGGCCATGGGCTCGTCCATCAACAGCAGGCGCGGGCGCACGGCGAGCGCACGCGCCAGTGCCACTCGCTGGGCCTGCCCACCGGACAGCCGACGCGGCCGGGTGCGGGCGTACTCGGCCAGGTTCATGTGAGCGAGCAGTTCGGCGGCCCGTGCGCGCGCGGCGACCCGGGACAGGCCCCGGCGCCGTGGGCCGAAGGCGACGTTGTCCAGGGCGCTCATGTGCGGGAAGAGCAGGTAGTCCTGAAAGACCACACCGACGGGCCTGTCCTCCACGGGGGTCCTGGTCCGGTCACGGCCGTCCACCCGCACGTGGCCCTCGGTGAGGGGGTCCAGCCCGGCCAGGGCGCGCAGGGCCGAGGACTTCCCCGCCCCGTTGGGACCCAGCAGGGCGAGGATCTCGCCCGGTCGGACCCGCAGGGTCACGTCCAGTGTGAAATCACCTCGGCGCAGGCACAGTCGTGCGTCCAGGGCCGGCTGCGCGTCGGGGTGTTCGGGCGGGGCCATCAGGGGTCGATCCACCTCTCACGCAGGGTGGCCAGGACCACCACGCACACCAGCAACAGCACCAGGCTGAGCACGATGGCCGCCTCCGGGTCACGCTGCATGGCCACGTACACCGCCAGCGGCATCGTCTGCGTGGTGCCGGGGAAGTTCCCCGCGAAGGTGATGGTGGCTCCGAACTCCCCCAGGGCCCGTGCCCAGCACAGGGCGGCTCCCGCGCCGATGCCCGGCAGCACCAAGGGCAGGGTGACATGGGCGAAGACCGCGACCCGGCCGGCGCCCAGGGTGGCGGCGGCCTCCTCGTACCGGCGGTCCGAGCCGCGCAGGGCGCCCTCCACACTGATCACCAGGAACGGCATCGCCACGAAGACCTGGGCCAGGACGACGGCGACGGGGGTGAAGGGGACGGTGATCCCGAACCAGGTGTCCAGGTGGCGGCCCAGGACTCCGTTGCGCCCCAGGACCAGGAGCAGCGCCACCCCTCCCACCACCGGTGGGATCACCAGGGGCACGGTGACCAGGGCGCGCACCAGGCGGCGCCCGGGGAACTCGGCGCGGGCCAGCAGCCAGGCCAACGGCACTCCCAGGAGCAGGGAGACGACGGTGGCCACGGTGGCGGTGGACAGTGACAGCCACAGGGCGGTCAGCACCTCGGGTTCGGTGACGCGATCGCCCATGGTGGACCAGGGGGCGCGCACCAGCAGTCCCGTCAGCGGCAGCACCAGGAAGGCCAGACCGGTGAGCGCGGGCAGGACGAGGATCCACGGGAAACGCCCCCGACGCACACTCCGACCCTCTTCGTTCGAGGGCTGCTCGACGCTCGGACCCCGGGTCACGGCGCACCGAACCCGGCGGCGGTGAGGACCTCCACACCGTCGTCGGAGAGGACCAGGTCCACCCAGGCCGCGGCGAGCACCGGATCCTCGGCTCCGGAGAGGACGGCGATGGGATAGTCGTTGACCGCCTCCTCCGCCTCGGGGAAGTCAAGACCCAGGACGCGCGTTCCGGCCGCGGCGACGTCGGTGGCGTAGACGAGGCCGGCGTCGACCTCGCCGAGTTCGACCTTGGTCAGGACCGCGCGTACGTCCTCCTCATAGGTCACCGGGGTGAGGTCCACGCCCGCGGCCTCCAGGGCGGCGACGGAGGCCGCTCCGCAGGGGACCTCCCGTGCGCACAGGGCGACCGCGACGTCGTCGTCGGCCAGGTCGGCCGGTTCCGTGACCCCGGCGGGGTTGTCCGGGGGGACCGCGATGCGCAGGGTGTTGGTGGCGAAGACGGCTCCTCGTCCTCCGTGTTCCTCGGCCCAGGCGGTGTCCAGTCCTCCTTCCTCGACGACGCGTTCCATGGTGAGGGTGTCGGCGGAGGCGAAGACGTCGGCGGGGGCTCCGGAGTCGATCTGCACGGCCAGGTCGCTGCTACCCGCGAAGTTGAACACCACCTCGGTCCCGGGACGCCGCTCCTCGAACTCCTCCGCGAGGTCGGTGAAGACGTCGGTGAGGGAGGCGGCCGCGAAGACGTGCAGCCGTCCGTCCCGCCCCCGGCCCGCTCCGTCGGCCGTACAGGCACAGACACAGAGGAGCACGGCGGTCAAGGCGCACAGCGACCGGAGAGGGCGCTCACGCATGCTCTCCCCCCACGGTCTCGACGACCACGTTGGTGGACTTGACCACCGCGGTGGCGACGGTGCCCACCTCCAGGCCGAGTTCGTCCGCGGCCTCACGGCTCATCAGGGAGAACACCCGGTGGGGCCCCGCCTGGATCTCCACGCCGGCCATCACGCCGTCCCGGACGACCGCGGTCACCAGTCCACGGAAACGGTTGCGTGCCGAGGAGACCCGGCGGCCGGGGTCCTCGGCGGCTCCCGCCCTCATGAACACGGCCAGGTCGGCCCCGTCGAGCAGGCGCCGCCCGGAGGGGTCGCGGGTGGCGGTCAGGCGTCCGGAGTCGACCCATCGACGGACGGTGTCGGAACTGACGCCCAAAAGTTCGGCGGCCTCACTGATCCGAAAGGTCGGCATGGAATGACCATAGCCCCGCGAGTACCAGGAACAAAGACGTTCTCAGCTTGCAGATTCCGGCTTTTTCTGCTTTTCCTCTGGCTTTCGCGACGAACGACACGGTCCGTCCCGAAGAAGCACCGCGTCAGTGGTGCACGTCGGCGACCTCACTGACGGGCCCCCGGGCCCGGTAGTGGTCCAACGCGGTGACCACATACCCCGCGCCGTCCGGCGGCGGTGCGGTGTCGGTCAGCTCCGTGCGTCCGGTGACCCCCACCAGCTCGTCCGGGGAGATCGCGGCACACCGCGCCTCCTCGGTGTCCGCCCCGTCCGCGAGGGCTTCGGAGGACACCCGGTGGACGGCGTAGAAACGGGCGCCCTCGACGCCCTCCCACGCCACCCGCACACCATCGTCCGCGGCCTGGGCGGTGACACCGGTGACGGCGCCCACCCGTGCGTCCTCGGAGTCGTGGACACGCGGTGGCAGCGCGGGTCGGTTGTAGTGGTCGCGGACCACCTCCGCGTAGGCGTCGGCGGCCTGCCCGCGCAGGCTCTTGAGGGAGAAGTAGATGTCGCCGTCCACCTCGGGCAGGGCGCCCGAGTAGTCCAGTTGGGAGCTGAGCGCGTGTTCGTCCCGCCAGCCCTCCTCGCCCACGCGGTAGGCGGCCTGGCCGATGTACAGATCCACGCCGGTGCCCTCCACCTCCTGGGACCACCAGTCGGCCAGGGCCTCGTAGTCGGCGGCGGCGAAACCCCGTTCCCAGTACAACTGCGGTGCGACGTAGTCGATGGTGCCCTCCCGGATCCAGGTGCGGGTGTCGGCGTGCTGGGCGTCGTAGGACTGTAGCCCCGAGGTGGGCGAACCGCTGGGATCGGTGGTGTCGTTGCGCCAGATGCCGAAGGGGGAGATCCCGAAGCGCACCCAGGGTTTGACCTGGTGGATCCGTTCGTGCACGTCGGCGATGAGCCGGTTCACGTTGTCCCGGCGCCAGTCCGCCCGGTCTTCGAAGTCCCCGCCGTGCTCGGCCCACGTGGCGTCGTCGTCGAACTCCTCCCCCGCCTTGGGGTAGGGGTAGAAGAAGTCGTCGAAGTGCACGCCGTCGATGTCGTAGCGTCCCACCACGTCCAGGATGACGCCGGTCACCCACTCCCGGACCTCGGGATCACCGGGATCGACATAGGCCTCGTCGCCGTAGCTCACCAACCAGTCGGGGTTGCGTCTGACCGGGTGGTCCTCCACCAGGTTCTCCACGTCCGGGTCCTGGAAACCGACCCGGTAGGGGTTGAACCAGGCGTGCAGCTCCAGGCCCCGCTCGTGGGCCCCGGCGACCGCGTGCTCCAGTGGGTCGTATCCGGGATCGCCCCCCTGTTCGCCGGTGAGGTAGCGAGCCCATGGTTCCAGGTCGGAGGCGTAGACCGCGTCCGCGGTGGGTCGTACGTGCAGGAACACGGCGTTGAGACCCATGTCGACGGCGTCGTCGAGGTAGGAGTCGAGTTCGGCCTTCTGCTCGTCGGCGGACAGTCCGGGCTCGGAGGGCCAGTCGATGTTGCGGACGGTGGTCAGCCAGGCTCCGCGCATCCGGCGCCCGTCGTCTCCGTCGTCGCAACGCACGGGAGCGGACTGGCCGTCCCGGCGACCGGGACCGGGCGCGCCGGTGTCCTGGAACGCGCACCCCACGAGCAGGGCGGTGGCCACGACCATCGCCGCCCAGCGGCCCCCGCCTCGCGACGAGGACCGCGTCCGTGCCACGGAGTTCATGAGTCCGGCTCCTTCGAGGGTTCTCGCGCCGTCACCACCGCGGCGTCGCACCGCGCACCAGGTTAGGGGAGGACGTTAATATTCGGGCACGATTCGGACAACCATCGGTCAAGCGGGAACGGCCCGGCCATGGGGAGCACCCCCTCCGATCAACGGATCGTCACATGAACGCCCCCTCTCTATGGCGTTCACCACAAAAGACCTACGTTCTTCTCATATGACACGAACCGGAAGCGGGAATACGTCGTCCCGACGGCCTTTCCAGCGCGGTACGGCCCGGGCACACCCTCCCGGGCGAACTCCTAGACTCTGGGAGCGTGAACGTCGCCCTGAACCCACCCAAGCTGTTCGTCCGCACCATCGCCCTGCACGACCACGCCAGCGGTCTGGTGGACCGGCTCCCCGCCGCTTCCCCGTTGGCGTGGTTGACCGAGGACGAGGGGATCGTGGGATGGGGAGAGGCCGCACGACTGGACCTGGACGGCGCCCCCGCATCGACCGAGCCCACCGACACCACCCGCTTCACCGAGGCGGCCTCCTGGGTGGACGATCTCGTCGGCGACTCCCAGGTCCAGGACGAGGTGGGCCTGCCCGGTACGGGCCTGGTCGCCTTCGGCACGTTCTCCTTCGACCCCGCCTCGGCCGGTTCCGCCCTCGTGGTGCCCCGCATGATCCTGGGACGGCGCGACGGCCGCACCTGGTTGACCACCGTCTCCGACGAACCGGACCCCCTTCCGGTCCCGCCGCTCCCTCCTCTCCAAGAACCGCGGCCCATCGGTCCGCTCACCTGGCGTCAGGGGTCGATGTCGGAGGAGCGGTGGACGGCCACCGTGGCCGACACCGTCGACCGCATCCGCGCGGGCGAACTCGACAAGGCCGTGCTGGCACGCGACTCCTTCGCCGAGGCCGCCTCGCCCATCGACGTGCGCACCCTGCTGGAACGGCTGCGCACACGATTTCCCAGCTGTTTCGCCTTCTGTGTGGACGGCATGGTCGGTGCGACCCCGGAGCTGCTTTTGCGCCGTGAGGGCGACCGGCTCACCTCGCTGGTCCTGGCCGGCACCCGACCGCGCGGAGAGGACCCCGACAGTGACCGGCGCCTGGCCGAGGAGCTGATGTCCTCGGCCAAGGACGTGGACGAGCATCGCATGGCCGTGGACTCCCTGCGCGCCTCGCTGGGCCCGCTCACCGAGGAACTGGACGTGCCCTCCCTGCCCCGCCTGCTCACCCTGCCCAACGTGCAGCACCTGGCCACCCCCGCGCGTGCCCGTCTGTCCCCCGGTGTGTCGGCGCTGGACGCGGTCGCCGCCCTGCACCCCACCGCCGCGGTCGGCGGCACCCCCACCGCCGACGCCATGCGGCTGATCGCGGAGGTGGAGGGCATGGACCGGGGCGGCTACGCCGGCCCGGTGGGGTGGTTGGACGGAGCCGGCAACTCCGAGTGGGGCATCGCCCTGCGCTGCGCCCGTGTCGAGGGAGCGCAAGCCCGCCTGTTCGCCGGATGCGGCATCGTCGCGCAGTCGGACCCGCGGGCCGAGTTGGCCGAGACCGAGTCCAAGTTCCGCGTGATGCGCGAGGCCCTCAGCGACTGAGGCACGTTCGCCGTCGTCTCACGAACGCGGCCTGCGTCGGGCGAAGTCGTCGGCGATCTCGTCGAAGGTGGCCCAACGGACGCCCTCGTGCCCGCTGATGTAGTCCATCAGTCGCTCGTGCATGAGCAGGTTCTGTGGACGCCCCGACACATCGGGGTGCACCGTCATCGTGAAGACCGCGTAGTCGCTCTCCCGGTACACCCAGTCGAACTGGTCCTTCCACTGCTGTTCGAGGTCGCGCGGACCGACGAAGCCGTGGCTGTTGGGGTTGGCCTTGATGAACATCATCGGAGGCAGGTCGTCCAGTTCCCAGGACGCGGGGATCTCGATGAGGTCGGTCTCCTCACCGCGCACGAGCGGCTTCATCCAGGTGTCGGCGGGCCGGTCGTAGTCGATCGGGGTCCAGGAGTCCCCCACCCGGACGTAGTACGGCTCGAAGTCGCGGTGCATCAGCGAGTGGTCGTACTTGATCCCCCGGGAGATCAGCAGCTCGTTGGTGACCTTGGAGAACTCCCACCACGGGGCCACGTAACCGGTCGGTCGCCGTCCGGTGCGCCGCTCGATCAGCTCGACACAGCGGTCGAGGACGGCCTCCTCCTGCTCACGGGTCATCGCGATCGGGTTCTCGTGACTGTAACCATGGACCCCGATCTCGTGCCCGGCCTGGAAACAGGCCTCGAACTCGGTGGGGAAGGTCTCGATGGAGTGGCCCGGCCAGAACCAGGTCGTCCGGACGTCCCTGCGCCGGAACAACTCCAGCATGCGGGGCACGCCCACCTCGCCCGCGAACATGCCCCGCGAGATGTCGCAGGGCGAGTCCTCCCCTCCGTAGGAGCCGAGCCAACCGCCGACGGCGTCGACGTCGACGCCGTACGCGACCAGGATCTCCTTGGCCATGACGCTGTCCCTTCCGTTCTCCTCCGGACCGATGCCGGGTTCGTGAGGTCGTGTCACCGAGCGACGGCTCCGACCTGCTCCAACCAGCGTCGGCAGGTCTCGACCGTGCCGGGGCCGTCCTGGCCGGCCGTGCGGGTCAGGGCCGCCGCGAGCAGCAGACGCGTCTGCCAGGGGGAGAGGTCGCCCGCGGGGATCGCCCCGGCCCGCAGCAGGTCGGCTCCGCCACCGGAGTAGAGCCCGAGCACCGCTCCGGAACCGACACGGCTCGCCACGGCGACGGGGAAGCCCTCGTCGAGCAGCGCCAGACAGGCCTCCGTCACGTCGGGGGCGGTGTTACCGGCGCCGAAACCGGCCACCACCAACCCCCGGGCTCCGCAGGCCAATGCCGCTTCCAGGGCGACGGCGTCCGCGCCCAGGTACTGTCCGATCACGTCCACGCGGGGAAGACGCTCCACGTCGAGGGAGAGGAGCGCGGGGGCGACGGATGGGCGGGCGTGCAGACGGACCCCCGCCTCGTCGACCGTCGCGATGGGGCCGCGCCCGGGCGCGGCGAAGGCGGACAGGGCCAGGGTGTGGACCTTGCGGACCCCCACCACGGGCAGGACCTTGTCGTCGAACACCACGCTCACACCGGTGCCCCTCGCTTCGGAGGAGGCGGCCCAGCGCAGGGCGGAGGCCAGGTTGCGGGGTCCGTCGGGGGCGGTGTCGTCGAAGGGTCTTTGCGCTCCGGTGAAGACCACGGGCACCTCTCCCTCATGGGTCAGCGAGACGAGGAAGGCCGCCTCCTCCATGGAGTCGGTCCCGTGGGTCACGACGATCCCGTCTGCCTCCGCCGAGGCGGCGCGCACCGCGCGTGCCAGGTCCAGGACGTCCTCGGTGGTCGCCGCGAAGCTGACCAGCCGCTTGACGTCCAGTGCCCGGACCCGTACGGCACCGGAGTCCCAGTGGCCTTCGGCCGAACGCAGTAGCGTCTTGGCGTCCACCCCGACGACCCGCCCCGCTTCGGTGGACGTGGTGGCGATGGTCCCACCGGTGCTCAACAGGACGAGATCCGGCACTGCTGCCTCCGTGAAAGGTCGCGCTGACAGGTGTCGCCGCCGTGGGGCGACGGTGACCGTCGGCCCGTTCCCACCCTCGAAGGTGAGGGACGGACCGAGGGTCCCGTTCGCCTCTCGCGGAGGGGCGGCGACTACCCGCCCACCTCACGACCGGCGGTGTGCCAGATGCATACCACGGACGGACGCGGCATGTCCCCGTCGGGCCACGTGCTGGTGGGCTCCTCGAAGGTGCCGCCCTCACCCGGATGCTGCGGTGCCAGGAACACCGTCCTGCCGTCCTTGGTGATGAAGGGGCCGCACGCCTCGGCCCCCACCGGAACGGTGGCGAAGGTCCTCAGTTCTCCTCGGAAGCGGCCCTCGACGGGCATCACGTGCAGACCGTCGTTGATCCCCAGGGCGCCCGGCTGACCGTCGGTGGAGATCCACAGGTTGCCGTCCTTGTCGAAGGTGAGGTTGTCCGGCGCCGAGATCGGCATGACCCTGGACTTGTCGAAGCCCGCGTAGTAGGTGTCCTCGTCCTCGGGGTCGCCGCACACCAGGGGCACGTTCCAGGTGAACCCGGTGGCCGCGGCGTCGTCGCCCTCCTCCACGATCTCCAGGACGTGACCGTGGCGGTTGGGGCCGCGGGGGTTGGGTTCGTCGGCCTGTCCGGGCTCCCGGGCGGAGTTGTTGGTCAGCGCGCAGTAGACCTTGCCGGTGACGGGGCTGGGTTCGAAGTCCTCGGGACGGTCCATCTTGGTGGCGCCCACCGCGTCGGCGGCCAGGCGGGTGTACACCAGGACCTCGGCGACGCCGAACCCGTCGACGAAGCTCTCGGTGTCCGAACACAGAGGGACCCATTCACCGGTCCCGCCGAACTCGCCGTCGGCGGGCAGGGTGCCCGAGCCGTCGATCTCCTCGGCGGGGCTGTCACCGCTCAGGCGGGCCACGTACAGCGTTCCCGTGTCCAGCAGGGTGAGGTTGTGGCGTCGGGAACCTTCGACGTACCTCTTGGCGCTGACGAACTTGTAGATGTAGTCGAAGCGCTCGTCGTCGCCCATGTAGGCGACCACGCGACCGTCCTGGGCCAGGCGCGTGGTGGCGCCCTCGTGTTTGAAGCGGCCGAGCATGGTGCGCTTTCTCGGCTCGGAGTCGGGGTCGAGCGGGTCGATCTCGACGATGTAGCCGAAGCGGTTGGCCTCGTTGGGGTGTCGGGACAGGTCGAAGCGCTCCTCGATCCGGTCCCAGCGGCGGTCGGAGGGGCCCGTGCCCAACCCGTAGCGGGCGCTCTCCTCTGTGGCGGGGGCACCGCCGAAGTACTGGTGGAAGTTCTCCTCCCCGCTGAGGAAGGTGCCCCAGGGGGTCATGCCGCCCGCGCAGTTGTTGAGCATGCCCCTGACCAGGGTCCCGGTGGGGTCCTCCGCGGTCCTGAGCAGTTCGTGTCCGGCGGCGGGCCCGGTCAGGCGCAGGGGGGTGGTGGCGGTGATCCGACGGTTGAAGCGGCGCTCGCCCTCGGACAGCACCCACTTGCCGGTGTCGCCCTCGCGCTCCAGTTCGACGATGCTCCCACCATGGGCGGCCATGGCGATCCTGAGCTGTTCCTCGGTCGCGGAGTCGCCGTCGGTGTAGCCGGGGAACATCAGGTTCTCGTTCGTGTACTCGTGGTTGACCCACATCAGGGCGTGGTCGTCGTCCAGTTGGTGGAAACCGACGTAGTCGCAGTTGTAGCCGAACTGTCGGGACTGGGCCTCGGCGCTCTGGTCGTGGACGTCGAACTCCGGGGCTCCGGGCAGGACGGGGTCGCCCCAGCGGATGATGACGTGATGGTCGTAGCCCTGGGGGACGGTGACCTTGTCGTCGTTGTTGGGCCGGACGGCGACGAAGGTCGGCCGCGGCGCGGGGTGGGGACGTCCCGGGCCGCGGGGGTCGGCGACGGCCTGTCCGAGCGCGGAGAGGCCCAGAGCCCCGGCCCCGGCGGTGACCGCGCCGGCGCGCAACGCCGAGCGGCGGGACAGCACCTTGGCGAGGATGTCACCGAAGTAGGGATTGTCGCTGGTGTTGGGAGCGGGATGGAAGCAGGCGTCACCGCAGCGCAGTCGGCATGTGGCGCGGGAACGACCGCCCCCGACCTGATCGATCAACGGCAGCGGGCGGCGACGGGGCGCGGATCGGGGCACACCTTCTCCTCGGGGATCGTGCTGTGTCCGCGTGCCCCGGCCTGTGCGGGGCGGACCGGAGCGCGCGGTCTGTCCTGTGCGGCGGGTCGTCCCACCGGTCGGTTTCGACCCTGGCCGAGGTTGCACGCGCCCGGGTGAAGCCGGAGTGAACGCCTTGACAACTCCGACCCACCCCACGATCTGACTCTCGGCCATCACAAGGGAGCGCAGAGTCAACGCCCGGGGTGATCATGACCCATCGGCCCCTCCGATTCAAGCGCCACGCCCCAGGCGGCGCCGTCTCGAAGGCCGGCCGGAGCCGGCCTCGTCACGGGTGGTGTGGGCCCTTCAGAGCACCTCGTCCACCGCGGCGTCCACCGCACCCTGTATCCGGCGGCGCAGGGCGGTGCCGTCGGAGCGCCGCGTGCACACCTCGATCAGGCGCAGCCCCTCCCCCAACAGGGCCTTGGGCAGGTCGGTGGCCCATTCCAGACGGGTGTAGGAAAGGTCGGCCATGGCCGCCACCCGCTCCATGGATATGCCGTGCGGTGTGCCGAACACCCTCTCGAAGGCGGGGTGCCCGGCCTGCTCCAGGCCGGAGAAGATACCGCCCCCGTCATTGTTGACCACCACGACCGCCAGGTCCGGACGCGGCTCCTGGGCACCGATGACGAGCCCGTTCTGGTCGTGCAGCACGGCCAGGTCGCCCAGGAGCGCGTAGGCCGCTCCGCCACCGTCCCTCTGGTGGGCCAGCGCGGCACCGATCGCGGTGGAGACCGTCCCGTCGATCCCGCTCACCCCCCTGTTGCCGACCAGCCGCACCCCGCACCTGGCGTGCATGGTGGCGTCCAGGTCGCGGATGGGCATGCTCGATCCGGCGAAGAGCAGGGAACCGGCGGCCACGTGCGCGACCAGGTCGCGGGCCAGACGCGGCTCGCTGAGAGCCTCCTCCTCGTCCAGCACCGCGTCCACCGCGGCGCGTGCCGCCCACTCGGCCCTCCGCCAGGTCCTGGACCAGTCGGTGCTCCTGGGGAAGGCGGAGTCGAGTCCGGCGGGGGGCGAGACGGCGGCCACCACGTCGGTGGCCGTGCGCGCCGGATCGGAGAAGGCGTTGGGCACGCCCGCGGCCGGATCGCCCAAGGCGCCCGCGCTGACCACCACGTGCCGCTCGGCCCTGCGCAGGAACGCCAGGATCTGCCGGGACAGGTTGGGCCGCCCCACGCTCACCACCAGTTCCGGCGCCGGGCCCGAGGCCAGACGCGGGGAGGCCAGCAGGTGTCGGTAGGTGGAGATCGCGCCCGCGCGGCGGGCGTTGGAGGTGGGCTCCGCCAACAGGGGCCACCCCGTCAGCTCGGCCAGTGTCAGGAACGGCGCGGGATCGTAGTCGCCGTCACCGCACACGATGACGCCGCGTTCGACGTCGGGCAACGAGAACGGGGCGGGTGCGGTGAACGGGCCGGGCCGTGCGGTCCAGGGGCCTCCCCCACCGCGCCCCTCCAGCGACTCGGGCCAGGGGCCGGTGTCGACGTCGGGGGTGAGCGGATCGCGAAAGGCCAGATTGAGGTGGACCGGGCCCGGACGCCCGCCCATCGCCGAGGCCCACGCCCGGCAGGCGAGCGACCGCCAGTAGGCGACCATCCCGGGCACCGGGTCGGGCGTGCCGACCTCGGTGAACATGCGCACCGCTCCGCCGTACAGTCCGATCTGGTCCACGGTCTGGTTGGCTCCCGTACCACGGAGCTCCGGGGGCCGGTCGGCGGTCAGTACCAGCAACGGCACCCCGCTCTCGTCGGCCTCCAACACCGCGGGGTGGAAGTTGGCGGCGGCCGTACCGGAGGTGCACACCACCGCGACCGGGCGTCGGGAGACCCGGGCCAGCCCGAGGGCGAGGAAGGAGGCCGAGCGCTCGTCGATGCGCACGTGCACCCTGACGTCGGGGTGGGCGACCAGGGCCAGGGCCAGGGGCGTCGAGCGCGAACCCGGCGCGACGACGGCCTCGGCCAGACCGCAGCGGACCAGTTCGTCGACCAGGATCCGAGCCAGAGCGGTAGACGGGTTCATCAATTCTCTCGATCGTCTCAATATGTACCAAGTATCACCATGTGGACTCGGCCCCTACAGTCAACCCCCACTCGACGTGCGAAGCGAACGCGCCCCCGTGTCACCCCTGACACATTCGCGCCCCGAGATCACCGCGTCGGCCTCTCCGGCCGGGCGCCCGTCCTCACCGCCCGACCTCGACGCGGTCCGCTCATCCGGTGCCCAGGGCCCCGTCCGCCGCGTTCCGGGCGGCCGCGGCGCGCTCCCGCCACGCGGTGGGGTCGACCTCCACCGCGCGCAGACGACGTTCGTCCACCTCCACCGGACGCACCGGCAGGAATCCCCGCTCGGGCGACAGGGGCTCGTCGGTGACGTCGGCGGTCAGCATCTGCATGGTGGCCAGTCCGCAGGCGTAGGGCAGCTCCGGCAGGGCGGCGGCCAGGGCCACCCCCGCGGCCAGGCCGACCGAGGTCTCCACCGCGCTGGAGACCACCACGGGCAGGCCGCACGCCTCGGCCACGCGCAGCGCGGCACGCACCCCGCCCAACGGTTGGACCTTGAGAACGACGATGTCGGCGGCGTCGGCGGCGCGCACCTTCAGCGGGTCCTCGGCCCTGCGGATCGACTCGTCGGCGGCCACCGGCACCTGGACACGGCGGCGCACGGCGGCGAGTTCGTCCAGTGTCGCGCAGGGCTGTTCGACGTACTCCAGGTCGAACCGGTCCAGGGCGCGCACCATATGCACGGCGGTGTCGACGTCCCAGGCGCCGTTGGCGTCCACCCGAACCCTGCCCGAGGGGCCCAGGGCGTCGCGGACCGCCTCCACACGTGCCAGGTCCTCGGCCGGGTCCTGCCCGGGCTCGGCCACCTTGACCTTGGCCGTGGCGCACCCGCCCGCGGAGACGATCGCGTGGGCGCGTTCGGGGGCCACGGCGGGAACGGTCACGTTGACCGGGACCCGGTCGCGCACGGGTGCGGGCCAGCCCTGGTGGGCGGCCTCGTGGCAGGCCGCCCACCAGCGGGAACACTCACGCGGCCCGTACTCGGCGAAGGGTGAGAACTCGCCCCACCCGACGGGGCCGCGCACGAGCATGCCCTCACGGACGGTGATACCGCGGAAACGGTTGCGCAGGCCTATGGCGAACGCGCGCCCGGAGGCGGAGGCCTCCGCGGTGTCGGGGTCGGAGCCCCTCACGGTCGGCGCGGGAACTTGTCGAACTCCGGGCGGCGCTTCTCCTTGAAGGCGTCGCGGCCCTCCTGCGCCTCCTCGCTCATGTAGTAGAGCATCGTGGCGTCACCGGCGAACTGCTGCATACCCGCCGCGCCGTCGCTGACCGCGTTGATGGCGCCCTTGAGCATGCGCAGGGCCAGAGGGGACTTCTCCAGCATCTCGCGCGCCCAGGACACGGTCTCCTTCTCCAGGTCCGCCAGCGGCACGACGGTGTTGACCAGGCCCATGTCCAGGGCCTCCTGGGCGTCGTACTGGCGGCACAGGTACCAGATCTCGCGGGCCTTCTTCAGGCCGACGGTCTGGGCGAGCAACCAGGAGCCGTATCCGCCGTCGAAGGAACCGACCTTGGGCCCGGTCTGCCCGAACTTGGCGTTGTCGGCGGCGATGGTCAGGTCGCAGCACACGTGGAGCACGTGGCCGCCTCCGACGCACCAGCCCGCGACCATGGCGATGACGGGCTTGGGCGTACGACGGATCTGCACCTGAAGGTCGAGCACGTTGAGGCGACCGATGCCCTGGCGGGCCACCGCGTCATCGCCCATGTAGCCGTCCTCGCCGCGGATCTTCTGGTCGCCACCGGAGCAGAAGGCCTGGTCCCCGGCACCGGTGAGGATGATCACGCCGACCTCGGAGTCGTCGCGGGCGAGGTTGAAGGCGTCCTGTAGTTCGAACAGCGTCTGGGGACGAAAGGCGTTGTGCCGTTCGGGGCGGTTGATCGTGATCTTGGCGATGCCCTCCGCGGTCTCGTAGATGATGTCGGAATATTCGCCCGACCGCTGCCAGTCGATCACGCTGCTCACGGCTACTACTTCTCCTCACGGGGACACTGGGGACGGAGTGGACGTGGACCACGTCCAAGCGCCAACCCTACGCATTGTGCCAGGCGAACCGGGACACGCGGGCCCGCCCCCGCCGCAGCACGACGCCCGGCCGCGTGAAGACCCGTACCCCTCACAGGCGGGAGCGACCCCGTGGTCCAAGGGCGGGCTCCCCGCCCATGGGCGTACCCTGTCGGTCGTGGTACGTGAACGTGGGTTCGACGGGGAGGGGACGCGCCCGCGGGACGGTCGTCCCTTGCAGGCGGTGCACGGGCTGGCCCCCGAACGTCTGGAAGAGCTGCTGGCCCAGACCCTGGACGGGAACGGTCCGGCACTACTGCCGGTCCCTGCGGGGACACCGCGGAGCCGTGTGCGCGAACTGCTCGCCACGATGCGCCCCTCCTCCGTGCGCACCGTGGACGGTGTCACCCGACTCGACGGCGGTGTCCCCGCGCGCGCGGACACCGCTCTGGTCATCACCACCTCCGGCTCCACGGGCGTCCCCAAGGGGGTGGAGCTGTCCGCGTCCGCGCTGCGGTCCTCGGCGCGGGCCTCGGTGGCACGGATCGGCGCCGCCTCCGGGGACGCCTGGCTGTGCGTACTGCCCGCCGGGCACATCTCCGGTATCCAGGTGATGATCCGCGCGCTGACCATGGGGACCCGGGCGGTGCACGCGGCCTTCTCCACGGACACGATGGCGGAACTGATCGAGGACCTGCGCCCGCACGTGTCCTTGGTCCCCACCCAGCTTCGACGCCTGCTGGCGGCCGGAACCGACCTGTCGCCACTGCGTACCGTCCTGTTGGGCGGAGCCGCCGCCGAGCCGGCCCTGCTCCAGGCGGCCCGCGAGTCCGTCCGGGTCACGACCACCTACGGCATGAGCGAGACCTGCGGCGGCTGCGTCTACGACGGCGTTCCACTGGAGGGGGTGCGCGTGCGTGTGGACTCGCCGACCCCCGGGGAACCGGGACGCGTCCTCCTGGCGGGGCCGGTGTTGTCGAGCGGTTACCGGCTCGCACCCGGTGCCCGGGAGGACCCGGACGCGCTGACCCTCGACGAGGAGGGCGTCCGGTGGCTGCGCACCAATGACCTGGGACGCCTGGGGGAGGACGGGCGCCTGCACGTACTCGGACGTGTGGACGAGGTGATCAACACCGGTGGCCACAAGGTGGTGCCCGGCCAGGTCAACGCCTTGCTGTTGGAGCATCCCGCGGTGGCCGACTCGGTGGTGGTGGGGCGCCCGGACCCGGAGTGGGGCGAGCGGGTCAGCGCCGTCGTGGTGCCTGTCGACCGGGACGCTCCACCCTCACTGGAGCGGTTGCGCGCCTGGGTGGGTGAGAGGCTGCCCTCCTACGCGGCACCGCGTGAACTGGAGGTACGCGACTTCCTGCCGCTGCTGGCCTCCGGCAAACCCGACCTGGTGGCGCTGCGAGGTCGGAGCGTCTGAACCCGGCGGCCCGGGGAACCGTTCACCGAACGACCCTCCACGACCGCGCCTTGGAGGGTTCGGAGTACCCGTGTGCTCCCCGCCCATGGGACCCTTGGCGCGTCGGCCACTGCGAACCCCGGGGAGACCTGGGACGGTCGTTGTGTCCGACCACCCCCGTCGCATGCCCGCACCACGCGGCCGGCGGCGCTCACGCTCGGGCAAAAGGTGAGGAACTTCCCAAAGCTGCCCGGCGTCTACCTGAGTATCCGCTCCTTCGGCCCCTCTCCCGAGGAGGTGCAGTTGGCGACAGCCATCGGTCCACTCGCACGTGTCCCCACGCCCTCCCCTCCGGCGGGCCCGGCACCGTTCCCCCACCGCCTTCGAGCATGTTCCAATACCTTCTGCCGGCCGCGATTGGCCACTTCAGACACAGTGATCCCTGACACATCCGCTGATATCCAATCGAGACAGGGAACATTTGACTCTCCGACACGTTGGACATATTGGCGCCCCGGTCGGCGGAGGACATCCGCCGCGCGCCCTACGCCTTGGAAGGGAGGGAGGTGCCCAGATGATGAGCACTGCCCCGGCCGCTTCGGCCTCCACCGCCGAAGTCCCCGCTGACACCGCGCGAAGCGACGACACCACGGCGGAAGCGATCCTGGCCGAGCTGCTCACCCGCGGACGCGCCCAGGGACACCTGTCCCTCTCCGAACTGCGTACCGCTTTCTCCCAGGCCGGAGTCTCCACTGGCGACGGCCGATCCATCCTGCGTGAACTCACCGAGAACGGGGTCCGGCTCGCCAACGGGGGCGACGACTCCACGCCGGTGGCCGACCCTGACGCCGAGGACGACGTGCTGGAAGACACTCTCACCACGGTGCCCGACACCGACGAGGCACCCAAGGCCCAAGGCAGGGCCACGACGCGCAAGGGCCCTTCCTCCCGGAGGAAGACCCGCTCCACGCGACGCACCAAGAAGACCGAGACCACCCAGGTCACCACCGATCCCGAGACCGGCGAGGCCGACCTCGACGACCAGTCTCCCGCGATGGGCGACTCGGTCCACACCTACCTCAAGGCCATCGGGCGCCGCCAACTGCTCACCGCCGAGCAGGAGGTCGACCTGGCCAAGCGGGTCGAGGCCGGGCTCTACGCCGAGTACCGCCTCGGTCTGCACGGCGAGGTCGACGGCTCCGTCCCCATGGCCGAGGCCGAGATCGAGGAACTGGAGTGGGTCGCCGAGGACGGTCGCAAGGCCAAGTCCCACATGTTGGAGGCCAACCTGCGCCTGGTGGTGTCGGTGGCCAAGAAGTACAGCGACCGGGGGATGTCGCTGCTCGACGTGGTCCAGGAGGGCAACCTCGGCCTGATCCGGGCCGTGGAGAAGTTCGACTACGCCAAGGGCTTCAAGTTCTCCACCTACGCCATGTGGTGGATCCGCCAGGCCATCCAGCGCGGCTTCGCCGACTCCGCCCGCACCATCCGTCTGCCGGTGCACGTCCTGGAACTGCTGAGCAAGGTCAGCCGTCTGGAGCGCGACATGCACCAGGCGCTGGGGCGCGAGCCCACCCCGGAGGAGCTGGCGCTGGAGCTGGGCAAGACCCCGGCCCAGATCGAGGAGCTGCTGCGGGTCACCCGTCAGCCCATCAGTCTGGACTCCACCATCGGCGAGGACGGCGAGACCCGTATCGGCGACCTGATCGAGGACGTGGACGCCTCGGAGGCCTCCGAGGTGGTGGACCGCCAGCTCATGGCCGACCAGCTGCGTAACGCGTTGTCGGACCTGGAGCCGCGTGAGGCCACGATCATGTCCTTGCGCTTCGGTCTGATGGACGGACGTCCGCGCACCCTGGACGAGATCGGCAAGCACCTGGGCCTGACCCGTGAGCGCATCCGGCAGCTGGAGAAGCAGTCGTTGGCCAAACTGCGTCACCCCAGCCGCGCCCAGCAGCTGCTGGACTTCGCCAGCTGACGACCAGAGGACGTGTCCGGCCCACACGGGGGCCGGCCGGACCGCACGGCTCGGGGCCGCCCCGGTGGGGCGGCCCCGAGCCGTCTTCGACCTTGCCCCCTTTCGGGGCGAACCCTGAACTGTCCCTGATATCGCTTCCTTCGTCACGTCAAGGCACGCGGTGGTGCGAAGATGATGGGATGACGAAGAGTTCTCCGCACCAGGGGGACGAGATCGCCGCCGCACTGCGCGCCGGTCGTGAGCTCGGCCCCGAGTACGACGAGGCCGTGGCCTCATCCTTGATCGAACGGATCGACGACACCATCGCCGAGAGGGTCCGCCACCACCTGGCGGAGCAGCGGGTCGAGACCGCTCGGACCAGGCCGGGCGTCCCCTCCAACACCGTGCGCTTCGTGCTCTCCCTGGTGTGCCTGGGCGTGAGCGTCCCCATCACCGCCATCACCGCGGCCATGGCCGGTGCCGGCGCCCTGCCGCTGGTGTGGCTGGGACTGATCCTGTTCTACGTCGTCTCGATCATCGGGCTACGCCGCTGACGGAGGCAGGGGCCCTCCACGCCCCTCCTCCACCCCTGTCTCAGTAACCACAGGCGGCCAGGATCAGGTCGTGGGTCTCGGCCGTCCAGCCGATCGCATCCTCCAGGCCGATCTCGTCCCCCACGTTCAGCTGCACCAGCACCTCGTCGATCGCGTCGGCCCGCTCCCCCGCGTCCGCCCGGACCTCTCCACGGGAGAGCTCCTCCAGGTACTCCACATTGGCCAGGTGCGTCTCCAACCGGTCGGCGTGCTCGTCCTGGTAGGGCACACCGTCGACGAGGAGATCGGTGTAGATCGACTCCGCCGCCAACTCGACCGCGGAGATCTCGGCGTGGATCTCGGCGCACACCGCCTCGATCTCCGCCTTGTTTCCGGAACAACCGCTCAACACCAGGGGTAGGGCCAAGGCCGCCACGATGAGGTGAGCGCGCTGGGGGGAACGGTGATGGGACACGGACTGTGCTCGTTTCTCGAAGCGGATCGGGAAGAACGTCCTTGGGGCGGACGGCGGCGAGGACGCAAGGACCGTCCTCCCCCTCGGAGGACTCAAAGCACCAGGGCGACCAGCAGCAGCAGGATGAGCACGCCGACCACCAGCAGGCACCCCAACAGCGTGGCGACGGAACTTCCGCGGCGTCGGTAGCCGCCCGTACGGTAGTGATCGTGACGATAGTGCTGATGACCGCCGTACCAGGTGCGACGGGTCGAGGTCCGGCCGGTCCGCATCGAGGGCCGTGCGGGACGCGAGGAACGAAAAGACGGACGGGCGCTACGACCCGACCTCGACTCGAAACCCCCCGCACCCGAACGGAAGGCGGACCCTCCTCCCCTGGAGGGGAAACCTCCGCCCCTTCGTGAGGCACCGCTGCTCCTGGACACGTTGCCGCCACGGGACGCGCCCGCGCCGCGGGAGCCGCCACGGGGGGTGCCTCCGCTGCTACGGAACCCTCCTCCGCCTCGTGAGGCACCACCGCCGCGGGAACCACCGGAACGCCTTCCAGGACGTCCGCCGGAACGTCCGCCACTGGCTTTTCTGCTCATCGGCCTCTCCTTCCCTGCTCGGAACCGTCGAGGTGACGATGCCCTCGACGGTAACCGGAGAAGGAGACGAGCAGGTCACGAAGCGGTGTCCCGGCCGATAGCGGTCAGGGAGGGAACCGGAACGCCCTCCGCGACGTCCGCCTCAACCCCTCAGGGCCGCGCGCAGGATCTCCACGGCCTCTTCGTGGTCCAGGCCCACCCGAGAGATGACCTCGGCGTAGGCGCGCGCGGCGGCCAAGGCCTCGGCCCGTTGGTCGTCACCGCCCGCCGCGATGAAGGTGCCCGAGCGTCCTCGTGTCTCCACCACCCCGGCCTGTTCCAGTTCACGGTAGGCACGGGCCACCGTGTTCACCGCCACCGAGAGCTCCGCGGCCAGCGCGCGAACGGTCGGCAACCGGTAACCCACCGGAAGCTCACCGTTGGCGGCCGCGATCGCCACGATCGACCTGATCTGTTCGTAGGGCGGTACCTTCGACGTCGGATCGATGCGGATGAAATCCGCCATCTGTTATGCGCTCCCCACCGTCGCCTGCTGCGGTGCCCGGCCCCGACCGGGCCGGACACCAACCTACCGTGTGCCTGACACGACGAGGCTTCGGCCGGGGCCCAGTGCTCACGCCGGCTGTCGGGGCGCCCTTGCCATGCCGTGCAGACGGTGGGCCTCACGTGCGGTGAGCAGTTGCTCGGCGACGTGGGTGGCCTCCCGAACCTCCGGGCGTGCCAGCCTCTTACGCCGATGGATCCGGTCCTCGTACCCCTTGGGCCCCACCAGTGTCCGCTGCCGGGCATAGGCGGCCCGCATCGCCTCGGTCAGCGCCCGGTCCAACTCCACGCCCCGCTGGTACAGCTCCTCCACCGGCGCGTCCTCCGCCCGCGCCCGGTCCAGCGTCTCCTGCGCCTCGGCCACTTCCCCGAGGAGTTCGGGCAGCTTCTCGGCCAGTTCCCGATCGGCCTCCAGGCTCCGCCGCGCCTGTGTCGTGCTCTGTTCAGCAACCATGTTGTGCGCTCCGTACACGCGAACCGTCAGTCGGGGCCACTCTAGAGGTGGCCGAGATCATAGGGCGACCCGGGCCGCGCGTCGGTGGTGGTCACCGACCCTCGGATCTGCCACCTTTACGGCGCACACCCCCGAAAGGAACACCGTGAGCAGGAACTACGCAGGGCTCAGCCGTGAACGCATCATCCTCGAAGCGCTTCACATCATCGCCGGACGCGGGCTCGGCGGCCTGTCCATGCGCCGCCTGGGCGACGCCTTGGAGGTGGAGGCCATGGCCATCTACCACCACTTCCCCCTCGGCAAGGAACAGCTGTTCAACGCCATCGCCGCCTACGTGGCCTCCCCCGCACCGCACGGCACCGTCCCCGGTGAGGACGCGGAGGAGGTCGACGTCCAAGAGTCCGAGGAGTCCGAGGACACCCGCCCCTGGGACGTACGCCTGACCGACTGGGCACACGCCTACCGGGCCCGGTTGCTGGAGTACTCGGGGGCGCTGTCCCTTCTGGTCCACCGGGCGCCGCACACCCCCAGCACCGCCGCCACGCGCGCCCTGCTGCACCGTGCGTTCACCGAGGCCGGCCTGCGCGGGGACGACGTGGAACGCGCCGCGGACGCCGTGCACGCCTACTGTGTCGGCGCCGTCGTACACCAGGTCCGCCACCAGGACGAGGAGGAGGCCCCCGAGGCCGCCGAGGCCGAGGCGCGCTTCACCTTCGGGCTGCGCGCCCTGCTGCGCGGACTCCTCTGAATCCGAGGGGAACCAGGAACCCGTTCGCGGCGTCCTTCCTACAGGTGCCCCGTTTCCCCCTTTTTCCGTCCTCCGGCCACGGCACCGCCGGACCTTCCTCAGAAAGCCCTTCCATGGTTCTCAAGCGCCTGCTCGCCGGTATCGGATTCGGCGGAGCCTCGGTGGAAACCTCTCTCGCCTCCCCCGTGACCACGCCGGGCGGCTCCCTTCGGGGCACCGTCGTCATCGAGGCCGGTGACGTCGAGCAGCGGGTCGAACAGCTCACCGTGGGACTACAGGCCCGGGTCGAGACCGAGATCGGGGATCATGAGGTCAACAGCGACATGGAGTTCCATCGTGTGCGTCTGGGCGACGCCGTGGTCCTGTCGCCCGGTCAGCGTTTCCAGGTGCCCTTCGATCTCTTCGTTCCCTGGGAGACGCCCATCACGGTTCACCGCGGCCGTCACCTGCACCCCATGAGGCTCGGTGTGAACACCCGCCTGCACGTGGCGGGAGCGGTGGATCCCGGCGACCTCGACCCCGTGGCCGTCGAGCCGCTGCCCTCCCAGGCCGCGGTCCTGGACTCGCTGTTCTCCCTCGGCTTCACCTTCAAACACGCCGACCTGGAGCGGGGCCGCATCAACCGCACCCGACAGCGCCTGCCGTTCTACCAGGAGATCGAGTTCCGCTCGCCCAGGCGCTACCGGGGTCTGGAGGAGCTGGAGCTGTCGATGGTCACCGACGAACACGGTATGGACGTGGTGCTGGAGCTGGACAAGAAGCCGGGGCTGCTCTTCTCCGAAGGACGCGACACCTACCACCGCTTCAGCGTCGGTCACGCCGAGGGAGCCGGACGCGACTGGTCGGGGCACCTGCACCAGTGGATCGACTCGCTGGCCGGCCGTAGGGGTCTGTTCTGATCCTTGGAACCGACGCGGTCGGAGAAGTCTCCTTCCGCACCCGTCCAGGCGGCGGAGCGCCGCCTGGACCCGCACGGTCGTCCGTGGGGCCCGAGGAGGGCGAGGCCGGGTGGTCGCGCTGCGACCTTGCAGGGGAGGAGGGGACTTCGCCTATGCGCGGGCGCGTCGGCGTTGGGCGCGTAGGTGTCGGGCCTGGTCCGGATCCAACACCGGCGCGGCCGTCAACAACCCCCGCGTGTACTCACTACGCGGATTCTCATACACCGCGTCGCTGTCGCCCATCTCCACGATCTGCCCCTGACGCATCACCGCCACCCGATCACTGACCTGCCGCACCACCGCCAGATCATGCGCCACGAAGATATAGGTCAACCCGAAATCGTCCTGCAACTCCGACAACA
>NZ_JASCXJ010000028.1 GCF_030271535.1 Nocardiopsis sp. ATB16-24 | reverse complement strand
ACATCGCCTGGTTCAACCACGAACGCGCCCATGGCTACCTTGGGGGCCTGAGCCCGGTGCAGTACCGGGCTCAGGCCCTGGCGGCCTAACCTTTAGTTAGCCGGTCCAACTATCGGGGACCAGTTCAGGGAACGCCGGCCCCCAAGACGAAGAGTGCTCGGGGCCGGTGCGCGGTGGTCATGTCGGTGCGGTGGTCGTGTCCAGGCGGTAGGGGATGACCGTAAAGGCGTGCCCCTTCCGCGCTCCCCCTCCTCGCCAGCGCCGCTGAAAGCACTGCGAACCATTGAGGACGCCCCCAGCAACACCCTCACCCCGAACAGAACCCCACCCTCCACACCAGCACCACTTCCGGACACCTGAAGCAAGCCGCCACCACCGACGGCCCCTACCACCCCCGCCCCCACCCCTCCCCCGTGATCTTGCTCCCAGCGTCACTGGAGGTGCCCGGGAGTGACACCCAGAGCAAGATCACCGGGAAAAGGCGCGGCGCCTCCGCTCACGGACGCAGCGAGCCCCCGTGATCTTGCTCCCAGCGTCATCCAGGACGCCCGACAGTGACACCCCGAGCAAGATCACCGGGAAAAGGCATGGCGCCTCCGCTCACGGACGCAGCCACTTCCGTGGGACGGGCGGCCTCTGGGACCGGCTGACCGATGCGAGCACGGGCTGTGAGGACGCGTCGGTCGGCCCCGGGCAGGAGCGCACCTCTCCGGGTTCGCCCGGAGGTCTCCCTGAGGGGACCCGTATATCCGCGACATATCTTGAGTTCTCCAAAGACGCGACATATCGTGAGAGTCCAGAGCGAGAGGAAGGGACCACACGATGGCGCGTTGGACCATCGACAGGCCGATGACCCAGACGCTGGACGGCATCGTCGCGTTGCGGGTCCGGATCATCGGCGGCCATGTCAACATCCTGCCCACCGACGACCCGGTCACCTTCGAGATCACCGACATCACCGGTGAGCCCCTGGTGGTCACCCAGGAGGCGGGAATTCTCACGATCCACTACGAGGACCTCACCAGCCAGGGGCTGCTGGAGCGGCTGCGGCCCGTCCAGCTCAACGGTTACAAGCGCGTGCAGCACCGGAAGGCCACCGTGAACCTGCGGCTGCCCAAGGACTGTCCGGTGGAGGTCACCACGGTCAGCGCGTCGATCGTGGCCGCCGGGCTCAACGCCCGCAGTCAACTGCGGACCGCCGCCGGGGAGATCACCCTCGACGACACCTCGGGCGAGACCGAGATCAGCACCGTCTCGGGCAGCACCGCCGTGCGCAACGCCCGGGGAAGCCTGAAGTTCGGCAGCGTCAGCGGTCAGTTGGCGGTGGCGGGCGGACGGCTCTCCTCCCTGAAGGCCAAGACGGTCTCGGGCCAACTGCTGGCCGACACGGGGATCGCTCCCGCGGGCCGCGTACGGCTCAACTCGGTCTCCGGCGAGATCGCGCTGCGGGTGCCCGCCGACACCTCGGCCACCGTGGAACTGCGCACGGCGACGTCCCCGGTGGAGTCCGACTTCGGTCTGGACCGCCGCAGCGCGCCGGCCAGGACGATCCTGAGCGGGAAGATCGGCAGCGGAGTCGACCCCGCGTCCATCACCATCAACTCCGCGTCCGGACGGACCGCGCTGCTGCGTCGCGCACCCGAGGCCCCGGCCGCGATCCCCGAGGGAGCCTGAATGAGCACCATCTTCGGCCACGGAAGACTCCGGCTCTACTTGCTCAAGCTGCTGGACGAAAGCCCACGGCACGGTTACGAGATCATCAGCCTGCTCCGCGACCGCTTCCTCGGGGTGTACTCGCCCTCTCCCGGGACCATCTATCCCCGGCTTGCACGGTTGGAGGAGGAGGGTCTGGTCACCCACACCGAGGAGGGCGGACGCAAGGTCTACCGCCTCACGGACAAGGGGCGTCAGGAACTGCGCGAACGCGAGAACGACCTGAACGACCTCGAACGGGAGATCACCGACTCGGTACGCGACATCGCCCGCGCGGTCAAGCAGGACGTGCGCGCGACGATCAGTTCCCTGCGGGAGGAACTGAAGTTCTCCTCGGGCGAGGCGCGCCGCTCGGGAACCGGGGAGAGCGGCCCCTCGGACGCCGCCTCGGACGCCACCTCGGAGAAGACCGAGGAGAAGACCGAGGAGAAGGCCGGAGAGAAGCCCGGAGAGAAGCCCGGAGAGAAGCCCGGAGAGAGGGCCGGAGAGAGGGCCGGGGAGCGTGGAGACCAGGGTTGCGAGGAGGGCTCGCGGTGGGCCCGTGAGTGGGAACGCTTCGCCCAGGGCTTCGGCGCGTTCGGCTCGGCCTGGGGCCGAGGCGGCTCCGAGCGGAGTTCACAGGCCCCGGAGTTCGAACGGGCCCTGCACGACTTCGGCGACCGTGTGCGCGACGTGTTCCGCGAGGCGGGTCACGTGGGAGAGGCCGCCGCCGGCGACCTGCGGCGCATCCTGGACGAGACGATCGAGGTGATCCGCCGGGACATGAGGCACTGGGGGCCGACCTTCGACGACGGACGGGAACGCTCCGACGAGGGCGGGCCCGCCACGAGCGAGCCTCGCACCGACGAACCGGCCAGCGGCGGGACCGGCGGCGCCGAGAGCGGCACCGGTGAGGAGGCCGGTACCGACGCGAAGGAGACCCCGTCCGACGACGGGCCCGCGCGAAGGCCCGAGGCCCGGCCGATGCCGCCCTCCTCCGACCCGTGGGGCGAGGCGGTCGCCGACACCGACGGCGACGAGGAGAAGTAGTCCGGACGAAGGGACCCGGAGGCGCCACGGGGGCGACCTCCGGGTCCTCGCCGTTCGTGTGCCGCTATCGGCGGGCCACACCGTCCTCGCGGGCCTGGGCGGCGACCGCCGCGGACACGGCCGGGACCACCCGCTCGTCGAAGGAGCTGGGAATGATGTAGTCCGCGGACAGGTCGTCGCCGACCAGGTCGGCCAGGGTCTTGGCGGCGGTCAGCTTCATGTTCTCCGTGATGTCCGTCGCGCCCGCGTCGATGGCGCCTCGGAACACCCCGGGGAAGGCCAGCACGTTGTTGATCTGGTTCGGGAAGTCGCTGCGCCCGGTGGCGACGACGCTCGCGTACCTACGGGCGACCTCGGGGTGCACCTCCGGGTTCGGGTTGGCCATCGCGAAGATGATCGAGTCCTTGGCCATGGTGGCCACCACGGACTCGGGAACCTCTCCGGCCGACAGACCGATGAACACGTCGGCGCCCTTGAGCGCGCTCTCGATGGAGCCGCGCAGCCCCGCCTTGTTGCTGAGGGAGGCGAGCTCCTGCTTGATGGGCGTCAGCCCCTCACGCCCGTCGTAGATCATGCCCTTGGAGTCGGCCACGGCGATGTCGCCGATCCCGCCGTCGATGAGCATCTTGGTGACGGCCACGCCCGCCGCACCCGCGCCGGAGACCACGGCGCGCAGGTCCCCCAGCGTGCGCCCGGTCAGACGGGCGGCGTTGTGCAGCGCGGCGACGGTGACGATCGCGGTGCCGTGCTGGTCGTCGTGGAAGACCGGGATGTCCAGGCGCTCGCGCAGCCGGCGTTCGACCTCGAAGCAGCGGGGCGCGGAGATGTCCTCCAGGTTGATCCCTCCAAAGGAGGGGGCCATCCGCACGACGGTCTCCACGATCTCGTCGACCCCCGTGCAGCCCAGCGCGATCGGCACGGAGTCGACGTCGCCGAACTGCTTGAACAGCAGGGACTTGCCCTCCATGACCGGCAGGGAGGCCTCAGGGCCGATGTCGCCCAGGCCGAGCACGGCGGTACCGTCCGTGACGACGGCGACCAGGTTGTTCTTCCAGGTGTAGTCGCCGACGAGTTCGGGGTTCTCGGCGATGGCGTCGCAGACGCGGGCGACGCCGGGAGTGTAGGCGAGGGAGAGCCCCTCGTGGTCGTGGACGTCGACGGACGAGGTCACGTGGAGCTTGCCTCCGCGGTGCAGCGCGAAAGCGGGATCCTCGTCCAGATGGGAACGCGAAAAAGTGGACACTACTTGAAACCCCTCAGGTTTTTGCGTGTTCCACACCACCGTCGACCTTGACGGCGGGCGGTTCGGCCTCGGCCGTCGGCCCTGACGGCAGGCGGGTTGGCAGTGGACGCGGTCCGCGCGCGAAGACGTGAATGTGCTAGGGGGACTCCTCCCGACGCCGGTCGGCCATGACCGGTGATGTCGCCGGGAGAGTCGTTCTTCGCCGGACTCCTTATGCGAGTTTCTGCGCGACCGCTCTCACGGGGATGACCCGTTACGCAATTCTCTCACAACGGTGACCCCAGGAAAATCGCGGGTCGGCACGATGGGACGTCACCAGACTGATCCACCATGAAGCATAATGTCCTGAATGTCGTTTCAGCTCGGGCGGTGAGGTCACACACCCGCCTCCGACCAGGCACTTCGTGCCCCCTGAAGGAGACCCACGATGGCCCTGCACAAGCCCAAGTCCGCGCCGTTCGCCCTTGGTGCCCTGTCCCTCGCCGGCGCCTTGGCGTTGTCCGCCTGTGGTGGCGGGGACGGTGACGGTACGGAGGAGACCGGCGCCCCCGAGGCGCCCAGTGTCGAGGCCGACGAGGAGCTGGCCGCGCTCGTGCCCGCCGACATCGCCGAGGCCGGGACCGTCAAGATCGGTGTCGAGGCCTCCTACCCTCCAGGGGAGTACCTGGAGGAGGACGGTGAGACCGTCCTCGGTTTCAACGTGGACCTGCTCGACGCGGCCCTGGCCAAGCTCGGCCTGGAGGGCCAGTGGGAGCCCACCGCCTTCGACTCCATCATCATCGGTGTGAACACGGGCACATACGACCTCGGCTCCTCCTCCTTCACCATCACCGAGGAGCGCCTGGAGCAGGTCAACATGGTCAGCTACTTCTCCTCGGGCACCCAGTGGTTCGCCCAGGCGGGCAACCCCGAGGGCGTGGACCCCGACAACGCCTGCGGCATGCGCGTCGCGGTGCAGGCCGACACCACCCACGACACCGACATCGAGGCCCGCAGCCAGGCCTGCGTCGACGCCGGTGAGGAACCGATCACCATCCAGAAGTTCGAGAACCAGCCGCTGGCCACCGAGACCGTCGTCTCGGGGGTCAACGACGCCTCCCTGGCCGACATGCCCACCTCCGCCTACGCGCTGGAGCAGACCGGCGAGGGCGTGCTGGAGTTCATCGGCGAGCAGTACGACGCCGCCCCCTACGGCATCCTCACCCACAAGGAGGACGAGGAACTGGCCGAGGCCATCGCCGCCGCCTTCAACGCCCTCATCGAGGACGGCACCTACGAGGAGATCCTCCAGGAGTGGGGCGTGGACGCCGGCGGTCTGGGAAGCTCCGAGGTCAACCCCTCCACCTCGGAGTAGCGCCGAACACCACGCCACCCACCGAGTGAAAGACTGATCCGTGTCCTCACAGACCGAACCGGTGAACGGTCCGGGCTCGCCGGAGCCGGCCCCCCAGGGGGGCCGGCCGGCCGAACCCGTCACCGCCGTCCCCGTGCGCTACCCCGAAAGATGGGTCGCGGCGGGGTTCGTCCTGGTACTCGCCGCCATGTTCGTGCACATGCTGTTCACGAACACCGCGTTCAACTGGCCGTTCATGTTCGACCACATGTTCTCGGAACCGGTCGTCCGCGGTGTATGGATCACCCTCAGCGCCACCGTGCTGTCGATGATCATCGGCGTCATCCTGGGCATCGTCCTCGCGGTGATGCGCCTGTCCGGCAACCCCGTCCTGGTGACCGTCTCCTGGTTGTACACCTGGTTCTTCCGCGGTGTGCCCCGTCTGGTGCTGGCGGTGCTCTTCGGCAACCTCGCCATTCTGTACACCACGATCGAGATCGGTCTCCCGTTCGACAACTACTGGATGCCGTGGCTGGGGCTGGACGGCGACGCCCGCTTCTTCGAGATCGACGCCCGCACCATGTTGAGCGGCTACACGGCGGGGCTGCTCGCCCTGTCGCTGTCCGAGGGCGCCTACATGGCGGAGATCATCCGCGCGGGGCTACAGTCGGTGAACAAGGGACAGACCGAGGCCGCGCAGGCCCTCGGCATGAGCCGCGGCAGGACGCTGCGCCGGATCACCCTGCCCCAGGCGATGCGCGTCGTCATCCCTCCCACGGGCAACGAGACCATCGCCATGCTCAAGGACACCGCGCTGCTGGCGTACGTGCCGGTGACCATCGAGCTGTTCTATCAGCTCCAGGCCATCGGAGCCCGGACCTACCAGATCTTCCCGATGCTGGTCGCGGCGTGTCTGTGGTACCTGGCCATCACCAGCGTGCTGATGGTCGGCCAGTACTTCATCGAGCGCCGGTTCAATCCGGGCCAGTACGGCAGTATCCGCGACCGCATCGTCGGAGGGGCGCACAGATGAGTGAGCGAGCCCGAGAGACGGGCGTGACCATGACCGCCGAGGGCACGGAGCTTCCCGCGAACGCGCTGGTCGTGGCCGAGAACGTGCACAAGAACTTCGGCCGTCTGGAGGTCCTCAAGGGCATCGACCTCCAGGTTCGACGTGGCGAGGTCATGTGCATCATCGGCCCGTCCGGCTCGGGCAAGTCCACGTTCCTGCGCTGCATCAACCATCTGGAGAAGCTCACCGCGGGCCGCCTGTGGGTCAACGGCGAACTGATGGGGTACCGGCAAAAGCGCGGTCGGCTGTACGAACTGCGTGACAACGAGATCGCCCTCCAGCGCAGCGACATCGGCATGGTCTTCCAGCGGTTCAACCTGTTCCCGCACCTGAGCGCGCTCGGCAACATCATCGAGGCGCCCATGCAGGTCAAGCGCAAGTCCCGGAGCGAGGCCGTCGCCAAGGCCCGGGAACTGTTGGAGAGGGTGGGGCTGCCGGACAAGGCGGACGCCTATCCCGACCAGCTCTCCGGTGGTCAGCAGCAGCGCGTGGCGATCGCCCGCGCGCTGGCCATGGAGCCCTCGTTGATGCTGTTCGACGAACCCACCAGCGCCCTGGACCCGGAGTTGGTGGGAGAGGTCCTGGACGTCATGCGCGATCTGGCCGAGGGCGGGATGACGATGGTGGTCGTCACCCATGAGATGGGGTTCGCCCGCGAGGTCGGGGACTCCCTCGTCTTCATGGACGACGGCGTGGTGGTGGAGTCGGGGTCGCCCGCGGAGGTGCTCTCCGACCCACGCCACGAGCGTACCCAGGCGTTTCTTTCCAAGGTGCTCTGAGTTTCCCGGCCGGATCCGACCCGTGTCACGGAGCCGGCCGGGAAACACCGGCCCCGCCTCTTGACCACACGGCGGCCTACCCCGAGAGTCGTGGGAGAGGAACCCGGGCAGGGGAGAGAGATGGACACGCGCACGAAGCACACACGCAGGCGCTGGAACCGTCTGACCTCCCATACGGAGCACAACGGGCGTTTCCAGAGTCCGGCCATGCTCCGCACCCGCGAGATCCTGTGCGCCGGGGCTCGTGGCAACACCCTGGAGGTGGCGGTGGGCACGGGCCGGAACCTGTCCTACTACCCCCCGCAGATCCGCCTCACCGCCATCGACCCCGACCCGGAGATGCTCGACCGCGCACGTGAACGGGCCGAGGATCTCGGGATGGTCGCCCGGTTCGCGGAGAGCGACACGCGAGAACTGAAGTTCGCCGACCAGACCTTCGACACGGTGTTGTGCACGTTCGCCATGTGCGCGGTCCCCGACCAGAAGCGGGCCCTGTCGGAGATCCATCGGGTGCTGGTACCGGGCGGACGGCTGTTGATGGTCGACCACATCGAGTACGCCCTCTTCCCCGGGCGGCACGCCGAACGGCTCCGGGAGAATCCACGCCGCCTGCCCAGGGAGGTGGCGGTCGAGGTCGGGTTCGAGGTGGGCCACCACGACCGTCTGCTCCTCGGACTGGTCGAGCGGGTGGTCGCTCACCGCCCCTGACGGTCACGGCGGTGTCGAAAGCACCCCCCGACCGCCGCATACCCTGGAAGGTACCGTGTCCCCGCTCGGTATCGAGGTGTTCCGATGATCCGCCCTGTCCGCTCCGACGACGTACCGGCCGTCCACGCGATGATCCGCGAACTCGCCGAGTACGAGAAGGAGCCCGAGGCGGTCGAGGCGACCGAGGAGGACCTGCGCACGGCCCTGTTCGGTGAGGGGGCCACCGTGTTCGCGCACGTGGCCGAGGACGACGGCGGGGCCGTCGTCGGTTTCGCGCTGTGGTTTCGCAACTACTCCACCTGGACCGGCAGGCACGGTGTCCACGTGGAGGACCTGTACGTGCGCCCCGAGGCCCGTGGGTCGGGGCACGGGGCGGCTCTGCTGCGCACCCTGGCGCGCATCTGTGTGGAGAACGGGTACACGCGCATGGAGTGGTCGGTGTTGGACTGGAACGAGCCCTCGATCCGGTTCTACGAGAGCCTGGGATCGCGGCCCATGGACGGGTGGACGGTCCGTCGCCTGGACGGTGACGCACTGGCCGCTTTGGGGGCCGCGCATGGCTGACCCGGACCAACCGTCTTGCTTTCACCCCGATCATGTGAACACGAGCTTCTCTTCCTGCCTCAGTGGCACCGTGAAAAGAGATACATTGCTTCAAGCGGCAACCCCGCCCCCCGAAGGAGGGACGTGACCGAAGAAACCGCTGTGCCCACGGCCGACGCCATCGGCGTTCGGGACGCTGTCACCGTCAACATGCCCGCGGACAGCGCCTACCTGTCCGTGTTGCGGACGGCGACGGCGGGCCTGGCCGCGCGGCTCGACTTCACCCTCGACGAGATCGAGGACCTGAGGATCGGTGTCGACGAGGCCTGTGCGATGCTCCTCGCCCAAGCGCTGCCCGGCACGGAACTGACCACGGAGTTCGAACTCACCCCCGAGGGCATGCGCATCTCCGTCTCGGTGCTCACCGCCGACGGACGCCTCCCCGCCCGCGACACCTTCGCCTGGACGGTGCTCTCCGCCCTGGCCGGAGAGGTCGACGCGGGGGTGGGTCCCGATGATCGTGTCCATATCGTCCTGTACAAACGCCGCGGCACCCTGGAGTCGGCGTGAGCGAAAGGGGGCCCGCTCTGACAGCGAAGACCGAGCACGCGGTGCCCGACCGTGCGCGCGCCCGGGAATTGTTCGAGCGCCTCGGCGAGCTCGAGGCCGATTCCGAGGAGCGCCGTCGGATCCGCGACGAACTCGTGGAACTCCACCTGCCCTTGGTGGAGTACCTCGCACGCCGGTTCCGTAACCGAGGTGAGTGGTTGGACGACCTCACCCAGGTGGCCACCATCGGGTTGATCAAGTCCATCGACCGGTTCGATCTCGAACGCGGGGTGGAGTTCTCCACCTACGCCACCCCGACCATCGTCGGGGAGATCAAGCGGCACTTCCGCGACAAGGGCTGGGCGGTGAGGGTTCCCCGCCGCCTCCAGGAGCTGAAGCTCTCGCTGACCAAGGCGGTGAGCGACCTGTCGCAGCGGGAGGGACGCTCTCCGACCGTCGCCGAGCTCGCCGCGCACCTCCAGATGTCCGAGGAAGAGGTGTTGGAGGGCCTGGAGTCGGCCAACGCCTACTCGACGGTGTCGTTGGACGCTCCCGACAGCGGTGACGAGGACGCTCCCGCGGTGGCCGACTCCTTGGGGATCGTCGACGAGTCCCTGGAGGGTGTGGAGTACCGGGAGTCCCTCAAACCGCTTCTGGAACAGCTTCCTCCCCGGGAGAAGCGCATCCTGTTGCTCCGGTTCTTCGGCAACATGACGCAGTCGCAGATCGCCCAGGAACTGGGCATCTCACAGATGCACGTCTCCCGTCTGCTGGCCCGTACCCTGGCGCAGTTGCGTCAGGCACTGACCACGGACGACTGACCGATCGTCGCGGGCGGTCGCGGCGCTCACCGCTCGTCGGGGAAGAGCGCCGCGGTCGTCGGCGGTGAGAGGACCGCCGCGGCCGCGCACACCGCCACGCCCAGGAGCACCGCACCGTACACGTACTGCTCGCTGGTGAACATGTAGTAGGAGATCACCGCGAGGAAGAGCTGGGTGACGAACACCGGTGTTCGGGCCCAGTCCTTGAGCTGCCAGAGCCCGCGTGCGACGAACACCAGCAGCGCACCCACGCCCAGACCCAGTGCGGTCAAAGGGATGGCGCTGGTGAGATCCGAGGCCCGGCCGGTGACGGCGTTGAAGAAGCTGTAGGCTCCGCCGATCGCCGCGCCCAGGCCGATGAGGGCCTCCAGCCCGGCGGCGATGACGATGGTGACAGGACGAGAAGACACCCGATGAGCCTATACGCGACCTGATCGGCCCCTCGACCGCCCCGTCGGGTGGAGACGGACCCGCCTCATCCGCCGAACACACCCTAGACTGGCCCGGTGCGCGCCCTTTTCATCGTGAACCCCCAGGCGACCACGACCACCCCACGCACGCGTGAGGTGATCCTGGGCGCCCTGGCCTCCGAGTTGGACGTCACCGTCTCCGAGACCGCCTATCGCGACCACGCGGCCGAGATGGCCCGCGAGGCGGCCGGACACGGGTACGACCTCGTCGTGAGCCTCGGAGGCGACGGCACCGTCAACGAGGTGGTCAACGGTCTCCTGGCCACTCCGGACGGACTCGCACGCCCCCGTTACGCCGTGATCCCCGGTGGCAGCGCCAACGTCTTCATCCGCGCGCTCGGCGTGCCCGGCGACCCGGTGGAGGCCACCGGTGTCGTCCTGGAGGCGATCCGTGAGGGCCGGGAACGCGAGATCAATCTCGGACGGGTCGTCAGCGACCAGGACGACCGGTATTTCACCTTCTGCGCCGGTTTCGGTTGGGACGCCGACGTGGTCCAACAGGTGGAACACGAACGCGCGAACGGCCGTAAAGCCACGCCCGCCCTGTATGCGGAAGTGGCGGTAAAGCTGTTCTTCCGAGGCGATATCCAGGATCCATCACTAAGCGTGGTCGGGCGGGGAAGATCCCTCGCGGGAGCGTATTTCGCGCTGGTGACCAACACCACTCCCTGGACCTACGCCGGCGCACTGCCGCTTCAGCCGACCCCCGCCTCCCGTTTCGAACTGGGCTTGGACGCTTTCGCGCTGACCCACTCCTCGCATGCGCTCACGGGGTGGATCCTTTCCCAGATGTTCTTTCCCAAAGGCCTTCCCCCACGTGGGGACGGCTACGTGACCTGGCACGACCAGGACCGTCTCCGGATCCTGTCGTCCCACCCCAGGGCGTTCCAAATCGACGGTGAATACCTGGGAGAGCGCGAACAGGTCAACTTCTACTCTGTACCGAAGGCATTACGAATCATCTGTTAATTGCGCTGAAAGCGACTATTCACGGCTACTGTGACGCACCCGACACGCCGAACAGGACCTTTGACCTCGGGAAGTCTTGCATGGGCCGTTCGATCCTGTCACGCTCAAGATATCGCCGCGTGTTACGAGCGAGTTAATCGGGGCGCGTCCCACGGCCGTGGGATGAGGGCCGGACCATTTCGACCCGCACGCTCCGAGGCCCCCGTCGGGCGACCTGTACACGATCCTGACACGCGCATGATCGTGAAAAGCTTCACAAGCCCCGATCGCCTCACTGTGAGGAGTGGACCGCATGGACTGGCGCCATGATGCAGCCTGCCGTGACGAAGACCCCGAACTCTTCTTCCCCATCGGCAACTTCGGCCCCGCACTGATCCAGATCGAGGAGGCGAAGGCCGTGTGCCGACGCTGCCCGGTCAGTTCCGCCTGCCTGCGGTGGGCCCTGGAGAACGGCCAGGACGGCGGTGTCTGGGGCGGCACCAGCGAGGACGAGCGCCGCGTGCTCCGGAAGCGTCGCGGCAGCGCCCACCGCACCATGGTCCGCAGCTGACCGGATCCGGTCTCCCACCTCCCCCGACCGGTGCCCCTCCCCGCCTCGGACCGGTCGGCAGGACCGGCCGTCCGACCGCGACCTCCGTGGGACGCCCCATGACACGCCTGGGCGACCGTCGGCCCCCTCCGGATGTTTCCTGCTCCCAGCGCACATGTGGACGTCCACATGTGCGCTGGGAGCAGGCAGCACGGTGAGCCGGGCCGGTGGACCCTCGCGGTCACCGGGTCAGGGCACCGATCCCTCCTCACGCTCCAACGGCAGCGTGATCGCCACCTCGGTCCCACCGCTCTCCTTGGGCTTGATCGCCAGGGTCCCCCCCAGTTCGCCCACGATGAGGGTCCGCACGATCTGTAGTCCCAGACTCGTGGTCCCCTCCAGGTCGAAGTCCTCCGGCAGTCCCCCGCCGTCGTCGGAGACCGCCAGTTCCAGGCTTCCCGTCCCCCGGTGGCCCGGGCCCGCGTCGAACCGGTGCACGCGCACCTCGATCCGTCCGGGTCCCTGCCCCAGACCGTGCTCCACCGCGTTCTGCACCAGTTCGGCCAGGACCATCGACAGCGGTGTGGCCACCAACGCGTTCAGCAGACCGAATCCGCCGATACGGCGTGGCACCACGACCTTGCCGGTGGAGGACACCTCCGCCGCCATCTGGATCACCCGGTCGGCGATGTCGTCGAAGTCCACCGCCTCGTCGGGGGTGTGGGAGAGCATCTCGTGCACGATCGCGATCGACCCCACTCGGCCCACCGCCTCGTCCAACGCGGCCCGCGCCTCGGGCACGTCCAGGCGTCGTGACTGTAGTCGTAGCAGGGCCGCCACCGTCTGTAGGTTGTTCTTCACCCGGTGGTGGATCTCCCGGATGGTGGCGTCCTTGGTCATCAGCTCACGTTCCCGGCGGCGCAGCTCGGTGACGTCGCGGACCATCACCAACGCACCGATGCGCACCCCGTCGATGACGAGGGGGATGGCACGCAGCTGCACGGTCACCCCGCGCGCCTCCACCTCCGCCTCCTGAGGCGCCCGACCGCTCGCCGTGTAGGTCAGCGCCTCGTCCCGGGCCTCGCCCTGTGCCGCCAGTTCCAGCGTGGTGCGGTCCAGTCGGGCACCCACGAGATCGGCCGTCAGGCCGAGCCTGCGGTAGGCGGACAGCGCGTTGGGGCTGGCGTAGATCACCTCGCCGTTCTGGTCCAGGCGCAGCAACCCGTCGCCGACCCGAGGTGAGCGCACCATCAGGGGTTCCTGGTCCTCGAAGGGGAAGGCCCCCTCCGCGATCATCTGTGCCAGGTCGCCCGCGCTCTGGAGGTAGGTGAGCTCCAGACGGCTGGGCGTACGCGCCGCGCTGAGGTTGGTACTGCGCTGGATGACCGCGATGAGACGGCCCTGACGGCGCACCGGGATGGTCTCCTCCCGTACCGGGACCCCACCCGACCAGTCGGGGTCGCCGTCACGACAGATGCGTCCCTCCTCCCAGGCGCGGTCGATGAGGGTCCTGCGCCCCACCGCACGCGTCGTGCGGGAGGTGTCGTCGGTCATGTCGTCGCGCAGGACGGTCTCGACCAGATCGTCCTGGAAGGCGGTCGGGCCGGTGGTCGGACGCATCTGGGCGATCGCCACCCAACCGTCGTCCTCGCGCAGCCGCACCCACAACACGAGATCGGCGAAGGACAGGTCGGCCAGCAGCTGCCAGTCCGAGACCAGGGAGTGGATCCACTCGAGATCCGCCTGCTTGAGCGACGTGTGACGTCTGATGAGATCACTGAGGTGAGGCACTCACAAATCATCCCATGAGGGCGTGCATACTCAAGGGATACGCACTCGACCAATGGTCCACACCAATCAGCGGCCGTGACCCCCTCTGTGGTCCTGGGGAAGGTGCGGACGAACAGGTGCGGGATTCGGTGAAGGAGACTGATGACTGGCCAGCGCGCACTGGACGGCAACCCACGGGTGCCGAAGTACTACCAGGTGAAGGAGCAGCTCCTGGAGCTGATCGATGCGATGCCCGCGGGTAACCCGGTTCCTCCGGAGAGGGCCTTGGCCACACAGTTCGGCACCTCGCGGACCACGGTCCGCCAGGCGCTCACCGAGCTGGTGGTCGAGGGACGTCTGCTGCGCATCCAGGGCAAGGGCACCTTCGTCGCCAAACCGAAGGTCTCCCAGGTCCTCCAGCTCACCAGTTACACCCAGGAGATGCGCGCGCACGGCCTGCACCCCGCCACCCGCATCCTCGACGTGAGCTACATCAACGCCGACGACCAACTCGCCGAACTCCTGTCGATCCGCTCGGGCGGACGGGTCCTGCGCATCGAACGGCTGCGGTTGGCCAACGGCGAGCCCATGGCCGTGGAGACCGCCCATCTGGCGGCCCGCCGTTTTCCGGGCCTGCGTCGGCAACTGGACCGCTACGCCTCCCTCTACGAGGCCCTGGCGAGCGCCTACGACGTCTCCCTCGCGGAGGCGGAGGCCTCCATCGAGACGGTCCTGGCCACCCCGGACGAGGCACGCCTGCTGGGTGTGGACGTGGGTCTGCCCCTGGTCCTGCACTGCCAGCACAGCTTCGACGGTGACGGGCATCCGGTGGAATGGGTGCGTTCGCTGTACCGGGGCGACCGCTACAAGTTCGTCACGCGTCTGCGTCCGCCCCTGGCATGACGGCGCACGAGCCGCCGGAGCACCGTGCCCGCGGCGGGTGGAGGCCGTCGGCGTCCATCCGCCGTACCCGAGGGGTCAGGTTCGGGAGAGCACCGTCGCCAGGGCGTCCACCACGCGGGGGTCGTACTCGCTGCCGGTGTCCATGCGCAGGCGCTCCAGGACCGCGGCACGGCGTTCGGCGTCACCGTGCTCACCGAGCAGGTCGTCGAAGGCGTTGGCCACCTTGATGATCCGACTGCCCAGCGGCGGCGGCCCTTCGTCCCCGTCGCCGGCGAGCGGCTCACACTGACGACGGACCATCTCGGCCACGTTGTCCAGCACACCGGTCTCACGGATGATCGCCGAACCCAGTTCGGCGATACGCCGCTGCTCCCTCGGGGAGGCGAGCACGGTGGCACCGCCCGCGATGGGCTCCCGCAGGGAGAGCTGACCGATGTCGTGCATCAGGGAGGCGTACTCCAGCTCCCTCAGCTCGGCTTCGGCCAATCCGAGTTCACAGGCGATCCCGTACGCGAGCTGACTGACGCGACGCGAGTGCCCGTTCTCCACGTAGCCTCCCACCTCTGTCACACGCGACAGCGCGCGCACCGTCTCGAGGTAGGTCCGCCGTACCTCCGCGTGACGGCGGAACGCCGCCTGGGAGACCAGCAACGGGGCGGAGAACACCAGGAGGCCCGCCAGCCCCGTGACCGCGCAGGCCAGGGCGATGAGGACACCGCTGGAGCCGATCGCCACCCCCAGGGCGGATTGGGCGCGCAGTTCGTCCCGGACCGCGACACGCAGACGAGTGCGCAGCCGCTCGGCCCGGAGCACGGCCGCCGTCAGAGCGTCCACCGTCCAGGTGAGTACGACCAGGACCGCCATCAGCAACATCGCCGGCACCGACGGCCCCGAGAAGTCGAGGTGCTCGGCCAGGGGTCGGAAGGAGACCGCCAGGAGCGCCGCGACGAGGATCCTGCGGGCCACTCCCTCCACCCTCGGACTACGTCCCACGGCGATGTGCGGAAGCTCTCCCAGCGCCACCCCCAGGGAGGTCACCGCCACGACCTGCCAGGCGGAGTGGTGCAGGGGGCCCGACCCCAAGGTGAGCAGGAACGCGTAGCTGATCGCCCCGGCCGAGGCGACGGGCGCGGCCTCACGGTGTCCGGGCAGGGTGATCCTGGCCAGCTCACCGGCCGCGATGACCAGACAGAACGACAGGGCCACGTAGGGTTCCACGAACCCGGTGACGGCCGTGCGGACCAGGGCCGCCAAGGCGCAGGCCCCCACGACGGCGACCAGCACGGCGCGGACGGGGCGATGGGTGCGCCAGATCGGCCCGCGCGGGCGCTGGTGGTTCAGGGCCCCGCCCTCGGGCCCGTTCAGTGTCGCCCCGAAGGAACGGGGCGTGTCCGACTGGCTCTGTGTCATCACCGGTCACGTCCACCTGTTACCGCTTCGGCCGAGGCCGTGGACTCCGTGGAGGAGCCCTCCTCGGAGGCGGCGGACACCTCACCGCGGTCCTTGGTGACCACCGCGGCGGCGGCCTCCTCGGCGGCCTCGGATCCGTAGCAGCCGCCCGGCGGTTCGGTGACGTCCGGCGTCTCCCAACCCTCGCGTTCCACGGCGCGCACGAGCGCCTCCACCATCCTGGGGTCGAACTGGGTCCCGGCGCAGGCCCGCAGTTCGGCGATGGCCTCCTCCACCGACCACGCCTTGCGGTAGGAACGCGTGGAGGTCAGGCAGTCGAACACGTCCGCGACGCTGATGATGCGCGCCGACTCGGGGATCTCCATCCCGACCAGCCCCATGGGGTATCCGCGCCCGTCGAGTCGCTCGTGATGGTGCCTGATTCCGGCCAGGGCCTCGTCCAGAAAGCTGATCTCCCGCACGATCTCGTAGCCGCGCGTGGGATGCAGCTTGATGGTCGCGTACTCCTCCTCGGTGAGTTTCCCCGTCTTCTGCAACACCCTGGTGGGAACTCCGAGTTTGCCGATGTCGTGCAGCATCCCGGCGTACCTGATCTTCTGTACCCGCTCGGCGGGCATGCCCAGTTCCCGGGCGATCATGGCGGCGCCCTCCGCGACGCGCATGCAGTGGCCCCGGGTGTAGTAGTCCTTGGTCTCCACCGCCTGGCAGAGGGTGGCCAGTGTGGCCTCGTGCGCACGCACCTCGTCCTGTTGCTGCGCGAAGGTCCAGCGCGCGATGAACATGGGCAACAACACCAACAGGGGCGCGACGAGACCGAGCCCTTCCCAGACGGCCGCGATCGCCAGGCCGAGCATCTGGTAACCCATGGAGGCCAGTTCCACGGCCAGCAGCGGTCGCCAGTGGAACCTGCCCCTAGGGCCCTTGGGCCACAGGTCGCCCAGCGTCCACATCAGGGCGGCGATCAGCGCCGAGTTGACCAGGGAGTGGACCAGGACGGCCGCGACGTAGGGGATGACGATGGTGGGGAAGTCCTCCCTACCGGGCTCCCCCACCGTTCCACCGAGCAGGAGGTAGACGTGTCCGGCGGCGTAGGCCGCCAGCGCGAACTGCGCGCCGTTGAACACCCGCTTGATGAGGCTCTGCCTTCGGATGACGAGGCATGAGGCGAAACCGACCACGGCCGCCCCGACCGGTCCGACCAGGACGACCGCGGCCAGGGACACCGCGGAACTCGGCGAGATCCCGGCTCTGACGCTCGTGAGCACCGCCGTGCTGATCGACTCGGCGACCACGAAGAGCACCGCCACCAGGGCCAGCGTGCGTAGGTCCAGACCCGTGTAGGGACCGACGAGCATGACGACGACAGCGCTGACGACGACGATTCCGATGTAGACACGCGCGCCCCCGGGAAGAGCCCGCACCCCCGTTCACCCCCTACCGACTACAACCTGCCTGTCATGATTTCACCGGTTCTGTTCTACCACCAGGACCATCCGGTGAAGGTGGATGCGGCCCAAACAGTTGCCATAGCGATGTGAAGTACACCGACGAACATGTCGTCCCCCTCTCCGAACGCAGACGCACCGTCTTTTCCCCGGGCACGCCGCGTAAATTACCCCATTCGTTGGATATGGAGTCCAGTTTAACGGGCAACGACAGTGTCCTGATTACCCCCGGCCCGAACCACCTCCGACACACCACTCACAGAGGGGATCAAATTCCGGAATATGGAATTACTAATTCAATTAGCGGCAACGGAATATCACTCTACGTAAGGCACACGAGCCGGACACCGACCGCCGAACCTCTACGGCCATGCCGATTCCCCCTCGACCCCCGAGGCCACACCCACCAGGCATGACTACGCAAAGTAAGCAAGTTGATCGCAGCTCGGAAGCCATAGGAAAAATCATTCCGAGTCGGTTACGGACGAGACCCCCCGGGCGTGCCGGGCGTGTTGAGAACGATGCGCCATGCCTCCAGCAGAGGGGCCGTGACCAAAACCCCGACAGGCACGGGGATTCCACGACGAGATACCCACAAAAGCCCACAAATTTCTCACATCACAACAGAACATGACAATACAGAAAAGGGACATAGGGGACATAAAAAATGGCGGAGGCTGGAATTCCAGCCTCCGCCCTCACGCGAATCGCTACGGGGACCGTCCCTCAGGCCGGCGCCCCCGGGGACCCCGTCCTCGTCTCACGGGCCAACTGCTCCGTGCGCGCCCGCTCCAGGCGTTCGAGCACCTTGGCCCTGAGACCCGTCGGTACCGGGTCGCACCCACAGTGCTTGGCCACGAGCTTCTTCACCGCCTCTTCGAGGCCGTGTTCCTCCAGGCAGGGGGCGCACTCGTCCAGGTGCCTCCGGATCTGATCGCAGTTGGACTCCTCGAGCTCACCGTCGATGTAGGTGTAGAGCTTGTTGAGCACCTCACTGCACGGGGTGTCGGTGTGCTTGTCGTGGCCGCCGCTCATTGCCGCTCTCCTCGATCCGAACCGTTCTTCCCCCGTCCCGGTGCGGGCGTTCCCGAAGCGACCGCTGCGGCCTGCGCCGCCTCCCTCGCCGGCAGGAACCCCCGCTCCACCGCGTACTCCTCGAGCAGGGACCGAAGCTGGCGGCGCCCCCTGTGCAGGCGGGACATCACCGTCCCGATGGGCGTCCCCATGATCTCCGCGACCTCCTTGTAGGCGAAGCCCTCGACGTCGGCGAGGTACACCGCGATCCGGAAGTCCTCGGGCAGCTCCTGGAGCGCCCGCTTGACGTCACTGTCGGGAAGATGTTCGAGCGCCTCGGCCTCGGCCGACTTCAGTCCCGACGACGTGTGCGAGGCGGCCTGTACCAGCTGCCAGTCCTCGATGTCCTCGGTCCCCGCCTGCCTGGGCTCGCGTTGCTTCTTGCGGTAGGAGTTGATGAAGGTGTTGGTGAGGATGCGGTAGAGCCACGCCTTGAGGTTCGTGCCCTGCTTGAACTGGTGGAACGAACCGAACGCCTTGGCGAAGGTCTCCTGGACGAGGTCCTCGGCGTCCGCGGGGTTGCGAGTCATCCGCAGCGCCGCGGAGTAGAGCTGGTCCAGGTAGGGAAGCGCATCCCTTTCGAACCGCGCGTCCCGTTCCTCGGCCGTCTCCTGCCCTTGACCCTGTTCCAAGCCCGTCGGCCTCCTCGTACCGTTCCCAGATGGGGCATCCATACCCCAACGATACGACCCCATGGCACGAACCCGCGCATCGACGCCTGGGGGCATCGACACCGCTTCCTCGCGCTCAAGGCACGCCCCGGCAGTCGGCATGGTCTTGTGACCCTCCCCGCGTAACCGTCCATCCCACGTCCGGTCCTCTGTGCCGGACGCGATGTGGTGGATAACAACATTCCTCGCGGGCTGATTCCGAACTCCGAGGGACGAAGGTCCTCCATGTGCGGGCTGTCGGTCCCCACGTGCGCCGGACTTCGCCGTTTGGCGGCGTCATCGGAGGTAAGGCATGGCAGAGTGCGGGTAAGACCAATGGAAGGATGGGAGAGGAGTGCACGTGCGACCGTCCTCGACTCCGGCCTCCGACCGCTCTCGGTCGACGGCAGCCCAGTTCGCCACCCCCGACCGGCTGTCGGACTACTGGCGGTTCTACTGGGCGGTCGCAGAGGCTCAGATCGCCCGTTGGCTTCCCGACACCGCCTCTCGTCTCCTCGACGTGTCCGGCCCCGACTTCCAGAGCACCCAACGTTCGGTGGCCGCGGGACACGACGTGGTCACCCTCCTCCCCTCCCCGGACATGGCGGTACGCAGCCCGCTGACCCTGGTGAACAGCCGTTCACCGGTCTCCTCCCCCGCACGTCGCGGACGGTTGCGCCAGGTGGTGGGCGACTCCGCGTTCCTGCGCAACTTCGCCTCCGAGGCCTTCGACGGGGTCATCGCCGACAACAGGGTGCTGTCCCGCCACCTGGCGACCGAGGCTGCCCTGGCCGAGGTCGCCCGGGTCCTACGCCCCGGAGGGAGGACCCTGCTGTGCGTGGACTCGGTGGTGTTGGGCATGGCGATGCTGGCCGAACAGGACCGCTGGCCCGAGCTGAGTCACGCGCCCAGGGCGGACGTACTCCTCGTTCCCTGGCCGGACGGGTCCATCACCCGTTGCTTCACCGCGGAGCAGCTGGCCGACACGGTCACCGACGCCGGTCTGGAGCTGGAGTGGGTCAAACCGCGTACGGTGCTGTCCGCCTCCACGGTGGAGATGATGCTGGCACGCGACCCCAGGTCCATGGGCCACCTGGTGGAGATGGAACTGCGGGCCACGGAGTCCGACGACTACGTCGGGGTGCACCTGGTGGCGAGCGCGAGGAAACCCGGATGACCTGAGGGACGGCCCCGCCACGCCCCGCGAGAGGACGGGCGCACCGGGGCCGCACCGTGACCGTGGGGTCACCCGAACGGGTTTCTCGGTCGGCGCCACCGTTGAGCCGCACCGCCATGGCGCGAGCCCCCGCGTTGCGCGGCAGGACGTGCGAACGCGTGGAAGGCGTCCGTGGGACACGTACCGGCGTGGCGTTCCGTACGGCCCGGAGCACCGTGGCCGGGTCCGACCTCCGACCGGGCCGTTCTCCTTGGCGTCAAAAGAGTGTGTCCGGACCGCCGTCCTGGGTGGAGGAGGCGGGTTCGAGCAGCTCGGGACCGTTGTTCTTGATGCTGTTGACGTCGGTGGAGACCTCGTCGACCGCGAACCGGTCGGCCGGGGTCTCCTCCAACAGGTGCGCCAGCTCGTCGGTCCCCGTGCGCGGGTCCAGCCAGGCCGTCCAGTTCTCGGTCGGCATGATGACCGGCATGCGCTCGTGGATGTGGGCGAGTTCGGGGGCCGCCTCGGTCGTGATGACGGCGCAGCTCCACACCCACGCGGCCGGATCGTCCTCGGGGACCTCGGGGTCGCGCCAGCGCTCGAAGATGCCCGCCATCGCCAGGGGCCGGTCGTCCGGGTAGTGGATGGAGTAGGGCTTCTTGTCCGCCTTGGCCTTGCGCTTCCTGTGGTGGGGGTCGGTGACGGGCGAGGTGCTGGCCTGTACCGTCCCGTCCCTGCCGATCAGCTGCCATTCGTAGTAGGCGTCGGCGGGCAGCAGACAGCGGCGCCGCCGGAAGGCCGTGCGGAAGGCGGGCTTGTCGGCGATGGTCTCGCTGCGCGCGTTGATCATCCGGTAGCCGATGTTGCGGTCCTTGGCCCAGGAGGGGACGAGACCCCAGCGCATGGTGTGCAGGGACCGCGGTCCCTCCGTCTCCGGCCCCTCCCCCTGCGGGGGCGGTCCGAGCACGGCGTAGACGGAGCGTCCCGGCGCGATGTTGTAGTCCGGCGCCAGCTCCTCCAGAGGGGGCCAGGCCCGGTGGTCGACCTCCTCCGGCACCGCCTCCTCGGGAAGACCGAAGGCGAACTGCAACTGTCGCACGTTCCGTGACTGGGCATAACGACCGCACATGTAAGGAATCCTATGACGTGGACACCCGTTCCTTGCGCCGAACACCCGTGGCGGCGGCCCTTCCGTCCCGTTCCGGCGAAGAGGCGGGACCTCACGGGTCCGCTGCGAGCGGCTCGGGGTCCGTGTCCTCCCCCGCGTCACCGGCGGTGCCCCTGGTACGCCAGGCCCGGAGCAGGCCCGCCGGCACCGTCAGCGTTCCCAGGAGGGCCAGGGTCCACGGCGCCCAGGAGTCCAGGGCCCGCAACAGCACCGAGCGCACACGCGCCCGCTCGGCGTAGGCCAGGACCTGGGAGTCGGCCATGGCCAGTTCCGCGTGCAACAAGGGCACCTCACCGGTATCGTTCTGCGGACGCAGGGTCTCCGACCGGCTCTCGCTCGCGTTGACGACGATGCCGCTGGCCGGCTCCACCCAGAACGTACGATCGACCTGGAGCCAGCGTGTGGCGGTCACCGTCCCCGACGCCCCCTCGCGGAAGAGCCCGGCGGGTACCGCGCGCGCCGAGTCCGGTACCTGGGTGCTCTCGATCGACTGGGCGTACCGGCGTACCGGTACGCCCGCCACCTCGTCCTCACCCTCGAACCGCACCGTCGGTGCCGAGCGCACCTCGGCGTCGTAGAGCGTGTGGTCGCCCGCCTCGACCCCGGGCGGCCAGAAGTGGACGAGCCCCGCCTGACGGACGGCGCGGTCCCCGTCCACGTGTTCGCCACAGCAGTTCACCGCCCGCCCCGTCCGACGGTCGACGATGACGCGTCGGCTCCAGTGGTCGATCACCCGGTCGGGTACGGAGGTGTCCACGGACATCTCCCACGCCGACCAGTCTCCGCCGTGCGCCGAGGCGTCCACCCGGGTCGACCTGGTGAGCTCGTCGGTCTGGGCCCACGACCACGTGGAGGTGTCCAGGTACCAGGCGTCCTCGGCGACCATGCGCACGTCGAACCGCGCGGTGGCGGGCAGTAGGGCCACCCTCTCGTACACGTACAGGGGCGACAGGGCGGCGAGGGTGAGGAGGAAGGCGCCGACGGCCACCAGCAACGTGCCCGGGGGCACGGGGCGCTTCGACCCGGCCCCCGGCCCGACCTGGTCGTGGGCGGGGTCGTCGGTCCTGGGCGCGCTCATGTGCGGGCCTCCTGGGGGTCGTTCTCCGGCACGTCGTCGCCCTCGGGCGGCTTCTCCTCGCCGGAGCGGCCCTTCACGTCACCGTCGGAGGCGGCTCCGGCCCCCTCGACCACGATGTCCCCGTCCGTGCCACCGGCCCGCTCGCGGACCGAGGCCGGGTGGGCGTCGGCGGGCTCACCGTCGCCCCGCTGTCCCAGCGCCAGGACGAGTCGGGCCAGAGCGGGCAGGCACAGCGACTGGGCGACCCATCCGCGCAGCGCTCCCCCGAGCACCTGCGTGATGTCGTGGAAGGGCATGTACAGCGCCAAGTAGGTGCCCACGGCCATGGCCAGGCCGGCCAGTGACAGCGAGAGGACCACCGGCCACGGCCCGGCCAGGTGCGGCAACATCCGTCCGCCCAGGGACGGTCGCCCCGGTTTGGCGTGACGCAGACGTTGGGGCGCGCGGCGGCCCAGCCACCACATGCCCAGCAGGATCAGGCCGACCAGGAGCGCTCCGGCCGCACCGGCCACCCACACCCCGTAGGCCAGGCCCAGGGGCAGGATCATCCGGCGGCTCGGCCATCCGGGTTCGGCGTCGGGCAGGGCGCGTGCCCCGGTCGGTGACGGGGTCCGTCCGCCGCCGGGCGGCAGACGCCTCGGCCACAGCGCCGACACGACCAGTAGCACGGCCAGGCCCGCGCCCACGGTCAGGGCCTTGTGGTAGGTGTCGTCGGGCGTGTAGACGAGGGTCACGGTGCCCGCGCTGCCGGCCGGGAGCACCCAGGCCTGCTTCCAGCCCTCCAGCCGGATCGGCTCCAGAGGACCGTCCGTTCCCTCCAGACGGGCCTCCCAGCCCTCGTTGAAGTTCTCGTTGACCACGAGCAGGCTGTCCTCGTCGACGTCGACGTCGAATCCGCGCTCGCCGGGGCCCCATGTGCGCAGGGTCTCCACCGCCGACATGGTGACCTCGGGGCGGTCCGCCAACGGGTCGGCGGACCGCACCAGCGCCGAACGCACCTCGTAGCGGTTTCCGGGGTCGACCACGATCCGGTTCTCGCCCTCGACCATGTCCAGGTCGGTACAGCTCTCGTAGCGCAACGGCTTGCCGGTGAGCTGGTCGGCGAGGGTCCCCTCACTGATCCGTGTCTCCACGCGGCGGCCGTTGACGCGCAGGACGGGACCGAGGCCGCAGGTGGTGACGGCCTCGCCCTCGGGCACCGGGTCCACCGGGTCCACCCCGGGCAGGGTGATGGTGCCGATCTCCAGGGCCTGCCCCTCGGGGCGTTCGAAGGTCACCCTCAACGACCGCGCGGTCAACTCGGCGAAGTCCACCCGACCGCTTCCGTCCAGCCATCCCTCGCGGACGGTGTCCCCACCCTCCACGGTGACCCGGATCGGCCGCAGCACGCTGTCCGCACGGGGGAAGTCGACCTCCAGGTGGCCGATCGTGGTCGGCTCCTCCAACGCGATGTCGAGCCAGGGGTTCTTCTCCTCCGGGTCCGGATACCACACGGTGCTCTCGTCGTCGTCCAACGCGCCACGGCCCATGGCCGCCGGATGTCGGACGGCGGTCGAGGACGCGGTCACGTGCGGGTACGGGCCGGCCCGGTTGGCCGCGTTCTCCGCCTCACGCGGGTCGGTGAGCACGACCTCGCCCGAGACGACGTGCGGCATGGAGGCGGTCTCCGCGGAGAGTTCGAAGGTACGGTCCAGGCCGCGCGCGTCCTCACCCTGCACCTGAAGGCGCGGGTTGCACACCCACACGTGGGAGCCCTCCATGCATCCGGGCGCGGTCCCCGTGGAACCGGTGAACAGCAGGGTCCCCGTGTCGGCGGGTCCGGGCACCCGCAGCGTGCGGGCCGGTTCCAGGCCGGGCACGGAGATCGAGGAGATGCCCACGCGGGTGCCGAAACGGTACTCCGGTTCCCAGGCCAGCTCCTCCACCCTCACGCGCAGCGTGGTGGTCTCCCCCGGCGGGGCCACCAGTTCCTGGGGGTCCTCGGTCTCGGCCACGGGCACCTCCACCTCACCGGTGTCGGTGATGAGGGCGACCCGGGAGGGCGGCGGCTCGTCGGCCAGCTGTTCGAAGGCGATGCTGAGCCCGGTGAGGTCCTGCGGCTCGGTGAACTCGATCTCGATCCACTCTCCCAGGGCACCGGTGAAGGCGCTGGACCGCCACGAGGTGCCGAGATCGTCGTCGAGTGTGGCGTGCGGGGCGTGCCCGGGGTCACGGTCCACGGCACGCGCCCCCGCCCCGGCCTCGGAGGAGGAGGCGCGCACCGAGGCGATCCCGAGGTCCTCGGCGTGGGCGACGTACCCCTCCCAGGCCGGATCGAGGACGTCGGGGGCGGGGACCTCGCGTTCGAGTTCCTCGTCCTCGGTGAGCGTGGCCGACACGTTGCGCCGTACGTCCGGGTAGACGACCTCGCGGCGACGCGCGGTGTCGGTGACGATCGTGTCCTCGGCGTCGATCAGTTCGGTCCCGGGGTCGTCCCCGAGCAGGATCGGGCGGTCGTCGTCGACCAGCCCCTGCTCGGCCAGGTGGAGCAGCGACTCGGGTCCGCCGGTGACCCTCAGCATCCCGTCGGCGGGCACGGTGCCCACCGTGGGCGCGGCGTCCTCCACCTCGTAGATCGTCAGGGCTCGGTAGGGCTGGTCGAACCACTGGGAGGCGGACTGGTGGTCGAGGGAGCCGATGACCGGACCGAACTCGGCCGCCTCGGTGATGCCCGGTGAGTCCTTCAACGTCTGGTGGACGCGGGCCGGCCAGCCCCCGTTGTTGGCGACGCGTTGGAGGTCGTTGCGCACCACGAGGTGGGTGACCCCCATACGGGCGAAGGTGTCGGCGAGCCCCGCCGATCCGCGACCCGAGGACACGCGCTGGTCGATCTCGTGGAGGAGCCGGGAGACCCCGGCCGAACCCCAGGGGATGATCTGGTGGTTGGTCCAGGCACCGTCCAGCAGGGGTTGCAGGGGTTCGTCGAGGGGTCGGCCCCACTCGTACTCGCCCCGCGCCGAACCGGGCAGGGCCATGGTCATGCCCCGCTCGTCGGAGCGCTCCTCCAGCCAGTCGACCGCCTCGTACCAGTAGTCGGGGATCTGGGCGAAGCCGCCCGCGGGGGCGATCCCGACGGTGCCGATGGGGACGAGGGTGACCAGGAACAGGGCTCCGGTACCGCCCGCCACGGCGCGGCGTACTCGTGCGGGCACGGGCGTGCCCGCACGGTCGGCGCGGTCGCGGGCCACCACCACCGGAAGGTGCGCCAGACCCAGGACCACGGGCAGGCGCACGAGGGCGTCGAACTTGTGCACGTTGCGGAACGGGGAGAGGACACCGTCGAAGAGCTCCCGCATCGTGCCGGCGAAGGGACCGGTGAGGTCGCCGGTGAAGCCCGCGACGATGATCGCCGTGCCCGTGAGGAGGGTGGCGATGAGGAAGGGTCTTTCGGGGGTGCGCCGGTTGATGAGCCCGGCCAGGCCCAGACCGGCGACCATCGCGGTGACCGCGATCAGCCATGGGGTGGTGGACAGCTCCGCGCCCGAGGGCAGGGCGGTGTTGCCCTGGTCGGGGAGGAAGCCCATCCAGTTGGAGGTTCCGCGCAGCGCGTTGAGCAGCGAGGTGACCCCGGTGGTGACGGCCGCGTCCTCGGTGAAGGGCATGAACGAGAACACGTACCGCGACATGAGGAACAGCGGCACGATGTACCAGAAGGACGCCAGGATCAGCGCGACCGCCCACCAGGCGATGAGTCGCCACTTGCGGGGGCCGTTGGCGCGGGTGAGCAGGTACAGGCCGGGTACCACCAGGACGGCCAGCTCCGATGCGGCGTTGGTACCGCCGCACAGGAGGAAGGCCACGCCCGAGAGCAGGGCCATGCGGGCCGGGGAACGACCCCGTTGGGCGCCCAGGATCAGCGGCAGCAGGATCCAGGGCATGAGCAGCATGGGTTGCAGCTCGGCGGAGTTGTACGACAGGAGCGTCAGCACGCGCGGGGCCAGGGCGTAGGCGAGCCCGGCCAGGATGCGGGTGTTGACGGTGCCGATCCCCAACGCCCCGGCCACCTTGTACACACCGGTGAAGGCGGCGATGAGGAGGACGGCCATCCACAGGCGCTGGATCAGCCAGTCGGGCATGTCGAGCAGGTCGAACAGCAGGTGGAAGGGCCCGTTGGGGAAGAAGTACCCGTAGGCCTGGTTCTGGATCTGCCCGAAGTAGGACGCGTCCCACAGGTGCAGGGCGCGCTCCATGAACCCCAGAGGATCGGCCGTCAGGTCGAGCTTGGTGTCACTGACGATCCTTCCGGGATCGATGCTCGCGGCCAGCGCCCCCAGGAGCAGGCACACCGCGAGGACCTTCAGCCGCGCCTGTAGCCTCTCGTCCAGCCCGAAGAAGAGCGATGTGCGGGAATCCTCCGGTTCGCGCCTGGCGGTGGATTCCGTCCGAGTCAACTTTTCGCTTTCCTGCCTGCTGCCGTGTCCGGAGCACCGGAGGGATGGGAGGGGTCGGGGTCCGCGCCGCCGGGAAGTCCGAGTTCTCGGGCCACGAGCCGGGCCATCCGCGCGCCGCTGGCCTCCCAGGTGAACCGGGACGCCCACGCGTGGCAGGCGCGACGAATCTCCTCGGCCCGGCGGGGGTCGGAGAGTTCCTTGAGCGCGCGATCGACGACGTCGGCGAGGTTCTCGCCCTCACGCACCAGCCATCCGGTCTCACCGTCGCGAACCGAATCGCGAAGCCCGTCCACATCGTAGGCCACGGTGGGCACACCGAGGCGTGCCGCCTCGATGACGGTCAGCCCCCAGCCCTCGAACTCGGAGGCGGTGACCTGGAGGTGGCAGGAGGCCAGGACGCTGTTCTTGTCCTCCTCGGGCAGGAAACCGTGCAGGACCACACGGTCGCCCGTGCCGTCACGCTCGATCTGTTCGGCGAGGGGGGCGCCTTCGGGTCCGCGGCCGATGATGTGCACCTTCAGACCGGGGTACTCGTCGCCGAGCTCACGAGCGAGGTCGACCACCTGGGAGACGCGCTTTTGAACCACCAGGCGCCCCAGGCTCACCACCGCCGGGCTTCCCAGATCGGAGGAGGAGGGAGCGTCGTCCAAGGGCTTCTGTGGTCCGGGGAGCCCGCCGTTGTGGATGATCTCGATGGGCGCGCGCCAACCGAGCTTCTCACGCATGGCCCGACGGGAGGACTCCGAGACGGTGACGGTGGTACAGCGGCGGTACACACGCGAGGCGACGGCCGACTCGATGAAGCGACCCAGCCAGGCGATCGGTCGTGGGAAGTAGGCGTTGAACTGTAGATCGTGGACGTGGTGGACGATGCTGACCACCTTGGTGCTCCGGCGCAGCACGAGGCGGCACAGGAAGGGGATGCCGTTCATGCAGTCGAAGGCGAGCCGGTACTCGCGCCGCCACAGGGTCAACCACGCCATGACCCGCGGGTAGACGGTGAACCTGCCTCCCATGCGGCGGATGACGATGCCGTCCCGGGTCTCCACGCGGGCCTGGTGGGGCTCACGGCTGGTGAGGAAGGTGACGATGGCGCCGCGTTCGGCCAGGTGGCGGCTGATCCGCCAGGCGTACTCCTCCGCTCCCCCGGCGGTGGACTGCCAGGGGTCACGCCAGTTGACCATGACCAGGCGGACACCGTCCAGGCGTGGTCCGAGGTCGGTGGAGACCTCCAGGGCACCGTGGACGTCCGTGTCGGTCTCCGCCTCGGTCGGGAGGGGAACGCCGACCGGAACGGGGGTGACCACTGCGGGCTCTGTCTCCGGACAGAGCCGGTGGGCCTTCTGGAAGACCACACGCTCTCCTTCCGCGTGGTGTCCGGACGAACCGGGTGCCGGGACGCGTTTCGCGCGTCATGGACACGTACGAGGCCCTCTTCGGAGGAAGGGCGGAGCGCACGCCGAACGGACCCGTGGACCGGACGTCGATGGTGAGGCGCGGGCAGGGACGGTGCCTGGAGCCGCGGGCCCGGGAAGCGGGACGCCCCACTGGGGGCGAGGCGCCCACGAACCTCCCGCCGTACGGTCGATCTAGCGGTCGCCGTAGTTGTAGAGGGTTTCGTTGACCGGTTCCGCGGTGGCGGTGGTGTCGGTGGCGAGACTGGTGGCCACGAAGGTCAGTCCCCCCGCCAGGGCCGCACCGATCACGCAGGCGGCGATTACCTTGATCACTTGGAGATCTCCTTCCGCGCGCCCGATCCCGCGCTGGGTCCGGAGCGCTGGAAAACGAGACTAGAACCTGATCTAGCCACAGACCAGATGATTGCCCCAACTGTAACTAACCCGCCGGTAACTTCCAACCCTGGAACAGCGGCTTCATCGGCCTTCACATGCTGATCCGGAACGCGAAGAAGAAGCATGTCCGGTCCTTTCACCACGGTGGCGAGACCTTCCACCCCTGACCAGAACCGGTTATCGACGGGAGCGGAGACCACGACGTGGCGGATTCCGGCCGCCCCCAGTTCACCGGGGTCGAGTCGCTCCGGAAGCCCGGTCGTGGGGTCGGGGTCGAGCATGCGACCGACCCGCCGGGCACGGGTGTCCTCACCGGCCACCACCATCGTCCCTCCGTCGGAGGTGCCGACCACCAGGTCGTCGTTCCACAGGGTACGCCGATCGAAGAGTCTGGTCGCCGGGTCCAGGACGACCACGGGACGTCCGGACCAGTCCAGCCCCCGGTAGGCGCTCCAGGGCAGGACCAGCACCGCACCGGGACGGTCGTCGGCGGCCACCGCCTCCTGGGCCCTCGACCACGCCTCGGGATAGTGCACCGGGGCCAGGCGCCCCGCCGCCCCCCACAGCAGCCCGGGGAGGGTCACCAACGGAAGCAGCGTCACGAACACGGCGATCCCCACGCGCCATGGCGCACCGCTCCCGGTGGTCCCCCCGGCCCGTCCCCTCCCCCGTACGCCACGTGGGGGCGCCGCTCCACGACCGGCCACCCACAGCACGAGGGCCCCGGCCCCCAGTGCCTGCACCAGGGCCAACGGCGCCACGTACAGTTGACCGTCGCGCAGGGTCCCAAAGCCCGGCCAGAGGGAGACCAGCCAGACCACCAGGTCACGTCCCGCCGCGGTGGTCCCCAGCAGGGCCAGAGCGGTGCCCGCCACCGCGGCCACCGACAGGCCCGGAGCGAACTCCGGGCGTCCCCGAAACGACCACCATGCCCAGCCCGCCAACGCCGTCAGGCACAGGAGGAGGCGCACCGTGGCCGTCACCGGCTCGCCGTACCCCGCCGGCACCGCGCCGGAGTTCCAGATCCCCCCCAGGAGGAGCAGGGAACCGGCCACGCCGAAGGGGGTGTCCGAGCGCGCGGCGAAGGCCTCCACTCCGGCGGGGTCGGTGCGCGCGCCACTGACCAGGGAAGGCAGCAGCCACGGCAGGGCGATCACCGTCAGGGCCAGGGCGAACAGTCCGGCCCGCACCCACCAGCGCCTTCCGGGAACGTGCTCCTTCGCCCCCGCGCGGGCGCCGTCCCGCACCGTGGGTGTGGGACGGCTTCGATGGCGGAAGCGCCACAGGGCGACGGGCCCCGCCGTCAGGGCGGTCAGCACCACCGAGGAGAAGCCGCCCACGGCGGCCGGGACCAGCGCGCGTATCAGGCCCGCCAGCCCCTCCATCGGCCGGACCGAGGCCAATCGGGCGGTGGCCCCCACCACCCACGGCAGGCCCGCGTAACCCAGGAGCACCGCCCACTGCCCCAACAACAGGCGCTCGGCCACGAACGGGTTCCACACATAGGCCACCCCGGCGGCCGACGAGGCGAGCAGTCCCGGGACCGACCCCTCCTCACGCAGCGCGCGCGACATCAGGCGGGCGGCGCCGGCCCCGCCCACGGTGAACACGGCGAGCAACGCCAGTGACTGCACCACGTCCCCCGGCAGGACCGTGGACAGGACCGCCACCACGGCGTCACTGGGGATCGCACGGGGAAATCCGTCCGCGCCCCGCAGCACCGTTCCCAGCGCGAGGTCCGGCACGAACACCATGTCGTAGCGGAGCACGTAACCGCGCCCCAGGGCCGGGCCGAGCGCCAGCACCCCGGCGACCAGCCCCACCGCCCACGGAAGCGACCGTGCGGCCCGCCGGAGGGCGACCCCGGAGGTCATCGCCCCTCCGAGAGCAGGACGCTGTCGGAGTGACCGCCCTCCACGTAGTCGCGGTAGGAGCGGACCACCACCTCGTAGGCTCCGGAGAGCGTCGCCGACCAGTGCGTGTCCTCTCCCACCGAGCCGAGCGTGTGCCAGCCCTGCCCGCTCCCCGGTCCGCGCCCGTCACGCCGTTCACAGTCCGGCCCCGGAACCGGTTCGGGGACATCGGGAGTGGGCGCCGGCCCGTCCGGTCCGGGCGGCCGCGGCGTGGGCGTGGACGGCGGCTCCGGTTCGGGCCTCGGCGGACCGTCTCCCGCCGAGGGCGGCCCTTCCCCGCCCCCGTCGTCCGGATCGTCCGTGGGACCCGTACCCTCCCACGCGTCCACGGGCAGACGTCGGTCGTTGGAGGGCGAACAGTCCAGCACACGCACCCACACCTCGTAGTGCGAGGCCTCCTCCACCGGTTCCCACTCCACGACGGACCCGCCGTCGCGAACACGTACCCAGGACGGGCCCGGAGGCGGCTCGTCGTCCCACACCCACCGGAGGGGTTCGGACTCGGCTCCCTCGTCGCGGCCCTTGTAGGAACGGACCACGAACTCGTAGTCGGCCCCACTGAAGAGCGCCTCCACCAGGACCGAACCACGGTCACCGTCCAGGTCCACGTCCACGGGCAGCACGAAGGGCTCGTCGGGGGCGGGCGAGATCCGGCGCTGGACCACTCTGTAGTCGGTGGCTCCGGGCACGGTCTCCCAGGTGAGCACCAGGCCGTCGTCGGACTCCTCCGCGGTGGGCTCGACCGGCCTCAGCGGTCCCACCGACATCTCCGGGAGCGGTCGCCGGTAGGCCCCTCCGACCCCGAGGGGGTCGGCGAGCACGTCGGCGAAGGCCGCGGCGATCTTCAGCTCGCCACGCGTGTTGGGATGTGCCTCGTCCCAGTTGTCGTGGGCCGGCACGTATCCGTCCGCGATCCGGGCGATCACCACCGGCGAGTCCCCGGAGGTCAGCTGTTCGGCCAGGTCGACCACCCCCATGTTGAACCGGTCGATCTCATCGTTGACCGGTCCGTCGTCCCCGGTGCCCTCCACCGGCGGCAACTCCCCGATGACGAACCGGGTCTCTCCCTGTACCACACGCACCGTGGACACGGTCTCACCGATGCCCTCCAACGCCCGGTCGGCCCCGTCACCGGCCAGGATGTCCTCGATTCCGGCGAGAAGCAGCATGTAGTGCGGCTCGTACTCGGCCGCCACCCGTGCGGCGTCGGCGGCCAGGTCCCCGGCGGAGGCGCCCCAGCGCGCGGCGTGGTCGGTGTCGAAGTCGGGATCGGCGTAGTCCTGGTTGTCGAACTCCTCCTCCGTCAGTCCGTACATGCCGTCGTAGGGGCCGACGAAGTCGACGTCCACGTCGGTCTGGCGCAGATGGGACCACAGGTGATAGCGCCAGGTGTAGTCACCGCTGCTCCCCTGGGACAGGGAGTCGCCGACGACCATGACGCGCAACTCCCCCTCGGGAGGACCCGGCACGGCGACGGGATCGCCGTCGTCGCCCGCACCGGGGCCGCCGGTCCCGCCCGAACCGGTCTGGACGAGCAACAAGGTGACGGCCATCGCCGCCAGCATGACCCCGAGCAGTCCGAGCGGTCCGGGTTCGAAGCGCGTGGAGCGGTACCGCCATGGGGCGAGGGCACGCCAGGAGAGACGTCGGGCATCGGAGCGGGGACGGCGAGGCCGAAGGCGCTCGGCCACACGCGACCAAGGCGTCGGTGGGGAGGTCCCATTCCCGGAGTCCTTCACCACGCCCGACTCCTCGTCCTTCGCGACCTGGGGCTTGGGGGCCTGCTCGTCCGGCCCACGCGGGTCCTGCACCGTGCCCCATCCCTCGTCGTCGCGTCCTGTGGACATTCGCAGAACAGGTTCTATCCCCGCTCCGCCACCCCTGGTGACCGTCGAGACCGTCGACCGGAAACAGGGGGTTCGTCAGACCAGACTAGAACTGGTTATATGGAAGCCGTCAACCTTCCCCGGCCCCGCCTCCGCCGGCCGAGCCGTGGACGACGATGTCAGGCTCCGTCCCTCGGAAACCGCGCTTCGGTCGGTAGCCGGCCCTCGACGGCTTCGACGACCTCCGGTCGCCCCATGCCCCCGACGGCCCAGGACGACCCGTGGAGAACGGACCCCGGTCGCCGCTTCCGACACCACGCCCGCCGCACCGGCCACGACCTCCGACAAGAAAGCAGGTCCGCCCGTGATCGGACTCCTGGTCGCGCTGCTGTCCGCCGTGGTCTACACCGTCGGCCTGACCGTGGAACAGCGCGCCCTGCACGGATCGGAGTCGATCTCGATCCACCGGCCGCTGCACCTGGCGCGAGTGCTGCTCACCAACCCCCGTTGGGTGTTCGGCTGCTTCTTCGCCGCCGTGGGCAGTGTCGGCCTGATCGTCGCCCTCGGTCTGGCTCCCGTCTCGGTGGTCCAACCGGCTTTCGCGGCCGGAGTCGCCTGTGGCATCCTCGTCCTCACCCTCCTCCTGGGGGAGCGTCTCACCCGAGGAGAATATGTCGCGCTCGCCGTCATGCCCGTGGCACTCGGCCTGCTCAGTCTGTCCACCGCGGACGGCGCGGAGACCGGCACCAGCGCCCGCACCCCGCTCCTGATCCTGGTCAGTCTGGCCACGGTGGTGCTCTGCCTGGCCGTGGTGGGACTGGCCGGTGGTCGGGGCAGGTACATGTCGGCCGCCGCGATGGGCGTCGCCGCCGGATTCGCCCAGGGCAGCGCGGGACTCCAGGGCAAGGGGCTGGGCGGCCTGCTCGCCGAACACGGCCTGTGGAACGCGATCGCCCCCGCGCTGCTGTCCCCCTACCCCTACCTGTACGCCCTCGGCTGGGCGGTGGGCATCGTCCTCTTCCAGACCTCGCTGCAACGTTCCCGCGCCTCCGTCACCGCTCCCGTGGCCAACGTCGCGGGCAACGTCTTCATGGTGGTGATGGGCACGGTCCTGTTCGGGGAACGACTCCCCGAGGACCCGGCCATGCTGGCCCTGCGCGTCGGTGGGTTCGCCCTGACGCTGGTGGTGATCGTCCTGGTGCGCGGCAACGTGGCCCAGGTCGAGGCCGACATCGGCCGCAGGCGCGCCCGTGCCGCCTCCTCCGTCCCCGAGGACGCCGACCACTCCTGACCTCTTCCCCTCTCTCCACCCCGGGAAAAGGGGCGAGGCCCCACCCATGGCGCGAGGGTGGGGCCTCTGATCAGGGAGGGCTCAGACCGCCACCGACACGGCCTGACGCAGGCCGGGAGCGGTGACGTCGGCCCAGGCCCGCACCACGCTGTCGGGCCGGTCGACCTCCTCCTCCGCCAGGATCAGGCCGGGCTCGGCCACCCAGGCGCCCAGGTCGGCCAGGAGGACGCGCAGGTCCTCCTCGATACCGCGACTGTTGCGCAGGTCCTCCACCACGGCCAGCGGTACCGCGACGGTGTGGCCCAGTCCCAGTTCGGGCAGGCGGTCCAGGAAGACCTTGAGCAGGCCGGTGTAGGTGCCGTGCACCTGGGGGGAGGCCACGAGCAGGACATTGCTGCGGCGCACCCTCTCCAGGGCGTCCTCGACGGCGGGGGAGGAGTCCGTGAGCAGTTCGGCGCCCAGATCGGCGATGTCGACGACGACCGGCCGGGAATCGACGCCGGCGCGGGCGGCCACCTCGGAGGCGGCACGCAGGGCGGCCGCCCTCACGGAGGAACGGTTCCGGGAGGCGGCGACGAGCACGGTGAAGCGGGTCATGGAGAACTCCTGGGTTCGGTCGGAGCGAGCCGGTGTGACCGGAGAGGTGTCGGGGGCGGTGATCGGGACGACACCGGAGAGGGGGTCGTTCCTCCCACCGGCACGGGAGCGGACGTCGTCGTCCGGAACTCGTACGTGCCGGGCCTGGAAGGGCTGCTCCACGGGCCGATGGGGCCCGGAACCCGAGGGCGGGGTGAATGAGCGTCCGGTGTCTGCGAAGGGCACGGAGCACGGGAATACCCGTGGCGCGGGGCGCGGCCCCGCGAAGGCGCTAGCTACGACAGAGCGCGCTCGCCTGCTGTCTCAGATCGACATGCAGGCGCTGGACGAGCAGCTCACCGGCGGACATGCCTCCATCATGGGGTTCACCGCCTCGATCGTCAATGCGCACGGCTCTCCTCCGTGCGCGAGAACACACCGGGAACACGGCGTTCCGGTGCACGGGCGATCGTCCCCGCGAGCAGGATCCTCCGGCTGGACAGCAGAAACGGGCCTCCGCCCCGGAGTTCCTCCCCCTTCCCGGACACGCCACCGACGCCTGTGTAATGTGCGACACACCACCGGGGCGGTCCGTCGACGACCTCCCGAGGCAGCAGGAGCCACCGTCCTTCGTCGAACGCCAGGAAGAGAGCCCCACCATGGTCCAGACCCCCGTCACTCTGGCCAACGCACGCGTCGTGACCCCCGAGGGGGTCCACGACGGATGGCTGCGAGTCGAGGACGGTCGCGTGGCCGCGCTCGGCTCGGGCGAACCCGCTCGGGGTGGTGAGGTCCACGACGTGGACGGCGCCTGGGTCGTACCGGGGATGGTGGACACCCATCTCCACGGCGGGGCCGGGCACTCCTTCACCGACGCCGATCCCGAGGGCATCCGGAGGATCATCGCCTTCAACCGGGCCCGAGGGGTGACGACACTGGTGGGTGGGCTGGTCGCGGCATCGCCCGAGGACACCGTCCGTCAGGTGTCGACACTGGCCGAGCTGTGCGATACGGGCGAACTGGCGGGCATCTACCTGGAGGGTCCCTTCATCGCGCGGTCCAGGTGCGGAGCGCACGACCCGGAGTTGCTGCGTGAGCCGGACACCGCCGAGTTCGACCGCTGGCTCAAGGCCGGTCGCGGTCACGTGCGCATGATCACCGTGGCTCCCGAGCTGCCGGGCGCCCTGGAGCTGATCGGTGCGGCGGTCTCCTCCGGTGTGGTGGCCGCCGTGGGCCACACCGAGGCCACCTACGAGCAGACCCTGGCGGCCTTCGACGCGGGCGCGTCGGTGGCCACCCACCTGTACAACGCGATGCGTCCCCTGGGACACCGGGATCCTGGACCGATCGCGGCCGCCCTGGGCGACGAGCGGGTGACGGTCGAGCTGATCCTGGACAACGTGCACGTCCACCCCGGCGCCGCCGGCCTGGTGTTCGACGCCGCGGGCGCGAACCGGGTGTCGCTGGTGACGGACGCGATGTCAGCGACGGGGCTGGGAGACGGCGAGTACACACTGGGCGACCTGCGGGTGCGGGTGAGCGGTGGAGAGGCCCGGCTGGTCGAGAGCGGGGCGATCGCCTCCAGCACGATCGTGCTGCCGCAGGCCGTACGCAACGCCGTCCGGGGGCTGGGGGTGAGCGTGCCCGAGGCGGTGCGTTCGGCCTCGTCCGTTCCGGGGACGGCTCTGGGCCTGGACGGCGCCGGCAGGATCGAGCCCGGCGGCCGTGCCGATCTCGTCGTGCTCGACCACGAACTCACCGTCCGCGAGGTGATGCACGCAGGCGCCTGGCTCGTGTGACGGCGTGTCGCAACCTTGTTACCAAGCAGCAATGTGACACTGAGTGACAATGGCGTCAGGGCATCGAGGAGAGCCACCACGCTCGACACGAAAGGATCTGCGCCATGGCCAAGTCAAAACAGACGAAGGACGAGCAGCCGACCCGTGTGCCCTCTGAGGAGCACGAGCACCTCAGCAGGCTCGCAGCCGAGCTGGCCGACTACGACGTGCGGGCGGACGTGATCGACGGTGAGTCACCTTGCCTTCGCGTCAGCAATCCGTCCTCCACCTGCGTGGTGGAGGACGTGGTGTGTGAACGCCGGGAGCACGACCACGCGTTCATCGCCTCGTTCGGGATCCATCTGGGCAGCAGTGGGAGCCTCGGCGTCACAGCCCACAAGATCGCGTGGCTCGTGGGGGCCACCAAGGAGTGACGCCCACGTGGGCGGGGGGTGCCTTTGGGCACCGCCCCCGTCCGCGACCGGCCGGAGGCCCCGCGAGGGGCCGGCCCCCGCACCGGTCGGACACCGCAGGGCCCGCGTCGACCGCGCGCGGCGGCGCCCGCCTCGGCCACGTGCGACGGC
>NZ_JASCXJ010000027.1 GCF_030271535.1 Nocardiopsis sp. ATB16-24 | reverse complement strand
CCGGGGTTGCGTAACCCGGTTTAGAAGATCATCGGTAAGCCGTGTGCGGGAAAACCGCACGCACGGATTGAAAGGGGGATGAGGAAACGGGCCCGGGAACGGGTACCGCGCCTCTGACTACCAATGAGCCCGACCCAGCGGATCGCCCACGCCCTGGCCGAACGGATCGCGTTCCCGGTCACCCATCACGAGGGTGTCTACGGCACCCTGCGCTTCTTCGGCCGGTGGTTCGGCGCCCCCATGGACAACGGTCACGTGCTCACCCGGGCCTGGGCCGAGGGTGACGTGCTCCTTCTGTCCTTCCACGAGGCCGAGTGCCTGCGCGTGTGGAACCCGGCACAGGTCGTCTTCGAGGGAAGGGGGTTCACCCTCCTCGGCGCCGATCGGGTCCGCTGGAACTGGTACTCCTACGGCCGTCCTCGCCTGGCGGAGAACCTGCGCGAGCTCGCCTACACCCTGGAGCCCGGGGGCCTGCGGGTCCGTGAAGACGGAACCGAGCGGGTGGTGCCGGCCTCGGACCGCGCGGTCAGGCTCATCTCCTGGTGAACCGGGGGTGCGCCCCTCACCCGGCCCTGGAGCGGAGGGCGTCCTCGGCCTGGCGGGCGAGGCCGTCCAGGACCTCCTCCCTGCCCTCGGGCACGGTGACGCCGACCTTCACACGGTCGTGGTCGCGTTCCACCGCGAAGGTGAAGAAGGAACAGCAGGACGACTCCCGAGCGACCAGGTCGCGCACCCTCTCCTCGGTCCGCGGGAACGGAACGAGGTACAGGGTCAGTGCGCCGGGGCCGGTGCGGGCCAGGGACCGCAACGCGTCGTCGAACAGCGACGCGAACTCCCGCGATCGCAGCGGCCGTTCGGTGGTGGGCAGTGTGCACGTGTCGGGAATCCAGGTCATCGCCGCACCTCTTTTCCGTTCGTGGACGGACGTGTGCCCCTTCCAACCACGGCGAGGCGCGTTCCATGCCTCCTCACCGCTCTTCGAAGGAAAAGGCAGGACAGAACCACCCGCGCGGTTCCGGCGTCGAACGTGCCGATGGCCCGACCCTTGAGGGAGACAGAGGTACCACGCCCGTGTTCGGAATCCTGCGCCCCTGCCGGCACACCCTGCCCGACGGACTGGCCGAGGAGTGGATGGCGCACATGTGCGGGCTGTGCCTGGCGCTGCGCGACGACCACGGCCAGGCCTCCCGTATCGCCACCAACTACGACGGACTGGTGGTGTCGGTTCTGACGGCCGCGCAGTCCACGGAGTGCGCGGGCACGCGCCGGGCCGGTCGCTGCCCCTTGCGGGGGATGCGCGGGGCCGAGGTCGCCGAGGGGCCCGGTGCGCGTCTGGCGGCGGCGGTGTCACTGCTGCTGGCCTCCGCCAAGATCGCCGACCACATCCAGGACGGCGACGGCCCCTACGCCCGCCGTGGTGTGCGCGTCCTCGCCGGGCGGGTGGCCGGGCGCTGGCGGCGCGACGCGAGCCGGGCGGGCGCCGGACTCGGATTCGACGGCGCCGGACTCGTCGCGGTCATCGATCGTCAACGACAGGTCGAGGAGGCGGCCGGGCCCGGAACCGACGTCCTGGCGGTGACGTGGCCGACCGAGGAGGCCACCGGTGAGGCGTTCGCGCACACCGCGGTGTTGGCGGGGCGCCCCGCCAACACCGAACCGCTACGTGAGGCGGGGCGCCTGTTCGGACGCGTCGCCCACCTGTTGGACGCGGTCGAGGACCGTCAGGAGGACCGGGAGAAGGGCGCTTGGAACCCGCTCACCGCCACCGGCACCGGCCTCGACCGGGTTCGCGAACTGTGCGACGACGCGCTTTTGGGCATCCGGCTGGCGCTGGAGGAGGCGGAGTTCACCGACGACCGACTGGTCCGGGCGCTCCTGGTCAAGGAGGCGCACCGCGCCGTCGCCCGTGGTTTCGCCCACGGTGGGTACCCCCAGGGCCCGCGGCGTCCCCATCATTGCCACCCTCATCAGCCGCCCCACCACCGGCACGGAAGCGGCGACGGTGACTCCCACGCTCACAAGGGCCGTCACGGGGGAGGAAGCGGCTCTGGCGAAGGCGGGAGCACCGGCTGCTGCGACTCCTGTTCGTGCGACACCCCCGCCTTGCGTCACCCGCCCCGACGGCGGGGCCCGCTGGCGGGCTGCGCGGTGGCGCTGTTCATGTGCGGCACCGGTCAGTTGTGCTGCCGCGATCCCCATCCCGGCCCGTGGTCGGGCAGGCCACGCAGCGCCTGGTGCAACGCCTGCGAGTGCTGTGAGTGTTGCCAGTGTTGCGAATGCTGTAAGTGCTGTGACTGAGTAAGGGAGCGGCGTGTGCGACGGCCGAAGCGCCGCACACACCCGACCGCGAACGTGGAGGCGACCGCCTTCCCCGACATCCGCTCACCGGGATTCGTCCCGGTGAGCCCAACGTTCCCCTCGGTGGTCGCGGCGGAACCGGGAGAGTGGTGGGGGACGGCGACGGCCCGCCCCGAAGGCGGTGGGCTCAGGAGACGACGCTGTCGCTCCCGCTCCGGCCTCCACCGGAACCGACGCCCCCTCCGGTCACTTCCTCTGTGAGCGACGCTTCACGGCGTGGCCGTACTGGTCGGGCCAGTCGGGTTCAACGCCCAGTTCGATGGCGGCGCGGTGGGCCCAGTAGGGCTCGCGCAGCAGTTGACGACCGAGCATCACCGCGTCGGCGCGGCCGGAGGCGACGATCTTCTCGGCCTGCCGGGGGTCGAGGACGAGCCCGACGGCGGAGGTGGGGATACCGGTCTCCTGTCGGGCCTGGGCGGCGAAGGGCACCTGGTAGTCGGGCCCCACGGGGATCCGGGCGTCGTGGACCACCCCGCCGGTGGAGACGTCGAGCAGGTCCACGCCCCGAGCCTGGAGCTCCTTGGCCAGAAGGACGGTGTCGTCACCGGTCCAGCCCTGCCTGGGGTCCTGGGGGTCCTCGCTCAGCCAGTCGGTGGCCGAGGTGCGGAAGAACACCGGAAGCTCCTCCGGCCAGACCTCGCGCACGGCCTCCACCACCCGCAAGGGGAAGCGCATGCGGTTCTCGATGTCACCGCCGTAGGCGTCGGTGCGGTGGTTGGCGGCGGGGGAGAGGAAGGAGTGGAGCAGGTAGCCGTGCGCGCCGTGCACCTCGGCGACCTGGAACCCGGCGGCCAGGGCGCGTTCGGCCGAGGCGGCGAAGTCCGCCGCCAGCCGGTCGATCTCCGCCTCCGTCAGCTCGTGGGGGGTCGCGAACCCGGGGAGGGCCTCGGCGCTGGGGGAGACCGCCCGCCAGCCGCCCTCGGCCTCGGTCAGGTGGCCCCCACCGTGCCAGGGCCTGTCGGTGGAGGCCTTACGGCCGGCGTGGGAGAGCTGGACGGCCGGCACGGAGCCGTGGGAGCGCAGGGCCGTGGTGAGGCGGGCGAAGGCCTCCTGCTGACGATCGTTCCACAGCCCCAGGTCCCATGGGCTGATCCGCCCGTCGGGTCGGACGGCGGTGGCCTCGGTCATCACCAGCCCCGCGCCTCCGGCGGCCCGGCTCGCCAGGTGCGTGAGGTGGAAGTCGGTGGGCGCTCCGGTCTCGTCCCCTTCCGAGGCGGCGGAGTACATGCACATCGGGGACATCCACACGCGGTTGGGGATCGTCAGCGACCGTAGGGACAGCGGGGTGAACAGGGAACTCACGGTAGGTCCTTCGTGTCGGCGTCGTCGGGGGCGTCCTGGCGGGCGACCCTCGTACGATAGCCGCCGTACTACGATCCTTGTCAAACTACGAGGATTCTCGTACTTTGTGGAAGGAGTCACGTCGACGGAGGGTCGGAGCATGTCCAAGGCCAGTCAGGTCGGCGCGGGGCGGCGGCTTCACCACCCCGATCGCGACGAGATCCGCCTGGAGCCGGTACTGAGCGCGCTGGCGGACCCGATACGCCTGCGGATCGTGCGCACGTTGGCGCGGGGCCACGGCGACATGTCCTGTGTGGCCTTCGACCTGCCGGTGAGCAAGTCCACCTCCACCCATCACTTCCGGGTGCTCCGCGAGGCCGGGGTGATCCATCAGTACTACGAGGGGACCTCGCGCATGAGCCGGCTGCGCGAGGAGGACCTCGAAGCGAGGATGCCCGGACTGCTCGCCGCGATCCTGGGCGCCTCCTAGACCGGGGTCCCGGCTCGTACGGTCGCCGTGGACCGCCCCCCACACCCGCCCCGGCAGCCCGAACGGCCCTGTAGGGCCGGTCCGCGATCCGGGTCATCACCTGGGGCGCGTCTCGCCGTCCCGCCGAACAACGCCCGCCGGTCGATCTCACCGACGACGAAGCGGTCGTCGGCGTCGTCGATCGGGACCGGGCCGGATCGTCCACGGGAGAGGGGCGCCCGGCGGCCCTGCGCGCGGACCATGGCGACGGCGACCCGGGCGATGTCCTCCCACGACCGCCTCCGAAGTCTTCCGACATCCGGTCGTGGGTGAGCGACGAGACCCGGGGAACGGACCGACGCCCCGTGCCCCCGACCGGGTCCGGTCAGCCCTGCGGAGCCGTCCAGGGCCCCTCGCACAGGCGGTGTTCGAGCCAGCGGGTGTCCACGGCGCCCGCACGGAACCGCTCGTCGTCCAGCAGGTACCGGTGCAGGGCCTTGGTGCTGCTCACCCCCGCGATCTCCCACTCCTCCAGCGCCTGCCGGGCCCGCGCCAGGGCCTGGGAGCGGTCCGCGCCCCAGCAGATCAGCTTGGCCAACAGGGAGTCGTAGAACGGGCTGATCGTGTCCCCGGTGACGAACCCGGTGTCCACCCGCACACCCGGACCACCGGGAACGGTGAAGGCGTCGAGCGTTCCGGGGGTCGGCGCGAAGTCGCGTTCGGGGTCCTCGGCGTTGATCCGCAGTTCCACGGCGGCGCCGTTCAGCACCACGTCGGACTGGGCGAACGACAGGGGGGCGCCCGCGGCGATCCGCAGCTGTTCGGCGACCATGTCCACCCCGGTGACGCACTCGGTGATGGGGTGCTCGACCTGGATGCGGGTGTTCATCTCCATGAAGTACACCGCCTCGTCCGGGCCGACCAGGAACTCCACGGTCCCCGCGCCCACGTAGCCCACGTGGCGGGCCAGCCGCACCGCCGCGTCGGCCACCTCCGAACGCAGGGCGTCGCTCAGACCGGGAGCGGGCGCCTCCTCCACCAGTTTCTGTCGGCGTCGCTGCACCGAACAGTCGCGTTCGAACAGGTGCACGGCGTTGCCGTGGGTGTCGGCGAGGACCTGCACCTCGATGTGGCGCGCCCCCTCCACGGCGCGTTCCAGGTAGAGGGTGCCGTCACCGAAGGCGGCGGCCGCCTCCGCCCCGGCTCCCGGGAACACCTCGGCCAGTTCGTCGGGGGAGAACACGGGGCGGATGCCACGACCGCCCCCGCCCGCGGACGCCTTGATCAGCACCGGGTACCCGATCTCCTCGGCCTCCCGCAGCGCCGCGTCCACGTCGGTCAGGGGACCCGTTCCCGGAGCCACCGGGACCCCGGCCTCGACCGCGGTCCGCCGGGCGTGGGACTTGTTCCCCATCGCGGCGATCACCTCGGCGGAAGGACCGACGAAGATCAGACCGCGCTCCTTTACCGCGCGGGCGAACGCCTCGTTCTCGGAGAGGAACCCGTAACCGGGGTGCACGGCGTCCGCTCCCGTGTCGACGGCCGCCTCCAGCACGGCGTCGACGTTCAGATAGGACTTGTGCGCGGGCGAGGCCCCGATGTGCCGGGCCTCGTCGGCGAGCCGTACCCAGTGCGCGTTCTCGTCGGCCGTGGAGTACACCGAGACCGCCTCGATCCCGGCCGTGTGGCACGCACGGATGATCCGCAACGCGATCTCGCCCCGGTTGGCCACCAGGACCCGCCGTAGTTCGTTCAATGGCTCTTTCCCGTCGTGGCTGTGGTCCGCGGTCGTGTCCGCCGTCCGGGGTGGGGACGTGAGCGCCCGCCCCCGGACGGGACGACCCTCAGTCCTCCAACTCGGCGATGTCCTGGCTGATGGCCACCTCGTCACCGTCCTCGACCAGGAACCGGGTGAGCCTGCCGGACTGGTCGGCCTTGACCTCGTTGAAGTTCTTCATCACCTCGACCAGGGCGATCGTCTGACCCTCCTCGATGGTCTCGCCCTCCCGGACGAAGGGCTCCTCCTCGGGCGAGGGCCGACGGTAGATGACTCCGGGCATCGCCGTCTTGATGGTCGTCACGTGTGTCCCCTCCTGTTGTCGGGCGTCGGTGGCCCTCGCGTCGGTTCCGTCTCAGGCGTGTGCGCCCTGCTCCCGCAGCGCCCGGCGTACGCGTTCGAGTCGGGCGTGCCGGTCCGCGCGGGCCTCCAGGGCCGTCCGTAGGTCCACCGACTCGAAACGGACACGGTCACCGGTCTTGGCCTGGGCGATCCGGTCCAGGTCCGCCGAGACGACCGTGCCCACCGTGGCGTAGCCTCCGGCCGTGACCGCGTCGTTGAGCAGGACGATCGGCTCGTCCCCACCGGGCACCTGGATGGAGCCCAGGGGATAGCCCAGGTCGACCACGTTCGCGGGGTCGCTGCCGGCGCCGTGGGGCGGTTCTCGGTCCACGAAGTCGAACCGGCCGCCGTGGAGCCGGTAGCCGATCCGGTCGGCGTCCTTGGTGACCTTCCACTCCGTGGAGGTGAACACGCGCATGGACTCCTCGGTCACGCGGTAACTGCACAGACCGATCATGGTGCGCAGGAGCGCGACGTCGGGAAGGTCGGGACGCAGGGCCTCCTCGACCGCGCTGCCCACCCTGGGCGGGTCGGCGATCTCCTCCTCGCCCAGGGGGAGCCGGTCGCCGTCGGCGAGCCGTCGTCCCTCGAACCCGCCCAGCCCGGTGAGGGTGTAGGTGGATCGGGCACCGAGATAGACCGGCACCGCGACCCCGCCGCTGATCGCGATGTACAGGCGCGCCCCGGCCGTGAGCATGGAGAATTCCAGCACGTCCCCCGAACGGACCTCCAGCACCTGCCAGGTGGGCACCGGTTCGCCGTTGACCGTGACCGGGGCCGAGGCGCCGGTCACCGCCACGCGCCGGTCGTCGGTGAACTCCAGGGTCGGGCCGACGTAGGTCGCCTCCAGCGCGGCCGCCCCGTCGGGGTTGCCGACCAGCATGTTGGCCACACGGTAGGAGAATCGGTCCATCGCCCCGGAGGGCGGTATCCCCAACGAGTAGTACCCGTCGCGTCCGGTGTCCTGCACGGTGGTGTGCAGGCCACCGCGTACCACGACCACTTCACCGCTTCGGGTGCTCATCGGTACAGCACCTCCAGGATCTGGGCGTTCACTCCGTCGGGGTCGGTCAGGAAGTGCGCCGGGGCGAACTCGAACTCCCGGATCCGGTAGCGGAACGTGCCCCGCTCCACCTCGTCGCGGATCGCGTCGAACTCCGAGCGGTCGATGGACCTGTAACGCAGGATGTCGCCGGGGCGGGGGAAGACGATGCCGTCCTCGAAGTCGGCCAGGCGCTGGGTGCGGTCGAACACCGGGGCCGGCGCGAGTCCGAAGAGCTGGTATCCGCCGGCGCCGCGCACCGGGTAGACCACGGCGAACGCGCCGCCGTACCCGAAGGCCCGCTCGGGGGTGTCGGTGCGCGGACGGACGTACTTGGGGACCTCGATCTGCCGCTCCCGAGGCACCATCTGGTAACAGAACGGCAGGCCCGGCACGAAACCGATCATGGTGACCAGGAACGGGGAACCGGACAGGGCCTCGACCAGTTCTCCGACGGAGGCGAAGCCGTTGACGCGTGCCGCGTACTCCAGGTCGGTGGCCTCGGGGTCCTGGTGCCTGTCACGGAACCTCATGAGGGTCTCGTGGGTCCAGGGGTCGTCGTACAGGACGGGAACGTCGACCACCCGGGTCCGTACGGCCTTGTCCGGGGCCAGCGGCGCGACCGAACGCTCCAGGCCCTCCAGGTGACGCACCAGTTCGGCGGGATGGAGACGGTCGGGATCGACCCGGATCAGGTAGGAGGCGTTCGAGGGGCAGATGTCCAGCACGCCCTCCAGGTTCTCCTCCTGGAGCGCGGAGGTGATGGCCATGGCCTTGAAGTTGGCCTCCAGGCTCATGGCCCGGTCGAGTTCGACGAAGACGAACTCGTCCCCGCCGTGGTCGTAGCGGGCCGGTGGCAGCTCCACCGATGCGTTGGCCATGGGTCCTCCCTCGTGGACGCCGTCCCCGGACCTTCTTTGGACATGCACCTTCCCTGGACATGCTGGACCGTACCCGTTGACCAGGCCAAAGATTGGTGTCCTCGGCGTGTCCGCCGGGGCGGATCCGGGCATGGGCGAGGGCATGGACGGGGCGTCACGGGAGGTTCGCCGATGAAGAGGCTCATTGATCTGAACGCCGACGCGGGGGAGAGCTTCGGCAGGTGGCGGCTGGGCCAGGACGAGCGGTTGTTGCCCCTGGTCTCGTCGGTGAACGTGGCCTGCGGCTGGCACGCGGGGGATCCGGCCACGATGCGCGGTTCGGTGGAGTTGGCCAGGTCAGGGAGAACGGCGTTGGGGGCGCACCCCGGGCTGCCCGATCTGGCGGGTTTCGGACGCCGGTCGATGAGGCTCTCGCCCCAGGAGGCCGCCGACGCGTGCGTGTACCAGTACGGGGCGCTGCGGGCGTTCGCCGAGGGCGCGGGGGTGGACGTCCACCACGTCAAACCCCATGGCGCGCTGTACGGTCTGACCCTGCGCGAACCGGAGATCGCCGACGCCATCGCCGACGCCGTCACCGCGCTGGGGATGATCACGGTGCTGTTGGCGGGCCCCACCGCGGACCGTGCCGCGGCGCGGGGGGCCCGGGTGGCCCGTGAGGCGTTCGCCGATCTGGAGTACGACGACGGCACCATCGTCATCGAACCCGATCCGCGGCCCAAGGACCCCCGGGCGTGCGCCGAGAAGGCCCTGGGCGTCCTCCGTGGCGAGGTGGTCTCGACCACCGGCGCCCGGATCGCCGTGGACGCCGACACGATCTGCATCCACGGGGACCGCCCCAACGCCCCCGAGATCGCCGAGGAGATCATCCGGGCGTTCGAGGCGGAGGGAGTGCGCATGGCGCCCATGGCGGAGGTGCTCGCCGCCCGGGGTGCCTGAACCGGACGCCTGCCCGGGCCCCGATGGTCGCACCGGGGCCCGGGAGCCAGGCGTCCACGCCCCGCTGCGGCGTGGCGGTCACGCTCAGAGGCCGAACCCGCGGACGCGGTGCTGCATGACCCGGTAGGGCCAGCCCTGCTCGGTGTTCCACTGGCTGACGGTCAGGTGCAGGTCGTCCAGCGTGGACCCGGGGATGATGTAGCCGCCGTAGAGCTGGGCCACGTGGAGGTCGTCCTCGTGGCCCCACGCCCCGCCCCGGATCAGGGTGCGGCGATGGGCCGTGTACAGGTTCGACGTGGGGGTGTCCATGATGATGCCGTCGATGCGGTAGTCCCCGGCGTTGAACCAGGTCAGAACCCACTTACCGCCCAGCGGGCGCAGGCACAGCTCGCCGAAGGCGCCCTCCAGGATCGGTGTGGGCGGGTTGCCCCAGCCCCAGGCGCCGTCGCGGTACCCCCACGGTTCGTAGGCGGCCGGGTCGGCGATGGCCACGGAGGGCACCCGATGCAGGATGATCGGTCGGCTGCGGGTGAAGGAGGTGGAGTAGACGTAGACGTAGCCGTCGTTGCCCTCGCCCCAGCTGAGCAGTTGGAACAGGCCGCCGTGCAGGCCGGAGTCGAAGTGCGCGCCGGTGTGGACCCAGGTGGCGCCGGAGTCGTCGGACCGCCAGATCTCCGTCCAGACCACGTTGCCCAGGCCGTTGTTGACCATCGCGTGCAGGTACATGGTGCCGCCGATGGTGATCACGTCGGAGGGCAGGACGGTGGTGAACACCGGGTTGTCGTGGTCGTAGTGCCACAGCTGGTGGGCGGCCTCCCCTCCCACGGCGCCCGACCACTCCACCCCGGCGTCGAGGTCGGTGGTGGTGGAGTACAGGGCGGTGGGGGAACGCCACCACCCGCCGCCGACCCAGGCGTGTTCGAAACTGTCACCGAAGACGAAGAGCATCCGCCCGTCGGGGGTGCGGGCCGGGATGCCGAGGTCGGTGGCCTCCATCCGGAAGCGCGTGGTCGAGCCGGGGCCGGTGAGGTCGGCGATCTTGGTGACCTGGAGTGCCCGTCGGGGGTGGGGGTCGTCGGCCCTGGCGGGAGAGGCCGCGCCGAGCAGTAGCCCGGAGCCGAGGAGTGCGCCGGCCGAGGTGCGAAGGAAGGCGGCCCGGCCCATCCGCGGGGGGTCGACCGGATTGGGGGGAGGGTCGATCAAGGTCGCTCCTACTCGTGAGTAGTCGGTCACCCAGGATCATCGACCGGTGAGCGTGGTGTCAATCACACGGTGCGTGTGAAGGGCCGGGGGAGGCCCGTCCCGAGGAGGGCGGGCCCGTGCACCGGGACGGAACCGCGCACTGTCGCCGCGCGGCCCCGCAGGGGGCGAGGGCCGGTGAGCCTCGGGGGCCGACGGGCCCGGCGGGTCAGGGCACCTCACCACGAGGCGATGAGGGGGTCCCCGTGGTCGCCGCGCCGCCACTGTTCACTGAGACGGCCGAGCCGCTCCTGGGAGGCGATACCGCGCACGGCCGCGATCCTGTCGCCGCGAACGTCCAGCAGCACCACCCCCACCACCCGGTCGGCGAGCGCGGCGATCATGGCGGGCGAGCCGTTGACCACGCCGGCGTGGATCGACGGAGAGCCACCGGCCAGCCTCCGCTTCGCCGGAGTCGGTGTGAAGCCGGCCCGTATGACGGCGGCGACCCGCTCGGGAGAGGAGTACCGCAGCAGCTTTCCGGCCAGCCCGGCGCCGTCGGTGATCGCGACGGCGTCGTCGGTCAACAGCGCCACCAGCCGCTCCGTGCGCCCTGAGGAGGCGGCCTCGACGAACGCCTCGACGACCCGACGGGCCAGGGCCCGGTCGACCTCGGCGGTGTCGCGCTCGGCGGCGACGCGGCGCCGGGCCCGGTGGGCGTGCTGTTGACTCGCGGACTCGGTGATGTCGAGGATCTGGGCGATCTCGCCATGGCCGTAGGAGAAGGCCTCCCGCAGGACGTAGACCGCCCGTTGGACGGGCGAGAGGCGTTCCAGGAGCATCAGCACCGCCAGGGTCACCGATTCGCGCTGCTGGGCGGTGTCGGCCGGTCCCAGCATCGGGTCGCCGTCCAGGAGCGGTTCGGGCACCCAGGCGCCGACCGCGCGTTCGCGTCGTGCCCTCGCCGAGCGGAGCCTGTCCAGGGCCAGGTTGGTGACCACCTTGGTCAGCCACGCCTCGGGAACCTCGATGTGTCCCCGGTCGGCGGCCTGCCAGCGCAAGAACGCGTCCTGAACGACGTCCTCGGCGTCGGCCGCCGAACCGAGGAGGCGGTAGGCGAGCGAGGCCAACCGGTTCCGGCCGGCCTCGAACAGCTCCACGGAGGTGGCGTCCATGAGGGCCACGTTAGTCGGCGGCCATCTCGACGGAACGGACCGGCGCACCGACCAGACGGCGCCTGCGCGCCGGCAGTCCGTAGGTCGGGTGGGCCATGTTCCAGATGGTGCCCCGGAACACGAACGCCTTGAAGCCCGCGGCCGGCCGACCGCGCAGGGACCAGGAACTCGACCGTGCCTCGCCGTCGACCGGTTGGAAGATCCCGTCCCCTCGGCCGAGACCGATGCAGTTGCCGAAGTAGGTCAACGGGGTCCGCATGCCCGTGCGTCCGGTCAGGTCCGCGAGGATCGCGGCCGTCGCCCGCATCCGGGTGAAGCCCGCAGAGGCGCAGGACATCGGCAACGGTCGCCCGTTCTCCCCGAGTGCGTGCACGCTGTCGCCGGCGGCGTACACCCCCGGGTGAGAGACCGAGCGCATCATGGTGTCGACCGTGATGCGGCCGTCCTCCTCGACGGCGAGGCCGCTGGAGGCGGCGATGGGGTGGACGGCGAAACCGGCAGCCCACACGGTGACGTCGGAGGCGAGGACGGTGCCGTCGGCGGTGACGACGCCGTCGTCCCGCACGCGTGTGACGGTGGTGTCCTCGTGGACGGTGATACCGAGCCGGTCGAAGGCGCGCCGCAGGTGGCGTCGGGCCTTGGGGCCCAGCCATCCGCCCGGTTCGCCGGTGGTGGCCAGGGCCACGCGCAGTCCCGGGTGGGACTCGGCGATCTCGGTGGCGGTCTCGATCGCGGTCAGGTTGCCGCCGACGACCAGTACCCTTCCGTCGCCGCCCGGTTCGTCCAGGCGTCGGCGCAGACGCAGCGCCGCGGGCCCCTCGGCGACGTGGAAGGCGTGCTCGGTCACTCCCGGTACACCGTGGTCGGCGATGGTGCTGCCGAGCGTGTAGAGGAGGGTGTCGTACGCGAGCAGGTCGGTGCCCTCGTCGTCGACCACGGTGACGGTCCGCCGTTGGGCGTCGACGGCGGTGACGCGTGCCCGGCGCAGTCGGACGCCGGTTCCCGCGAACATCTCCGCCAGCCCGTGGCGGCGCGGTCCCCGGCCGGCGGCCACCTGGTGCAGGCGTATCCGCTCGACGAAGTCGGGTCCGGCGTTGACGACGGTGATCTCGACGTCGTCGGGGTGCAGGTGACGAGCCAGGTACCCGGCGGCGGAGGCCCCGGCGTACCCTGCTCCGAGAATGAGGATGCGGTGCCGCATGTTCGTGCTCCTGTCTGTTCGCTCCCCCTCTGAACGAGACGGGACCCGGATCCCTGACAGGAGCAGAATGTGACCTAAGTCACATTCGGGGGATGGTCGGCCCTCCCGGTGCCCCGAGCGCTCAGGAGAGGGGCACCGTGGCCCGATCCTCCCCGTCCTCCACGTGCCCGGTAGCATTCCGGTGACCCACGCGCCCCCCGGATCCTCGGCGTGGGCGCCCCATCGCACACTCCGTACGCGCCGTGGACCCCACGGCCGTACGTTCGCACACCCAAGGTGATCCAAGGTTGTACGCAGGTACCTTCTCGATCGTCGCCTACGACGTCGCCACGAGAACGTGCGGTGTCGCGCTCAGCAGCAGGATGCCGGCGATCGGCGCCTTCTCGGTGTTCGCGCACGCGCAAGCGGGTGCGGTCGCGACCCAGGCGCTGATCAACCCGCTGCTGGGCGCCGACGCCCTGGAACTGCTGCGCTCCCACGGCGCGGAGGAGGCGCTGCACCGGGTCTTGGAGACCGACCCGGCGGTGGACTCGCGGCAGGTGGCGATGGTCGACGCCACGGGAGGCGCCGCCGCGTACACCGGCCCCGAGACGCACCCCTGGAGCGGCCACAGGACGGGGGAGGGCTACGTGGTGGCGGGGAACATCCTGACCGGAGCCGACACCCTCGACGCGATGGCGGAGCGTTTCGAGGCCGGTGCGGGGGAGCGGCTGGACGAGCGGCTGTTGGGCGCCCTGGAGGCGGGGCAGGCCGCCGGCGGCGACAGGCGGGGTAAGCAGAGCGCCGCGCTGTACGTGCACACCGGCCGCCCCTACCCCTACGTGGACCTGAGGGTGGACGAGCACCCCGACCCGGTGGTCGAACTGCGCCGGGTCCACGATGTGGCCAGGCGCGAGTTGCTGCCGTTCGTGGAGGCCATGCCCACGCGTGAGCGGCCCGCGGGAGACTTCGCACGGCTGCTGGAACTCGACCAGGACTGAGCCCGGCCACCTCGCGCGCGGCGACCTCGTGAGGAGGCGGTACGGGCGCCATGGGCGGGCCGGTGCCGGTCGGACACGACCCGCCCGCGCGGAACGGACGTTCGACCGCTCTCGCCGCGCGGCCCGGTGATCCTCGAGGCGGTGGTCACGGAGCCGCCGGGCCCTCACGCCGCGCGGAGGCGGTGTGAGGGCCCGGGAGAAGGGTCAGCAGCGGGTGTTGATGGTGTTCTGGATGGACGACTTCTCGGCGGAGGTGACCGAGAGGCCGTAACGGTACTTCACGTTGACCCAGGACTTGACGTAGGAACAGTGGATCGCGGTGCGCGGGGGCATCCACTGCGAGGGGTCCCTGTCGCCCTTGGAACGGTTGCTGGAGGCGCTGACGGCCCACAGCTGTGGGGAGTTCACGTCGTTGGCGAAGTCACGGCGCTTCGCCGTGGTCCAGGTGTCGGCACCCGAACGCCAGGCGTCGCTGAGCGGCACCATGTGGTCGATGTCGAACTCGGAGGCGTTGCCCGTCCAGACCCCGTCGTACTCGCTGGACCACCGTCCCGACGTCGCCCGGCAACTGCCGTCGACCTGGACGGTGTGGCCGTCGCGGCGCAGCACGTACTCGCGCGCGTCGCACGTGCCCTGCACGATGACCCAGTGCGGGAACAGGCTGCGGTCGTAACCGGCGCCGCTGCCCTTGGGGCGCACGGTCAGGGAATTGAGCTGTGACTGCGCTGCGGCGGTGGAGGGGATGCCGGGCGGGAGGACGTGGTGGGCGGCGGCGGGGGTCGCCCAGCCCAGGACGGCGACCAGGACCGCCACGACCGTCGTGGCCAGGAGACCGAGCAGCGCTCGGGGCGTTCTGGAGGGGAGGGGGGACTCGGAGGAGGGGAGGGGGGAACTGCGCAACGTGGTTGCTCCGCTTCGAAGAGAAGGGGGAACGGACGTCCCCACGATGCTGGCTCGGCTCTTCGTCGGCTAGCCCCCTGCGGTGAAATCCTCACCACCGGAGGGTTTCCCCGGGACGACGCCTCGGGTGAAGGCCGGGCCGCACGGTCCCGACGGCCCACCGTTTCCCGGGGAGACACCCCGTGGCCCCCGCCGGGGTGCGCGTGCCGACCAGGGCGCGACCCCGGGCGGACACCGGCACGGTCGGACCCTGGGAGAGGCGAGGACCTCGGATCGAACATCCTTGGGCGAACGCCCCGTTCGCTGGAGTACGGTGGCAGGTACGTGGTCATCACCATCCGTTCCGACGGTGTCACCTACGGGCATCGTGCCGTGGTCCGCGGGGTAGGGGAGACGCCCGCTTGAGGGACCCGCCCACCTCCACGGTGCCCGCTCCACACCGCCAGAGGACCACGACCACCGTTCCGAGCCGTCCAGGAGGAACGGTCCACACCACCCGTTCATCGTCGCGGCCGGCCCCGAGCACGACGCGGCGGAGCGGAGAGCGGGTCACGTCCTCGTGCCCGCCCTTGACGAAGGAGGCCCATGCCCACCGGATCCGTCGGCGACCACATGGTCGGCCAGACCGACTCCTCCACCGACGCGCCCATCATGCTCGAACTGGTCGACGAGGACGGGACGACGATCGGCACCGCGGAGAAGCTGTCCGTGCACATCGCCCCCGGACGGCTGCACCGGGCCTTCTCGGTCTTCCTCCTCGACGAGCGGGGGCGTCTGTTGCTCCAACGTCGTGCCCTGGGCAAGTACCACTCACCGGGAGTGTGGTCCAACACCTGCTGTGGCCATCCCTACCCCGGTGAGACGCCCTTCGCCGCCGCCGCCCGCCGCACCGGCCAGGAGCTCGGAGTGGCGCCCGCGCTGATGCGCGAGGCCGGGACCGTGCGCTATGACCATCTCGACACCGACACCGGACTGGTGGAGCAGGAGTACAACCATCTCTTCGTCGGGCTCGTGCGGGACACACCGCGACCCGACCCCGAGGAGATCTTCGAGACCGCGTTCGTCGACTCCGCCGAACTGGAGCGGATGCGGGCGGAGAAGCCCTTCTCGGTCTGGTTCCCCACGGTGTGGGAGACCGTGCTTCCTCGGGTACGAGAACTGGCGGGCGACCGCGGCTGGTGAGGCGCGCTCAGGGCAGAACGCGGCGCGGTCCCTGGGGCGGATGCGGGCGCGCACCCCACTCCCGGGGATAGCCCAGGGAGACCTCCACGTGGGGCACGCCGTCGACCATGATCGTGCGCGGAATGTGCAGGTGACCGTAGACCACCGCGCGGGCCCGGTAGCGCACGTGCCAGTCGGCGGTGGCCTCGGTCCCGCACCATTGGGCGAACTCGGGGTGGTGGAGGATCCGGGTGGGTTCGCGCACCAGCGGAAAGTGGTTGACCAGCACGGTGCGCACGTCCGGCCCCAGCGCGTCCAACCTCCCGCGCGTGTACTCCAGCCGGGCGCGGCACCAGGCGTCACGTCCGGGATGGGGGTCGGGGTGGAGCAGGTACTCGTCGGTGCACACCACCCCCGCCGCGTGGGCGACGGCCAGGGCCTCGGCCTTGGTCCGGGTCCCCGCCGGCCGGAAGGTGTGGTCGTACAGGACGAACAGCGGGGCGACCGTGACCGGGCCTCCGGGTCCCTCCCAGACGGGGTAGGGGTCCTCTGGGGTGTGCACCCCTAGTTCGCGCAGGGCTCCCACCAGATGGTCGTAGCGTTCCTGCCCGCGCAACGGCACCGGGTCGGAGGGGACGGTCCACAGGTCGTGGTTGCCCGGGACCCAGACCACGGTGGAGAATCGCTCGGCCAGCAACCGCATCGCCCAGAGGATGTCGGTGGTGGTCTCGGCGACGTCACCCGCCACCAGGAGCCAGTCCTCCTCCGACTCCGGTCGCAGGGCTTCGGTGAAGGCTCGGTTGTCACCGTGCCGGACGTGCAGGTCGCTGATGGCGAACAGGCCCATCCCGCCGCCTTTCCGTGTCGGCTGAAGTACGCGGTAACCCTACTGGGGGGCGCTCACCCCTTCCGGAGGGGGCCGACGGCATCCGGCCCCGGGTACCGGCGTCCGTGGGGAGTTTGGCGCGGTGTTCGCAGGTCAGGGGGAGAGCGGAAGGCGGGCGGGGCGGGCACGGCCCCGCCCACACGAGGGGGGACGATGATCACCTACCAGGAACTCCTGCACCATGTGATCCAGGAGGGGAACGCGGTCGACGACGACGAGGCCCGCCGGGCGTTGGAGGCCGTGACCGGTGAACTGGCCCGGCACACCGACCCCGACACACGCGAGTACCTGCGCGAGCAGATGCCCGCCGCGCTGCGCGACCACATCCCGCGGCAGCGAGGGGAACCCGCACCGGACACCTCCGGAGCGATGGCCGTCAACGTCGCGGAGATCGTCGGCTGCCCGCCGGAGAAGGGGGTGCGGCTGATGGGAGCCGTGCTCGCGGGGATCAGGCTCGGCGAACCGGCGCTCGCCGACGAACTCGCCGACCAGCTGCCCGAGGAACTCGCCCGCTGGGCCCGCGACCCCGAGGGAACACGCGGACGCGGCGACACCGGGCAGACGGACGCACCGAGCAGACTCGACCAGGCGACGTTGGAACGCGCCTTGGAACGACTCACCTCCTGGGAGGGCGACACCGCTGGTCTGACCAGGGAGGTGGAGTTGCCGAGGGAACGGATCACGCCACTGGTGAACCAGGCCGAGCGCGCCGCGCGCCGGCTCGGTCACTCCTTCGAGCACCACCTCACCGACACCGGAGTGGCCTTCACCGTGCGCACGACCGGCGTGGACGCGGTGACCACCAGGGACATCGAGATGGCCGAGCGCATCGACGAGGCGGTGGACCAGATCGGTTCGGGCGGTTGAGTTCGTTCCGAGCCGCCCACGGTGGCAGGATGTCGTCGGCGGCGCGTCGGCCGCGGACCGGCACGGTCGGCCCCGGCGGAACCAGTGAACGTACGTCGGTGCCAGGCGCGTCCGTCCCGGAGCGGGCCCGGGAAGAACGGGTGTGACGTCCTTGCGGTCACCTGTGGTGTCCGCCGTGGCGGGCGCCGCGCGGCGCCCGCCACAGCACGCGTACAGCACAACCGGAAGGGTCGGCCCGTGGTCGAACGCAGAGCCCTGGACATGGACTCCCCGGCGGTCAGCGACCGCTTCCGGCTGTTCAACTTCACCAGGCGCGACGACCACGTCACCTACCTGTGGATCCTGCGGGCCATGGACCGGTTGCGCGAGGTCCACCAGGTCCAGGTCGCCCCCGACGACGTCGCCGCCGCACTACGCGAGCTCGCCACGGCCCATCCCGAGGCGCCCGTCGTCGGCCGGGGTCTGCGTGACCGTCTGGACGAACTCCACGCCGACCGCGTCGTGCACCGCTTCGACGACGCCTCACGGGCGGGGAACCTCGCTCGCTACCGCAACCGCCAGTCGGTGTACCAGTTCAGCGAACTCGGCTACTGGGCCTACCAGGCGGTCGAGAACCTGCTGGGCGCCCGCATCGAGGACGTCAACCTCTCCCGTCTGGTCTTCTCCGAGGTCCTGGACGACCTGCGGGCGCTGGCCGAGGCCAACCGCACGGGACGGGACGAACAGGTCTACCGTCGGCTCTCGCGCCTGGACTCGGTCATGGAGGACATGGGGCGCCGCTCCGCCCAGTTCCACGTCACCCTCGGTGAGATCCTGCGCTCCACCGACGCCTCACCGGACGTGTTCCTGCGGCACAAGAACGCTCTGCTGGTGCACATGAGCGACTTCATGGCCGAACTCGACCGCTACCTGCCCCGCCTGGACCGGGCCGTGCGCGAGGTGGAGGAGACCGGACTGGCCACACTGCTCTCCCGCGCCTGCGAGAGCGACGAACGTCTGTTCATGGGCCGTGAGGAACGCCTGGCGGACTGGCGCCGCCGCTGGCAGGCCCTGCGCGCCTGGTTCGTCTCCGACGACGCCGTCCCCACCCGCGCCGCCGAACTGCACGCCGCCACCCGCTCGGCCGTCTCGGGGGTCATCGCGCTGCTGCGCCAGATCACCGAGGCCCAACGCGGGGGCATCAACCGCTCCACCCAACTGCGGCACCTGGCCGCCTGGGTGTTCGACACACCCGACGACGGCGCCGCGCACGCGTTGATGGGCGCCGCCTTCAACGTGCGCTCCGCCCGTCACCTGGGCGCGGCCCACGATGACGACGAACAGATCTCGCCGACCATGACCTGGTGGGACGCCCCGGGGGTGGAGGTGTCGGTCACCCTGTTCCGCAGCGGGAGCACGCCCACCGCGGGGGTGCCCAGGCCGGTGCGGCGCAACCCCGGCGCGCAGGCGCGCCTGCGCGGGGCCCAGGCCGCGGACCGGGCGGCCGAACGCCGGGCCGCGGATCGTCTCATCGACCAAGGCGCCCACGGCCGCGTCCTGGACGAGGCCGACACCCGCGTCCTGCTGCGCCTGGTCACCCGTGCCCTGGAGGGCCGTACCGTCGTCGCCGGACGCCTGTCCTCGGCCTCCGCCACGGGCGACGGCACCATGGTCCGTCTGGTCCCCGACCCCGCGGGCAGCACCGTCCGTACCAGCCACGGCCGTCTCCACCTGCCGGGCCTGCGCCTGGAGGTCAGCGGTCACCGACCCCGAACGAAGAACCCCTGATGCCGCGACTCTTCGCCCGCACGATCGCCCCCGCCGACCTGGGCTCCTACCAGCAGGCCATGCGCCGGGTGCTGACCTGTGACCTCATCACCGCCACACGCCCGCGCGCCGGCGTGCTGCGACAGGTACTGGAATGGGCCGACGAGTTGGCCAACGACCTGGAACGGCTCTTCGGCCACACGCTGATCGCCACCACCGACCACGTGCGTCTGGTCCGCGAACTCGACATCCTGGACCCCACCCAGCGTCAGATCTTCGCGCGCAGGGGCCGACCCTTCGACCGGCGCAGACTCGCCTACCTGTGCCTGCTGCCGGCCGCCTTCCAGCGCTCACAGATCGAGATCAGCCTCGCCGACCTGGTCGACCGTCTCGTCCCCATGGCCAACGCGATCGAGGGGCTGGGCTACGACCCCACCGACGGCGCGCACAAAGCGGCGCTGGTCGACGTCGCCCACTGGTTGCTGGACCGTGGCGCCCTGCACCTGTCGGACGGCTCCCTGGAGGCATGGGCCTCGGGGGGAGGACAGGGGGACGCCCTGTTCGACATCGACCACGAGGTGTGCGAGGTGCTCTTCCGCCCCGCCCGGCCGGTCCAGCACCTGGACAGCGTCGCCGGACTGCTCGCCGACCCCCTCACCGACGCCTCCCCGCGCGAGCAGGTGGCCCGCCGGGCCAGGCGTCTGCTGGTGGAACAGCCGGTGGTCTACTACGGCGACGTCGAACCCGAGGTCGCCGCCGTCCTGCGCGACCGGAGGGTGATCGAGGACCTGACCCGCGCCACCGGGCTCAAGGTCGAACGCAGGGCCGAGGGCGTGCTGTTGGCCGACCCCGCGGGCACCTTCACCGACCGGCCCTTCCCCGGCAGGGGAGGAGCGGTCAACCGCACCGCGGGACTGCTGCTGGCCAAGACGGCCGACCTGTTGGAGACCTCCCTGGCCGCGCTGACCTTCCTGCCCGTCCCCACCCGCGCCGCCGACCAGGCCGCACTCGTGCGCAGCGTGGACGCGGGCCTGCCCCGCGAGGGGGTCGTGGACGCACTCGTCCAGGCCGTGGAGACACCCGTGCGAGGCGGGGAGAGTCCCACGCCGCCCGAGGCGCCCCTGGTGGAGCGAGCCCGGTGGGAGGGCATGATCCACGAGCTCTTCGCCGAGTTCGGCGCCTCCTCCTTCGGCGGCGCCTGGCAACAGGACCCCTACGGCCTGCTGGACGCCGCACTGGACCTGCTCGCCGAGCTCTCCCTGATCCGCCCGGTCCCCGGCGGCGCGCTCGTCCTCCCCGCCGCCCTGCGCTACCGCAACCTCCAGGGCGCCCTACCCGAACGCGCCGACGACGGGCAGTTGCCCCTGGGACTGGAGGAGTCCGCACCGGCCGCCGAAGGGCGGCCCTCCGCCCCCGCCACCACAGCCGCCCCCGCCCCCTCGAAGGGAAACTGATGTCCAGGGACCGATTCCGGCCCAGCCGAGCAGGCGTGATCAACATCTGGGACTACGTCGACGAGGAGTTCGTGTTCGCCGACGGGCGTCTGGTGCTGCGTGGACACAACGGCTCGGGCAAGACCAAGGCCCTGGAGGTGCTCTTCCCGTTCATCCTCGACGGGTACACCGACGCCCGCCGGCTGGACCCCTTCAGCGGCCAGAACCGCACCATGAAGTCCAACCTCCTCTACCGGGGCCAGGACACCGAGTACGGATACGTGTGGATGGAGTTCGCCCGTCCCGCGTCCGGATCGGAACGAGGGCCGGGGAACGTGGAGACGGTCACCCTCGTCATCGGACTGCGCGCGCACCGCCACCGCGACGGCGTCGTCCCCTCCTTCTTCGTCACCGACCGACGCCTGGGTGTGGACTTCGGCCTGCTGGCGGCCGACGGCCGTCCGCTCACCGAGCGCCGGCTCAAGGAGGCCCTGGGCGAGGACGCCCACCATTCCACCGCCGCCGACTACCGGCGCGCGGTCGACGCCCGCCTGTTCGGGCTGGGGGAGCGCTACGTCCAACTGCTCGATCTCCTGCTGGCGTTGCGCCGCCCCCTCCTGGCCAAGGACCTGGACCCCGAGAAGGTCTCCGAGACCCTCACCAGTGGACTGAGCCCTCTGGACGAGGAACTCCTCGACCAGGCCGCCCGCGACTTCACCAACCTGGCGGCCGTGCAGCGCCGCTTCGACCAGGCCGCCGCCGCGCACACCGCGACCACGACCTTCCTGGAGGAGTACGCCTCCTATCTCACCGTCCACGCCCGCCACCGCCTGTCCCGCGTGCGCACCGCCGCCGACCAGGCGGCGGAACAGGCCCGCGCCATCACGGAGGCCCGCCGCACCCGCGAACAGGCCGTCCTGGCGCACGCCGAGGCCACCAAGGAGGCCGAGGCGTTGGACGCGCGGATCCAACGCCTGGTGGCGCGTAAGAGCGGACTGGAGGCGCACGAGGCCTTCCGCAGCCACGCCGCCCTGGAGATCGAACGCGCCCACAACGCCGAGACCGCCCGCGTCCTGACCGAACAGCGGGAGCGGCTGGACGAGCAGGCCGGGGAGATCGTCGCCCTGGAACGGGAGGCCGACCAGGTCGCCGCCGACCTCGAACACGCGCGGGCGCGCATGGAGGAGCTGGCCGCGGAGCTGGACCGCAGCGGTGAACAGGCCGGACTCGTCCACGATGGGGAGGGACCGCTCGACACGGGCGAGGACCTGCCCCGGACGGCCCAGGCACGCGCGACCGCGCGTCACGACGACGTGGCCGCGGTACGCGAGCGCCTGGACGGCCTGGCCCGGGCCGAGAACGCGCGCGGCATCGCCGAGCGGGCCGCGTCCCGGGCCGAGGACGGGTTCGGCGACCACGAGAGGAAGTGCGAGCAGGCCTGCGACGAACTGGCCGAGGCCCGGCGCGAGGCGGCCGAGGCCCTCACCGTGTGGGCGGGCCACTGGGCCCAGGGTCCGGCGCCGATCGCCGACGCCGACTGTGTCGAGGCACTGGGCCGGGCCCTGGAAGGGGTCGGCGAACCGGGGACCCCCGCCCTGACGGAGGTCTACGGCGAGTACACCGACCCCAAGCGCCTGGACACCTCCACGCACGTGCACGCCCTGCGGACCCGGCGGGACCGGATCGACTCCGAGATCGAACTCGCGCACCGTGAACGTCGGGACATCGCCGCCGAACGCGACGACGCCCCGCCCACCGACGACCTGCGCACCGCCTCGCGTCGGGACCGCCCCGGCGCCCCGTTGTGGCGACTGGTCCGCTTCGCCGACGGGATCGAGGAGGCCGAGGCCGCCGCCGTGGAGGGAGCCCTGTACGGCGCGGGCCTGCTCACCGCCTGGGTCCACCCCGACGAGGAGACCACTCGCGCCGCTCTCGCCGACGGTGAGGCCGACGCCTACCTGCTGGCCTCTCCGGCCACCGTCGTCGACCAGGGCCCGACCCTGGCCGACGTGCTGGTCCCCGAACACCAGGACCTGGTCCCCGAACACGTCATCGCCCGCGTCCTGGCCTCGGTACGCCTTGACCGCTCCGCGCACCACACCGGAGACGGGGAACCGGTGAGGGGCGCGCACACGGTCACCATCGGGGCCCGATTCGCCCAGGGGATCCTCGTGGGAGCCAGGCCCAAGGCCGCCCCCGAGTTCATCGGCGCCACCAACCGCGCCCAGCGCCGCCGCGAACGCCTGGAGGCCTGCGACACACGCCTGGGCGCACTCACACGTCAACGCGAGCAGACCACCGAACAGCTCGACCGGGCCACCGAACTCCTGGAGGCGTTCACCCGGGCACGAGGAGCCCTGCCCGCGACCACGTCCATCGACCTGGCCGTGCGCCGCGTCGCCGAACGTTCCGCCCTCCTGGCGTCGGCACGGGTGGAGAGCGAGGAGCGGCGACGTGAACTGGACGCCGCGGTCGCCGAGGTGGACGCCCACCGCCACCAGGTGCGCACGGTGGCCGAGGAACGCGCCATGCCCGTCCGGCCCGAGGCCGTGGACGCCGTCGCCCGAGCCGTGGATGACTTCCTACAGGCCGCGCGTGCCCTGCACGGTGCGCGTACCGAGGCCGAACGGCGCACCGCGGACCTGGACGGCCGCAGGGAGACCGCCGCACGCCTGCGGGACCGGCTGGAGCAGGACCGGGAGCGTCACGAGGAGCGGGTGCGCGAGCACGAGAGGGCCGTGGCCGAACTGGCCGCCAAACAGGAAGGCATCAGCGCCCCCGTCCAGGAGCTCATGACCGCGTTGGAACAGGTCGGGCAGGACCTGCACAGGGCCCGCGCGCAGCACCAGCGCGTTCGGAAGGAGGCCTCGACCGCCAACGAGGCCATGATCCGTGCCGACGAGAAACTGGCGGGCGGGCACAGGGCGCTCACCGACGCCCTGGCCCTGCTGTTCGCGCAGGCCGAGGAACTCGCCGCGCTCACCCCCGCCGACCTGCGCGCGATCATCGGAGCGGACACCGGACCCGTCTGGCCCGACCGGCACCTGTGGCCCACCGCGGAACGGGCCGCCGAACAGGTCCTGGTGTCGGACCCCGAGGACCCCGGGACGGCCGTGCGCGCCGTGCTGCCCGGACAGGCCGCGGAGGTGCTCGACGCCTTCGCCGCCGCGGTCGGCCCCGGGTCGACCGTCACCGAAGGCGACCTGAAGTCCGCCTCCACCGGGATGTCCGGCTCCCTGCGCGTCTTTCAGGACACCCTGGGCGGTGACGCCGGGGGCTACCGTGTCGACCACGACCTGGACGCCGGCGGCGTCATCACGGTGTACGTCAACGACGAGACCGGACGCAACCCCGTCTCCGCCTTCGCCCGCGCCATCTCCACGCGCGTCGAGGAGCAGGGCGCGCTCCTGGCCGACGAGGAACGGGGCGTGCTGGAGGACGAACTGATCACCGGGATCGCACAACAGATCCACGAACGCGTGCGCGCGGCCCGCGACCTGGTCGCCGGCATGGACCGGGACACCCGGTCGCGTCCCATGTCCTCGGGCACCCGGATCGGGATCCGGTGGAGCCGCTCGGACCGTCTCACCGAACACCAGGCCACCGCCGCTCGGTTGGCCAAACGCGACGCCACCGGCCTGGGGCCCTCGGGGCTGGAGCAGTTGCGCGAGGTCCTACGGAGGATGATCGGCGAGCACCACGCCGCCCACCCCCGCGCCACCTACAAGCAGATCCTGTCGGCGGTACTGGACTACCGCACCTGGTACCGGTTCGAGTTGCGCCTGGCCGTGCCCGGACAGGAGGAGGTCAGGCTCACCAAGAACAAGCACGAGCAGATGTCGGGCGGGGAGAAGTCCGCGGCGATCCACCTGCCCCTGTTCGCCGCCGCCAACGCCCTGTACACCTCCGCCAGGCCCACCTGCCCGCGGATGGTCGCCTTGGACGAGGCCTTCGCCGGGATCGACGACCGCTACAAGCCCGAGTTGATGGGGTTGACGGTGACCTTCGATCTGGACATGTTCATGACCGGGCACGATCTGTGGGTCCACTACGACAGCGTCCCCATGGCCGCCCACTACGACATGCACCACGACAAGGGCGCGCACACCGTCTCGGCGATGCTCATGCTCTGGGACGGCACACAGACCATCGACGCCGACGCCGGATTCGCCGGCAACGAGGAACTGGCGGCCGAACTGCTGGGCATCACCCCCAGCCGGCTCACGCCCCTGTCCTCGGAGGGAACGCTGCTGGAGGAGGCCGGTGACCGCCGGTGACCGAGGAGACGGGCGGTGGCCCCCGCTCCCGGCGCACACGCGCGCCGGGAGCGGGGGCCGCCGGGACGAGGACCCGCTGACGGCACCGGAGGAGTCCCGGTCGGGCCGTCAACGCAGATGGGAGGCGCCGTTGAGGTCGAGAACGGCCCCCGAGGACCAGACCGCCTCGGGTGAGGCCAGATGGCACACGGCCGCGGCCACCTCCTCGGGGCGGGCCACCCGACCGAAGGGGCTCTGCGCGCGGACCTGGTCGGTGAGCCGATCGGCCACGCGCTCGGTCTCCACGAACCCCGGCGCCACCGACGCGACGGCGATACCGTACGGGGCCAGCGCGACCGCCAGCGACTGGCCCAGCGCGTGCAGGGCGGCCTTGCTCGCGCCGTAGGCGGGATGGTCGGGTTCCCCCTTGAAGGCGCCTCGGGAACCGACGTTGACGATGTGTCCTCGGACGCCCCGGTCGATCATGTTCCGGGCCGCGAGGTGGCTGACGTCGGCCGCCGCGAACACGTTCACGTCGAAGGTGGACCGCCAGGCCCGTCGCCACCGCTCATGGGAGGTCGTCACCGGGGGATGCGGGGTGTTGATCGCGGCGTTGTTGACCACCACGTCGATCCCGCCCATGCGCTCCACCACCCGCGCGACCAGGTCGGCCGCCGCGTCGGGTTCGCCGAGGTCGGCACGCACCAGGATGTGCCCCTCACCGGACAGAAGTTCCAGGGTGCGGCGTGCCTCCCGCGGCCGGGACGAGCAGTGGACGGCGACGCGTTCTCCCCGCTCGGCGAAGGCCACGGCGATCGCCCTGCCGATCCCCCGGGAGGCGCCGGTGACCAGGACGTTCCTGCTCACGAGCGGCCTCCCCTGAGCGTGCCGGGGACGGTGGCGCGGGTTCTCGGATGCTCTGGCATGGGTGAAGTCTAGGCCGCGTTCTTCGCCGCGTTCCGCCTCGGTCGGTGGTCGGCGGCCCCGAGAACGGAGGTCCTCCGGCGCTCGTGGTGCGACCGAGGGGAAGGGGTCCTGGCGGCCTCGGCGCCCTTTGGGCCGCGTGCGAGCCCTCATCGGACCCGGTGGCTCGGCCGACCCCCGAGCGTGCACGGGTCCCGGTCCCGCGTCCGGACCCGGACGCGGGACCGGGGGTCAGGCGCTCTCGTGGGTCGCCTTCGCCGGGCGCAGACCGAAGGGCGTGCCGAAACCGGTCAGCCAACCTCCCTCGGCCAGGAGCCGGAACACCTCGTCGGTGACCTCGTGGTCGGGTGCCTGGCGCGGAGGCCAGCCGAAGGCCCTGCCGAGCACCGACCAACTGGGGCCGTGTCCGTGCTCGGCGCGGTAGTCCTCCACCCAGCGCGCTATCCGCTCCTCCCGACCCACGACCAGGTCACGGGCCCGCTCCGCCACGGGTACCTCCAATGGCGTGGAGGCCGGCGCGGTGCGCGGCGGGGTGGGGGGAGGCAGGGGCACGTAGGCCAGTGGCAGGGTGACCTCGGTCAGGGAGGCGCCCATGACGCCGTTCTCCGCGCTCAGGCCCTCGATCCAGGAGATCTCCGTCGACCAGGTGAGCAGCTCCGCCAGCTCCGCGGTGCCCGACAGGGCACAGGAGCGGACGATCTCGTCGGCGCGCACGCGGATCCGACCGTCGGGCTCGGAATGCAGGGCCAGGTAGGCGGCCACCAGCCTGAGACGGTTGGGTTTCTTGCGCATCTTCTTGTGTGCCAGGGTGCGCATGAACCACCCCGAGGCCCGCGACCGCACCCCGTTGCCGACCTTCCACGGGCTGCCCGACAGACTGGGCAGGTCGCACAGCGCGGGGTCGGCGGCGTCGGCCTCCATCACCCTCTCGGGCGTGGTCTCCAGCCACCCCGGCTCCGTCAGGGCCACCAACGACGCACGGGCGTCCTCCAGACGTAGCACGCGCAGGTCCTGGGCGGTGAAGTTGGCCTGGCCCCTCAGCGCTCCGCGTAGGGCGAAGGTGAGCGCGAGCAGGCGACTGTCGGGGTCGGTGCCCGCTCCCTCCGACGCCGTGCGCTCCCACAGTCGACGGAAGAACTCCGCGTGGTGCGGACCCATCCGAGGTAGGCGTCTGCGGTCGGCGGGGATCTTCTCCTGAGGCCTGGACCGCGCCTCGGCCTGGGCGCGCTTCTTGGCCTTCTTGGCTCTCTTGGCCTCGGCGTTGGTCAGTCTCACGGGCGCTCCGCCCGGCGGGACGCTGATGCCCTGCTCCTTGCAGCGCACGCACTCCATGGCCGCGGCCAGGTCCTCGTTGGGACGGAGGAAACGGGGCGGGGAGATCTCGTCGGGGATGGCTTCCCTGCTGGTTGCGGTGTGCTGCGTCATGGTCAGGAGCGTAGCGATGAAAGCGCGTCGGTGTCGGCCATCCGAAGGAATCGCCCCCACGCGGAGCTCGTCGCGGTCCGAATAGTCGAAGGGGTGTGCGGGCTGGTCGGAGGCGGAACGCTTCGCGATGGTGGAAAATATCAAAGCGAACAAATCTCGCATTTAACTCTTAGAGCACGAAAGCATCCCCCATGTCACTGCGTATCCCCGCTGCCTCCGGTGCGGCGGTACTCCTCTCCCTGACCCTCACCGGCTGCGCCACCGTCCAGAACACACTGGACCTCTTCGCCCACAGCGTGCTCACGGGAACCCCCATGAGCTCCTACGACCAGGTCGACCGGGACGACCCCTTCGCCGGGAGCCCGGCCGAGGACTACGGGGAGGGTTTCGACGTTCCCGAGGCCGAACCCGTCGGACCCTACAGCCGGGAACAGGTGGCGCAGGCCTACGCCACGACCCAGGACCTGCTGGAGGCGGTCTACCTCGACCAGGACGCGGTCTTCGACGAGGACAACAGCGGGTTCACCTCCCTGCTCTCCGGTCGGGTCCTGGAGTGGTACCTGGAGGACCTGGGCAACGAGTCCCTGGAGGAGAACAGCCGTCACCTGCCCTTCAACCTCTCGCCCGGAACGGCCGAGCCCATCGGGGACGTGGTGAAGGTGGACGGCCTGATGCGGGCGGAGGCGACCCGCGACGACCAGGGTTGGGACTATCTGTCGGTGGTGACCGAGTACACCATCGTCCACCCCATCGCCCGACCGGGGAAGCCGGTGTCGATGCGCCTGGTCACCTCCCACTTCGGCGAGGTCGCCTTCTACGATCTGGGCGACGGCACACTGGAGGCCTGGCCCTCCTGGTCGCGGGCGTCCGCCCCCGTGCACTGCCTGGAGGAGTTCACCTTCACCCCGGCCTTCCCCGACGAGTTCCCCCGGGGCGAGCAGCCTCGGGGTCCCCTCCAGGACGCCTACGACCTGGAGTCCGTGCGCGACATGGACGAGTGTGAGGCGGTCGAGGAAACCTGATGTTTCGGGCGGCCGAGGCCACTGCCCGGCCGCCCGGGGATGAACCCACGTAAAAAGTCACTCACGGTGACGTTTTAGACTCCCTGCGTGGTGCGGCGAATCGGCGTGGGAGTCCTCCCCGTCATGTTGAATGACGTACATGATCGTGCGTCGAGTACTTCCTGATGAGATGAACGCCGTCAGCGAACTGCGAGTGATGGCCTATACGGCCGACGGCCTGTTGGACGTGAACCCGTCCTACGTCGAGACCCTGCGTGACCTGGGAACGGACGGTCGTGGTGAGGTTCTGGTCGCCGTCGACGGCGAACGCCTTCTGGGAACGATCATGTTCGAACCCTGGTCACCGGAGAGCGAGGTCGCCCGCAACGCCGACGAGGCCGAGATCCGGGCCTTCGCCGTCTCCCCGGAGGCCCGGGGCCGTGGTGTGGGCCGAGACCTGGTCAACGCCCTCATCGAAAGGGCGCGTGAGGAGGGGACCACCCGGCTGGTGCTGTCCACCCTTCCCGAGATGGTCTCGGCCCAGTACGTCTACCGCGCCCGCGGTTTCAGACGTGTCCCCGAACGGGACTGGACCCCACGGCCCGACGTCACCCTCCTGGTCTACGAACTGCCGCTGAAGGAATGACCGACCGGACACCGGACACTCCCACCTCGCACCGGGGTGGGAGAGCGGGGCCGAGGCCCCGCGTCTTCGATGTCACCGAGCGCCCCGAGGCCACCGAGACCGGCGTCCCCGGCCTCCCGCCGGGGACTCGACCGTGTCCCGCCACGGCCGCCGGAGCCGATGACGATGACGCGCTCGACCCGTCGCCCGCGTCGGCGGGAGGTGGCGGGCCCCCGTACCACCGAGGGTCAGGCGTTCACCGTCGGAGCGGGAGGCGCCACGGGTGTCTCCTCCCAGTCGCCCTCGTCACGTCCGCACCACGGGCACCAGGCGGCGACACGGCCGTGTCTCATGGCCCACAGCAGCCCCAGTGAGATGAGCACGAAGAACGCCGAGACCCCCGCCGGAACGGAGACGAGGCCGAGCGCGACCATCGCTCCGCAGGCGCCCAGCACGCTCCTTCCCGGATGGTCCAGGACCCAGTGGAAGACACGGAGGGGACGACGCCAACGCTCAGCGGTCGCCGAGCCCTGGAGGGGGATGTCGGCCAGGCACAGCTCGCACAGCCTTCCCCGGTGGGTCGTCCAGTGCAGGGCCATCGCGATGTGCATCGGCGCGAAGCCCAGCGCCAGGATCCACGCGGGCAGGCCCGGAATCCACAGCAGGGGCACCGCGGCCAACACCGCCCAGGGGACGGCGCGTTCGGCGTGGTGGCCCACGGCGACGTGGGTACGGAGGTCGTTCTTCACCATGCTCCTTGGAGATCAGCGCAAGGGTGGGAGGCCCCGCTTCGGGGTCCGTCCCACGTCAGGAGGACACGCACCTCGTGTGTTCTGGCCCCGTGGAGGATGCGCCGGCCGTTCACGAACCCGGGCGGCATGGGCCGACCCGTGAGGTGGTGATGGCGGTGGCGTCGTGGTCGTCCCACCGGTCCGTACGGGTGCCGGCGGGGGTGAACGAGGGCTGCTCCCTTCCATTGTGCAAGCCCCGGACGACCGCTTCGTCCGGGCCCCTCGAAGAGGGGCGACGGAGCTGGTCGCACCAGGACGCGCGTGGACGCACTTGGGCGGAGACCCCCACCCGTACTCGGTGGGAGTGGTGTCCGGGGCGTGTCCTTCGCGTACACGGTGCGGACCTCCCGTGTCCCGTTCTGGTTCGTCCGGTGCGGAGACGCGGCGCCGTCCTTCCTCGAAGCATCGGGGAGCGTATGCCCGAACGGTGACGGTTCCGCGTCGTCTTGATGAGAACGCTCAGGACGAGGCGGGAGGCGTGCCCGGTGTGGGAGAGGCCTGGACACGGAGTCGGGAGCGGGTACGGCCCAGGGTCGACACGATCACGGCGGACAGGCCACCGAGCAGCCATCCTCCGAGGACGTCCGTCGCCCATCCCGCGCCCAGATACACCACCGCGACACCGGTCAGCCCTCCCCACAGCACTGCCGCCGTCCACCAGGCCACCGCCCGGCCCCAGGTCGCCGCACGCTCACTGCCCAACCAGGCCAGCACGGTGACTACGGCGGCCGTGCACGCCACTCCCACCGCGGGGAAGGCGCCCAGCGACGAGGCCTCGACCACCGCGTACTCCGGCGCGGGTCCGGGGCGACCGACCAGGGCCGCGACGGCCAGGCCCATCCCCACAGCGACGGCCCACCCACTCGCGGCGTACACCAGACCGCGTAGCCCCGCCCGGGACGACAACGAACCGATCACGGCCAGGGCCGCCGCCCCCCCACACACCGGCGAGGTGGTTCACGGACACCAGCATCGTGGTGATCTCGGGAGCCCTGTGGGCGGCGAACCAGCGCAGGACCGGTCCATCACTGCGCACGGCCTCCTCGCCGACGATCACGTCCTGCAACACCGCGCCGAAGAACCAGCCCGCCGCCACGACCAGGACCACGCCCATGGTCAACTCCAGCCCCAGAACGGTGCGAGGCTCGAACCTGCGGGCCAACCACCGCACCTGCCGGTCGTAGCGTGCGAGCACCCTCCGGACACCCCGGCGATCGGCCTGACGCGAGGCCCAGGCGCGCACGCGTTCGGGGTGACGGGCGATCCAGCGGGCGACGATCACCGTGACCAGGGCCGCCGCTCCGACGAGCACCACCAGGAGGACCGCCTCGCCGAGGACACGCTCTACGCGCTGCCAGGAGTCTCCCGCGAGGTAGCCGACCAGAGTGATGGTGCTCGCCCACACCGCCCCGCTCAAGGCGTTCCAGATGACGAATCGCCGGTAGCCCAGGCCTGTGGCCCCTGCGAGGGCGGGCACCAGGGCACGCGCGAACCCCACCCACCGGCCGAGGAACACCGCGTGGGCGCCGTAACGCCGCACGAAACCCTCCGCCCGCTCCCAGCGGGCGGGGCCGATCACACGGCCGAGTCGACCGGTGGTCAAGCGTGGCCCCAGACGGCGTCCGATCTCGAAACCGACGGAGTCCCCGGCCACCGCTCCGGCGATCCCGCAAACCCCCACCACGAAAGGGTCCGCATGGCCCAGCCCCGCCACGACACCGGCGAGTAGCAGCCCGGTCTCACCGGGCACGACGAGCCCGGCGAAGACCGCCGCCTCGGCGAAGGGAAGAGCGAAGGCGACGAGGTAGACCACGCCGGTCGGCACGGCCAGGAACCACTGTTCCCAACCCCCCACCCGTGTGCCCCCTCTCCTGGCCGGTGACAGGGACCTCCCGACAACGCGCCCCTGGCAGCAGTGACGGAAAGGAGGAGGCGGAGACGTCAGTAACCCAACTCTCGCAGTCGTGCCTCGCTGATGCCCAACGCGTGTCCGATCTCGTGCCGCAGGACCATGGTCACCCTCTTCTCCACCTCCTCCCGAGAGCGACACACGGAGAATCGGTACTCGGTAGAGCTCGATACGGTCGGGAAGGCTTCCCGGTACGCGTCGGCCGCGCCGTGTGCGGGGCACACCCACGAAGCGACCCAACAGCAGCCGTCCGGGTTCGTGCGAGGGTGGCCGGTCGTCGACGAGCAGGGCGACATCGGCCATGGAACGCTGCACCCACTCGGGGAGCGCGGCGAAGGCTCTGCCCACCAGGTGCTCGAACGCGTCAAGGTCCATCGTGTCGGTGTCCATGCGTCATCACCTCCGTGAAGAGCCCTCGTGGTGGAGGGGGCGCGCCCGGCCGTGAGCGGCCGTGACCGTGCGGGGCGGTGCGACGTACGGGTCGCCCGCCTGCCGCAGGGCGTGGACGCCTTCACCGATGGAACGCCGGGCGGCGGAGGAGGCTGCCTCGTGTGGTCACCCGATGACGGTGACTCCGGTGGCACTGTCGAGGCCTGACGGTGCCACCCCGAGCAGGACCGGTCGGGGAGCCTGCGCCCGAGGATCTTCGGATCAGCGTTCCGCCGGCCCCAGGGACGCGGCGTCGGCCGCCGCCCTGCCCTCGTACCAGCCGTCCGCGTCGGAGGGACCGCGCAGCCGGGAGGAGGTCAGCTCACCGAACGCCTCGGCGACGGCCTCCTCCACCTCGCGCTCACGTGCGGCGAACACCGGCACCAGGTCGGTCCCGATCTCGGCCGCGGCGGCCCGCGTCGCCGTGCGCGCCGACTCGGCCAGGCGTTCGCCCACCCGCACCGCGAAGGCCGACATGAACGAGGAACGGAAGTCACGCCCCGCCGCCCTTCCGGAGCGGTCCCGGGCCGAACCGCCGGCCCGCATCGCCGTTTCGGCCTGGACCAGCAGCGAGGTGAACATCAACTCCACGGCGTCCACGTCGCCGGGAAAGCCCATCACCGTGGACAGCCCCAGGTCCCGGTCCCACACGGCCCGGCAGTGGTTGGCCTCGGCCACCTCGTGCAGGAGCAGTGCCTTGTGCTCGTCGTAGGGGGCGTCCACCGCCAGGCGTCGACCGGCGGTCGCCTTCGAGGAGCGTCCCTGTTCCTCGGTCAGCAGCGCCCGGTCGATGCTGTGCCGGGCCATCAACTCCTGCGCGCGGGCGCTCAACGCCTCCGCCTCCCGGGGGAACTCCGTGGACTCGGCCTTGGCCAGCAAGGCGCGCACCCGGGCCAGTCTGGCCTGGTCCACCCGCGTGGTCGCACGTGGTGGCCCCTCCCGGTCGGGGCGGAACGCGCCCGGTGGTGGGCACAGGCGGTGCATCGGCGGCAGCACGCGCAGAGCGGCCAGGAGCCGCAGGGTCGTCTCCACCACCTCGAAGCGCAGCAGCCCGTGTTCGGCGCCCAGGTGCGCCAGATAGTCGCCGCGACCACCCCAGTCGGACGAGGCCCCCAGAGCGCGCACCTGCGCGGTCCACCGAGGGTCCACCGTGTCGGAGGAGTGGCGGGTCAGATCGGCCGTCACCGTGTCCGCGCACACCGACGCCGCCACCGGGCCCAGCGCCCGGTCCGCCTGGCGGACCGTCTCGGCCGGCTGCCATCCGCGCGTCCAGGCCGAGGCCACCGCGCCCAGCAGGGCGGTGACGAGCGCTCGCTCGGCGGCCTGGGCCCACGCGGGCTCCTCGGTGTCGGCCAGGCGCGCCGCGGCCAGGTCCACACCGCTGCCCTCACGCTCCAGCACCAGTGCGTCGACGGCTCCGGACACCACCTGTGCGGGGGAGTCGCCGGGTGCGGGGCCGGCCCAGGCCTCACCGGTGTGGCCGAAGGCGCGACCACCGGCCCGTCGCTGTCGGCCGCGACCCTTCCTGCCCACGTGACCCTCCTCGGTCGGACGCATGGAACCGGCGGATCATCCTATCGACCGGCGCCGGCGGCGCGGCACGGGGTCGAACAGGAGGCGCTCCGACCCCTTCCCCGGGATGGGAAGGGGACTCAGTAGAGTACGGGCGACGACGCCCCTGGTCGGAGCCGGCCACCGATGGATCGCGCAGGCGCGCCCGACTCCGGTGGCGGGGGCGCGCACGCACTGCTCCAAGCCCCGTCCCCGCCGGTGGGCCGGTCGTCCCGCCGGCGGTGGGACGTCGAAGCCGCCGAGCACCCGAGGAGGTCACGGCGACATGTCCAAGGACACCCCTTTCACGTCGGTACGGATCGAGGAACTACGCCGACGCACCAGCATGAAGTGGCGTATGCACGGAGACGACGTACTACCGCTGTGGGTGGCGGAGATGGACGTCGAACTCGCGTCGCCGGTCGTCGACGCCGTCACCACCGCCATGCGGCGGGGGGACACCGGCTATCCGGCGGGGAACCGGTACGCCGAGGCCTTCGCCGGGTTCGCGGCCGAGAGGTGGGGGTGGACGGACCTGTCCGTCGACCGCACCGCGATCGTGCCCGACGTCATGATGGGGATCGTCGAGGTCCTGCGTCTGGTCACCGACCCCGACGACGCCGTGGTGGTCACCCCGCCGGTCTATCCGCCGTTCTACGCCTTCGTGTCCAACAGCGGCCGCCGGGTCCTGGAGGCCCCTTTGGGGTCGGAAGGCCGACTGGACCTGGATCGCGTCGCCGACGTGTTCCGTGAGGCGGCCACCGCCCATCGTCGGGTGGCCTTTCTGTTGAGCAACCCCCACAACCCCACCGGTACCGTCCACACCCTCGACGAGTTGCGGGCCCTTGCCCGACTCGCCCGCGACCACGGCGTACGCGTGATCTCCGACGAGATCCACGCCCCGCTCGTCTTCGAAGGCGAGGGCTTCACCCCCTACCTGACCGTGTCCGGGGCCGAGGACGCCTTCACGGTGACATCGGCCTCCAAGGCGTGGAACCTCGCCGGGCTGAAGGCGGCGATCGCGGTCGCCGGAGCCGACGCGGCGGACGACCTGGCCCGCCTGCCGGAAGAGGTCGGTCACGGTCCCAGCCACGTCGGGATCATCGCCCACGAGGCCGCCTACCTCCATGGTGTCCCCTGGCTCGACTCCCTGCTCCGTGGTCTGGAGGACAACCGCGCGCTGCTGTCCTCGCTCCTTCCCGAGCACCTGCCCGATGTCGGCTGGAACCCGCCGCAGGGCACCTACCTCGCATGGCTGGACTGTCGCTCTCTGGGGTTGGACGAGGGAGACGACACCGCGGTACCCGGCGCCGTCTCCGACCTCGCCGGTCCGGCCCGCTTCTTCCTGGACCACGCCCGCGTCGCACTCAGCTCCGGCCATGTCTTCGGCCCCGGTGGTCAGGGTCACGTCCGCCTCAATTTCGCCACCGCCCCCGACATCCTCACCGACGCCCTCGTCCGTATGGGGGAGGCGGTGCGGGCACGATGAGGGCCGAGGCCGGACGGAGGGAGCACGCGCCGTGAGCGACGATCCGGCGCCACCGCCTCGGGTGCGCCGCTCCGCTCCGGCGGCGGTCGCACGCACCCTGGACCCCTCCCTAGGGGAGTGACGTTCTCCTCAGGAGTGGTCGGACTACTTTCGTGTGGTGAAGGAATGGCCGAACAGGAAATCCCGTAGTGGTAGGGATGTCGTGGAAGACGACCGCGGATTGGTATGATGTCTTCGGGTGAAAGGGAGCCGCGGGGGCGCTCCCGCACCCGGTGAACGCCCACGGGGACCGAGGTCCGAGCCCCCTCGCCTGGAGAGAGCCGTGAGCGACCCCGATGGTGAGCGCACCTCCGTCACCCAGCGTGCCGTCGACCGGATCAAGGCGATGATCTCCACCGGAGAGGTCGGCCCCGGAGAGCGCCTGCCCACCGAGCGGGACCTGTCCGCCCGACTCGGGGTCTCCCGCAGCTCCATGCGCGAGGCCATCCGCGCCCTGACCACTCTCGGCGTGCTGGAGTCCCGCCATGGCGCGGGCGTCTACGTCACCGCGTTGCGTCCCGCCGACCTGTTGGAGACCTTCTCCGTGCTGGCCGAGGTATCGCAGGGCCGGACGTTGCTGGAGGTCCTCCAGGTGCGTCGCATGCTCGAACCCGCGGCCACCGCCCTGGCCGCCGCACGTGCCGGCGCCGAGGACCTCGACCGTATCGGCGCCCTGTTGGACCGGATGGAGGGCGGGCCCGACGTCCTTTGCGACGACACCGTCACCGCCGACCTGGGTTTCCACCAGGCCATCGTGGCCAGCACCGGTAACGCCACCCTGGCGGCGATCAACGACGGACTCTCCTCGCACACCTTCAACGCCCGCGTGTGGGCGGGCCATAGGGAGGCCGGGCTCACGGCCGAGCTCCGTGAGGACCATCGGCGCATCCACGAGGCGCTCGTGGCGCGCGACCCCGAGGCCGCACGGGCCGTGGCGACCACGCACGTACTGCGCGTGGAGCGCTGGCTCGGCGCCGAGCTGGCCGAAGGCACCACCGAGGGCTGAACCCCACGGCGGGCCGCCGTGGACGCCGGCCCTCACCGGAGCCGGTGGCGCACCTTGTCCGCGAACTCCTCGGCCTCCAGCAGTCGGGCCAGGTCCGCCCGCCGTGGCGCGGGCACGTCCTTCGGAAGGGTTTCCGGGGGCCGTTCGGGAACCTCCTGGGCCACCTCCGCATCTATACCGAGGACGTCGTGGTCCTCGATCTCCTCGATCCGGTGGTCGTCGGGAAGGTCCCGGAGGAAAGCGGCCACCGCGAAGTCCTGGTCCGCGGCGCCCACGTCCATGTCCGCGTCGACGTCGTCGTCGTGACCCGGGTCGAAGGGTCGGGAGGTCGACTCGTCGAAATCCTCTGTCCACTCCCTCACCGGCGTCCCCCTCACGCTCGGCTCCACTACCGATCATGCCTGTTCGGTGTCGGATTCCGCCAGTGCGTGGGGAAGCGGGCCTCGACGAAGTGGAACGCGAAGCCGTGACCGACAGTAGGATTTTGCTCTTCTGTCCGAGATATGAACGGAGTTCCCTCTCCCGTGCGCGAGCGGATCCGAACCCTCGTCGACGCCTCCTGGTTCCAGAGCGGCGTCATCACCCTCATCCTCGTCAACGCCGTCATCCTCGGCGTGGAGACCTCACCACGGGCCATGGCCGCCCACGGAGAGCTTCTCCAGACCATCGACAGGGCCATCCTGGCCGTGTTCGTCGTCGAATTGGGACTGAGGATGTTCGCCCACCGGAGCGCGTTCCTGCGCGATCCGTGGAGCTGGTTCGACGTGGTGATCGTCGGGATCGCCCTCCTGCCCGCCTCCGGCCCCTTCGCGGTCCTGCGGGTCCTGCGGGTGCTGCGGGTCCTGCGCCTGCTGTCGGTGATACCGACCCTGCGCCACGTGGTGGCCGGCCTCTTCCGGGCCCTCCCCGGCATGATGTCCATCCTGCTCCTCGTGGTGCTGCTGCTGTACGTATCGGCGGTCATGGCCACCAAGCTCTTCGCCGACGTCTCGCCGCAGTACTTCGGCGACCTGCCCGGATCGCTGTTCACCCTGTTCCAGATCGCCACCGCCGACGGCTGGGGCAACATCGCCAAGGACGTGATGGCGCACAAACCGATGGCGTGGGTGTTCTTCGTGGTCTTCGTGCTGGTGTCCACGCTGGTGGCCCTGAACCTGTTCATCGCCGTGGCGGTCGAGGCCCTGGACAAGGCCGACGGAGAGCAAAGAGAGGGCGGCGGTGGCGACGGATCCACCGGGCACGCCGATGGCGGCCCCGACGACGGCGGCCCCGACCAGGGGCAGGCGCTGATCCTGGCCGAGTTGCGAGCACTGCGCGCCGAGGTGGCCGTGCTGCGCGACGCGCACGGCAGGGAACACGCCGACGCCGGGTCGCTCTGAGGGGCCGACCCGGGAAATCTTGGGACCGGCCTGGGCGAAGCCGCTCGGAGAGCGGCTTTCGTGGGAGGCTGTTGCCTTGGCGCCCCCGGGGCGCCCCCGGCCGTCCACAGTCGGCCGTGGCCGTACGGACGTGCCGGCGGACACGGGGCGGGGACGCGCACCGGCAGTGCGCGGTCCGCGAGGCCAAAGCCACCGAGGACCGGGCCGGGTCCCCTCCCCGCCCCACGCACGTACACCGACCACCAACACGACGACGAGGAGCCGCCGGATGTGCGCCAGTACGCCCCCGCCTCACCCCGAGGACACCGCGGACGGGGCCCGCACGACAGTCCCCCTGGACCGGACCCGGGAGTGGGCAGCGCTGAGCGAGCACCGTGAGCGGTGGGAGGGCACCCACCTACGGGACCTGTTCGCCGACGACCCCGGGCGGGCCGAGCGGTACACGCTCGACGTCGGGGACCTGCACGTGGACTACTCCAAGAACCTCGTCACGGACCGGACCCTGCGCCTGCTCGCGGACCTGGCCGCGGCCACCGGTGTGGCCGGACTGCGCGACGCCATGCTCGGTGGCGAGCACGTCAACCTCACCGAGGACAGGGCGGTTCTGCACACCGCCCTGCGCGCGCCGCGGGGCCGGGTCGTGCGCAGTGACGGCCACGACGTCGTCCCCGAGGTGCACCGGGTACTGGACCGCATGGCCGACTTCGCCGAACGCGTCCGGGCGCGCACGTGGCTGGGCCACACCGGCCGGCCGGTGCGCAGGATCGTCAACATCGGCATCGGCGGCTCCGACCTGGGGCCCGCCATGGCCTACGAGGCGCTACGCCCCTACACCGACCGGGGCTTGGAGTTGCGTTTCGTCTCCAACGTGGACGGCACGGACCTCAACGAGGCGCTCATCGACGCGGACCCGGCCACGACGCTGTTCGTGGTCGCCTCCAAGACCTTCACCACCATCGAGACCATCACCAACGCGACCGCCGCCCGTTCCTGGCTCCTGGACGGCCTCGGCGTACGGGACGGCGACGACGGCGCCATCGCCGAGCACTTCGTCGCGGTCTCCACCAACGCCGAGGCGGTCTCCCGGTTCGGCATCGACACCCGCAACATGTTCGAGTTCTGGGACTGGGTGGGCGGGCGCTACTCCTACGACTCGGCCATCGGACTCTCCCTGATGGTGGCGATCGGACCCGAACGGTTCCGGGAGATGCTCGCCGGATTCCATCTGATGGACACCCACTTCGCGACCGCCCCCGTCGAACGCAACCTGCCGTTCCTGCTGGGACTACTCGGTATCTGGTACGGCAACTTCCTGGACGCCCAAAGCCACGCGGTACTGCCCTACAGCCACCACATGTCCAGGTTCACCGCCTATCTGCAACAGCTCGACATGGAGTCCAACGGAAAGTCGGTCCAGCGTGACGGCCGCCCCGTCTCCTGGCAGACCGGGCCGGTGGTATGGGGCACCCCCGGCACCAACGGGCAGCACGCCTACTTCCAGCTGCTGCACCAGGGCACCAGGTTCGTCCCCGCCGACCTCATCGGTTTCGCCGAACCCGCACCCGACCTGCCGTCGGAGTTGGTGCCCCAGCACGACCTGCTCATGGCCAACATGTTCGCCCAGGGGCAGGCGTTGGCCTTCGGAAAGAGCGCGGAGGAGGTCGCCGCCGAGGGCGTGCCCGCCGAGCTGGTCCCGCACCGCACCTTCGAGGGCAACCGTCCCACGACCACCATCCTGGCCCACCGACTCAGCCCCTCGGTGCTCGGACAGCTGGTCGCCCTCTACGAGCACAAGGTGTTCGTCCAGGGCGCGGTGTGGAACATCAACTCCTTCGACCAGTGGGGGGTGGAGCTGGGCAAGGTCCTGGCCAAGCGGGTCGAGCCGGCCCTGACCGAGGGAGCCGAGGTGTCGGGGCTGGACGCCTCCACCTCGGCCCTGGTGCGACGCTACCGGGCCATGCGCGGCAGGTAGTCCTCGGGGAGGGACGCCGTCGGGGCGTCCCTCCCATGGCACGCCGGAAAATCCTTTGCGCGCCCCTACCGCTCCGGTTAGCCTGGGCACGACATGCGCAAGTGACATCGAGACCGACATCCGCCGAGCGCGCGGGGCTCGCCCATCGGGCTGGAGCCGAATCCCCGCTCGGTGTGTACCCCGATCATGGTGCGGTCTCGATGTCGACGGCTTCCCTGCCGTCGTCGGACCGTGTCGCGAACGGCGGATACCGAGCATCGAGGCCCACCCACAAGACGAAGGGTGGTCCTTTTCCATGACCCTTGGGAACCCGAACGGCGTCACCGCCGCCACTACGCCACAGGAGCCCGGCCCCCCGCTGTTGAGGGCCCGTGACCTGGCCAAGACCTACGGGGCGCACGTGGTGTTCGACGGCGTCGACGTGGACGTCGCCCCCGGCCAGAGACTCGGCCTGGTGGGGGAGAACGGAACCGGCAAGTCCACACTGCTGCGTCTGCTCTCTGGAGAGGAGGAACCCGACGCCGGACGGGTGGAACGCCCGGCGGACACCGGGTTCCTGTACCAGGAACTGCCCCATCCTCCGGAGACGACCCTGGCCCAGGTGATCGACGAGGCCCTCGAACCGGCCCGCCGGGTGGAGCGGAGGCTGACCGCGAGCGCGGAGAGGATGGACGGCGCGGCCGGGGACGAACGGGTCCTGCGAGAGTACTCCGAGGCCCTGGCCATGGCCGAACTCCTGGAGGTGTGGGACGCCGAACGCCGGGCCGAACTGGTGCTGGCGGGTCTGGGACTGGACACGGTCGACCCGCGACGTCCGGTGGGGCGGATGTCGGGTGGGCAGCGCGGGCGCCTGGGGATGGCGGCACTGCTGGTCCGTCGGCCCCGGGCCCTGCTGCTGGACGAACCCACCAACCACCTGGACGACCAGGCGCTGGAGTTCCTGGAGGGCTACCTGAGCGGCCTGCCCGGGGTCGTGGTCCTGGCCTGCCACGACCGGGTGTTCCTGGACGCGGTGTGCACCGGCCTGCTCGACCTGGACCCGGCCGTGGACGGACCCACCTACTACGGCGGAGCCTACTCCTTCTACCTGCGCGAGAAACGACTGGAGCGCGAGCGTTGGGAGCAGCGCTACCGCAGCGAGCAGGACGGCATCAAGGGTCTGCGCGCGGCGGTGCGCACCACCGCGCGTCAGGTCTCGCACAACGCCCCGCGCAAGGACAACGAGAAGATGGGCCATGACCTGCGCGGCGGACGTGTGGAGAAGCAGGTCTCACGCCGGGTGCGCAACGCGCGGGGAAGGTTGGAGGAGCTGGAGCGTGACCAGGTGCGCAGGCCCCCCAGGCCGTTGACGTTCACCGCCCCGTTGACCCGGGACCCGGGCGTGGCCCAGGGCAACGCCATCACGTTGCGAAACCTCGTGGTGCCGGGCCGGTTGCGTCTGGACCACCTGGACGTGCCCTCCGACGGCCGTCTGTTGGTCACCGGGCCCAACGGCGCGGGCAAGTCCACGCTGCTGTACGCCCTGGGCCACCGGTTGCGGCCCGCCTCGGGCACGGTGCTGTGGCGGCGTGGGGCGTCGGTGGCCCTGCTGGAACAGGACGTGGTCTTCAGCGACCCCGAACGCACCCCTCGCGCGCTCTACGAGGCGCTCAACGCCGACCGGCCCGACGCCCCGAGGCTGACGGACCTGGGCCTGGTCGCCCCCCGCGACCTGGACCGACCGGTGGGCGTCCTCAGCGTGGGTCAGCGAAGGAGGCTGGCCCTGGCGATGTTGGTGGGACACGCCCCGGACGTGTTGTTGCTGGACGAACCGACCAACCACCTGTCCCTGACGCTGGCCGAGGAGTTGGAGGAGGCACTGGGCACGGCGCCCGGAGCCGTGGTGGTGGCCTCGCACGACCGGTGGTTGCGCCGCAATTGGACCTGGTCGCGACTGCGGCTGGTCGACGGGGCGGTGGTCGAGGGCCAAGGCCCCGCCGTCTCGTAACGACGGGCGGTCCGCCGACGTGGGGCGAGGGGTTGCGGGTCAGGGCCCCTCGCCCGGCCCTTCGGCGTGTCGCGGCCCTCGTCGAGGACCGGCGCGGACGCTGGAAACACCGCACCCTCCATGCAAACCTTGCGTAGTTATTCGACTACATCATGTGGTGATAGGGGTGGTGCATGGCCGCGTCGATGGACGTGCCGGAATCGTCCCGGCACGCGGACCCCGAGGCCGCGGCCGCAGGGGGACCGGACGCGGCGAGCAGGTCCCTGCGTCAGATCGCCTGGCAGCGGTTCCGTGGGGACGGGGTCGGCATGGCGGGCGGAGCCGTCGTCCTCCTGCTCATCCTCGTCGCGCTCGCCGCGCCACTGCTCGTCGCCTGGTTCGGTCACCCGCCCGATCGGTTCCACCAGGACCTGATCGACCCGCTCACGGGCGGCGTTCTCCGTGACCCCGACGATCCCCTCCAGGGCCTCGACCCCTGGGGCGGTATCGGCGCCGACCACCTTCTGGGGGTGGAACCGGTCAACGGCCGCGACCTGTTCAGCCGTATCGTCTACGGCGCGCGCACCTCACTCCTGGTCGCCACCGTCGCCACCGTGATGTGCGTGGTCATCGGCACCGCACTGGGAGTGGTCGCCGGATACTTCGGCGGGTGGGTCGACGTGGTCATCAGTCGCGCGATGGACATCTTCCTGGCCTTCCCGTTGCTGCTGTTCGCGATCGCCCTGGTGGGCGTCATCCCCGACGGGGCCTTCGGACTGTCGGGCAACGACCTGCGCATCGGCGTGCTGATCTTCATCATCGGGTTCTTCAACTGGCCCTACATCGGCCGCATCGTGCGCGGACAGACCCTCACCCTCAAGGAGCGCGAGTTCGTGGAGGCCTCACGCAGCCTCGGAGCGGGCAGCGCGCACATCGTCTTCCGGGAGATCCTGCCCAACCTCGTCGCACCCGTCCTGGTCTACTCCACCCTGCTCATCCCCACGAACATCCTGTTCGAGGCGGCCCTGAGTTTCCTGGGGGTCGGCGTCAACCCGCCCATGGCCACCTGGGGCGGCATGTTGGAGAACGCCCTGCGCTTCTACACCACCTCCCCGCACTTCGTGCTCATCCCCGGGCTGGCCATCTTCGTCACCGTCCTCGCCTTCAACCTCTTCGGCGACGGACTGCGCGACGCCTTCGACCCTCGCTCCTCCGACTGAGGGGCCCGTCGTGACCGAACCCCTTCCGCGTCCCGGACCGCGCATCGTACGGCCCGGCAGCCGATCCGCTCAGGAGACAAGGTGACCCATCCTCACTTCACACACGCCAGGCCCCTCCGGAGTCCGCGACGGCGAGGCCGTGCGGTGGCCTCCCTGGCGTGGGGCACGGCCGCGACCGTACTGCTGGCCGCCTGCGGAGGAGCGGGCGGCGGAGGCGGAGGAGAGGGCGACGCCGAGTTCAACGAGGGCGAGAGCACGATCGTCAACCCCTCGGACCAGACCGGCGGCACACTCCGCTACGCCATCTCCTCCGACTTCGACTCGCCCGACCCCGGCAACACCTACTACGCGTTCAGCTGGAACTTCAGCCGCTACTACGCGCGCACCCTGTTGACCTACGTCGGCGCCCCCGGGGAGGCGGGCACCGAGATCCAACCCGACCTGGCCGAGGACATGCCCGAGTCCAACGAGGACTCCACCGAGTGGACGGTACGGATCAAGCGGGGCCTGCGGTACGAGGACGGGTCGGAGATCACCGCACAGGACATCAAGTACGCCATCGCCCGCAGCAACTTCGGCGACCAGGCGCTGCCCAACGGCCCCAAGTACTTCCGGGAGCTGTTGGCCGACAGTGACGACTACGAGGGCCCCTACGCCGACGAGGGCGACCCGCTGGCCGGTTTCGACGGCATCCAGACCCCCGACGACCACACCCTGGTCTTCCACCTCGACGACAGTTTCGCCGAGTTCCCCTACGTGCTCATCCAGCCGCAGACCGCGCCGGTCCCGCCCGACGCCGACCGTGGGGAGCGGTACCAGAGCCGCGTCGTCTCCTCCGGGCCCTACAAGTTCGACGGCGACTACCGGCCGGGTGTGTCCTTGAACCTGGTGCGCAACGATCAGTGGGACGCCTCCACCGATCCCACACGGCCGGCACTGCCGGACCGGATCGAGGTGCAGATGGGGGTCGACCAGAACGAGATCGACCAGCGTCTGGTCAACGGCGAACTCGACGTGGACCTGGCCGGAGCCGGAATGGGGCCGGCGATGAGGGGCACGGTGATCACCGACGACGACGAACGCGCCAACATCGACAACCCTCAGAGCAACACCCTGCGCTACGTCAACATCAACACCGTCCTGGAACCCCTGGACGATCCGGCCTGCCGCGAGGCGATCATGTACGCGGCCGACCGCGACGCCCTGCAACGGGCCTGGGGCGGCGACGTCGGCGGCGACATCGCCACGCAGATCATGCCCGCCGGACTGCCCGGAGCCGATCCGAGCATCGATCCCTACCCCTCGCGGGGCGGCGAGGGCGACCTGGAGGCGGCCCGCCGGAAACTGGAGGAGTGCGGTGAGCCGGACGGGTTCTCCACCTCCATCGGAGCCCGCTCCGACCGGCCGGCCGACGTCAGCACGGCCGAGGCCCTGCAACAGGCCCTGGCGAGGGTGGGCATCGAGACGCAGATCAAGCAGTACCCGTCGGACACCTACACCAACACCCAGGCCGGTTCGCCCTCCTTCGTACAGGACAACGACCTGGGCCTGACCGTGTACGGATGGGCACCGGACTGGGTCAGCGGATACGGTTTCATGAGCAAGATCCTGGACGGCGACGCCATCCAGGACGCGGGCAACGCCAACATCTCCGAACTGGACGACGCCCGGATCAACGAGTGGTTCGACGAGGTCGTCACGGTGGAGGACCCCGACGAACGCGCCTCGATCTACACACAGATCGACCAGCGGGCCATGGAGCAGGCGGCGATCCTTCCCGCGGTGTTCGAGCGGACGGTGCTGTATCGGCCCGCCGAACTCACCAACGTCTACTACCACGTCGGCTACTCGATGTACGACTACATGCCCCTGGGCACCACCAGGGAGTAGGGGCGGCGACCACGGTCCGGTCCATCGGGTCGCTCCGGCCTCTTCGGGAGAGGCGCCGCGGACCGGATCGGTGCGCCCCGGGCGCGGCTCCACGACCAGGGACCCGGGCCGAGGGCGCACGCCGCGATGGTGATCACACCGGCGTGGAGGACGCCGCGGCCAACAGCGCCGCGCCGACCCACGAGCCCCACCTGATCCCCACCTCCACCTTGGACCTGCCCGTGCGAAAGGCCAGCGGTGACCTGAACATCCACCACCTCTTCCCCCGGTACACCAACGGCCAGGCCAGCGGCACACCGGACCTGGTCAGCCAGTCGCCCATGATGTGGGTCAGGGCGCCCACCGCGACCGTCACCCCCACCAGCCAGGCCGCGGGACCACCGCCGAGGAACGAGCCGATTCCGCACAGCAGGGCCAGGACCAGTGCCACGAACCTCCGTGTCCGCGTGGACCCCAGCGCCCTCCAGGGCCGTGCGACGGTGCCCAGCCCGATCGCGGACATCGCCGACACCACCAGGCCGGCGCCGAACGGCACGAGCGACACGCTCATCGCCGCCAGTCCGAACACGACCGCGGCGGGGACCGTGTGCGTCAGGTGACGGTGACCGGCGTCCTGGGGGGCGCGCAGTTCCACACCGGTGGCCGTACGCCGGTAGACGGCACGGGAGACGCCCCGCAGTCCCTTGGCCACCAGTTCCGTGGCGTGTCCGAGCGACCTGCCCACGGTGCTGGAGGGTGTGTCCAGGTCGGGGAGCAGCGCCGCTCCCGCGCCCACGGCCGCGCAGACGAAGAGGTGATGTGCCTCGGATCCGAGGAGGGCGCCGACGGCGGCGCCGGTGAGCACGCCGGTCGCGGCGTGCGAGGTACCCATCATGGGGGCTCCAAAGGAGGGAGGGGAGGAGGGCCTCCGGGCCGTCTCTGGGACACGTGCCATTCTGCGCGGGTTCCGGAGCCCACGGGACGGCCGCCCACGGACCGGGCTCGGTGGTGGCGACGCCCGTACGACGTCGCCGTACGACGACTTTTCCGGAGCGGTGGTGCAGATGGTGGCTCACGGCGGGTAGCGTGACAGATCGGGCCGTCCGTCTCCCGCCGGCGGAGGCCTCCGGTACCACCCACTCGGGTCCGTGACAGGACCGGGAAGTGGCCGTGCGCGACACCGCTGTCGTGTGTCCGACAGGTACGGCGAGGCGGTCCTTGGAGGCCGCGGCGGGGCTCGTCCACAGGGGGGAGACCAGGCAGTGTCTGCTTCGGTCGTCAACGAGTCCACACCCGGGGGGTACGACCGTTCCGGTGGGGTCGGAACATCCTCGCCCGCCTCGGGAGTGGGCGGGGCCGTGGAATCTCCGGTCGGTGCGCGGCTTCGGCTCGCCGCGCGTGAACTCGGCAACATCCTGCATCCATCGCGCCTGGTGGCCCAGGCCGTGTGCCTTCCCGTGCCGGAGGTGGCGGATCTGTGCGTTCTCGTCCTCCCCGAAGCGGACGGCACCGTCCGCTGGACGGCGGCCTTCACCGCCCGGGACGACCCCGGACGAGGGGTCGTGACCGCCGAGGGCGTATGGGACGGCTCCGTGGTGCTCGGCGCCACCTGGCTGGGCGACATCCTGGACGGTGCGCGCACGGTGGTGGAGCCTGGTCCCGGTGACCTCGTCGAGCGACTCGTGGCCGACACCGTCGGGGCGGAGGGCCTGCCGGGAGCGCTATGCGCGTTCGCCGTTCCGGGACTGTCGCAGGTCGTGGGAGCACTGGTGATGTACCGGGCGTCGGGATCCTTCACCACCGACACCGAGGCGTTGACGGAATACGCCGAGCGCACGGGTACCGCCTTGGGTTCGGCGCGCATGTACCAGTACCAGGCGCGCACCGCCTCCACCCTCAAGGCCGCGCTCGTCCCCGAGCCGCTGCCCGTGATCGGGCACGCCTCCCTGGGGGCCTCCTTCCGTTCCGCGGTCGAGGCCGAGCGCATCGGAGGCGACTTCTACCAGGTCAACGAGGTGGAACGGGGGTTCGACTTCTCCTTCGGCGACGTGTGCGGCAAGGGCAACGACGCGGCCTTGCTGACCGGGATGATCCGCCATTCCCTGGCGGCGCTCCGGCTGGTGGAGCCGGATCCCCAGCGCCTGTTGGAGTTGCTCAACGTCCTGCTGCTGCGGACCGATCCGGAGAAGTTCAGCACCATGCTCCTGGGAACGGGAACACCCTTGCCCGGTGGTGGACTACGGATCCGGATGGCCGGAGGGGGACACCCGCCTCCGCTGGTGGTCGGCCTGGACGGTTCGGTGAGGGAGGTGGCCGTGGGCGGCCTGTTCGTGGGGGCTCTGGAAGAGGCGGCCTTCCGCACCGTGGAATTCACGATGGAACCCGGGGAGACGATGGTCATCTACAGTGACGGCGTCACCGAGGCGCGCAACCCGTTGCTCGGCGGGCAGATGCTCGGAGAAGGGCGCCTGGCGCGTCTGCTCTCCGAATGCGTGGGCATGCCCGCGCCGGCGGTCTCGGACCGGCTCGCCCAGGTCGTGGGCGACTGGTTGGACGGCGGAGAGCACGACGACATCACCATCCTGGCCGTCCAGGCCGTTCCGGCCGCCGAGGGGGGAACCGGATGAGCGTCGACGAGAGCGTCGTCCCGGTCGAGTCGGTCCGCGACCGTGCAGACCGGCTCGCCGACGCCTTCCTGGAGCGGGTGCGGAGCAGGGACGAGGAGGGCGCCCTGGACCTCGTCCGTCGGGCTCTGGCCGCCGGGGCCGACCACGAGACGCTCCTGTTGGACGTGATCGCCACCGTCCAGGCGCGTGTGGGCCTGCTGTGGCAGGCCAACGAGTTGTCGGTGGCCCAGGAGCACGCCGCGACCCATGTCAGCGAACGCGCCGCGGGGCTGGTCCTGGACACGGCCTGACCCGTATCGGGTCCGACGGGCGGCGGGGGACCGTGGTGGCGGCCTGCGTCGAGGGGGAGTGGCACGGGCTGCCCGTGCGGCTCCTGGGCGACGTACTGCGCCTGCGGGGCTGGAGGGTCACCTTCCTGGGCGCGAGCGTCCCCGCCCACCATCTGGCCGTGTACCTGCAAGAGAGCACCCCCGACGTGGTCGCGCTGAGCTGCTCCCTGCCCTCCCACCTGGTCAGTGTCCACAACATGATCACCGCCGCCACCCGCACCGGTGTGCCCGTCATCGCCGGAGGGGCGGGTTTGGGCCCCGACGACTCCCTGGCCCGGTCCTTGGGGGCCACTCTGTGGGCCTCGGACGCCCGCTCCGCCGCCGACCTGCTGGAACGCGAGTTTCCGTTGACGCTCCCCTGGCCGGTCGAGGAGGCGCTGGTCCCCACGGCGGAGTACGCGAGCCTGATGCGACGCCGCCGTGACCTGGTGCTCATGGGAACGGAACACTCGCGCAGGTCGTACGAGGCCCGCGGGCTGTCTCTAGGAGGAGCCGCCCTGGACCGGACGGTCGAGGACCTGGGACACATCGTCGACTTCCTCCTGGCCGCGCTCTACGTGGGGGACGAGAGGGTCTTCACACGGTTCCTGGACTGGACCCGCGTGGTCCTACAGAAGCGGGGCGTGCCCCTCGACAGCGTCGCCGAGGTGCTGCTCCTCCTGGAACGGGAACTGTTCGACTACCCGGGGACGTGTGCCCTCCTGCGCTCGGGGCGGGCCGTGCTCGGTCGCTCCTGAGTGGGTGGAGCCGCACACGATCGATTCTTATGGTGATGAAGATGTGACCCTGGGTTACTGTGTGTGGGGGAAGGCGGAGGTCTCGCGCGGGCCGACGCGGCAGGAAGGACCCCTACGGACAGAAGGCACGAGCGTTGCTGACCTACATCCTGCGCCGTCTGGGCGCCGGACTCCTGTTGCTGGCCGTGGTCACCATGGTCACCTTCGCCATCTTCTACGTCGTGCCCCGGTGGGCGGGGCGAACCACCGAACAACTGGCGACCATGTACGTGGGTCGGGCGCCCACCCCGGAGGCGATCCAGGCGACCATCGACAGGCTCGGACTGGACGAACCCGTCGCCGTACAATTCGTGGAGTTCGTCCGGGGCATCCTCTTCGGCGCGGAGTACCGGTTCGGTCGCGACACCATCGAGTGCTCCGCGCCCTGCCTGGGCTACTCCTTCCAGACCTACCAGGAGGTCTTCCCCGAGATCGTGGCCCGCCTGCCGGTGACGGCGTCACTGGCACTGGGAGCCGGGGTGCTCTGGCTGGTCGGCGGCGTCCTGGTGGGTACGGTCTCGGCGGTGTGGAAGGGAGGTCTGTTCGACCGTCTGGCCATGGCGGTCGCGCTGGCGGGGGTGTCACTGCCGGTCTTCTTCACCGGCCTGCTCTCCCTGGCCTTCCTCGTGCACGCCTGGGGGCTGTTCGGCACCCCCGGGTACGTTCCCCTGACGCGGGATCCGTTCGGATGGGTGCAGGGACTGCTTCTGCCCTGGGTGACCCTGGCCTTTTTGCACGCGGCCATGTACGCGCGTCAGACCCGTGCGGGCATGCTGGAGGTCCTGGGCGAGGACTACATCCGCACGGCCCGGGCCAAGGGCCTGAGCGAACGCCGCGTGATCTTCAAGCACGCGCTGCGTCCCACGCTCACCCCCATCGTGACGATCTTCGGACTGGACCTGGGTCTGGTGCTCGGAGGCGCGGTGCTGACCGAGCAGGTGTTCTCGCTCAACGGGATCGGACGTTACGCGGTCAGCGCCATCACGCAGAGCGATCTGCCCGTGATCCTGGGCGTGACACTGTTCGGCGCGTTCTTCATCGTCGTCTGCAACCTTCTGGTCGACCTGTTGTACCCGATCGTCGACCCACGTGTGCGCGTCCATGGATAGCGGCCCGTGGGGAACCGGAGTCGAGGGAGCCCCATGAGCCGGTCCGTGTCGTCACACACCTCGCCCGTTGTTCGGGTGGATGATCTGCGGGTGGTGTTTCCGACCATGGACGGTGATGTTCACGCGGTGAACGGGCTGTCTTTTGAGGTGCCCGCGGGTGGGGCCCTGGGCATCGTGGGCGAGTCCGGCTCGGGTAAGAGCGTGACCTCGCTGGCCTTGATGGGTCTGCACCGGGGCAGCCGGGCCCGCATCAGCGGTGCCATCGAGGTCGCGGGCCAGAACGTGG
>NZ_JASCXJ010000026.1 GCF_030271535.1 Nocardiopsis sp. ATB16-24 | reverse complement strand
GCGCGGATCGGATGGGTCGGCCCAGTCCTTGGGCAGGTAGAGCCGCCAGTTCAGCGGTACCGACGCGGTGTCGCAGACCGTGTGCAGGCTCACCGCGCTCTGGCACACCGCTTGTTTGCCCAGGGCACCGCACCACTGGTGGGCCGCGCCCACCGATTCGGTGCCCGCCTTGGGGGTGCCCGAGTCGTCGATCACCCACGCATCAGGGCCGATGGCCTGGCTGACCTTGGTGGCCAGGCGGCGTTGGACGGGGGTGTGCTCCCAGGGGGACTGGCCCACGAACTGCTGCAACGCCTGCATGTTGCCGTCCGGGAGGCGTTCGGCCATGGGTTGGATGGACTTGCGCCGCCCGTCCAGCATCAGACCGCGCAGGTAGCAGTTGCCCCAGGCGCGGGAATCCTTGCGGGGGATGGAGGCGAAGACCTCGGCGCAGAACGCGTCGAGGTCCTCGCGGAGTTCCTCTACAGCGGCCAGATCCATACGTCCATGATCACGCAACCGCGACGAGAACGCAGCAACCTAACGAAGTACTACTTGGAGGTGGTGCGGGCCAGTTCGCGGCTGATGATCGACTGGTCCCGGCTGATCAGGCGGGCGATGGCGCGTACACCTTCCCCGCGTGTGTGGGCGAGCGCGATCTCCTCGTGTTCAGCGAGAGTGAGCATCCGTAGTGTTCCCATGAGCAACCCTTGGGACCTGCGATGTTGCTACGACGATATGACATCACCCCCCTTCACCCGCCACCTGCGCTTTGCCACTGCCACCAGCCGCGACAGCGGTACCGGTTCGAGGGGCATAGCACCAGAACTACGCTAGCTCGGCGCTGGTGCACTTGTAGTGGATCAGCACCCACCGCACTCCGCTTCTATCCTCCGAAACTGGAGGTAGTGGGGAGAAGACTTGGAGGTGATCGCCCAGGTATCAGTGGTGACGATCAAAGCAGGTGTAGCGGTGATGGCCGCCGCCCACGAGGTGGATTCCCACCCTTCTCGTGGTGGGCCTCCTCTGAACCGCAGTCCTGCGCGTCGCAAGGTCAGATCGGGACGGTCGCCGTTGTCACCCAGATCCACCTTGTCGTGGTCATGTCACCGATTGTGGCGCGCGACCCCCTGCTGGGTATGGCGTTTCGGCTGTATCGGCCGTATGCGGCCGGTGGGGCGACAGCACGCGTCATGGGCCTAGCCATGTCAACTACGTATGACGGGGCGGCTGTGGGGCGCTGGTGGGCGCACACCGGGCTGCCCTTTGCCCGGGCTGTCAAGGTCACGAAACGGCAAAATGCTCCGCGAGGTGCTCCTCCACCTGTACTGGACCTTGTACTGCGGAGCACACACGGAGCATTTCAGGCCCCGAACCAGGCCCGGCGCCTCGCCTGTTCGACTCGCGTACCCCGTCTGACCTGGGGTTTTGTGGCGCACCCGGCAGGATTCGAACCTGCGACCGTCGGATTAGAAGTCCGGTGCTCTATCCACTGAGCTACGGGTGCCTGATTCAATTGTCGCGTGCCGTGGCGTGACATGGCCGCGTTGCCACCGCTGGTCACAGGAGAGTGCTGCGGGCCGGAGGCAGGGCTGGGTGGCGATGCCTACGGTCGGATGGTTCCTGTGGTGACGCCGGTGGCGTCCCGGGCAGACATTCTAGGGTATTCGTCAGATGTCGCTCACGGGAGGGCAAAGCCTCGCCAACTACGGTGTTTCGTAGTTGTCTCTCGTTACCACGCGCGTTCCACCAAATCGGTCGCTATGGGCCTCGGGCACCACGTTACCGGTGATTAACTCCTGGTGTGACGCTGTGTCGCCGGCGTTTCGCGATGTTCTGATGTACGAGTTCAGAAGGCCCACCACTGACCTGCGAAGATCATCAGCGCGACCATGGCGACCAGCATGCGGGCTCCCCGAGACCAGCGTTAGTTACCCTCTGTATTTGTTGTTACGGAGGGTAGTAAACCTGGTCGGTCGGGGGTTTGGGGCTTTGTTGACGCGGGTGGAAGTAGGAAGCCTCGGGGCAGGACCCCGCTTTCCCCGGTACGGCTTCGCCCCTGGAGACGGGCCGGGGGCGGTGCGAGACCGTCGCCCAGCGCGACCGGACACGGTGGCGGAGTCGCACGTCCGGTGGTCCCGTTGTTCCGAGGAGGACCGGATCGAGGGTCGGCGTCGCCTCGACCGCAGGCCGCGGTCGAGGCGGGATCGACGGCCGGACGAAGGACGAACCATCCCTGGGCCACGGCCTTCCACCGCTTTCCACGACCCTCCACGGCCTTTCGTGGCCCTTCGCGAGAAGGGGTCTGCCAGGCGTCCTCCGAGGTCGGGGCGAGCGGGGTCAGGGCGCCGCGGTCGGAGCTCAGGCGAGGTTGCGGGCGTAGTTCACCTGCTGGTGGATCTGCCCCACCATGCTCGGGTGGGTCACCATGATCGACGTGGTGTAGTGCTTGTCGTGGCCCTGCACGCTGACCTGTACGTGCCCGGTGGTCTTCTCCTCCTTGACCAGGAGGAAGAGCAGCCCCAGCAGGCAGGTCCACCAGAAGACCAGGATGGCCACGATCACCGCCCAGGTGGGGGTCGCCCGGTCGGTCCGGCTCATGTCGTTGACCGTCCACACGGTTCCCCTGATGGGAAAGCGTCCGACCGGCGTGATCACCGTGTGCTGGGAGAACGCGATCTCGCCGATGGTGCCGAGAGGCACGTCCTCGCCGGGCGGGGGAGGGGGTACCGCGGGCTGGTAGCCGCCGTAGGGTTCGATCGCACCGCCGTGATGCTGCTCGGGAGGAACGCCCCAGCCGGGGTTCTGGCCGCTGGGCTGGTGCCACGGTTCGCCCTGGCCCGGGTGGGGATTCGGGTACTGGTTCATGCCGTGATTGTGTCAAAGCACCGGGAGGACCAGGGGCGACTCCCCCGTACCTGTGTCCATTCCGTTTCCGCGGCCGTGGTGCTCCCTCCCAGGTGGAGGGGCGTGGATCGGCGAATCTGGCCGGATGTGGCCACGCGGGGCCCCCTTCTCCGCTCCTGTCGCGCGTGGTGTCCCGACATCCGGGCTGCGTGTGATGCGTATCACTTCAAACCTGCGGATTCGTCGGTGCGGCCTCGGTTTCCCCGGAGAACATGAAACTCTTTCACAATCCATCGGCCGCGCATAGCATGCCGCTGATCCATCGCCCGCGCCCCCAGGTGGTGACAGCTCGTGTTCCCCTCCCTCACCCGATGGCTACGCACAGGCGCCGCAGGAGCCGCGCTGGGGGTGGTCGCGACCACCGTCGCGGTCCTCCCCGCCTCCCCGGCCAAGGCCTTCCCTCCTCCTCCGGCCGCGCCCGCACCCCTGGCCGACCACTGTGCGCCCGCCGGGTGCATGGACATCCTCGCCCCAGGGCAGAACGGCAACGCCACTCTGGTCGAGATCCTCGGCCACCAGGTCTTCGGAACCCGGCCGCGCCACTCCTCCAGCCAGTTGGACATGTACGACAACCTCGTCCACCACTACGACGGCCTCACCACCGAGGGACTGGACGACTTCTTCCTCGACGCCTCGTTCGGTGTCGACCCCGGTGACGTGGGCCGCCGATACCGGCCGCGCGCGGACGTCACCATCACCAGGGACGCCGACCACGGCATCCCGCACATCCACGGCAGCACCCGCGAGGGCACCATGTTCGGCGCCGGGTACGCCGCGGCCGAGGATCGCCTCTTCCTCATGGACGTGCTGCGCAGGGTCGGCCGGGGCGAACTCACCTCCTTCGCCGGCGGTGCCGAGGGCAACCGTGGGCTCGAACAGGACCTGTGGCGCAACGCCCCCTACACCGAGGAGGACAAGCAGGCCCAGATCGACCGTGTGGCGTCGAGCGGTGAACGCGGTGCGCGGGCCATGGCCGACGTCGAGGCCTACCTGGAGGGCGTCAACACCTACATCGACCAGGCGGACAGAGGCCGCTACTACCCCGGCGAGTACGTCCTGACCGGGCACAAGAACGCCATCACCAACTCCGGCAGGATCGAGCACTTCACCCCGACCGACGTGGTGGGCATCGCCTCCATGGTCGGCGGCATCTTCGGTGGAGGCGGAGGCGGCGAGGTCCAGGCCGCCCTCGTCCTGGCGGGCTTCCAGGACCGTTACGGCGCGGAGAGGGGAGCCGAACTCTACGACGCCTGGCGGATGGAGAACGATCCCGAGGCCGTGGTCAGCGTCGAAGGAGAGTTTCCCTACAGTGGGACACCCGAGGACCCGGTCGGTGAGGTCCTGCCCGACCCCGGTTCGCTCCAGCCCCACGACATCGTCCAGGACGAGCACGGCTCCGCGCTCACCGGTGCGACCGCCGACACGCCCGCACCGCGGGCGTCCACCATGGCGGAACCGGAGGAGGGGGCGGAGGCCCTCACCGTCGAGGACCTGCCACAGGAACAACAGGACGAACTACAGAGAATGGTCGACGAAGGCGACCTGTCCGCGGTCGAGGGCGTGTTCGACGACGGCGTCCTGCCCGAGGGCTTCATGGACCCCCGTGGCATGTCCAACGCCCTGCTGGTCTCCGGGGAACACACCGAGAGCGGTTCCCCCGTCGCCGTGATGGGACCCCAGACCGGCTACTTCTCCCCCCAACTGCTCATGCTCCAGGAACTCCAGGGGCCCGGTATCAGCGCCCGCGGCGCCTCCTTCGCGGGGGTGAGCTTCTACGTCCAGATGGGTCGTGGCGTGGACTACGCCTGGAGCGCGACCTCGGCCGGACAGGACGTCACCGACACCTTCGCGGTCCGTTTGTGCGAGACCGACGGTTCGGCGCCCACCACCGCCTCGCGCGCCTACGTGGACGGTTCCGGCGACTGCGTGCCCTTCGAGGAGCTGAAGGTCGCCAACGCGTGGTCGCCCACGGTCGCCGACGGCACGCCCGCGGGCGGTTACACGTTGACCTCCCTGCGCTCGGAGTTCGGTCTGGTGCACTCGTTCGCGACCGTGGACGGCGATCCTGTCGCGTTCACGACGCTGCGTTCGACCTACATGCGCGAGGTCGACTCCATCATCGGGTTCCAGCGCTTCAACGACCCCGACGAGATCACCTCGGCCCAGGACTTCATCCGAGCCTCGGAGGACATCGGCTACGCCTTCAACTGGCACTACGTCGACGACACCGACATCGCCTTCGTCAACTCCGGCGACAACCCGATCCGTGTCGAGGGCACCAACCCCAACCTGCCCATCGACGCCTACTCCGGTTCGGGGTGGTCCGGCTGGGACCCCGAGACCAACGCCGCCGACCACCACCCGTTGGAGGACCACCCCCAGGCCGTCGACCCCGACTACATCGTCAACTGGAACAACAAGCCCGCCCAGGGCTACACCTCCGGCTGGTCGACCGGCTCGGTGCACCGCGGCGACCTGCTCGACGGCCGGGTGTCCGCGCTCATCGACGGCGGACACCGGTTCACCACCGCGAGCCTCACCCAGGTGATGATGGAGGCCGGTGCCGCCGACCTGCGCGCCCAGGAGGTCCTCCCGCTCCTGTTGGAGGTCATCGACACCCGACCCGTGGACGACCCCGCACTGGCGTCGGTGGTGGAGGAACTGAGGCTGTGGAACGAGGCCGGTTCCCTGCGCCGCGAGCCCTTCCGCGACGCCGGGTACTACTCCTACGCCAACGCCATCCGCACCCTGGACGCCTGGTGGCCGCTGCTCGTCCAGGCCCAGTTCGAACCGGAACTGGGCGGTGACCTCTACACCGCCCTCACCCGCGCCGCGCAGACGGACGAGTCGCCCTCGGGGGCCACCGGCGGCGGCGAACCCGGCAGCGTGAACCAGGGGCAGCCCCACCGGGGGTCGGCCTTCCAGTACGGCTGGTGGTCGTACGTGGACAAGGACCTGCGCATGGTGCTCGGACGACCGGTCGACGGACCGCTGGGCGAGGCCCACTGCGGCGGTGGTGAACTGGACTCCTGTCGTACCGTCCTGCTGGACACCCTGGCCCAGGCCGCCGACACACCGGCGGGGGAGGTCTACCCCGGGGACGACCACTGCGCCGTGGGCGACCAGCTGTGCGCCGACACGGTGATCCACCAGGCGGTGGGAGGCATCGGCATGTGGCCGATCGCCTGGCAGAACCGGCCCACCTACCAACTCGTCTACCAGTTCTCCGGCGGGCGGTAGAGCGGACGGAGGCGGACGCGGTTCGCGGTGGCCCTCAGTGGGTATCACCGGGAGCCGCGTCCGTGTGTCACGTCGGAAGAACGTCGTGCCCGATCGCGTGCCCCGTCGGACTCGTGTGGGTACGTAAGGGAACACCCAGAACGTAGCGGGAGGGTCGCAGGAACATGAACGCCTGGTTGATCTGGCTCATCCTCGCCATCGGCCTGGGAATCGCGGAGGTCTTCACCCTCACGTTCGTGCTGGGACTGCTGGCGGTCGCGGCGCTGGTCGCGGCCCTCCTCGGAGCCATCGGAGTGCCGGTGGCCGTCCAGATCATCGGTTTCATAGCGACCGCGGCGGCCGGAATCTACCTCGTGCGACCGCTCATGCAGCGCCAGATGAGGAGCGGCCCGGGTACCAAGTCGGGCGCGGAGGCCCTCGTCGGCCGTTCCGCCGTCGTCATGCAAGAGGTCGACGGGGAGAGGGGGAGGGTCAAACTCTCCGGAGAGGAGTGGTCCGCACGCTGCGTGGACGAAGACCTGGTGATCCCGGTGGGTACGCGCGTCGACGTCGTGGAGATCGACGGAGCGACAGCCGTGGTCTATCCGCGTGAAGCACTGCCCTGACAACAGCTCCAGCCATGTCCCCAGACCTAGGCCAGGTGCCAGAACATGGAACCGACCATCGCCCTCATCATCCTCGCGGTCATCGTCGTGGCCGCCGCCCTGTCGGCGATCCGCATCGTCCCTCAAGCGAGGGCCTACAACATCGAGCGCTTCGGTCGTTACATCCGTACGCTCGATCCGGGGCTGAACTTCATCATCCCCGGTGTCGACCGGGTCAACACCAAGTTCGACCTGCGGGAACAGGTCTTCAGTTCGCGCCCGCAACCGGTGATCACCGAGGACAACCTCGTCGTCAACATCGACACCGTCCTCTACTACCAGGTCACCGCGCCCAAGGCCGCGGCCTACGAGGTCGCCAACTACATCCAGGCCATCGACCAGCTCACCGTCACCACCCTGCGCAACGTCATAGGCTCCATGGACCTGGAGCGCACCCTCACCTCCCGCGAGGAGATCAACACGCGGCTGCGCGGCGTCCTGGACGAGACCACCGGCAAGTGGGGCATCCGCATCAACCGGGTCGAGATCAAGGCCATCGACCCGCCGCCCACCATCAAGGAGGCGATGGAGAAGCAGATGCGGGCCGACCGCGACAAGCGCGCGGCCATCCTGCACGCCGAGGGTGAGCGGCAGTCGCGCATCCTGAAGGCCGAGGGCGCCCGGCAGCAGGCCATCCTGGAGGCCCAGGGCGACCAGCAGGCGGCCATCCTGAGGGCCGACGGTGAGGCCAAGGCGGTCGAGCGCGTCTTCCAGGCGGTGCACGCCAACAACGCCGACGCCAAGGTGCTCGCCTACAAGTACCTGGAGACCCTGCCCAGCCTGGCCGCCGGCGAGGGCAACACGTTCTGGGTCATCCCGGGTGAGCTCACCGAGGCGGTCAAGAACGTCACGCACGCCTTCTCGGGCGAGGCCACGCGATCGGGGCCCTCGACGGAGAAGGAGACGGACGGCGGGCCCTCCGGTCCGGCGCAGATCGCCGGCCCCGACCCCGCCCAGTCCTCCTCGGTTCGGGCCGCGGAGGACGCCGCCCACGCCGCGGAACAGGCGGTCGCCGACGCGCGCGACGATGTGCGAAGGGCGGGGGCCGGTGTCGGCGGGACCATGCCGGAACCGCGCGGGGAGGAGTGAGGCGAACCGGCCCCGCCAAGACGGAGCGTGAAAGGGGGGAGGGCGACGCCCTCCCCCCTTTCGTCTCCCACCTCGCCCGAGGGCGTTCTCGACTCAGACCAGCAGGAGCTTGCCGGTGGTTCTGCGTGAGGCCAGTTCGCTTTGGGCCCGGCCCGCCTCCTCCAACGGGTAGCGGCCTCCCACGCGCACGTTCAAGCGGCCCGCCCCCACCAGCGCGAACAGCTCTCGGGCGCGGCCGAGCAGCTCCTCCCGGTCGGCCGTGAAGTGGGCCAGGGAGGGCCGGGTCAGGTACACCGAACCGGCCGAGTTGAGCCGCTGTGGGTCCACCGGCGCCACCGCCCCGGAGGACTGTCCGAACAGGGCCAGCACGCCGCGCGGACGCAGTGAGTCCAGGCTCGCGTCGAAGGTGTCCCGTCCCACACCGTCGTAGACCACGGCCACGCCTCGGCCGTCGGTCAGCTCGCGCACGGCCTCGGCCACGGGGGTCTCGGTGTAGCGGACGACCTCGTCCACACCCGCCTCACGCGCGATGCGCTCCTTGGCCTCGGTGGACACGGTGCCGATCACCCGCGCGCCGCGTTCCTTGGCCAGCTGGGTGATGAGCAGCCCGGTTCCTCCGGCCGCCGCGTGCACCAGCACGGTGTCCCCCTCGGCCACCGGGTACACCGAGTGAACGAGGTAGTGGGCGGTCATGCCCTGAAGGAGCAGGGCGGCGGCCTGTTCCGCGGACACCTGCTCGGGAACGGGGACGACCAGGGAGGCCTTGACCACGGCCCGGTCGGCGTAGGCGCCGGGCGCCATGGCCCAGCCGACGCGGGCGCCCACGGAGAGGTCGGTGGCGCCCTCCCCGACCGCGGTGATCACACCGGCGGCCTCCATGCCGGGGACGAAGGGCAGCGGAACGTCGTACAGGCCGCTGCGCTGGTAGATGTCGATGAAGTTGACCCCGCGGGCCTGCACGTCGACGAGGACCTCGCCGCGGCCGGGTACGGGATCGGGCCTCTCCGACAGTCGCAGTACCTCGGGTCCGCCCTGTTCCTCGATGACGATGGCGCGCATGGGTCCACAGCTCCTTTCGGGTCCGTCCCAGGCATCATGTCAGCCAAGGGCGGGGGTCGCCATGAGGGCGCGGGGTGGCCGCCGTACGCGTCCGTCGCCGTCGGCGCCGATGGCCGAGGACGGGGGCGGGGTCCCCGCCCCCGGCCGGGGGCTCCGCCCCGCCCGGCCCTACCGCGCCTCGCGGCGGTTCCCCGCCGTGACTCCTCACTCCTCGGCGAGGATCTCGTGGAGGGAGAAGCGGGTGAAGAGCACACCGAGCGGGTCGTTGCCCGGGCCCTGCCGGGTCACGATGCCGACCCGACGGGAGTCCTCCACGTCCTCGGCGTCGCCCCCGGGGAGGGGGTCCTCGTCCACCGTGGTCAGGGCGTGTTCCCCGTTGACCCATAGGGACAGTTCCATGGACGGGGCGCCGTCCTCGTCCTCGCGGAACGAACAGGACATCGTGAGGGTGTTGAGGGGGACGTCCTCGACGTCGAAGTCGTAGGGGGAGTTCGGGTCGTGGTCTGCGGGGCGGGCGGAGTCCTCGAAGAGCGGATAGGGCTCGTAGCCGCCTACGTCGGTGGTCTCGGCGAGGGTGATGTCGCCCTCGGCCTCGCTCATGCGGCGGATCTCCGCGCGCTGACCGTCGTAGCGCAGCAGGCCCTCGTACTGGGTGCGGTGCTCCTCGCCCTCGGTGTCCCAGCAGCGCAGGCCGAAGGTCGCCTGTTCGGGGCCCTCGGCCACGTACGCGGTGGTGCTCACCAGGACGCTGTCGGGCAGGAGGTCGTCCCGTTCCAGCTGCAACGTCTCACCACGGCTGGACTGACGTCGGGCCTCGGGGTCGAGCTGGAGCATGACGCCCCGCTGCTCGGCCCAGTAGCCGTCGGAGTCCCCGGCCTCGAAGGTTCTGCCGACCCAGCCCGGGTCGGTGCCGAAGTCGGTGCCGTAGACGGAGACGGTGTTCTCGGGGATCTGTTGTCCGCCGCTCATCAGGGCCGCGACGGTGCCCGCGGCCACCAGCACCACCGTTCCCGCGGCGGCGCCGATCACCATCATGCGTCCACGCCCTGCTCTGGGAGGGGTCGCGTCGGGGAGGCCGGACGGATGCCCCGGCCCTCCCGGCCCTCCCGGCCCTCCCGGTCCGGTGGGCCCCGAGTGGGAGGCGAAGGCGGGTCGGCCCCCAGGAGGCGACGGGTGGCCGTACGCCTGCGGCCCCGCGGGAGCGTGGCCCCCCGAAGGCGCGTGGTGGGCGGGGGTCCACCGGTCCGTGCCCGCGTGCTCGCCCCGCGTGCTCGCCTGCGGGGGACCGGAGGGAGGAAGGCCGTGGGGCCCCGCCCCCTGCTCGGCGGGGGTCGGCCGGGTTCGTGCGTCGGTGGGCGGCGGCTGCGCCGGGGCCTCCTGCGGGGGCGTGCCGGGGACCGGGGCGCTGCTCGGCGGGGCCCACGAGGTGCTGATGGTGCGGCGCACCTCGGCCTCCTGCGGTTCCTCCTGGCCGGTCAGACGGGCCAGGAGTCGCTGGGAGGTGGGACGGTTCTCGGGGTTCTTGTCCAGGGCCGAGGACACCAGGTCGTACAGGCTCGGGTCCAGGCCGTCCAGGCGCGGTGGCGCCGAGGAGATGTTGTGCAGCACGGCGGGCACCGTGGGGGCGTCGAAGGGGGCCGTGCCGGTTCCGGCGAAGGCGACCAGACAACCCCAGGCGAAGATGTCGGCCGCGGCGGTGGCCTGCCGACCCAGGATCAGCTCCGGGGCCATGTAGGAGGGGGTGCCCAGGATCTGGCTGGAGCGGGTGGCGGCGCCGCCGGGGTCGTCCAGGGCCCGGGCGATACCGAAGTCGATGACCTTGGGGCCGACCGGGGACAGCAGCACGTTGGCGGGTTTGAGGTCGCGGTGGATCACCCCGGAACCGTGGATGGCGGTCAGGGCCGCGGCCACGCCCATGGCCAGGCTTTCCAGGGTGCCGCCCGCCATGGGGCCGCCCGCGCGGACGGCCTCGTGCAGATTCGGGCCGGGGACGTACTCCGAGACGATGAAGAGGGGTTCGCCCTCCAGTCGAGCGTCGATCACCCCGGCGGTGGAGAAGCGGGCCACCCGGCGGGCCGCCTCGACCTCACGGGCGAAGCGGAGCCGGAAGGACTCGTCATCGGCCAGGTCGGGATGGATGAGTTTGATCGCGACGGATCGGTCGGAGGCGTCCTTGGCCAGGTAGACGGTGCCCATGCCGCCCCGCCCCAGACGACTCACGATGCGGTAACCGTCGAGTTCGCGCGGGTCCCCCGTACGCAGGGGTCTGCCGCTCTGATGGCCGTTCGACGTCACAGTTGGGGGTCCCTCGTAGGAGATCGTGGAATTCGCCCCTCAGCGTACTCATACCGGTGAACACGTGGCATGGGGCGATCCCTGGTCATCGGGGGTGATGCCCTCGGTACCGAAACGGTTCCCCCGAGGTGCTTTTCTTCGCTAGAGTGAGACCGGAGTTCGAACGCCTGTTCGCTTCTTCCCCGCGGGTGGGCGTCCCGCCGGTGTGTACCGGACTGTTCAGGAGGCGGATGATGCTGAGGGGAAGTGTCGTGGGGCGGGATTACGGGGTGCAGGTCACCGTCGTGGAGGACGACGGGCGGCCGACCCGGTTCACGTGGGAGGGCAGGGTGTACGGGGTGCGCAGGATCCTCGAACACTGGGTCACTTTGCGCATGGACTGGTCGCCCGCGCGCGAGTCCCAGGCGCCCGAACGTCGGCACTGGAGGGTGGAGGCCGGTACGGCGCGTTCGCAGGGGGTCTACGAACTGCGCCACGACACGGCGACCGGCACGTGGATGCTCTCCCGGGTCGGGGGCTGAGGGAGCGGGACGTCGGATCAGGCCAGGTCACCGGGCAGAAGGCTGTAGACGGCCAGGTCGGCCCGACCCTCGTGCAGCGGCATCGCGCTGCGTTCGACGCCCTCGAAGGTGAACCCGGCCCGCTCCGCGACCCGACGCGACCCGGTGTTGCCCGTGGCCGCCTTGAGCTCCACCCGCAGGAAGCCGTACTCGATCGCCCAGCGGGAGACCGCGATGGCGGCCTCGGTCGCGTACCCGTGGCCGCGGCCCCACGGTGAGACCCAGTAGCCGATCTCGGTCGTCATCGCCGGCCACACGATGCGGACCAGCCCCACCGAACCCACGAGTCGTCCGCTGCCGCGCTTCACCATGGCCCACTGCTGTCCCTCGCCGCCGATGCGTATGCCCGGAGCGAGTTCGCGGCACCACATACGGGCGTCCTCACGGGTGTAGACCGCGCCCGGAGAGGGGAGGGGGATCCAACGCTGGAGTTCGGCGTCGGTACAGGAGGCGTACACGTCGTCGATGTCGCCCTCGACGAACGCGCGCAGCCGCAGGCGCTCGGTCTGTAGGATCACGGACGGCAGGATCGGTCTGCCCTGGATGCTGGTCACGCCTTCCCCCTCGGGCCGGTTGCGCTCACGATACGTCCGCTCTCCGGTCGGGCGCCCGCCTTTCCGACGACCCGGTCGATGGGCCCCCCGGACGCGGGGCGACGGACCCTCACCGGCCTTCCCCGGACCCGTTCGGCCGCCGGCACGGTGGAGGACGGGCGAAGGGAATGAGGGGCGTCCTCGGAAGGGCCGGGCCCCGCAGTCGCGGGAGCCGTGTGAACCTCATGAGGACCACGGACTACGCTTGACCAGGCGAACCAGACCACACGGGCCTGTCCAGACACCTCTTTCGGGAGAGTGAGCATGAGCAAGGATGACCGCGAGGACGTCCGGCGTGCCGAGGGGAACGGACACCGACCCTTCCGTGGGCACGACGACGGCACCGTCCCCGGCGAGCAGCCCTACCTCGGAGGTCTGCTCGACGGCCTGCCCGAGAGCGGACGCGGTACCGAGGTCAGGCAGCCTCGTGCGCAGGACACGTCGGCCAACCCGTTCCGGAGACGGACCGACTCCCCGCCCCCGGGTGACCCCACGCCGGGGCAAGACCCCTCCCCGGTGGAACCCGGGCCCCCCTCCGCCCATGACGCGCCCGCCGAGGACGTCCCCGAGGCGCCGGGGACCGCTCCCGACGCGGCGTCGGCGGGCACCGACCACAGAGGCGCGGATCCCCGTTCCGCGACCGCCGGAGCAGAGCAGGACATGCACGCACACCACGCAGCGGCGCCTCGCGCCGAACCGCGCTCCGCTGACCGGGGGGCGCCGGTGCCACCCGGCGCGGGCTCCGAGGCCGCGTCCGCGGCCTCCCCCCTCGGGGGCGGGATCCGGCCCGACCACTCCTACGGCGAGGCCGAACGCGCCGCCGTCTACCGGGCCATGCGTGAAAGTCGCGACGTCCTGACGGGTTTCCGCTCCGAGGAGGTCCCCCACGACGTGCTCACCCGCGTCCTGGAGGCCGCCCACCAGGCGCCCAGGGCCGGGCGCTCCCAGCCCTGGGACTTCCTCGTGGTCAACGATCCCCGGGTGCGCGCACGCGTCGGCGACCTCGTCGGAGGCGGCCTCCAGGACCGCGTCCGGGCCCCGTCCGGAGGAGGTCCCCTCGACCCGGCCTTCGAGGTCCGGGCGATCCTCGAGGCGCCGCTCAACATCGTCGTCACCGTCGATCCCACCCGCGGGGGGTGGAGCACCCCGGGTCGCCACGCCGGACCCGCCGCCGCGTCCCACTCCGCGGCGCTCGCGGTGGAGAACCTCTGGCTCGCCGCGCGCGCCGAGGGCCTGGGCGTGGGCCGGATCACCTCCGTCGACGGGCGCGATCTCGCCGACGCCCTCGAACTCCCCTCCCACCTGGACGTGGTCGCCTACCTGTGCGTCGGTCACGTCGAGGAGTTCCCCGCCGACCCCGAACCCGGCCTCTCCGCCCGGGCCCGGGAACGCCCCCTGTCCTGGACGGTGCACCATGACCGCTACGGTCGCCGAGGACTGCCCGGCCAGGAGCCCACGAGTCTGCTGGAGGAGACCATCACCGCCATCGGAGCGCTGGACACCCGCGCGGTGGAACAGGCCAGGGCCCGGCAGGACCGGATGACCAAACCCCCCGGCTCCCTCGGAGTCCTGGAGGAGGTCTCGGCCCGGCTCGCCGGACTCGCCGGTGAGTGTCCCCCGCCCATGCCCGAACCCGCCGCCGTCGCGGTGTTCGCCGGCGACCACGGGGTCCACGCCCAAGGTGTGACGGCCTGGCCCCAGGAGGTCACCGCGCAGATGGTGCGCAACTTCCTGTCGGGCGGCGCGGTCGTCAACGCCTTCGCCGCCCAGGTCGGTGCCGAGGTCACCGTGGTCGACGTCGGCGTGGCCGGTGACCTGCCCCCGGCCCCGGGCCTGGTGGGCCGCAAGGTCGCGCGCGGCACCGCCGACTTCACACAGGGCCCCGCACTCGGCCGCGAACAGGCACTCCAGGCGTTGGAAGGCGGTATCGAGGTCGCCCGCGACCTGGTCGCGGCGGGGAACCGCTGCCTGGTCACCGGGGACATGGGCATCGCCAACACCACCCCGGCGGCCGCGCTGGTGTGCGCCTTCACCGGAGCCGACCCCGCTCACGCGACCGGCCGGGGCACCGGTGTGGACGACGACATGTACGCGCACAAGGTCGACGTGGTGCGAAGGGCCCTGGCGGCGAACCCGGTCGATCCGGACGACCCGATCGGGACCCTGGCCGCTCTGGGAGGGCTGGAACACGCCGCCCTGGTCGGATTCGTCCTCGGCGGTGCCGCGCTGCGGGTACCCGTCCTGCTGGACGGGGTCACCGCGGGGGCGGCCGCCCTGGTCGCGGCCGCGATCTCCCCGGAGTCCGTCGGTGCCTGCTTCGCGGGGCACCGCTCCAGCGAACCCGGACACGGCCTGGTCCTGGAGCACCTGGGTCTGCGTCCCCTGGTCGACCTGGAGATGCGACTGGGAGAGGGGACCGGGGCGCTGCTGGCGCTGCCCCTGCTCCAGGGCGCGGCCCGTGTCCTGCGCGACGTCGCCACCTTCGACGACGCGGGGGTGTCCACCGCACGCTGACGACCTCTCCGGTCCACGTGGACCGGCCCTGAGCGTCACCGGTCCCGGCGTGGGCCGGGCCACCGTACGGCGACACCCGCCCGACGGCGTACTCTGGAGCGACCGCCGACACCACCGGACGTCGGCATGCCTTGACACCCTCACCCCGCCACCGCCGCCGGGGACGCTACGGACGACCGAAGGGGTGCGCCCGTGACCTATCTCCTTGGTCTGCGCATGCAGGACCGTGATGTTCTCGTCGTCGGCGGGGGCAGGGTCGCCCAACGCCGGATCCCCGTCCTGCTCGACGCCGGCGCACGGGTCACCCTCGTCTCTCCCACGGTGTCCGCGGCGCTGGAGGACCTCGCCTCGGCCGGGCGTTTGACCTGGCATCGGCGTCCCTACGCGCCCGGTGACGTGGCCGGATCCCAGGCCCCCGCCTACTGGCTCGTGCACACCGCCACCGACGACCCGGAGGTCAACGCCGCCGTCGCCGAGGAGGCCGAGGGCGCACGCGTGTGGTGTGTGCGCGCCGACGACAGACACGCCTCCTCCGCCTGGACGCCCGCCAGCGGCACGGCGGGCGGGATCACGGTGGGGGTCGTCGCCTCGGGCGATCCCCGGCGCGCCGCGGGGCTGCGCGACGCCGTCGTCGACGGGCTCGCCGACGGAACGCTCGACGCCCGTCGTGGGCGCGAACGTCTCAACGGTGTCGCCCTGGTCGGGGGCGGGCCCGGCGATCCGGGGCTGATCACCGTCCGGGGGCGGCAGCTGCTCTCCCAGGCCGACGTGGTGGTGGTCGACCGCCTCGCCCCCACCTCCCTGTTGGACGGGCTTCCCCCCGACGTCGAGATCATCGACGCGGCCAAGATCCCCCACGGCCGCTCCATGAGCCAGGAGGACATCAACGCCGTCCTGATCGACCGGGCCCGCCGGGGCAGGTTCGTCGTGCGCCTCAAGGGCGGAGACTCCTTCCTGTTCGGTCGCGGTGGGGAGGAGGCGGCGGCCTGCGTCGCCGCCGGGGTCCCCGTCATCGCCGTCCCCGGCGTGACCAGCGCGCTGGCCGCTCCCGCCGGCGCGGGCATCCCCGCCACGCACCGAGGCGTGGCCCAGGACGTGCACATCGTGTCCGCGCACGTTCCGCCGGGGGACGAGCGTTCCACGGTCGACTGGGCGGGACTGGCCCGCGCGGGAGGTACCGTCGTTGTCCTCATGGGAGTGGGGCACCTCGAGGCCGTCGCCGACGCCCTCGTCTCCCACGGACGCTCCGCCGACACCCCCGTCGCGGTGGTGCAGGAGGCCACACTGCCGGGGCAGCGGACGGTCACGGGTACGCTGTCCACCATCGCCGCGTCGGCCCGGTCGGCCGAAGTGCGGCCCCCTGCGGTGGTGATCATCGGAGAAGTGGTCAAAACAGCGCGGGAGCTTGACATACTGCACACGGGAACCCAGTTCGAGACCCGTCGACTGGTGACCGGGCGCGATCTCCAATGAGCCGGCCGCCCGCGGCACACGTCGTTCACGCGGCGGGCGACCGTCAGCACCGATGAGGAGGGCACACCGATCATGACCCGGCCGTCGGCAGTACCGGGAACCACAGGTTCCGGTGCCCGGGACCGGTTCGGAACCGGACCGGCCGCCACCTCCGACCAGCCCGCCCAAGATCCGGGGACCGCGTCCCGATCGGGATCCGATTTCCTCCAAGGGCCCCTGGCGCCGACCCCGGCGAGCCCGACCGAGGACCGGGCGCCCGTCCCCGACGACAACCGTTTCGAACAGGTTCTGGAGACGCTGCGCAGGCAGATCCGGGATCTGGAGTTCGCCGAAGCCCTGCCCGGCGCGGAGGAGGGACGCACCCTCCAGGCCGACGTGCTCGCCCAGCTCTCCGACTACGTCCTTCCTCGTGTGCGCCGCCCCGACATCCCGCTGCTCATCGCGGTCGCCGGGTCCACCGGGGCGGGTAAGTCCACCCTGGTCAACAGCCTGGTCGGGGAGCAGGTCACCACCACGGGCGTGCGTCGTCCCACCACCAACAGTCCCGTGCTGGCCTGCAACCCCGCCGACGTCGACTGGTTCGGTGAGTCGTCGTTCATCCCGTCCCTGCCCCGTGTGCGTCAGCAGGGACTGGCGATGCCCGGCAAGGACGGCATGCTGGTGCTGGCCGCCACCGAGGCCATGCCCCAGGGCGTGGCCCTGCTCGACACACCCGACGTCGACTCCGCCGTCGCGGCCCACCACGAGTTCGCGGCCAAGTTCCTCGACGCCGCCGACCTGTGGGTGTTCGTCACCACCAGCACCCGTTACGCCGACGCGCGCGTGTGGGAGTTCCTCCAGGTCGCCCGCGACCGCGACACCTCCCTGGCCGTGGTGCTCTCCCGGGTGCCACGGCGGGGACGGCGTCAGCTGCTGGACCACTTCGGGGCCATGTTGGAGGCCAACGGGCTGGGGACGGCCGCCCGCTTCGCCATCCCCGAGACCGACCAGATCCGGGGAGGGCGCTTCACCTCCAACGTCGCCGACCACGTCCGCGACTACCTGGCCGAGGTCGCGGGCGAGAGCGAGCAACGCGACCGCGTCTCTCGCCGGACCTTCGTCGGTGTCATCGAGAGCTTCCGTACCCGGGTGCCCGAACTGGCCCGCCAGGTGGAATCGCAGATCGAGACCGGCCGCATCCTGGCCACCGCGGTGGACGACGCCTACGCCACCGCCCGTCACCGCATCGAGACCGGTCTGGGCGACGGCTCCCTGCTGCGTGGATCGCTGCTGGCGCGATGGCAGGAGGTGACGGCCGGGGGAGAACTGGCCAAGAGCCTGCGCATGCGCGGTAGGCGGGCCCGCAGGGGTGGACGTGTGGAACAGGCCGAGCGCAGCCAGCGGGTCGGTGCGCTGGAGCGCGCCATCCGCGAGGCCCTGGAGGCCCTGGTGGTCTCCAGTTGCGAGCGCGCCGGCGACGAGGTCGAACAGAGGTGGAGGGAGATCCCGGGGGCGGGCGAACTGGCGGCCAAGGCCCTCAACCAGCCCGGTACCGGCCTGCTGGCGCAGCAGATCCGCCAGGAGATCGCCGAGTGGCAGCGTGGGGTCGCCGAGATGACCACCGCCAGCGGGGCCACCAAACGCTCCGTGGCACGCTTCGTCACCTTCGACCACGACGTGGTCGCCCTCGTCCTGATCATCGACCTGCTCGGATACGAACGGTCCCGTTCGGGAGGCGGCGCCCACGCGGCCGAGAGCTCCGGTCCCTCGCCCCAACGCCTGCTCAAGGGACTGTTCGGTGCCCAGTCACTGCGTAGTATCGGCGGGGCCGCGCGGGACGATCTGGGCAAGCGCATCCTGGGGCTGCTCGAGCGTGAGCGCGTGCCCTTCGACAGCGCCCTGGCCGCCGCCGGGATCCCGTCCGAGGACAGCGCGGTCCAGCTCTACCAGGCCACGTACAACCTTGAGATCGCGAAGTAACGGCTCCTCCGTACGTGGGCCGGGGCCTCGTCCCCCGTGGCGGGGCCCGCCGTTACCGATACCAGTCGACGTCCAGGGGAGGTGACCCGTTGGCTACGCTCCACAGGGGACCGACGGCCCACCAGGGCGTGCCCTCCCGGCGCTCCGTCCCCGAACCCGTGTCGACGGCGTCCGCCGTGAAGGGCGAGGACCGCCCGCGCCTGTCGCGGTGCCCGTGTGCGTCCCCGAACGCCCACGGCGCCGCACTGCGGCACACGCGTCCCCCCTGGTCGGGGAGCACCGTTGCGACGATGTCCACCGGCCGCGCGGTGAGACGCGGGGGCCGCCACATCCTCCAGGCCGACCGCGGGGACGGCCGGGCCGTCACCGGGACGCGTCGACGCGCCGCCCGGCGACACGTGCGGGGTCGGGACTCACCACGCCACACCTCGTACCGCCCGGTCGGGGCCTCAGGGAAGAATCCGCGCCTGCCGCAGCGGGCGGACGGCCATGGCTACAGCATGCAGAAGGAGGCAGGGGCCTTCCCTCCCGCGTGAAGGCGGGGGGCGTGCGCCCCGCACACCCGATGACGACTCAGTGGAACCCCGCGCAGGCGCATGGGGAGTCCGGCGCGCCCCCCGGCGCCGACGGCGTGGACCGCGAGAGCGGACAGCCGGAGTCCGGCGTCCGGAACGACGAGCACACCCGTGGCCGTACGCGTCCCGAGGGCGGGCCGTGGCGTGGGTACACCATGCCGGTCCCCGAGCACCCCGAGCACACCGTGTCCGCGGCGGACACCGAGGAACCCGCCTACGACGGCATAGCGAGCTACCCGGACCCGTCCGGCGCCGCCGCTCCCGGTGGCAGGGGCGTCCCTCCCGCGCCCTCACGGCGCTCCGGACGTCACGCACGTCCCTCCAACACGGAGAGAGAAGGCCTCCGCCGTGCCGGTGGCACCGACCAGGAGGACCCCGACGGTCTCGCCGGATGGGTGGGCAGCCTCACCGAGGCCGCCGACGACGCCCGGATCGCCGGGCGCAGCACCGGCGCCTTTCCGGCCGTGGCCCGGTCGCAGGAGCCCGCGGCCGACACGACCTCCGACGAGAAGCCGGTCGACCGGCAGGCCCCCGGTCGACCGGCGCCGGACACCGGACGCCACAGGCAGGACTCCTCGCCCGCTTCCGCCGAAGCCGACGCCGGAAGGCCCGGCGAGGAGCGGGAGGAGCCCGAACCGCTGCCCCGCCGTGTCCCCGGCCCCTCCGCCGTCTCGGGGGCCTTCCGGGCGGTGGGCTCGGACACGGTCGCGAGCGACCTCGGGGAGGACGAGGAGTACCGCCCCACCACCCACGACGACTGGCGACCCACGCGGACCATCACCCGTGCCGAGCTGATCGAGCGCCTCGATTCGCTGGCCACCCTCACCGAGCTGGGTCGGGAGGACCTGCCCGAAGAGCTCACCGCCCGGGCCGCGCAGCTGCTCGACCACGCGGGCGCGCGGTTGCGCCTGTCCGGCGAGCACACCGTGGTCGCCCTGGCCGGAGGCACCGGAAGCGGAAAGTCCTCGCTGTTCAACGCCTTGTGCGGCCTACAGCTGTCCCAGACGGGCGTCACCCGACCCACCACCTCCAAGGCGCACGCCTGCGTCTGGGGGCACGAGGGGGCCGACGCCCTGTTGGGATGGCTCGGGGTCCCCACCCGCTACCGGCACTCACGCACCAGCGTCCTGGACACGAGCGACTCGGAGCTGACCGGTCTGGTCCTGCTCGACCTGCCCGACCACGACTCCGTCCGCAGCATGCACACCGCCGAGGCGGACCGCCTCATCGGTTCGGTCGACCTGCTCGTGTGGGTGCTCGACCCGCAAAAGTACGCCGACGCCGCGGTGCACCACCGCTACCTCGCCCAGATGGCCGGGCACGGCGCGGTCACGGTCGCCGTCCTCAACCAGGTCGACAAGGTCGAACCCGACGAGCTGGAGGAGTTGCTCACCGACCTGCGTCGCCTGTTGGAGTCGGAGTCGGGCGTCCATCCGCGGGTGCTCACCACCTCCACGGTCACCGGCCAGGGCATCGCCGAGCTGCGCGGGTTCCTCGCCGAGACGGTGCGTGAGCGACGCGCCCTGGTGGACCGGCTGGCCGCTGACCTGGAGCAGGTGATCGAGCCCTTCGGCGAGTTCTACGGGGAGGGCGAGATCCCCGCGACGGTCCCCGCCGAGGTGCGTACCCGTATCCAGGAGGGCCTGGCCGGCGCCGCCGGGGTCTCCGCGGTCGCCGACGTCACCGAGACCAACGACGTCCGGAGGGGCAAACGCCAGGTCGGCTGGCCGGTGGCGCGTCGGGCGGTGCGGTTGCGCAAGGACCCGCTCGCGGCGGTCCAGCTCGACTTCCTGCATCGGGCGGGGGAGGACGGCGTGAGCGGTCCGGTGGACGCGCACGAGGCCGAACTGGAGACCGCTCTGGGCGAGGCCGCCGACGCGGTCTCGGAGGGGATGCCGACGCCCTGGCGCCGACGGCTGCGTGCCGCGGCGCGTGGTGCGGTGCCCGAACTCCCCGCCGAGCTGGGGGAGGCCGTCACCGCGGCGGTCGGGGATCCCGATCTGAGTCCGTCGTGGTGGCGGGTCGCCCGCGCCGCGCAGTACGCCCTGCTCACGGTCGCGGGTGTGGGCCTGGCCTGGACGGTCGTGTCCCTGGTGAGCTGGCTCGGCGGCGGCATCACCGGAATGCGCGCCTTCGACGACCCGATGTTCGCCCTCTACTCCGGGGCCGTGGTGGCCGCGGCCCTGCTGGTGGGGTGGCTGACGGGGGTGGGGTGCGGAAACCTTGTGGAGGTCGCGGCGGTCCAACGCCGTGAGGACGTGGAGAGAACGGCCCAGGCCCGGGTCCGTGAGATCGCCGGTCTGCGCGTGGTGGAGCCGATGGAGGCGGAACTGGCCAGGTACCGGGCTTTCCGGGTGGCCTACGAGGTCGCCAGGGCGAAGGAGTGAGCGGACGATGTCCGGCGGTGGGGGACGACGGCGGACGCGATGCCGGAGGTCCCCCGTCCGACCACCCGGGGGCGGGCGGCGCTGCGCCGCCCGCCCCCGGGCTCTGTCGGGTTTAGATCCACTGGATGGGCATGGACATGTCGTGCTCCTTCGTGTTGAGTGCTGCCGGGCACCGGGACGGCCAGGAGGTCAGGCGGTCGACACCCTGTGCCACTGAGTGGCTACCGTCGTAGGCCCCTACGGAAGGATGCACCAAAACGTTGTGGAGGCCAACCCTCGCAGAACCGACCTTCCGGACCACGCGGATGTTGCTCACGTGTTATGTACATTAAGCAATTAATTTATTACTCAACGTAAGGTAAACTCACTCCGGTAACGATGGTGCCACGCACCGAACAACTTTTCGGAGTCACAGGTACCCAATCGTCGTGACCGAGTGGCACCGTAAGGGAACGCGGGGCGAACGCGGGCCGTCGAAATGGAGGACCATCGGGGACCGGACCCGCCACGGGTGGGTGGAGGGACCCGGTGGCCAAGGCCGAGCAAGGAGGGAGGGCGGGGCAGTGAGCATCTCGGAGAAGCCGGCGAGGGTCGGGGGGCCACCACCTGACGAGGAACAGGTGCGTTGGCCCTTCCTACAGCAACCTCGTCGTCTGATCGTCTACATGGGCCTGCTGCTGGCCCTCACGTTGTTCCTGTTCGGGATGGCCGTCGCCCTGTACACCCCCACCTGGCGGGACGCCGGCACCTTCGCGGCCCTCGTACTGTGCGCAGCCTGCGGTGTCGAGGCGATCCGACGACTGGGCCTTCCCGCCGGGGTGTCCCGCGACCTGCTGGGCGCCTGGTGGTTCCCCGCCATACTCCTGCTGCCGCCCGTGTACGCCCTGCTGCTTCCGGTCCCCGTCTTCATGATGATGCAGCTGCGTTCCCGCCGGGCGTTGGTGCATCGGAGGGTGTTCAACACGATCGCCGTCGCGCTGTCGGGTTTCCTCGCCTCGGTGGCCTGGCACGGGGTCCGGGGCGACGGCCTGGTGGCGGGACTGGCCGGGACCTCCGGCGCCCACGAGAGCCTGACCACCGTCTCGGGGGTGCTCGGGGCGCTGCTGTGCTGCTCGGGGTTCACGGTCCTCAACACCCTCTTCGTCGTGCTGGCCGCACGGATGAGCAACGGTCCGGGAGAGAGCTTCCGTCCCATGTGGGATCGGGAGGCCTTCATGCTGGACGCCGTCGAATTATGTGTGGGCGTCACCGTCGCGGTGCTCGCCAACATCTCGCTCCTCCTGCTGGTCATCGCGGTCCCCCCTGTGCTGTTGTTGCAGCGCAGCCTGCTGTACAACCAGTTGCAGGCGGCGGCGCGCACGGACCCCAAGACGGGGCTGCTCAACGCCTCCACCTGGGAGCAGGAGGCGGCGGTGGAGGTCGCCAGGGCCCGCTCCGAGCGGGGACAGGCGGCGGTGCTGATCCTCGACATCGACCACTTCAAGCGGGTCAACGACAACCACGGGCACCTGTTCGGAGACCAGGTGCTGCTGGGGGTGGCCACCACCATCGCCCAGCAGTTGCGCCAGTCCGACCTGCTCGGTCGCTTCGGCGGCGAGGAGTTCGTGGTCCTGCTTCCAGGCTCCGACACCACGGAGGCCTGGCGGGCCGCCGAACGTCTGCGCTCCCAGGTGGGCGACATGGAGATCGCGGTGGGCGACGTACCGGTGTCCATCACCGTCTCGGTCGGGGTGGCCGTCATCGGCGAGCACGGCAACGACCTGGTGGAACTGCTCACCGCCGCCGACCTGGCGCTGTACCGGGCCAAGGAGACGGGCCGCAATCGTGTGTGTCTGCCCGCCGGACGACCCGGTACGGAGGGAAAGATCCCCGAGGCACGAGAGGGAACGTCCCCCGACCGTGTCGGTCCCAGGAACCCCCGCGACCAGATCCCCTGACCGCGGACCCACGACCCGGTCCGGTTTTCCACAGCTCCACGGTGACCATTGCGCGAGACCGGCGCATCACCCACCGTGAAGACATGCACTTCGACCAGCCGCATCGCTCCGCCTCCACCCCCGACGACACCCCCCGCGATCCGACCCCCGACGACCCCTCCACAGCGCAGGCCCCGGACAGCGGACCCGCTCCCGCCGTCCCCGCCCCCCGAGCCTCCGGCCCCCCGGCCGTGGAGCACGCGCCCGCGACGGTCCCCGCCCTCACCCTCACCGACCCCACCGACGTCATCGCCACTCTGCCCTACCTCGTGGGCGAACCCCCCGACCCCGGGATCGTGGTCCTCTCCGTGCGAGGCAAGGGGGTGCACTCCGCGTTCCGCGGTGACCTCGACCGACTGAACGCGGCAGGGGATCGGTCCCGCCCCACCCTCGTTCCCATCGACATGGCCGCGGACGAGGGCTGCACCGCGGTGGTGGTCGTCGCCTATGGCCCGCCCGCACAGGTCACCCCCCACGTCGACCGGATCCTGTCCGCCGCCCGTGAGCGCGATCTGAACGTCATCGACGCCCTGCGCGTCACCGACGGTCGGTACTGGTCCTACACCTGTCGAAGGCCCGACTGCTGCCCGGTCGAGGGGACCGTGATCAACGTCGACAGCTCCACCGTCCCGGCCAAAGCGGTCCTGAACGGGATCGCTCCCATCCGGCCCCTCCCTACGGCCGAGTCCGACCTCGCGCGGGTACGGGCAGTCCTTCGCCCCGTGGAAGGCGACGAGCGCGCGGCCATGGACACGGCCGCGCAAAGGGCGGAGGCGCGCGCCCGGGAACTGCTGGAGCAGGGGATGGGGGGAGCCCTCGTCGACCGGGGCCTGACCGCGGCCCTGGGCGCGGTACGGGCCGAACGGGCGGGCCGGGTGATCACCGACCACCAGGAGTTGGCCTGGTTGGGCACGTACCTCACCCAGACCCGTGTGCGCGACGAGATGTGGGCGCGCATCACCGCGGAGGACGCACCCGTGCACCATCGACTGTGGGGGCGCCTCACCCGCCACCTGCCCCGACACCAACGGGCGGCGCCGGCCTCCCTGTTGGCGGTCGCGGCCTGGCAACGTGGTGACGAGCCCCTCGCCGCCGCGGCTTTGGACGTCGCCCTGACCGCCGATCCGGGGTACTCCATGGCGGTGCTGATGAGCAGGGCCCTGGCCTGGGGGCTGCCGGTGGAGCGGTGGCGAGAGTTCACCCCCCGATGGCTGAGGGAGAGGAGCAGGTATCCCCAGGCGTGAGGGTGGGACGGCGGTCACGGCACCGAGGGTCGCCGCCCGCCGTCTCGCCGGGCCCGCCGGGGTGCCGCCGGCGGGCCCGGACGTTCCCGGTCCGCGGGTACGGAGAGTGTCCACTCGTGGCGGGGGCACGCCCCCCGACGGCCTAGGCTGGGAGACATGCCGGAGTACATCTACACCATGAACAACGTGCGCAAGGCGCACGGTGACAAAGTCGTCCTGGACAACGTTTCGGGGTCGTTCCTGCCCGGAGCCAAGATCGGCGTCGTGGGCCCCAACGGTGCGGGTAAGTCGACGCTTCTCAAGATCATGGCCGGCATCGAGCAGCCGTCCAACGGCGAAGCGCGGCTCATGCCCGGTTTCACCGTCGGGCTGCTCGCGCAGGAACCCCAGCTCGATCCGGACAAGACCGTTCTGGAGAACGTGCAGGAGGGCGTCGCCGAGACCAAGGCGATGCTCGACCGCTTCAACCAGATCGCCGAGCAGATGGCGACGGACTACTCCGACGACCTGCTCGAGGAGATGGGCAAACTTCAGGAGCAGCTCGACCACCGCAACGCCTGGGACCTGGACAGTCAGCTGGAACAGGCGATGGACGCCTTGCGCTGCCCTCCCGGCGACGCCTCCGTCACCCAGCTCTCCGGTGGTGAGAAGCGCCGCGTCGCCCTGTGCAGGCTGCTGCTGGAACAGCCCGACCTGCTGCTGCTCGACGAGCCCACCAACCACCTGGACGCCGAGAGCGTGAACTGGCTGGAGCAGCATCTGGCCAAGTACCCCGGCACCATCGTCGCGATCACACACGACAGGTACTTCCTCGACCACGTGGCCACGTGGATCCTGGAGCTGGACCGGGGACAGTTCTACCCCTACGAGGGCAACTACAGCACCTACCTGGAGACCAAGCAGGCCCGTCTGAAGGTCGAGGGGCAAAAGGACGCCAAGCGCGCCAAGCGGATCAAGGAAGAGTTGGAATGGGTCCGCTCCAACGCCAAGGCCCGTCAGACCAAGAGCAAGGCCCGCCTCCAGCGTTACGAGGAGATGGCCGCCGAGGCGGACAAGACCCGCAAGCTGGACTTCGAGGAGATCCAGATCCCGCCGGGTCCGCGCCTGGGAGGCACCGTGGTGGAGGTCAAGAACCTCACCAAGGGCTTCGGTGACCGCGTGCTCATCGAGGACCTCAGCTTCTCGCTCCCGCCCAACGGCATCGTCGGTGTCATCGGTCCCAACGGTGTCGGTAAGACGACGCTGTTCAAGATGATCGTCGGTGAGGAGACCCCCGACAAGGGGGACATCCGTATCGGTGACACCGTCAAGATCTCCTACGTCGACCAGTACCGGGGACGCATCGACGACAGCAAGAACGTGTGGGAGACGATCTCCGACGGCGAGAACTTCATCGAGGTCGGCAAGGTCGAGATCCCCAGCCGTGCCTACGTCGCGGCGTTCGGCTTCAAGGGGTCGGACCAGCAGAAGCCCTCCGGCGTGCTCTCCGGTGGAGAGCGCAACCGGGTGAACCTGGCGCTGACTCTCAAGCAGGGCGGCAACCTGCTGTTGCTGGACGAGCCCACCAACGACCTGGACGTGGAGACCCTCGGCTCCCTGGAGAACGCGCTCCTGGACTTCCCCGGCTGCGCCGTGATCACCTCCCACGACCGCTGGTTCCTGGACCGCGTCGCCACGCACATCCTCGCGTGGGAGGGCGACGCCTCCTGGTACTGGTTCGAGGGCAACTTCGACGCCTACGAGCAGAACAAGATCGAGCGTCTGGGACCTGAGGCCGCGCGTCCGCACGCGGTCACCTACCGCAAGCTCACCCGCGACTGAGCGGCACCGGACGGGACCGGTCCGACCGGTCCCGTCCGGTGTGCCGAGCCCGTGGTCGGAACTCCGTTCCGACCACGGGCTTCGCCGCTCTCTGGGAACGACGGACCCTCACGGCCGCCACGAGACCCGCTCCGGTGCGGGGGCGGGGACCGGGCACCCCTGGTCGCGCGGTCCACTTGTGAGTTCGGGGACGTGGCATACCCTGGGGGCGATGACTGCCGAGCGTGATTCCCAGCCGAGCGCGGGTGATGAGCCCGTGCGCAAGAAGACGTTCTATGAGGCCGTGGGCGGTGAGGAGGCCTTCGTCCGCCTGACCCGCCGTTTCTACGAGGGGGTGGCCGAGGACCCCGTCCTGCGGCCGATGTATCCCGAGGAGGACCTCGGTCCCGCCGAGGAGCGCCTGCGCCTGTTCCTCATCCAGTACTGGGGCGGCCCGCGCACCTACAACGAGACCAGGGGACACCCCCGACTGCGGATGCGGCACGTCCCCTTCCGCATCGGCGCCGACGAGCGCGACCTGTGGCTCAAGCACATGCGCGACGCGGTGGACTCCCTCGCACTGCCCGAGGAACTGGAGCGGCCGCTGTGGGAGTACATGGTCATGGCCGCGCACAGCATGGTGAACGTCCCGGAGGAGGCGCAGGCCCCCCGGGTGTCGAACCCGACACGGGTGTCGGTCTCCTCCTCCAAGGACGAGGACGACGACGGCGAGAGCGTCACCATCTCCCTGAGATGACGGGGCGGAACCGTTCCGCGGGCCGGGGGGAACTCAGGAGTACTCGGCGAGCAGTGCGCGCTCGGCGGCGTTGAGCCGCCGGGCGCTCTGCGTCGGCACGTCGAAGCCGACCATCACCGTCCTGGCCCGCAGGTACACCTTGGTGTCGTCGAGGATCTCGTAGGCCAGGGTGAAGCTGGCGTTGCGCACCTCGGTCACCCACAGTTCCACGCGCACGGGCTCCGATCTGGGCAGCAGGGGCGCCACGTAGTCGGCCTCCTGACGGGCCACGACCGTGGCTCCGAAGACCTCCTCGCCGTCGTAGACCCCCGCGTAGCGCAGGAACGAGATCCTAGCGTCCTCCAGGTAGGTCAGCATCCGCACGTTGTTGACGTGGTGCTGCGGGTCGAGGTCGGCATAGCGGACCTGGGCCAGGTGCACGTGACGTCGGGGCTCCGCACCGGTACCGACGGGTCCGGCCTCGGTCTGTGTCACTCCGGAATCCTCTCGCGCTGCTCTCCTGGGGGGTGGGACATCCTCGATTGTCTCAACACCCGCAGGTCGAACACGCTGTCGTCCCTGTGTCGTTGCTCTCCCGGTGCCCGGAGGACCGGGCACCGGGAGGCCGAGGACGTCAGTCCGCCTGGAGCCCCAGGTGGTGGGCGAGGAAGGCCAGCTGTTCGGCGTTGAGCGCCACACTGCGGCTCACCGAACGTGAACTGTGGCCGACGTCGGACTCCCTGCGCAGCAGGATCGGCCTCTCCTCCACAGGGGCCGACGTGGCGTGCTGCATCCGCGCGCACAGCTTGCGCGCGTGCAACGGGTCCACACGGGTGTCGTTGTCGAACACGCTGAACAGGATCGCCGGGTAGCGGGTGCCCTCACGCACGTTGTGGTACGGGGAGTAGCCCAGGAGCCACCCCAGCTGTTCGGGGTCGTCAGCGGTGCCGTACTCGACGTTCCACAACTGGCCCAGCCCGAACCGCTCGTAACGGACCATGTCCAACAACGGGGCCGAACAGATGGCGGCGGTGAACAGGTCCGGACGTTGGGTCACCATGGCGCCCACCAGCAGCCCGCCGTTGCTGCCGCCCATGACGGACAGGTGCTCGGGGTCGGTGACGCCGGTGGCGATCAGGTGCTCGGCCGCCGCCGCGCAGTCGTCGAAGACGTTCTGCTTGTCGGCGAGCATCCCCGCCTGGTGCCACTCCTCGCCCTCCTCCAGACCACCGCGCAGGTTGGCGACGGCGTACACGCCGCCCGCGCGCACCCAGGCCAGGGCCACCGCCGAGTAGGCGGGGGTCAGGGAGATCCGGAAACCGCCGTACCCGTACAGGATGGTCGGCCGGGGCCCCTCCGCCGGGGCCTGGGGCGACACCACCAGCATGCGCACGGTCGTGCCGTCCTTGGAGGTGTAGGCGACCTGTTCCACCTTCACCTCCGGCAGGTCGATCTCACCGGGGGCGTCGGCCCACAACGACACCTCGCCCGTGAGCGCGTCGTAACGGTACACCGACGAGGGGTGGGTGCTGTCGGTGTAGCCGAACCAGGCCTCGTGCCCGCCCTCGGGACGTTCGACGACCCCGCCGATGGTGCCCAGACCGGGCATGGTGAGTTCGCCCAGACGTTCGCCGGTGGACAGGTCGTGTCGGGTGATCCCGCTGATCGCGTGACGACTGTGGGAGACCAGTAGTTCGGGACGGTCCATCCCGTCCAGGATCGCGTACCCCTCCAAGACCGCGTCGGGCTCCTCCGGGACCAGGGTGGTCCAGTTCTCGTAGGCGGGGTCGGAGGGGTCGGCCACGCACAGGCGACCGCGGGGGGCCTCCCGGTCGGTGAAAAGGTACAGGCGTCCGTCGCGTTCCACGTACGGGTACAGGGAGGCGTCCACGTTCTCCTGGATCGTCCTCAGGCGGGGTCGGTCCAGGTCCCCGTCGGAGAGGTCGGCGATCCAGGCGTCGGTGGCCGCCGAGGTCCCGCGGTTGGAGAGCAGGACGAACCAGCGTCCGTCCCGGCTCATGATCGGGGTGAAGTACTCGGTCTTGTCGCGGCCCTCGCCGAAGACCATGACGTCCTGTGAGGTGGGAGCGCCCAGTCTGTGCAGGTAGACCCGACGGTGGTAGCTCTCCTCCCCCTCGGGGACCTGCTCGGGAGGCAGACGTCGCACGTAGTAGAAGGCGGAGGAGTCGGGCGACCACGCGATCGGGCTGTACCGGACCCTGCTGATGGGACCGTCCACCAGGTCACCGCTGTCGACGTCCATGACCCTGAGCACGGACTCCTCGTCACCGCCCTCGGAGAGCTGGTAGGCGAGCAGGCGTCCGGAGTGGTCGGGCTTCCAGGCGTCCAGGGTGGTCAGGCCCTCGGGATCGAGCGCGCCGGGGTCCACCAGGGCACGTTCGGGGCCGTCGCCGTCCTGGACATAGAGCACACCGTGCTCCTGTTCGGCGGTGCGGCGGACGAAGAATCGGCGGTCGCCCCGCCACACGGGTGCCCCCACGCTCCCGGCGCCCAGCAGGGAACGTATCCGGTCGGCGAACCACTCACGTGTGGTGAAGCGCGAGCGGACCTCGGCGTACAGGCTGTCCTGCGCGGTCGCCCACTCCTTGGTCTCCGCCGACTCCTCCTCCAACCACCGGTAGGGGTCATCGACCATGTGGCCGTGCAGATTCTCGATGATGTCCAGCCGTGCGGCCGGGGGATAGCGGAGTTCACGCATGTTCCGCACTCTATCCACCGCTGTTGGACACGGTGTTCCCGGCGCGGCGGCAACCTGGAACAGGCGGTGGTCGGCGCACAATAGGCGCATCGCGGGGTGGTGGAGGAGGCTCCCGGCGGCCGGACGGAAATTGGGGTGGCGCCGGGACGGTCCGACCACGCACACTTGATGCGGGACGCAACTCGGCGGGACCACCGGGAGGTCCGTGTGGCAAGGCGTACGGAACCACCGATCCTCGGATCGGTGCACAGGGAGGTCTCCTGGCTGGCCGATCGGCTGGCCGGGGAGGAGACACGGCCGTCACAGACGACGGTTGGGGCGACACAATGAGCGCCCGACGCAGCCGGGAGGGTGGTCCAGGCACCGCCCGCCGCCATGTGCTGCTGCTCAACGCCAGCTTCGAACCATTGACGACACTGCCTCTGCGCAGAGCGATCCTGCTCGTTCTGCGGGAGAAGGCGGAGATCATCCACCAGGACGAGGCGGGGGCGCTGCTGCACTCGGCGACACGTTCCTACGACGTGCCGTCGGTCATCAGGCTCCGCCGCTACATCAGCGTCCCGTACAGCCGCAGAGTGCCGCTCACCCGGGTGGCGCTCATGCGCCGGGACAGGAACACCTGCGGGTACTGCGGGAAGAAGGCCGAGACCATCGACCACGTCATCCCGCGCAGCCGTGGTGGTGCGCACGTGTGGGAGAACGTGGTGGCGGCCTGCAAACCATGCAACCACCGCAAGGCCGACAAGTTCCTGGACGAGCTGGGCTGGGAACTGCGCATCACCCCCAAGGTGCCCAAGGGGCCCCACTGGCGTCTGATCAACGGCGATCTCCACGGCGACCCCCAATGGGAGCCGTACATGGCCCACCTGGCCGCCTGAGGCGGCGGGACCGGGACCGGGCGTCCCGCCCGGTCCCGCCTTCGTCCTGTCGGGCACATGGATCGGGGACGTCCCCGATCCCGCCGCGCACGAGGGGCCCTTCGAGGACTCCTCGTCCCAGGAGGGGGGACGTATCCTGTCCCCATGCCCAGATACGACTTCCGCTGCCGTGAGTGCGGCGACACCTTCGAACTCTCCCGTCCGATGGCCCGTGCCGGAGATCCGGCGACCTGCCCGCAGGGGCACGACGACACCGTACGACTGCTGTCCACGGTGGCGGTGGGAGGGAGGGCGTCCGCCCCCGCGCCCTCGGGAGGAGGGTGCTGCGGGGGCGGATGCTGTTCCTGAGGGGCGCGGTCTACTTCTCGATCTGCGACACGTCGCGGGCCGCGCCCGTCGAGGCCGAGGTCGCCATGGCGGCGTAGGCGCGCAGCGCCGCCGTCACCGGGCGCTGACGGTCACGCGGCTGGAACCGGCCCAGTTCCTTGAGCAGGCGCTCACGGCGCGTGCCCAGTTCGTCCTCGGGGACCTCCAGCGCGATGCTCCGGTTGGGGATGTCGATGCTGATGACGTCCCCGTCCTCCACCAGGGCGATGTCACCGCCCGCGGCGGCCTCGGGTGAGGCGTGGCCGATGGACAGTCCCGACGTGCCTCCGGAGAAACGGCCGTCGGTGATGAGCGCGCACGCCTTGCCCAGGCCACGGCCCTTGAGGAAGCTCGTCGGGTACAGCATCTCCTGCATGCCGGGGCCGCCCTTGGGGCCCTCGTAGCGGATGACCACCACGTCGCCCGGTTCGATCTTCTTGTTGAGGATGCCCTCGACCGCGTCGTCCTGCGATTCGAAGACCTTGGCGGGGCCGGAGAAGGTCCACAGCTCCTCCTCCACACCGGCGGTCTTGACGATCGCGCCGTCGGGTGCGAGGTTGCCGAAGAGCACCGCCAGGCCGCCGTCCTTGGTGTAGGCGTGGGAGACCGAGCGGATGCATCCCTCCTCCCGGTCGGTGTCCAGGCTGTCCCAACGCGTGCTCTGCGAGTACGCCTTGGTGGTGCGCCTGCCACCGGGGGCCGCGTGGAACAGTTCCAACGCCTCCGGCAGGACCGTCTCGGAGGAGATGTCCCATGCGGCGATGAACTCACCGACCGTCTTGCCGTGCACCGTGGGCAGTGAGGTGTCCAGTAGTCCGCCGCGGGCCAGCTCCCCCAGGATGGCGGGGATGCCGCCGGCGCGGTGCACGTCCTCGATGTGGTACTTGTCGGTGTTCGGGGCGACCTTGCACAGACACGGAACCCTGCGGGAGACCTCGTCGATGTCGGGCAGGCCGAAGTCGACGCCCGCCTCGGTGGCGGCCGCCAGCAGGTGCAGGATGGTGTTGGTGGAACCGCCCATGGCCACGTCCAGGGCCATCGCGTTGCCGAAGGCCGCCGGGGTGGCGATGGACAGGGGCAGGACCGACTCGTCGTCCTCGTCGTAGTAACGCTTGGCCGCCTCCACGACCAGGCGACCGGCGTCCTCGTACAGGGCACGGCGAGCGGTGTGGGTGGCCAGCACCGTGCCGTTACCGGGCAGGGCCAGCCCCATCGCCTCGGTGAGGCAGTTCATGGAGTTGGCGGTGAACATGCCCGAACAGGAGCCGCACGTGGGGCAGGCGGCCTCCTCCAGCTCGTCCAGTTCGGCCTGGGAGACGCTCTCGTCGGCCGAGGCGATCATCGGGTTGATCAGGTCCAGTTTGCGGACGGTGGTGGCGGTGCCGTCGACCACCGTGACCTTGCCCGCCTCCATGGGACCGCCCGAGACGAACACCGTGGGGATGTTCAGGCGCAGCGCGGCCAGCAGCATGCCGGGCGTGATCTTGTCGCAGTTGGACACGCACACCAGGGCGTCGGCGCAGTGCGCGTTGACCATGTACTCCACCGAGTCGGCGATGAGCTCGCGGCTGGGCAGGGAGTAGAGCATGCCGCCGTGGCCCATGGCGATGCCGTCGTCCACGGCGATGGAGTTGAACTCGCGGGGGACACCACCGGCCTGGCGGATCGCGTCGGCGACGACCTCGGCCACCTCGCGCAGGTGCACGTGACCGGGGACGAACTCGGTGAAGCTGTTGGCCACGGCCACGATGGGCTTACCGAAGTCCTCGCGCTCGACACCGGTTGCGCGCATGAGAGCGCGGGCACCTGCCATGTTCCTGCCATGTGTGACGGTGCGTGAGCGTAGGGCTGGCATGGGGCGGACTCCCATCGTTACGGGTGTTTCCCCTCGATGGTAGTCCGTCCCGGCAAACATGCGGTCTCGCAGTGAAAGACAGGGCATCCGGATCGTGAGACATGGACGGCGGTCCCGGCGCTCGCGCCCTCCCTCTTCCGAGCAGGTCGGAGCGCGTACGGGGAGGAACCGGACCTTCTGGGCGTGCAAAGGGCCCGGGTGGCGCGCCACCCGGGCCCGTGCGCTGTCAGGGGTCCTCGGCAGGGGTCAGTATCGGGGAGGAAGGACCTTCTCCGCCGCCCGATGGATCTCCTCGATCTCGGTCTCGGTGAGGCGGTCGCGGCCGGTGCGCAGCCACTTGCGGACCTTGGTCCCGGTGATGATGTCCACACCCCGCAGCCGGTGGCTGTCCCAGGGCATGCCGGGACCGTAGATGGCCAACGAGGCCCGCACCTTGATCTCACGGCCGAGTTCGGCGCTGATGAGCTCCTCGGCCCGTTTGGCCTCCTCCAGGGCCTCGTCGATGCGCTCGTTCTTGCTGAACCGCCCGTGGTAGAGCTGCTCCAGCTTGTTGCGCAGGGGAAGACGTTTGTCCCAGGACTCGGAGTCGATCGCGAACGCGCCGCGTCGCCCCACGATGAAGTGGTCGATCTGACCGTTGCCACCGGGCACGGCACGGGCGTGCAGCACGCGGTAGCCGAGTTGCTTCATCACCTTCAGTTGCGCCTCGGTCTTGCGCTGGGCGGCCGAGGGCTTGCGCCAGCGGGGGATCTCCGACTCGCGTCGGGAGAAGTACACCATCAGCCCGACCAGGGTGGCGATCCCGAAGGTGACGCCGATCCGCCAGTCGGAGGTGAGGGCACCGATCACGACGGCGACCACGACCGCGGCGCCGCCGCGTGGGATCCACTTGCGGGCGGTCTGGCTGTCCCGGAGGGCTCCGTAGACGGCCTTTCCTCCCGAAGCGCCCTTGTCCTTGCGTTGGTTGGGGAAAAAGAGAGCCTCGGGGCTCGTCCGGTCCGCGTTCGCGGACGCCGGGGCCTGGCCGTTCACTTTGGTTGCCGAATCCACGTCGGACAGGTTAGTTCGATCCATATCCGAGTCCTAGTGCATTCCTTCTCACACTTTTCTTCCCTTGTTCCCTGGCCCGCATGCGTGTTCCCGCCCTGAGGACAGGGAAGGATGGCCTTTTGGTCGGCTTCACCGAGCAGGCGCGTCCCATCATCGTGGTGCCCGCTTCCGTGCCCGCTAACCTGAGTCCTCATGACCCGGATCCATGACCTTCCGGCCCACCGTCTCCTGGCGATGGTCCGTCGTCGTGAACTGTCTCCCACGGAGATCACCGAGCACTTTCTGGACCGGATCGAGCGGTATGACCGCCACTATGGTGCGTACATTACGGTCACTCCAGAAAAGGCGTTGGAACAAGCCCGTCATGCGCGAAAACGCGTGATGAGAGACACGCCGGAGAACCTTCCTCCCCTGCTCGGTCTTCCTCTGCCGATCAAGGACCTCGACGCCGTCGCGGGGGTCCGCCTCACCCATGGCTCGACGCTCTTCCGCGACGCCGTGGCCTCGGCCGACTCCGACATGGTCGCCCGACTGCGGAAGGCCGGCGCGGTCCTGCCGGGCAAGACCAACACCCCCGAGTTCGGGTCCGCCTGCTACACCGAGAACGCCATCGCCCCTCCCACCCGCAACCCCTGGAACACCGACCTGTCCCCGGGAGGCTCCAGTGGGGGAGCCGCGGCGGCCGTCGCCGCGAGACTGGCCCCGGCCGCCCAGGGGAGCGACGGAGGCGGATCGATCCGCATCCCCGCCGGCGCGTGCGGACTCTTCGGTCTCAAACCCACCCGCGGCCGGATCTCCGGCGCCCCGACCAAGCCCGACCTCGTCGGCCTGTCCACCGCCGGCCCCCTCACCAGGGACGTCCGCGACGCGGCCCTGCTCCTGGACGTCATGACCCTGTCCCGGCCGGGCGACTACTTCACGGCCCCGCCCCTTCCCCCGGGTGAGACCTTCGTCGATCACGTGGACCGCGAACCGGGTCGCCTGCGCGTCGGGTACTACGCCACCACCGGGTCCGTCGGGATCCCGGTCCACCCCGACGTCCTGGCCGCGCACGAGGAGGCCGTCCGTCTGCTGGAGGAGCTCGGACACGACGTGGAGGAGATCCCCAACCCCGTGGACGCCCACTTCGGCGGGGCCTTCATGGAGGACTTCCAGGTCGTCTGGGCCGCGATGGCCTCGGCCGCCCCCGTGGACCCCTCCCGTGAAGGCGAACAGAGCCTGCTCAACCGATGGCTGCGTGAACGCGCGGCCGCCACCCCCGTCCCCGACTACATCGCCGCCTGCGTCCGCCTCCAACAGGGCGTGCGCTCCCTGGTCGCCGCCACCGAACCGTTCGACGCCGTGCTCTCGCCCACACTGGCCATGCCGCCGGTGCCGATCGGTCACTTCACCGGTGGCGGGCCCCAGGAGGAGTTCGCGAGGATGAACGAGTTCACGCCCTTCACCTCGGTCTACAACGTCTCCGGGCAACCGTCGGCCAGTGTTCCCCTGCACTGGTCGCCCGACGGGCTGCCGATCGGCGTCATGCTCACCGGACGCATGGGGGGCGAGGGCCTCCTGCTGTCGCTGTCGGCCCAACTGGAACGCGCTCGTCCCTGGGCCGACCGGGTGCCGCCCGGCCTGGACGACCGACCAGGGCCGCCCGTCTCCAAGGGCGGGAGAGGGGCCCCGGTGGATCCGTGAGAGGCAAAGTCCCCGGACGGGGCCTACCGTTGTCCGTCGTTCGTGCCGGCCGCGGTCTCCGCGCCCGAGGCGGTCCCGTGCACCGGTGACGCGGCCGGCACACCCGCGCCCTCCTCCCCGCCCGAGGCCTCCCGCCCGGAGACGTCGCGTCCCCGCCGGGCCCGGTCCGATCCAGGCCGCGGTCCGGAGACGAGCAGGCTCAGCAGGGCCGCCGACAGCAGCAGGACGGTGGAGCCCAGCACGCCGCCCGCGATCCCATGGAGGTCGACCAGCGCGCCGGCCAACGGCCCCGCGACCGCGCCACCGGTGCTCATCGCGGTGGCCATCCACCCGAACGCCTCGGCCCGCCGTCGTGCGGGGGCCAGATCGCCCAGGCGACCCGTCACCGCGGCCAGGGTCGGCGCCAACGTCATCCCCGACAGGAACAGCAGCGGCGTGATCAACAGGGGCGTCGGCAGGTGGGTGATGGGCGGTACGAACGGCGTCAGGACCGCCACGCCCAGCACCGAGGCGAAACAGCGACGTACCAGGTGGGGACGGCCGCGCAGTCCGCCCGCGATCGCCCCTCCCACCAGCGACCCCAACGCCCACACCGAGGCCAGCACCATCACGTACTGCGGGGCGTCCAACTCGTTGGCCCACGCCACGATGACCAGGTCCACCCCCATGATCCCGCCGACCATCAGCAGGCACATGAGGAACATCGCCACCAGCGTGGGGTGACGCAGCAGGCTCCGTTCCCGACCTCGGGGCGCGTCGTCGCCGTGCTCCCCGTCCTCGATCGGTGCGGGGCCGGTCACCCCGGCCCGCCGCAGGGCGAAGGCGAAGCCGAGGGCGCCCAGCAGCGCCAGCACCGACAACATCGCCAGTGCCCAACGGGCGCCGGCGAAGGCCACCACACCGGCGGACAGGATGGGGGAGAAGACGAACAGCAACTCCTGGGTGGTGGCCTCGGCCGCGTAGATCGCCTGCCGCTCCGGCCCACGCGTCAGCCTCGGCCACAGGGCGCGCACGATCTGGTTGGCGGGGGTGCCGAACAGGCCTGTGCCCAGGGCCAAGGGGACCGACAGCCACCACAGTGAGGCGGGAAGCAGGAGCAGCCCCAGTAACCCCGTGCTGAACACCAGGCCGCACACCAGCACCAGACGGTCGGTGCCACCCCGGTCGGCCATCCGGCCTCGAAGCGGTCCCACCAAGGCCATGCCCAGGGTGAAGGCGCCCGCGACCAGTCCGGCCAGACTGTAGGACCCGGTCCAGTCCACCACCAGGAAGGTCACCGCGATCATCAGGCCCGGGGTGTAGAAACGCGCGGTCAGGGACCAGGCCAGAAGAGAGAACACATGAGGGACGGCGAAGAGACGTCGGTAGTTGGTGAGCACACATCGATTATGTGGTCCGGGAACGGAAGCGGCGATCGTATTGACAGGGAGCGCGGAGGGCCCGCGCGTACGTTCCGTGGAGTGCGGCCGAACCGCTCCGTCGACGGTCATCGGCCACCGCGCCGGACACGTTCTGACCCCACGCCGGTACGGCCTCCGGTGTATGACGCTCCTGGTAGGGCATGATCGGATCCTGTGAGGGACGTTCAGCTGGCACGTGTGGCCGAGCAGTACGGAGTCGCAACCACCTACGAGGACTGGCGGGGAAGGCGGGTCGCGGTCGCCCCCGACACCATCCGCCATGTCCTGGGCGCTCTGGGAGTGGATCCCGACGCGTCCGGCGCGGTGGACCGGGGCCCGTTGCCCCCGGCCGTCGTCGTTCGTGAGGGCAAGGCCCCCGATCCCGTGCTCCCCGGGGGAGCGCGCAGTGTCGTGGAGACCTCCGACGGCTCCCTGCTGCCCTTCGACCCGGGCCTGCCGTTGGGCGTGCACACGCTGCGCGTCACCGACAACGGCACCGAGCACGAGGCCCCCCTGCTGGTGGTCCCCGAGCGTGTCGAGCCCAGCGCACTGCGACGCGACCGTCGCCTGTGGGGCATCATGACCCAGGTCTACAGTGTGCGCTCACGCGCTTCCTGGGGCACCGGCGACCTCCGCGACCTCGCCGAACTCGCCGACTGGAGTTCGCGTGACCTGGGCGCCGACTTCGCCCTGATCAACCCGGTGCACGCCACCGAGCCGTCGACCCCGGTGGAACCCTCGCCGTATCTGCCGGTCAGCCGCCGCTACGCCAGCCCGCTCTACGTCCGTATCGAGGACGTGCCCGAGTACGCCCGGCTCGACCCCACCGAGCGTGAGGGCATCCAGCGCCTGGCCAGGCCGCTGCGCGAACGTGGGCGCACCGCCGACCTGCTCGATCGTGACGCGGTCTGGGAAGCCAAACGAGCAGCGCTGGAGGTCCTTTTCGCGGTCCCCAGAACACCCGCGCGGGAGGCGTCGCTGCGCGCCTACCTGGAGGGCGAGGGTCGGTCACTGGTGGACTTCGCCACCTGGTCGGCGTTGGCCGAGGAGTACGGCACCGACTACCGGGCCTGGCCCGAACGGCTGCGCCAGGTCGACTCCGGCGCCGTCCGAGCCGAGGCGCTACGTCGGTGGCCGAGGGTGGAGTTCCACCGTTGGCTCCAGTGGATCCTCGACGAGCAGCTCGCCCAGGCCCAGATCACCGCCCGGGCCGGGGGGATGGGCATCGGGATCATGCACGACCTGGCCATCGGGGTACAGGCCGGGGGCGCGGACGCGTGGATGTACGGCGATGCCCTCGTGTCCGGTCTGCGGGTGGGCGCACCACCCGACGAGTTCAACCAGCAGGGCCAGGAGTGGGGACAGCCGCCCTGGCACCCCCGGAGACTGGCGGGGCTCGGCTACGAGCCCTTCCGACAGATCCTGGCCCAGAGCATGCGTCACGCCGGCGGGGTCCGGATCGACCACGTCATGGGACTGTTCCGACTGTGGTGCGTGCCGGAGGGGGCCTCCCCGGCGGAGGGCACCTACGTCAGGTTCGACCACGAAGGCATGGTGGGCGCGCTGGCCCTGGCCGCCCATCAGACGGACTCCGTCGTCATCGGCGAGGACCTGGGCACGGTGGAACCGTGGGTGCGCGAACACCTCGCCGCCCGCGGCATCCTGGGCACGTCCGTACTGTGGTTCGAGCAGGACGCGAACGGCGAACCGCGCACCCCCGACCAGTGGCGCACGGACTGCCTGGCCACGGTCGCCACGCACGACCTGCCGCCGGTGGCCTCGTACCTGTCCGCGGAGCATGTGGAACTACGCGACCGACTGGGCCTGCTCAACCGGCCGGTCGAACAGGAACGCGCCGACGCCGAGGACCGTGTGGAGCGGTGGCGGGAGCTGTTGGTGGAACTGGGTCTGCTCGATGAGGAGGTCGATCCGGTGGCCGACCCCGGTGCCGTGGTGGCGGCCATGCACGCCTACCTGATGTCGACCCCCGCCCGGATGATCGGAGTGGCGCTCACCGACGTGGTGGGCGACCGGAGGATGCAGAACCAGCCCGGCACCAGTGACGAGTATCCGAATTGGCGTATCCCCCTGACCAACGGAGAGGGCGAACCGGTGCTCGTGGACGAACTGCTCGCCGACCCCCGGATGGTGGCGCACATCCGACGTACCCTCGGCCCGGTCGGAGGAACCGGGGGGAGCGTCCTCTAGCACGGTGTTCCGCCGTTCTTCCACCCCACGGTCACGCAAGGCGGGGGCCGACGAAGGGGCCGTCCGGCGTCCGTGACGCTGCCCGAAGGGGCGTGCGCCCGTCCGCCGGGGCGCGTGGAACCTCGGCCTGTCGATGCGGTCCGGCGGTCCCGGGAGTTCCGGGACCGCCGTCACCGTCCGTGGGGCTAGGTGTGCCTCCGGCCCGCGGCGATGTCGGTGGCGCGGGCGCGCAGAGCGCGTTCCACACCGGCCCGGCCCTCGATCAGGAGGCGACGCAGGGCGGGGGCGGGGTCGGCCTCGGCGATGTAGGAGTCGGTGCGCTCCAGGGTGGACTCCTCCACCAGGTCACGCGGGTACAGCACCTCGGCGAAGGTCTGCGCGAACTCGCCGGTCCACTTCTCCCAGGCCGGGGCCAACTGCGCGAAGTACCTGTCGACGTAGGGCCGGTACAGATCGGACTGGCCGGGCTCGGTGAATCCCAGCAGAACCGCGCGGAACTCGGCGTTGGCCAACTCCTCGCCCACGATCCTGTCCCACGCCGCGGCCTTGGCCTCGGAGGTGGGGATCGCGGCCCGGGTGCCGGCGGCGTGCCGCCGGCCGGCCGCCGTTGGGTCCATCTCCAGCTCGGCGGAGATCTCCGCCTCGCCCGCCTTGCCGCCGGCGACCAGGCGGCGCAGCAGGGTCCAGCGCAGCTCGGTGTCCACGACCAGACCGTCGACGGTGATCGCACCGTCCAGCAGGCCCTGGAGCAGGGACAGGTGGGAGTCGCTGACCGCCGTGGCGGCCAGCGCGTTGACGTAGGCCAGTTGCAGGTCGCTGCCCGGTTCCGCGGTGGTCAGCAGTTCGCGCAGCCGGTCGGAGAGCTGCTCGAAGCCGAACGGGCGCCAGGCCGGGTCGGCGTAGGAGTGCAGCGCCGAGGTGGCCTGACGCAGCAGGGTCTGGGCGACCATGACGTCGTCCACGCCGCTGATCCCGGAGATGACCAGCGCGACGTAGTCGCGCGCCGCCATCTCGCCGTCGCGGGTCATGTCCCAGGCGGCGCCGAAGGCCAGCGCGCGCGGCAGGGACTCGCGGATCCGGCCGGCGCCCTCCACCACGGTGCGCAAGGAGCGTTCGTCCAGGCGGATCTTGGTGAAGGTGAGGTCGTCGTCGTTGATCAGTACCAGGTCGGGCCGTGCGACGCCGACCAGTTCCGGCACCTCGGTGCGCTCACCGCGTACGTCGAGCTCCACGCGCTCGCGGCGCACGATGCCCTCGTCGGTGCGGTCGTACAGGCCGATGGCGAGGCGGTGCGAACGCAACGTCGGATGCTCGGCGGCGGCCTCCTGGAGTACGGCGAAGGAGGTGAAGGCGCCCTCGTCGTTCACCTCGAACTCCGGACGCATCGTGTTGACGCCGGTGGTCTCCAGCCAGTCGTGCGACCAACCCGACAGGTCCCGCCCGGAGGCGGCCTCCAGGTGCCTGAACAGGTCCCTGAGCTCGGTGTTGCCGAAGGCGTGCTCCTGGAAGTAGGCGCGTACGCCGGCGAAGAACGCCTCCACCCCCACGTAGGCCGCGAGCTGCTTGAGGACCGAGGCGCCCTTGGCGTAGGTGATGCCGTCGAAGTTGACCTCGACCGCCTGGATGTCGACCATGTCGGCGGCGACCGGGTGGGTGGAGGGCAGCTGGTCCTGACGCAGCGCCCACGCCTTCTCCACGTTGGCGAACGTCGTCCAGGCGTCGGTCCACTTGGTGGCGTTGGCCTGGCAGTACACGCTGGCGTAGGTCGCGAACGACTCGTTCAGCCACAGGTCGTCCCACCAGCGCATGGTGACCAGGTTGCCGAACCACATGTGCGCCATCTCGTGCAAGAGGGTCTCGGCCCGGCGCTCGTAACGGGCGTCGGTGACGCGGGAGCGGAAGACGTAGTCCTCCAGGAAGGTGACCGCGCCCGCGTTCTCCATGGCGCCCGCGTTGAACTCCGGGACGAAGAGCTGGTCGTACTTGCCGAACGGGTACCGCACGCCGAACAGGTCGTGGAAGAAGTCGAAACCCCTCTTGGTGACGTCGAACAGGGCGTCCGCGTCCAGGTGCTCGGCCAGTGAGGCCCGGCAGTACAGCCCCAACGGGATACCGTCGTGCTCGTCGCGCACCACGTGGTAGGGACCCGCGATCAGGGCCGTGATGTAGGTGGACATCACCGGGGTGGCGGGGAAGTGCCAGCGCACCCGGTCCTCGCCCGCGGGCTCGCGCTCCACGTCCGGTGCGCTGTTGGACACGACCTCCCAGGAGGGGGGCGCGAACACGGTCAGCTCGAAGGTCGCCTTCAGGTCGGGCTGGTCGAAGCACGCGAACATGCGGTGGGCGTCGGCGGTCTCGAACTGGCTGTACAGGTACACCGAGTCGTCGACCGGGTCCACGAAGCGGTGGAGTCCCTCGCCGGTGCGCATGTACGCGGCGTCCGCGACCACGGTCAGCTCGTTGCGTTCGGCCACCTCGGGCAGGATCAGACGCTGACCGTCGAACAACTCGGCCGGATCCAGTTCGACGCCGTTCAGCGTCGCGGTGAGCACCTTCGGGGCGACCAGCTCGACGAAGGTCCGGGCTCCCGGCTCCGAACTGGAGAAACGGATCACGGTGGTGGACCGGAAGGTCTCGGCGCCGGTGGTCAGGTCCAGCTCCACGGTGTAGGAGTCGACGCCGAGGATCCGCGCACGCTCTCGAGCCTCGTCCCGTGTCAGGTTTCCTGCCACGCCATGCTCCCTCCACGGCCGCCGTCGTCGCCGGCCGGATCGTCGTCGGCCACGGCGACCCCGCCTCCTGGGGAGGGGCGTCGTCGGGCCGGGGATTGTCTTGATCTCTGGACGATCCTGTCACGTGCGGGGCCGGAATGCGCAACCGATGAGCGAGGTTGCACTGCTATGACCGAATCCCGCGGTCCCGAACCCGTGAACAAGGAGTATCGATGACGCAGAGCCCGGACCCCAGTGGTGAACAGCAGGTCGCCCACATGTGGTTCGACCCGGCGTGCCCGTGGGCCTGGATCACCTCGCGTTGGCTGGTCGAGGTGGAGAAGGTCAGGCCGGTCACGGTGCACTGGCACGTGATGAGCCTGGGAGTGCTCAACGAAGGCCGGGATCTGCCCCAGGAGTACAGAGAGAGCGTCGACAGGTCCTGGGAGGCCGTGCGCGTGTGCGTCGCGGCCGAACAGCGCTTCGGCCCCGAGGTCCTGGGAGGGCTGTACACGGCCCTGGGCACCCGTTTCCACGACAAGGGCGAGGAGCGCACCACCGACACGGTCCGTGCCGCGCTGGCCGACGTGGGGCTGCCGGAGGAGCTGGTGAAGGCGGGCGCCTCCACCGAGTACGACGAGGCACTGCGGACCTCGCACGCCGAGGCGATGAAGCTGGTCGGTGAGGACGTGGGCACTCCCGTGGTCCAGGTGGCGGACGTGGCCTTCTTCGGGCCGGTCGTCACACCGGCTCCGCGCGGTGAGGAGGCCGGGAAGTTGTGGGACGGCGTACTGCTGGTGGCCGGAACCGATGGGTTCTTCGAGCTCAAGCGGACCCGTACCAGGGACCCCATCTTCGACTGATCCACGACCTTCCGACCCCACGGCCCCGCCGTACGGCCCGGTGCGGCGGGGCCGCCATGGGGGCTTCGGGCACGGTGCACACTGGAGGTCGACGGTGACGAGGGCGGAGACGTTCCGCCCGAACACGAGACGGAGGAACCGTGTCCGGACCTGACGACGAACGCAGGGTCGACCTCTTCGACGACCTCGACATCCTGCCCGACACCACCGGTGACGAGAGCGGACCGGGGTGGGGGGACGCCGAGGAGGACTCGACGGAGCGACTGCTGGCCGAGCGTCCGCCGCACTGGGACTGACCCGACGCCGTCCGGAGCGGTCCGGAGAAGAAGAGCGGAGGTGCGACCCTCGGTATCGGGGAAACCACCGGAGCCGGATTCCGGACTGGTCAACCCGAATCCCGTTCTGCGACAGTGGTGGTATGCGATCCCTCTACATTGACGGCGCCTGGCGCGACTCCGCCTCCAGCGAGGCCCTGGACGTGGTCGACCCGGCGACCGAACAGGTCATAGACACCGTGCCGGCCGGAGCCGCCGAGGACGTCGACGCCGCGGTGGAGGCCGCCGCCGCGGCCTTTCCCGGCTGGGCCGCGCTCACCCACGGGCAGCGCGTCACCCATCTGGCCAAGGCCTTGGAGTTGTTCAACGCCCGCATCGACGACGTCGCCGCGGTGCTCACCCGGGACATGGGCGCGCCCGCCGTCTTCTCCCGCAAGGTCCAGGCGGGTCTGCCCGCCCTGATGTTCCAGACCTACATCGACCTGGTCGAGGAGCACGGCGAGCGCTACTTCGGTGGCGAACGCCAGGGCAACTCGCTCATCGTCCACGAACCGGTCGGGGTCGTCGGCGCCATCACCCCCTGGAACTACCCGCTGCACCAGATCGTGCTCAAGGTGGTGCCGGCCCTGCTCGCGGGCAACACGGTCGTCCTCAAGCCCAGCGAGATCGCTCCGCTCAGCGCCTACGCCCTCACCGAGGTGTTCGACGAGGCGGGCCTGCCCGCGGGCGTGTTCAACCTGGTCTCGGGCACCGGCCCGGTCGTCGGTGAGGCCATCGCCGCCCACCCGAGGGTGGACATGGTCTCCTTCACCGGTTCCACCCGTGCCGGGACCCGGGTCAGTCAGGTCGCGGCGGAGACCGTCAAGAAGGTCGCCCTGGAGTTGGGCGGTAAGTCGCCCAACGTCATCCTGCCCGGAGCCGACCTGGTCAAGGCGGTCAAGCGCGGTGTCGCCGACGTCATGCGCAACACCGGTCAGAGCTGCAACGCGCTCACGCGCATGCTGGTGCACCGTGACTCCTATGAGGAGGCGGTCTCCCTGGCCGCCGAGTCCGCGGCCAAGTACGTGCCCGGGGATCCCACGGACGAGGCCACCCGGATGGGTCCCCTGGTCTCCCAGGCCCAACTGGAGAAGGTCCGCGGCTACATCTCGCTCGGTGTGGAGGAGGGGGCCCGCCTGGTCACCGGTGGGGCGGAGACGGTGGAGGGCCGGGAGAGCGGCTACTACGTCGAGCCGACCGTCTTCGCCGACGTGCGCAACGACATGCGCATCGCCCAGGAGGAGATCTTCGGTCCCGTACTGGTCATGATCCCCTACGACACGGTGGAGGAGGCGGTCGAGATCGCCAACGACACCGTGTACGGCCTCAACGCGGCCGTGTGGTCCGGCGACCCCGAACAGGGCATGGCCGTGGCCCGACGATTGCGGGCCGGACAGATCGAGTTCAACGGCGGGGCGCTCAACCCGCGCGCCCCCTTCGGCGGCTACAAGCGTTCGGGCAACGGCCGCGAGTGGGGGTTGGCCGGCCTGGAGGAGTTCTGTGAGGTCAAGGCCGTGCAGATGTAGGCCCGGATCGGGGTGTGTGCGGACTCACCGTCCCACCGGTCCCGGCGGAGGAATCGCCCCCGGTGCCGATCGCGTTATGCGGTATGAAAAAATCCTGGCGGGATATCCCTGGTCGAACCCCGAACGAGGTGTGAGTTGAGTAACAAGCCCGAGGTCTCCAAGGCAGTCCCCATCAGCAAGGACATCAAGACGATCGTCCTGTGGAACCTGGTCGTCATCGGCGCCGTCCTGATGGCCGGCGTTCTCGGCCTGGCCGTCGCCTCCGCGGCTTCCACCGCCCTCTGAGGGACCGCACACGACAGTGCCCCGCCCACGTCCGTGGGCGGGGCACTGTGCTCGTCACCGCGATGACCTGCCACACTGGTCCCGTGCGTGTTTACCTTGGATCAGATCATGCGGGCTACGAGCTCAAAGAGCACCTCGTCTCCTGGTTGAAGGAGCGCGGCCACGACGTCGTGGACGCCGGTCCCTTCGTCTATGACGCGGTGGACGACTACCCTCCCTTCGTGCTGCGTGCGGCCGAGGGGGTGGCCTCGGACGAGGGCTCCCTGGGCATCGTCATCGGAGGTTCGGGTAACGGCGAGCAGATCGCCGCGAACAAGGTCAGGGGCGTTCGCGCCGCTCTGGCCTGGAGTGAGGACACCGCCCGTCTGGCGCGCGAGCACAACGACGCGAACGTGCTCGGTATCGGTGCCCGGATGCACTCTCCGGAGGAGGCCACCAGGTTCGTGGAGGTCTTCCTGTCCACTCCCTACAGCGACGAGGAGCGGCACACCCGCCGCATCGGGATGCTGACGGCCTACGAGCGGACCCGCGAACTCCCGCCGCTTCCCTGACCCCGGCGGTTCGACGAGGACCCGACCGGGGTCATCCTCACAGGCCTCCCGGTCGGGGCCGGCGTCCGGACGCGGATGGACGTGTCCGGACACGCGTTCCTCCGTGACCGAGCCGCGCTCACCGGTCGCCGTGTCGGGCCGGAGTCCCTTCCGCTCTCTCGGAGCCACTCCGATTTCAGTGAGATGTCGGTTTTGTTGTGGCTCCGGTCCTTGTGCCTTATTCCACTTGCGGGGATGCGGAGACCTGGTCAGGGTCGGGCCCCTGTGAGACCCTGGGGCGAACGGTTCGCGCCGCCGGGGCGCGGATCGGACCGGCGGTGGCCGTGGGAGGCGTTCGGTCGCCGAACGGTGTCCCACGGGATACTCCCGGCGTGGAGAGCCGTTCCCCCGTGTCGGAGTAACGCACGACTCCGTACGCTCGGTTATCGGCTGAACCCAAATCCGTGGTTTGGGGGAGAACACCGCTGCTTGCACGTGCCACGGCCACACCCCCCGCGCTACAGTTCGTGCACAGTGGCGGGCCGTCGTCCGCGTCGCCGCCCACCGCCGGCGTCCCTCGCCACAGCGTCCCCAGAGCGCCCCACAGCCCCGCACGCCGTACACGTGCCCGGCGGCGACGTGACCCCGTTCCCATCCGACCGCCGTCCAAGAACCTACTCCCGCTGGTGAGCGGGTGTGCAACGTAGGGGATCCATGAAGTCCACACCGACCGCCAAGACCACCCGGCTGCTGCGCTCCTTCGCGCAGCGGCTCGTCGCGGTGCTCCGGCGCAAGGTGCTCTTCCGCTACCGGCTCGTCCTCATCACCCTCGTCGTCCTGGCCGTCGGTGTCGGCGTCGGTGCCGTGTGGGGGCCTCCCGGCTGGTTTCCCCCCAGTAGCACGATTCTCACCGTCCTGGCGGGCGGCCTGCTCCTCAAGCGCAAGAGTCTGGCCTTCCTGCTGGCCGTGGTCGGGGCGGTTCTGCTCTTCGTCGCCTTCATGCTCGACTTCGGGCAGGTGGGTCCCGGTCTGCTGGTCACCATCGGCGTCACGGCGGTCCTGTCCTATCTGTTGTCAGGGGTGCGCGAGCGGCTGGGGGTGCAAGGGCTCAGCGGCGAGATGATGCTGCTGGACCTGCGCGATCGTCTTCGCCGTCAGGGCAGGATGCCCCGGCTCCCCGAGGGCTGGGGGCGCGCCGCGGTGCTGCGCCAGGCGGGCGGGTCCTCCTTCGGAGGCGATTTCGTCGTCTCCACCCGTCGGGGTGACCAACTGGACGTGGCCGTCGTGGACGTCTCGGGCAAAGGAGTGGACGCGGGGACCCGTGCCCTGTTGCTCTCCGGTGCGTTCAGCGGACTCATCGGGGCCGTTCCCGCACGCGACTTCCTCGCCCACTGCAACGACTACCTCATGCGCAACAGCGGTGGTGAGGGCTTCGTGACCGCCGTGCACCTGAGCGTGGACCTGGACACGGGTCGGTACCAGATCGCCTCCGCCGGGCACCCGCCCGCACTGCACTACGACAGCGGAAGCGGTGTGTGGAGCACCACGGAGGCCAAAGGCGTGGTCCTGGGGGTCATCCCCGAGATGACCTACACCTCGGTGGAGGGCAAGCTCCGTCCCGGCGACGCCATCATGCTCTGCACCGACGGTCTCATCGAGACCCCGGGGGAGGACCTCGACGCCGGGATCGACCGTCTGTTGGGCACCGCGGAACGGCTCGTGCCCCGCGGCTTCGACACCGGGGCCGGGGAGATAGTGGACACTCTCAGCAAGGACAAGAACGACGACTGCGCCCTGGTCGTCCTGTGGCGTGACTGACCCCGCGAGGCCGTCTTCGAGGTGTTGACCAGGCGTTCTTCTCCCCCCTTCCGGGGCCGCTCCCGTAGCCGGGCCGTGAACTCCGCACCGCACGGGTGGGGGACCGCCTCACGACGGTGGTCCGTCGATGCGGTGCCGGGGCGCCCCTGGGGGTAGGGTCGGTGTGCTCCCCGTCCCGCGTACAGCGATCAGCCGTACACGTCCGGAACGCCGAACACGCCCTGCACCGCCCCGGGCGCAGACTCCACACGGTCCACCACACCAGTGACGGCGGGACCGGAGCGGGGCCTGAATCTCCGGCCCACCGCTTGTGCCGAGAACTGGTGCCGTCCGTGGGTGCCTCCCGACGGGCGGAGGAGAACGCGAGGGGGTGCTTCGCATGTCAGAAAGCGAGCGCGCTGAAGAACTGATCGACCTGGTCGGGACCAACGACCTGACCGGTATCAGGCTCTGGTTGGCCGAGCATCGGCCTCACGAGATCGCCGGCGAACTCTCCCGTATGACCGGCCGTGAAGCGATCGTGCCCTTTCGCCTCTTGGACAAGGACCGTGAACTCGAGGTCTTCGAAGAGCTCGATCCCAGCCAGCAGCAGAGCATCCTGCTGAGTCTGCGCGACACCGCCTTCCACGAACTCCTGGAGGAGATGGAACCCGACGACCGGGCCCGTCTCATCGGTGAGGCGCCCGCCAAGATCGCCACCCGCGCGCTGGCGGGTCTCAGCCCCTCCGAACGCAAGATGACCGCCGCCCTCCTGGGCTACCCCGAGGACTCCGTCGGCAGGTACATGACCCCCGAGACGGTCATCCTGCACCGCGACCTGACGGTGGGCCGCGCCCTGGAGGTCGTGCGCGCCAAAGGAGCCGTCGCCGAGACGATCTACACCCTTCCGGTGGTCAGCGACGGCCGCCGCATGGTCGGCACGGTGAGCCTGCGCGACCTGGTGGTCAGCGATGACGACCGGTTGCTCAAGGACATCGTGGACGTGTTCGCTCCACGCGCGCGCGCCACCGAGCAGGTCGAGGGCGCCGCCCGACTGATGCAGGAGGCCAACCTCGTCTCCCTGCCGGTGGTGGACTCCGAGGAGCGTTTTCTCGGGTTGTTGACCTTCGACGACGCCTTGGAGGTCATCGAGGCCGCGGACTCCGAGGACATGGCCCGCCAGTCGGGCGCCAGCCCGCTCAGCGATCACTACGTGTCCGTCGGGGTGCTGCGTCTGGTGGGGGCGCGCTCGGTGTGGTTGATGCTGCTCATCGTGGCGGCGACGCTGACGGTCAACGTGATGCAGGTCTTCGAGGCGACCCTGGAAGAGGTCACGGCCCTGGCGGTGTTCGTGCCGATGCTCATCGGTACCGGGGGCAACGTCGGAGCGCAGTCGGCCACCGCGATCGTGCGCGCCCTGGCCGTCGGAGAGGTGCGGGTACGCGACCTGCCTTCGGTCATCTGGAAGGAGGCCCGGGTCGGGCTCCTGCTGGGCCTCATGCTCGCCGGTCTGGCCATGGTCATCGGTTCACTGCTGGTGGGGCCGACCATCGCCCTGGTGGTGGCCTGCTCGGTGATCGCGGTGTGCACGTGGGCGGCGATCATCGGCTCCTCCATGCCCCTGTTGGCCCGCAAGCTGAGAGTGGACCCGGCGGTGGTGTCCTCGCCCATGGTGGCCACGCTCGTGGACGCCACCGGGCTGCTCATCTACTTCTCCATCGCCCGCCTGATCCTGGGTGTTTGACCTGGTGGGCGCCCCTTCATGACCCTTTTCCCCATGCTCCTTCCCGCATGAACGGCTGCGGGAGCGGGTATCGCGACAGAAGCAGGACGGATCCAGGGAGGCTTCCATGTCCGGTACCGGAGATGCGTTCAAACGGCTGAAGAAGACCGTCGACGACAACGCCGACAAGGGACGAGGTCTGGTCGCCAAGGCGGCCCAAGCGGCCAAGAAGGCCACCGGGGGCGCCCACGACGACAAGATCGACCGAGGAGCCGGAGCCGCGACCGAGTACCTGCGCAAGCGTGCTCGGAAGAACCGGGAGTAGGGACCCGTGTCCGAGCGGTCGGGGCGCCCACCGATGAGCGGGTGGGCGCCCCGACCACCGGGACCGGTGGCGGGCCGCCCCCGCCACTGAGGGAGGGGGACAGAATGGGAGGATGCCCTCATCCGCCCGTTCCCGCCGGTCCGCCTCCCCCGCACCCGATGAGCCGGTACCCGCCGCCACCCCTTCTACGACGGCCGTCGACCCCCGCTTGCCGATCCTTCTGGCCAGGATCCGCATGCCGCTGATGTGGACGGCCACGCTCGCCCTTCTCGCCGGTCACCTCGGCCTGTCGTGGTGGGTGGGCGGTGTGCTCCTCGGGGTGGCGCTCGCGGTGTACCTGCGTCTTGGCACCGTACGACGTCGACCGCGGGTGCTGGAACCTCCGGTGCGGGGTAGGTGGACGGCACTCACCAGTCCCGTGGACAACGTGCCCAGCCAGGGCACCCACGCGCACGGCCAGACCTACGCACTCGGCCTGGTGGCCGAGCCCCGGCAGGGCGCCCGTCCCGATATCGGCTGGCGTCCCCTGAGCCGTCCGCCGGAGGACTTCCCGGCCTTCGGGCTGCCCGTCCACGCCCCCGCGGACGGGATCGTGGTCACCGCGCACGATCGCCGGCGCGACCACCGCAGCCGCAACTCCTGGCCGTGGTTGTTCGGCTCCGTGGTGGAGAACGCCCTACGGGAACTCCGCGGTCCGGCGGGGGTGTTCGGCAACCACGTGGTGATCGACGTGGGCGGTGGCCACGTGCTTCTGGGCCATCTGAGGCGGGGCTCCCTGACGGTCCGGCGGGGGGACCGGGTGCGCGCCGGTCAGGTGGTGGCCCGCTGCGGGAACTCGGGTGCGTGCACCGAACCCCAGGTACGCCTCCAGCTCATGGACCATCCCAACCCCCTCTTCGCCGCCGGGCTGCCGATCGTGTGGGCGGCGGGGTGGAGCGCCACGACCGGGGAGGAGGGGCTTCCCGAGACCTGGCGGCCCGTGGTGATCACCCGCCCGCCCCGGGGGGAGGACACCCTTCCCTCGGCCCCTGAGGCCACGTGAGGGCCGCCGTGGGAGACCCTGCTCGGTCACGGCAGGACCGCTGAGGGGGGATGTGGTGGGGGAGAACGCCTAGCGGCCCTGAGAGGCGAACTGGGTCCGGTACAGAGCCGTGTACAGGCCGCCCTGGCCCAACAGTTCGTCGTGCGTGCCACGCTCCAGGATCCGACCGTCCTCCAGGACCAGGATCTGGTCGGCCTCCCGTACGGTCGCCAGCCGATGGGCGATCACCAGGGAGGTCCGTCCCTGGAGCGCCACGGCGAGGGCTTCCTGGACGGCCGCCTCCGACTCGGAGTCCAGATGCGCGGTCGCCTCGTCCAGCACCACCACCGAGGGCGCCTTCAACAGGAGCCGTGCGATCGCCAGCCTCTGCTTCTCACCGCCGGACAACCGGTAGCCCCGGTCACCGACCATCGTGTCCAGGCCGTTGGGCAACTGCTCCAGGAGCGGCCCCAGCCGGGCCATCCGCAGTGCCTCCTCCAGTTCGGCGTCGGTCGCCTCCGGACGGGCGTAGCGCAGGTTCGCGCCCACCGTGTCGTGGAACAACTGGGCGTCCTGGGTGACCACGCCCACCGTCTCCCGCAGGGAGTCCAAGGTCGTCCGGCGCAGATCCGTCCCGCCCAGGCGCACCACGCCCTCGGTGGGGTCGTACAGCCGCGAGACCAGGTGGGTCAGCGTGGTCTTGCCCGCGCCCGACGGTCCCACCAGGGCGACCATGGTCCCCGGCTCGGCGCGGAACGAGACTCCGCTCAGCACCTGGGTGTCCGCCTCCACCTCCGCCTGCGGCGTCAGCTCCAGGGAGGCCACCGACGCCTCCTTCGCGTCCGGGTAGCGGAACGACACGTTGTCGAACTCCACACCCAACGGCCCCGCCGGCAGGTCCTCGGCGTCCGGACCCTCTTGGATGCCCGGTTCCAGGTCCAGCACCTCGAAGACCCGGTCGAAGGAGACCAGGGCGGTCATGATCTCCACATGCACGTTGGACAGGGTCGTCACCGGCCCGTACAGACGGGTCAGCAGGGTGGTCAACGCCACCAGTGTGCCGACCTCGAACGCACCGTCGATCGCCAGGACACCGCCGACCCCGTAGACCATCGCCATGGCCAGTGCCGTGATCAGACCCAACATGCTGAACAGCAGCGAGCCGAACACCGCCTGGCGCACGCCCAGGTCGCGCACTCTTCCGGCGCGCCGCGCGAAGCCCGCCGACTCCTCCTCGGGACGCCCGTACAGCTTGACCAGCATCGCGCCGCCGACGTTGAAGCGCTCGGTCATCAGCGAGCTCATGTCCGCGTTGGTGTCCATCGCGGCTCGGGAGATGTGCGCCAGCCGCCGCCCGATCACCTTGGCGGGCACCACGAACAGCGGGACCAACGCCAGCGCGATCAGCGTCACCTGCCAGGACAGGGCGAGCATCGTCACGATCACCGCGGTCGCGCTGATCAGGTTGGACACCACCGACTGGAGAACGGAGGTGATGGCCCGCTGCGCCCCCACCACGTCGGTGTTCAACCGGCTGATCAGCGAACCCGTCTGGGTGCGCGTGAAGAAGGCCACGGGCATCCGCTGTACGTGGGTGAAGACCTCTGTGCGCAGTTGGTAGATGACCCCCTCCCCGATCCGGGAGGAGAGCCACCGGCCCAGGAGCGTCAGAGCGCCCTCCACCACCGCCAGCCCACCGGCGATGAGGGCCAGCCACACCACCAGGGAGGTGTCCCCCCGCAGAATGCCGTGGTCGATGATGGCTCTGAGCAACAGGGGGTTGGCGATGACGATCGCGGCACCGAACGCGGTCACCAGCAGGAAGCACAGGATCGCCCGCCAGTGCGGACGGGCGTAGGAGACGATCCGGCGGGTGATACCGGGCGGTAGTGACTGCCCCTTCGCGCTCCCGTCGTTGACCAGGGCCCTGTAGGAGGGCCTGCCGGACATCATTGCCATGGACAGCCTCGTTCCGCTCGCCTGTTCGCCATGCGCCGCCGACGCGCACCGTCGCGTGCCGGCACACGCATGTCAACACCCGTGCGCCCGTGGGGCTTCCCGGCACCCCGGGCGTGGAGCGGGGTGCGGTGGGGGCTACAGCGCGTGGGCCAGTCGGCCCAGCGCGGCGGTGGTGGAACGACCCGGGGTGAAGGGGAGCTCCCAGGCCTGGGCGTCGAGCGCGTCGGCACCGCGGATCTTGGCCTGGGTGTGGCGGTCTCCGGCGGTGTAGGCCAGGGCGGCGGGGGCCAGGGGGCGAAGGACCTCGGCGTAGGCCGTCCAGTCGACGACCTCCGGGGGTCCCTCGATGATGAACGAGCCGGTGACGCAGGCCAGTGCGGCGACGGTCTCGGCGCGTTCCTCCGCGGGGTTGACCGGGCGACCGGGGCCTTTCCAGGCGTGCACGCGCGCGTCGGACTCGATGCCCACCACGAGGGGGAGGCCACGATCGGCGATGGCGCGGAGGAAACGGACGTGTCCGACGTGCAGGACGTCGAAGGCTCCCGTGACCACGGCCGGCCGCACCAGATCGTCGGGCTGCTCGAACCAGAGAAGGCGCAAAGCGGTTTCCGGCTCGTGTGCCGCGTCCGTGTCCGTCATCAGTCCCCGTTCCGCAAGACCCGAGGGCGCCCGTGTCCGCGTCATGCCGACGGGCCCGCCCGCATGGTCAACGTACCCGGCCCGAGGCGGTATTCCGCCTCGGGGACCGCGGAACCGAACGGTGTTCTCCCCCTGCGGGGTCCCCGGCTCCGAGAATGTGGGGGAACTCACTCGGCCGGAGCGCCCTTCCTCCGGGGTGCGGCCGTCTTCCGTGTGAGCAAGGAGAGCCTGCCCTCGACGGAAACGACGGGGTGGACCACGCACTCACGTGCACGGTCCACCCCGGGTGGAGCGGGCGACGAGAATCGAACTCGCACAACCAGCTTGGAAGGCTGGGGTTCTACCATTGAACTACGCCCGCATGGCACCAGAGACTTCGGAAGTCCTCTAGACTCGTGGAGCCGACGGAGACAAGAGTACAGTCTCCGGAGCCGTGTTCGCACACTCGACTCGAAGATGCGATCCTTGGCTCGGCCCACGGGGTGTGGCGCAGCTTGGTTAGCGCGCATGCTTTGGGAGCATGAGGCCGCGGGTTCGAATCCCGCCACCCCGACGAAAACCACCGTGGCAGCGGCTTCGGCCGCACGCCGTGGCCCCCTGTGTATCTGCCCTAGACTTGGTGCGATCAGCAGGAAACTGTAAGTCCCAGCCCGTCGCAGGGCACCCCGGCTGGATACGGTCGTCAAGACCTGCGGGGTGTGCGTGCATTTCGCCGTTGTGTGTGGTGCGCCTGCGGGCCGACGCGGACACCAGCCGGCAAACCTAGGAGTACCGCCCCGTGAAGACCGATGTCGAGGAGCTGAGCCCCACCCGGGTCAAGCTGACCATCGAGGTGCCTTTCGAGGAGCTCGATCACGCTTTCGACGTGACCTACAAGTCGCTCGCCAAGCAGGTCCGGATCAAGGGCTTCCGCCCGGGCAAGGCACCGGCGCGGCTGATCGACCGCTACGTCGGCCGTGGAGCGGTGATCAGCGAAGCGGTCAACCACGCCGTTCCGGAGCTCTACAACGAAGCCATCCAGAAGGAGGAGATCTTCGCGCTCGGCCAGCCCGAGGTGGAGGTCACCAAGCTGGAGGACAACGAGGAGTTCGCCTTCACCGCCGAGGTCGACGTCCGCCCCAAGTTCGAGGTCGAGGACTACAAGGGCATCGAGGTCACCGTCGACAACGCGGAGGTCGGTGACGAGCAGGTCGACGAGCAGATCAACATCCTGCGCGAGCGTTTTTCCACCCTCACCGGTGTGGACCGCCCCGTCGAGGACGGCGACCACCTGTCCATCGACCTGGCCGCCTCCATCGACGGTGAGAAGCTCGAGGACGTCGCGGTCAGCGGCTACTCCTACGAGGTCGGTACCAACGCCATGCTGGAGGGCCTCGACGAGACCCTGCGCGGTATGGAGGCCGGTGGCGAGGCCACCTTCTCCACCACCCTCGTCGGCGGTGAGCACGAGGGCAAGGAGGCGGACGTCACCGTCACCGTGCACAGCGTGAAGGTCAAGGAGCTGCCCGAGCTGGACGACGAGTTCGCCCAGCTGGCCTCGGAGTTCGACACCATCGACGAACTGCGCGAGGACGTGCGCAAGCGCATGGTCGAGGTCCGTCGCATCCAGCAGATCTCCTCCGCCCGGGACAAGGCCCTGGAGAAGCTGATCGACTCCATCGACATTCCGCTGCCCGACGCGGTGGTCGACGAGGAGATCAGCCGCCGTCGCCAGAGCCTGGAGCAGCAGCTCGCCCAGAGCGGCCTCACGAAGGAGGCCTACCTCGAGTCCCAGGAGAAGACCGAGGAGGAGTTCGAGGAGGAGCTGACCACCGGGGCCCGCTCCGCGGTCAAGGCCGGGTTCATCCTCGACCAGCTGGCCATCCAGGAGGACCTGAGCGCCGACCAGGGCGAGCTCAGCCAGTACGTGTTCGAGCAGGCCCAGCGCATGGGCGTGAGCCCCGACCAGCTCGCCCAGCACCTGGTCGAGTCCAACCAGATCCGTGTCGCCTTCACCGAGGTCGTTCGCGGTAAGGCCATGGACCTGGTCCTGTCCGAGGCCAGGATCACCGACGAGGACGGCAACGTCATCGAGCAGGAGAGTGCCGAGGAGAAGGCCGCCAAGGCCGCCGCCGCGGTCGCCGCCGAAGAGACCCTCGAGGTCATGGAGGAGGACACCGAGGCCGGCGAGAGCGCCGAGGACAAGGCCGAGGAGAAGGCCACCGACGAGTCCGCCTCCGAGGAGACCAAGTAGGTCCGGTGCCCGGAGATCAAGGGTCCCGCCCGACCCGCCGAGGTAGGGCGGGACCCTTCGTGTTCGCCGGCGGAAGAACGTCCAGTCCGGAGATCGTGTCACCCTGCGCTCAAAGCGAACAGGGACGGGATCCGGACGAGCGCAGTGCCGAGCGGCGTTAGTGTCGCAGTATCGCAACCGTTTCGATTCCGGAGCAGGTGACGAGAGTGCCGCCAACCTTTGAAGAGTCCTCGCGATTCGACGCCCGTTCGTCGGAACCGCTGTTTTCCCCTTTGCTTGAGCAGACGCCTCAGCGCCTGTTGCGTCAGCGAATCGTTTTCCTCGGCCAGCAGGTCGATGACGAAATCGCCAACCGCCTGGTCGGTGAGCTGCTGTTGCTGTCCGCCGAGGACCGCCAGCGCGACATCACCATGTACATCAACTCGCCCGGCGGGTCCGTGACGGCGGGTATGGCGATCTACGACGTCATGCAGTACATCCCCAATGACGTGCGCACCGTGGGAATCGGCATGGCCGCCTCGATGGGTCAGATGCTCCTGTGCGCAGGTGCCCCCGGCAAGCGCTACGCGCTGCCGCACACCCGCGTCATGATGCACCAGCCGTCCGGTGGTATCGGGGGCACCGCCTCCGACATTCGTATTCTGGCGGACCAACTGCTCTACGTGAAGAAGATGTTCATCGAGAAGATCTCCGAGCACACGGGCCAGGCGGTCGAACAGATCGAGAAGGACGCCGACCGCGACCGCTGGTTCACCGCCCAGGAGGCCAAGGAGTACGGCTTCATCGACGAGGTCCTGGAGGGAACCCTCGACGTGGCCCAGGGCCGGAGCCAGAGTTGACCCGTCGGACCTGGTCCCAGGAACGGCGTAGTGCGTGGAAGGCGTGAAATGACCGAGTTCAACCCCAGTCTCATCGGCGGCGCGGCCTCGATGGCTCCACAGAGCCGCTACATCCTGCCCTCCTACGTGGAGCGGACGTCCTATGGCGTCAAGGAGATGAATCCGTACAACAAGCTCTTCGAGGAGCGGATCATCTTCGTCGGCGTGCAGATCGACGACACGTCGGCCAACGACCTGATGGCCCAGCTCATCACCCTGGAGCAACTCGACTCCGAGCGGGACATCCAGATGTACATCAACTCGCCGGGAGGTTCGTTCACCTCCCTGATGGCGATCTACGACACGATGCAGTTCGTCCGTCCCGACATCCAGACGGTGTGCATCGGACAGGCCGCCTCGGCCGCGGCGATCCTTCTCGCGGGCGGGACCAAGGGTAAGCGCGGTGCGCTGCCCAACTCCCGTATCGTGATCCACCAGCCCGCGACCGAGGGTATGCACGGTCAGGCCAGTGACATCGAGATCCAGGCGAACGAGATCACCCGTATCCGTACGCAGTTGGAGACCACCCTGGCCCGCCACACCGGGCGTTCGCTGGAGCAGGTCTCCCAGGACATCGAGCGGGACAAGATCCTCACGGCCGAGGAGGCCAAGGAGTACGGCATCATCGATTTCGTGCTGCCCTACCGCAAGGCTTCCTTGAAGTAGGGGCGCGAAGGGGTCGGGGACCCGGGCACTCCCGTACGAAGGGGTGCCGCGGTGGGGGCCCCGGCATGACCCGAGCATGAACCGGACCGATTTCTGACCCGCCCGGGGGAGCCTGGTGGCGAAGCCGGTCCGGTTTTTCGCTTAGTCTGACGGAGAGCGACACACAGATCGCCTCGTCCGTGACCACGGGCGGCCGCGGAAGGTTCGCGAGCGGCCCCCGCACACGAGCGGTACCGACGGGGCGGCCTTAGTTTTGAGGAGTGGCTGGGTGGCACGCATCGGCGACGGCGGGGACCTGTTGAAATGCTCGTTCTGCGGTAAGAGCCAGAAGCAGGTGAAGAAGCTCATCGCCGGCCCCGGCGTGTACATCTGCGATGAGTGCATCGATCTGTGCAACGAGATCATCGAAGAGGAACTCGCTGACGCCACCGAGCTCACTTGGGACTCCCTTCCCAAGCCTCGGGAGATCTATGAGTTCCTGGACTCGTATGTGATCGGTCAGGATCAGGCCAAGAAGGCGTTGTCGGTGGCGGTGTACAACCATTACAAGCGGGTGCGGTCGGAGAGTGAGC
>NZ_JASCXJ010000025.1 GCF_030271535.1 Nocardiopsis sp. ATB16-24 | reverse complement strand
GTCACACCCGGTCTCTTTCCGAACCCGGTCGTTAAGCCTCTTGGTGCTGATGGTACTGCCCTGTGGTGGGGTGGGAGAGTAGGTTGCTGCCACGGTTCTTCTTCCGGGAGGGGGAGGAGGGGAGGGTTCCTTTGGGGGTTCTTTCTTCTTTCTCCTCCCGTTTTTCATGTGCGGGCTTGTGAACAAGTGAAAAGAGCGAGGCCGCTGGTCGGGTGGAGATCCCGTCCGGCGGCCGTCTCTTCCACAGGGTGATGGGGGGTGGGAGCCTCAGGCGGCGTGAGCGGTGCCAGGGGGCACGGCGGACCCACGACCGCTTCGGCGGTGTGTCGGGCTACTCCTCGCCGACCTCGGGAGATTCGATGAGCTGCTGTAGCAGCGCAACGAAGTCCTCTTCGCTCATCGCAGACCAGTCCACGTGCTCGTTCATGTTCTGCGGTTTTCCCCGAACCGGGGTTCGGTAAGCCTCTGTCGCCCCTACTGGTCGGAGAACTTCCGGTCATCGGCGGAGCATCGCAGGTGGAAGGGCTGTTCATGTGCCAGGAGCGGTTCGCGGTGCTCCGGTACCCGCCGACACTCCTGGCACTTCAGACGTGACCGCGAGTACAGGATCACGCTGGGCGGCTGGGTGATGTTGAACCGCACGCCCGCCCGCTCGCAGGGGCTCTCAGACGCCTCAGACGCGTTGCTGGAGGGCGCTGCGGCACTCCGGGCACCGGCAACGCTTGTTGTAACCGGTGACGGTTCCGTGCGGCAGGGACGGGTCCCTCTGCTCCGTGAGGGTGAAGTCGAGCTGGTCACCGAAGGCGGTCAGGATACGCGCGGTCGAGAAGACCTGCGCGGGGCTGATGTCGAGCTCACTCGCCGCATCGTCGATGTGCTTCCCCATGCGGAGTTTCGCGATGAGCCGGGACCGGGTGCTCGCAGGCATCTCGGCTTCCGCGTTCGCGATCAGCTGCTCTGCGTCGTCAATGGGGTAGCTCATGAATTTCCTCTATGTGTACGGTTACGCCCGCCGAAGTAGGCACCTCAAGCATCGTACGCTGCTTTCACACGTTGACAGCATGGTGTGACACCCTCCGCACTCCGCATGGGCGGGTCACATGTGAAGATCGGACCTACCGCGGACCGACCGCCCGGCGCGCGATGTTTCCCGTGAGGCCGGAGAATGGCGTGTTACTCCTGTGCAGCGGTATCCCTCCTGGGACGATCCTTCGGGACAAAGGACATGTTCGTCCTCGGGATGCTCGGGTTCTCGACCTTCCTCGTGCATCGAATCGGTCGCTGTTTTCTAGAAGTGCATTGCTAGATGCTAGACGCCGTGTTTCGCTGGTGGCACGACCCCGCCACTCCGCGTCATGGGATCAGCATGATGAGCAGCCCCACGGTCCGTCGCCGGCGATTGTCCGCCGAGCTCCGCCGCCGCCGCGTACAGGCGGGTATGACCCTCAGCGATGTCGCCGACGAACTGGAGTGGTCCCCCGCCAAGCTCGGCCACATCGAGACCGGTATCCGCAAATGGCCCTCTGTCATGGAGGTCTCCGCGCTCCTCCAGTTGTACGGAGTGACCGGAGGGCAACGTGAGGCGATCCTCACATTGGTCAGGGAATCGCGTCTTCGTCCGTGGTGGACCGAGTACGAGGACGTCCTTCCGTCCGCCTATGTGGGAAACGAGGCGGGTGCGGTGTCAGTGCAGTGTTACGCGGGGATCCTCGTCCCCGACCTCCTCCAGGTCCCCGACTACACCGCCACGGTGGCGCGAGCCCTGGGCCACGGGGAACACGCCGCCGAACGCATGGTCGCGGCCTATCTCAAGCGCCAGGAGATCCTCGACCACGGTGGACTGGTGCGCTATCACGCCATCCTGGAGGAGGACGCCCTCCAGAGGGTGTCGGGGAACCTCGGACTCCTACGCGCGCAGACCTCACGTATCGTGGAATTGGCCACCGAGTCAGATCGTGTGACCGTACAGCTGCTCCCCACCTCGGCCGGTCCCCACCCCGGAATCGCCGGTCCCTTCTCCATCATGGAGTTCGACGAGGACGAGGCGGCCCTGGCCTACGTCGAAGCGACGCAGGGCGGGACGATCGTGGAGGCGGAGGACGCGGTCGCGGCCTGCAAGAGGGTGTGGTCCGAACTCAGCCGGATCGCCGTCTCTCCACAGGCCACGTTGGGCATCCTCCGTCGTATGGCGCTCCTGACCTGAATCCCAGGACGCCGTTTCGCAAGTCGCCGAGAGAAGTTGGCGAAAAGCGGTCCACCGTGGCGGGAACAGCCCCCGACGGCTTGCTAGTCTGCTTGGTGACAACCTCATAAAGTTCTCTGCGGAGCCCCGTCTGGGACGGGGACCCGCGTGTACGCATCGGATTATCGAAAGGGTCCAGACAGTGAAGAAGATCATCGTTCTGGTGCTGGTGGCCCTCGGGGCTTTCGCCGTCTACCGTAAGATCCAGGCGGACCGCGCCGAGCTCGACCTGTGGACCGAGGCCACGGCGGCCAGCGAGAGCTGACCGTCCGACCGTTCACATTCCCGACGGTTGTGAGGCAGGCGCGGCGAGCGCCGTTCAGTCCATTTCCCGAGTGACACGAAGACGTGGGTGGGCCGACAATCCCGAGGTGCGACCCACGGCTTTGTGCTGTCCGGAGTCGTGAACACGGACCTGCCCGGACGGCCCGGCCCGATGAGCAGGACAGCCCTCCGATGCAGGTATGCTCTGCATAGCGGCCAGGGCCTGAGGCCTTGGCCCCAAGGGGCCATAGCTCAGCTGGCAGAGCGCCGGTTTTGCATACCGGAGGTCAGGGGTTCGACTCCCCTTGGCTCCACCTCACTTCGGAACGACCCCGTTCGGCGGATCGCCCGCCCGGCGGGGTCGTTCCTCGCTCTCCTCGACGACGTCGACGGCTCCCGTGCGGCCTTCGCCCGGGCAGGGACGCGACCGGCCCGCTCGCGTCCGTCCCCCGTGTTCGGTACGGCTTGGGGAGTGCCGCCAGGCGCCCGCGCCGGCCCAGCCGCAAATCCGTCTCTTTCGGGCCTCTGTCCTTCCCCTGGGAGGCGCAGGGGACACGGCTCCGGTAGGGGACGCACTCCCGGCCCCGGTGTGCGGAAGGGTGTCGGGAAGAGCGGGAGAGCATGTCCGGAAGGGGGCCCGAGCGACATGAGCCCCGAGATTTCGGTGTGCTTTGTTGGGGTACTGACTCTTGCTGGCAATTTGTCAGGAGAGGGCGTGAGAGGCACTTCTGCGCACTTCTACACACGCCTTCCCCTACCCATATCAGGTGAATCCGACGTGGTTACTAATCAGTAGTCAGCGTTCGCCGTCGCGCGTGGAGAAAGGGAGCCATGTGTCATGTGCCATGTGCGTCCGAGCGGTCCGTATAGTCCGTTCGAGTGACCCGGGTGACGGAGAGTCCCCTCCCTCCGACGTGCGGGAACATGGTCGTCCTCTGTTCTGCTGAAGGGAATCCGCAGGTCACCAGGGGTTCGTTGAAAAAGTCGCCCGGTGGTCTTTCCTTCCCGTGGAGTTAGCCCGCTCTCGCCATGTGCAGTTACTCTTCGTGTGTGTATGATGACACTTCCTCTCGGTGCAATGGTCCTACTGGGCCATATGAGAAATAGGCCTCTTGGGGTCTGTTGGTGAACTGCGGCGGAACCGTAGTTTCGACACAGCGACAACGAGGAAGACAGCGCGCCGAAACGAGCGATCCCCGAAGGCGGGCCGTGCGGCCCCCCGCCCGGCTATGTGACACCGCCCTCGGGTCGGCCCGCTTCTCCTCCATCCAGCCGACTATCGCGCCGGTCGGTGGATTCCGATCACCACACATGCTGATCTTGGGAGTGGGGCAACATGTGGAATGAGAAGATGGCAGCACGTGCCAAATGTCGGGAGATCGACCCGGACGCACTGTTCGTGCAGGGGGCGGCCCAGAACCGGGCCAAATTGATCTGCCGAGGTTGCCCGGTCCGCACACAGTGTCTGGCCGAGGCGCTCGACAACCGCATCGAGTTCGGTGTCTGGGGGGGCATGACCGAACGCGAACGTCGTGCCCTGCTGCGTCGCCGTAAGGACGTCACCAGCTGGTACGACCTGCTCACGAGGGCGGAGCGCCACTACGAGCGGGAGCAGGCGGGTTCGGCCGTCACCCCCGTCGCCGCCAACGCCTAGGGAGTGTTCTCACGACCTGGAGACGGTGTCCCTCGGGGAGGGCCTCCTTCGACCGCCTCGCGAACGGGAACGCCCGGTGGATGAGCGGGACTTCACCGGACGGGCACTGCCCGGAGGTCTGAACACGGGGACCGGACGAGGGTCGAGAGGCCCTTCCCCCCGGGGGTGACGGATCAGGGGTGGATCAGGGTCGGCCCCTATATCCTCAGCCGTCCCGATGGCGCATGATGGTGGGAGTACGGCCGATCGGCGCCGTACTCCCGTCGCCGTGGTGAGTAGGAGTGGGGAGTGACCGCGCAAGACCCTCAGCATCCGATGAAGCGCACCTGGGGTCCGCAGCCGCGGCCGCAGATCCGTCTCACCGACGCCGAACGCGATGAGGTCATCCAGGTCCTCCAGGAGGCCTTCAGCCGGGGCCAGCTCGACGAGGGGGAACTCGACGAGAGAACCGACAAGGCCATGCGCGCCAAGTTCGGGGCCGATCTGGAGCCCCTGGTGCACGACCTGGGCGTGACTCCCGGCGGGGCTCGGCAGACGACGTCCACCGGCCCCTTCGGAGGTCGGGAGGGCAGTGCCGGCACCGGCGCGCACGCGGCCCTGTCGAGCACTCCCGCGGAGCGTGTCGTGGCCGCGGCGGGGCACGCCGGTAACTATTTCTTCCCCGTCGTGGTGCCCCTGCTGCTCCTCCTGGTCAATGGCAAGGTCTCGCCCTACGTGCGTCGCCAGGCGATGGAGTCGCTCAACTTCCAGCTCTTCTGCATCATCACCGGAATCGCGAGCGTGTTCCTGTTCTGGCTCGTGCTGCCCCTTCTACTGACGGTGATCGTCGCCCTGGGCTGGGCGGTGCTCCCCGCCATCGCCGGCATCGCGGCCCTCATGGGGAGGAACTGGCGCTACCCGATGTTCTTCCGCGTCCTCAAGGACGACTGAGCGAGGACACCGCGTCCCGATGCCGGAAAACGACGAAGCCGGGACAGAAACCCTTCTGTCCCGGCGAGGAGAGGGGCCCGCGCACATCGGATGCCTCCGCCGCCTCCAAGGCCGCTCACGTCGTTCCAGGAGTATTCCGTGAGGGTTTCGGGCGTCGTCCGGTGGAGTCCCGCTCAGTGCCCGGGCTGACCGTTCTCCCTGGCGTGGTTCTCCCCGGTGGCCGTGCGGACGGTCTCCTTGGACTTGCCCTTGGCCGTGCGAGCGGTCTCTTTGGCGGCCTCCTTGGCCTTGGAGGTCGTCGCGGAGGCCCTCTCCTCCAGGTTCTCCCTGGTCTCACGGACCTGGTCGCGCGCCTGGTCCAGGTGCTCCTGCCACTCGGCGTCCTGGGACGCCTGGCGCATGCGGACGAGAGAGTACACGAGCAGACCGCCGATCACCGCCGCTCCCCCCACGAGGGCTCCACGGGGGACACGGCGCTTGCTCGTACGGAGCAGTCGCATGCCGCGGCGCCCGGGATAGGGGTCGACGCGGTGCGCGGCGGCGTTGAGCATTCCGGCCACACGCGGAGCCACCGTGTCCTCCACGCGCAGCGCCGCGGTCTCCAAACGGGGAGCGGTCCAACCGCGAGCCTGGAAGAGCTTCACAGCGGCCTGGTCGCGTGCCTGGTCCGCGTAGGGACCGAGCCTGTCGGCCTGTTCCCGAGCCAGATCCTGTAGGCGGGCGAGAGCGAGGGTGAGCTCGGCCTCCTTGCGTGCCTTGCGCCGCTTGGAAGTGATAGGCACGTTGTCAGCTCCTTCGATCGTTCACCGGTTCTACGTTGCCCACCCGGTGTGACCGGTGTTCGGTGACATACGGGCGGATTTTCCGTCGTTCCTCCCGTTACCCAGGTGTTATCTCAACATACGTCCTCTCCGGGTGTGATCTACGTTTCGACACCGCCCGGAGGGTCTTCTCCGGCCGAAAGGTGCGAAAGCCCGGAGATCCCCGGGTGGCGGCGGACCTGGGAAGCTCGCCTCAGACCGAGCCCGGGGTGGGGACGGGTAACGTGAGCACGTAAGCGAAGTCGATCGAAAGGCACGTAGGTGTCGGACTCCACGGGTCAGCCCACCGCGCGGCTGAACACCTCCAAGGGAACCATCGTCGTCAAGCTGTTCGAGGAGGAGGCTCCGGAGACGGTCGCCAACTTCATCGGCCTGGCCGAGGGTTCGAAGCAGTGGATGGACCCCACCACGGGCAAGCCGTCCAACAAGAGCCTGTACGAGGGCACGGTCTTCCACCGTGTCATCGACGGCTTCATGATCCAGGGTGGTGACCCGCTCGGTACCGGTCGCGGTGGCCCGGGCTACACCTTCAAGGACGAGATCCACCCGAACCTGCGCTTCGACCGCCCGTTCCTGCTGGCCATGGCCAACGCCGGTCCGGGCACCAACGGTTCGCAGTTCTTCATCACGGTGGAGAAGCCGTACTGGCTCGACGGCCGTCACACCATCTTCGGTGAGGTCATCGAGGGCGACGACGTCGTCACCGCGATCTCCCAGGTCGACACCGACTCCCAGGACCGTCCCCGCGAGGACGTGGTGATCAACAGCATCGAGATCACCCGCTAACGGCGACGGCGAGCCGATCCCGAGGAGGAACCCTCTCCATGACCTCATCCCCGCCGCCGTTCGGAGCCTCGTCCGAGTCGGGGTCCCAGGCCTCCCGCACCTGTTACCGGCACTCCGACCGGGAGACCGGAGTCAGCTGCACCAGGTGCGAGCGGCCCATCTGCCCCGACTGCATGGTCGAGGCGTCGGTGGGCTTCCAGTGTCCCGCGTGCGTCTCGGAGGGGAACCGTGGGACGCGCCGGCCCCGGACCACGTTCGGGGGAAGGCCGGTGGCCAGGCCCTACGTGACGTGGACCATCCTGGGCATGATGGTGGCGGGGTTCATCGCCCAACTGGGCACGTCCGATCCGATCGGACGCGCGGGGGCCTCCCCGTTGGTCCTGGAGTTCGCCATGCTCGGCCTGGGCCACATGGACGGGGTCCTCCTCGGTGTGGTCGCCGGCGAGTGGTACCGCTTGATCACGGCCGCCTTCCTGCACGGCAGTGTCTTCCACCTGCTGTTCAACGGCTACGCCATGTACGTCCTGGGCACGCAACTGGAGCGCTGGCTGGGGCACGGACGTTTCCTGGCCCTGTGGGTGCTCGGTGCGCTCTCGGGTTCGGTCCTCAGCCTTCTGGTGGCGCCCCACCAGTTGTCCGTCGGCGCCTCAGGAGCGATCTTCGCCCTCTTCGGTGCGGTGTTCGTGGTCGGTAGGCGGCTGCGCCTGGACCTGCGTATGGTCGGCGTCCTCCTGGTGGTCAACCTCGTGTTGACCTTCCTGGTCCCGCAGATCTCCTGGACCGCCCACATCGGTGGACTGGTCGCGGGCTTCCTCGTCGGTGCGGTGTTCGCCTACCTGCCCGGAGGGTCGGCGGGGAACACCGCCCGAACGGTCACGCACGTCCTGCTCACGGCGGCGTTCACCGCGGTGTTGGTGGCCCTGGTGGTCGCCGCGCCGTTGGTCATCCTGGGCTGACACACGCAAGGCGGGCCCCGGAAGCGTTCCTTCCGGGGCCCGCCTCCGCCAGGATCCTCACGAGACGTCGACGTGCGTTCTCCGGGTCTTCGCACACCACCGGACGGGGAGGGTTCTTCCGGGTACGCGAAAGGAGCTGTCCACAGCCTGTGGACAACCCTGTGGAAAACGTGTGTCGGTGCTGTTCCGCGGGGATGCGGTGGTCTACGTGTGAGCGGCTCCCGTCCTCGTGGAACGGCCTACTCGAAGGACGCGGGGGTCAGTGCCAACGCGTGGACAGGACGACCGCCACGATGATGCCGCTGAAACCGATCAGCAGGTTCCAGTTGTGCCAGTCCTGCATGTAGGGGATCTGGGAACCCGCGATGTAGTAGACCGCGATCCAGATGATGCCCAGGGCGAAGAAGCCCAGCATCGTCGGGGCCAGCCACCGTGGGCTGACCTTGGGCTTCTCCTTCGAAGGAGGCGGAGTGTAAACGGCCTTCTTCTTGCGATCGCTGCGGGACTTGGGCACGGTCGCTGCTCCAGTGCTTGGGGCGGTTCGTCAACGAAAGTACAGTCTACGCCCCGAGTGAAGCCCCCGTCACCGATGGGCCGATGTACGGTGATGGCCGTATCGTCACGGGGCCCGTACCTCGGAAAAGGCCGAAGGGCCATGGAACGCCGCGACGTTCCATGGCCCTTCGGCCTCGCTCAGTCCCGTCGGCCGGGAGTGAAGACGAACCCCTCCTCGCCGCCCTCGCCCGGCGGGGGCTCCTCCGTGCCGGGAGGCGGTTCCTCCGTGCCCGGCGGAGGCTCCTCGCCGCCCGGTGGCGGTTCCTCGGTCTGGGGGGCCGTCGCGATCACGACGCTCACCGTCGTGCCCGGAGCCACGGACTGACCGGAGCCCGGGTCCTGTCTGATGACAGTGCCGGGCGGGGCCTCGGTGGTCTCCTCCTCCGAGAAGGAGGCGTTCAGGTCCCACTGCGCCAGCGCGGACTCCGCTCCCGACTGGGTCATACCGACCAGATCGGGCACCCGCACCTCGTCGGGCCCGGAGGAGACCAGAAGGGTGATCGGGGTGTCGGGGGTGACGGCCTCCCCCGCGGACGGGTCGGTGCCGATGGCGTTGCCCTCGGCCACGCTGTCATCGGACCTGGAATCGGTGGTGATGTCGGTGAACCCCGCCTCCTCCAGGAGCCTGCGGGCCTCGGACTCGCTCTGCCCCTCCACCGAGGGGATCTCGACGGCGTCCGGGCCGCTGGAGACGTACAGGGTGATCCGTTCGGTGACCTCCACCTCGTCACCACCGGGCGGGTCGGTCCCCAGGACCGTGCCCTCCTCGGCCTCCTCGTCGGCCTGGTTCTCGCGGACGATGTCCTCGAAGCCCGCCTCGTTCAGGGTGGTCTCGGCCTCCTCGACCGTGGCGCCGGCGACGTTGGGCACCGCGACGGTGTCCGGCGCGGGCCCCTCCCTGTTCATCAGCCAGAACACCAGCGCCAAGGAGGCGACGACGCCGACGGCGAGCAGCACCCACAACGCGGTCTTGCCGGCGTTGTTCTTCTTGCGGTCCTCGTAGTCGTCGTAGTCGTCGTCATAGTCGTCGTAACGCTCACCCGACGCGGGCGGCATCGCGGTCGTGGCTCCGGCCGCCGCCATGGCCATGGTGCCCGCCTGGGTGGGCATCCCGGCGAGTCCGCGCTGGAGGTCCGCGCGCATCTCCGCGGCGTTCTGGTACCGCTCCTCGCGGTCCTTGGTCATCGCCCGCAGAGTGATCTCCTCCAGCCATGCGGGGACCTGGGGGTCCACCTCGCCGGGGGGAACGGGCTCCTCCCTCACGTGCTGGTAGGCGATCGAGACCGGCGAGTCGCCGGTGAAGGGCGGACGTCCGGTGAGCAGTTCGTAGAGCACGCACCCCGTGGAGTAGATGTCGCTGCGCGGGTCCACGCGCTCCCCACGGGCCTGCTCCGGAGACAGGTACTGGGCGGTACCGATGACCTGGGAGGCCTGGGTCATCGTCGCCTGGTCGTCGCCCATCGACCGGGCGATGCCGAAGTCCATGACCTTGACGTCGGCGTTACGGGTGAGCATCACGTTGGCGGGCTTGATGTCACGGTGGACGATCCCGTTGTCGTGGCTGTACTCCAGGGCCTTGAGGATGCCGTCGACCAGTTCGGCCGAACGCTCCGGGAGAAGACGACGGTCGTCGTCCAGCAACTCCTTGAGGGTGCGCCCGTCCACGTACTCCATGACGATGAACGGGATGGACACCCCGTCCACCATGTCCTCGCCGGTGTCGTACACCGCGACGATGTGCGGGTGGTTCAGGGACGCGGCGGACTGGGCCTCCCGCCGGAACCTCGCCTGGAACACGTGGTCGCGAGCCAGGTCGTGTCTGAGGGTCTTGATCGCGACGAGCCGATCGAGGCGCAGGTCGCGTGCGCGATAGACCTCGGCCATGCCGCCGCGCCCGACGATGGTGTCGAGCTCGTAGCGTCCGCCAAGGAGCCGGGGCTGGGACATGTCGTGTACTGATCCTCGTGTCTTCCGGAGGCTGCCCGCGGGCCGCCGCCTACCCTGAACGTCTGTCGCTCATGGCCTCGTTGCTGGTGGGGTGCCTTCGCCGTTTCCGCCGCCGTTGTCGCCGGGGGGAGGATCCCCGTCGTCCCCGCCGCCCGGCGGGTCCGGAGACCCGGGGTCCGGCTCGTCGGGAGTCTCGTCTCCCGGTTCCTCGTCCTCGTGCCCGTCGGGGGGAGGAGAGGTCTCCTCCTCGTCCTCGGGGAGGGGACTCTCGCTCTCCGAGTGCTGGTGCGGCGCCGTGGACCAGTCGTTCCCGCTGTCGGGGATCACCGGGATCTCCTCCACCGGACTCTCCTCGGGCTCCTCCGACTCGGTCGGAGAGGGAGAGGAGGTCATGGACGGGGACTCGACGGAGTTGACCTTGTCGGCCTCGGGGGCGCCCGCGGACAGGAAGCCGGCCACCACCGCGGCGACGATCATGATCGTCGCGCCGACGGCGGCCAGGACCACGGGTACGGTGATCCGACGCTCCCTCGTCGCGGGTGCGGTGGCGGCCTCCTCCTGCTGCTGCTGGGAGGGAACGGTCGGCTGCCCGGACGTCCGTCGCGGCACCGCTCCGGAGCCGGGTCCGGACACGGCCCCCACGACCGCGGTCGTGGCCATGCCCTCGAACCCGGCGGCGGGCGTCAACGGTCCGGTACCCGCCTCCGACCGGATCACCGCGGCCATGTGCGCCACCTCGCCGGCGGACGAGGGGCGCGCCTCGGGATCCTTCGACAGCAGCAGGAACACCAGGTTCGCGACGTCGTCGGGAACGTCCTCCGGTAGTTCGGGAGGCTCGTCACGGGTGTGCGCCAGCGCCAGCGCCACCGGGCTGTCGCCGGTGAACGGAGGGGTCCCCGCCAAACACTCGTAGGCCACCACGCCGAGTGCGTACAGGTCGGAGGAGGAGGTCGCGGGTCGTCCCGACGCCTGCTCCGGCGAGATGTACTGGGCGGTGCCCATGACCATGCCGGTCTGGGTCAGCGTGACCGACATGTCGCCTCGGGCGATACCGAAGTCGGTGAGCTTGAGCTGGTCATCGGCGGTGACCAACAGATTGCCGGGCTTGATGTCGCGATGCACCACGCCGCGCGCGTGCGCGGCGGCCAACGCCTGGGCGGCCTGACAGACGAAGTCCAGCGTCCGGTCGGTGCCGAGGCGTCCGCTCTCCCGTAACACCTGGGAGAGCGGTTCGCCGACCACCAGCTCCATGATCAGGAACGCACGGCCGTCTTCCTCGCCGTAGTCGAAGACCTGGGCGATGCCTGGGTGGGAGAGACCGGCGGTGATGCGCCCCTCGGTGCGGAAGCGCTCTCTGGCCGTGGGCTCGGCCATCTGCGCGGGGTGCAGCAGTTTCACCGCGACGGGGCGGTTGAGCAGTGTGTCGGTGGCCTTCCAAACCGTACCCATGCCACCGGAGCCCACCTGCTCCTCCAGGCGGTAACGGTCGCTCAGAACGGTTCCGGCAAGTCCACCGGAACCGTTCTGAGAAGACGACTCGTAGGCGCTCACTACAGAACCACAGCCTCCATCATCTGACGGGCGATCGGGGCCGCCAGTTCGTTACCGCTGCCGCCGCCGAACTCGATCACGACCGCGACCGCGATCTGCGGGTCGTCGGCCGGGGCGAAGCCGATGAACCAGTTGTGGGTGAGATCGGTGCCGGTCTCGGCTGTGCCGGTCTTGCCCGCGACCTCCATGCCCGGGATGGCGGCGTTGGTGCCCGAACCTCCCTGCTGGGTCACCAGTGTCATCATCTCGGTGAGCTCCTCGGCGGTGCTGGCGCTGATCGCCTGGGAGTAGCTCTCGGGACCGGTCTGGGTGACCACGGACAGGTCGGAGTCGCGAACGGTGTCCACCACGTAGGGTCGCATGACCTCACCCGAGTTGGCCACACCCGCGGCGACCATCGCCATCTGGAGGGGGGTCGCCTCGACGTTGGACTGGCCGATGCCCGCGCGCCCGAGGATGTTGCGGTCCTCCTCCACGGGGGCGAGGCTCGGGGTCACCGACAGCGGGACGGTGAGCTCCTCCTCGGGGTTGAACCCGAAGGCGGTGGCCTGCTCGGCCAGGGCGCTCCCGCCGACGTCGATCGCCCAGTTGGCGAACGAGGTGTTGCAGGAGATCTGGATCGAATGGGCCAGGGTGTCGGGCTCCCCGCCGTTGCAGGTGCCGCCGGGGGTGGCGTTGGGCAGGTCGTGTCCGAGCGTCAACACGTCCGGTGCCTCCTGGGTGCTGTCCGGCCCCGCGTCCAGGTACTCCATGGCCGCCGCCGCGGTCACCACCTTGAAGGTCGAGCCCGGGGGGTAGCGCTCGTTGAGGGCCCGGTTCAGCAACGGCTGGCGCGGGTCCTCCTCCAACGCCGTGTAGTTCGCCACGGCCTGCTCGGTGTCGGTGATGTCGGCGACGTCGTTGGCGTCGTAGGAGGGGTAGGACACCGCCCCCAGGATCGCGCCCGTGTCGGGCTCGATGGCCACCGCCGCGCCGTTCTTGCCGCCCAGGGCGGCGAAGGCCTCATAGCCCGCCTTCTGGACGTCGGGGTTCAGGGTCAGTTGGACCTGGGCGCCTTCCGGCTCGCGCCCGGTGATGATGTCGCGGAAGTTGCGCACGGCCAGGCGGTCGTCGGAGCCGTCCAGGAGCGAGTTCTCGGTGTTCTCGATGCCCGAGGCGCCGTAGGTGCGGAAGGAGCCGACGATCGGCGTGTACAGGCCGCCGCCGGTGTACTGGCGCTGGAACCGCGCGGGCTTGCCCTCTTCGGAGATGTTCTCCGAGTAGGCCACGTTCTCTCCGGCGACCTGGATGGGGCCGCGTGCCTCGCTCAGGCGCTCACTGAACTTACGGGTGTTGAGCGGGTCCTCGCGGATCGTCTCGGCCTGGAAACCCTGGAGCCAGGTGACGTTGAGCATCAGGACCAGGAGGAGGAGCAGGGAGAAGACGCTGAGTCTGCGGATCGGTGTGTTCATCGTCGGATCACCTGGGTGGCGCCCTCGTCCTGGATGGCCTGTGGTGCGGGACGGCGTGCGTTGTCGCTGATGCGGAGCAGGATGCCCACCATGATCCAGTTCGCCATCAGGGCGGAGCCGCCGGCCGACATGAAGGGCGTGGTGGAACCGGTCAGCGGGATGACCCGGGTCAGCCCGCCCAGGACGATGAAGACCTGGTAGGCGAGGACGAAGGCGACGCCGCTGGCCAGCAACTTGTTGAACACGCCGGTGGAGGCCAACGCCATGCGCATGCCCCGTTCCACGAGGAGTCCGAGGACCATGAGGATGGTGAGCAGTCCGGTCAGCCCCAGTTCCTCGCCGATCGTGGCGAGGATGAAGTCGCTGTCGGAGGCGAAGGTGCTGTGCAACTCCCCGGCCCCCAGGCCGGTGCCGAAGAGCCCGCCGTAGGCCATGCCGATCAGGCCCTTCACCAGCTGTTCACTACCGCCGACCTGGTAGTAGACGTCCTGGTCGAAGGTGTTGATCCAGATGTTCACGCGGGCCTGGACGTGCCAGAAGATGAGGTAGGCCACGTACGCGCCCACCATGAACAGGACCAGACCGATGGTGACCCACGAGGAGCGCTGGGTGGCCACGTACAGCATGGCCAGGAAGGTGCCGAAGAGCAGTAGCGAGGTGCCCAGGTCGGTCAGCAGTACGAGCATGCCGATGGCCAGGAGCCAACCGACGAGGATCGGGGCCATGTCGCGGGCCCGGGGCAGTTCGATGAGCGTGAAGCGGCCGATCTTGATCGGCTTGCCGACGATCTGTAGGACCTGGCGTTTGCTCATCAGATAGGAGGCCAGGAAGATGACCAGCGCGATCTTGGCGAACTCCGAGGGCTGGAGGGTGAAGGGGCCGATGCCGATCCACAGTCGGGCGCCGTAGACCTCCCTGCCCAGGCCGGGGATGGCCGGGAGCATCAGCAGCACGATCGCGACCAGGCCGCTGATGTAGGTGTAGCGCTGGAGGACCCGGGGGTCCTTGAGGAAGATGATGATGAGGAAGCAGAAGATCAGGCCGACGGCCGTCCAGACCAGCTGCATCCCGGCGCCGGCGCGCTCGATGTCCTCGACCTCGGCCGCGCTGATCCGCCAGATCATCGCCACACCGATGCCGTTGAGGAACAGCGTGCAGGGAAGGATCAGCGGGTCGGCGTAGGGTGCCACGAACCGCATCGCCACGTGCGCGGCGGCGGACAGGGCGCCGAAGGTCAGGCCCACCGTCCACATCGCGGAGGGGACACGCCCGTTGAGGTTGATGCCCGCGAGCGCGATACCCGCCATGGTGATGCCGATGGCGAATATGATGAGGACCAGTTCGGCGTTGCGCCTCTTGACCGGCGGCAGCGCGGTCGGCGCCTCGGACGCGGAAGTACTACTCACACCGGCTCACCCCGCCCCTTCCTCGGTCGCCGAGCTCTCACGGAGCATGTCGACGCGCTCGCGCGCGTCGTCCAGGTTCTCCGCGGGGAGGGTGTTCTCCACGGCGTCGCGGTCGGACTCGGGGAGGGAGTCCAACGGGATCCGGGTGTCCTCGAACTCCTCCGACAGGCTGAACCCGGCGATGTCGGTGTTGATGCCCTGGTAGATGCTGACCGTCTCCCCGGAGGGGGAGGGGCCCACGTAGTACTGGTCGTCCACGTACTGGCGGCCGAAGTAGTAGGTGGCGCCCGCGATGACCGCGACCAGGACGACGAACACCAGCACCATCGGCCACCAACGCCTGGTGCGGTACTCCGTCTCCGGTTCGGGGCGGTCCCGTCGGGCCGTCGGAGGGGCCTCGTAGTCGTCGTAGTCGTCGCCGTAGGACTCCTGGTAGGCCTCGTCCGACGTGCCGTGGGAGTCCTTCTCCAGGTCCTCGTCCCGCACGGGGTCCATCTCGGCGGTGTCGCCGGCCCCACGCAGTTCCTGTGCCCGCCGGGCCGGGGTGTCGCCGCCCTGGTCGAGGATCTCGCGGCGCTGGTCGGCGGCGCCGACCAGCTGTGCGGAGCGGGTGGGGCCCTCGCGGTCGGTCTCGGTCTCGATGACGTCGGCGATGACCGCGGTGATGTTGTCCGGTCCTCCGCCGCGGATGGCCAGGTCTATGAGCTTCTTGGCCGCGGTGCCCGGGTCGGGCTCGGCGACGAGGGTCTCGTGGATGGTCTTCTTGCTGACCACTCCGGAGAGCCCGTCGGAGCAGAGCAGGTAGCGGTCGCCGGCCTTGGCCTCGCTGATGGAGATGTCGGGGTCCACCGGGCTCTTGCCGTCCAGGGCACGCAGGATGAGGGAACGCTGCGGGTGGGTGGCGACCTCCTCCTCGGTGATCTTGCCCTCGTCCACCAGGGTCTGCACCAGGGTGTGGTCGTGGGTGATCTGCTCGAAGCGGGAACCGCGCAGGAGATAGGCGCGGGAGTCACCGATGTGGATGAGCGCCACCCGGGGACCGGACCAGAGCATGGCCGTCAGGGTGGTGCCCATGTTCTCCAGTTGGGGCTCCTCCATGATCCTGCGCGAGAGGGAGGCGTTGGCCTGCTCGACCGCGCGCTGGAGGGCCTCCGCCATCTCGTCCGGTCCCGGCGCCTCGGAGTCGAGACGCCGGATCGTGGAGATCGCGATGGAGCTGGCCACCTCACCGCCCGCGTAACCGCCCATGCCGTCGGCGACCGCGAGGAGGTGTTGGCCGGCGTAGCCGGAGTCTTCGTTGCCTTCGCGGAGGCATCCTACGTCGGAGTACGCCGCGTATCGGAGAGCGATGGTCATTTGCGCAGTTCCAGGACGGTTTTGCCGATACGGATGGGCTGACCCACCGTGATGGGCTGGGGGCGGTTCAGCTTCTGCTGGCCGAGGTAGGTGCCGTTCGTCGAGTTGAGGTCTTCCACGAACCAGCGGCCGTTTTCGGAGTAGACGCGTGCGTGGCGGCCGGACGCGTAGTCGTCGTTGATGACGAGGGTCGAGTCCGGAGCGCGTCCGATCAGGATGGGCTGGGTGCTCAGGGCGATACTGGTCCCCTTGAGCGAGCCCTGGGTCACGACCAGGGCGGTCGGCTCGTTGCGGCGGCCACGGGACGGCCGTGGGGAGTGCGACGGAAGGGACGCGTCCCGGCGGGAGGAGGGTCGCGGGGCGGGGCGGGGTTTGCGCCTCGGTTTCTTCTTGGGCGGGCCGAAGAGGTCTGTGCGGATCACACCGATCGCCGTGAGCACGAAAAGCCAAAGCACCGCAAGATATGCGATCTTGATCAATATGAGGGTCAAGTTGGACATCGAACTGCTCTTCAGCCCCTGTCGTGCTTCGGCCGGGGTGGCTGGTCGTGCGCCGCCACCGTGTCTTCCCCACCTTCGTCGCGGTGAGTTCCCAGGTCGCTGGTCGCGGTGCTGAGCCGCGGCCATTGTGCCCGATCGGTCAGGTCTTCGCGGAGACTACCCTCCCGGCCGGATATCCGACAGCAGGTCCGTATTCGACCCGCCTGGATCTGCGACCTGTCAGACGCCGACGGAACGCTGTTGGTTGCGGTTCCCGTCGGGTCTGATCGGTCGCTTCCGCCGGGCCTTCTAATCGCGGCGGAACGTCATCGTGGTCCGGCCGAGGCTGATCCTGCTGCCGTCCACCAGGCGTGCCTGTTTGACCTGTTGTCCGTTGACGAAGGTCCCGTTGGTCGACCCCTTGTCCACGAGGATCGCCTCGTCGCCGTCCAGTCGGATCTCCACGTGGTGGCGGGAGACGCCGTTGTCGACCAGGCGGAGGTCGCAGTCGGTGCCGCGACCCAGGAGGGTCACCGGCGTCGTCAGTTCGAAGGACTGCTGCATGCCGTGACTGGCGATGCTGCCCTCCGCGGTGGCCCCACCCGGGGAGATGAGCAGGCGAGGCCGACCGGACTGACTCTGCCCCCCGGTGGGAACAGGGTCGCCGACGGGCTTGCGGACCTCACCGTCCTTGCTGACCATGGTGCCTCGCACGACACCGGAGCGGATCCGGAACCTTCCCGTCTTGAGGCTCTCGTCGGACCGGAAGTGAACGCGTACCGGGCCCACGAAGGAGTAGCCCTGCTCCGTGGCGTAGTCACGTGCCAGCTTGGAAAGCTCCTGCCCCAGGCTGTCGGCGTAGACCTCCAGCCGCTCCTTGTCGCTGGTGGCGAGTTCGACGATGAAGTCGTTGGGAACCAGGGTACGGCCCTGGGCGACGATCGCCGCCCGCTCGTCCATCTCGCGCTGGACGGCGCTGGCCACCTCGACCGGTTGGAGCTCGGACTTGAAAGCCATCGCGAAGGTGCCTTCGATCATGCCCTCAAGCCTGCGCTCGAAGCGTTGGAGCACTCCCACGAGGTACCTCCCTTTGTACTCCACTTCGTATGTGTAGACGATCGTAACCGGGCCGGAGGGCCCCTGGTTTCAGCCGCACCCCGGGAAGGGCCTCGCGGAGTGGGTCTCCGGGAGGGCCGGAACGCGTGTGCGGCCCACCTCCAGACCGTGCTAGCCTTATCCATGTCGCCAGGGAGAACGGGGTGAAGAGCCCGGATCACCTGGCAACACAATTGCATACATGTCACTCGGGCGGGTGGCGGAACGGTAGACGCGCACGGTTCAGGTCCGTGTGTCCGAAAGGATGTGAGGGTTCAAATCCCTCCTCGCCCACATGGTGCGGGCCGTGGCTCGGAAGCTGTGCTTCCTCGCTGCGGCCCGTAGTTCTTTTGTCGAGAGGCGTCGGCCTGTCTCCGTGAACCAGGGTACCCAGTGGGGCGCGTGAGGCAGTGACGACCGGAGCGAAGCACGAAGCGACGCCCGATCGTCACCACGGGCTACTCCGGAACCGTCATGGAAGGCCGGAACCGGGCCCCGGTCGAGCCTTCCGGTTCCGGACCTCCCGCCGACCCGTTCCGGTCAGCCCACTTCCCGGGAACCGTCCAGATCCCACACCCGCAGATGCCCGCACATACCGTTGCGGAGCGGCCCGGCAGGGGTGTCGGCGGTGTAGACGGCCGCCCGCGCGAGATGTTCGCCGTCGCCCCCCGCCAGCGCTTCCAGATGCCCCAGGGTGGCCTGCGCCTGATGCATCGCCCCGCGTTCGACGTGGTGGTGCCACCCGGCGGCCTTCTCCCGGACCAGCGCGGTCGCGGCCCGGTACAGACCCTCCAACGCTCCCGGCCCCTCACGTTCCACCCTGGCGCGCAGCTCCAGGTAGCCCTCCACGGCGAGGTCGCGGCGCTCCCGCGCCGCCCGCTCGGCGGAGGTGACCGCGGGAGGCAGGACCGTGGCCCGGCGATAGGCGTCGCCATCGGCGAGCACCGGGCCCGGATAGGTGAGGACGGCGTCCCCGGCCTCGGGGAGTCCGGCGTTCTGCATGACGACCAGGATCTCCAGGTCGCCGCTGTCGTTGACCAGCCGGTGCACGGTGCCGGGGGTGAACCACAGCAGACTGCCCGGACGCAACGGGGTCCGTCGATACCCGGCGCCGCCGAGCGTCTCCAGATGGCCTTCGCCACGCAGGACCACGTACCCCTCGGCCGAGGCGGTGTGCAGGTGGGGGGAGCCGCCCGCGAGCCCGTCCGCCGCGGGCCAGTCGTAGACACGTAGGTGGGAGACGGCCGTGCCGCCCGGGAAGCCGGGGACGCGCGGGGCGTTCACCGCTCCTCCCCGGACGTTGCGTCGAGGGGACCCGTGGTCGCCTCCAGCTCCGCCAGGCCCATGTCGGCCAGGGCCTTGGAGCCCTCCGCGCCCCGATCACCGTCGGCCACGACGACCGCGTACCGGTAGGCCAGGGTGTCCCCCGCCCCGACGGTCACCACCTCGTCGAAGAACGGCGCCGGGCACACACAGGCGAAGATGCCGCTGCGCACGAACCACTTCACGGGATGGCCGGGGTTGTCCGGGGCGTCCACGAACACGAGCGTGGAGGCCCCGTCCTTGCCGTCGTGACGCCCCACGAAGCCCATCCAGGGGGAACGGGTCCCCATGAGGTCGTCCCCTCCCTCCCTTCCCTCGGCGTGGACGCGTCCTCCACTGAAGGAGCGGGGACCGCGCCAAAACAGCCCGCCGTACCCGGCGTTGGGCCGACCCTCGGTCGTGGGACTGCCGAAGGGCATGGCCTCGTCCGTCAGGTTGGTGAAGGAGGTGGTGAACACCAGGGTCCACGCCCCCCGGTCGGGGGCCGCGGTCACCCGCAGCCCCCGCCGCTCGGAGAACCAGGTCTCGCCCTGTTCGGTCACCCACTCCAGCCGTTCGTCGATCAAGACCCGTTCCGGTGAGGTCTCGATCCGGTCGAAGGAACGGTGTTCGATGGAGCCGTCGTTGGCGAGTTGCCGGTACCCCGCGTCCCGGAGGTAGGTGGGGCCGCCCCAGAAGTTGGCCGGTCCCACGTTGGGCAGGGACCACGCGATCCCCTTGTGCCACACGTGGTCGTGTGGCCTGTAGAGACTGACGACGTCCCCGCCCAGGGTGCGGATCGGATGGAGGTAGGGACGTGGCGCCTCCAGCTGTGCGTCCCAGGGGCGGTACACGTAACGGAAGAGGTCGCCGCCGTCGTGGGTCAGCCGCAGCGAGCGTCCCCGCTCGTGGACCAGGCCCAGTCCGTTCGCGGCGGGTTCGCCGCCGTCGGACGTGGCCGCGGTGGTGTTCTCTGGCATGTCCTTGACCCTTCTGTGGTCGCACATCGGGATGTGGCCCCAAAGCGCGCTGTCCTGTCCTCGTCTCGGGGGGCGGGGAGGCCCGTGTCCGCGGTCCGGGCGCGCCGGCCGACCTCTCCGCCGACCGGCGCGCCCCTTCCGCCGGTGTCACTCCTCGATGAAGTACTGCTCGGGGTTGGTCGGGCCGGGGTCGTTGTAGTTACCGGAGGAGTACATGGTCTCGGGCACGTTGTGGAAGTCGTTCGCGACGATTCCGTAGCCGGGAGGGCTGAGGCTGATGCCCATGGCGTAGAACTGTTCCTGGGTGAGGGCCAGGAAGTCGTGCATCAGCTCCTCCCTGGCGGCGGGGTCGGGCTCCTGTTTGATGGCGTCGTACATCTCCAGGTGCTCGACGACCTCGGCCGGCGGTTCCTGGGAGCGGGGGTCGTCGCCCTCGGAGACGTACCACTGGGCCCACGGGATGCCGAAGTTGGACTCGCCGCTCTGCGTGGGCGCGTACCAGCGGGGGTCGTACATCGCGTCCATCATCCCGTTGTCGCCCGACCACACGTTGGCGTCGTGCTCGTTGTTCTCCCGGCGGGTCTGCCACAGCGAGCGGTCCTCGGTGTTGAGGTCCACGTCGATGTCCAGGTCCTCCCAGAAGCCGACGACCATCTCCATCGAGTCCACGATGTCGGGGCGAAAGTCCGTGGGCACCGACAGGGTGAAGCGCACCGTCTCGCCGCGCGGGCTCGTGCGCAGGCCGTCGGAGTCACGCTCGTCGTAGCCCGCCTCGTCGAGGATCTCGTTGGCCAGGTCGATGTCGTACTCGGTGTACTGGGTGGCCAGTTCCTCGTTGTAGAAGGGGCTGTCCTTGCGGGGGGCGCCCTGCCAGGGTTCGCCCTGGCCCCGGTAGACGACGTCGATGATGTCCTGACGGTTGATGGCGTGGGAGAGCGCCGCCCGGAAGTCGCGGTCGTTGAAGGTCTCGCGCAGTTCCTCGTCCTCGTGGGTGAGGTTGAGGGAGATCATCGCCGTGTTCATCTCCGCGGGCTGGAGTTCGAAGAAGTCGAAGTCCCCCGACTCGCGGCCCTCGGCCAGGGTGGGCCGGTTGGCCAACGTGTTGAAGTGACGCGAGTGCATGTCGATCTCGCCGTTGAGCGCGCGGACCAGCATGACCTCCTCGTCGGGGAGGATGTCGAAGACGACCCGGTCGATGTAGGGCAGCTGGTTGCCCTCGGTGTCGACCTTCCAGTAGTAGGGGTTGCGCTCCAGCACCATCCGCCCGGAGTCGGCCAGCGGCTCCACGACCTTCCACGGGTACATGGTGGGGATGTCCGGGTTCTGCCAGTACCGGGAGCTGTCGATCACGCCCGCCTTGGCCTCGAACATCTCCACCCAGTCGGTGAACCCCTCCTCCTCGGCCAGCTCGTCGGCGTCGGGGTTGTGGTCGATGTGGAAACGTTCCAGGTAGTGCTTGGGCTTGGTCACCACCTGGTACTGGAGGAGGTCGTAGCCCGCCCACAAGGCGTTGGGCTCGTCGAAGACGATGGTGAAGGTCTGTTCGTCGACCTTCTCGACCGTGCCGGGGCCGGCCGCCGCCACCGGGGTGAGGTCGTGGTTGTTGAAGATGTCGTTGTAGGCGAACTCGACGTCGTCGGAGGTGAACGGCTCCCCGTCGGACCAGCGCAGTCCCGCGCGCAGGGTGAAGGTCAGCTCGGTGGCGTCCTCGTTGTACTCCCAGGACTCGGCGAGGTTGGGGATCACCTCCTGCCAGTCCGTGCTCCAGCGGGTCAGGTTCTCATAGCCCACGGTCCTGCCCAGCCAGGGCCAGTCGCCCACGCCGAGGATGGCGCTGTTCCACTCCCCGCCGTACACACCGACCCGCTCGTGGGGCTCGACCACCAGGGGTTCGTCGGGCAGCCGTTCCTCCACGGGGGGAAGATCACCCGACTCCACGAGCGCGGCGAGCATCGGCGCCTCGCCGGTGCCCTCCGCCCGCCCTTCGCTCTCGACGTCGGGATCGAACGAGAAGAAGGAGCATCCGGTGGCCATCATGACCGCCGCCGCGCCCGCGGCGGTCGCCGACCACCGTCTTCCATCGCCTGCCGTTCTCTGTCTCATGTGTCCTTCTCCTGCCTCGTGGGGGGTTCCCGCCTGGTGCGGGTCGGGAGGTCGACGCCGGAGGCGTCGGACGCGACGGGGCCGAGGATCCCGGTCAGGTCGAGACTCTCGGCGTGGTGACAGGCCACCGTGCGGCCCGGAGCGGCCTCACGCGGTGCGGGCTCCTCGGTGGCGCACAGGTCGGTGGCGTACCGGCACCGGGGATGGAAGGGGCAGCCCGACGGCGGCTGCGAGGGGTCGGGCACCTCGCCGGTGAGCCGTACGCGTTCGCGGGTGCCGCGCAGTCGGGGGTCGGGGATGGGCACCGCGGAGATCAGCGCCTCGGTGTAGGGGTGCAGCGGCCCGGCGAACAGTTCGCCGGTGGGCGCCACCTCCACGATCCGCCCCAGGTACATGACCGCGACCCGGTCGCACACGTGCTCGACCACCGACAGGTCGTGGGAGACGAACAGGTAGGTCAGGCCCAGTTCGTCCTGGAGGTCCTGGAGCAGGTTGAGGATCTGGGAGCGCACGGAGGTGTCCAGGGCGCTGACCGCCTCGTCGGCCACGACCAGACGTGGTCCGGGGACCAGCGCGCGGGCGATGCTCACCCGTTGGCGCTGGCCGCCGGAGAAGGCGTGCGGGTAGCGGCGCAGGTGGTCGGGGTGCAGCCCGACCCGCTCCATGGTCTCGCGGACACGTGCCTCCAGCTCCCGCCCGCGCAGGCCCAGCAGCATGCGCAGGGGCTCGCCCACGATGTCGCGCAGGGTCATCCGCGGGTTGAGGGAGGACTGCGGGTCCTGGAAGACCATCCGCACCTCGCGCCGGTAGACGGCGGCGTCGGCGGAGGAGAGCGCCAGGGCGTCCAGGACACGGCCGTCGGCGGCGCGGTAGCGGATGCTCCCGGAGGCCTCCGGTCGGGCCCGCATGATGCTCGACCCCAGGGTGGTCTTGCCGCATCCGGACTCCCCGACCAGGCCGAGGGTCTCGCCCTGGTGCACGTCCAGGTCCACCCCGGCCACGGCCCGCACGTGGCGGTGGCGGCCGGCGAGGCGCCGTCCGCGGAGGGGGTAGGCCACCTCCAGTCCGCGGACGCTCAGAACGGGTTCGGTCCTTCGCTCCGCGGCTCTTTCGTCGGTGGGAGGGTCTTGGGCCTGGGGCGATACGGGGGCCGGTGCGCCGGCCGGGGTCTCAGTCGACATGGACGCTCTCCTCACCGGTCGGGGTGGTCTCTTCCCCGGTGGTGCCGTCCGCGGGGCCCTCCTGGAGGAGGCAGCGCACGCGGCGGCCGGGGCCCGGCACCGTGACGGGGGGAACGGTGGTGTCGCACAACCCCTCCACGGCCTCGGGGCACCGGGTGCGGAACACACAACCGGTGGGCCGGGTGCCGGGAGCGGGGACCGCGCCCCTGATGGTGGGCAGGCGGCGTGACCGGGGCACGCCGATCCTGGGCACGGCCTCCAACAGGGCCCGGGTGTAGGGGTGGCGGGGATCGTGGAAGATCTCGTCCACGGGTCCCTGTTCGACCACCGTGCCCAGGTACATGACGGCGACCTCGTCGGCGATCTCGGCGACCACGCCCATGTCGTGGGTGATGAAGAGCACGCCCATGCCGGTGTCGCGGCGCAGGTCGTCGAACAGGTCGAGGATCTGCGCCTGTGTGGTGACGTCCAGCGCGGTGGTGGGTTCGTCGGCGACCAGGACGCGGGGCCCGCAGGCCAGCGCCATCGCGATCATCACCCGTTGGCGCATCCCTCCGGAGAGCTGGAAGGGATAGGAGTCCACGACGCGTGCGGAGCCGGGGACGCGCACGCGGTCGAGGAGTTCGACGGCGCGCCCACGGGCGTCTCGGCGCGACATGCCGTGGTGCACGCGCAGGGACTCGCCGATCTGGTCGCCGACGGTGTGCACCAGGGACAGTGAGGACATGGGCTCTTGGAAGACCATGGCCACCTCACGGCCGCGGACCGCGCGGATGCGCCTGCCGGTGGGGTGCAGGGACGCCAGGTCCACGGGGTCGTCGGCGCCCTCGGACGGATACAGCAGGATCCGACCGCCCACCACCCTGCCGGGCGGTTCGACCAGTTGCAGCACCGAGCGGGCCATGGCGCTCTTGCCGCAGCCGCTCTCGCCCACCACGCACAGCGTGCCGCCCCTGCGGACCGCCAGGTCGGCGCCGTCCACGGCCCGGATCACGGAGTCGTCGGTGAAGAAGTGCGTGCGCAGGCCCCTGATGTCCAGGACCACGTCACCGCGGGTTCCGGTCGCCAAGGCGACCACCTCCCTGGCTGTAGGGGTCGGCGGCGTCGCGGACACCGTCGCCGACGAAGTTGAGCACCAGGACCGCCACCGTCACCGCGGCCCCTGGCAACAGGAGCCAGGGCGCGTTGGCGATCGAGTGGATGTTCTGCGCCTCCTGGAGGAGCACGCCCCAGCTCACGACCGGTGCCTGGAGTCCCAGGCCGAGGAAGGACAAAGAGGTCTCGGCCAGGATCATGAACGGCACCGCCAGGGTCAGGGAGGCGATGATGTGGCTGGTGAAGGACGGCAGCATGTGGCGGCCGATGACCCGGCCGGTGCCGCACCCGTCCAGCCGCGCGGCCGTCACGAAGTCCTCCTGGCGCAGGGAGAGGAAACGGCCGCGCACCACACGCGCCAGGTCGGTCCAGCCGATGAGCGAGAGGATCACGGTGATGGCCAGGTAGGTCTGGATCGCGCCCCAGTCACGGGGAACGGCCGCGGAGAGTCCCATCCACAGCGGGATCGTGGGGATGGACATCAGGAACTCGATGACGCGTTGGATGCCGTTGTCCACACGTCCGCCTAGGTAGCCCGAGAGTCCGCCGAGCACGAGTCCGAGGACGAAGGACAGGGCCACCCCGGCCAGACCGATGGACATCGACACCCGGGTGCCGTAGACGATCCGGGAGGCCATGTCGCGCCCGTTGCGGTCGGCGCCCAACAGGTACACGTCCTGGTCGGGGTCCTTGGCGCCGATCAGGTGGAGGTCGCCGGGGAACAGGCCCCACATCTCGTAGGGTCGGCCGCGCACGAACAGGCCGACCGGGATCTTGGCGGACTCGTCGACGGTGTAGGTGTTGGCGAGCGTCTCGGGGTCGCGTTCCACCTCGTAGTCGTACACGTACATGCCCAGGTCGAAGCCGTCGGAGGTGTCCACGAAGTGGAGCCGCTGGGGTGGGGCGTAGGTGCGGTCGGCGTTGTAGGCGCCCGGTGTGCCGGGCGCGAGGAACTCGGAGAAGATCGACACCAGGACGAGCACGCACAGGACGAGCGCACCGGCGACGGCCGGCCTGTTGCGGCGGAAACGCCGCCAGACCAGCACCCGCTGGGGCACGTCACCGGGAAGGTCCGTCCGGCTCTCCTCGGTGGTCGTCGTGCCGGGGGCCTCGGGGGCGGCGTCGGATCCTCTCGCGGGGAGCGGGGGGTGTTCGGGCGACGGTCCCATGGTCACACCCTCTCCATGTGTTGGTAGCGGATACGCGGGTCCCACCAGGCCAGGAGCAGGTCGGAGAGCAGGGTGCCGATGACCGTCAGCGCGCCGAGGACGAGGATGACGCTTCCGGCCAGGTACATGTCCTGGTTGCGCAGGGACTCGACCAGGAGCGGCCCGGTCGTCTCCAGGCTCAGCACGATGGAGACCAGCACCTCGCCGCCCACGAGGGTGGGCAGGATCCAACCGATGGTGCTGATGAAGGGGCTGAGCGCCATGCGTACGGGGTACTTGAGGATGACTCGCCACTCGGGCAGGCCCTTGGCGCGGGCGGTGGTGACGTAGGGCTTGCGCAGTTCGTCCAGGAGGTTGGCCCGCAGCACCCGGATGAGCGCAGCCGTGCCCGCCGTGCCGATGATCAGGACCGGGATCCACAGGTTGGAGACCACGTCCAGGACCTTGCCGAGGTTCCAGGCGGCGTCGACGTACTCGCGCGAGACGATGCCGCCCACGCTCTGACCGAAGTAGCGGAAGGACACCCAGGCGAAGATCAGGGCGAGCATGAAGTTCGGGGTGGCCAGTCCGACGAATCCGACGAAGGTCACGGCGTAGTCGCCGAGGGAGTACTGGCGCACCGCCGAGTACACCCCGAGGGGGAAGGCGATCGCCCAGCTCAGCAGCAGTGTGGACACGGCCAGGACCAGGGTGAGGCCGATCCGGTCCCACATCAGGTCGGCCACCGGGCGGTGGTACTGGAAGGACTGGCCGAAGTCGCCGTGCAGGAGGATCCCGGAGATCCAGCGCCAGTACTGGACGAAGAAGGGGTCGTTGAGCCCGTACCGCTCCTCCAGCGCACGGATCTGCGCGTTGTCCACCCCTTGCCCCTGGGCGGACAGCTGGGCGATGTAGGCGGTCAGGAAGTTGCCGGGGGGCAGTTGGATCACCAGGAACGCCACGAGCGAGATGGCGAACAGGGTCGGGACCATGTACAGCAGGCGGCGGATCACGTAGCGGCGCATGGCGTCCCCCTCGTGGGGGCCGTCTTCCGACGGCCCCCGCTCGGGTGGAGAGGCGCCCGCGGGCGCGGTGTCACCATCGGACGCCTCCACCGTCCATGCGGGCGTGGAACGGCGACTCCGGTCCCAGGTCGGCGGGGGTGACGGGACGTCCGCCGAAGGAGGAGGCGTAGACGCCCGCGACCAGGCGCATCGTCCGCAGCGACTCGGCGGAGGTCACCGGCGGGGCGGTGCCCTGGCGTAAGGCGGTCAGCACCTGGGTGATCTGGGCGTGGTGTCCGCTGTCGGTCCCCCGTTCGCCGCTCTCCCAGGCGGTGGTGATCTCCTCCTCGAACCCGGGCGCGGGGGTGATCCGCCAGTCGGAGTCGCCGTAGCCGTACAGGTGGACCAGTTCGACGGTGGCCCGTTCGTAGTCGATCCGGATGCGGCTCTCCTCCTGGGGCGAGACCAGGCTGTTGACCACACTGGCCACCGCCCCGCCGGCGAAGTCCACGCGGGCCAGGGAGACGTCCTCGGTCTCGACGTCGCGTGCCTGGCGGCGGGCGGTCGCCGACACCTCCGTCCACTCGCCCAACAGGGACAGCAACAGGTCCATCTGGTGGATCCCGTGCCCCATGGTCGGGCCGCCGCCCTCGGTCTCCCACCTGCCGCGCCAGGGCACGTCGAAGTACTCCTGCGGTCTGAACCACGTGGTGTGGCAGGCCGCCACCAGCGGGCGTCCGAGGACGCCGGCGTCGGCCAGCGCGCGCACCCGGCGGGCCCCCGAGCCGAAGCGGTGTTGGAACACGGTGGCCAGCCACGGCCCGCCCTCGCCGCCCTCGGCCGCCGCCATCTTCTCGGCCTCGGCCAGGCTCAGCGCCGGGGGTTTCTCCACCAGTACGGAGGCGCCGGCCCCCAGACAGGTCTGGACCTGGGGCAGGTGCAGGCCCGGTGGCGTGCACACGTGCACCAGTTCGGGGCGTTGGTCCTCCAGCATCGCGGACAGGTCGGTGTATCCCGCGGGGATGGCGAACCGGGAGCGGAAGGCGGTGAGGACCTCGGTGTCGACGTCGACCGCGGCGACGATCTCGGCCTGCTCGGGGAGGGAGGCCAGTGCCGAGGCGTGGAAACGGGCGATGTTCCCGGTGCCCACGAGGGCGACGCGGACCGGGCCGGTGGGGCCGGAGACCGTCGGAGGGGGGCTCATGTGTCGTTCTCCTCTGTCAGCGGGGGGTGGGGGGTGGGTGGCGAGGAGCCTGGGGACGCGGGGCCGGATTCTGTTGGTAAGCGCTTGCCTGACGCCCGTGGGACGCCCCGGGCGTCTGACGGGCAGACGCCCGGAGGCCCCGTCAGGGGAGGGTGGGAGACGGCGGAGCGCCCCGGAGGGTCCTGCTCATCCGCGTGTGAGCACCTCCTTGTCGTCGACGGGATCGAGGTGGACCTCGCACGTCAGGCGGCGGGTGTGGTCCACCACGCGTGCGGGGCCGTCGAGCCGCACGGGGACCGTGTGTCTGACGTCCTGGCTGGAGGCGGACAGCAGCAGTTCCAGACGGCCGGGATCGACCACGCGCTCACCGTCCGGCCCGGTGTAGGAGGACAGGTCCGCGTGCACGGTGAAGTCCAGTGCCCGGGCCTCGCCCGCCTCCAGGCTCACCCGTGCGTAACCGATGAGACGCCTGCGGGGCAGGGCGATCCGGGCGACGGGATCGTGCAGGTAGAGCTGGACGACCTCGGTGCCCGCACGGTCGCCGACGTTGCGGACGGTGCAGCCGACGGTGATCTCGCCGTCGGTGCCGATCACGGACACCTCCTCCGGAAGGAGGGCACGCCCGTCCACGCGCGGGTCCTCCCAGACGAACCGGGTGTAGGACAGTCCGTGGCCGAAGGGGTGGAGCGGGGTGGGGTCGACCGAGCTCACGTCGCTGCGATGGGCCAGGTCGGGGCCGAGGTAGGTGGTGGGCTGGGCGCCCGACCCGCGCGGCATGGACACCGGAAGACGCCCACTGGGGTTGACCCGGCCGGAGAGCACCCCGGCCACGGCGGGCATGCCCTCCTCACCGGGCAGGAAGGCCTGGACGACGGCGGCGAGGCGGTCGCCCACCTCGCCGAGCGCGTAGGGGCGTCCGGACACCACCACCGCGACGACGGGGGTGCCCGTGTCGACGAGGGCCTCCAGGAGTTCCTGCTGCACACCGGGAAGGCGCAGGTCCTCCACGTCACAGCCCTCTCCGGAGGTCCCTCGGCCGAACAGGTCGGAGCGGTCCCCGACCACGGCCACGCACACCTCGGCGCCGGTGGCGGCCCGTACCGCCTCGTCGAACCCCTCGGTGGAGGCGCCGTCCACCGAGCACCCCTCCGCGTGCGCCACGCGGGTACGGGGCAGTTCGGCGCGCAGGGCCTCCAGCAACGTGGGGATCTCGACGCCGACGGGGGATTCGGGATGACGCCTGCCCACGTGCGCGGGGAAGGAGTAGCAGCCGAGCACGGCCTCGAAGGTGTCGGCGAGCGGCCCCACCAGGGCGAGGTCCGCGACGCCCGACAGGGGGAGCACGTCGCGGGGGTTGGACAGCAACACCACGGAGCGCTCGGCGAGGGTGCGGGCCAGCGCTCGGTGCTCGGCGGGGTCCAGGTCCACCGGGGAGTCGGGGTCCTCCGGCTCGGGGGTCCATCCGGAGTCGAGCAGTCCCAGTTCGCACTTTTGGAGCAGGACGCGTCGCGCGGCCCTGTCGACCAGTTCCTCGGGCACCTGGCCGGAGCGGACCATGCCGGTGAGACGTTCGCCGTAGCAGTGCACCGTGGGCAGCTCCACGTCCACGCCCGCGTTCAGGGCCAGGGCCCCGGCCCGTTCGGGGGAGTCGGCGAGGTGGTGCAGGGTCTGGAGGAAGGTGATGCCGAAGTAGTCGGCGACCACGGTGCCCTCGAAGCCCCACCGGTCGCGCAACAGGTGGGTGAGCAGCCCGGTGTCGGCGGCGGCCGGCAGGCCGTCGTTGTCGTTGTAGGCGTGCATGACCGATTTGGCGCGACCCTCGCGCAGGGCCATCTCGAAGGGCGGAAGCAGTACGTCGGCGGTCTCGCGGGGACCGACGGAGACCGGGGCCAGGTTGCGACCGCCGCGTGAGGCCGAGTAGCCCACGAAGTGCTTGAGGGTGGCCACGATCCCCGAGGACTGGAGGCCGCGTACGTAGGCGGTGCCCACTGTCGCCACCAGGTGGGGGTCCTCGCCGATGGTCTCCTCGGTGCGGCCCCACCTGGGGTCGCGCGCCACGTCCAGGACGGGGGCCAGACCTTGGTGGACGCCGACCGAGCGCATGCTCTCGCCGATCTGGGCGGCCATGCGCTCGACGAGGTCGGGGTCGAAGCCGGCGCCCCAGGCGAGGGGGATGGGGTAGATGGTCGCCGACCAGGCGGCGAACCCGGCCAGGCACTCCTCGTGGGCCACGGCCGGGATACCGAAGCGGTTGGCGTCCATGATCTCGCGCTGGCTGCGGGCCAGGGAGGCCCGTCCCGCGGCGGGTTCCACGGGGACCGTGCCGAAGGAGCGGGTCAGCTGACCGAGGCCGTGCTCGATCACCTTCTCCCACGCGGGCGGGTCCTGGGTGAGGTCGTGCTGGTGCGGTGCGACGGACTCTCCGGAGGAGCTCGCGCTCACCCACACACCGTGCAACTGGGCGACCTTCTCCTCCAGGGTCATCAACCCCAGCAGTCGCTCGACCCGCTCCGCGGCTGGAAGTGAGGGATCGCGCCAACCGTCGTCGGGGCTCTCCCGCCCGGCGACGTGGTCAGAGGGTCCGGTCATGTGAAAGGGGCCTTTCTTGTGCTCGGTGAGGGTGCGGGGAGGAACCAGGGGTGGAGGGTCGCGTACACTCGACATTCGAAACTTTCGACATTAACAGCGAAACTTACTGATCGAGAATGTACGTATTCGCGGTGACCTGGTCAACCCCTTGGCGAGAGATAAGTCACACGACGCCGGTGTGCCCAGGAAAGGCAAGGGGTTTTCGCTGGTGAGAAAATACGTGGTTTCGTCGAAGTGTTCTTCGGGAAGCGTTTGCCGCTCGAAAGTTTCGACATACCCCTGATCAGCTGTGTTGACCGGTCGGAGAAGAGACGGGGCACCGACGACCTCGGTGTCCGGAAGCGCCGAAAAGGGGGAGTCCCGGACCTCAGGCCCGGGACTCCCCCTCGCACGCGATCGACGTCCCCGATCAGGGGGCGAGGACCTTCTCCACGCTCTCGAAGCGGCTGATCTCGCAGCCGTTGAGCTTGTTGAACTCGGTGTCGACCTCGGTTCCGTCCACGTGACCGGTCACGTGGACGACCTCGGGTCCGCCCACCTGCATGGTGCACATCATGTCGGAGGTGTCGAGGACGAAGGGTTCGGTGCCGGTCTCCTCGATCTGGGCGCACGCGGCCTCGGCGTCGGGGTGGTCACCGCCCTCGGGGCCGCACGTCAGGGTCCACACCCCCTCCTCGTAACCCTCCTCAGGAGCGAGACTCTCGTCGTCGCTCAGCGAACGCTCGATCGTCAACCGCACGTCGGCTTCGCCGCCCTCCTCCTCGGAGGCCTCCCCGGTGGAGGAGTCGGGGGAATCTTCGTTGCCGTCGGACTGTTCGGACTCGGATGTCGGGGTGTCCACCCCGGTGGGCTCGTTGCCGCAGGCCGTGACGAGCAGGCCAAGGGCTGCGAGAGCGGCGAGGCGGGTCGGCAGGGATGCCGCGAAGGTGTACTCAGCCATACGGTTCAGACGTGGCGGGTTCCGCTGGGGTTCCCGTTTCCTCACATTTTCCGAAGTACACAGACACAGGGGGTCACATGTTCGGCAACAGCGTTCCGGAGGTCGGCGTCACCGAGGTGCCCGAGGGCGCCTACCTGCTCGATGTCCGCGAGGACGACGAGTGGAACGCGGGCCACGCGCCCGACGCCACGCACATCCCCCTCGGCGAGCTGGGGCAGCGTGCGGTCGAGGTGCCCAAGGACCGGCGCGTCTACGTCATCTGCCGCGCGGGCGGACGCTCCGCCCAGGCCGCCGCCGCGCTGAACCAGGCGGGGTGGGACTCGGTCAACGTCGCCGGTGGCATGCAGGCCTGGCAGCACGCGGGACGGCGGATGGCGGGAGAGGCCGGTGTGGAGCCACGGGTGATCTAGGGCTTCTCGTCCCGTCCACCCGTGTTCGGGAGCCGGCCGCCCCGGAGAGGGTCACGGAACCTCACCCGATGTCGGCGAATCGACGCCGATTGCGCAAAGCCCTGCCCTCGGGGCGCCGGCTAGTGGCACTATGACGTCGTGAGTTCCGAGCGCGCGCCCCTCAGCGCCGAAGCCGTGCTGGCCTCCTCAGCGGATGCGGTGGTCTGTGTCGACAGTGAACTCCGGGTCGCCCTGTGGAACCCCGCCGCCGAGAAACTGTTCGGCTGGCGCGCGGAGGAGGTGCTCGGAGGCGAACTGCCGATCGTTCCCGCCGAGCTGAAGGCCGAGCACGGCGCGGTGCTCGAACACGTGCGCACAGGGACCCCGCTGACCATCCACACACGCCGTGTACGTAAGGACGGCGCCGTCATCGACGTGCGGATCAACACCAACCGCGTGCCGGACGAGGGCGGCGGGGTCGCGGGGTGGGTGCTCAACCTCTACCCCTCCGACAGCGACGTGCAGGCCCACTCCTCGGCCATGGAGCGGGCCCGCCTGGTACGCCGACTCACCGACGTGGTCGTCGACATCAACGCCGACCTCAGCCTCAAGACCGTCCTGGACCGCATCTCCCGCGGTATCACCGAACTCACCGGCGCGGACGCCGGAGGCTTCGTCCTGCTCAACGAGGACCGCGTGGAGCTGGTGAGCATCTCCGAACTCTCCGAGGAACTCCGGGGGTTCAGCGCCTCCTTGGACGACAGCCTGTTCGGTGAGCTGCTGCGCAGTGGCAAGTCCGTACTGCTGGCCAACGAGGACACCCGCGGTCTCCAGGACCTGGTCTGGGCGGACCTGCCGGGACTGCACACCATCGCCCTGGGCGTGTCCCACGTGCACGGGCGTCCCTACGGAGCCCTCCACGCCCTCTACAGCCGGCGCAAGGTCGGGCACGTCGAACTGGAGCTGCTCGAACTCCTGGCGGCGCACGCCGGAGTGGCCATCGGCAACGCGCTGGCCTACGAGGAGCTCAACCGTCAGCGTGTCCACGAACAGGCGGTGGCCGACTCCAGCGCCGACGGGATCGCCGTACTCGACTTCGGCGGACGGGTGCGCAAGTGGAACCGCTCGGCGGTGGAGCTCACCGGATACCGGACCGAGGTGGTGGAGGGCCGTCACCCTCCCTTCCCCCTGCCCGCCTGCCACGGGCAACCGGTCAAACACCAGCTCAAGGACGGCCGTTGGCTGGAGATCCTCATGGCGTGGATCCCCCGCACCCACGAGTGGGTCGTGGACTTTCGCGACATCACCGCGCAGAAGGCCATGGAGGACGAACGCGAGGCCTTCCTGGCCACGAGCGGCCACGAGCTGCGCACACCCATCACCGTCATCCACGGTTACGCCACCACGCTGTTGCGCAAGTGGTCCCGGCTCACCCCCGAGGCGCAGTACAAGGCGGTGGGGACCATCGCCGAGCGCTCCTCGGTCCTGGCCACGTTGGTGGAACGACTGCAACTGGGCTCTGACGTGGCACGCGGTGATCTGCGGGTCAGCAGGGACCGTTTCGACCTGGCCGAGGTCCTGAGACAGGCGATCAACGCCTTCCGGCCCCTGTCGGACCGGCACGACGTCGCGCTGGAGGACCTGCCGTCGCTTCCTCCCACCGCGGGCGACCCGCTGGCCACGGGCATGATCATGGACCAGCTGCTGGAGAACGCCCTGAAGTTCTCCCCCGAGGGCGGTCGCGTGCGTGTCAGCGCCCGACGGGAGGGCGACGTCGTCGCGGTCATGGTCGACGACGAGGGCGTGGGACTGCGAGCCGGCGACGAGGAGAGGATCTTCGACCGCTTCGTCCAGGCCGGGATACGCGGTGACGACTCCGGTTTCGGCGGGCTCGGCCTCGGCTTGTACATCGTGCGTCAACTGGCCCGTGACCAGGGCGGGGACGTCACCGCGCACCGGCTCGAACGCGGCGCGCGCATGCGCTTCACGGTGCCGCTCCACCCTCGGGACGATCCGTCCTCCCCCCAACGGACCCCTACACGGGTCGAGTCCTCCTTGGGGCGATCGGCTTTCCAGGATTCACCAAAGAACACATCGGCATCACAAGCCCCATCACGACAGGGATCCCCGCGTTCTCGGGCGAGTCGTTCACGGTGATTCGTCTCGCGTTGGGTTTCCTGCCAGGGCGATCGGGGCATTTCCACCCCTGGTGGAATTCGCTGCCACACACCGGGCGGGTTCCGGACTGGCCCGAGAAAGTACGAACGCGCAGGGATTCAACGTGTCAGGAGATCACACTCCACCCGATGCCAGGGACCGTCCGCACAAGGTCGAACGGAGCGTCGCACTCCCCTACGTCCCCGCCAGCGTGAGCGAGGCCAGGCAGCGGTTGTGTCATGACCTGCGCGCCATGGAGATCGGTGAGGACCGCGTCGACGACGCGGCCCTCATCCTCAGCGAGCTGGTCAGCAACGCCCTGCGCCACGCCAGACCCCTGCCCACCCCCGGCAACCCCGAGAACAGCGTCGGGGTGTCCTGGCGGGCGGAGGTGGACCGCGGCGCGCGTTCCGGCGGTTGGGTGGAGATCGCGGTACGTGACGGCGGGTCCAGCACCATGCCCCGCGTGGCCCGTCCCTCCGCGTCGGGACTGGGAGGCCGCGGGCTGGGCATCGTCCAGTCCCTGTCCGGACGGTGGGGCACGGAGATGGACGCCACGACCACCAAGGTGTGGGCGGTCCTGGAGATCTCCACCAAAGAGCCCGAGGACCTGACCGAGAGGTTCGGACTGGACGCCTGTCCGGAGTCGGCGGACGTCGTCGCGCTGCGTCTGCCCCTGCGCGGGGACTCCCGGGCGTGGAGCGCCCTGGGCTGAGCCCCCCGCGAGTCGCTCCTGGCGGGCGTCGCGCGGCGTCGTCCGTGGGATCGTCGCCGATGCGGCGAAACACCGTCACCGCGCTGGCCGAGGGTCGGCCCGGCCGCTACAGTCACGACTGTGGAGTTGAAGATATCAAGCCGGTCTCGGGAAGACGTCGCGGTGGTAACCGTCGGCGGAGAGATCGACCTGTACACGGCACCCCAGTTGCGCGGCGAACTCGTCGGAGCCCTGGAGGGTGGAGCGCGGCGCCTGTTCGTCGACATGTCAGGGGTGGAGTTCTGTGACTCGACCGGCATCAGCGTGCTGCTCTCCGCGATGAAGCGTGCCCGCGGCAAGGGCGGCGAACTGGAACTCGTGGCACCCAAGCCCGCGGTCACCAAGGTCCTGGAGGTGACCGGTCTGGACGAGGTGTTCGTCATCCACACCGATCTCGACGCGTTGCCGGTGGCCGTGGGGACCGGCGGCGGACGCTGACCGCGCACACGCGTGCTTCGGGAGGGCGAAGGCGAGGTGGAGGAGACCGGGGTCGCCGTGGTGATCGCGGCCAAGAACGAGGAGTCGCGGATCGCCGCGACGGTGAGGGCCGCCCGCACCCTGCCCGGAGTGGACCTGGTCGTGGTGGTCGATGACGGCTCCACCGATCGCACGGCCGACGTCGCCCTCGACGCCGGGGCCCGCGTGTTCAGGCACGGACGTAACCGCGGCAAGGGCGCGGCGATGGAGACGGGCGCCGAAGGGGTCGGACTCATCGAGGAGAACGACCGCGGATCGGGCCGTCCCCCCAGACACCTGCTGTTCCTGGACGCCGACCTGGAGGCCACGGCCGCGGACGCGGCCCCGCTCATCGCCCCGGTCACCGACGGCAAGACCGACATGACCATCGCGCTCTTCCCCGCCACCCGCCTGCGCCTCGGTGGACACGGGTTCGTGGTGCGTCTGGCCCGCGGAGGCGTCCGCAAGGCCACCGGTTGGGAGCCCGAACAGCCGCTGAACGGGCAGCGCTGCCTCACCCGCGACGCCTTCGAGGCGGCCAGGCCCTTGGCCACGGGTTTCGGCGTGGAGACGGGTCTGACCATCGACGTGCTGCGCGCGGGTTTCCGGGTGCTGGAGGTGGAGGTCCCCCTGGAGCACCGGGCCACCGGAACCGACCTGCGGGCCCAGCTGCACCGGGCCCGCCAGTTCAGGGACGTGGCGAGGGCGCTGGCCGTACGCGAACTACGGCCCACGGCGCGGCGCCGGTGGGAGCGGACACGGGAGCGTGCGGGCACGGCGGGACGGCAACTGGCACGCAAAGTCGGGCACATGAGTTGGAGGAATCACCCGAAGTAGCTCTGTGAATCCACAGAGTCGCTATACGCTCGCTCTGTGTTCACTACGATCCTGGCTTTGACCGGAATGCTCTCGGGTCTGGGCGCGCTCGCACTCGGCGGGTACGCGCTGTCCAGGACCCGGACGGGCCACAGCGAGTCCCGGAAGGCGACGCGGCGGATGCAGGAGGCCGACGCCTCCGGCGTGGACCCGCTCTCCGTCCGTGACGTGGCGCTGCTGCACTACGACGCCCTGGACGGTATGTCGGGGGCCCGTTCCTTCTCCCTGGCACTGCTCAACTGCAAGGGCGACGGCGTGGTCCTGACCTCCATCAACGGACGCACCGAGACACGGACCTACGCCAAGCCGGTGGTGGGTGGCGAGTCCGAGCTCATGCTCAGTCCCGAGGAGTACAAGGCCGTCCGCTCGGCGCGTCTGGGCGAGGGCATCGGAGCCGCCTCGGCGAACGAGGACGCCCCGAACCGTCCCGAACGACCCTCCTCCACGGATGAGGCGACGGAGACCGCCGCCGGCGAGACCGCCGGCGAGACCGCCGACGAGGTCGACACGGAGAAGGCGACGGAGACGGCGCGGGACGCCGAGGCCCCCTCCCCCAGCGAGAGCGCCCCCGAGGACGGGGACTCGGAGGACTTCGTCTCCGTGGTCCAGGGTGAGGGGAAGGACGAGCAGGACGAACCGGACGAGGAGACCCCCGAGGTCGATGACGTGGGGACGGACGCCTCGACCGGTCGCCCCGCGGGATGAGCGGAGTGACCACGTTCGACACGTGGGTCCGTATAGCCTGGCGATATGCCCAACCGCTACGCCTACCTCGGCCCTGAGGGCACCTTCACCGAAGCGGCCCTGCGCGCCCTGCGACCGGAGGCACCCGAAGAGGCCCGCGTCCCGTGCGAGGGGATCGCGTCGGTCTTCGACGCGGTCCGGTCCGGCGCGGTGGACGGTGGCGTCGTTCCGCTGGAGAACTCGGTGGAGGGAGGCGTCACCGCCACCATCGCCGAGCTGGTCAACGGGCCTCCCCTGCTCATCACCGGGGAGACCGCCGTGCCCGTGGAGTTCACGCTGTTCGCGCAGGACGGGACGCGCCTGGAGGACGTCAAGCGGGTGGCCACCCATCCCCACGCCCTCGCCCAGTGTCGAGGCTGGCTGGCACAGAACCTGCCCAACGCCGACGCGCACACCGTCTCCTCCACGGCCGCCGCCGCCAGGGCGGTCTCCGAGCCGGGAGCGCCCTACGACGCCGCCATCTGCGCGGTGATCGCCGGCGAGAGGTACGGTCTGCGCCCCCTGGCCTCGGGGATCGGCGACCGTTCCGAGGCCGCCACCAGGTTCATCTACCTGTCCCGGCCCGGTGTACCGCCCGAGCCCACCGGAGCGGATCTGACCTCCGTGGTCGCCTTCATCCAGGACGACCACCCCGGGGCCCTGATCGAGCTCCTCAACCAGTTCGCCGTGCGCGGGGTCAACCTCACCCGACTGGAGTCGCGACCCACCGGTGACGGACTCGGCAGCTACTGCTTCTGCATCGACGCCGAGGGGCACGTCTCCGACGCCCGGGTGGGCGAGGCGCTCATGGGAATCCGCAGGGTGTGCCGGGACGTGCGCTTCCTGGGCAGCTACCCGCGCAACAGGCGGGCCCCCGAGTCCGACCCGCCGCTGCGCCCCCGGTCGGCCACCGACGCCGACTTCGCCGAGGCCGAGCGCTGGCTGGCGCGCATCAGGGCCGGCCAGGTCGACTGAAGCCCCCGGCGGGCGACCTCGCGGTCCCTTCCGTGGCACGGCCACGCCACCGGGAGGCGTGGTTGTGGAAAAGTTGTCGGTGCCCCAGGTCCCGGGCGGTACCCTGCAAGACGTGATCGACCTTCGCGCTCTTCGAGAAGACCCCGAACGACTCCGTGCCTCGCAGCGTGCCCGTGGGGAGGACCCCTCCACCGCGGACCGCCTGCTCGAGCTCGACGCCAGTCACCGCTCCGCGCTGACCCGGTTCGAGAACCTGCGCGCCGAGCAGAAGAGCGTGGGCAGGTCCGTCTCCAAGGCCTCCCCCGAGGAACGTGAAGAGCTCCTGGGCCGGGCCAAGGCGCTGGCCACCGAGGTCAAGGAGGCCGACGCCGAGGCGGGCCGCCTGGCCGAGGAACTGGACGCGGCCCTGCACGGCGTCCCCAACCTCGTGGAGGAGGGCGCGCCCGAGGGGGGCGTGGACGACTTCCGGGTCATGGAGACCGTCGGCACCCCCCGCACGTTCGACTTCACCCCCCGCGACCACCTGGAGCTGGGCGAGATGCTCGGCGCCATCGACACCGAGCGCGGAGCCAAGGTCTCCGGCGCCCGGTTCTACTTCCTGACGGGCGTGGGCGCCCAACTGGAGCTCGCCCTGCTCAACATGGCGATGAACCAGGCGGTCCAGGCCGGTTTCACACCGATGATCCCTCCGGTGCTGGTCAAGCCCGAGACGATGGAGGGCACCGGCTTCCTCGGCGAGCACTCCGCCGAGGTCTACCACCTTCCCGCCGACGACCTGTACCTGGTGGGCACCTCCGAGGTGCCGTTGGCCGGGTACCACGCGGGGGAGATCCTTCCCGCCGACGCCCTGCCCCACCGCTACATCGGCTGGTCGCCGTGCTTCCGCCGCGAGGCGGGCTCCTACGGCAAGGACACCCGCGGGATCATCCGGGTGCACCAGTTCAACAAGGTGGAGATGTTCGTCTACACCCACCCCGACCAGGCGCACGAGGAGCACAAGCGACTGCTCGCCTGGGAGCGGGAGATGCTGGACAAGCTGGAACTGCCCTACCGCGTGGTGGACATCGCCGCGGGCGACCTGGGCACCAGCGCCGCCCGCAAGTACGACTGCGAGGCGTGGCTGCCCACCCAGGAGACCTACCGGGAACTGACATCCACCTCCAACTGCACCGAGTTCCAGGCGCGACGCCTCAACGTGCGCTTCCGGGACGAGGACGGCAAGCCCCGTTTCGCCGCCACGCTCAACGGCACGCTGGCCACCACCCGCTGGATCGTCGCGATCCTGGAGAACCACCAGCGCGAGGACGGTTCCGTGGTGGTCCCCGAGGCGCTGCGGCCCTACCTGGGCCGGGAGGTCCTGGAACCGGTCGGGAAGTAGGTCGTCGACCGCCCGGACACCGAAGGAGCCCGCACCCAGAGGGGAGCGGGCTCCTTCGTTCGTGTGTTACAGGTACGGTCCCGAGCCGGGGCGGTCCTCACCGGAGGAGCCCTGGCGCTGGTGCTGGGCCTGAAGTCCGGCCATACCGGTGGGCAGGGCCTTGCGCATGTTCTCCAGCTGGGCGCGAGCGGCCATCTGCTGGGCGAAGAGCGTCGTCTGGATTCCGTGGAACAGGCCCTCCAGCCAACCCACGAGCTGAGCCTGGGCGATGCGCAGCTCGGCGTCGCTGGGGGCACTGCCGTCCGCGAAGGGCAGGGTCAGCCTCTCCAGCTCCTCGATCAGCTCGGGGGCCAGACCGTCCTCCAACTCCTTGATGGAGGAGGTGTGGATCTCCTTGAGGCGGCTGCGGCTCGCCTCGTCCAGCGGAGCGGCCTTCACCTCCTCCAGGAGCTGACGGATCATGCTTCCGATCCGCATCACCTTGGCGGGCTGCTCCACCATGTCCGCGAGGGAGCGCTGCTCCTCAGGACCGTCCTCGCCGGTCTCCCCGTGCTGGTCGGTTCCCATGACCAGGATCTGGGGTTGCTCGTTCGGGTTCTCTGCGCTGCTCATCAGTTCCCTTATGTAGATGTCTCCGGCACGCCGTCACAGGGTCAGAAGGATCTTTCCGGTGTGCGCGCTCGCTTCCATGACACGGTGCGCCTCCGCCGCGTTCCGCATCGGGATCGAGCGGTCGACGACGGGACGAACGACTCCTTCTTCTACCAACGGCCATACCTGCTCCAGTACTCCCGAGACGATGGCCGCTTTTTCGTCCAGGGGCCGGGAGCGAAGGGTCGTCGCGTGCACGGAGAGCCGCTTGGCGAGCATACGCCCCAGGTCGGCCTCCGCCCGGCGACCGCCCATCAGCCCGATGATCACCAAACGTCCGTTCGTGGAAAGGGAACGCAGGTTCGCGTCGAGGTAGGAACCGCCCATGATGTCGAGGATCAGATCGGCGCCGCCCGCCTCGCGCACCCGCTCGGCGAAGTCCTCCGTCCGGTAGTCGATGGTGATCTCGGCACCGAGTTCACGACAGCGCTCCAACTTCTCCCGACTGCCCGCCGTGACGGCCACCCGGGCGCCCAGTGCCCGCGCGAACTGGATCGCGAAGGTACCGATGCCGCTGCCTCCGCCGTGGAGCAGAACGGTCTCCCCCGAACGCAGGCCGCCGACCATCACCAGGTTGGACCACACGGTGCAGGCGACCTCGGGCAGCGCGGCGGCCTCCACCAGGCCCACGCCCCGGGGGATCGGCAACAGCTGGCCCACCGGTACGGCCACCTTCTCGGCGTAACCGCCCCCGGAGAGGAGGGCGCACACGGGATCGCCGACGGACCACCCCGCGTCCTCGGTACCGGGACCGAGCGCGGAGACGGTCCCCGAGCACTCCAGACCCGGGTACTCGGAGGCTCCGGGAGGCGGCGGATAGTGACCGCCGCGCTGGGCGATGTCGGCCCGGTTGACCGCGCCGGCGGCCACGTCGATCAGGACCTCGCCCTCACCGGGGACGGGGTCGGGGACTTCGGACCAGGCCAGGACCTCAGGGCCTCCTGGCTCGGTGATACGAATCGCGTGCATGGGTCGGACAGTACCCGGGGAGGCTTTCCGTGCAACAACGGACCGCTCCGCTCTCCTGGCCGGGGAGGCACCTCCGGTGGGAGGGTAGGACTGATCGCAGGGAGCGGTTTGCGTCTCTCCCCGCTGCGGTACCCCTTCCCTCCACAGCACACCCCCTCGAAGCAGGAGAACTCCGGTGGCACAGCAGGAACAGTACGGGTCGGATCGAGACTCCGAAGCGGACTCCCGGCCGGATGCCGAGGAGCGGGCGGAGTCGCTCTGGGGAGCCCCGACCGACGAGCCCGAGGAGTCCGGCGGGGCGACCGCCGACCCTCGACCGACCGCGCTCTCCCCACGGGAGCAGTGGTTCGGCGGCTTCGAGGGAGCCGCCCCGCCTCCGCCGCCCTACGCCCGCCTGGCCGAGGACACACCGTTCCCCGCGCCCGAGGACGAGAGCCGGGCCGTGCCGCCCGTGGACGACGGCAAGGAGCAGCCGGTGGACGAGGGCGACGACGGAGAACGAGAAGGGGAGGACCCCGGGCCCTGGCTGTCCGAACCCCCCACGCCCTCGGGGGCTTCGCGGCCGGGCGGAGGGGCCCAGGCGCCCGAGACGGCCGGGGAGACCAGGCCCCCTGAAGGGCACGCCGACCCGGACACCGACGACGTCGAGGACGACCTACGGGGGAGCACGGTCCGCCTGCTGCCGGGGGCCGCGCGCAGGCGTCCGGAACGCCCGCAACGGCAGCGCCTGCAACGTCCCACACGGCCGGGCGGGGAGATCGACCCCCTGGCGCCCCGCCGGCCGCGCCACGACTCCGACGTGCCCGAGCCCGAACAACTGCCGCCATTGGAGACGGACCGGGACGAGGGTCTCCCCGAGGAGGGACGGAGCGACCTCACCCCCGCCGTTCCCGTCAGAAGCCACCCCGAGCCGCCGCGCACGCTCACCGGTCCCCGCGCCGACCTCGCACCGCCCGTACCGCCGACTCCGGAGGTCCCACCGAGCACGGAGGTGGCGACGGTCCGGCCCGGGCCGGAGACGCCTTCGGTCCCGGCGATCCGGCGGAGCACCGACCGGGAACCGGCGCGAGGGGGCGTCGACCAGGAACGAGAGACCGCCGACTCCCTCAACGCCGCCACCCTCGTACGCAATCGGCGCCAGGGGCCCAGCGGCGGATGGCGCCGGGCCGTGCACACCGCCTCCCTCGGCCTGATCAACCCCGGCGAGTCCCCCAAGGTGCTGCGCCGGCGTGAACTGGTGGCCCGCGCCTGCACACCGGTGGCGAGCGGACACCACCGGGTGGCCGTACTCAGCCTCAAGGGCGGGGTCGGCAAGACCACCACCACGGTCGCCCTAGGAGCCACCCTGGCCTCCCTGCGCGGTGACCGGGTGCTCGCGGTGGACGCCAACCCCGACCGGGGCACGCTCTCGGACAAGGTGCGGTTGGAGACCGCCGCGACCATCCGCGACCTGCTCAACGAACGGCACCTGGTGTCGCGCTACGCCGACATCCGGGGGTTCACCTCACAAGCGCCCAGTCGTCTGGAGATCCTGGCCTCCGATCGCGATCCGGCGGTCTCGGAGGCCTTCAGCGACACCGACTACCGGGAGGTCGCCCGGATCGTGGAGCACTTCTACTCCATCTGCCTCACCGACTGCGGCACCGGACTGCTCCACTCGGCGATGCGCGGAGTGCTGGGCCTGGCCGACCAGGTGGTGCTGGTCAGCTCGGCCTCGGTGGACGGGGCGCGCAGCGCCAGCGCCACGCTGGACTGGTTGGAGGCGCACGGCCACGGCCCGCTCGTCCGCAGCGCCGTGGTGGTGCTGTCGATGGTGCGCTCCAACAGCAAGAGCAGCGTGGACCTGAACCGCCTGGAGGAACACTTCGCCGGACGGTGCCGGGACGTGGTGAGGATCCCCTGGGACGGACACCTGGAAGAGGGAGCGGAGGTGGACCTGGAACAGCTCGCACCGGCCACGAGGGACGCCTACCTCCACCTGGCCGCGAGCGTGGGGGAGGCGTTCGCCCGGCACAGGTGAGGCCGAACACACCGCGCGCACCCCCTTTCCTGGTTTTCCGAAGACGTGTTCCGGACAGGGGAGGAGTAAGGGAGGGGGTCGGGATGAACGCACCAGAACGCCCACCCGCGGTCGTGGTCGGCGTGGACGGCACGTCGACCTCCAGGGCCGCCCTGGTCTGGGCGGCCGAGGAGGCCGGCCGACGCGGAATCCCGCTGCGGATCGTGCACGGGCTGGGCATGCCGGTGGTCATCGGCGCCTACGGGGCCTCGGGGCGCGTCGCGGTCGACGAGCTGCGCGAGGCCGGACACGGGCTGCTCACCGAGAGCGCCGAGTACGTGCGCCGGGCCAGACCCGAGGTGGAGGCCACGACCGTTCTGGCCCCCGAGGACGCACCCGCCGTCCTGCTCAACGAAGCCCACGGTGACGACCTCCTCGTGGTGGGATCGCGTGGCCTGAGCGGTGTCCGGGCGATCATGCTGGGCTCGGTCGGCGTACGCGCCTCCTCCCACGCGCCCTGCCCCGTGGTCGTCGTCCCCGATCTGGAGAGACCGCCACCGCCCCGAGGGCGTGTCGTGGTGGGGGTGGACGGTTCCCGGTCGTCCCGGCGCGCTCTGCGCTTCGCCCTGCGACAGGCCCTGGTGGTCGGTGCGGAGGTCGTGGTGGTCAACAGTTGGCAGGTGGCGCCGTCCACGGGGTCGAAGGGTCCGAACGACGACGCGCGGGCCCTGCACGAGGAGACGTTCGACCGCCAGTCCGAAGAGGTGATCGCCGGGCTGCTCGCGGACGTGGTCGACGACCGCACCGAACTCCTGGAGATCAGCGCGGTGCGGACACAGGCCGACCCGGTGGACGCCCTTTTGGAGGCCGCGAACGAGGCGGACATGCTCGTCGTGGGATCACGCGGTCGCGGAGGGGTCCGGGGGCTGGTGATGGGCTCGGTGAGTCAGGGGGTGCTGCGTGGGGCCCCGGTGCCCGTCGCCGTCCTGCCCCCGCACTCCGATGACGAGTGACAGCGTTGAGAGGGAACACCATGGCACGCAAGAAGGAACGTTCACCCAGGGTCGTCGTGGGAGTCGACGGCTCCGCGCACTCCAGGGCGGCCCTGGACTGGGCGGCGGCCGAGGCCGCCCGCCGGGAGATACCGATCCTGGTCGTGTACGCGTTGGGGATGCCGCTGATGGTGTCGGCCAGCGCGGGCCCCGCCCATTTCGGCCCCACCGACGAGATCTCCGAGCAGGCCACCGACGTCCTGACCCGCGCGGCCACGCGCGTCCGTGAACTGCAACCCGCGGTGACCGTGGAGACGGAGACCGCGTTGGAGGAGGCCCCGCTGGCGCTGCTACGACACTGCCGTCCTCGCGACGTACTCGTGGTGGGCACCCGGGGACTGGGGACGTTCGCGTCGGTGTTCGTGGGCTCGGTCAGCGTCCGCGTCGCGGCCCAGGCGCCCTGCCCCGTGGTCGTGGTGCCCTCGAAGGAGGGCAAGCCCGCGACGACCTCCCTGAAAAAGATCGTGGTCGGCGTGGACGACTCCGACAACGCGCGTCGCGCGCTGCGCGTGGCGGTGGACCTGGCGAGCGAGAGCGACGCCGAACTGGTCGTGGTCAACAGCTGGGAGGTGCCCTACCCCTACGACCCGGTCGCGATGACCGCGATGGGCTACCAGCCGCAGGAGGACCTGTTCGACCGTAGGTCCGAGGAACTCGTGGCCGAGCTGTTGGCCGAGGTCGCCGACGAACGGCGTGAGGGGTTGGACATCGAGGTCAGCGTGGTGCGCACCCAGGACAGCCCGGTGAACGCGTTGCTCAGGGCCTCCGAGGGGGCCGACGTCATCGTGGTGGGCTCCCGTGGTCGGGGGACCGTGCGCGGCCTGCTCCTGGGTTCGGTGGGTCAGGGCGTGCTGCACCGCTCCCAGATCCCGGTGGCGGTCATGCCGCACAACGCCGACCACGACCAGCTGTAGCACGACCAGCTGTAGCACGACCAGCTGTAGAGCGGCTCCGGCGCACCCCGGACGGAAGGGGTGGTGTCCTGTGGGGTCGGGGGGCCGAGGGCCGAGGGCCGAGGGGCAGGGACGGGAGCCGGGACCGGGGTCGGAGGCTGAGAGTCGGCGGTCGGGTCCGGGGGTCAGGGGCCGGGGGTCGGGGGCCGAGGGGCAGGGACGGGACCGGGGTCGGCGCTGACGCTTCTCTGTCAGGCAGCAGGCCGATAAGCCTCCTTGGTCTGCCCCTTTCCCCGTGATCTTGCTCCCAGCGTCACTGGGAGTGCTCGGCGGTGACGCCCGGAGCAAGATCACGGGGAAAGGCCGGGTGCTCGGGAGTGGGAGGGGCCGGGTGAGCGTGCCAGGGTGGCGGAATGAACCAGTGGATCTTGCTCCCAGCGTCACTGCGAACCGCCAAAAGTGACGCTGGGAGCAAGATCCACTTTTTTTGGGGGCCACGATGGCGCGCTTCGTGTCACCAACCTCACCGAACAGCACACCTAGTTCTCCCGGACGGTGGAGCCGATGCCTGGTTCCGTGCGCGTCAGTCCTCGGTTGCGCAGCCCCGCCAGTGCTTTCTGTGCCGTGGCGGAGGCCACCTGGAACTCGTCCATGAGCTTGAGCACCGAGGGGACGCGGCTCCCCGGAGGGTACTCACCCTCCTTGATGCGTCTTTCCAGCTCGTCCGCGATCTGCACCCACCTGGGCACGCCTTCACGCCACTTCATGTCAGAGACGCTAGGAACACCGAGAACACCTAGCAATGCAGGTATGCCTAGCGTGCTATAGCTGAACTGGTCTATTATCTGAAACTGAACATGAAGCGGCCCGGTGGTGCGGCGAACACCTCCGGGCCCGGTCCACCTGGTGAAAGCAGGCAGACAAGTGCACATGGTAATGGCCTCTGTGGCCCTCCTCCTCCGTTGTCTCCGCCCGGCGCGGGGGCTGCACGCCGCACCGCGTGTCCTCACCCGCGAAGTGCACGCCGAGGCGCGTAGGCGCCGCGCCTCCCGGGTCCGCCGTTACGCCGCCCACCCCGCGACCGTCGCCGGTATCCCCGTACCGGCCCCGCGGCCGGCTCCCGACCCTCGCTCCGAGCCGCCGACCGTGTTCGATCCCTCCGAAGCCCTGGTGCGCGGCTACTACCTGGCCCACGAGGCACGTCAAAGCCGATTTCCCTCCTACCGGCCGTACGCGGATCTTCTGTGGGGGACGGCCTCATGAGCACTCCGCTGATCCGGCACCTCCTTGAGGGGGAGAAGCCGACGGAGCTGTACGACTCCCTGTCCGAGTTGCTCCGCAGCCGTCCCCGCCACGCCGGTGAGGGCTACGGGACGCTGCGCGAGGCCGACCGCCTGTTCTCGCTGCTGGACTCCCACCTGCGTGCGGGCGGACCACCGCCCGAGCCGTGGCGATGCGAAGGGCCGGTTCGCCGCGTGTAGCGGGAAGGAAGGGGCCACCCGGATCACCACGCTCCGAGTGGCCCCATCTGCGGAGGGTGCGGGATTGGAGCCCACGCGGTCCCGCCGTCGCGAAGGCCCCTAACCACATGTCGACAAAACGACTGATCGGCTTGTGGCCTGCACAAATGTCCTTCCTGTGCCCTGCCTGGCGTCGCCGCCGGCCTCTTTCGAACCGGGAAACACGCGGTAGCGGCGTTTTCCGCCCCGGCGGCGGTACCGCTCCGTGCTAGCTTCCCCTCACATGGGACACACGGTGAAGACGGCTCCGGGCCGGAACGTCTGATGGCGGCCCGCTCGGACGAACGGACACGGAAGCGGCTGCTGGAGATGCCGGGCGTGACGACGCTACGTCGTCAGGCGGACGGAGGCACCAACGCCTTCGACCTGGTGTACGTACGCTCGGGCCCACGCGGGGACACACCCGTGGTGGTTATCCCCGGAGGTCCGGGTCTGGCCTCGGTCATGCCCTACATCGGCTTCCGCGCGCGTGCCCAGCGCGCGGGACTGGACGTGGTCATGATGGAACATCGCGGCGTGGGGCTGTCGCGCACGGACACCGACGGGGAGGACCTGACCTTCGACGCCATGTCGGTCCCCCTGGTCGTCGACGACCTCGCCGCCGTGCTCGACGACGCCGGGATCGACGAGGCCATCATCTACGGAAGCTCGTACGGGTCCTACGTGGCGCAGGCCTTCGGCGCCACCTATCCCTCCCGCGTGGCCGGAATGGTCCTGGACTCTCCCGTGCTCGGCGCCGACGACCACGTCGAGGTGCGCGAGCACGTCCGTTCCGTCCTGTGGGAGGGGACCGAGGAGACCGCGGACATCGCCAAGGGGCTGCGCGCCCTGGTCCGATCGGGACGCGCCACACAGGACCAGGTGGACGAGGTGGCTCGTATCACCTACGAGTACGGCGGCCCCCGCCTGCTACGCCGCCTGGCCGCACAGCAGCTCGCGGGACGGGCCGACCGTACCTGGCGTTGGCTCGCCTCCCTGGGCGACAGCGAGACCGACACCCCCGTGCCCTACATCATGGAGTTCGACCTCGCCGGCGCCATCGCCTTCCGAGAGCTGCGCTACGCGTCCGAGCGGGACGGCGGACCCTTCGACCGCCCCGCACGGTTCACCGAGGTGGCGAAGCGGTTCCCGCCGTTCTCCGGTGAACACTTCGACATGCTCGGCGCACTGCCCTCCTTCGACTGGCCGCTCGTGGTGCTGCGAGGGGAGCGCGATCTGCGCACCGCCCCGTCGACGGCGGAGCGCATCGCCTCCACCGCCCCGCGTGGCGTGATGGCCACCCTGCCCAAGACCGGCCACAGCGTTCTGGACGTCCATCCCGTCGCGGCGCGCACCGTGATGCAACGGCTACGGGAGGGCAAGCACGAGGAGCTGGTCGGCGCGGGGGAGGAGTTGGCGGCGTTGCCCAAGCACGGCACCTCCCGCCACCTGGCCACCATCATCCGCACCCGTCTGGGGCTCGAACGCACGCCGTTCCGCCGAGGGCCGGTACGTCCTCAGCTGTGAGGGGTGCGGGGAACTCTGGGAGGGCGGTGGAAGCGCCCGATCCCGTGTCTCTGTGCGATGACGTAGCTCCTGGAACAGTTTCAAGGGGTTGTTTCTGTGCTGGAAGCAACGTCGTCGGGGTGAGCTGATCTCTGGCGCTCTGATGCCCGCCAAGCGGCACGTTCGGCAGGCCCCGGATCGGACCTGGGGAACACCGAAGGCCGGCGGTCCTCGCGTTCCATGTGCACCGCATGTGCACTGGATCGGGACCACCGGCCTTCGCCGTGCTCCGTGGAAGCCTCCCACCTGGGGAGACTCCCTGATTCCGCGGAGGGTGTGGGATTTGAACCCACGAAGCCCCGTCAAGGACTTGGTGCTTTTCAAGAGCACTGCACTCGGCCGCTATGCGAACCCTCCTGGGGGAGAGGAACTCTCCGCCAGTCATGGTAACGCACCGGCACCGGCGGGCGCGGCCCGACGAAGGCACCGGCCGCCGACCATCGGCCGCACGAACACCGTCCGAAACCCCGTTCCTCGTCGGAAGCCGAGATCGACTGTCGGCGTCGGTGGGTACGTTCTCCGAGGACGACAGCTGCGAGGAGGCCCCATCGTGAAACTTCGAGTGGACCGCGACGCGTTCGCCGAGGCGGTCGCCTGGACGGCCAGGGCCCTGCCCACCAGGCCCGCTGTCCCGGTGCTCGCGGGCATCCGCCTGGAACTCTCCGAGGACGGCTCCACCCTGCACCTGTCCGGCTTCGACTACGAGGTCTCCACCCGCGCCTCGGTCCACGTGCTCTCGGAGGAGTCCGGCGCCGCGCTGGTGCCCGGTCGCCTGCTGGCCGAGATCGTGCGCAACCTGCCCCCCGGTTCCGTCCACATCGACACCGACGGGCCCCGAGTGCGGATCTCCGGTGGCGCGGCGCGTTTCACCCTCATCACCATGCCCTTGGAGGACTATCCCTCCCTGCCCGGCATGCCGGGCCGCATCGGTTCGATCTCCGCCGACGCCTTCGCCACGGCCGTGCGTCAGGTGACTCCGGCGGCCAGCCGTGACGACACCCTGCCCATGCTCACCGGCGCCTATCTCGACTTCAGGGGCGACACCCTGAACGTGGTCGCCACCGACCGCTACCGCATCGCGGTGCGCGAGCTGTGGTGGAACCCCGACGACCAGGGGGTGGACGTGGCCGCGCTGGTCCCCGCGCGTACGCTCGGCGACACCGTGCGCGGCCTGGTCACCCGGTCCAACGTGGACATCGCCCTGTCCACCGTCAGCGGCGGTGAGGGCGTCGGTCTCTCCCCGGCCGAGGGCATGATCGGCTTCGAGAACGGCGAGCGCCGCACCACCACCAGGCTCATCGACAGCGAGTTCGTCAAGTACGCCTCGTGGTTTCCCAAGGAGTTCGCCGCGCGAGCCGAGGTGGCCGTGGCGCCGCTGATGGAGGCGGTCAAGCGCGTGGCGTTGGTGGCCGACCGCAACACCCCGCTGCGTCTGGCGTTCTCCGGCGATGAGGTGGTGCTGGAGGCGGGTTCCGGTGACGACGCCCAGGCCGTGGAGGCGATCGAGGTCGCCTACGAGGGCGAGCCCATGCGTCTGGCCTTCCGGCCCGACTACCTCATGGACGGGCTGACCGCGGTGGAGAGCGACGGCGCCCACCTCAACTTCACCGAGCCCACCAAACCCGCCGTGTTCACCGAGGTACCGGCCAAGGAGGGTGAGAAACCGTCCTTCCGCTACCTGGTCCAGCCTTTGCGGATGCCCTGAACTGGGGGTTTGATCCCTTTCTCTGCCCGGGCGGGGCGTTATCCACAGGGTTATCCACAGGAAGTGGGTCTTCCTGTGGATAACCCCCAGTAGTCATGACGGCAGAGCATCCGAATCATCCCGGTTCTGCTCTCGTATTTCAGTCCTGACATGCGAAAACGACGCAATCCCAGAGCCTGTACACAGCCTGTGGATAACTTCTTCCCCGCAGGGGAGAAGGGTCAGTCGCTCTCGGTCAGGGCGGACGTGCCGCCACCGCCCACGGGCGTGTCCAGCCCCAGTTCGGCCTGCCGCCCCCGTCGGTAGCCCGCACGGTAGCCCGCCGGGCTGTGCGTGCGCTCGGGACGGTGTTTGCGCAACTGGGGGAACTGCCGCTGGAACTCCTCGTTCACCCGGTGCACGTCGTCCCGCAACACCAGTTCGGCGCCACGGTGGGACTCCCCGCCCTCGCCGCTCTGCCTTCCCGAGGCGTCGTGGGAGGACATCTCCTGCAACCGGACGCGGAACTCGCGGATACGCTCGGCCACCGCCTGCCCGTAGGCGCGTACGAACGAGCGGTAGTAGCGTTTGCGCTCGGTCTCCAGCTCCGAGCGCGTGTAGTTGCGCAGTTCCCGGATGTCGGACACGTGTGCCGAACTCATGAACTTCGCCGACGCCTCCATCTGCATGGAGATCGACGGCAGCAGCATCCGCAGCGCGTCGAGGGCGCTCACCGTACCCACCAGGATCATGAGGCGCTCGGTGTTCTCCGAGGTGTTGCCCCGTACGGCGGACTGGCAGCCGTAGGCGGCGGCGATGTCGGCCAGTGCCCGGACCCGGGCCTTGCCATGACCGCCCACCCCAGAGACCGGATAGTCCATGCGGCTGATCGCGTCCGGTTCCTCGCCCCTCTCGGCGCGGGCCTCGGCCTCCGCGATCGCGTGGCGGGTCATCAGCTCGGCGGCCTTGGCGGTGAACGCCTGGCTCTCGGCGTCAGTGACCGCGGGATCCTCCGCCATGCGAAGGAGCCCACGGACCCGCTCGACCATCTTCTGACGAGCAGCTTCAGTCATCGGTGCGCGGTCGTCTCCCTAGGTGGGTGTCGTACCTTCCGCCGAAGGCGGAAAACACCGAGCCTAAGCGTTCTTGTTGCCCACCACCATCGCGATGAGGCCCACAGTGATCCAGATCGCCGCCGCGACGAACAGTCCGCCGAACAGCCCACCGAGGATCGAGCCCGTGAAGATGCTGACGAGGGCGTAGCCCGCACCGCCGATTCCCGCGGGTACGGCGGCGTAACGGAACGGGTAGGTGGCCGCGTAGCGCTTGCCCCGACGGTCCGCCTTGCTGCTCATCACGCCGCCCACACCGCCGATGAGCGAGAAGAAGATCACCGCGGCGGTCAGGCCGGAGGCGATGGCGCCGAGCCCCGAGCCCAGGTTGAGGAGGAAGAAGAGGGCCCCGCCGGCGGCCCCGCCCAGCACCGAGGTGGTCCAGGGCCAGATCATCGTCGCCGAGGCGACGGGAGTGAATGCGTTACCGCGCTCCAGCGTCATGTCCACTGCTCCAGTCGAATAGCGTGACGACCGCTCTTCGCCGGGCCGTCTCCTCCAGCATGCGGGTTCGGGGCTCCGAACGCATCAGGGCTCGTCCCTGACATTCCCCTTACTCGCACGTGGTATCCCGCCAACGTTCGGGAAGGCCCTTCCGGTTCCGCTTTCCGGGGACGGTCGGAAGCCAAGGCGAGGAACCGAAGGGTCGGGGACCTCCCCGACCACGGGATCACGGGGTCGGGGAGGTCCCCGACCCGCCCGCGGTCGCGGAGGTCAGGTTCGTGTACAGATACGGCCAGGAGGTACGGAACGCCGGCAGGAGCGGGAGCGACTCGGCCGCGTCCACCGGTACCCAGCGCACCTCCTGGCTCTCGGAGTTGCCCGGCCGGAACGGCGCCAACTCCGGCAACCGCGCCATGAACGTGTCGTAACGCCACACGTCCAGGTCCTGCTCGTGTACGCCCAGCACGGTGTACCCGTCCAGGTCGCCGGCGACCTCCTCACGGAACTCGCGCACGGCGGCCTCCAAGGCGGTCTCGTCACGGTTGCGGGCGCCCCCGGGGACCCCCCAGGTGCCGCCCATGTGAGTCCATCCGGCCCGGTACTGGAGCAGCACGTGGCCGACCCCGGCCACGTCGGTGGCGTACAACAGCAGACCGGCCGCACCGTAAAGACCCCATCTGCGGGATCCGTCGGGCAGGCTCACCCAACCGTTTCCGTCCCCGTCCAGCATCATGTCCTCCAACTCCGCACCTTTCGTGACCGGCCGGTGTGCCGTTCGTCCGGCCCCTCTCCTAGCAACCTATGATCCGCCCCCACACTTCCGCAGCCCTTCCCCGAGGTCGGTGCCCCGGTCTCCACGGCGCCGCCGGCCCCTCACCGAGGACCGGAAGCGGCGGAGCGTCGTCGTGGGACGTGCGTCGTTCACGCTGCTCAGAACGGGACCCGAGAGAAAGAAGGGGCGGGAGTCGCCTCGGGGCCACTCGCGCAAGAGCGTTCTCAACGACACGTGCGTTTTCTGACTGTCCGCAATCGGCCAATCACTGGCCATCGGGTTTTTTCGGGTTAATGATGGTCCAGCCCTCACGGTCACGGCCGCCACGTGGATTTCAGTGCTGAAAGAAGACTGAAAGCGTGGTGGAAGAGGATCTCTCTAGTGTGGAACACGTTCGACGCGACCGGTTCCGCGAGAGGACGGCTCGTGGTCCGGCCAGTGCGACGTTCGTTGGACACATGCCACCCGTGGTGTGCTTCGAGGCGGAACTCGCCACGGGTGGCCGGTCCGCCGAAGGGCGGTTCCGTTGACGCTTCGAAGACGGCGTAGGGCGACGTTGCGACTCTACGCGAGTGCTGCCAGACGAGGAGTTCGAGTGCCGAAGATGCTGACCGTGGACGATCGGTTCGAGGCCATCGTCGCCGACGTCTCCCGTGAGGTGCGCGCGGACAAGATGCAGCCCTACCAGGAACCCGACCCGACGAAGCCGGCCCCCGCGGAGGAAAAGCCCGGTCAGAGCACCCCCGCGGAGGAAAAGCCGACCCAGGAGAAGTAACCCCGTTCGGGGCGGTTCAACGGCCACTCCGAGCACCCGAGGAAGGGTGCTCGGAGCCGTTGGCGTGTTCCTATTCCCTTTTCTTGTCAATGACCCTTGCTAGGGTTGCTGCTTGTGGAATTCGGTGTGCTTGGCCCCATTACCGTCTGGTCCGGTGGCCGATCGGTTCCGGTCGGCGGACCGCGCCAGCGCTGTGTGCTGGGAGCGCTGCTGGTGCACCTGGGTCGAGAGGTCACCATCGACCAACTCATCGGCTACCTCTGGAACGACGACCCGCCCCGCACCGCGCGGTCCGTCATCCAGGTGCAGATCTCCCATCTGCGCCGCGCCCTTCCCGGCACCATCGTCACGACCTCCGGCGGGTACACCCTCGACGTCGACCCCGAGTCCGTGGACCTGCACCGTTTCCGAAGGCTGCGGGACGCCGCCGCCACGGCCGAGGACGAACGCGCGGTCGAGCTGCTCGACCTCGCCCTGGGATGCTGGCGCGGCGTTCCGTTCTCCGGCATCGGCTCGGAGTACCTGGACCACTCCCTCGTCGCCCCCCTGAAGGAGGAGGGCTGGTCCTGCGTCATCTCCTGGGCCGCACGCGCCCTGGAACTGGGCAGGAACACCGACGTGGTCTCGCGTCTGACCCCCCTGGTCGGTCAGGAACCGTTCCGCGAGCGCCTGCACCACCTGCTCATCACGGCCCTGTGGCGTGACAACGAACGCGCCAGGGCGCTCTCCGTGTACGAGGAGTTCCGCGCCAGGCTCGCGGACGAGCTGGGGGTGGACCCCGGGGCGGAGTTGACGGCCCTGCACGCCCGGATCCTGCAAGAGGACCCTCCCGAGGTGGAGTCCAGGGGGCAGACCCCGGAGGAGCCGGGCACACGCTTCGTGGTGCGCAACGACCTGCCCCGGGACCTGCCCGACTTCACCGGACGACGGGACTCCCTGCGACGGTTGGACGAGGTCGCCCGCGCCGGTGAGGACCGCGCCCAGATCTGCGTCATCACGGGCAGCGGCGGTGAGGGCAAGACGACCACCGCGGTCCGCTTCGGCTACGAGGCCGTCGAACGCTACCCCGACGGGCAACTGTTCATCGACCTGTACGGCTACACCACGGACAAGGAACCGCTCGACGCCATGTCCGCGCTCGGCGCCCTGCTGCGCGCGGTCGGGGTCGATCCCGAGGCCGTGCCCGAGTCCCTGGACGAGCGGTCGGCGCTGTGGCGGGCCACCCTCATGGGCCGCAGGGTCCTGGTCGTGCTCGACAACGCGTCGAGTTATGCCCAGGTCAGCCCTCTGCTCCCCTCCTCACCGGGGTCGATGACGCTCATCACGACCCGCAACGAGCTCTCCGGCCTCAGCGGGGCCCGCTTCTTCTCCCTCGGGGTGTTCGACGAGCGGTCCTCGCTGGAACTGCTCGGACGGATCCTGGGAGAGGAACGGATACGACGCGAACTCGCGCACGCGCGCGACATCGTGCGGATCTGTGGCGGGCTCCCTCTGGCCCTGCGCGTGGTCGCGGGGCGCATGCTCAGCCGTCCCCGGTGGACCTTCGAGCACGTCGCCCGCCGCCTGGGGGAGCAGAACCGCAAGTTCCGTGAGCTCCGGGTGGAGGGACAGAGCGTCGAGTCCGCCATCGACCTGTCCTTCCAGAGCCTCAACCGGAAGCAGGGCCGGGCCTTCCTCCTTCTGGGGCTGATGTTCGGAAGCACCATCGACCTCGGCGGGGCGGCGGCGCTCCTGGACATGTCCGTGGACGAGGCCGACGACATCCTCCAGGAACTGGTGGGGGTCTGTCTGCTCGAGGAACCCCAGGGGGACGTGTACCGCATGCACGACCTCATCGGCGCCTTCTCCCGGGATCGCGCCGCCACGATGCTGCCCGCCGAGGAGGTCGACGCGGCCAGACTCCGCCTGGCGGAACAGTACATGGCGACCGCGCAGCACGCCGCGGACCTTCTGGGACCACGCGCCCACCACACCGTCCAGACCCGCCCCGGCTATCGGACGGAGCTGTCCGGCCGAGAGGACGCCGAACGCTGGTTCACCCTGCACCAGGAGAACCTGGCCGAGACGATCGAGTACTTCGCCTCGCACGACAACGGCGAGTACGCCTGGCGCATGGCCGACGCGGTGTGGCGCTTCTACGCCCTCCACGGCCGACTGGGGTTGTTGATCAGCTCCCACCATCGCGTACTACAGATCAGCGAGAAGCAGGGAAACCGGCGGGGACGCGCGGTGACCCTCATCGGACTGGGCGTCGCCCACTACCTCGCGGGACGCTTCGACGAGTCGCTGGAACTCCTCACGGAGGCCCGAGAACTGTTGACGTCGGTCGGCGACGACAGGGGCATCATCCGGGCGCTGTCCAACCTGGGCATGGTCTACGAACGCGTGGGGCGCCTGAGAGAGGCCGCGGAGGCCATCCAAGGGGTGCTGGACTTCGCGTCCCGGCTGGAGGACACCCCGTTGCAGGCCTTGCAGTGGGGCAACCTGGCGGTGTTGAAACAGACGCTCGGGGAGCACACGGAGGCGCTGCACTGTGCCGAGCAGGCCATGGCGAAGGCCACCGGTGAGAACCACGAGGTCACCAAGGCCCAGGCCAAACGCGTCATGGGAGAGGCACGGACGGGTATGGGCGAACTACAGAGCGCCTTCCGTGACCTGAACGAGTCCCTGGAGTGGTCCCTGAGACTGCACCTGGTGGGCAACGAGATCTACGTCCACAACGCCTTGGGCGTGACCTACCGGGCGGCGGGACGCTGGGAGGAGGCGGTCGAGGCGCACACCAAGGCGTTGGACCTGGCCGAGAAGCACGGGCGACGCAGCGGCGACGCCGAGATCCGCACCGAACTGGGGATCACCTACGCGGCCGCGGGTCGGCACCCGGAGGCGGCGGTCGAACTGGAGAGGGCCCGCGCCCTCGCGGTCGAGCGCGGTGAGCGTCACACGGCCGCCTGCGCCGCGCTCGCCCTGGGCACACTCCCCGCCCCGACGATGGCGGTGGGCCGGGCGCGCGAGCTTCTACGGGAGGCGGAGGAGACCTTCACCGCACTGGGGCTGGCCGAGGCGGAGCGGGCCGGGAAGGCCCTGGTGAACCTGCCCCCTCCCCTCACCTGACGACGCCGCCGCGATCGCGCGACCGGGGCCGTCGGGGCGGGGCCAGCCACCGCGGCCCCAGCGCCCCGCGCCGCATGGACCACAGACACAGGGTGGTGGGCAGCGTCCGTACCGGGCGGGGAAGCCACGGGTAGACCGCACGGGTCACCCCCACGACCCGATCGAACCGGCGCTGGCGGCTCTGTGACCAGGGAATGGCGAGCCGCTCGCGAAGGTCCGGTGGCAGCAGCCCTCCGGTCAGGAGCGACTGCAACCGCATGAGCGGTCGCAGCGCCGGGCTCGCGGGACGGAACAGTCGGCCGGTGATGTCGCGCGCCTCCTCGCCCACCCGCAGCCCCTCCACACTGGACTCCCAGTAGTCGGCGAACTCCTCGGGGGTGGCGGGCCACTTCTCCTCGGGCAGGCCCAGGGCGGTGGCGAGCACGGACGCCTCGCTCAGGTACCGGGCGTACTCCTCCTTGTCGAGTTCGCCGAACACCATCGCGTGCACGCGCGAGTTCGCCTGGAACAGGGTCGCGGCCACCCACAGCAGCAGGTCGTCGTCGAGCGCCCGGTAGCCCGGGCCGTTCACCTTGCGGTGCAGCGCGCGCACGATGGCGTGCAGCCGCTCCCGTTCCTCGGGGGTGCCGTAGACGGTTCCGTACACGAAGTAGAGGGTGCCCAGCAGGCGGTCGAACGGTCGGGAGGCGAAGTCGCTGTGCTCGTACACACCCTGAGCGACGCTCGGGTGGGCGATCTGGAGCAGGACGGCGTAACCCGCGCCGCCCAGGAGGCAGGCCTCCGCACTGATGCGGCGCAGGGGTGAGTCATCGGAGGATCGGCCCATGCCGGGGATCGTATGTCACCTTCCGTGGTGATCTGGGAGGGCACGCCTGCGGGACCAGGGCACCGAACACCTCCGGTCGGGTCAGGGCGTCGGTGTTGTCGACGAACTGGTCGACGGTCCCCACCGGCGCGCGTCCGACCAGGCCAGGGTCCTCGATCCGTTCCAGCAGGGCCCGGGCGAACCGGTCCGCGTCCAGTACCGGCCAGGGGCGGTCGTGGAAGGGTCGGGGGCCGGGGTCCAGGGAGGTGGCCAGACCGGTCCGGTTCTGCCATGTCGCGAGCAGGGAGGACGCCTCGGCGGGGACCATGGATTTTTCGTTGGGCGTCCGGCCGAACTCAGGTAAGGGAAATCTATCTCGGGGGATAGATGCGGCTTTTTCCGTGCCGTTCTCGACACCGGGCCGGGCAGACCACGGCACCTAACTGAAAGGAGTCTTTCCAGTTGAAGGTGGGAATGGCGGGTGAGACCACGGCAGTACCAGTGCGTGAAGCGGTTTTGCGGGTTTCGGTCTGAACGGCCCGACAGCGCCTCTCCTCACGGAACAGGGGCCTTGACGTGTAGTGACCGGGTCTTTACGTTTTTGACAACCGGCGGAAGGAAATCCGGGAGCACCGGAATTCCCAGGACAATGCCGTCCGACGTTCGCAGAGGAGATATCCGACCCCCGGCGAACGTCCTCCGCCCGCCTGGGCCGGAAACGGTCCGGGTCACCCCGCTACGCATCCCCACCCGGGATCCGTGACCCGAAAGAAGGGCCCCCTCCCATGAACATCCGCAGCAGAATCCGCTCCCTGGCGGCAGTGGCCGCCGCCACCGCGCTCACCTTCACCCTCATGCCCGCCGGCGTGGCCAACGCGCACGGCTACATCTCCGCCCCCATGAGCCGCCAGGCACAGTGCGCGGCGGGCATCGTCGAGTGCGGCGGTATCCGGTGGGAGCCGCAGAGCGTCGAGGGTCCCAAGGGTCTGATGAGCTGCTCCGGGGGCAACGGCCGGTTCTCCGAACTCGACGACGACGGCTACGGCTGGCGGGTGACCGACGTCGGCACCTCGCTGACCTTCACCTGGACCATCACCGCCAGGCACTCGACCGCCAACTGGGAGTACTTCATCGGCGGCCACCGCATCGCCAACTTCGAGGACCACGGCGCACAGCCGCCGTCGACCTTCCAGCACACGGTCGACCTGTCCGGCTACAGGGGCCACCACAAGATCCTGGCCCGGTGGAACGTCGCCGACACCGCCAACGCCTTCTACGCCTGTGTGGACGTCAACATCCGCTGACGGGTGCCCCGTGTCCCCGGCCCGGTTCCTCGTTCCCCGGCCGGGGACACGGCCTTTTCCGCTCGAAGCCGCTCGCGGCGGCGTCAGGACCTCCCACGGGCCGACCGCTCCACGACCCGCGGATCCGCGGAGGGCCACCGGGGGTCCCTGGCCGGACGACCCTCCCCGGACGGGCCTTCGCAGGACGGTTCCTCCCCGGTGCGCGCGTCAGCGGCGGCCCCGTCACCGGAAGGACGGTCCCAGGAAGACGGTCACAGGAAGCTCTCCATGTCCCGGGCGAAGTCTTCGGGGGAGATCTCGCCGAGGAAGAGCAATTGCAGGTTGGTCAGCAGGACCTGGGCGGCGGTGGAGGGTATGGCCTGGTCCCACGACTGGGTGAAGCTCGGTGCCTCAGAGACCATCTCGTGGGTGAAGACGGCGAAATCGGCGTGCTCGCTCTCCTGGAGCCGGTCCTCGATACCCCGGATCGGGGGTACCTGCCCGGCGGCGATGAGCCCGTCCACGTACTCGTCGGAGGTGACGGTCTCCACCAGGAAGTCGATCGCGGCGTCGGCGCGGGGGCTGCTCGCGTTCACGGAGAAGTAGTTGCTGGGGTTGCCGACGACCGCGCCGGGCTCCCCCTCCCCTCCCTCCACGACGGGGAAAGAGACGTACCCGAGGTCGCCACCGGCCAGGAACTCGGGGTTGTCCTGCTTGTGTCGGGAGACGTCCCAACTGCCCATGAGGAACATGGCGGACTCGCGGTGGGCGAGCATGGCCGAGGCGCTGCCGTTGTCGTAGTCCAGGGAGGCGAAGTCGTCGCCGAAGGCGCCGCGTTCGACCAGGTCCTGGCACATCCGCATGGCCTGGAGCATCGCCGGGGAACGCCAGGCTCCGTCCTCGCCGTCGACCACGGCCTGGAACGCCTCGGGGCCCGCCAGCCGTTCCACGAGGTAGGACAGCCACATCAACTGGGTCCACCCCTGGGCGCCGGGGAGGGTGACGGGCGTGATCCCCCGCTCCTGAAAGACGTCGACGGCCTCCAACAGTTCGTCATAGGTACGGGGCGGTTCGAGGCCGGCCTCCGCGAAGACCGCCTTGTTGTAGTAGAGGACGACGGGTTGGACGCCGAGCATCGGCACGCCGTAGTAGGACTCGTCGATCTTGGCGACGTCGAGCACGGTGGTCAGGAAGGCGTCACGGAACTCGGGGCGGCTCTCCAGGGTCTCGGACAGGTTGACGGCCCACCCCTCCCGCGCGTACTCGGCGAGGTTGCCACCGCCCCAGTTGAAGAACACGTCGGGGCCGCTGGGCGAGCTGAGCGCGAACTGGAGCGTCTCCTTGTAGGAGTCGTTGACGTAGGTGACGAGCTCGGCGGGGACCTCGTGAGAGGCGTTGTAGGACTCGATGCTCTCTTCCAGGACGGTGTTCACCGCGCCGTCCTCCAGGGCCCACACCCGGAGGCCGTCGACCTCGTCATCGGAGGAGGCCGACGTACAGGCCGTGGCCAGGAGCACGATCAGGGTCAGGAAGGCAGCGCCGATCGCACGCGCCTGGGAGGTGCTTGTCATTGCTCGATCGTTCTTTCGCTGGGGGAACCGAAAGTTATCGAAAAAGAACGGAAGCTTTCGTGAAGGAAGACGCTAGGTCTCCGGAGGGGTTCCGTCAAGGGTGGCTCTCACCATGGATGATCGCGAGTGGTGCTACCGAAAGTTTCGGGAAGGAGAACGCGAGGACGGGCGGAATGCGGCGTGGAGAGGGAAAGCGGTGGTGCCGCTGAGGTCGGGGAGCCCTCTTCCGCAGGGGTGCGACCGCCGTCACCGAGGGCGCGCGGGCGTGGGGAGCGGTCTCCCGGCCGTGATCGGCGCGATCGCACCGGGCGGAAGGGAGGTGTGGAGCACGACCCCTCCCGCCTCAGGTCAAGGAGCGGTGCTTCGGGGAGGACGCACGACCTTGTGCGAAGGGGGAGGGCACTGGCTTCCGTCACCGCACCCGAGGGCGCGCAACTCCTCGACGGTCGCGGGGGACACGGTCGGCCAGGTGGTCGCGGCGGCCAACTCCTCCTCCGTCGGAGGCGTTCCACGCAGAGCCGTTCCGAGCACGTGCATGCCCAGGCGGGGAGGCACCGCGTTGCCCACCTGCTGGGCCTGGTCCTTCCCCGACCAGGGGAAGTTGTACGGAAAGGTCTGGAGCACACCGGCCTCGGGAATGGTGAAGCGGTCGGACGCGCCACGCCGGTACTCGGCGTCGTCCCGGTACACCTTGTTCCGGGAGATCTTCCCCGTGACCGTGAAGGCGGGCTCCGAGGACAGACGACGGCCGCGGTTCTTCGGATCTCCTCCCGAGCCGTAGTTCGAGACCACGAAGAACCGCATCCGGTCGCCGGTACGGAACCGGGATCCGTCCACGGGGGAGTCCTCTGGGGCGCTCGCCGCCTCCAGGGCGTCCGCCATGGAGACCCAGGAGGGCTTGGTGCCTGGTGTCGGGGGCTCGTCGGTGGATTCGGCGGTGGGCTCGTCGGTGGGCTCGTCGGCGGCCACGCCGATCCGGGCGGCGTCGTTCCTCCGCCCATGCAGGGCGAAGGGGAGATGGGTCGGCTCGGGAGGACTGACGGCTCCCAGGCCCACGCGTCGGGCGACGAGCACGGCACGCCTGCGTGTCTGCGGTACCCCGAACTGCTCGGTCTTCAGCATCCAGCACTCGGCTTCGTACTTGACGCCCTGGAGCCGCCCCTCCCCACTGCGCAGCAGCTCGGCGTAGGCCTGCCAGAGCGGCAGGACCGAAGGCACCTGCTCCAGGACGATCACCTTGTACGGGTCACGCCCCCTGGTCTCGATCGCCTTGAGGAGCCATCGCAGTGGTTCCAGCACCAGGGCGGTGCGCGGATCCTCGTCGAAGGAACGCAGGTCGCGGTCGATCTCGGCCTCGTCGTCCCCCTTCACGAGGCGGTGCATGAACTCCCGCACCTTGTTCAGGGTCCGCCTCCCCGCGCCGCTCCCCGCGATGGAGAAGGACTGGCAGGGAGGGCCGCCCATGAGGACGTCGACCGAGGTGGGGATCTCGTCGAAGCGGCTCTCCCGCATGACGCTCACGTCGGCGTGGATGGTCGGCAGACCGGCCGCGTAGCGCGTCTCGCACGCGTTCCGGTCCCACTCGATGCCCAGGCTCCTGAGTCCCAGGAAGTGCGCCGCCACATCGAGTCCACCGGGGCCGGCGAAGAGGTCCAGGGCACGGACTCCGTGGAAGGGGTGCGCTGGTTCTCCTGGACTCTCCATGAGGTCGAAGTGTATCGGTGGGTGGGGGACCAGCGAGGAGAGTGGAGGAGAGTGCTGGTCATCGAGGAGGTGAGGGGGTTGTGGTGTCCAAGGCCGCGACATCCGTCGTCCGGATGTGGGAGGGACTTCGGGGGGGCCTTGGGTCCGGTGGGTCTCGTCCTACGTCGTTGCTTGATGGCCGGGGCCAGCCCGTGTCGCCGTAAGCAGGCGGACCGCGACGCGCGTTCGATGTGGGTGTCCGCCGCGCTGGATGGTTTCGCCGAGAGTCCCACTCTCGGGGATGGGTCCGAGTCACAAGGGCCGCTCATGGGGAAGGTCTTCGGCCATGCGCATGCCCGCAGGCTGTTCGTCCACGGGGGTCTTTGACATCTCATGGCGGAACCTGTGTGGTCCGGGAGGTTCCCACTGGCCCCCTATGCGGTCCCCAACGCAGGAACACCGGTCCTGTGGGACCGGAGTCCTGTTTCGTCAGGGTGACGAGATGTGAATCCACAACCTTTTCCAGTGCCGGGGGCCTGCGGTGACCGGTGGCTGGCTCCCCGAAATCGCCCCTGAACTCGGCGTTCTCCCCAGATGCTTCCCACCGCTTCCGGGGCTTGCTTGGAGCCATGTGCACTGAATGTGCATCGAAACGGTTGGCGGTTCCTACTCCTGACGGAGGCGCGCAAAGCTTCAGCTTGGGAAACCGAGAACGCCTCAGGCAAGTGGCCTCGCGACTTTCCTACATGCGCTGACGCGGTCCGTCTCCCCGTGATTCCCTGTGGTTTCCCCCTGCTGCCCGCACTGTGTGGCACAGATCTGTTCCTGTTATGTGAACAAGGCACAAATTGTCACACCTGCTTCGTACGGTCCTGGGCAGAGCAGTTGATCCTGTGTCAGAAGTACTGAGCAGTGGTCTACGAGCCGCAGCCGCGTTGCTTCGGCCCGCGCTCGGAAGGGGAGGGACTATGTCCCCGAGACACGTGAAGGTAAGGCTGGACTGCCGGGGTGCCCGTCAGGGCATCGACTTGTGCGTGCAGGTCGAACGACAGGTCCCTGGGCCGCTGCGGTGCACTCCGGGTGGTGGCAGGCCCGTAAGGAGTGGAATCGGACCCAGTTTCTGCGCTGAGTGCGATGATCTCGTCAAGGACGGCAGCCGCCTTCGGGCACATGTCAACGACCTGACCAGAGGTGGCTGGGGCCGCTGGGTGCGGGCTGGGTCGGTGGTCATCGGATGCGGCGGCTTGTAAGGGAAACCATCTGGCTGGAGCTCCTGACCCGAGGCACGTAGCTCTGGTGGGGATGTACCTTATGCAGTAACCACGGTTTCGGGCCGGGGTGCCTGGTAGTGCTGGTGACGGTCACCCATGACGGTCGCATTCCGCTACCAGGTACCTCGGAGTCTGCGCACGTCATCAGCCGATTTCTTTCGAACGGCAACCATTTGTCTGCGGACTGCGTCATGATGCTATGTAGTACGGCCGTCGGCCGTGCTCGGGATTGGGCGTCAGCACGCAGCCCGAGCGGGGGCCGAAGGCCGCTGCTACGGCGCTCGCGCCGTAGCCTTGGTTCCACACAGCCTAATTTGGCGGCCCTTTCATTCAGGAGAAAAAGTCCTCCTGGGAGGCAGTTCACTATTCAGAGCAAGCACCAGAAGTTTTTGTGCTGCGAGTTTCATTTGACTTACGGTCTGCCATTGAAATGCTAGCTCTGAGTTTGACTCAAAAAAGCTAGATCTTGGGTTTAATGGCGTCGTCTCAATTCCATGAAGCTTACCATCGTGGACTGTCCTTGACCTCAAATTATATGCACTGCCGAGAAGATTCTTTGTTCTTTCGTCTTTGACGACAAGATCAAGCGTTCTCTTGAATTTAGATGATATGAATCTGCGCCCCTCGCATGTCTTGCATTTATTTGTTTTGAATATTTTTTGAGATATGGACTCGATGCTTGCAATAAAACAAATCAGAGCCAAACTTGGACTCGTGGATTCGCAACGCAATCCCTCCTTGAATGAATCGAGTGCGAGCGGCAATTTTTTCTCTTTTTTCAGTTTCTTCCATGCTGCACTCGCATAATCAGGTAAGGTCACTTCTCTAATTCCCCTCTCGTCCACCTCCCAGGGCCACTCTTCTCTGTCGAATAGGGCACTACCTGACCAGGCTGGATGTCGGGGCGTGGAGCGCTCGCCGTGGGCTATCATTTCGGGGACTTCTCGCACATCTACCAACTGGCACCATATCGTTGAAAGAAGTGAGGTGAGGAGGTTAAGGTCTTTGGCCGCGTTTATTGAAGCCCCTTCCCATGTGTAGCCAACGCTCTTGCCTTTGACTTTAATTGGATATGTCTCTGCCATTGCGAATCGAGTCAATGAAAGGGGTCTTGATTGTACTGCCTCAATCATCAATCCTGCATCGCTTGATAGGACCATATTTTCAATTCTTGCACCTTCGGTTAGGCGAAATGATTTTTTATCCAAAGAACTTGGAACTTGTCCTATGATGGCAGACCATGAAATCGATGGAGCGTTTCTTTCGATTCTACTTCGTGCCGCTGCGACGGCGCTTTCATACTGATCTAAAGTCGATTCGTTCGGCGCTTCTTTCACGGCGGCATATGCTATGTATACTTCGTTCTCTTTGTGTGCGGGGGCTGCCACTATGATCCGAAGGTCGGTTAGTTTTCCGTTTGCATTTCCCTGGATTTCGATAAAAGGAGAGGAATGGTTAGAAGATGCTCCCGCACCGCCTTTTCCAATTCTTGAAGCTACTTCTTCAGTGAGCATTTGAAGGAAGTCATCCTTGGCTCCTTTAGGCAAGGATAGGAGTTCACCTTCGCTAACCCATGTGTAATTCACGGTGCCTGCAATCTATGCTGGGAAAAATTTTTGTTCAAGGGTAATTAGTAGATATGATGCTGGAATTTATCTATACGGTGTCATTTTCTAGATGAGTATTATATTAGATATCATTTCCGTGAAAATTCATCTAAGGTGTTTGATCCGCCCCCGGCTTGGTGTGATCTGAACTCATCTGCTTCATTTGAGAAATCAGTCTTTCTCTTCGCATTTTGTCGATCTTGCTTTAAATGGCCCACGGTTGGCGTAGGCAGAGTTTGAGAACGGCAGAAATGTGGTCGGTGCTCCGATGTCAATAGCTTCGTTCGCTGCGTCTAAAAACTATTTGTCGGCGATCCCATAAGCATTTTGTTGATTGCATTGAACGTGACCGGAGTGATAATAATGGCGTCAGACCTCGGAGAGCGGGGCTTGTCTGGCTTGCGGTGCTCACTGCGTACCAGACGCCTGACCTGCTTCTCCAAGGCCTCGATGTCGATGAAACTGACAGTGGCTTGGGCGGCCACGACTTGAACGGGCCAGCCTCGGTCTTGGGTCAAGTCGACCATCTTGCCGACTTCCAATGCCGATTTGGCCGCGCACACCACTGCATAGAGCGTCTTCTGGTCAATTATGGCCTCAGGCATCGGCCCTTTCTGTGAGAAGCTCTGTCTTAGATCGCAGTCGAGTCAGTACTTACTTGCTTGAGGACAGCTGCCTTCCATCGTGGGTGCGGACATGGGGATTGCTCGGGTCTAGGGCGTCCAGCATGCGGACAGCGTAGACCTCGCGCATGTGCTCTTTGATCCCGTCGGTCGTGAGCCACTCGACGGCGGTGGCCTCGCTCGTGGGATGCTCCTTGCCGACGGAGGGTTTACAGCGAAAGACTAGGGCGACGATTCCGCGGGTCATGTTCTTATAGACGCCGGTGAGGCGCTCCACCTCTACTTGGATTCCGGTCTCCTCCAAAACCTCACGGACAACCCCCTCTTCGGGGGTCTCGTCCAACTCCAGCACGCCGCCCGGTGGCTCCCAGTTTCCGTTGTCCCTGCGCTTGATCACCAGCATCCGTCCGTCCTCGCGGATGACGGCTCCCGCCACGGAAACGGAGTGCAACGGGGTTGATGAGCGTCCGTCGCTGTCGCGGTTCATATGTCGCAGACCTGAGTTCTAGTTCTACTGCTCTAGAGGGAGTTCTCCGCCTGGTCTAGAGCAAGCCGCCATGGGAAGGTATCGAACGCGCTCGTTCCGCTTCCAGCTTCGTGAGGGACGAACGCCTCTGTTCCGATCAACACGGATACCTCTTCGGCCCGGAGCTTCCTGACACTCTCTCGGAACGGGGCTCTGCTGGCGTAGGCCGAGTTCACGAACGGAAGGATGACGGTCGGCACTCCGAGTCCGATCGCCTCGTTCACTACGTCCAAGGCGTAGTTATCGGCGATCCCGTTGGCCAGTTTGTTGATGGTGTTGAAGGTAGCCGAGGCAATGATGATGGCGTCCGCCTTGGGAGAGCGAGGGTCTCCTGGTGCACGGTGCTGACTCCGCACCGGTCGGCCGGTCTGCTTTTCCAACGCCTCGACGTCGATGAAGCTCACCGCCGCTGGTGTGGCTATGACCTGAACGGACCATCCACGCTCCTGGGCCAACCCCACCAGCGTGCCGACCTCCGAGGCCGGTCCCGCTGCGCACACCACCACGTAGAGCGTCTTCTGCTCTCCCACCTGATCAGGCACCGACCCTTTCCGCGAGTTCGCTGACGTTCCCGTAGAGATGTCCGCTTGCCCGGCTCCGTATGTCGTTGATCAGCTGGTGCACCACGGGCCTCGCGCTCAGTTCCTCACTCGCTATGTCTTCGACGTTGCGGAGGGCCTGGTATGCCTGTTCGGTCTTCCCCCACTGCTGATAGGCGCGGGCCGCGTCGATGAACAGGGTCACCCGTCGTTCCATGACCTCGATATTTTCCAACCGCACTTGACGGGCACAGTCGATTGCGCTCCCCGCGTCCCCCATCTCGACCGCCGCGCTTACCCGGTGTAGCAACACGTTCGTGGGGCCGAAAGCCGTCCACTGGTAGTTGAAATCTCCGCCGAGCCGTTCGCCCGCATCCCCGGCCTCGTCTAGGAGGCTGAGAGCCTGGCCCCGATCCTCGCTCTTGGCGGCCGAAACCGCTCCGCTCAACAACAGAGATCCATACACCGACAGAGATTCCGGAGTGGGCTCGTCCATGGCACTGTCCACCCGTTCGGCGGTACTCGTCGCCAGTTCCGTTGCTGCCTTGTAGTGGCGCTCGCGCATCAACGCCCGAGTGAAGGCCCGAGCGCTGGCACCTACGACTGCTGGCCGTTCGCTAGCCTCCGCTGCCCGCATGCTCCGGTCTGCCGCGAGATAAGAAAGTCCGCGCTCCTCGCACTTCAGCAGCAGACTCGCCGCCACGTGGTACGCCTCCGCTCGCAGAGCGTGAACCTGTGCGACTTCGTCTCCTTCCACACTGCTCACGGCGTCGTCCAAACCCCGCAGCAACCCGGGAAGCCGCTTCGCCACCGTTGTGTACTGGCATGCCTGATATCCGGCCTTGGCCGTGTGGGTCCTCCGGGCAAGTTCACGCAGGCTCGTTACCTGGTGGACTGCCTCTTGGCCGCCCCCGGTGTACCGGGTCAGGGCTGCGGCGATCTCGTCCATGTCGAACAGGGAGCCAGTGCTGACCTGGACCAGGGCTGTTCCTGCCAGTCCGACGAATTCGCGGCGACGCACGTTCGAGCCCTCCCCGGGACGTGGGTTCCTCCTCGGCGCGGGCCGCTTCTCGGGGATGGCGGATGCCGAGCTTGTGGTCCCAGTGAACGTGTCCGGGTTCTTCGGTGCAAGGCCGAACAGCATTCTCGCGGTGTCCGGCATCCCGAATCCGTCGGCGATCCGCTCGTACACCTCGAACGCGGTGATGGTCTTGCGGCCGTTCAACACCTCGCTCACGCGTCCCTGTGAGATGCCGGTGGCTCCGGAGATAGCCATCTGGCTTGCGCCCGCGTACTGCTGCACGAACTGGAAGAGCTCTTGGACATCGCGCCTTCTCAGGAACTCCGCCGTGCGCTCACGTTCCCATGCCCATGCAGGGATGGTGATCCGGCCCGGCGCGTGTCCCGGCATCGTGACTCCTCGGCGCTGCGAGTGGAGGGGGTAGCCGACAGTATCCCCCTTCGTCATCCCGATCAGGAATGGGTTTCGAAAAACTGAACCGGGATTCTTGGCCCATGGACAGCAGCAGCGGAACTACGTGCAGGTCATATCGGGGTCGGGGACGGGAGTCTGTGCGCCCTCGCCGTCTGGTCGTCGTCCGGGTCTCGACGGACAAGGAACCGGTGGTGCGCCAGGTTGTGTGCTCCTTCTGCAAGGGCACGGGAAAATCCCCGCTGCGATGGCTCCGGCACCTGGCAGCGGACTCGCCTGCTGATCCATGACATGACAGACCCCCGCGACGCGGTCGAAGGCGTCCGGGGGCGCGGCCAACCTGAGGAAAGCAGGCTGACGTGAGCGACCTTATCGCCCTGATCCGGGCTTGGGTAAGGCTGATCCGACCGAAACCACACGGCAGGCACCACCGCACCGGCCCTCGGCCGTGCCACCTGCCCCCACCTGCGCGGGTGGAGCTGTGGCCCACACCGGCACCCATCGTGATGGACGGCACCGACCGCTGCGCCTACAACCTCCACCGCGGCCCCTACCTGCACCTGGAACGACGACGCCGGGCGCAGCGGGCCGAACAGGACCGGCGGGGGATCGACCTGCTGGTGCAGATCGCCCGCTCCACCCCCGCCTTCGATGACATGGCCGAGCTGCGTGACCTGGTACGCACGGCCATCGCGGTCGGGGCGGTGCGGCGATGACCACCGACCCCTCCCACCCGATAGTCGACCGGGAGACTCTGACCGCCTGGGCACGGGAACACGGCGTGCGGGTGCGGGTGGCTGGTGAGGACTGGGAGTCCATCACCTACGAAGCCACCACCCCCGGACCCAACGGAACCGCGGTGGTGCGGCGGTATCGGTGCGTGCTGCCTCCGGCCCTGGCGCTGCGGCGTCTGCGGCTGACCTACGTGGTCGGCTTGTGCCATGACGCCGGCGGGGCGGTCTGCAACCATGTCCGCCGCGTCGTGCCCCCGGTGCTTTCTGCCGCTGATGAAGCCGCCCGCCACGACGTCACCTTGGTGGCCGCCGCGCTGGTGGAGGCCGAACGTCGGGCGGTGTGTGGGGCGACGGTGCACAACTTGGCTGTGTACACCGTGCAGCGCGCCCAGGACTGGCGGCCGTACTGAAAGACTCCCGCGTGCCCTGACGTCTTTTCGAGACCACGGGGACCAGGGCACGCGGGACCCTTCCCACTCCGTAGAGGCCGGGAAGAGACCTGTGGTGGAAGCCGGCCCATGGCCCGAGGAACACCGGGTCTGAACGGAACGGTGAGTGTCGGCCACAGCGATACGCGCACCACCGGCCTCCAGGAGAAGGGACCCTGGCCGGTCATCACCGAGAGGGCGAAAGTGAGGGAGCCCTCTCCACCTGCTCGTGGTCACTCGACCACACGCTGGCCCCCTATTCGACCCCCAACGCAAAAACGCCGGTCCCGAAGGACCGGCGTTCTGTCTGGTCGGGGTGGCGGGATTTGAACCCACGACCTCTTCGTCCCGAACGAAGCGCGCTGCCAAGCTGCGCCACACCCCGAAGCAACGAGAACAAGTCTAACGGACACCGGGGAGTGCTCGGGCCCCGCCTTCAGGAGGGCGCGACGAGGTCCAACAGGGACGCCTCCGGACGGCAGCAGAAGCGCACCGGCGCGTACGGCGAGGTACCCAGGCCGCCCGACACGTGCAGCCACGCGTTCTCGTACTCGTGCAGCCCCCACGCGCGCCTGCGGTCGATGCCGCAGTTGGTCACCAGCGTCCCGTAGAACGGCAGGCACAGCTGGCCGCCGTGCGTGTGCCCCGCCATCAGCAGCTGGTAGCCGTCGGCGGCGAACCGGTCCAGGTTGGACGGTTCCGGCGAGTGCAGCACGCCCAGGCGCACGTCCGCCGACGGGTCCGCGGGGCCGGCCACCTCGTCGTACCGGTCCAGCTTGATGTGCGAGTCGTGCACACCGGCCAGGGCCACGTCCAGCCCGCCGGCCTTCAGGGAACCCTTGCGGTTGTTCAGGTCGAGCCATCCCGACGCGGACATGGCCGCGCCCAGCTCACGCCAGGGCAGGTCCGGCACCCGACGCTTCTTGTAGTCGTCCTTGCTGGTCCGCCACAGGTAGCGGGCCGGGTTCTTCGGTTGGGGGGAGAACAGGTCGTTGGACCCGTACACGAACGCGCCGGGCCGGTCCAGCAGCGGCCCCAACGCCTCGATGAAGGGCCCAACCGCGTCGGGGTGTCCCAGGGAGTCGCCGGTGTTGATCACCAGGTCCGGCTCGTAGGCCTCCAACCCCCGGATCCAGTCGATGAGCATCCTGCGGCCCGGCGTCAGATGCGCGTCGGACAGGTGCAGGATCCGCAGCCGTGGGCTGCCGGGCGGCAGCAGCGGAAGTTCGTAGCGCCGCAGCCGGAACCAGTTGCGCTCGATGACCGAGGCGTAGAACAGTCCCGCCGCTCCGACCGCCCCCGTGACCGCAGCGGCTCGCCCCGCCCGGCGCAGAAGTCTTCTGTTGTCGGCGCCCATCGTCCTCCTTCGTCGTCGCAGATGATCGTCGCAGATCCCCGGGGGACCGCGCGTAAACCGTTGGTGGCCCTGACCTCGGCCGCCGTAGGATCGGTCCATGTCCGAACTCAAAGACCGCCTCAAGAACGACCTGACCACCGCCATCAAGGCGCGTGACAAGGTACGCGCCGGCACCCTGCGCATGGTCCTGGCTGCGATCTCCACCGAGGAGGCCGCCGGTTCCACCCGGCGTACCCTCGACGACCAGGAGATCACCCGGTTGCTCACCCGTGAGGCCAAGAAGCGTCGTGAGGCGGCCGAGGCGTTCGACCAGGGCGGACGGCCCGAACAGGCCGAGGCCGAGCGGGCCGAGAGCGAGATCATCTCCGACTACCTGCCCGAGCAGCTCACCGACGAGGAGCTCTCCGGGCTGGTGGCCGAGGCGATCAAGGAGACCGGAGCCGAGGGCCCCAAAGGCATGGGCCAGGTCATGAAGACCGTCAACCCCCGGGTCGCCGGTCGGGCCGAGGGGTCCCGTGTGGCGGCCGAGGTCAAGCGTCAGCTCACCGGCTGACCCCCGGTGGCCCCACGGGGAGGACCCGGCCCGTCGCCGGTGCGACGGGCCGGGTCCAAAGGCTACTGATTTTTTCGTTAGTTGTGTGGGGTTGAAGGATGGATCTCCAACCCGGTGTGAGCCAGGAAGGACCAGGGGAGTCGGCCGTCTTGACAGACCCGGTTGATCCCTCGTTCTGCGGCGTCGGCGACGTCGGCCAGGTGCTCCCCGGCCACGTTGGCCAACTCCCGTGTCTTGATCGCTGACCACAGCAGCTCCACGGGGTTGAGCTCGGGGGCATAAGCAGGCAGCCGCTCTAGGGTGAGCCAGTCCTGCTCATCGACCCAGGCGCGCATGTCCCGGCTCCAGTGCGCGCTCAACCCGTCCCAGACCAACACCACCTTCTCACCCTGGTAGAAGGCCTTGAGCTGCTCGAGTACCCCGA
>NZ_JASCXJ010000024.1 GCF_030271535.1 Nocardiopsis sp. ATB16-24 | reverse complement strand
CGAGCGCGAGGCGGCCCAGGCCGCGCAGCGCTCCGCCGGTGGCGGTGGCGGTCAGCGTCGCGAGCGCCCGCAGCGCCGTCGCCGTGGCGGCGGTGGTGCAGGCGGCGCCGGCGGCGGACAGCAGCAGAGCAGTGAGGCCAAGGCCGAGACTGCGAAGACCGAGGGGAGCTGACCAGTGCTTATTCCTCGTAAGGTCAAGTACCGCAAGCAGCACCACCCGAGTCTGCGCGGCAAGGCCAAGGGCGGCACGACGGTCAACTTCGGCGAGTACGGCATCCAGGCCCTCGAAGCGGCCTACGTGACGAACCGCCAGATCGAGTCCGCTCGTATCGCCATGACGCGGCACATCAAGCGTGGCGGAAAGGTGTGGATCAACATCTTCCCCGACCGTCCGCTGACCAAGAAGCCCGCCGAGGTCCGTATGGGTTCCGGTAAGGGTTCGCCCGAGTGGTGGGTCGCGCCGGTCAAGCCCGGTCGTGTGATGTTCGAGCTGTCGGGCGTGCCCGAGGACGTGGCCAAGGAGGCCATGCGCCGTGCGATGCACAAGCTCCCGATGAAGTGCAAGTTCGTTACGCGGGAGGTGGAGTGATGGCCAAGTCCGTGACTGCCCATGAGCTCCGTGACCAGTCCGTCGAAGAGCTGGTCGCCAAGCTCAAGGAAGCCAAGGAAGAGCTTTTCAACCTCCGCTTCCAGGCCGCCACCGGCCAGCTCGACAACCACAGCCGACTGCGCACCGTCAAGCGCGAGATCGCGCGGATCTACACGGTGATGCGGGAGCACGAGCTGGGCATCGCCCCGTTGTCTGGTGAGTCGGCGCAGGAGTCGAAGGAAGCAGCCGAATGAGTGAGAACCAGACCACGACCCGTAACCACCGCAAGGTGCGCGAGGGCTACGTCGTCAGCGACAAGATGGACAAGACCGTCGTCGTCGAGGTCGAGGACCGCGTCAAGCACAACCTGTACGGCAAGATCATCCGTCGTACGACCAAGTACAAGGCGCACGACGAGGCGAACTCCTGTGGCGTCGGCGACCGGGTCCGCATGATGGAGACCCGGCCTCTCTCCGCGACGAAGCGTTGGCGCGTCGTGGAGATCCTGGAGAAGGCTAAGTAACCCCGGCCTGTCGGCGGTCGACATCCGTTGTCGACCGCCGACGTGAGGGGTGAGACCACCTAGCCGTGCGGTAGTGGTCCGCACGCATCACATCAGGAGCAGACGTGATTCAGCAGGAGTCGCGACTCAAGGTCGCCGACAACACGGGTGCCAAGGAGATCCTCACCATCCGTGTTCTCGGCGGCTCGGGTCGGCGCTACGCCGGGATCGGCGACACCGTCGTCGCCACGGTGAAGGACGCCCTGCCTGGCGCTGGAGTCAAGAAGGGTGACGTCGTCAAGGCCGTTATCGTGCGCACCGTCAAGGAGCGCCGCCGGCCCGACGGCTCCTACATCCGCTTCGATGAGAACGCCGCAGTGCTCATCAAGGACGGCGGAGACCCGCGAGGCACCCGCATCTTCGGCCCGGTCGGCCGGGAGCTGCGTGACAAGAAGTACATGCGCATCATTTCGCTGGCGCCGGAGGTGCTCTGAGCGATGAAGATCAAATCTGGCGACGAGGTCATCGTCCTCGCCGGCAAGGACAAGGGTGCCACCGGCAAGGTCGTCAAGGCCCTGCCGAAGGAAGACCGTGTCATCGTCGAGGGCGTCAACCTGGTCAAGAAGCACAGGAAGGCAAACCCGGCGGGCGGCCAGCAGGGTGAGGTCGTCACCAAGGAGGCCCCGATCCACGTGAGCAACGTAGCGCTCACCGAGGACGGCAAGCCCACGCGGGTCGGCTACCGCTTCGAGGAAGACGGAACCAAGGTTCGCGTCTCCCGCCGCACCGGTAAGGACATCTGATGACGGTCACCAACGACATCACCGCACCCCCGATGCCGCGGCTCAAGGAGAAGTACCGCAACGAGATCGTTCCTGCCCTCAAGCAGGAGCTCGGCATCACCAACATCATGCAGGTCCCCGGTCTGACGAAGATCGTGGTCAACATGGGCGTGGGTGAGGCTGCTCGTGACGCGAAGCTGATCCAGGGCGCGATCGCCGACCTCTCGGCGATCACCGGCCAGAAGCCGAGGGTCAACATGGCCAAGCGGTCCCTCGCACAGTTCAAGCTGCGTGAGGGTCAGCCGATCGGCGTCAGCGCCACGCTGCGCGGCGACCGGATGTGGGAGTTCCTGGACCGGATGCTCTCCCTGGCCCTGCCCCGTATCCGGGACTTCCGTGGCCTGTCCCCGAAGCAGTTCGACGGGAACGGCAACTACACCTTCGGGCTGACCGAGCAGGTCATGTTCCACGAGGTGAACCCGGACAAGATCGACCGGCAGCGTGGGATGGACATCACGGTCGTCACCACCGCGACCAACGACGAGCAGGGCCGCAGCTTGCTCAAGCAGCTCGGTTTCCCGTTCAAGGAAGCCTGAGGGGTAGGCACACATGGCTAAGAAGTCCCTGATCGCCAAGGCACAGCGGAAGCCGAAGTTCGGTGTCCGTGCGTATACTCGATGCTCGCGGTGCGGCCGCGCGCGTGCCGTCTTCCGGAAGTTCGGCCTGTGCCGGATCTGCTTCCGTGAGATGGCGCACCGGGGCGAGCTGCCCGGTATCACCAAGTCCAGCTGGTAGTTTCCGGCGGGGCCGACCAGGCGCTCACCCTGAGAGCGTGATGTCGGCCCCCCGAAGCACCGGCCGTTCGCCTCTTTCGAACGAACCGGGTCGGTTCCCGCCCGGCTGGTGAGGAACGCGTCGGTCCCGACCGCCACCGGGCGGCCGGGCGGCGTGAGCCAGGAACCCCCTTCGTCCACGAGGGGGGAGGGTTCGAGACGGCCGTGACCGCCGGAAGCGGGCACGGCAGGGCAACATCCAACCACCAGGGCACGGTAGTCCTCCCGAGGACCGCGGTGCCCACGACCACGTCGAAGGTCCGCTCGTGCACCTTGGCGGGAACACCCGCGCGAGGACAGGCTTTTGGAAGGCCCGCACACGGAAACCGCGATGAGGAAGGGCCAGTCGGCCATGACGATGACCGACCCGATCGCAGACATGCTCACACGTCTGCGCAACGCGAATTCGGCTTACCACGACACCGTGGCGATGCCGTATTCCAAGATCAAGGCACACATCGCAGAGATCCTCCAGCAGGAGGGCTTCATCCAGGGTTGGCGGACCGAGGAGGCCCCCGTGGGCCAGAACCTCGTCCTGGAGCTGAAGTACGGTCCCACCCGGGAGCGTTCGATCGCGGGCATCCGCCGGGTCTCCAAGCCCGGTCTGCGGGTGTACGCCAAGAAGGACAACCTGCCGCGGGTGCTGGGTGGCCTCGGTGTGGCGCTCATTTCGACGTCCGGCGGCCTGATGACCGACAAGCAGGCCAAGAAGCGTGGCGTGGGCGGCGAAGTCCTCGCTTACGTCTGGTAACAGGGAGAGTTTGAAGCATGTCGCGCATCGGTCGACTGCCGCTCTCGGTCCCCAAGGGTGTCGAAGTCACGATTAACGGGCAAGACGTCACCGTCAAGGGACCGAAGGGCGAACTGAAGCACACCATCGCGGACCCGATCACGGCCTCCCTCGAGGACGGCATGGTCACGGTCACGCGTCCCGACGACAAGCCGGAGACCCGCTCGCTGCACGGTCTGACCCGTGCGCTGCTCGGCAACATGGTCGAGGGTGTCTCCAAGGGCTACAGCAAGACGCTGGAGATCCACGGTGTGGGTTACCGCGTCCAGGCCCGCGGATCCAACCTGGAGTTCTCGCTGGGCTACAGCCACCCGGTCGTGGTGGAGCCCCCCGAGGGCATCAGCTTCCGCGTGGAGAAGCCCACCCTCCTCCACGTCGAGGGGATCGACAAGCAGCTTGTGGGTCAGATCGCCGCGAACATCCGCGGCCTGCGCAGGCCTGACCCGTACAAGGCCAAGGGCGTGCGGTACCAGGGTGAGCACATCCGCCGCAAGGCCGGAAAGGCTGGTAAGTAGGCATGGGTATCACCGTGAGCCGCAAGCGCACCGCCAAGAACACCAAGGCTCGTGCACGCCGCCACTTCCGCGTCCGCAAGAAGGTCGTGGGTACCGCCGAGCGTCCGCGCCTGTCCGTCTACCGCTCCTCCAAGCACATCGTCGCGCAGCTCATCGACGACACCAAGGGGCACACCCTGGTCGCCGCCTCCTCCGTGGAGCCCGAGCTGCGTGATGTCGAGGGCACCAAGTCCGACAAGTCCGTGAAGGTCGGTCAGCTCATCGCTGAGCGCGCCAAGGCCGCCGGTATCTCCTCGGTCGTCTTCGACCGGGGTGGCAACCAGTACGCCGGACGTATCGCCAAGCTCGCCGACGCGGCGCGCGAGGGCGGGCTGGAGTTCTAGCGATGACCTCTGTAACGGCTAAGAACAACCATGAGATGAGGAACCACTGATGGCTGCAGCACCGCGGCGCGGCGCCGGTGGCGAGCGGCGTGATCGCCGTGACGATCGCCGCGGCGGCGCCGCAGACAAGGGTGTCTCCTACATGGAGAAGGTCGTGACCATCAACCGGGTCGCGAAGGTCGTCAAGGGCGGCCGCCGCTTCTCCTTCACCGCCCTGGTCGTCGTCGGTGACGGCAACGGCATGGTCGGTGTCGGTTACGGCAAGGCCAAGGAGGTCCCGGCCGCGATCGCCAAGGGTGTCGAGGAGGCGAAGAAGAACTTCTTCCGCGTTCCCCGCATCCAGGGCACGATCACGCACCAGGTGCAGGGTGAGGACGCCGCGGGCGTCGTCCTGCTCCGTCCGGCCTCCCCGGGTACCGGTGTGATCGCCGGTGGCCCCGTGCGCGCCGTCCTGGAGTGTGCCGGTATCCACGACGTGCTGACCAAGTCGCTCGGCTCGTCCAACCCGCTGAACATCGTGCACGCCACCGTGGCGGCTCTGAAGGGACTGAACCAGCCCGAGGAGATCGCCGCCCGTCGTGGCCTGCCGCTTGAGGACGTCGCCCCGGCCGCGATGCTGCGTGCTCGTGCTGAGGCGAAGGCAGGAGCCTGACCATGGCCAAGCTCAAGATCACGCAGACCCGTTCCAAGATCGGCGGCAAGGCGAAGCAGCGCGCCGCCTTGCAGTCGCTCGGTCTGGGCCGGATCGGCAAGTCCACCGTCCGTGAGGACCGCCCTGAGGTTCGCGGGCAGATCACGATCGTCGCGCACCTCGTCTCTGTCGAGGAGGTTGCCGAATGAGCGACTACAACCCCGACGAGCTGCTCAAGCTGCACCACCTGCGTCCTGCTCCGGGCTCCAACAAGGCCAAGACCCGCAAGGGCCGTGGCGAGGCGTCCAAGGGCAAGACCGCGGGTCGTGGCACCAAGGGCACGAAGGCTCGTAACACCGTCCGTCCCGGCTTCGAGGGTGGCCAGATGCCGCTCATCCGCCGGATCCCCAAGCTCAAGGGCTTCAGCAACCACAGGTTCAAGACGACCTACCAGGTCGTCAACCTGGACAAGCTGAGCGAGCTCTACCCCGAGGGTGGCGAGGTCACCGTCGAGAGCCTGGTCGCCAAGGGCGCGGTTCGCAAGAACCAGCCCGTCAAGGTGCTGGGCACCGGTGAGATCACCGTCGCCGTGCAGGTGAGCGCGAACGCGTTCTCCGCCTCGGCGAAGGAGAAGATCGCTGCCGCTGGTGGCTCCGTCACCGAGCTGTAGGGGCATTCCGCCATGTGCGACTGGGGGCGTTCGTCCGGCAGGTCCGTGAGAGACCGGCAGGACGAACGCCCCCGAGCGTTGTGAGCGGTGATCGTTATGTCTCACGAATTCAACTGGCGAGTGATCACTGTTACAGTGCCATCTGTTTGAGTTCACGACTTGACGTAATGTGAATACTTCCGAGCGATGGGCGACGAGCCCGGAGCTGACGTTCTACGACGATTCAGGATCGGCCGCGATGTCTGGAACCCGTTCCGCCGCCGAAGCCGCGCAGGAGGAGACGTGCTAGGTGCGTTCGTTCGTGCATTTCGCACGCCCGACCTGCGTAACAAGCTGCTGTTCACACTGTTCATCCTGACGATCTTCCGTCTGGGGTCGGTCATCCCCGCACCGGGTATCAACTCCGCGGCGATCCGGGATCAGATGGAGGCGATCACCGCCGCCGACACCTCCGGTGTGTACGCGCTCGTGAACCTGTTCAGCGGCGGTGCGCTGCTGCAACTGGCGGTGTTCGCGCTCGGGGTCATGCCGTACATCACCGCGAGCATCATCATCAACCTGCTGACGGTGGTGATCCCCCGGCTGGAGGCCCTCAAGAAGGAGGGCCAGGCAGGCCAGGGCAAGATCACCCAGTACACCCGCTATCTGACGCTGATGCTCGCGGTCCTCCAGGCCACCAGCATCGTCGCCATGGCCAGGACGGGCGCCCTGTTCCAAGGGGCCATCCCGGTCAGCACCTACATGCCCAACCAGGACATCCTCACCCTGGTGACCATCGTCTTCACGATGACCGCCGGTACGGCCCTGATCATGTGGCTGGGCGAGCTCATCACCGAACGCGGTGTGGGCAACGGTATGTCGCTGCTGATCTTCACCCAGGTCATCGCGATGTTCCCCTCCTCGATCGCCGGTCTGTACCAAGAGCGTTCGGTCTGGATCTTCGCCATCATCTGCATCGCGGGCCTGGCGCTCATCACCGCCGTGGTCTTCATGGAGCAGGCCCAGCGTCGTATCCCGGTGCAGTACGCCAAGCGGATGGTGGGGCGTCGCATGTACGGCGGCAGCTCGACCTACATCCCGCTGAAGGTCAACCAGGCCGGTATCATCCCTGTGATCTTCGCCTCCTCGCTGCTGTACCTGCCGCAGTTGCTCGTGGGGCTCATGGGCCAGGACTCCACCAACCCCGTGGTGACCTTCATCCAGACCTACTTCCTCACCGGGACACATCCGGTGTACATGGCGACGTTCTTCGTCATGATCGTCGGTTTCGCGTTCTTCTACGTCGCGATCACCTTCAACCCCGCTGAAGTCGCCGACAACATGAAGAAGTACGGTGGATTCATCCCGGGTATCCGACCGGGGCGTCCGACCGCCGAGTACCTGGACTACGTCCTCACCAGGCTGACGACGCCAGGCTCTCTGTACCTGGGTGTGATCGCTCTCCTCCCGATGGTCGCGCTCGGTGCCACTGGTGCCGACGCCAACTTCCCCTTCGGAGGGACGAGCATCCTGATCATGGTCGGCGTCGGGCTGGACACGGTGAAGCAGATCGAAAGTCACCTCCAGCAGAGGAACTACGAAGGTTTTCTGCGATAAATGCGAGCAGTATTGGTGGGGCCGCCTGGGGCCGGCAAAGGCACCCAGGCCCAGATCCTCGCGTCGGAGTTGTCGGTTCCCAAGGTGTCCACGGGCGACATCTTCCGAGCCAACGTCAGTGGCGGGACCGAACTCGGCACCCGGGCCAAGGAGTACATGGATCGGGGTGACCTCGTCCCCGACGAGGTCACCAACGCCATGGTCAAGGACCGGTTGTCCAAAGAGGACGCCGCGGCGGGTTTCCTGCTCGACGGGTTTCCTCGCAACGTCCCGCAGGCCGAGACCCTCAAAGGGATGCTGGCCGAGCTCGACACGGGGCTGGACGTGGTCCTGGAACTGAGGGTCGACGAGGAGGAGGTCGTCAAACGCCTCTCGGGTCGTCGCTCGTGTCCTGAGTGCGGCCGGGTGTACCACGTCGAGTACGACCCGCCCAAGGTCGAGGGCCGTTGCGACAACGAGGGCGCCGAGCTGTACCAGCGCGAGGACGACCGTGAGGAGACCGTCAGGCACCGCCTCAAGGTCTACCGGGAACAGACGGCTCCGCTGGTGGAGTTCTACGAGGCGGAGGGGCTGTTGGCCACCATCGCCGCGACGGGTCCCGTCGAGGAGGTGACGGCCCGCGCCAAGGCCGCCATCAAGGTCAAGCTCGAGGCCGGTTCCTGATGCGCCGCAAGGAGAACCGGGGCGTGCAGATCAAGACCCCGGAACAGATCGCCAAGATGAGGGCGGCGGGCCAGGTGGTGGCCCGCGCCCTGGACGACGTCAGAGCCGCGGTACGGCCGGGGGTCTCCACCCTGGAACTGGACGCCGTGGCGGAGAAGACGATCCGTGACGCGGGGGCCGTGCCCTCCTTCAAGGGCTACCACGGTTTCACCGGATCGATCTGCGCGTCGGTGAACGAGGAGGTCGTCCACGGTATCCCCAGCGCCGAGCGGGTGCTGGCCGAGGGCGACATCATCTCCATCGACTGCGGGGCCATCCTGGACGGCTGGCACGGTGACTCCGCGATCACGGTCGCCGTCGGCGAGGGTCGCTCCGAGGATCTGCGCATGATGCGGACCTGTGAGGAGTCCATGTGGCGCGGGATCGCCGAGCTGCGTCCGGGCAGGCGCCTGGGCGACATCGGTCACGCGATCGACGACCACATCTCCCGTAACGGTGGTTACGGCAACGTCCGTGAGTACGGTGGCCACGGCATCGGCACCGAGATGCACATGGAACCGCACGTGCTCAACTACGGCAAGCCCGGCAAGGGCATGAAGCTGGTCGAGGGCATGTGCCTGGCGATCGAGCCGATGACCACCATGAACGATCCGGACGTGAGGCAGCTCGACGACGGCTGGACCGTGGTGACCCGGGACGGTGGGCGGGCCGCGCACTTCGAGCACACGGTCGCGGTGACGGCGGACGGTCCGATCGTCCTGACCGCGCGTGAGTCCGATCGCGCTAAAATCGCTGACATGGGGTTTGTCCAGCCGACCTGGTAGGGGCTTCGTCCCACGCGTAGGACGCGGGGCCGCTCCCGGGCGAGTGATGCGGGGGTGCGCAGTTGTCCGACCCGGTACCGTCGATGCGAGCATCGGACGCCGAACGAGATCGTGTCGCCCAGTTGCTACAGGAGCACTTCGCCCAGGGGCGGCTGGACCACGAGGAGTTCACCGAACGCCTCGGCCGTGCCTACAAGGCGAGGACCGCGGACGAGCTGGCCACGGTCACCCGGGACCTGCCCGAGCGCGACCTCGCCGACGTCCCGGGGGCCTCCGGTTCCCGGGAGGAGTTCGCGGTGGCGCCCCCGATCAGCATGAGGGATCCGGCGCTGATGGTGCCGTGGGCGCTCTACGCCGGGGTCAACGCCCTGTGCTTCGTGATCTGGCTGATCCTCTTCCTGACCACCGATAACGACTATCCCTGGTTCCTGTGGGTGATGGGCCCCTGGGGGATCGTCATGGGCGTGGTGACGGTGGGCGTCCTGACCGGTCAGCGCAACCACTCGGGGGGACAGGGATAGCCCTCGTGGGGCGTGCCCGGTTGTTGGGAGTACTTGTTCCAAGGGGATAGACTGTCATTGCCCATACGCGGGCTGTCGGGTCATTCTGCCTTTTTCGTGACACGTCTTTTCATCGGCGTACGCTCTCGCAGTTGGCCTGAACTTCCAGTGTGCTTTGGCGCCGGCGACGATCGGACCCTCCCTCGTGGCCGGGGCCGTCGCGTCGTGCGAGGCCATTGGGTCGCGTCGGGTTGTCCTGATCAACCAATCGATGAGCGAGGCGTGGAGGACATGGCCAAGAAAGACGGCGCCATCGAGATCGAGGGTTCCGTTGTCGAGTCCCTACCCAACGCTATGTTCAAGGTAGAGCTCGACAACGGGCACCAGGTCCTTGCCCACATCAGCGGCAAGATGCGGATGAACTACATCCGCATTCTCCCCGACGACCGCGTCGTCGTGGAGCTGAGCCCGTACGACCTCACACGCGGGCGCATCGTTTACCGCTACAAGTAGCCCGTCGCGGGCCGCACGGCCCGTGGGGGATCAGTTCGGAGTAACCATGAAGGTCAAGCCGAGCGTGAAGAAGATCTGCGCGAAGTGCAGCGTGATCCGTCGTAACGGCAGGATCATGGTCATTTGCTCGGACCCGCGTCACAAGCAGCGCCAGGGTTAGACACCCCGGTTCGCAGGCCGCGGCTTCACCGTGACCGCCCCGGGTGAGATCGATCCCCGGGCGAACGAAACCACGTAAACCTGTTCCGACTCCGGCGCCGACGTGGCGTGGGAGGTACCCCTGGTCGGAGGCCGGGGCCTCGTCGATTGGGCGGCGAGAGGGTGGAACGGGGTAGACCTCCGCAAAGGACATGAGGAGTCTCGCCCACATGGCACGTATCGAAGGCGTTGATCTTCCCCGCGACAAGCGGGTGGAGATCGCTCTCACGTACATCTTCGGGATCGGGCGCACCCGTGCGCTGGAGACCCTGAAGAACACCGGCGTCGACGGTGACACGCGCGTCCACCAGCTGTCCGAGGAGGACCTGGTCAAGCTGCGCGAGTGGATCGGCGCCAACTACCAGGTCGAAGGTGACCTGCGCCGTGAGGTGCAGGGCGACATCCGTCGCAAGATGGAGATCGGTAGTTACCAGGGCATCCGCCACCGCCGTGGACTCCCCGTCCGCGGTCAGCGCACGCAGACCAACGCGCGTACCCGTAAGGGCAAGAAGAAGACCGTGGCCGGCAAGAAGAAGGCCGGCAAGAAGTAGTCCGTTCGGACTGGACTGTACGACCGCGTCCGGAACGACAACGGACCGATGATCTCTGGGAGTTTCGCTCATGCCGCCTAAGGGCCGTCAGGGTGCCGCGCGCAAGGTGCGCCGCAAGGAAAAGAAGAACATTGTCCACGGGCACGCTCACATCAAGAGCACGTTCAACAACACGGTCGTGAGCATCACCGACCCGACCGGTGCCGTGATCTCGTGGGCCAGCTCCGGCCAGGTGGGCTTCAAGGGGTCGCGTAAGTCGACCCCCTACGCCGCGCAGATGGCCGCCGAGGCCGCTGCCCGCCGCGCCCAGGAGCACGGCGTCCGCAAGGTGGACGTCTTCGTGAAGGGCCCGGGTTCGGGCCGGGAGACCGCCATCCGTTCGCTACAGGCGACCGGGCTGGAGGTCGGCTCCATCCAGGACGTCACCCCGGTTCCGCACAACGGTTGCCGTCCGCCCAAGCGCCGCCGGGTCTGACCCCGGCAACGGTGCCCGCGGTCCTATCCGCGCGGGCGCCGCGCCGCGCTTGATCCCGTGCGGGCCCCGGCTGGGGACCGCACGGGCGGGGTAGGAATCCGAGTAGTGGACACCGCGGCCGCGGTGTCCGTCCGATGGCCGTCAGATAGCGGTCGGCCATGTGGAAGGGAAGACACGGACCATGTTGATCGCACAGCGTCCCACGCTCACCGAGGAGACGATCTCGGATCTGCGCTCGAAGTTCGTCATCGAGCCGCTGGAGCCGGGCTTCGGTTACACCATCGGTAACTCGCTTCGGCGCACCCTGCTGTCCTCCATCCCCGGTGCGGCCGTCACGAGCATCCGCATCGAGGGCGTCGAGCACGAGTTCACCACCGTGCCCGGGGTCAAGGAGGACGTCACCGAGATGATCCTCAACCTCAAGGGCCTGGTCGTCAGCTCCGAGCACGACGAGCCGGTGCTGATGTACCTGCGCAAGCAGGGCCCCGGAGTGGTGACCGCCGCGGACATCGCGCCTCCGGCGGGGGTCGAGGTGCACAACCCCGACCTGCACATCGCCACGCTGAACGGCAAGGGCAAGCTGGAGATGGAGCTGACGGTCGAGCGCGGTCGCGGCTACGTCTCGGCGACGCAGAACAAGCAGGCCGGACAGGAGATCGGGCGCATCCCGATCGACTCCATCTACTCTCCGGTCATGCGTGTGACCTACAAGGTCGAGGCCACGCGTGTGGAGCAGCGTACCGACTTCGACCGTCTGATCGTCGACATCGAGACCAAGCCGGCCATCCGTCCCCGGGACGCGGTCGCCAGCGCGGGCAAGACCCTGGTCGAGCTGTTCGGTCTGGCGCGCGAGCTCAACGTCGACGCCGAGGGCATCGACATGGGTCCCTCGCCCACGGACGCCGCTCTGGCGGCGGACCTGGCGTTGCCGATCGAGGACCTCAACCTGACGGTGCGGTCCTACAACTGCCTCAAGCGTGAGGGCATCCACAGCGTCGGAGAACTGGTTGCCCGCTCCGAGCAGGATCTGCTGGACATCCGCAACTTCGGTGCCAAGTCCATAGACGAAGTCAAGCAGAAGCTTCTCGACATGGGCCTGTCGCTGAAGGACTCCCCGCCCGGATTCGACCCCGGCTCGGCGGCCGACTCCTACAGCTCCGAGGAAGACGAGGGTCAGTCCTTCGTCGAGACGGAGCAGTACTAACCGACCTTCGTCGCCCACATGGTCCCCGGCCGAGTGCGGCCGTGGACCGCATCACTAGGAGAACGACACCATGCCCACGCCTACGAAAGGCGCCCGTCTGGGTTCCGGGCCCGCTCACGAGCGGCACATGCTGGCGAACCTCGCCACCTCTCTGTTCCAGCACGGCCGTATCCGCACCACCGAGGCCAAGGCCAAGCGCCTGCGCCCGTACGCGGAGAAGCTGATCACCCTGGGCAAGCGCGGCGACCTGCACGCCCGTCGCCAGGTCCTGACCAAGCTCTCGGACAAGGCCGTCGTGCACGAGCTGTTCACCGAGATCGGCCCACGCTACGAGAACCGCCCGGGAGGTTACACCCGGATCACCAAGATCGGTCCGCGCAAGGGCGACAACGCCCCGATGGCGGTCATCGAGCTGGTCGAGGCGTTGAGCGCTCCCGCGGCTCCGGCCCCGAAGGCCGAGGAGACCAAGACCGAGGAGGCCGAGGTCGAGCAGACCGAGACGGCTTCCGAGGCGGGCGACCAGCCGGCCGAGGACACCACCTCCGAGCAGACCGCTCAGGCCGGGGAGACCGCCCAGGCCGAGGGCGACAAGTCTGAGGACAAGTAGGGCGCGAGGCGCGGGCGGTTCCGCGCGTCGGCCTCCGAGTGCCCGATCCCGCCCCGGGGTCGGGCACTCGGCTTTTCGGACGCCGGAGAGGGCGGCATGGACGAGACGAAGGTGCGTGTTCGGCTGGACGTGGCCTACGACGGCACGGACTTTTCCGGATGGGCGGCGCAACCGGGTCGCCGCACGGTACAGGGTGAGTTGGAGGCTGCGCTGGCCAGGGTGCTGCGCCTGCCGAAGGTGTCGCTGACGTGCGCGGGGCGCACGGACGCCGGAGTGCACGCGCGGGGACAGGTGGTACAGGCCGATATCCCGGTGAGCACGTGGGAGAGTGAGGGGGAGCGGCTGCTCCGTCGCCTGGCCGGGGTGTTGCCCGCGGACGTGCGCGTGGGCGCGGCCCGGCCGGCGCCACCGGGGTTCGACGCCCGGTTCTCCCCCTTGTTCCGGCGCTACCTGTACCGAGTGAGCGACGCGCCCCACGGAGTGGACCCGTTGCTGCGGAGGGACGTGCTGTGGCACCGGAGGCCGTTGGACGTGGAGCGGATGAACGAGGCGGCTCGGCGACTGCTGGGCGAGCACGACTTCGCGGCCTTCTGTAGGAAGCGCGAGGGTGCGACCACCATCCGCGAACTTCTACGCCTGGAGTGGGAGCGAGTGGACGAGCACCTGCTGCACGGCACCGTCCAGGCGGACGCGTTCTGCCACAACATGGTGCGCGCGCTCGTGGGCGCGCTCCTGGCGGTGGGGGACGGGCGTCGGGAGGTCGACTGGCCCGCCGAGGTGTTGGGAGCCGGGGTACGGGATTCGGCGGTGCACGTGGTCGGGCCGCACGGCCTGAGCCTGGAGGAGGTGCGCTATCCCCCCGACGAGGAGCTGGCCCGACGGGCCTCGCTCACTCGCCGGGTGCGGGAGCCGCCCTGCGGTCGTCCGGCCTGACCGGGACGGGGCGGCTTCGCCCCGTCCCGCTGTTCGTGCGCACGTCGCGAGGTGTGCCCGGCACCCTCGCGGCATGACCGAGGTCAGCTCCGCTCCTCGCTGAGATAGACGTGGGTCTGCTCGAAGAACTCCTCGCCGATGGAGCGCAGTTCGGTGGCGGACTCGCTCTCTCCGGCCTCGTCCGTGCCGTCGCTGTTGGCGGCCAGGGAGAAGAGCAGGTAACGGCCCCACTGGCCGCTGCTGCCGTGGCCACCGGAGTAGCCGAGCCGTTCGGCGGGGCTGCCCTCCTCACCGGGCAGGCCGGCGAACCACTGGGAACCCACCAGGTCCTGACCCTCCAGCGCGGTGGCCGCCTCCTCGTCGGTGGGCATGGCGGCGACGCCGATGGTCACCGCGCGGTTCTCGTCCTCGCTGAGATAGGAGGCGCGCACCAACTGGCGGCATTCGTTGTCGTCGAGGACCTGACCGTAGTCACCGTGGGTCCCCGACGCGCAGTCCTCGGTGTCGTCCACGGCCACGCGGGTGAACGTGCCCTCGCCCTCGATGTCCACCGTCTCGGGGAAGAGGCTCTCCGCGTTCAGCGCGCCGGGGTCGTCGGCCTCGTCCGCGACGGTCGCGGCGTTCGTGGCCCCGCCGGAGCCCAGGCCCCCGCTGGCGAGGAGGAACGCGCCACCGCCCGCGATGACCAACAACACGGCGAAGCCGGCGATCATCAGGACGCGGCGGGTCCCGTTACGGGGGGCCTTGTCGTCGCTGTAGTCGTCGTAGTCGTCGTAGTCGTCCATCGCCCGGACGTCGAACTGGGCGGTGTCGGCACCGGCGTCCTCGGGGACCTCGTCCCGGAACAGGGGGCGGTCCTTCCCCCCGGGGGAGGACAGGGGCACGGCGTTGATCTGCTGCGTGGCCCCCATGGCGTCGGGAGGGAACACGGGCTCGTCCTGGGCGGGGGTCGGGGGCGCCCCGGGTGGGCCCTGGAAGGCCTGCTGGGGGGTCGACGGCTGTCCGGGGGGCATCCCCGGGGGAGGGCCCCCGGGAACGCCGTACGGAGGCTGTGAGGGGCCGGAGGGCATGCCGGGACCGCTGTGAGGGGCCTGGGGGCCGGAGTTCATCCCCGAAGGAGGGGGACCGGGCGGCATGACCTGTCCCGGATGGCCCATGGGCGGAGCGTGGTGTGCGTTCTGTCCCGGATGCGGACCACCGGGAGGCCGCGGGGGCATGCCCGGCTGTCCTGGGGCGGGCGGCTGCTGCGGTGGGAATTGTCCCCCCGGAGGGGTTCCGTGCGGTGGGAGGCCCTGGTGCGTCGAGGGCCTTCCGCCGGTCGGGGCCGGGGCGCCGGGGGGTGCGGGGGGCGGTCCGCCCTGGGCGTGCGGAGGCACCTGCGGGCCGCTGGTCGTGTGAGGGGGTCCTTGGGGACCGCTCTGCCCGCTCGCGCCCGGGAGCCCTGGGGGCGGTCCGCCCTGGGGAGCCTGGTGGCCACCGGTCTGGAGAGGTGCGCCGGGGAGGCCCTGCGGGGCGTTGTGCGGGAAACCCGGTGCTCCGAAGGGCTGGGACGGCCCCGGAGGGGCGAGGTGTTGTGTCGGGGGAGGCTGGTTCGGCGCGTGCGCGCCGTGTGACTGCTGCGGTCCCGATGTGGAATGCTGTCCCCCGGGGTGAGAGGGCGCTGATCCGAGCAGGTCCTGGCCGTCACCGGCCTCCGGCACGACGGGACGCCCGTCGGGGCCGTACTGTGGCTGGTTCGGGTGGGTACTGATGGGAGTCTCCGAGAGCTCTGGGGTGGGGATGAACCGCGGCTCACCGGGTCCGCGGCCTGGTCCGCGTGGTGGCGTCCGCGCGAACCTCCCCGGGTGCCGGTGACCGTGACGGGGGTCTCCAAGGTCCGTGTCGGCGCCCGTCAACACGGGCACGGACGGGCCTTTCGGTGCAAGCGTAACCAACGTGGGAGTGCAAGGGGGACGAAGCACTCTCGGCAACGGGCATAATAAAAGACGGAGAGGTCACGGATGTGACCCCGTGCTGGCGCTGTATCCGCCGAGCGCGGTCCTGCCGGTCCGCCCCGCCGCTGGCTTTGACCTGCGCTGTGGTGGCCAGTAGGATGTTCCGTTGTTGTGCGTTGAGTTGCCGTGGGCCCCGAACTCTCCGAAGTCGGGTGCCGATCCACGCACCATCGTCTGCGCACTCACCATTCGGAGGGTCCTGTGGCAGTGCACGGGACATCCGGCCAGGCACCCCGCAACCGCGGGTGTGTGTAGGAGTCCCCCTATCCCCGTCAGTGGGACGGGGCAGTCGACTGAAGAGCGAAGGCAAACGATCGTGCGCACATACAGCCCCAAACCAAGCGATGTCCAGCGTCAGTGGCACGTTGTCGACGCTACCGATCTCGTGCTCGGGCGTATGGCGAGCCAGATTGCCACGCTGCTTCGGGGTAAGCACAAGCCGTACTACGCGCCCCACATCGACACCGGCGACTTCGTGATCGTCGTGAACGCCGAGAAGGTCGCCCTGACCGGTAACAAGCTGGAGCAGAAGCGCGCTTACCGGCACTCCGGCTACCCGGGCGGTCTGCGGTCCATCGCCTACGCCGACCTGCTGGAGAAGCACCCCGAGCGGGCCATCGAGAAGGCCGTCAAGGGCATGCTCCCCAAGGGCACTCTCGGCCGCAAGATGGCCAAGAAGCTCAAGGTGTACGCCGGTCCGGAGCACCCGCACCAGGCCCAGCAGCCGGTTCCGTTCGAAATCAGCAAGATCGAGCAGCCCGCCTAGGCGTTCGCAGACTTTACAGAGAACACGAGGAGAACCGTGGTCGAGCCCACCGGCATCGAAGACGCCGAGCAGGAGTACGTTGACAACCCGGAGGAGTTCCCCTCCGAGTACACCAGCGAGTCCGACGAGACCGTCGCCGCCTACGTCCCCACCGCGTCCGGCCCCAGCGCCGGCACCGGCCGTCGCAAGAAGGCCGTCGCCCGCGTTCGTATCGCCCCGGGTTCGGGTGAGTGGAAGATCAACGGCAAGCCGCTCGAGGTCTACTTCCCGGACAAGGTCCACCAGCAGACCATCAAGGAGCCGCTCGTCTCCCTCGGGTTCGAGGACGCCTACGACGTCTTCGCCCGCTTGGACGGCGGCGGCACCAGCGGCCAGGCCGGCGCCATGCGCCACGGCATCGCCCGTGCGCTGGCCTCCCTGGACCCGGAGAACAACCGTCCGACCCTGAAGAAGGCCGGCTTCCTGACCCGTGACGCCCGTGAGGTGGAGCGTAAGAAGGCCGGTCTGAAGAAGGCGCGCAAGGCTCCCCAGTTCTCCAAGCGCTAGTGCTCATGCGCCGACACCCGCTCGGCTGAGCTTCGGCCCGTACACCGCTTCCCGGAAGGAAGCGGTGTACGGGCCCTTGGTTTTTCCGGTGGCTCCTGGGGCCACGCTGAACTTCACCGGTGTCGTCACACACGACGCCGCCTTCGAAAGGGGTTGTCCTCGTGGCTCGGCTGTTCGGAACAGATGGTGTACGTGGCGTCGCCGGTCGGGACCTGACCGCCGCCCTCGTGCTGGAGCTGTCCATCGCGGCGGCGCGTGTGCTGACGCGGGGAGGCGACGGGAAACGGCCCAAGGCCGTGGTCGGACGGGACCCGCGTGCCTCGGGTGAGTTCCTGGAGGCCGCCGTGGTCGCGGGACTGGCCAGCACCGGCGTCGACGTGGTGCGTGTGGGCGTGCTCCCCACCCCCGCGGTGGCCCATCTCACCGGCGCGATGGGCGCCGACTTCGGCGTCATGCTCTCCGCGAGCCACAATCCGGCGCCGGACAACGGCATCAAGTTCTTCGCCCGGGGCGGCCAGAAGCTGGAGGACGCCCTGGAGGAGGAGATCGAGGGCATCCTCGGGGTGCCCTCCACCCCCGCCGTGGGGGACGGTGTCGGCCGGGTCGTCGACTCCCACGACGGCGCCGAACTCTACATCGAGCACGTGCTCGGCTCCGTGCGGCACAGTCTCAAGGGGCTCAAGGTCGTGGTGGACTGCGCCAACGGCGCCTCCTCCCTGGTGGCGCCCGAGGTGCTGCGTCGTGCGGGCGCCGAGGTCATCGCGATCGGCGACCGGCCCGACGGGCACAACATCAACGAGGGTTGCGGTTCCACCCACCTGGAGGCGCTCCAGGAGGCGGTGTTGTTGCACGGCGCCGACGCGGGCATCGCCAACGACGGCGACGCCGACCGCTGCCTGGCGGTGGACTCCAAGGGCCGTGTGGTGGACGGAGACCAGATCCTGGCGATCCTGGCGACCGAGGCCAAGGAGGCCGGAAGGCTGACCCAGGACACCCTCGTGGTGACGGTCATGTCCAATCTGGGCCTGAAGCTGGCGATGGAGCGGGCGGGCATCACCGTGGTGGAGACCGCGGTGGGCGACCGGTACGTGCTGGAGGAGATGAAGCGCGGCGGGTTCGGTCTGGGCGGGGAGCAGTCCGGACACGTGATCCTCCTGGACCACGCCACCACGGGTGACGGTGTACTGACCGGTCTGCACCTACTGGCCGCGATGGCCCATCGCCGGCAGGGCCTGGCCGAGCTGGCCAAGGTGATGACCCGGCTGCCCCAGGTGCTCATCAACGTCAAGGACGTGGACAAGGACCGTGTGGGGGAGGCCGAGGAGCTCGCGGCGGCCGTGCGCGCGGCCGAGGAGGAACTCGGTGAGACCGGACGGGTGCTGATCCGGCCCAGCGGAACCGAGCCGAAGGTCAGGGTCATGGTCGAGGCCTCGAAACAGGAGCAGGCCACCGCCGTGGCGGAGCGACTTGCCGCCGTGGTGCGGTCCGCACTGGGGTAGGGGACCCTGCACCGTGTGCGTCCCGGCGCACGCGGACACATGTTCGACTGCTCCGCGGGGGCGGATCCTTGGGGTCGGAATGGTCACTATGGCGGACACCGGACACTCCTTGACGATCGGTGTGGACATCGGCGGGACGAAGGTGGCGGCGGGCGTGGTGACGCCCGGAGGGCGCATCCTGGCACGGCTGCGCACGCAGACCCCCGGACGCAGCAAGAGCCCGCAGATCGTGGAGGACACGATCGTCTCGTTGGTGGAGGAACTGCGCCGGGACTTCCGGGTGCGCGCCGTGGGCGTGGGCGCCGCGGGGTTCGTCGACGAGCGCCGGGCGGAGGTCCTGTTCGCACCGCACCTGTCCTGGCGTCGGGAGCCGCTGCGGGACTCCCTGGCGCTGCGCCTGGGGCTTCCCGTGGTGGTGGAGAACGACGCCAACGCCTCCGCCTGGGCCGAGGTCCGCGCCGGGGCGGGCCGGGGCGTGGACGACCTCGTGGTGGTGAACCTGGGGACGGGCATCGGCGGCGCCGTGGTGCTCGACGGCCGGTTACGACGGGGGCGGTACGGCCTGGCCGGGGAGTTCGGTCACATGACGGTGGTGCCGGGAGGCCACCTGTGCGAGTGCGGTAACCGAGGCTGCTGGGAGCAGTACGCCAGCGGTAACGCGCTGGCCAGGGAGGCCCGTGCGCTGGTGCTCTCCGAGTCGCCGATGGCGGGGGCGCTGCACCAGGCCGTGGGCGGTGACGCCAGACAGGTCACCGGCTCCCTGGTCAGCGAGTTGGCGCGCAAGGGCGACCGGATGTGCGGGGAGCTCATGCGCGACGCGGGGGAATGGCTGGGCGCGGGTCTGGCCGACCTCGCCGCCGCGTTCGATCCCGAGCTGTTCATCGTGGGCGGCGGTGTGTCGGAGGCCGGAGATCTGCTTCTGGAGCCCGCCAGAGAGGTCTTCGGGCGCTACCTGACCGGTCGGGGCTACCGGCCCGAGGCCCGGGTGGTGGCGGCCGCCCTGGGTAACGAGGCGGGCCTGATCGGGGCCGCGGACCTGGCCAGGGAGGCGCTGCCCCGATGGCACCAGCGCCGCCGGCAACGCCGTCTGGGGCGTTCGGGTCGCTAGGTGTGATGTCCCGGCACGTTGGATCCGACTCGTCAAGAGGACGACGACGATCGCGGTTCCAGGTTTCCCTGGTGGCCCCGGTAGGGGAGTCCGGTCCCCGTAGGGGGCAGGAGACGGTGCCCTGCCCGGCCGGCGCCTTCAGGCCGATGTCGATCGGAAACGGTACGTCCAGTCCGAGTCGATCCCCGGCGATGGCGGTGGGAACGTTCTGCGGCGCCCTCGAACCGTCGAGTTCGTATACGTGGATGGCGGGTTCCCCTTTTTCCTTCTCGACCCTCCAGGAATGAGGAATGCCAGCCAGGGCGTATTTGTCCGGTTTTGTCAGGCGGTCCCGCTCCTCGGACTCCTCGGACCGACCTCCACTGCGAGAAGGGCTCCGTGAGGGGGAGTAACAGGTGCTGTTGCCGGCCTCCTCCGGATCCTCCGGCTCTCCGTGACGGCGCCGCAGGGCCGTTTCCCTGAAAGGGTCCGGCGCTGTGGAGATCCCCTGCTCGGGCGGGGTCACCCGCAATTGACCGAACCTGGTTCTAGTGTGTGGGTCGCATCCTCTGTAGAGTGCGGCCCATGGATCTCAACGGAATCTCCGCCCTCGTCTCGGGCGGCGCGAGTGGCCTGGGCGAGGCCACCGCAAGGGAACTCGCCTCGGCGGGCGCGACCGTCGTCATCGCCGACCTCAACGCCGAACGCGGTGAGGCCGTGGCCAAGGAGATCGGAGGTGTCTTCGTCAGCACCGACGTCTCCCAGGAGGACCAGGTCCAGGCCGCGGTCCAGGCCGCCGTCGACACCGGCAGGCCCTTCCGGGTGGCCGTCTCCTGTGCCGGTATCGCCTGGGCGAACCGCACCGTCGACCGGCACGGCAACCCGCACGACCTGGACAGCTATCAGAAGGTCATCCAGGTCAACCTCATCGGTACCTTCAACGTGCTGCGTCTGGCCGCCGCCGAGATCGCCAAGACCGAGCCCCTCAACGAGGACGGCGAGCGCGGCTCCATCGTCAACACCGCCTCCCTGGCGGGCATCGAGGGGCAGATCGGACAGATCGCCTACTCCTCCTCCAAGGGCGGCGTCATCGGCATGACCCTCCCGGCCGCCCGTGACCTCGCGGCCGTGGGCATCTCGGTCAACACCATCGCCCCCGGCATCCTGGAGACGCCCATCTACGGACAGGGCGAGGGCGCCGAGGAGTTCAAGCAGCGTCTGGCCGCCCCGATCCCCTTCCCCAAGCGTCTGGGCACCGCCGAGGAGTTCGGCAAGCTGGCCCGCGCACTGTTGGAGATCAGCTACGTCAACGGCGAGGTCGTCCGTATCGACGGCGCGCTGCGCATGCCGCCGAAGTAGGGGGACACAGTGTCTGACGAGGTTCTCTACACGGCGGAGGACGGCGTCGCCGTCATCACCATCAATCGGCCTCAGGCCAAGAACGCGGTCAACGCCGCGGTCGCGGCCCGCATCGCCGAGGCGCTGGACGACCTTGACTCGCGCAAGGATCTGACCGTCGGCATCATCACCGGAGCGGGCGGCACCTTCTGTGCCGGGATGGACCTCAAGGCCTTCATGAAGGGCGAGGTCCCGATCGTGGAGGGTCGCGGGTTCGGCGGTTTCGCCGAGCGCGGACCGAAGAAGCCCCTGATCGCCGCGGTGGAGGGCTACGCGCTGGCGGGCGGGTTCGAGGCGGTACTGGCCTGTGACCTGGTCGTGGCGGCCGAGGACGCCAGGTTCGGCATCCCCGAGGTCAAACGCGGCCTGGTCGCCGGGGCGGGCGGCCTGTTGCGCCTACAGCACCGCATCCCGCGCAACATCGCCATGGAATTCGCCCTGACGGGCGACTTCGTCGAAGCCCCACGCATGGCCGAACTCGGCCTGGTCAACCGCGTCACCGCCAGCGGGAGCGCTCTGGACGGCGCCAAGGAGTTGGCCGCGCGGATCACGGCCAACGGTCCGTTGGCCGTGCGGGTGTCCAAGGAGGTCATGGTCGCCTCCGACGACTGGTCCACGGACCAGATGTGGGAGAGGCAGAACGAACTGACCGGTCCGGTCTTCGTCAGCCAGGACGCGATGGAGGGCGCGGCGGCCTTCGCCGAGAAACGCGCGCCGGTGTGGAAGGGCGAGTAGCCCGACCATCGCCGAGGACACGGCGGCGTCCCTCTTCGAGGGCCGCCGCCTTCGTCGTCTCCGAAGCCGCCGGGGTCCTTCCGTCAGCCCCCGGTCGGATCGACTCTCACGGGCGTCAGGTCCGGGGCCGCCTCGGAGGAGAGCGCCGTGGACAACAGGCTGCCCGCCGAGGAGACCAGGGTGTCCTCGTTGACGGGCGCGTGGGGGAGCGCCTTGAGCAGGTACGGCTCCATGACCACCGCCAACGACTGTGAGAAGGCGTAGGAGAAGTGGTTGGTGTCGTAGTACACCAACTGGTTGCCGATCACTCCGTGGCACACGGTCTCGTCGCAGAGGTAGTCGGTCATGTCCAGGAAACGTGTGTTGTCAGGGACGCCTTCCTCGCTCAGCTCCTCGAAGGGCGAACGTTCGGCCATCGAGTAGTCGCGATCCTCCGCACAGCCCTCCGTACCGTTACGGTCCACGCACTCGGCCACGTTGAAACCGAAACGGGGGGTGTCACGGACCGCGACCACGTCGGTGCCCAGCTCGTCCAGCTGGTGCCAGCGTTCCACGAAACCGTCCGGAACGTACTCCTCCCCGCCGTCGCCCCTCTGGGACAGGGTGCCCAACGCGAACACGGCGTCGGGGCGCGTTCGTGTCAGCTCCTCCATCACCCGCTCGTTCCACGCGGTGCACTCCGCGTAGGGTTCACCACGGTAGGTCTGGACCTCGGAGCTGAACTGACAGGCGTTCTTGGTCATCACGACCAGTCGCCACCCGTGCCGCTCCGCCACCGTACGCAACGCCTGGAACCAGTGCCGAGCGTGCGAGCTGCCGGTCAGGACCACGGTGTACTCCGAGTCCGGGTCGCCGAACACACAACTGCGCATCTCGGTCTCGTCGATCAGCGCGTTGCACTCCCGGGTCTGGTCGACGGTGTCGCGCAGGGCCGTGGACGTGTCCGGGTAGACGGGCAAGGAGGGCAGGTTGGCGGCCAGGTCGGGGCTCAGGTGCACGGCGGCGCCGGGATAGGCCAGCGGGTCGGAGCTCAGTTCCATGCGCAGCTGTCGGTCCCGCTCGATGGACTGTTCCCACAGCAGCCCCGCGACCAGGACCGGGACGACGAAGAGCACCCCGGCCGCCAACGACCACGACGGGGCGGTCCGGACCCGCGTCACACGTGTGACACCGCCGTCCACGATCCGACCAGTGGCGAACGCGGCGGCGAAGGAGACTCCCAGGATCAGCAGGCCACCGGCCAGGGACGGGCGTTCCAGTTCGGTGATCTCCAGGTAGAAGACCAGGATCGGCCAATGCCACAGGAAGAGCGTGTACGCGTGGCCGCCGAGCCAGGTGAGGGGGCGCAGGCCCAGAAGGCGGTTCGCGGACAGACGGGCGTTCTCTCCGCCGGAGCCCGCGATGATGAGCAGGAGGGCCGACAGAGTCGGCCACAGTGACGCGTACCCGGGGTAGGGCAGCGAGTCGCCGATGACGAGCCCGCAGACGATCAGCGCGACCAGCCCGGTCCATCCGGCGACCAGGCGCATCCAGCGGGGCAGGCGTACACGATGGACGACCAGGGCCAGTACGCCGCCCAGGGCGAGTTCCCACAGCCGTGCGCCCGTGTCGAAGTAGGCCCACACCGGCTCGGTCGCGGTGATCCACAGCGAGTACCCGAAGGAGGCCGCGAGCACGACCGTCACGGCGATCAGCGCGGCGGCGCGCACGCTTCGGCCCAGCCGTAGTGCGAGCAGACCCGCGCCCGTGAGCAGGACGGGCCACAGCAGGTAGAACTGCCCCTGCACGGCCAGGGACCAGAAGTGCTGGACCGGACTGGCCGCGGAGTTCTCCGCCATGTAGTCGACCGATCCCAGTGCCAGGTGCCAGTTCCCGTAGTACAGGGCGGAGGCCTGCACGTCACCGATGATCTCCGTCCACCGCGAACGCGGGACGAACAGGTGGGCGCAGACCAGGACCGCGGCGAGCACGACCGCGCCCGCGGGGAAGAGGCGCTTGACGAGCTTGCTCCAGAAGGCGCCGAAGGCGATCCGCCCGTCGCGCTCCATCGCCCGGACCAGGGAGCCGGTGATGAGGAAACCGGTGAGCACGAGGAAGACGTCGACGCCCCCGGAGACCGTGCCGAACCAGATGTGGTAGACGGCGATCAGCAGGGCGGCGACGGCACGCAGCCCCTCGATGTCGGCACGGCGCCTGGTCGTGGGTCTGAGGGGTGCTCGCGCTACGTCGTCGGGGTGATTCTGGGCAGGAGGGGGCACGGATCAGCCTCGGGCTCGACGGAAGCAGAAGGAGGGCGGGGCGCGTGGCCGATGGTCGCGGCCGGAGGCCGACCGAGGAGGTGGTCGGTACCTGGGGATGGCGTCCTGCCGGTCCAGTATCGGTGGAGCCTGAGAGTGCCCTGTCGAGAGCGTCGAGCATGTTGCCGAGTCGAGATGGAATCTGTGTGAACGCGTGCTCTGAACAGGGCAAATGCGTGCCCTGGGTCACATTGGGAGGCATTGCTCGGGAGGTTGTGGGCGAAAACGGGGGCGGTTAACGCGTGACAAAAAGTAAAAAAAGGGCAACCGTGGGATAGGTCACAGGGTCCCCTCTGGGGCACCGTTCGGCGACAGGAGACCTGTGGACGACGTGGCGTATCCCGAGGAGCACGACTACGAGGAAGGGGAGGAGCACTACTACGACGATGACGGCGCCTTCGGTGTCGACCCGCCTCCGCGGGCCGAGGCCGGGCGGGTCGATGACGAGTGGTGACCCTCCGCGTGCCGTGCCCCCGCCTTCGGTGGGGGCACGGTCGTGTCGGCGATGGGCCGGGCCCCGGGGTGGGGCGGACCGCTCGTCAAAGGCGGACCGTGCGTTCACGAAGGAGAATCCGCATGCCGTCCCGCTGCTTTCGCGAAGTGTTCCGCTCTCTTTGTCCCCAGGCGAGATGGTACCCATAAGAAATACATAAATAAGGAGCACATAAGAATTTCCCCTCTGTTCGCCCGGGGACAACCCGAGGGGTCGTCGGTGCGTCTCACAGGTGCCGGTCTTGGTACCCCCGGATATGGCGCCGACGAGGAGGGGAGGGGTCTTCACCGTGGCGGCGGAGCCCTGTGGGGCGCGCTTTCCCCGTGATGTCGTCGTTCGCCCGCACGACGCTTTCCGATGATCTCTTCAGTTTTCCTCTCATATGGATCGTCAGTAACCCCCCTGGTGTTCATGTCGTTCATCTTCCCCGCGAACCCCCTTGTGAAGATCCGTGTCTGGAGCCCCAGAAATGCCTTATTTCACCCTTAGCGATGTACGAGAGCGGACCTATAAACCGCGAGACTCGTGGTGGACGGTCTGGCTGGTCGATCCGTTCGCCTCCCGACTGGTCAAGGTGACCGCGAACAGGACCTCCCTCACCCCCGACCAGCTGACGACCGGGGCGCTCGTGCTCGGTCTCGCCGCAGCGGGGTGCTTCTTCCTCGCGGACTGGTACTGGCTGCTAGCCGGTGCCGTGCTCTTCCATCTGAGCTTCGTACTCGACTGCATGGACGGCAAGATCGCCCGCCTCAAGGGCACCGGCTCCGTGTTCGGCAGTTGGCTCGACTACGTGTTCGACCGCATCCGTGTCCTGGTCTGCGCCATCGCACTCATGGGAGGCCAGTTCGCCCAGAGCGGGGACCCCGTCTTTCTCTGGTTCGCCCTGGGCATCGTCTTCACCGACATGTTCCGCTACCTCAACTCCCCCCAGATGGCCAAGGTGCGGACCGCGATGCGGCGGCACATCGTCCAGGCCATCCGTGAGGTCGAGGAGAACATGGAGCAGCAGGACACCAGCGGTGTCCGTAGGATCGCCGCCCGGTTCGGCGTGGACCAGGACGGTGGCGACGGTCTGGACGAGGACGACGACAAGGTCTCCATCGGCGAGGCGGAGAAGGTCAACACCCCGGTTCGGGCGTCCGCCGAAGAGGAGGCCGGGCGGCGGGAGGAGTCGGTCGTCGTCACACCGGGGCACAAGGCCCGCCAGATCCAGAGCACCGCGCTCCAGAAGGGCTTCGACAGGCGCTTCCCCTGGTACCGGCGCTTCCGTGACGTCCTGCGTGAGAACCGCATCCGTCCGCACCTGTTCAGCGGGATCGAGTTCCAGATGGGCGTGTTCATCATCGCGCCGCTGGTCGGTGTCCTCTCCACCGTCGGCATGCTCGTGACGATCGCCGTCTCCGCCGCGCTGATGTTCGCCTTCGAACTGCTGATCGTCTACAAGCTCTGGTTGTCCACCCGCGAATTCGCCAGAGTGACCCGTGACATCAACACCACGCTCGCCGGGCTCGGGCTCGACGACGAGCGGGGCATGGCCGCCTAGGTGTGCTGTTCGGTGAGGTTGGTGACACGGGCTGCTGGGACTTGCCCTCCGATCCCGGTGTCGCGTCGGCGGAGCCGCCACCCCCACGGGCCGGGTCAGTCCCCCAAGGCGACCTTGATCTCGTTGCCCCCACGGAAACGTGAACTCAGGCCGATGTGGGAGACGTCGGAGGCGGACTCCACGTCGAAGGCGATGCTGACGCCCACCGGGGTGCCGTCGACGGGGAGGTCCTGCCAGATGGGGCTCTTGAGTTTCAGCGTGGCGCCGTAGTCCTCCTCGACCCGCTCTCCGGAGGAGGTGTACACGTGTTGTTCGTCCCGCCAGAACTCGTCGACACCCGCGTTGGCGACGTCGATGTGCACGATGAGGTACTCACCGAGAGGGCTGTGGTCACCGATCTCGTCGGTGACCTCGGTGTCGGTGACCGTGAAGAGGATGCCGTCGTGCTCGACGGTGTCGTTCATCCTCGGGGCGGCGGTGGTGGTCGGCGCGCCCGTGCCCCCGCTTTCCGGGGCGTCGCCGTCCTGACCGCGGTCGTCGAGGACGAAGGCGATCAGCACGACCAGGACGACGCCGAGGACGAACAGGCCACCGCACCCCAGGCCGATCCACAGCCAGGGGGAGGCCCTGCCCGGGCCCCGGGGGTCTCGTGACGGGGGAGATCCGGACGAGTCCTCAGGGTCGTGCGTACCTCCCGGAGGGCCGACCTCGGTTGGGGGCGGCGGGATCATGGGTGGCCGGCCGCCGTTCCAGGGCCCCTGGCCGGGGTCCCGCGAAGGAGGCTGACTCATGCTCGGGCCCCGCTTTCCGGTGCGATGGTGCGAACGCTCGGTGCGCCTCCGTCCCGGAGTCGGCGGACGCGCTGCCGACCTCCAGTGTGCGGGACGGGGACCGGCCGATCGGCGCACGCCACGGGTGTCGCGAAGAGAAGGCCCCGGGGTCTTCGAGACGGACCGGAAACGCCGTGGGCACCGAAGTTCCTCGTGCTCGGGTCGTCCGAGCGGAGGGGCCTCCTGGAGGCGAGGAGGAGCATGGGCGGGGACCGCGAAGGGGTACGGCCTAGGGTGAGGGCATGGCACGACTGCTCATCGTTCACCACACGGTCTCCCCCGCCACCCAGGAGTTGTTGGAGGCCGTGCTCGACGGTGCCCGTGACGACGAGATCGAGGGAGTGGAGGTACGGACCGAGGCGGCGCTGTCGGCCACGGCCAGCGATCTGTTCGGCGCGGACGCCCTGATCCTGGGGACCCCGGCCAACATCGGGTACATGTCCGGAGCCCTCAAGGTCTTCTTCGACACCGTCTACTACCCCGCGCAGGAGACGACGAGGGGACTTCCCTACGGTCTGTACGTGCACGGGGACAACGACACCGCCGGCGCGGTGCGGTCCGTGGAGTCCATCGCCAAGGGCATCGGCTGGGAGAGGCACCGTCCGCCGGTCACCGTGACCGGTCGCCTGGACGCCGGAGCACGAGAGGCCTGCTGGGAGTTGGGCGCCGTCACGGCGCTCGCCGCGTTGGAGCGCGCCTGATCCGGAGCACCCCCACCCTCCGAAGAGCGACTCCATTCCCCACGGCTCGGCTCCGCACACGGGCTCTCTGGCCGGTCTGGGTTATCTGGGCTGTCTGGGGTGAAAAGGAGGGGAAAGTCTGAGTAAGGGCTTGTTCGGCGATGTGTCTGGAGCGGCGTGGCGCCCCTCCCCGTCCCGGACACCGGGACAGGATGGACCGGGCCGTGGCGACCGACCGGAAGCGAGGACCGGGACGGGCGTCCGCCCTCATCGACCACCCCTTCGACCCCCCTGTCAGACACACCGCGTGGCCGCCCACCGGCCCAGGTCCTCAGGCCGCGCGGTGCCCTTTCCCCCCGAGGAGGGGCGTGTCAGTACCCTCGCCATGCTCCCCGGTGGTGGTCGATCACCCGGGGATGCATGAGGGTGGTCTCCTCCACCTCCGGCTCACGGCGGTCCAGAGGAAAGACCTGGGCGGCGGCGAGCAGGGAATCGTCGAGGAAGCGCAGGTCGGGAGCGTCCTCGGGAACGCGCAACTCGGGAGCGCCGTCGGCGCCGGCGAGATAGAAGCCCCAGTTGCCGAACGTCGGCACGTCCACGTTGTAGGGGGTGGCGGAGAGTCCGGCGTCCTCCAGGGAGCGCCCCACGCCCCAGTAGGCCTCCGGGGCGAAGAAGGGCGAGCCCGCCTGCACCACCACCCGACCCTCCTCGGACAGGGCCCGACCCAGGAGCGAGTAGAACTCGACGGTGTAGAGCTTGGCGGTGCCGACGTCGGTTCCGTCCGGCAGGTCCGCGACGACCACGTCGAAACGTTCCCGGTTCTCGCGCAGCCACTGGAAGGCGTCGGTGTTGACGACCTCCAGGCGCGGATCATCGAAGGAGTCCTCGTTCAGGTCGCTGATCACCGGGTCGCTGGAGGCGAGTGCGACCACGGCCGGATCCAGGTCCACCAGGGTCACCGCGTCCACGTCGTCGTAGGAGAGGATCTCGCGCAGGGCCAGACCATCGCCGCCGCCGAGCACCAGCACGTTCCCGCGCGGTCCCGCCATCGCCGGGTGGACGAGCGACTCGTGGTAGCGGTATTCGTCCAGGGTGGAGAACTGGAGGTCCCCGTTGAGGAACATCCGCACGTCCTCGCCGTCGAAGGACCTGGTGACCACGATCTCCTGGTACTCGGAGCGCTCGGCGTGCACGATCGGGTCGCGGTAGAGGGCCTGACGTGCGTCCATCTCGAACTGGTCCGCGTAGAGATAGGCCAGACCGAGCAGGGTGACGATGAGGAGCAGGCCGACGCCCAGGACCGCGCGGGCGAGCCGACCCAGCTCCCCCCGGAACAACCACAGCACCACCGCCACGCCGACCACCGCGTTCAGCGCGCCCACCATCAGCGCTCCCCTGGGCAGGCCCAACAACGGCAGGAGCAGGAACGGGAACGCCAGGCCCCCGATCAGACCGCCCACGTAGTCGGCCGCGAACAGGTCGGCGACCGCCTCGGAGGCCTCCTGCCTGCGGATGCGCTGGATCAACGTCATCAACAGGGGGATCTCCATGCCGATGAGCACGCCGATGACGAACGACAACAGGACCAGGGCCGGTTGGTAGGCGGAGAACCAGGCGAAGGCCCCGTACAACAACAGTACGGAGAAGCCGCCGACCAGGGAGAGCAGACCCTCGATCACCGCGAAGGACACGGCGGGACGCGACTGGAAGCGTTTGGACAGCAGGGACCCCACGCCCATGGCGAACACCATCACGGACAGGACCACGGAGGCCTGGGTGATGGTGTCGCCCAGCAGGTAGCTGCCGATGGCGACGAGAGCCAGCTCGTACACCAGGCCGCAGGCGGCGCAGATGAACACCGCCAGCAGCACGAGGAACCGGGCCGCCCGGGCCGGAACCGGGAGTCTGGGCCGAAGGGGGGCCTGGGACTGGGTCACGTGGAGTACTTCTTTCCAGGGACGGTGAGGAGGACGGAACCCGGTGCGGCGGCCGGGGGGCCGGACCTCGGGGAACGGGTGACCGCTCCCGGAACGGCACCCTACTCGGCTCCGCCAGGTCCCCTACCAGGGGCTACGGGCCCACGCGCCCTACTTGCCGAACCCGCTGCCGCCGCCGCGGGTGTCGCTGCCGCTGCCGCCGCTGTTGGAGCCGCCGCCACCGCCGCCACCGAAGAAGAAGAAACCACCGCCTCCGCCTCCGCCGCCGCTGCGGTTGCGGCACTCCTCGGTGGGGGAGGGGCTCGGAGTGGACAGGCGTGAGGCGCTGTGGGTGGAACTCGTGGGTTCGTTCGACGGCCGACAGTCCGCGCTGTTGTCGTTGGAGCACGCCGTCAGCAGGAGCAGCAGTACGACGACACCGGCCAGCATGAGCATGGTCGCCGCGCCGCGGTTTCTGGGAGCCGTGGCTCCACCGGAGTAAGGGGCCATGTGTCTTCCTCGGGGTCAGGGTGTCACGGTCGACATGGTCGTCACCAGTTCGCCGCTTTGGGGATAGGCGTGCCAGGTGCGCCAATGGAGTTGTTCTCCGCTGCCGAGGGTCAGGTGCAGCGCGGTGATCGCGAGGTGGTCACCGGGGAAGGTGACGAGCAACCCACTCGGAGAACCGGAGACCTCGCGGTGGAGCCGGTCCACGCGGTGGGCCAGTTCCGTGGGGGACAGCGACTCCACCGAGGAGTCGAAACGGTAACCGCCCATGTGGGGACGTTCGGTGCTGGAGGGCAGCCCACCGGGCAGGCCGGGCAGACACGCCACGGTCTCCACCAGCGGCTCGTCCGCCGTAAGGTCCTTCGTCGTCGTGCCGGCCGCCTCCACCGGTTCGCCCGCCGGAGAGGAACCCGGCGAGATCAACGCCGCATCCGTCGGTTCCGGCGTGACGACCACCTGGTGGGAGGCTCCGAGCACGCGCAGTTCGATCCGGGCGCCGGCGACCCGCAGCGTGCGGGAGGCCAGGGGGTCGACCGGCGGGTGGCCCAGGGTCCAGACCAGATCGTCGGCGCAGGTGTCGACGAAGGGGACGCTGATGCTCGCGCGCACGTCCGGATCAGCTCCCTGGGTAGATGGTGAAGGTCCCGGGGGTGACCTTGGTGCCGGTGCTGGCCTCCCAACCACCGTGGTCGAAGCGCTCGAAGGACAGCAGTCTGCCGTCGTCGGACTCGTAGTCGGCGTAGTCGAGACCGCCCGTGGCCTTGAGACCGGTGGTGCCCTCGGAGCGGTAGGAGCCGGTGCCCTTCTCCTGGAGCTTGTAGACGACTCCCTCGAGTTCGATGGACTTGCCTTGAGGGATGAGTTCGAGATCGGGGCGACCGGTCCACAGGGCCAGTTCCACGTCGGGGTCCTCCTCCACGGAGAGCCAGCGCTTGCCGCCCTCCACCTCCAGGAAGTGCTCCGACCAGGTGAAGCCGCCCTCGGAAAGACGCAGGGTGCCGCGGATCCAGGTGCGTTCGTTGCCCCAGTCGATCATGTCGCCCGCTTTGAGGGAACGGGGATCGCCCGTGGTGCCGCCGCCGTCGTTGGCGAAGGGGTCCTGGGGCGGAGCCGGACTCTGGGAGGGGGTCGCCTGGTTCTTGGCGCGCTGCGCGTAGACGATGACGCCGACGACGATGACGACGATGACGACGATGAGCAGCAGCAGGAGTTCGATGGCCATGTTCCTCGTTTCGCTCTGGGACGGGGGGATCGGGGTGTGCGGTACGGGGGAGTGATACCTCTCTTGTCCCCTGGGGCGGCAATCCTACTGATTCTTCTGATGCGGATTTCGGACGCGGGGTTCCGAATATGACCGGAGGAGAACAGGAAAACGGCCGTTCAGAGGGGCCTTGCCTCTGAACGGCCGTGGTGGGAGAGGTCCCCGGACCGCTCATGCGTGGGGATCACCCGTCTCCACCGGCAGGGAGTCGTCGCCTCCCCAGAGACTCCACGAACCGGGGTACAGGCGTGTGCCGGTGTATCCGGCGTGTTCCAGGGCCAGTAGGTCGTGGCACGCGGTGACGCCGGATCCGCAATAGGCGGTGATGGTGTCCGCGGAGTCCGCGCCCAGGGCGGCGAAGCGTTCGCGCAGGGTTCGCGGGTCGGCCAGGAACCCGTCGCCGTCCAGGTTCTGGACCCATTCCGCGCTGCGGGCACCCGGAACGTGCCCTGGGCGGGCGTCGACGGGCGCGGGTCGTTCACCGGTGTAACGGCCGTGGACACGGGCGTCGAGCAGCAGGTGCGCGGGGTCTTCGAGCCGGTCCCGTACGGTGTCGGTGTCGGCGATCCGGTCCGGCGGCCAGGGGACGGGGGTGCGGTCGACCGGTTCGGGGACGACGTCCCCCTCCTCCAGTCCACCCGTCCACGCCTGGATCCCGCCGTCCAGGAAGGCCGCGGGCGTGCCGATGACACGCAGCATCCACACGAGGCGGGACGCGACCGATCCCCCCGCGTCGTCGTAGACGACCACACGGGCGTCGTCGCCGATGCCCAGACGGCCGAGGGCTTCGGCGAAGTCGGTGGGGGAGGGAAGTGGGTGGCGGCCGACCTCGGCACCGGCCGGCGCGGCCAGATCGGTGTCCAGGTCGGTGAAGACCGCGCCCGGGAGGTGACCGGAGCGGTGGGCGTCACGGCCCGAGCGGCCGTCGAGGTACCAACGGGAGTCGACGACGACGACCTGGTCACGGTGTTCGATGAGCCAGTCGGCGGAGACGGCCACCGGAAGCGTCAAAGGTGCGGACATGGGTGACACCCTAACTCCGTGCCCGCTCGTGGAGGATCAGTTCCGGTCCATGCGGTGCACCCGAAGGATCCACCACAGTCCGAGCGCCGGCAGGACCAGCGGGATGAACAGGTAGCCGCCGCCGAAGTTCGACCACACCGTGTCATCGGGGAACACCGCGGGCCAGAACACGCTGGCGGCGCCCACCACCAGCACACCGACCGCCTCGATGGTGCACGAGACCAGGGCGACCAGACGGGAGGTCCGTCCGGCCCGCGCCAGGCCGATCGCGGCCACCAGGTAGATCACCCCGGCGATCAGCGACAGGGTGTAGGCCAGCGGAGCCTCGTGGAACTTCGTGGCCAGTTGGAAGCCGCCCCGTGCGGTCGCGGCGAGCGCGAACACCGCGTAGACGGCGACGAGGACGCGTCCGGGACCGGTACGAAGGGTCCTGGCGGCGGAGGTCTCAGACAACGGGGTTCCAGAGTTGTTCGAGCCGGACGAACAGGACCGGCAGGATCAGGCAGGCGAAGGCGATCACGGCGGGGCCCCACTTGCTGCGTTCCATGAAGCCCCACACCGCGCACGCGGGTGGCAACAGGGCCACGGTGGCCAGGTAGGACACGAACATGACCGGTTCGGCGGGCATGTCGCCACCGATCATGGCGACGACGGAGACGACCACCTGCCCGAGGACGAGCAGCCACAGCACTCCCATGCCGACCAGGTGGGGGACCACCATGGGCTGGTCACGGAAGGTGGAGACGAGACACCAGCCGGCCATCGCCAGCGACACCATCTGAACCGTCATGGTCAGCCAGTCGACCACGCCGCCTCCGCTCGCCGTGCCTGCCGTCCGCCCGCCGTGTGGCGGTCCGCCCCGGCCGTGACGGGGCGGCTTCTACGACACAGCGTAGTACCCGAAGTCGACCAGAACGGACCGGTACCGGCCACGGTGGGATAACGGAACCCGTCGACCAGGGGAGGCGTCTGTTCCCGTGTGGGCCGGGTGGGCACCGGCACGCGCGACGGGTCCCTCCCGTCGGATAATGTCCTGACGGCCGCGCGTGCTCCGTCCGGTGCACGGGCCTCCAGGCCGCGGTACGTCACACCCCCGCCCGTCGTGTACGAGAGACCGGAGCACACGAGTGTCCTACCCCCAGCCCCCTTCCGGCCCCCCACAGCCTCCCTACGGCGGCCCTCCCGGACCTCCGCCCGGCGGTCACCCTCCCCACGGAGGTCCTCCTCCGTATGGAGGGCCTCATGACGGACGGCCCCCGTACGGTGGACAGCCTCCCCACGGAACGCCCCCGGGTCCCCCCGGCGGGGGCTTCCCGTACGGCCCGCCGCCGAAGAAGGGCATGTCCACCTTCGCCAAGGTCGTCCTCGGCGTCGGCGCGTGCTTCGGCGTCATCCTCCTCGTGGTCGCCGTCATCGTGTTCGCGGCCTTCCTGTCCGCCGACGATGATGCCGCCTCCTCCGCCCCCACGACGGTGGAGGAGAGCGCGCAGGAGGAGGTGACGGAGGACGAGGAGGAGCCCGCGGCCGAAGAACAGGGCGTCAGCATGACCGCCACCCAGTCGGGCACCACGGGCGACGTCATCGACGACACCGTCTACACGGTGGTGGACGTGGAGATCACCAACAACGGCGACGAGCCCTTCGACGTCAACCCGATGTACTTCACGACGGTGCTCTCCGACGGGACCGAGCGCAACGACTGGGGCGAGGCGATCTTCGCCGACATCACCCATTTCGCCACCGGCGACCTCGCCCCCGGCGACAGCACCTCCGGCCAGATCGCCGTGGTGGGCGAGGTCTCGGTCACCGAGTTGCGGTACGAGCCGATCTTCGGCGTGGGGGATCCGATCGTCGTCCCGGTCGGTTGAGGTTCCCGGGCCGACCGGGACTCAACGGGCCCCGGTCGCGGGACGCCCGCGGCCGGGGCCCGGGCCCGCGACTCAGGACCGGGACGGGTCGTCGGGGGCGTTCTGGCCGGCGTCCCCCACGGCCCCCTCCAAGGCGCGCTTGGTGACGGCGGCTTCCACCTGGTCGACCGCGTGGGCGGTCATCTTGTCACCGTAGCCGGGTAGTGCCCGACTTCCGACGTACTCCCGGCACAGCCGCACGGCCTCGGCGGTGGCGGGACCGTACTCGGAGTCCACGCCGCTCTCGCCCAGGGCGTCGCCGAAGCCCGCCCGCGTGACCCTGAGTTGGAGGAGCTTGACCGCCTCCCCCGTGCTGCCGATGCGTAGTCCGAGCATGTCGTGTACCTCCGTGACCGGGCCGGGGGGCTGTGCGAACGTGCCGTCGCGGACGAGGGCGTAGGCCCTGTCGCCGGGGCATGACGTGGAGACGAAGTCGCGGTGGCCGAGTACCGTTCCGGCGATGGAGGTGTCGGGCTCCATCAACCATTGGCGCAGCGCGCGGACCGCGTTGATCTGTTCGGGGGTGATCGGGTCCGAGGGCCCGGTGGCCAGGGTCACCGAGTAATGGGAGGAGTTGCCGCCCGGCTGCGCGGCCTGGGTTCTTCGCAGACCCCGACCTTCTATGACATATCCGTGAGAACAGGACATAAAGGAATATCCGATGTCCACCCAACCACGGCTGGGGCCGGTGTGGAACGCGTGGGTGTCGCGCCAGTAGGAGAGGCAGGCCGAGTGCTCCTTGCCGGCGAGCCCCTGATCGACGCTGTCGTAATGGATGACCAGTCCGGAACGAGGGTCGGCCGCGTCCGCGGGTGAGGAGCCCCACCCGAGGTCGGACCGAGAGACGTATTTGCTCGGTCGAGGCATGCCTCCATTGTGTCAAGCCGACACTGCGAAGGGTAGTGGTTCGATGGCGCGAAGTGATTTTCTCTGGTCACGGGCTCACCGTGTGGCGCAGGGGCATCGCGCCGTCGAGGCTGCGGCACGATGGGGGTGACCGACTCCCGGGAGGTGACCGGTGCGCTCCGCACACACCGTCAGCGTCGTACGCGAAGCCGAGCAGGTGCTCATGGCACGTCTGCCCGACGGAGCCCTCATGCGCAGGGCCGCGACGGGGCTCGCCGTCGAGTGCGCCCGGCTCCTGCCCCGGGTCTACGGGGCGCGGATCCTGCTCATGGTCGGCGGCGGCGACAACGGGGGCGACGCACTCTACGCGGGTGCGGACCTCGCGACCCGAGGGGCCACCGTGCACGCCCTGCTCGCGGGAAGGGGAGCCCACCAGGACGGTATCGCCGCTCTGCGCGCCGCGGGTGGGCGGGCCTGGTGGTTCAGTGACGCCGAGGTCGACGAGACCGACCTGTTCGACGCCGACCTCATCGTCGACGGACTCGTCGGCATCGGAGGGTGCGGAGGACTGCGCAAGCCGCACTCCACCCTGGCCCTGCTCGCGGCGAACGCGCCCGCTCCCGTGGTCTCGGTCGACCTGCCCAGCGGGGTGGACGCCGACACCGGAGAGGTCCCCGGTCACGCGGTCCGGGCCGATGTCACCGTCACCTTCGGTACGCACAAGCCGGGCCTGTTCGTCGACCCGGGCGCCGAACACGCGGGCCGGATTCGCTTCGTGGACATCGGACTGGCCCCCGAACTTCCCGGACCGGCCCTGGTCCGTCCACAGGCTGTGGACATCGCCTCGCTCCTGCCCGTCCCCGACGCCGAGACCGACAAGTACCGGCGGGGCGTGCTGGACGTGCGGGCCGGGTCGGACCGGTACCGGGGGGCCGCGGTCCTGTGCGTCGGTGGGGCGCTGCGGACCGGGGTCGGCATGGTCCGCTACGGGGGCGGGGCCGCCGTCGTCGACCAGGTGCTCTCCCGCTGGCCGGAGACCGTCGCGAGTCTCCTTGATCCACAGAGCAGCACCGACCTTTCGCCCGCACGCGCCTCGGCCGTCGTCATCGGCTCCGGACGCGGCACGTACCCGGCCAACGCCGACGAACTCCGCGCGGTCCTGGACAGCGACCTGCCCGTGCTCGTCGACGCGGACGGACTCACCCTGCTCGCGGGGGACGAGGAGGGGCGTTCGGTCGAACTGCTCCGAGAGCGGACCGCGCACACCCTGCTGACACCGCACGCGGGGGAGTTGGCCCGACTGCTGGGTGTGGACCGCGGGGAGGTCGAGGCGCGGCGTCTGGAGCACGTCACCCGAGCGCGTGACCATTTCGGATGCACGGTACTGCTCAAGGGCTCGACCACGCTGATCGCGCACCCCGGTGCTCCGGTGGTGGCCAATCCGACGGGTACGCCGCTGCTGGCCACGGCCGGAACCGGTGACGTGCTGTCCGGTGCGATCGGCGCGCTGCTGTCCTCCGGGGTGCCCGCACGGGAGGCCGCGATGTGCGGGGCCTATCTGCACGGGCGCGCCGCCGTGTTGGCCCGGGACGGCGCGCCGATCGGGGCCTCCGACCTCATGGACGCTCTGTCGCTGGCGGTCGAGGAGGTCCGCCGAGCGGGGTGAGGGCGTCACCGCCGAAAGGAGCTCCCTGGCGTCCGGCGCGGACTCAGTGGACGCGCACCGCGTCCAGGCCCCGTCGCACGATGTCGGTGACGAAGTAGTCGGCCGGGTCGCGAGGGTCGCGCAGTCGGTGCACCAGGGAGTCGTCCACCCACATGAACTCGGTGTGCCTGCCCGGTTCCAGACGAGGGGCGTCCAGGTCGCCCTCCACCCGTACCAGGTAGTCCACCTCGTGTCTGGTGAGGCCGTCACCGGGGTCCCAGGCGATCCGGAACAGCTCCGCGAGCACGGTGGTCAACCGCCATCCGGTCTCCTCCTCCACCTCGCGGGCCAGGGTGTCGAGCATGTCCTCCCCTCGCTCGACGTGTCCGCTGACGATGTCCCAGCAGTAGGGGAACACCTTGCGCGTGGCGGACCGGCGCTGCGCGAAGATCCTGCCCCGGTCGTCCGCGATGGCCGCGCCCGCCACGTGGGTCCGTCCGTCGGAGGTGTCCGGGAACTCGATCCCGGGTGTCACCGTGATACCGCCGCTCATGCGCCTTCCTCTTTCTCGTCCGGAGGCGAGCCTACGTCGCGGTCCCGGCGGGGGAGGCGCAGTGTGAGCAGTCGGGCCCGGGGCGCCAGCCCCGCGGCGAGGTCGAAGACCGCCTCGGTACGCGAGTGGTCCTCGTCCAACACCGAGAACAGGTTCACGCCGAGGTAGAACGTGATCGCGCCGTAGGCCACCTCGCGGGCGGGAAGCAGCCTTCCCAGAGCGGAACCGGCCAGCACCCGGTTCCACTCCTGTTCGATGAACGCGATCCAGGGTTCGGAACGGGCCCGGATCTCCCGGCGCAGCTCCGGTTTGGTGACGGCGGCGGCCACCAGCTCGGAGAACTCGGTGATGTAGCCGCGCTCCAGGTCGGTCCGGTAGATGTGCATGGCCGCCTCCACCAGTTCCTCCAGGGTGTTCGCCCGAGCGGCGACCTCGCGGTACATGGCCATGCGTTCGGAACCGGAGCGGTCCAACGCGGCCAGCAACAACTGGTCGACTCCGCCGAAGTGGTAGAAGACCAGCGCCGAGTTGGCGTCGGCCACGACTGGTCACCAGCGGCCCCTACGCCTATCTACGGAACCCGATGCAGGCCACCCTCGCCGTGGCCTACCCGCTCCTGTCCCTGGTGACGGGCGACCCGTGGCTGCTGATCGGCGCTGTGGTCTCCTTCGTCTACGGTGTCGGGTTCGCCGGATGGCACGAGACCGGGCGGTTGCGCGAGACCTTCGGGCGGGACTGGGAGACCTACCGGTCGGGTGTGCGGTCGTGGCTGCCGCGGTGGCGTCCGTGGCACGGCCGCACACCGGGCCTGCTCTACGTCGCGGCGGACTGTGACATGTGTCGAGGGCTGGGCCGCTGGTTGGCCGCCCGCTCGCCCGTGGCACTGGAACTCGAACCCGCCGCCGAACATCCCGAGGTGCTGTACCGCCTGACCTACCAGACCCCCGACGGGTCACGCTGGAGCGGGGTGTCCGCGCTGGCCAGGGCACTCGAACACCTTCACCTGGGGTGGGCCTTCGCCGGGTGGGCCCTCGACCTTCCCGGCGTCCGGCACTTCGCGCAGCTGTGCGCCGACGCCTTCGGCGCCGGTCCCCGCCCCTCCAGGGAGACGGCGGAAGCCTCCGGGGCCGCGCCCTCGTCCGAGTGAGGGTGCCACCGTTATGCTCGGTCGGGGCCGGACCGTCCGGAGGCGACGAGACGGCCTCACGTGTTCGCCCCCCGCAAGGCACGAGGAAACCCCATGGAAGAACAGGCCATGCTCGCACGGGACCTCGTGCTGCGCGTCTGTGCCGGAGCGACCGAGTTCGATCCCCACTGGATCAGGATCGACGGCAAGGTCACCACCCCCTTCCTCGTGCCGCGCGACCGCAACCTCATCCGCGCGATCGTCGCCGCGGGGCGGGCCATGGGCGTCGACCGGCTCCTGGTCTGCCGGACCAGGGCCGAGTTCTCCTACGCTCCCGTCACCGAAGTCCCGCTCGACACCGACACGCTCATCGACCTCATCCGCGGATGGGGGCCCACGCCCACCGACTTCCTGGTCTGCGTCGAGGACTTCTCCGCGGCGGTCCTGGTCACCGCCGACGAACTCACCGTCGCCGCCGGTCCCGCCGACTTCGTCCGCGAACTCGTCGGCGCGGACATCCCCCAGGCCCGTGCCCACTTCGGCGCGCGCGCCCGCGCCGAGGGCGGGGCCGTGCTCACCCGCGCGGCCCAGCTCTACCGCTGTGCCGAGACCGGCGCCCGCCACGCCCGCGCTCCCCGTGGCCCGGGGCCCGACCTGGTCGAACGTCTGTCGCGTGGAGTGGACCGTGCCCGTGAGCGCTCCGCGCGCACGATCCGCTTCCTGCGCGCCATGCGCGGAGCCTGGGGATGGCTCATGGTGGCGGCACTGCTCGTCGCCCCTCTGCTCGTCCCCGGTCTGGGCGTCGTACCGTCCGCCCTGATCGCCGCCTTCGTGCTGTTGTTCCAACTGGCCTGGCCGGCGCGCTCCCGCACCGTCTCCTTCGCCACCCTCCTGCGCGTGGCCGCGGTCGGCGCGCTGCTGGTGTGGCCCCTCGCCCTCGCCGAGGCGGCCGTGGCCCGGCTTCTCGACGTCGACCCCTACAGCGTGCTCGGCTACACCTACGTCGCGGTGTTCGTGGAGGAGCCGGGCAAACTGCTCCCGCTGCTGCTCCTGCCCCTGGTGGCCCGCCGGAGGCTGCGCCGCCTGGCCGCCGTGGACTTCCTGTTGCTGGCCGCCGCCTCCGGAGCCGGGTTCCAACTCGCCGAACGCCTGTTCACCGAGGTGTCCCTCGGTGGTCCCGACCTCTCCGCCGACACGGGCCTGTTCCTGCCGGGCGGGACCACCGTCACCGATCCGGCGGGCGACGTGCTGGCGGTCTTCTCCGGTCACGCCGTCACCACGGGGCTGGTCGGCGCCGCCCTCGGGCTGGCGATCGTGGGCCGTCACCACGGAAGATGGTTGTGGCTGCTGCCCCCGAGCGCGATGCTCCTGGCGGTCCTGGAGCATCTGAACCTCAACGCGAGGCTGGCCGGCGCCGAACTCCACCCCGCCTCGGAGCTGGTGCACGGTCTCCTCGGTGGTGGGGTCCTCACCCCTTGGCTGTTGGTGCTGTCGCTGGTGTGCGCGGTCGCGATGGACTACCGGATGATCGCGACCGCGGCCGAGTCCACGCCTCCACTGCCCGGACGACCCCCGTTGGTGCGCCTGCGTCGCCGGGCCAGGGGGCGTTCCGTGGCCATGCGCGTCCGGGTGCCCGCCGACATCGCACCGTTGTTCCGCAGGACGGCGCTGTCCTGGGTGGATCTGCCGGTCACCCTGGCCACCACCCTGTCCATGATCGTCCACGAACTCGCCGTCGCCACCATCGCCGCGCGACGCGGGCCCGGGGTGCTCTGCGACACCTGGCGGTTCCTGCGTCGGCGCAGGGCCAACGCCATGGGCGAGGCACGGTCGGCCGGACGGCCCTGGCGCCACCACCCCTCTCAGGAGGAGCTCACCCGACAGGCCCGTGACCTGGCCGGGCGGCTGGGGCTGGCCGCCACCGGCGGGGTCACCGGGGCCATGGCGGCCATGGGTGCCATGGGCGCCGCCGCGATGCTCCCCGCGTTCTCCGTTCCCGCCACCGTGACGACGGGGGAATCCGCCTACGCCTACGTGGCTCTGGACCGGGTCCAGGGTTGGCTCGGCGGTCTGACCTCCGTGGAGACGTTCTGGGCGGCCATGGCCCTGACCGCGGTGCTCACCCTGCTGCTGTCGGGCAACGGCGTACCGCACGCCCACCCGCGCATGCGCGAGTTCCTGCGCGCGCCCACCGCCAACACCGGTGCGATCCTGGGGATGCTCGCCCCCGGTCAGGTGGGATACGCGATCCTCGGCCTGGTGGGAGCGACGCTGCCCCGCCGGGTGGACCGTCTTCTGACCCGCTGAGACGACGGCGCACGGCCGGAGGCGGTCGGGCGTTCCCCGCCGGGCTCACGCCGGGGTGGTCCCCCTCGGTGGTGCGAACGCGCGCACCGGCGGCACCTCGCCCCGGAACGGTTCCACGCGCACCCGTACGAGCTGACCCGTGCATCCCTGGCTCAGCGAGGACGTGCCCACGTCCTCCGTCAGGACGTTCGGGTTCCCGTGCGCGCACGTCACCCCCGGCGCGGAGGGGTCGTACCAGGCCCCCGTCGACAACTGCACCACACCCGGGCGCAGGGCGTCGCTCACCACCAGGCCCGCCAGGCACGAGCCCCGGGGGCTCGACACCCGCACCACGTCCCCGTCGGCCACCCCGAGGGCCCGCGCGTCGGTGGGGTGCATCCTCAACGGAGACCGCCCGGCGACCTTCTGCGCCATGCTGTGGGCTCCCATCTCCTGTTGGCTGTGCATGCTCCCGCGTGGTTGGTTGGCCACGAGCACCAGCGGGTGGTCCTCGTCGTCGGACAGCACCGGACCGGGCGACCACACCGGGTGGCCGGGGCAGTCCTGGTAGCCGAACGAGGCGATCGTCTCCGAGAACAGTTCGATGCGACCGCTGGGCGTACGCAGCGCATGCGCCTCCGGGTCGGCGCGGAACTCGGCCAAAAGCGCCTCGTCCTCCACCCGCCCTGGCATGTCCACCCGGCCGCGCTCCCAGAACTCGTCGAAATCCGGGACGTCCAGTCCGTGCCGTGCGGCCAGGGAACGCCAGCGTCCGTAGGCCAGGCGCATCCACTCGCCGCTGGTGCGTCCCTCGGTGAACTTCTCGCGCACCCCCATACGTTCGGCCAGGTCGGCGTAGGTGTCGTACTCGTCGCGCGCCTGGCCGTGCGGCTCCACCGCTCGCCGCATCGCCCGCAACGCCAGGTCGCCGCGGCTTCCGGTCAGGTCGTCGCGCTCCAGCACGGTCGTCGCCGGGATGACGATGTCGGCGTGGCGCGCCGTCGCCGTCCAGTGGGTCTCGTGCACCACCACGGTCTCGGGCCGACCGAAGGCCCGCGACAGCCGCGCCAGGTCCTGGTGGTGGTGGAACGGGTTGCCGCCGGCCCAGTACACGAGCCGGATGTCCGGATAACGGCGCTCCTCGCCGTCGTAGTCGTAGCGGCCTCCCGGGTTCAACAGCATGTCGGCGATCTTGGCCACCGGGATGAACGCGTCCACCGGGTTGGCGCCCTGCGGCATCCGCGGCAGCCCCACCGGGGTGGCACCGCCGCCGTAGTTGCCCATCGACCCGTATCCCGACGCGAACCCGCCACCGGGCAGCCCCACCTGCCCCAGACAGCAGGCCAGCGCCAGACCCGCCCACAGCGGCTGCTCGCCGTAACGGGCGCGCTGTACCGACCAGCCCACGTTGACCAGGGTGCGGCCGCGGGCCATGCGCCGGGCCAGCGCTCGCAGTTCCCCGGCGGGGACCCCGCTGATCCGCTCCGCCCACTCGGGGGTGCGCTCCGTCCCTCGCGGTCCCCCGCGCTCGTCACGCTCTCCCAGCACGTAGGCGCGCACCACGTCGGCGCCCACCGTGTACCGGTCCAGGAAGTCCGTGTCGGCCAGCCCCTCGGTGAAAAGGACGTGCATCAACGCCAGCATCACCGCGGTGTCGGTCCCCGGGACCAACGACAACCACTCGGACTTCACCCCCTCCGGAACGTCGTCGCGCAGCGGAGACAGGGACACGAACTCCACACCGGCCTCCGAGGCCGCGTGCATCTGTGGCCCCGCGGTCTGCGCCGTCCGGCCGCCCGCGGCGATCCAGGTGTTGGACACCCGCAGCCCGCCGAAGGTCACCAACAGTTCGGTGTGCCGGCGGATCTGTGTCCAGGCGGGTGCCCGGTGAAGAAGCCGGCTGGTCCCCGGGGCGCCGAGGAGGTGGGGGAAGAGCACCTCCACCGCGCCGTGGCTGTAGGTGGTGCGCGAACTCGTGTAGCCGCCGATGGTGTTGAGGAAACGGTGCAACTGACTCTGCGCGTGGTGGATCCGGCCCGCGCTGCCCCACCCGTAGGACCCGCCGAAGATCGCCTCGTTGCCGTGTTCGCCACGGACCCGGTCCAACTCGCCCGCGAGCAGGTCCAGCACCCGGGACCACTCCACCTCGACGTAGTCGTCGTCGGGCTCGCCCCGGCGCGGATCCGGCCCGGGCCCGTTCTCCAGCCATCGCCGTCGTACCGCCGGGCGCGCCACCCGTGACACGTGGTGCTGGGCCACTGGTGTGTTGTCGATCAGGGGGGAGGGCGCCGGGTCGTCCGGATCCGGCCGCACCCCCACCACACGCCCGTCGTCGACGACCACGCTGTAGCTGCCCCAGTGGGCGCTGGTGGGGTACGAGGTGGTGGACATGAGGTGCTTCCTCCTGAGGGCGGGGCGGGGCCACCCCTCAGCGTACGCACCGCACGGTGCGATGATGTGCAACCCACAGGCACGGTCGAACGGAGCACATGACCATGGGCACACTCAGATCGCGGCGATCGGTCCTCGCCGTCCCGGCGTCCAACCCGAGGTTCGTCGAGAAGGCGCGGAGTCTGGACACCGACGCCTTCTTCCTCGACCTGGAGGACGCGGTCGCTCCCCTGGAGAAGGAGACCGCCCGCGACACCGTCGTCCACGCCCTCAACGAGGGAGGCTGGGACGGCAGGGTCCGCACGGTCCGCGTGAACGACGTCACCACCGCGTGGGCCTACCGGGACGTCATCACCGTCGTCGAAGGGGCCGGAGCCGAACTCGACGCGTTGGTCCTGCCCAAGGTCACCGGACCCCGCGACGTCCAGTGGCTCGACACCCTCCTCACCCAGATCGAACGCGCCGTCGGCCTGGAGGTCGGTCGGATCGGCATCGAGGCGCAGATCGAGGACGCCCGCGGCCTGGTCGAGGTCGACGCGATCGCCGCGGCCTCACCCCGTCTGGAGGCCCTCGTCTACGGACCGGCCGACTTCATGGCCTCCCTCAACATGAAGAGCCTGGTCGTCGGCGAACAACCGCCCGGCTACGACGTCGGGGACGCCTACCACTACGTGCTCATGCGTATCCTCATGGCCGCCCGGGCCAACGGACTCCAGGCCATCGACGGCCCCTATCTACAGATCCGCGACGTGGAGGCCTTCCGCCGCTCCGCCGCGCGCTCGGCCGCACTGGGCTTCGACGGCAAGTGGGTCCTGCACCCTCTCCAGGTGGAGGCCGCCAACGAGGTGTTCGCGCCCGACCAGGAGGACTACGACCACGCCGAACTGATCCTGGACGCCTACGAGCACGCCACCACCGTGGACCGCCGGGGCGCCGTCATGCTCGGTGAGGAGATGCTCGACGAGGCCTCGCGCAAGATGGCGCTCGTGATCGCGGGCAAGGGGCGCGCGGCGGGCCTCGTGCGCACCCGGAGGTTCGAACCCGGGACATGACCGGTGCGGAGTCGACACGCGAGGCACCGGGCTCTTACCGAGCTCTCACCCCGATACGGAACGATGAGCGCCATGGAAGCCACCGCCACGGTCCTGATCGCCGACGACGACCGCGCGATCAGGAACTCACTGGAACGCGCGCTCCACCTGGAGGGCTATGAGGTGCGGACGGTGCCGGACGGGGTCCAGGCGCTGGCCGCGGTCCACGCCGAACCCGTCGACCTGCTCATCCTCGACGTGATGATGCCGGGAGTGGACGGGCTCGGCGTGGCCAAGGTGCTGCGCGCGGAAGGCGACCGCACCCCCATCCTCATGCTCACCGCTCGCGTGGAGACACCCGACCGTGTGGCGGGACTCGACGCCGGCGCCGACGACTACCTGGCCAAACCCTTCGAACTGGAGGAACTCCTGGCCCGGTTGCGCGCCCTGTTGCGCCGCGCCGCACCGGTCTCCGGTGAGGCCGCGGACGAGGGCCCTCTGAGGGCGGGGGACCTGCGCCTGGACCCGCGCGCGCGTCGCGTCTGGCGCGGCGAGCGCGAGATCGAACTGTCCAAGACCGAGTTCGACCTGCTCGAACTCCTGATCCGCAACACCGGGATCGTCCTGGACCACTCCACCATCTACGACCGCATCTGGGGCTACGACTTCGGTCCCGAATCCAAGAACCTCGCCGTCTACATCAGTTACCTGCGACGGAAGCTGGGGGACGGGGACCCGCCGCTGATCCAGACCGTGCGCGGGGTCGGCTACACGCTCCGCCCGCGGGGCCGGACCTCGTGAGAGCGGACCACCGCACCGGAACCTGGTGGCGGCGTGTACCGCCGAGGGCGCGGGACTGGCGTCTGGGCACACGTTTCGCGGTGATCTTCGCGTTGGTCGCCGCCATCGTCATCGCCCTGGTCGGGACCCTCGCCTACACCACCGCCGCCGGGCTCATCCGTGCCGACGTCGAGAGCGAGTTCGAAAAGACCGTCACCGACCTCTCCGACGAGCTCGTCACCCTCCACGGACGTGGAGGCGCCTCCTCCCCCGGGCAGGGGCTCTTCCTGTCCGGACACAACATCCAGTTGCAGTTCCTCGGAGCGGACGGCAGCAGGACGGTCACCGTCACCGATCCGGCCGACGTCATCCTCTTCCCCCCGTCGGAGCGGGACATGCAGATCGCGGCGGAGGACGCTCCCGGGCTCGTCGAGATGCGCGAGCAGGAGATCCACGGCCAGGGGTACCGGCTGGCCACGGTGTCGATCGGTGACGGCTCGGGGGCCCTCCAACTCCTCCAGGCGCTGTCGCCCACCGAGTCGATGCTCGATCGACTCGCCACCCAGATCCTGTGGGCGGGCCTGCTCGTCGCCCTGTGCGCCGCCGCCGTGGGCCGGCTGGTGGGACAGCGGACCACCAGCCGTCTGGTGCGCCTCACCGACGCCGCCGAGTACGTCAGCTCCACCGGTCGGCTCGACCCGGTCGATCCGGGAGGCGGGGGAGAGGGCCGGGAGGAGGCCGGACGCGACGAGGTCGGCCGGCTCAGCAGTGCCTTCAACGCCATGCTCGCCCGTCTGGCCCGTTCCAAGGAGGAGCAACGCCGCCTCGTCCAGGACGCGGCACACGAACTCCGCACTCCGTTGACCAGTCTGTACACCAACGTCCAGGTGCTCGACAGGGTGGACCGGCTCAGTCCGCAGGCACGGGAGGACCTCATCGAGGACCTGCGCAGCGAGACCCGTGAGCTGACCGCACTCGTCAACGAGTTGGTCGGCCTGGCCACCGGGGACCACGAGGACGAGCCGATGAGCGCCCTCTCCCTCGCCGAGGTGGCGGAGAGGGTCGCCGTGCGCACCCGGCGCCGCACCGGTCGCGACATCGTCGTGGACGCCGACGACAGCGTCGTGTGGGGACGCCCCGGGGCCGTGGAGCGCGCCGTGGCCAACCCGGTCGAGAACTCCGCCAAGTTCGACCCCGAGGGCACCGCGCCCATCGAGATCCGTGTGCGCGAGGGTGTGGTGGAGGTCCTGGACCGCGGGCCCGGCATCGATCCGGCCGAACTCGACCACGTCTTCGAGCGTTTCTACCGGTCCGCCTCCGCCCGCGGACTCCCCGGATCCGGGCTCGGGTTGTCCATGGTCAAAGAGATCGTGCACGCCCACGGGGGCGAGGTCCTCGCCCGCAACAGGGAGGGCGGCGGTGCCGTGATCGGCATCCGCCTGCCGTTGCTCACACCCTCCGACGAGACCGGTCCCGGCGGGCCGGCCGACCGGACGTGATCGCGACGGCCGGCCCGCCCGGGACCGCTCAGTCCTCCTCGGCCTCGTCCTGGGCCGACGTGGCGCTCTGCTCCCCGAGCGTGACCGTCACCTGCTCCTCGGAGCCTCCGCCGGAGCGCACCCCGAGCCGTATCTCGTCACCGGGCTGGTGGGTCCGGATCTTCGCGATCAGCTCGTCCGGTGTGGACACCGACTCGTCGTTCACGGACACCAGCACGTCACCGGGACGGAGCCCCGCCTCGTCCGCCGCCCCTCCGTCGGTCACCTCCACGATCTCCGCGCCGCCCTCGCGCGAGTCGGTGATGGTCGCCTCGATCGCCGGATAGCTGGCGCTGCCGTGCTCGATCAGCTGCTCCGCGGTCGGGCGGACCTGGTTGATCGGGATGGCGAAGCCCAGCCCCACCGAACCGCTGTCCTGCGAGATACCGGCGATCGCGGTGTTTATTCCGACGACCTCGCCGTTCATGTTCACCAGCGGACCGCCGGAGTTGCCCGGGTTGATCGCCGCGTCCGTCTGGATCGCGTTGATCACCGTGGAGGTCTGCCCGGTCGTCCCGGTGTTCACCGGCCGGTTCAGCGCGCTGACCACGCCCGTGGTCACCGTGCCGCTCAGGCCCAGGGGAGAGCCGATCGCCACGACCTCGGCACCCACCCCGATCTTCTCCGAGTCACCGAGCCTGGCGGGTTCGAGATCGGCTCGGCCCTCGGCCTGGATCACGGCGATGTCGGAGACCGGGTCCGAGCCCAGGACCTCGGCACGGGCGGAGCTGCCGTCGTTGAACAGCACCTCCAACGGACCGTTCTGGGCCGCGTTCACCACGTGCGCGTTGGTCAGGATCTGGCCGTCGGAGGAGATGATCACACCGCTGCCGCCACCGCTCGCGGTCTGGATGGACACCACGCTCGGCAGGACGGTCTCGGCGACCTCGCCCACGGCCCCCTCGGTCTCGGTCCCCTCCGGGGCCTCACCGAGCGAGCTGACCGGGCCGCCCAGCCCGTGGGGGAACAGGTAGTCGGCCCCCAGCGCCGCCACGGGTCCCACGATCAGACTCGTGATCAGGGCGGTGATCGCGGCCACGGTCACGATCTTGCCGGAGCCGCCCTTCTTCTCCGGGCCGGGGGGCGGACCGGAGAACGGGAACTGTCCGCCGGGGTCTCCCGGTCCGAATCCACCGCCGTACGGCTGCCCGCCCTGAGGGGGTCGGCCGGGGGCTCCCGCCCCGTGCGGAGGGCCGCCCTGGTCGGCGAACCGCTCTCCCCCGGGGGAGGAGCCCTGCCCTCCGTGCGGGGGGCCGTAGCCCGCCTCGGAGGGAGGGAAGGTGTAGGAGGCCCGCTCGGGGGCGTTGGGACCGGTGGCCCAGCGCGGCGGGTGTCGGGGCGGTGAGAAGTGGGGGCCGGAGTCCGTGGGGCCTTGTTCGGCGTTCTGCGCGTCGGGGGTGTCCACCGGTCGGTCTGCGGTCCGGTCCTCGGGACGCTCGTTCCCGGACTCGTTACCTGCGTTCGGTTCGTTGGTGTTCAACGCATCCTCCGACTGGCGGGACGATGTTCAGTGATGTGCTCCATCATGCGGCGCACGGGTTAGAACAGGGTGAGAGCCCGATGTACCAGGGTTTCGAGTCCCGGAACGACCGAGTGCCCCCGAATGCTGTTGCGCCTTGTGCACCACAATGTCCGAAACGATACCGTGCCGAAGTCAAAGCGAGACACCGGAGAAGAGTCGTCCTTGATCAAGATCGTGCTGGCCGATGACCAACATCTCGTCCGTGGCGCCATCGCCGCTCTGCTCGGCCTGGAGGAGGACCTGGAGGTCGTCGCGGAGGTCGGTCGCGGTGACCAGGTGGTCGACGCCGTCATCGGGCACGGCGCCGCCGTCGCGGTGCTGGACATCGAGATGCCCGGCGCCACCGGCCTGGAGGTCGCCGCACGACTGAAGCGGGAGGTCCCCGACTGCGGTGTCGTCATCCTCACGAGTTTCGGTCGCCCCGGTTACCTGCGTCGCGCGCTCGCCTCCGGTGCACGCGGTTTCCTGGCCAAGGACGCCCCCGTCGACCAGCTCTCCGGTGCCATCCGCCGCGTTCACGAAGGCGGGCGTTACATCGACACCGACCTCGCCGCCGCGGCCATGATCGGAGGCGAGAGCCCCCTCACCGACCGCGAGACGGAGGTCCTGCGCATCGCCTCCGACGGGGCCACCGTCGCCAGGATCGCCGCCACTCTCCACTTGACGGAGGGGACCGTGCGCAACTACCTCTCCAACGCCATCGGCAAGATCGGTGCCGACAACCGTATGTCCGCCATCCGCACCGCCCAGGACATGGGCTGGCTCTGAACCCGGAAGGGCCCCGGTCGGCGAAGGTCGGAAGGCTCGGAGCCCCCAAGAGCACGCTCCGACGACCTAGAGGAAGCGCAGCACCAGCATCGCGGTGTCGTCGCCGCGTCCGCCCGGGGCGTACTCCTCCAGCTCCCTGTCGATACGGCTGATCACCGCCTGGGCGGTCAGCCCGGCACAGCCGGAGAAGATCCGCTCCAGCCCCTCGTCGCCGAGCATGTCGGTGTTGTTGCGTCGCTCGGTCACCCCGTCGGTCACCGCCAACACCACCTCCCCGGGCCGGATGTCCACGTTCTCGGTCGTGAACTCCACGTCCTCGAAGGCGCCGAGCAGGGGCTGGGAGGCCCCGAACTGCGCCACCTCGCCCTTCTGGTTCAGCCGTAGCGGCAGGGGATGCCCGGCGGAGACCATCCGCAGTCGCATCCCTCCTCCACCGTCCGTGGCCGGAGTCATCTCTCCGTACAGCATCGTCAGGAACCTGGTCGAGGTGTTCTCGTCCAGGATCGCCATGTTCAACCGCTGCATGATGTGCGACGGAGTGAACCCCTCCTTGGCCAGAGCACGCAGGGTGTGCCGTGCCAACCCGGTCACGGCCGCCGCCTCCGGGCCGGTTCCGCACACGTCGCCGATCGCGAAGCACCACCGGCCGCTCGCCGCGAACACGTCGTAGAAGTCTCCGCCGACCACGTTGCGTTCGTCGGCCGGGCGGTAGAACACCGCGTGGTCCACGTTCGGGATCACCGGCTCCTTCTCCTTCGCGGGAAGGAGGCTGCGTTGCAGCGCCTGGCTCATCGCGGCCTGCTTCTCGTGCAGTCGCGCGTTCTCCATCGCCGAGGCCACCCGGCGGCTCAGGTCGTCGGCGACGTCCACCTCCTCGCGGGTGAAGTCGTCCGTCTCGTTCTTGCCGATCGTCATCCGGCCCAGCGTGCGCCCGTGGGCCACCAACGGGATGCAGATGGCCGGACCGCTCGCCAGGTCACGGACCAGCTGCTCGTCCAGTCCCTCCTTGGCCAGCTCCGCCGGGGACCACAGCGGTTGGGGCTCGCGCTGTTCGTGCGGAGGCAGCCCGGTCAGCAGCGCCCGCAGGATGTCGTTGTAGTTCTCGTCGCCGTGCACCACGTGCGTCAGCCGGGACACGCCCATCTCGTTGATGGTCTCGATCGCGCACCACCGTCCCAGCCTGGAGGTGATCAGCTGCGCCGCCAGGGCGCCCGTCATCCGCTCGTCCAGCGTGCCCGCGAGCAGGTCGCTGGCCTCGGCCAGGAAGCTCAACGAGGCACGCCTGCTCAGCTCCACCTCGGCCAGGCGGGACCGTTCCACCGGCAGCGCGATCAGGTCCGCGCCCTCCTGGAGCCGTTTGGCGGCCGAGGGACCGAAGTGCCGAGCCCGCTTCGAGGCCACTCCCAGCAGGCCGGTGACCCGCCCGTCCACGATCAGCGGAGCCGTCACCAGCGAACGCATGCCGGCGCGTGACAGACGCCCCCGGCCCGTGCGGGCGATCATCAGGTCGTCGTTGATCACCGCGATGGGCTCGGGCGCCGCCGACGGGAAGATCTCCTCGGTGCGCACCCGCAACGAACGCCACGGAGCCCCGCCCCGGGTCAGCCCCACGGCGGCGCGCACCTCCCACATGGTCTCGTCCGACGTCGCCAGGGTGATGTAGGCGGCGTCCCCGCCCAGGGCCGAGGCCGCGTACTCCACGGTACGCTCCAGCAGCTGCGGCAACCGCAGCCGCGAGCTCAGCGCCGCGTCCAGGGGCGCCCACGGTGTGGGACGGGAGGGGCGAGAGAGGCCTTTACGCAGTGGTGGGGCCTCCAGAGACGGATGTTTCTCCGGGGTGTCCTCGATCCGGAACCACACGGCCTTGTCACCACGCCCGTAACTCACACCCCAGCTCGACGCGATCGCCGAGGCCAGGGCCAGCCCCAGGCCGCCACCGCGCTCGTTCCCAGAGACGGCCGAGGCGTCCACCGAGAGCGGTCCCGCCTGCGGAACCGCGCGTTCGGGGGCCGAGTCGGTCACCGTCACCTCGGTCGACGTCCTGTCCCGACGCACCGTCACCTCCAGGGCGGACCTGGCGTGGATGACCGCGTTGGTCGCCAGTTCGCTGACCAGCAGGATCACATCGTCGATGGGGCCGGACGCCTCCCATGCCAGGAGGGTGCCGTGAACGAAGTCGCGGGCCGCCGCCGCGGTCTCGGGGGCGGGAGGGAACTCTCGTCGAGCGACCTTCAACGCGTTTTGTGCTGGCACAACGTCGGTGTCCTTCGTCACTGGTTACGTGCGCGGAAAACGGGGGTCGGTGCCACGATACGCGTGCCGTGGCCGAGGGCGCCCCGTGCCGGTGGCGGAGTGATGGCCGCGACCCCGGCCGACCACCGGACGCGTGTTCCGCGGACGCCGGTGGACCCGAGCACGCGTGTGCGACCATGGAGGGTCCGGAAGAGCGAGGGGATGACATGGCCGACCCTCCTGTGCGGCTCGGCTCGGCCGGTTAGTGTGAGTCACCGACACATCCGCTTCTTTCGGGTGGTACTTCGCGCAGGTAGCGTGACGGGTGTCACCAAGGGTACGTGGCGATCACCGCGTGCCCGCTGTCCCGTGCGCACGTTCGTGTCCGCCGTCCCACGGCGGCCGAACCGTCCGGCCGCGCACCCGGACGGAGAGACCGAGGTGGCGGAGCAGGCTGAGGAGGGGTTCGATGTCCGAGGCGGCCAAGGAATCGGTGGCTGACGACCAACTGGACGAGATTCTGCGTGCCCTGTACCGCATGCGCGACGGCGATTTCAGCGTCCGCCTCAGAAAACGCGGGAACGGAACCATCCGGGAGATCGCCTCGGTCTTCAACGAGGTGCTCGACCACAGCGAGCAGCTCAGCGACGAACTCAAGCGTGTGGGCGACGTCGTCCGTAACGAGGGCAGGCTCAACGAGCGCGTCAACGTCAACCCCGCTCGCGGAGCCTGGGGCGAGAGCGCCCACGCGCTCAACGTCCTGCTCGACGAGGTCGCCGAACCCGTCACCGACGTCGCCCGGGTCCTGGACTCGGTCGCCGAGGGACGGCTCAACCGACGCGCCTCCATGGAGGGGCGCAGGGGCGAGCTCAAGGGGGACCTGCTGCGCCTGGCCACCACCGTCAACCGGATGGCCGACCAGATGAGCGGCTTCGCCGACGAGGTCACGCGGGTGGCCCGCGAGGTGGGCACCGAGGGCAAGCTCGGCGGTACCGCCAGGGTCGAGGGGGTCTCCGGCGCCTGGCGTGAGGTCACCGAGTCGGTCAACCAGATGTCCTCCCGTCTCACCGACCAGATGCGCGACATCTCCGAGGTGACCACAGCGGTCGCCCGAGGCGACCTGAGCCGCAAGATCACGGTGGACGTGCAGGGCGAGATGCACGAGCTCAAGGACACCGTCAACACGATGGTGGACCAGTTGTCCACCTTCGCCGACGAGGTCACGCGGGTGGCCCGCGAGGTGGGCACCGAGGGCAAGTTGGGCGGCCGGGCCAACGTCCGCGGTGTCGAGGGCATCTGGAAGGACCTGACCGAGAACGTCAACTCCATGGCGGACAACCTCACCAACCAGGTGCGCGACATCTCCCAGGTGACGACCGCCGTGGCCAGGGGCGACCTCACACAGAAGGTCCAGGTGGACGTGCAGGGCGAGATGTTGGCCCTGAAGAACACCGTGAACACCATGGTCGACCAGCTGGACTCCTTCGCCGACGAGGTCACGCGCGTGGCGCGCGAGGTGGGCACCGAGGGCAAGCTCGGCGGTCGGGCCAACGTCAAGGGCGTGTCGGGCATCTGGAAGGACCTGACCGACAACGTCAACTCCATGGCCAACAGCCTCACGTACCAGGTCCGCAACATCTCCCAGGTCACGACGGCGGTCGCCACCGGTGACCTCACCAAGAAGATCACCGTGGACGCCCAGGGCGAGATGCTCGACCTGAAGGACACCATCAACAAGATGGTGGACCAGCTGGACTCCTTCGCCGGAGAGGTGACACGGGTGGCCCGCGAGGTGGGCACCGAGGGCAAGCTGGCCGGACAGGCCCACGTCCGCGACGTGTCGGGGGTGTGGAAGGACCTGACCGACAACGTCAACTCCATGGCCAACAACCTGACCTACCAGGTGCGGCAGATCTCCATGGTCACGCGGGCGGTGGCCGCGGGCGACCTGACCAAGAAGGTCACGGTCAACGCCAAGGGCGAGATCCTGGAACTGAAGGACACCATCAACGTCATGGTGGACCAGTTGTCCGCGTTCGCCGACGAGGTCACACGGGTGGCCCGTGAGGTCGGTACGGAGGGCAAGCTGGGCGGTCGGGCCGACGTCAAGGGCGTGTCGGGCATCTGGAAGGACCTGACCGAGAACGTCAACTCGATGTCGCACAACCTCACCACCCAGGTCCGCAACATCTCCCAGGTGACCACGGCCGTCGCCGCGGGCGACCTGACCAAGAAGATCGACGTCAACGCCCAAGGGGAGATCCTCGAACTCAAGACGACGGTCAACACGATGGTCGACCAGCTCTCGGACTTCGCCACTGAGGTCACGCGTGTGGCCCACGAGGTGGGCAGCCAGGGCCAGCTGGGCGGTCAGGCCAAGGTCGAGGGCGTGACCGGCACGTGGAAGCAGCTCACCGACAGCGTCAACGGTCTGGCCGGCAACCTCACCACCCAGGTGCGGGCGATCGCCGAGGTCGCCAACGCTGTCGCCAAGGGCGACCTGACACGCAACATCCAGGTCGACGCCCGCGGTGAGATGGAGCAGCTCAAGCACAACATCAACCTGATGGTCTCCAACCTGCGCGAGACCACCGCAACCCAGCGTGACGCGGACTGGCTCAAATCCAACCTGGCCCGCATCTCCGGTCGCATCCAGGGTCACCGCGACCTCCGGGAGCTGGCACGCCTGATCATGACCGAGGTGACCCCGCTCATCGGGGCCCAACACGGTGTCTGCTACCTGCCCGAGGACCAGGACGACCAGGAGAACTTCCTGTTCTACGCGGGCTTCGGTTTCGACCCCGAAGACGCCCGCCGGCGGGTCCGCAGCGGCGTCGGTCTGGTCGGTGAGGCCCTGGCCCAGCAGGTGGAGCAGGAGGTCTCCAACATTCCGGCCGGCTACGTCAAGGTCGGTTCGGCCCTGGGAGAGGCCCCGCCGCGCAACCTGTACATCCTGCCGATCGTCTCCGAGGAACGTTCGTTGGGCGCCATCGAGTTCGCCTCCTACGACGAGTTCCGCGAGATCCACAAGAGCTTCCTGCGGCAACTGGTGAACCTGCTCGGCACCACGATCAACACCATCCTGGCCAACAACCGCACCGAGGACCTGCTCGAACAGTCCCAGCAGCTCACCAGCCAGCTCAGGGAGAGGTCCAACGAGCTCCAGCGCCAGCAGGAGGAGCTGCGCGGGAAGAACGCCGAGCTGCGCCAGAAGGCGACCCAGCTCGCCAACCAGAACCGGGCCATCGAGCTCCAGAACCAGCAGATCCAGCGCTCCAGGAACGCCTTGGAGGAGCGCGCCCACCAGCTCCAGGTCTCCTCCAAGTACAAGTCGGAGTTCCTGGCGAACATGTCGCACGAACTGCGTACGCCGCTCAACAGCCTGCTGATCCTGGCCCGCCTGCTCGCCGACAACGCCGAGCAGAACCTGTCCACGAAGCAGGTGGAGTTCGCCCAGACCATCCACAAGGCCGGTAGCGACCTGCTGTTGCTGATCGACGAGATCCTCGACCTGTCCAAGGTCGAGGCCGGACGCGCCGAGGTCCAACCCAGCGACGTGTCCATCGCCCAGCTGGTCGACTACGTCGAGGCCACCTTCCGGCCGGTCACCGTGGACCAGGGCCTGGCGTTCGCGGTGGACGTCTCACCGGACATTCCCAGCACACTGTGGACCGATGAACAGCGCCTCCAGCAGATCCTGCGCAACCTGCTCTCCAACGCGCTCAAGTTCACCTCGCAGGGAGAGGTGAGGCTCATCATCGAGCCCGCCTGGGCCCTGGAGGACACCGACCTGGAGATGTTCGCGGAGAACGAGGAGGTCATCGCCTTCAGCGTCGCCGACACGGGCATCGGTATCGCCGAGGACAAACTCCAGGTCATCTTCGAGGCCTTCCACCAAGGAGACGGCGGTACCTCCCGCCGCTTCGGAGGCACCGGCCTCGGACTGTCCATCAGCCGTAACTTCGCCCGTCTGTTGGGCGGCGAGATCCGCGTGCAGAGCGTGCCCAACCGGGGCTCCACCTTCACGCTGCTGCTTCCGGTGCGCCTGCCCGAGGACGCGGGCGAACGCGCCGAGGACGTCCGGGCCCTCGGCGGTATGGGCGCCGTGCCCGCGTTGGAGACCGACCGCGGCGCGGACACCGGATTGTTCGGGTCCTCCATGATCGACGACGGCTACTCCATCCCCGACGAGGACTTCGACGCCGCCGTGGCCGCGCTCACCGACCTCTCCGAGGAGCCGCTGCCGACCGTCCCCGTGCTCAAGGTTCCCGAGTCCCCCATGGTGGGAAGGGAGAGCGTGGGGGAACCGAGGGAGGAGACACCCGAACCGGAGGCGCGCACCGACCCCGAGCGCAGAGCCGTCCTGAACGGTCAGCGCGTCCTCATCGTCGACGACGACGTGCGCAACGTCTTCGCGCTCACCAGCGCCCTGGAGGCCCAGGGGCTGGAGGTCCTCTACGCCGACAACGGCCACGCCGGAATCGCCAAGTTGGAGGCCAACGAGGACATCTCACTCGTCCTGATGGACGTGATGATGCCCGAGCTCGACGGCAACCAGACCACCCAGCGCATCCGGGAGATGCCACAGTTCGCCGATCTGCCGATCATCTCGCTCACCGCCAAGGCGATGCAGGGCGATCGTGAACGTAGTCTCGCGGCGGGCGCCTCGGACTACGTGACCAAGCCGGTCGACCTGGACCACCTGCTCGACGTCATGCGGCGCTGGCTCAGCCCCGAACGCGATGAGACCCTTGACGACGACCAGAGCGGGGACCCGGGCACCAGCACCCCCGACAAGGACGTGGAGTAACCAGAAGTGACCCAGAAGGCCAACATCCTCCTCGTTGACGACCGCGAGGAGAACCTGATCGCACTGGAGGCCGCACTCACCTCCCTGGATCAGAACCTGATCAGGGCGAACTCGGGTGAGGAGGCACTCAAACACCTTCTGGGCACCGACTTCGCGGTCATCCTGCTCGACGTGGTCATGCCGGGCATGGACGGCTTCGAGACCGCCGCGCACATCAAGCAACGCGAGAAGACCAAGGACGTGCCGATCATCTTCCTGACCGCCCAGGAGTTCGATCGACACCAGGTCTTCCGCGGTTACGCCTCGCGTGCCGTGGACTTCCTTCTCAAACCGTTCGACCCCTGGGTGCTGCGCTCCAAGGTCGAGGTGTTCGTGGAGCTGTACCAGCTCAAGGCGCAGATGCGGGAGCAGGCACGCGCGCTCCAACGGGACCTGGGTCAGGAGACCGGCGAATCCGGGAAGCTCCTGGCCGAGCAGTTGGCCCGGCGTTCCCGACAGGTGCAGGCCGACCTGGCCGATCTGCGCGAACACATCGTGAACAACTACCAGGACGCGGACCAGCCGTTGGTGGAGGGCGTGCGTCGGTTGGACGGCTCGGTGTCCCGCCTGTCGACACTGGTGGACACCCTCTACGGCCCCGAGTGACCGGGTGCCCGCCCGGGGGCGGGCACCCGGGCGGGCCGCCCCGACGTCTCAGGAGGAGGGGCGGGGCGGCAGGGCCAGACCGATGTGCTCGCCGATCTCCTCGATCAGACCAAGGTCCGCCAGACGGAAGCTTCCCCGGTTGCTGCGGCGGATCAGGGTGAGCGCGCCGCGCACACCCCTGCTACCGCGCAAGGGCACCGACAACAGCGAGCCCGCGCCGAGCATCGCCAGCAGGGGCGCGCCCGACTCGGCGTGGCCCAGCACGGCCTCGTCCTCGATCAGCGGGAACAGCAGGGACTGCCCCCGCCCCAACACCTCACCGGGGACGTCGGAGGCTCCGGGGGCCGCCGAGGCCACCGCCTTCCTCTGCTCCGGAGGCGCGTCGGCGGGACCGGCGACCACGGCACGGCGTGCCGTGTGCGGATCGGTGGGCAGGTCGCACACGTCCACGACGACCCAGTCGGCGTAGGAGTCGGCCAGCAGTTCGGCGGCGTCGGTCAACGCGAGCGGTCTTCCCACACCGCCCGAAGAGCGCAGCAGAAGCCGGGTCATCCGGGTCAGCACGTCCAGTCTGCGGGCGGCCAGCACCACCACCTGGTCCTCCACCTCCGGCTCCAGGGGAGCCGGGCCCTCCTCCTCGGCGCCGTTCATCGGCGGGGACATCGCCACCAGCACGAGCGGGTGGGGCTCGGTGGACAACTCCAGGCGGGTCAGGGTCAGGTGCACGTCCTCGGCCCAGCCCCGCTGGGCCAACCGCGACTCCAGCGCGGCATCGCCGTCACCGCGCAGCACAGCGGCCATCCAGGAACGCATCGCCGCACGTTTGCGCAGGTCGACGAAGTGGACGAAGGGTTTACCGGTGAGGTAGCCCGGTGCGCTGCCGAGCTGGGTGGCTCCGGCGTTGTTGATCCGTCGGATGTAACCCTCGTGATCCAACAACACCACGGGAACGCTCAGCTCCTGGAACACCGCGCGCAGCAGGGCCCGGTCGCCGTCGTCGCCCTGACGGCGTGGTTCGGACTGGGAATGGGCCCGTGCCAGTTGCGCTCCGGCCTGCCCCAACAGACGCTCGGCGTACTCCAGTTCGGCCAGAGCCGCCTCCGCGATGCTCTCGGCGTCGTCGGGGTACATGGTGTGCGTGCTGCGCAGGGCGGCGATACGCTCACTCAGAGCGGTGGTCTCACGCTGTAGCCCGGCGAGGTTCTCCGGCACGCTCAGGTCTCCCGTCATGGATGGCGTAGTCCCCGAAGTCGGCGGATGGCTGTTTCCGGGTTCCTCCAAGGTTACGGTTAGTCGGAGCCCGGACGTGCAAAGGAGGCCGGAACGTGTGGATCGAGCGTCTGGCCCGCGACATCGGTGCACTGGGCCAGGAGGAAGGCGTCACCCTGGAGCGCGCCCTCGACCAGATGAGCGGGGCCGCGGCCACGGGCGTGCCCGGCTGTTCGGCCGCCCTCGTGGTGGTCTGGCGTGAGGTGGAGGGAGCCGACGGGAGCGTCCGACACGTCGTCACCGACTACGGTGCCTCCCACGCCGACCTGTCGGCCGCCTTCGAGCACCAGTACACCAGCGACCAGGGGCCCACGGTGGAGGCGGTCCGGGACATGCGCCAGGTCCGGGTGGGCGACATCCTGCGCGAGTCCCACCGCTGGCCCCGCTACACCAGCATGGCGGTCCAGTGCGGGGACCGCTCCTCCCTCACCCTGCCCAGCCCCATGCCCGCTGAGAACGACGACCGGGTGATCACCTTCGGGGTCCACTCCGGTCGGGCGGACGCCTTCGACGAGGACGTCGTGGCGCCGTTGACCGCGCTGTTGGCCGAGCACGCGGCCGTCTCCCTCCACAACGTCGGACGCCAGGCCGACGTGGCCAGGGAGACCGCGCACATGCGCCGGGCCATGACGGCGCGTACGGTGATCGACCAGGCCAAGGGCATCATCATGCACGCCAGGGGCTGTGACGCGGACACCGCTTTCGCCGCGCTGCGCGAGGTCGCCCAACGCCATCGCAAGCGCGTGGTGGACGTGGCCCGCGACCTGGTGGAGGAGAACACGGGAACGCAGCCGCGGAGGCGCCGTGTCGTCCAGAACATGAGTGAACAGCCAGGTAACACCGGGAGATGAGTCCCCAGCGTGATCGAAAAGCGCCATGATGAGGGATCGGGGCCGTCCCGGAACGACAAGGAGAAACGACCGTGACGTCAGACATCCCGATCCGTCGTGAGGATGACGTCGTCGTCGTCACCCCTGTGGGGGAGATGGACGCGGTGACCTCTCCCGCACTGGCCGAGGTGCTCGACGACGTTCTGGCCGCCGACCCGCCGCAAGGAGTGGTCGTCGATCTGGCGAAGGTGGGTTTTTGCGACTCCCGTTGCATCGGGGTGCTCGTCGCCGCCTACCGGCAGGCCCGCGACCTCGGCATCGGCCTGGTGGTCGCCGAACCCCAGCAGCAGGTCAATCGTCTGTTCGTCATCGCCGGGATCGACCAGGTCATTCCGATCATGGTGAGCACGGGAGACGCCGTGGACTCCCTCAGGGGTTGAGCGGGGCGCGCATCCCCGTACCCTCCACGGAGCCGGGGAGGACGACCCCGTCCACGAAGTGGAGTCGTACCAGGGAGCCCTCACCGCTCCCACTGATCTCCATGAAGTCGCAACTCTGCCGGGTGATCCACAGCCCGTACCCGCGCGAGCGCAGATCGTCGGCCGGACGGTAGCCGGCCAGCGGGTCGCTCAGTCCTCCACGCTCGTCGAAGACGTCGCACACCCACCTGCCAGGGGCACGCCACAGTTGCACGGTCCCCTTGCCCGCGCCGTGCTCCAGCACGTTGGCCGCCAGTTCGTTGACCGCCACCACCAGGCTGTCCACACGCTCTGCGGGGAACCCCACGGCCTCGCCCAACCCGATCAGCTCGGCACGCAGACGGGGCAGGGACAGGCCGATGTCCAGACGGTGGACGGGACCGGTGACCGGAAGCGGATCCGGGGCGACCGGTCGCCCACCGAACGCCGCCGTGCCCAGGTAGTCGGGGTTGGAACGAGGCCCCTCGGCCCCCACGAGCACGGGGTGGGTGGCGAGCACCGCGGACCGTGTCCAGGGGGCCAGCGCCCGCTCGTCGTGCGCGCACAGCAGGCGCAGCCGCTGAGACGCCAGCGCCGTGCACAGAACCGACTCCAGCCGGTGCCATTCACGCAACTCCGTCCCGGAGGACACGGCCAGCGGGGGCTCGGTCACCACCGTCACGGGTTCTGGGTGGTGGGTGAGCGCCAGACGGTGCAGGAACGCCAGTGTGCGTCCCGGGGCGTCATAGAGCCGATCCCGGTCGATGACGTGCACCAGCGCACGCTCGGACGGCGGCAGGGAGGCGATGACCTCCCGCACGCGGTCCGAGGTGACCGCGAGCACCGTGAGGCCGTTTTCGCGTACGGCCGACCGCAACCGCTCGCGGGCCACCTCGTGGAACTCCCTCTCACGGTGGAAGAGGAGCCCCTGGTGCTCGAAGGTCATGGTCACGTCGTGTCCACGTCCGGATGGGGATGTCCGTGGTCCGGGCGCCACGGTCTGTGTACCCTCCCCGTCCCCCCGACAAAGCCGTCGGGGGGACGGGGACGCGGATGTCGGGAGGTCACGTGTCAGTGTGAGGTCCCGGACAACAGGAGGTCGTCGGAGACGTGGCCGTCCTCGTCGTCACTCTGCTGGGGACGTGAACGCTCGTAGACCAGCTCGGTCTCGACGGCGATGCGCTGCCACGTGAACCGGGAACGGGCACGATCCACCGCGGCGATGCCGTAGGCGGTGCTCATCGTGGGGGTGCCCAGGACCGCGCGTACCGCCCGGGCGACCTCGTCGGGACGACCGAAGCGCATGAGCACGCCGCTGGTGCGATGCAGGACCGCACCGGGGGTGGCGCCGGTGGCGGTGGCCACGACGGGCAGGCCACAGGCCATGGCCTCCAGCACGGCACCGCCGTAGGGCTCGTAGGAGGCGGCGGACACGTACACGTCCGCCGATCGCAGCAGGCGGGGGAGCTCCTTGCGCTCGACCGGCCCCGTCAGGTGGACACGGTCGTCGACCCCGGCCTCCTTGGCCAGCAGTTCGATCCGGCGGGCGTTCTCGTCCAGGGCCACCCCCAGGTCCTCGGAGGTGGAGACGAGCAGGAGTTCGGCCTCGGGCAGGCGCGTCATGGCCTCCACGAGCCGGTCGGCGCCGCCCGCCTCGGTCAGCGAGGTGACCGACACCAGTCGGGCGCGCTCCTCACGCCGGAAGCCCCAGTGCTCGGTGGAGGCGCTCCCCTCGACGGTGAAGTGGTCGGGGTCCACCCCGAAGGGGACCACGCTCACGTGATGGCGGGGTACGCCCAGGCGTGCCAGTTCGCCCTGTTGGTCCGTGGAGTTGACGAGGACGTGGTCGACGCGGGAGGCCAGGATCGTCTCCATGCGGGCGCGCTCGGGGCGGTGGACGAGGCCGGAGCGCTGTTCACTGGCGTTGAGGGAGTGGAAGGTCTGGACGATCGGTGTGGCGCTCTGGTCGCGTTCACTGTGGGCCTGTGCGTGCAGGGCGGCCAGGCCGCTGGTCCAGCCGATGGCGTGCAGGACGTCGGGGGCGTCCTCGTCCAGGACGGAGGCGAGGGCGGTTCCGAAGGCGCCGGTGTGCTCGGCCTGCTGGTCGGCGCCCATCGGCCTGGCGGGACCGGCGTCCAGGTAGGCGACGGAGACGCCGCGTGCCATGCGAGTGCGCCCATCCGGCTGGTCGGGATCACTACGGCGGGCGTAGACGGTCACGCGGTGCCCGCGCTTGGCGAGCTGTCGGGACAACGCGCACACGTGCAGGCTCGCGGGACAGGCGGCTTCCCCCCTGTGAGCGGGGAGGGGGTTGGCGTGTTCGGCGATCATGGCGATCTTCACAGGGCTGCTACTCCTTGGACACGGGTTTCGTCTGGTGTCCGTCGTGGGCCCGAGGTGACTCCGGAGCGGGGATCGGAATCGCCTCGGGCGGAATGTGGGCCGGCGTCTTTCCATGGAGACCGTGGAACGGCCGCGCGGCAAGGACGCTTGAAAGGGGCGGGCACGCTGAAAGGGGGGTACGGGGTGCGGGACCGCGCCGATCGGGACGCCACGCAGCACGAAGAGCCGTACACGGGTCGCGTATACGGCTGTTGCGAGGCGACAGGAGAAAAAGGGAAGGGTAGACGCACGGAAACCACACCAAACGACCGGCAGAGAAGAACTTCGGCCACCGTGCGTAACCGACGAGGGACGCACGGAGGGTCGTGTGTGTCTGCGTCTTAGACACCCAACGGAGAACATTGTGCCAGACGGTCCGGGTCTCGACAATGCACGGCTGCTCCCGTGCCGCGGACGAAAGGGGTTTCGTGCAGGGCCGTAACCCCGCCTCACCCCTTCTGTCCTGCGACTTCGACGTATTGACGCACGGCCCCTGTCGGGGCCGCGGTGCCGCCGCTACTGTCGGAGCGGTACATCGGACGGCGTCACTCGGCCCGCCGGCTCGCCCCCACAGCACTTCTGGTGTCACGAACCGGGGCGGGAACTGCGTATCCGGGTGTTTTCCGCCATGATGTACGCGGATTTTGATCCGCTCTGGCGACAGCTCGGTACGGTGACAGAATCCAGACGTTGAACGGGACTCGACCAAGGTCCGGCGCGGGGCGCCGGGCAACCGGCCACGGCCGAAGAAACGGGAGGAAGGGCGTATGGGTGTCGCTGGTGGGGAAGTCATCGTCACGGCCCTCACGCACCGGGGCGCTGTCCGTCCCGCCAACGAGGACGCCGTGGTCATGGGAGCCCTGACCGTCGCCAGTGCGAACATGACCTCGCCGGTGCGTTGCATCCTCCCCGTGAGCGAACCCGTGATCCTGGCGGTCGCCGACGGGATCGGTGGTCAGGCGGCCGGGGAGATCGCCTCCGAACACGCCGTGCACCGTATGGCCGAGATGGGACCGCGGTTGAAGGGCCCCGAGGAGATCTCACGGTTGCTGAGCAACATCGACGAGGAGATCAAGGACCACGCCACGCAGCACACCGAGTTCTCCGGGATGGGGACCACGGTCGCGGGTGTCCTGCTCAACAACGACGGCAACTTCTGGTTCAACGTCGGAGACTCCCGGACCTACCGACTGGAGGGGCGCCGTCTACGGCAGCTCTCCGAGGACGACTCACCGGCTCTTCCTCCGTCGGAGGACGGCCGTCCGGTCACCACGAACTTCATCACCCAGTCGCTGGGCGGTAGTTCGGGCGGCAAGATGGTCCCCCACGTGGGGCGGGACGACGCGGCCGATCCCAGCGCCTGGCTCATGTGCAGCGACGGTCTGTCCGACCTGGTCCTGACCGAGGAGATGGAGAAGATGATCGTCGAGGCCGGCAGCGACGAGGCCGCCGTGCACGCCCTGTGGCAGGCGGCCATGGAGGCGGGGGGCAAGGACAACATCAGTATTCTGCTGGCCCGCCGCGTGTGAGCGGAACGCCGTCCCCGGACGAGGGTCTCCGGGGCAGGGCGCCCTTTGCGCCGTGCTCGACGACCCGCCTCCGCGCCCCTCACAGACGTCCCCCGCCCCCCGCTCTCCCCACTCCCGTCTTCCCCCCGACCCGGCCGAACGACCCGGACACACGGATCAAGGGGCCCGCACCGCGCTCCGATGGTCCCGAAGGTCGCGGTGCGGGCCTCGCCGTTCTTCAGAGACCGTGAACCGGTGAGAACCCGTGCGGGAACGTTCCACCGGGGCGCCGGATCGGGGTCGGGCCGGCGCGGGTCCCTGAGCGTGCCGTCCTAGCCCTGTCCGCCGCCCGAGCCCGTGCTCCTGCGCATCCGCACGGCCACGAGCACGACCGCGGCGATGGCGGCGATGGCGACGACCGCCACCACTCCCAGCGCGGCCGGGGAAAGGCCGCCCTCGTCCTCCTCGGCTGCGGTCTCGTCCGCGGGCTCCTGCGCGGCGGGTTCCTCGGCGACCTCCTCCTCGGTCTCGTCCTCCTCCGGCTCGGGCTCGGGGGCCGCGGCCACGATGGCCTCCTCGGTGACCGAGAACGTCAGGGTGTCCTGGATCGGGTGACCGTCGGAGGAGACCACGCGGTACCCGATGGTGTACTCACCGGCCTGGTCCAAGGGGGCCAACGCCACCGACACCTCGGTGCCGTCGAAGGTGAGCCCGCCCTCCTCGTAGGTGGTCTCCTCGTCCGGACCGGTGACGACGATGGCGTTACCGCTGTCGCTCTCCAGTGGGGTGTTGTTGAAGGTCAGCACGATCTCTTCGGGGACGGTGTCCAGGGTCGCCCCGTTCTCGGGGTCGGAACCCGTCAGGACGTCGTGCGCCAGCGCCGGGGAGGGGGCCAGCGCCAGGGCCGCGGCGGTCAGTGGGGCCAGCAGTACGGCGGCCGCACGCCAAAGCGCGCGAGAAGGGACCGGAGTCTCGGGGGCGGAGATGGTACGGGTGCTCGTCATGTCTTCTCTCAGGATTCGTCGTCCGGGTGGATACGTACGGGGCCGTGTTTCCTTCGGGACCCTCGCGCGGGACTCACCGGACTCGCCGTCGCCGCGCGCCACGTGCCGCGAAGGGGTCGGTCGGTCCCGTCGTTTCACGCGAGCGCCGTCGGGAAGAGCACGCTCCACCGGGGAGGACCACGAGGCCCGTGCGCCGAGAGCACGAGGCGACCGATCGCCACCGGGGCGGAGGCGAGCGATGCCAGGGGAGGGAAGGCGAAGGCGAGGTCGGGGACGCGCAGCGCGGGCAGCGCGCGTAGGAACAGTGCCGCCAGGGACCACAGGGCCGCCTCACCGTGGGCGAGCAGGGCGGAGGCGAGCAGGGCCGCCCACAGATGTGCGAACAGCATGCCCGGTGTGAAGCCGAGGACGTGGACGAGCAGGCCGTGGCCGGAGTGGTCGGCGCCCGTGGACGGACCGGGCAGGGCCGAGCCCTGCAAGATCAGGTGGAGCAGGATCTGCGCCGAGGCCATGACGGCGAAGATGTCGCCGAAGCCGCGCATCGTCCGGGTGAAACACCACAGCACCGGGAGGAGGGCCGCGGTCGCCGCGACGAGACCTCCGACGGGGGCGGGCGAGAGGGCCCACAGGTTGTGTCCACCCCAGGCAAGCCCCGTACACGCGGCGGCGAGCAACGCCGTGCGCGTGAGGCGGAGGATGCCGTGAGCGGGTCGCACGAGAAAGAACCTAGGCGGACGGCCCGGAGAGCCGCAAGGTGCCCAAAGGGCAACGGAAACGGGGCCACCGGAGGTACCGGTGGCCCGTGGGCGTTCCGTTCGTCAGCTCCGACCGGCCGGAACCAGTTCGCGGCGCATGTAGCGGCGCTCCTCGGGGGTGGTGCCACCCCAGACTCCGTGAGCCTCTCCGGCCCGCAGGGCCCACCGCAGGCACTCTTGGCGAACAGTACAGCTGCGGCAGATGGCGATGGCCTGCTCGGTGTCGACGCGCCCGATCCCGGTGCTGCTCACCGGGAAGAAGATCTCCGGGTCGTAGGAGCGGCAGTTGCCCTGCTCGACCCAGTCCTCGCTCTCGTGATACAGGCGGTTCACGGGCGCCTCCGATCCGTGGCTTGTGGTCCGTGGTCAGTGGCCCGCACCGTGCGATCACGGCGGGGTCGGGAACTTCTTCGCCCACCACACGCGGGTGATCGACCCGCGGACCTGCGGTGCTGCGATGCGACTTAGTGTAGTACGACTTGCTGTAGTACTACGCGCAGTCTGCTAGAAAATCCGCGATTTCTCAAGCCGGCTCCGGGGTGGTGGTCGCCACGTCGGGCCTCGGCTCTCCGGAGGTCCCCGCCGTGGTGGACGCGCTGTTCCAGGTCGGTCCGGAAGTCTCCCGTGGACGGCGTTGTGCGCGGGGCCGCTTTCGCCTCAAGATGGGTCCTGAGGTGTGAGTCACCCTCCTCGATGGCGTTATGTCTCGAGGTTCCCACCGAATTGATGTGACTTAATGCACGCTTAATATTGCTTGTTCAGGATCTATGTTTGACCCTGAGGCGCGCGATTCTCCTCCGAAGGGCGTCTCGGCGGGTGAGGGCGACACCCTCGTGGCGATGAGGGCGCCGAGGGGCGAAATCCCTTGACACAGGGGACTTGGATGCGCCGCCGCACCGCCTCTGAGCAGGTCGAAGGCCCCCTGCTCACAACTTCTGAGCGCTGCTAAATAAACAGGTCCTACCCAGTCCGGGTTCGTCGAAACATCTGCGCGCCTTCTCTCTGAATCTTCATTGACGTTCGTTCGCTAAATTCGATCGACGTGCCACATCAACACACCAACCTCCAAGCACGCGACCGGACTGACGACGGGGGCCGCGGCTCCGAGAACTCCGGAGCCGCGGGCCGTGGCGACGTGCGACTGTCGCACCCGTCCGCGGAGGACGGCCCGCACATGTGGCGGCTGGCGGGCAAGGCCGGCATGGACGTCAACAGTCCGTACGCCTACGCGCTCTGGTGCCGGGACTTCGCCCAGACCAGCGTCATCGCCCGCGATGACGAGGGTCGCGTCGCGGCCTACGTCACCGGCTTCGTCCGCCCCGACAGTCCTGACACCTACTTCCTCTGGCAGGTCGCCGTGGACGCGGAGTTCCGCGGTCAGCGGCTCGCCCGCCGGATGCTCGACTTCATCGGAGACAGCATCACCCGTCGTGGCCTGCGCTATCTCGAAGCGACCGTCACGGCCGACAACACCGCCTCCCGTGCCCTGTTCGCCTCGTTCGCCAGGGACCGAGGAGCCGAAGCGGTGTGGAGTCCGCTCTTCGGAGGGGAACACTTCCCCGAGGGCGATCCCCCCCACGACCCCGAGGACCTCGTACGTATCGGCCCTCTCGGATCCAAGCCGCAAGGGTGACCCGAGCATCGTCACCGGAAACATCCACTCACCCCATCGTCCAAGCCTTGAGCCCACGAACCTGGGGAAAGGAAGCACAGCACCATGGAGACCTTCCAGCGCCTGGAGTCCGAAGTCCGCGGATACTGCCGGAACTGGCCGGTCGTCTTCGACAAGGCCGTAGGAAGCCACGTCTACGACGAGTCCGGTAAGGCCTACCTGGACTTCTTCGCGGGGGCCGGCTCGCTCAACTACGGGCACAACAACCCGGAGCTGAAGACCTCGCTCATCGAGTATCTGACCGATGACCGGATAGTCCACAGCCTCGACGCCTACAGCGTCGCCAAACGCGACTTCCTGAAGACCTTCGAGGAGATAGTCCTCAAACCCCGGAACCTGGACTACAAGGTCCAGTTCCCCGGGCCCGCGGGCAACAACGCGGTCGAGGCCGCGCTGAAGTTGGCCCGCAAGTACACCGGCCGTGAGACCATCGTCAACTTCACCAACGGCTTCCACGGCATGACGCTGGGAGCCCTGGCCGTCACCGGCAACTCGATGAAGCGCGGGGGAGCCGGCGTGCCGTTGGGTCACGTCGCCACGATGCCGTTCGACAACTACCTGGACGGCAGGACGCCGGACTTCCTGTGGCTGCGCAGCCTGCTGGACGACAGCGGCAGTGGGCTGGACAAGCCCGCCGCCGTGATCGTCGAGACGGTCCAGGGCGAGGGCGGCATCAACGCGGCCAGCGCCCAGTGGCTTCGTGAACTCTCGGACCTGTGCCGTGAGTACGAGATCCTGATGATCGTCGACGACATCCAGATGGGCTGCGGTCGTACCGGTGGCTTCTTCAGCTTCGAGGAGGCCGGGATCACCCCGGACATCGTCACGCTGTCCAAGTCCATCAGTGGTTACGGCCTGCCCATGGCCCTCACCCTGTTCAAGCGTGAGCTGGACGTGTGGGAGCCGGGCGAGCACAACGGCACCTTCCGCGGGTTCAACCCCGCCATGGTGACCGGGGCCGAGGCGCTGCGCCGCTACTGGACGGACTCCTCGTTCGCCGACGCCACCAGGGCCAAGGGCCACATGGTCGCCGCCCGTCTGGCCGAGATCGCCGCCGAGCACGCCGAGTTCGGCGCGCACGTGCGCGGTCGGGGCCTGGCGCTGGGCCTGGCCTTCGAGGAGGCCGACATCGCCAAGCGGATCGCGGCCGAGTCCTTCGACAGGGGTCTGCTCCTGGAGACCTCCGGTCCCGAGGACGAGGTGGCCAAACTCCTGCCGCCGCTGACCATCAGCGAGGAAGAGCTCACGCTCGGGCTTGACATCATGGCTGACGCGGCCCGTGCCGCGGTCAAGGTGGCACAGCCCGCCTAGGAACCCTCCGGCGAGGAGGTTCCGCACCCACGCGGTACGGGGCCGGGCGGTGGATCCCTTCGGGGGCCGTCCGGCCCCGCCCCGTGTCACCATCACAGGAGCGCCTCAGGGCGCGTAAGGAGAGACCATTGATCGTTCGCAGCCTGGACGAGGTCAACGACACCGACGCCGACATCAAGACGCCGACCTGGCGCAGCCGCAGGGTCATTCTCGCGAAGGAGAAGGTGGGCTTCTCCTTCCACGAGACCGTCCTGTACGCGGGCACGGAGACCACCATGTGGTACGCCAACCACATCGAGCTCGTGCACTGCATCGAGGGCGAGGCCGAGCTGACCAATGAGGAGACGGGGGAGAAGCACATCATCACCCCGGGCACCCTCTACCTGCTCGACGGCCACGAGAGGCACACCGTCCGCCCGAAGACGGACTTCCGGGTGTTGTGCGTGTTCAACCCGCCCGTCACCGGCCGCGAGGTCCACGACGAGAACGGCGTCTACCCGCTCATCGTCGAGGACGAGGAGTCCACGGGCTCTCCGGCCTAGAGGCCGCGCGGCGGAGCGGATCCTCAGGGCCACGGCCCGGACGGCGTCCTTGCCAGGGCTCCGTGGTGGCACACCCTTTTGATGAAGGGGTCGCCACCGCGGAGCCCTTCGTGTTCGCCACCCGTCGTGCGGGACACGGCCGTCGCGAAGGGACGGCTCGGTGCGGTCGGTGATTTCCCGAGGGCACGCCGTGACCTTTCACGGCGGCGTCCCAGTGTGACGGGATACTGAACTCAGGGTCACAAGCCACAGGTAACACGCCTGAGCAGGCCAAAGGACCGATCACTCAAGAGCTGCACGTGCATAACCAGTGCATAACGGACCAAACGTGTCTCGTTACTGCGGAGTGTGCCAGGGGAGGGAGACCCCCGTACCAGGCCGCCGTTCCCTGACCCGGCGGTGGCCACGGCCGCGGCCTCGCGCCGCGGCCCGCCCACACCAGGCGCCCCATCCATCCGAATCTCGCGAGTCTTTCGAGGAGCAGTCGTGAAGAAACAGGTACCAGCAGCACGCCGTGGAACCTGGGGCCGCCGAGACGCCTTCCGCCTGGGGGGCGTGGGACTGGCCACCATCGGCCTCGCGGCCTGTAGCCGTGTCGACGGCGGAGGCGGCGGAGGTGACGGCGAGGCGAGCGGCTCGACCCTGGATCGCCTGCGCGAACAGGGGTTCGTGGCCGTGGGTCTGGCCAACGAGATCCCCTTCGGCTTCGTGGACGGCCAAGGCAACCCCGCCGGGCAGTCCCCGGCCGTGGCCCAGGCCGTCTTCGAGGAGCTCGGCGTTCCCGAGATCCAGGCCTCCTCCGTGAGTTGGGACGGCCTCATCCCGGGTCTCAACGCCAACAGGTTCGACGTCATCGCCGCCGGTGTGTTCATCACCCCCGAGCGCTGTGAGCAGGTCGCCTTCAGCGAGCCCACCGCGACCTCGCCCGAGGCCTTCCTCGTCGCCGAGGGCAACCCGCACGACATCCAGCACTTCACGGACTTCGTCGACAACCCCGACATCAAACTCGCCGTGCTCAACGCCTCCGTCGAGCAGAACTACGCCGAGTACTTCGAGGTCCCGAACGACCAGCTGGAGTTGATCCCGGACCAGACCACCGGCTACGAGCTGCTGGAGGCGGGCCGTGTGGACGCGATCTCCATGCTGAACGTGTCCCACCAGTTCCTCCTCCAGGAGCGCGGCGGTGACTTCGAGGTCACCGAGCCCTTCTACCCCGAGATCGACGGCAAGGAGGAGAAGGGCTGGGGCGGCCTGTGCGTCCGTCAGCAGGACACCGAACTGCTGGACGAGATCAACCGGGTGATCGCCGAGTTCAAGGAGAGCGGACGCCTCCTGGAACTGGGTGAGGAGTGGGGCTTCACCGAGGCCGACCTGCCCGACGAGAAGACCACAGCCGAACTCTGCGAGGGATGAGCCCGCAGTGGACTTCCTGATCCAGCGACTGCCGCTCTACCTCGACGGCGCGTGGGTCACCATCCAGCTCACCATCGGCGGAAGCGCCCTGGCCTTCGTCCTGGCCATGGTCTTCGGGATCATGGGAACGATTCGGCACTGGTTGCCCCGGGCCATCGCCACGGTCTACGTGGAGGTGTTCCGGGGCATCGCCGCCCTGGTGCTGATGTTCTGGATGGCGTTCGCCCTACCGCAGCTGACCGGCTACCAACTGGACGACAGATTCGCCGCGATCATCGCCCTGGGCCTCAACGTGGGGGCCTACGGCGCCGAGGTCGTGCGGTCGTCCATCAACGCCGTACCCAAGGAACAGGTCGAGGCGACCGTCGCACTGAACTTCTCCTGGTTCCAGCGGCTCCGTCTCGTGGTACTGCCCCAGGCGTGGGCGCAGATGCTGCCCACGTTCGGCAACCTCGTCATCGAACTGATGAAGGCGACCGCGGTCGCCTACCTCATCGGCGTGGCCGACCTGACGGCGGTCGCCCAGCAGATGCGCCAGGCCACGGGTGAGACGGTGATCGCCTTCATCGGAGCCTTCATCCTCTACTACCTGATCGCGCAGGTGCTGATCCTCGGTATGCGGTTGCTCGAACGCCGCGCCAACCGGAAGCTGGGCCGGGTTCCGCCCGGCGGCACCGGTCTGCTGGCCCTCCTACGTCCTCCGGCGGTCAACACCAAGGCGGGGGTGGCCTAGTCATGTTCTGGGACTTCCAGTGGACCTTCGAGGTCCTGCCGGACCTGTTGAGGGGCCTGGGCGTGACCATCCAGGTCACCGTGGTCGGTTACCTGATCGCGCTGATCCTGGGGCTGTTGATCGCCATCGTCCGTCGGATCCCGATCTTCGGTTCCGTCCTGCACGCCGTCATGGAGTTCATCCGGACGACTCCGCTGATCATCCAACTGGTGTTCGTCTTCCTCCTGGCCCCCTCCACCGTCTCGGGACTGACGGTGGGGATCATCGTCATCGGTGTGCACTACTCGGCCTACACCGCGGAGGTGTACCGTTCGGGCATCGAGGGCGTGGCCAAGGGGCAGTGGGAGGCGGCACGGGCGCTGAGCCTTCCGGGGCGTCGCACCTGGGGCGCCATCGTGCTGCCCCAGGCCATCCGCAAGGTCATCCCCGCACTGGGCAACTACCTCATCGCGATGTTCAAGGACACCCCTCTTCTCCTGGCGATCGGTGTGACCGAACTGCTCACCGAGGCCCAACGCGTTGGTAGCGCGAGTTTCCGCATCGTGGAGGCCTACACCGCGGTGGGACTGCTGTTCCTGCTGGTGAGTGTTCCCTCCGCCATCCTCATCCGACGACTGGAGCGACGCTATGCCGCCGTCTGATATCCCGGCCACCGAGGGACCTCAGGGCGTCGGGGACGGGTCCAAGGATCAGCCCCTGATCGTCTTCGACCAGGTGGTGAAGCGCTTCGGCGACCTCACCGTGCTCGACCACCTCGACTTCTCCGTCGCCCCGGGGGAGCGGGTCACCCTCATCGGTCCCAGTGGTTCGGGCAAGACCACCATCCTGCGTCTGCTGATGACCTTGGAGAAGGTCACCGAGGGCTGTATCTGGGTGGGTGGTGAGCCTTACAGCCACATGCGGCGGGGCGGACACCTGACCCCGGCCGGCGAGGGCTACCTGCGTGAGCGCCGTAAGCGTGTGGGCATGGTCTTCCAGCAGTTCAACCTGTTCCCGAACATGACCGTTCGCCAGAACATCATCGAGGCGCCGGTGCACGTGCTGGGCACCTCCAAGGCCGAGGCCAACGCCCGTGCGGTGGAGCTGCTGGACATGGTCGGTCTCGGCGACAAGATCGACGCCCACCCCACCCAGCTCTCGGGTGGTCAACAGCAGCGTGTGGCGATCGCTCGCGCACTGGCCATGCAACCGGAGATCCTGCTGCTGGACGAGGTCACCTCGGCCCTGGACCCGGAGCTGGTGGCCGGTGTCCTGGACGTACTGCGCGAGATCGCCGAGACCACGGACATCACCATGCTGTGCGTGACCCATGAGATGGGCTTCGCCCGCGACGTGTCGCACCGGGTGCTCATGTTCGACCAGGGGCAGATCGCCGAGGAGGGGACGCCGGAACAGATCTTCGGTGAGCCGAAGGAGGAACGGACCAAGTCCTTCCTGCGCTCGGTCCTGGACAACGAGTGACGACCGTCACCGTTCCACACCCGCCGGGGCCGCCCTCTCGGGCGGCCCCGGCGCTTGTGGGGGCACCCAGGTGAATGACGACATACCGTAGTCGTTAGATAGCTCTTAGTATTACCTTGGGCAGAATGAGAGTTCCGAGACAAGGGGGACTCTTGTGACCATGGTGCGAAGATGGGGGCTCACTCTGTGGGTGTTGTCCGCCGTCCTGCTCTTCATGGTGTCGATGCTCACACACCCCGTGCTGCGCACAGACGTCTTGAGGGACGCGGGGATTCTCCTCCTGCTCGCCTGGGCGCCGATGCTGATGGGCGGTGTCCTGACGTGGATCCTGGTCAGGAGCTTCGGCGACCGCGACAGGTTGGATCGTCGGCTGACCCAGGCGATGGAGGGGCACCCCATCAGACGCGAACTGGCCTGGCTCATCCTGTTCCTGGTCTGCTTCGTGCTGGCGGTGGCGCTGTTGGCGTTGTTCTTCCGCTCCTACGGCGCCCAGATGGGAGCCGCCGACCTGGCCATGGCCGCCTCACTGGTGGCCAGACTGCTGTTCCTGTTCACTCTGCCGTTGCTGGTCATGGACCGCTCGGGGATCACGGTGGAGGGCAAGGGGACGGCCATGCCCACGATCGCCCTGAAGGTGTCCGAGCCCTGGCGGTGGCTCGGGCTGGTGCCCATCGCGCTCTCCCTGGGCCTGATCGGTTATCTGATCATCCCGTACACCGGACTCCCGACCCTGTCCTTTCCCCTGGTGGGCTTCCTGCTCGCCTTCATCGTCATCGCCGTGTGCGAGGAGATCTTCTACCGCGGCATGGTGCAGTCCCGCATGGAGATGCTCACGGGTCGCTGGGGCGGGATCGTGTCGACCTCGCTGCTCTTCGCTCTGACCTACGCGGTCATCCAGCCCTATGACGCCGTCGCCCAGCTGCCGGGGGACGATCTGGTGTACAACCTCGGCCTCGCTCTTTTGACCTACGGTACGTCCGGTCTGTTCTACGGCTATCTCTGGACGTGTTTTCGCAACACCTGGCTCCAGGTGTCCATGCGTGTCGGTGTGTTCGTGGTCCTCATGCCCCCCGACCTACAGGTGGGTCTTTGACGCTCGCCGGGTGGAAGGGGATCCGGCACCCCCGTACCCGAGAGCGGGAGGGCGGATGGCGCCCACCCGGCCGGGAGGGGTGCGAAGGAGGCGTCGGCCGGTGACATGATGCGGACATGGCCAAGCACAGGGTTTCGCGGAGCGTCGTCGTGAACGCCTCCGCCGAGCGGATCTTCGACATCATCGCGACACCGACCCGGCACCCGGAGTTCGACGGGTCGGGCACGGTACTCGCCGGCCTCTCCGGTCCGCGACGACTGGAGATGGGCAGCGAGTTCGGCATGGACATGAGGATGTTCGGTGTCGGTTACCGGATGACCAATCGCGTGGTCGAATACGAGGAGGGCCGCCTCATCGCCTGGCGGCACGTCGGTCCGCACCGCTGGCGGTACGAACTGGAGGAACTGCCGGAAGGCGGTACCAGGGTCACCGAGACCTTCGACTACTCTCGGGCCCTTCCCGCCTTCTACGTTCTCATGGGGATGCCCGCCAGGAACGCGCGCGGCATCGAGGCGACCCTGGTACGACTCAAGAAGGTGGCGGAGGCCTCCGAGGGCTGAGGACGGGGCGGGCACTCGTCCGAGGCTCCGCCGAGGGGGCGGGCTCCACGGGCGACGCCCGGCGGGGAGAGCGCCGTGGGGCGGGCACCGGCCCCCCTGGCCTCCCCCGGTCCGTGGCCTCCGTCTCCAGCGAGGATGTGGGAGGTGCCCACATGCCCTAAAGTTCGGCAAGGACCCCGGAATCGCGCGTTTCCCGGAAATCGTGACGCGAAGACCGCAGGGTCGCGCACAGTCCGGTCGAACCAGGGTCAGGGGCGGTAGTGGGAACCACGTTGGGCGATGTCTGGCGGGAAGTGCTGTCGGTGCAACCCGAGCCGGAGAGGTGGATCGTCATCGCCACTGCGGTCCTGGCACTGGCCTCGGTGGTGCTCAACCCGCCGTGGCGAGTGGCGCGCAACGTCGTCACCATCGCCCACGAAGGCGGACACGCACTGGTCGCACTGCTCAGCGGTCGTCAGCTCACCGGCATCCGGCTGCACTCCGACACCTCGGGCGTCACCGTCTCCCGAGGCAGGTCCACCGGTATCGGGATGATCCTGACCGTCTTCTCGGGCTACGTCGCCCCGTCGGTCATCGGTCTCCTGGGCATCCTGATGTTGATGTCGGACCGCATCACCGCGCTGTTGTGGCTGAGCATCGTCGTGCTCGCCGCCATGCTGTTGATGATCCGCAACATCTACGGCGTGGTGTCGATCGTGGTGACCGGAGCGATCGTGTTCGGGGTCAGTTGGTTCACCCCGTCGGAGGTCCAGGCGGCCTTCGCCTACCTGTTCACCTGGTTCCTGCTCTTCGCGGGCGTACGACCCGTCTTCGAACTCCAGTCCCAACGCCGTCGCAGCCCCTCGCCGCACTCCGACGCCGACCAACTGGCACGGCTCACCGGTGTCCCGGGAACCCTGTGGGTCGGCGTCTTCCTGCTGGTCAACATCTCGGTGACCGCGCTGGGCGTGTGGCTGTTGCTCTTCTGAGCACTCCGGAGCGGCCCTGTGCGGGTACGGACTCGGGAGAAGGGCGTCCCCCCGGGGACACGTGGGGACGTTCAGGCCGGGTGAGGCGCGGAGAGCGCCTCGGAGACCGTCTCGAAGACGGGGATGCGCGTGTCGAGCGAGGTGACCCGAAGGGTCTGTAGGACCCGATGAGGAGGCGAGGCGATCGCCATGAGGGCCTTCTGCTCCTTGGCCGCCTTGTGGGCGCGGATCAGTACGCGCAGGCCGCTGGAGTCGATGAACCGCAGGTCGGAGCAGTCCAGGACCACGCGTCCGAGCGGCTGGGTGGTGAGGGCCTCGATCACCGCCTCCTGGAAGCGCTGTTCGGTGGCCATGTCGATCTCACCGTCCAACGTCAGGACCCGGCCGGCCTCGTGCAGGGTGGAGGAGATGGTCAGATCGGGCATGGCGACTCCGGCGTACTCGGGACGCGCCCGACAGGTCGGCGCGGCAGACCGCGCACCGCTCCAGGAGCGTGTGCCGGCCAGTGCGTTCTTCGCGTTACCGCGGTGGCCAAGCTGATGGTTCATCGATGTCCTTGTGTGGTGCCTCGGCTGGGATGGAACGCCCTTCTCGCCTGAATTGTCGAAAACTTCGCGAAGAGTCCGGCTATCCAGGCAACGTGCCGACCGGGGTCGAAGTTCCTGGAGGTACCGCGCCCGCCGCGGTGACAAGGAAGGCGGGTGGTGCGTCGGCGGATGTGTTGCTTCGGGCCGCCCTCGGTCGTCGCAACTGCAAACCCGTCCGCGTGGGCGGGCATTCCCCCGCCTGAGATCCGAAGCGATGCCGTCGGAGCCGTTCGCGTGCTCCCGTACGGGTCCGTCCGGCGCCCGTCAGGAGGTCGGACGCCTCCTGGAGAGGCCGCCCAGCCACGGACTTTACCATAGCGTCGTGGCCGATTCGTAACTTGAGTGACGCAAGGTCGTGCTCGCGCGGTTTGCTCTGCCTGTGCTCACTGAGGTGAGGATCACATGGGCTGAGCGTTCTCGGCGGGTTCGGCGCCGACTGTCCGGTCCCCGTCCTGGCGTTGTAGCGCCCACACGCACGCCGACAACGTCAGTGGCACCGCCACGGTCAGCGCGATCGCCGGAATCGCCACCCCCGAGTCGTTGGCCGCGAAACCCACCAGCGCGGTCACCAGGGAACCGGTCAGACCGGCTCGCAGCGTCGGCGCGTACTCGTAGGCGCCCTGCAAGGCGCCGAACCGCCAGTGGATCGGACGATGCAGCAGCAGGAACAGGAACACCAGCGCGCACGCGGCCAGCAGCGTCAGTTGCCAGTTGCCGAGTGTGCCCAACATCGCACTGAGCTTACGGGCCACCACCGCCCCCGCCTCGCCGTTGAGCACCTGCCCGGCGAACGCCCCGAAGTGACTGCGCTCCTGAGCCGGCTTCAGATAGTCCAGCCACGACAACAGGGCGATGGCCGCCACCGCGGACACCCCCACCACCGTCAGACGGGGCAGGGTCACGCGTATCCCCGCGATCATCATCGTGGTCACCGCCAACCCCGGGATCAACGCGATCACCCCGCCGAAATCGGTGCCCAGGCCCGGCCAACCCACGATCAGCACCGAGGCGGACCCGATGACCAGTGTCGTGACCACGGCGGCACCGCGCCTGCCCCGGGAGACCAGCTCGTGGGAGATCCCGGTCACGGTCATCAGCATGCCGGTGGCGAACGTCGCGAACGCGATGTTGCCGATCCCGTAGAACCGGCCGGCCACGATCGGCGAGTAGCCCGTGGGCGAGTTCATCTGCAAGTTCGCGCCGAAGCACAGATCGAGGAAGAGCACCACGGTGGTCGCGCCCGCCACCACCGTCATCGGACCCAGGATGGTGTTGCGCCACGGACCCACCATGGCCAACGCCACCACCACGGCGTCCGCGACCAGGACACACGCCAGCAGCGCCAGCGGCGGTACCGAGGAGGTCCACCACGGGATGAGGTTGGCCAGATAGCTGGCCACGGGGAAGGCCGCGGCGGCGAGCGCCACGATCCGCGTCACCGACAGCACCCGTGCCCGTTTGCCGCGCTGTCGGTGGGAGTAGCGGTGCAGGGCGAGGGCCGCCGCCGCGTAGATGAGCAGCTGGAAGGCGACCAGCCCACTGAAGAACCCCGGGATGGCGGCCCCCACCACGATCGCCGCGGTGTTGAACTCCACCAGCCGTGCCACGGCCTGCTCGGTCTGGGGAGGCCGGGCTGTCAGGTGCCAGGGCCGACCGCTGGTCGGCTCGATCGCCTGTAGCCCCAGCTCGGTCAACAGGGTCGGGGTGGTGTCGGTGAGCACGACCAGACCGGCACGGCGGGTCGACTCCGAGGCCAAGAACGAGCCGTCCCCGACGAAGCCGTCCTCGTCGATACGGCCGGACAGGGCCACCGTGAGCTGTGAGGGGCCGGTGTCCATGGAGACACCGACGATCATCATGGTCGAGCCGACCGGGAGCACGCCCTCAAGGACACGCAACCGTTCGTCCAGCGTGGTGAGCGCGTTGTCCCGCTCCCACTCGGGGACGTCGTCGGGGTCCGGTTCGGGCGGGTCCTCGGAGTCGTCCTCCTCCGTCACCTCCTCGTCCTCCTCACCACTGGTGAGGGAGTCCGGGTAGACGGGATAGAGCCGGGTGAGCTCGGGCAGTTCCACCGCCGCCAGGGAGACGTTCTCCAGCCGACCGGTGGTCAGATTACGGACCCCGTCCACGTAGTGGTCCACGTGTCCGGAGGTGTCGGCCACTCCCAGAGCGGCGCCGTGTCCGACCGCCAGCGTGGTCCCGCCCGCCTCGCGCACCGTCTGCCCGAGCAGGCCCACGGGCGCGCCGAAGACGGAGCGCTCGTTCTGACGGATGTGGGCCCCGAACCCGGGAACGACCGCGCCCGATCCGCTTCGTTCGGGTTCCGGTGCCGCCTCGCACACCGTGAAGCGTTCCCGCTGGGACAAGGCGCGTTCGCCGGCCGACACCGAGAGCCAGCCGTCGGTGGGGCAGGTGCGTGAGGTGGCGCTCCGGATCGACACGTTGCCGATCGAGCCCTTGTCGGCCATCTCCCACAAGGTCGGTGTCTTCTCGGGGGTGACGTCCTCCCACAACAGGCCCGGGACCCCCACGAGCACCACGGGCGCGCCATCGCGATCGACGCCCCCCGCTCCCGCGCGGTCGGGACGGGCGGGGTCGGAGGCGACGGGATCCGGAACGGCGGTGGCGGCCACGGCGGGCACCGCGGAAGCCTGCGTCGCCGCGGACAGCAGCAGGGCGCACAGGAGCACGCCCCAGCGCGCCCCCGCTGACACGAGCCGTCGTGGCATGGCGGACCCCCCGTCGCGCACTCGCCGGACTGATCGCTCACCCTAGCCATTTCCCGTGTTCCATAGGGGGATTCGCCCTTCCAGGCGTGTGCGGGAGCGGAGGGTTCAGGAGGTGACGCCCCACTCCCTGAGGACCTCGTCGGTGTCGGGCCGTCCACGACCTCGGGTCACCCCGCCCGGAGTGCGACCGAAGCGCGGTGCGGGCCCCGGGACCACCCGGCCGCCCTGGCGTACCAGCGAACCACGGGCACGCACGTGCGGATGGTCGGGGGCCTCCTCCAGCGACAGGACGGGCGTCACACAGGCGTCGACACCGTCGAACACCTCGCCCCACTCGTCCCGGGTGCGGGTACGCATGGCCTCGGCGAAGCGCTCACGCAGGCGGGGCCAGCCCGACCTGTCCCACTGGTCGGGCAGGTCCTCCCCGGCCAGGCCGACCCCCTCCAGGAACGCGGCGTAGAACCGGGGCTCGATACAGCCGACCGAGACGTACCGCCCGTCGGCGCACTCGTACACGTCGTACCAGGGCGCACCCGTGTCCAGGTAGTTGGTGCCGCGTTCGTCGCTCCAGGAGCCGCGCGCGCGATCCTCGTGCACCATCGACATCAACAGGGCGCTGCCGTCCACCATCGCGGCGTCCACGACCTGGCCCCGGCCGGAGGTCTGGCGCTCGACCAGAGCGCTGAGGACACCGGTGACCGCGAACATGGTGCCCCCGGCGAAGTCACCGAGGAGGTTGATCGGGGGGACCGGGGGGCCGCCCGCGCGGCCGATGGCGTGCAGGGCGCCGTTGACGGAGATGTAGTTCACGTCGTGTCCCGCGGTGTGGGCGGACGGGCCGTCCTGTCCCCAGCCGGTGATCCGTGCGTAGACCAGGCGTGGGTTGAGCTCCAGGCACGTGTCGGGACCCAACCCCAGACGCTCCATGACCCCTGGACGGAAGCCCTCCAGGAGGACGTCGGCGCGTGAGACCAGGTCCAGGGCCAGCGCGCGCCCCTCGTCGGACTTCAGGTCCGCGGGCAGAACGGTGCGCCCCTCGCTCATGTGCGGACCGGCGCCACCGGCGCTCATCGCGTCGGCGGCGGCGGGACGGTCGAGGCGGATGACGCTCGCACCCAGGTCGGCGAGGAGCATTCCGGCCATCGGGGTCGGGCCGAGCCCGGTGAACTCGACGACGCGGATTCCGTTGAGGGGTCCCATGAGGTGGTCTCCAAAGGGGCGGGATGGTGGTGCGGACTGTGGGGACGATAAACCAGAACGTCGTTCTGTTCATTGTCCCCGGCCACGAACCACCACTCACGGCAGCCGGCAAGATGTGGGGGTGACACAGACACCCGAACCCGACGACCGCTCCCGCCTGCTCACCCCCGCCGACGTGCGGGCCCTCGCCGAGCGGTTCGGGATCCGGCCCACCAAGACCCTGGGCCAGAACTTCGTCATCGACCACGGCACGGTCCGCCGTGTGGTCAGGGTCGCGGGGGTCACCGACGAGGACGTCGTGTTGGAGGTCGGTCCGGGACTGGGCTCGCTCACCCTGGCCCTCCTCCCGCACGTACGCCACGTGACCGCCGTCGAGGTGGACCCGGCACTGGCCGCCGCGCTCCCGGGCACCGTCGCCGACCACGCCCCCGACCTCGCCGACCGCCTCACGGTCGTCCTCGGCGACGCCATGCGCATCACGGACGTGCCCGGGCCCGAACCCACGGCGATGGTGGCCAACCTGCCCTACAACGTCTCCGTGCCGGTACTGCTGCACCTCCTGGAGCTACTGCCCGGTCTTCGACGCGTCCTGGTCATGGTGCAGTCCGAGGTCGCCGACCGGATCACCGCCTCTCCCGGCGGGCGTGTCTACGGAGTGCCCTCGGCCAAGATCGCCTGGTACGCACGGGCCCGCCGTGCGGGTGCGGTCGGCCGGAACGTGTTCTGGCCCGCGCCCAACGTCGACTCCGGACTGGTCGAGCTCATCCGCCGTCCCCCGCCCGCCACGAAGGCCGACCGGACGGAGGTCTTCGGGGTGATCGACGCCGCCTTCGCCCAGCGTCGCAAGACCCTGCGCGCCGCCCTGGCCGGGTGGGCGGGTTCCGCGCCCGCCGCCGAGGCCGCCCTGCGCGCGGCGGGAGTCGACCCCGGCGCGCGTGGGGAGTCGTTGGACGTGCGGGCCTTCGCCGCCATCGCCGAGCACCGCCCCCCACAGGACTGAGGGGTCCACGAACGTCGGGGGCGCCCGCCGTCACGGCGGACGCCCCCGAAGGACGTGTGATCCGCGGTCCTCAGTCCCCGGGGTCGATCCGAGGATCCGAACGCACACGGTTCCTTCCGGGACGGGTGAGCGCACGCGCCACACCGGCCGCACCCAGGCCCGCGGCCAACACCGGAAGCACCCACAACACGTTGAACTCCCAGTCACCCGCTCCACGCACGACGAACGCGACGGCCAGGCCGAGGAACAGCAGCCCCGCGATCAGCGAACCCCAGTCGGTCCTACGCTCCGCCATGTCGTACCTCCACAACCCCGACCAGAGAGTCGGTGCGTACGTTGATCACCGGGGGATCGGCCACATCGCCCCCCACGGGTTCATGGACCTCCTCGTAGAGCAGGGAGAGGCCGGCCATGCCGTCCTCGGCACCGGAGCCCTCGAAGGTCACCACACCCAGGCCCACCCGTGACTCGACCGCCACACGCGCCTCCTCGGGAAGAACCAGCTCCGTGACGCCCGCGTCGACCCGTAGCGACACGTCCACGGTCTCCCCCGAGGCCAGGTCCTCCAGTCCTGTCAGGTCCACGGTCCCCGAACCGATCGTCAAAAGATGTTCGCCCTCCGCCTCCGCGACCGTGGCGGGCCGCCACGTCTCGCCCCCGATCCGTACCTGCGTCAGGTCCACCGCGGAAGCGAGCACCAGCACCAGCGCGGTGCACAGTCCCAGTGACATCAGTCCTCGCGGGTTGCCCGTCCAGGTACCGACCACCGAGTACAGACCGACCACGGCCAGAGCCCCGGCCAGGAAGAACACCCCGGTTTCGGGCCCGAACAGCAGCGCGACCGTCTGCATGCTCCACAGAGAGGACGACCACCCGAAGGACGCCACGCCGAACACCACGGCCCCCGCCACGATCGTCCACGACGCGAGCGAGGCCAGCGGTGCGCCCCTGCGGCAGGCCGCGTCCCGCTTCGGGGACACGTGGTCCCCCGGGTCTTCCTCGTCGTCCCCCTCCTGGGGAGCCCTTCCCTCGAACCCCTCGGAGGAGCGCTCCGAGATCACCGCCAGGTCCACCGGACCGTGCGGCGACGACGCCCACGGCTGGGCCGGGTTGTAGTAGGCGGGCGCGGGCTCCGGAGACGGCGTCGTGGGGGGCGGTTCCTTCGACCTCAGGTCCTCCCGCAGTCGCACGAACGCCGCCCGTAGATCGACCCCGCGGCTGCGCGCCGTGAGCAGCCCCAGAACCAGCGGTACCGCCAACACCAACGTCGACCACTGCAACCCGCCGACCAGGCTGAACGCCGTCGCGGCGGCCAGGCCGACCGCGAGGAGCGTGGGCACGGCACGGGGCGGGATGCGCCGATCCAGCATCTGCTCGAACGTCGCCGGACCACCCTGGGGATCGCGCATCAGCATCCACGCCGCGATGTAGAGGATCAGCCCCGTCGCCCCGGCGAACGCCGTCAGCACGAACGCGGCCCGCCACACCACCGGGTCGATTCCCGTGTACCGCCCCAGTCCGGCGCACACGCCGGCGAGCACGCGGTCCTCGTCCCCCTTGCGCAGTTCACGCTCGGTCCTGTCCGGTCCGGTCCTCGACGCGCCGGAGGCGGGGGAGGCGCCGCCTCCCGATCCTTCGGGCCTTGGGTCGTCAGTCATGGTCACTCACCGCACTCTCACATGACCCATGGTCGCCCGGAACCGCCCGCCATCACATCCGGGACGACCCTGAACGCACCCTGACCGGGACCGGGGCACGGCCAGGGGCGCGCCCCCGATGTCCGCACACCTTCGATACGGGCATCCTGGACACCAGGAGACCCTACGAAGCGGTGCGCGGTGCATCCCCGCCGCACGGACGAAAGCGGTGATCGGGCGGTGACCACAACGGCCACGGACACTCCGCGGCTCACCCGCGCGGTGGACGGCAGGCTCCTCGGCGGCGTCGCCGCCGGACTGGCCCGGCACCTGGGGGTCGACCCGGTGGTCGTCCGTCTGGCGTTCATGGCCCTGTCGGTGGGCGGTATCGGCGTCGCCGTCTACGTCGCCCTGTACTTCTTCGTCCCCGTGGACCCCGAGGAACAGGAGGAGGCCCCCGAGAAGGACGGCCGGCGCAAAGGACGCGACCTGTCCCAGGTCATCGCCTACGTCGGACTCGCCGCGGGGCTCGGCTTCCTGTTCCTGCTCTTCGGCGGCGTCTTCGACCCACTGCTGTGGTTCGTGGTCTTCGGCACCCTCGGCGGCGTCATCCTCTGGCAACAGGCCAACCCCACCCAGCGCGACGAGTGGATGACGTCCACGGTCGGTGGAGCGGGGGCCAAGGGCCTCCTTCGCGCGAGCGCGGGGGTACTGCTCGTCGTGGTGGGCGTCATCGGCTTCCTCATCTTCCAGGAACAGCTCCAGAACGCCCGGGCCGGACTCACCTTCGCCTTCACCGTGCTCGCGGGCATCTCGCTCATCGCGGCACCGTGGATCATCGGGCTGGTCCGTGAACGGGACCAGGAACGCCGCGAACGCATCCGCAACGCCGAGCGCGCCGAACTCGCCGCGCACATCCACGACTCGGTCCTGCACACTCTCACCCTCATCCAGCGCCGTGCCGACGACCCCCGGGAGGTGCAGCGCCTGGCACGTGTCCAGGAGCGGGCACTGCGCAGCTGGCTCTACCAGCGGCCCGCCGACGCCGACACCACGGTCTCCCCCGCGCTCGAACGTGTCGCCGCCGAGGTGGAGGAGGAGCACGGAGTCCCCATCGAGGTCGTGTGCGTGGGCGACTGTCCGATGGACGACGGACTGGCCGCCATGCTCCGCGCCGCGCGGGAGGCCATGGTCAACGCCTCCAAGTACGCCGGTACCGAGGACATCTCCGTGTTCGGAGAGGTCGACCAGGAGGAGGTCCTGGTGTTCGTCCGCGACCGCGGCACCGGCTTCGACATGGACGACATCCCCGAGGACCGTATGGGTGTGCGCGGCTCCATCCTCGGCCGCATGGAGCGCCACGGGGGTTCGGCGCGCATCCGTACCGGTCCCGGCGAGGGCACCGAGGTACAGCTGCGCATGCCGCGGATCCTGGAGGCCTGAGGGGCCACGACGGGGGTGCGAGGCTCACCCGGGAGGCGGGAACACCGTCCCCCACGGTGATCGGAACCCGACCCGAGACTGGTCCGACCTTCTCGGAGGTGGGTAGAGTCCACGATGTGGGAGACGAGAACACGACCTTCAGCGACGGTGACGCGGTCCCCCGCGTCGTGATCGTGGACGACCATCGGCTGTTCCGCAGTGGTGTGCGCGGTGAGTTGGGCGATGCCGTGAACGTCGTCGGCGAGGCCGGTGACGTCGACAGCGCCGTGCACGTGATCGGGGAGTGCCAACCCGATCTGGTCCTGTTGGACGTGCACCTGCCTGGCGGGGGCGGCGTGGAGGTACTGCGTCGGGTCCTGGCCCGACACCCCCGGATCCGCTTCCTGGCGCTGTCGGTCTCCGACGCCGCCGAGGACGTCATCGGGGTGGTGCGCGGCGGCGCCCGCGGTTATGTCACCAAGACGATCTCCGGCAAGGAGCTGGCCGACGCCATCGTGCGGGTGGCCGACGGCGACGCGGTGTTCTCCCCGCGCCTGGCCGGGTTCGTGCTGGACGCGTTCTCCGCCACCGACGCACCGCCCGTGGACCCCGAGCTCGACCGGCTCACCCAGCGCGAGCGCGAGGTCCTGCGGCACATCGCGCGGGGCTACGCCTACAAGGAGGTGGCCAAGGAGTTGTTCATCTCCGTCAAGACCGTGGAGACCCACGTCTCCTCGGTCCTGCGCAAGCTCCAGCTGTCGAACCGTCACGAGCTGAGCCGCTGGGCCACCGCTCGCAGGCTCGTCTGAGGCGGACTCCTCAGCGCAGCGAGTCGAGCATCCGCCCGAGGAACGCGTCCTCCTCCACCCGGGTGACCACGCGCACGGGCCTGCGGTCCTGGGCCTTGGGAAGCGGACGCAGGTCGGCCACGGTCATCCCCCGGGTGAGCGACCCGGCCAACTCCACACGCAGTGGCGTCTGGAAGGACTCGGTCACCAGGTCCGGGTCCACCAGCACGGCCGCCGCCAACGGGTCGTGCATCGCGCACTGACGAACGCCGAAGATCCCCGAGTAGAAGTCCGCGTAGAAGTCCAGGAACGAGGACGTGAGTTCGGCCCGCCTGCCGGGAACGGTCTTCAACTCCTCCAGCCACTCGGTGGTCGCCACCGTCTTCATGGTGATGTCCAGCGCCACCAGATCCAGGTCGAAACCGGCCGCGAACACGGCCTCCGCCGCCTCGGGGTCGTTGCGGATGTTCGCCTCGGCGTGTGAGGAGACGTTGCCCGCCACGCGCACGGCCCCGCCCATCACCACCAGGCGCCGTACCAGTCTCGGCAACTCCGGCTCCAGCCCCAGGGCGATCGCCAGGTTCGTCAGCGGGCCCACCGCCAGCACGTCGACCTCGCCGGGACTCTCGCGGACCAGTCGCACCAGCAGTTCGGCGGCGGTCTCCGCCACCGGTTTGCCCGCGGGCTCGGGCAGCTCCACACCCCCGAGTCCGTTGTCCCCGTGCACGTGGGCGGCCAGGCTCGGCGGCTGCACCAGCGGACGGGAGGCGCCCACCGCCACCGGGACGTCCGCGCGGCCGTACAGCTCCAGCAGCCGCAGCGCGTTGTCCGCCGTCACGTCCACGCTGTTGTTGCCGAACACCGCACCCACACCGATGATCTCCACCTCCGGCCGTGCGGCCAGATAGGCGAGCGCGACGGCGTCGTCGATCCCCGGATCACAGTCGACGAACACACGCATGGTCAAGAGAACTCCCCCCGGAACACGAGACGGCCCCAAGGGGCCCGTACCGAAACAGGGTAGGGCGTGTTCGGCCACCGACCACACCGTCCGTGGACCAGGGACGGGGACGTCACCGGGCAGTCGTAACCTGGATGCCGTGTCCTCCCAAGAGCAGCTTCTCGAAGGTCTGAACGGTCCCCAGCGCGCCGCCGTCACCCACAGCGGCGGTCCGCTCCTGATCGTGGCGGGTGCCGGGTCCGGAAAGACCCGTGTCCTCACCCAGCGCATCGCCTACCTCATGGCCGAGCGCGGTGTGCGCCCCGGTGAGATCCTCGCCATCACCTTCACCAACAAGGCCGCCGCCGAGATGCGCGAACGCATCCAGGCACTGCTGGGCGTACGCGCCGCCAACAGCGTGTGGACCATGACCTTCCACTCGGCCTGTGTGCGGATCCTTCGCAGGGAGGCCTCACGGCTCGACTATCCGAGCAGCTTCACCATCTACGACTCCGCCGACTCCGCGCGTCTGATGCAGCTGGTGTGCAAGGAGATGGACCTGGACCCCAAGCGGTTCCCGCCCAAGGCCTTCTCCGCCCAGGTGTCCAACCTCAAGAACGAACTGGTCGACTACGACACGTTCGCCGGACAGGCGCAGAACGAGCAGGAGAAGACGCTCGCCGAGGCCTACCGGCTCTACCAGCACCGCCTGCACGAGGCGGGCGCCATGGACTTCGACGACCTCATCATGGTCACCGTCAACCTGTTCCAGATGTTCCCGGACGTCGCCGAGTACTACCGGCGCCGGTTCCGGCACGTCATGGTCGACGAGTACCAGGACACCAACCACGCCCAGTACGTGTTCGTCCGTGAGCTGGTGGGCGTGGCCGAGGACTCCGACACCAGCGTGGTGCCGCCCGCCGAGCTGTGCGTGGTCGGTGACGCCGACCAGTCCATCTACGCCTTCCGCGGCGCCACGATCCGCAACATCCTCGAATTCGAGCGCGACTTCCCCGACGCGCGCACCATCCTGTTGGAGCAGAACTACCGCTCCACCCAGACCATCCTGTCCGCGGCCAACGCGGTCATCGACCGGAACGAGGGACGCCCGGCCAAGAACCTGTGGTCGGAGCAGGGCGAGGGGCCGGCCATTATCGGTTACGTCGCCGACAACGAGCACGACGAGGCCGCGTTCGTCGTCGGGGAGATCGACCGACTCACCGACGACGGGACGATCACCCCCGGCCAGGTCGCGGTGTTCTACCGGACCAACGCCCAGTCCCGGGTGTTCGAGGACGTGTTCATCCGGACCGGCCTGCCCTACAAGATCGTGGGCGGGGTGCGCTTCTACGAACGCAAGGAGATCCGCGACATCCTCGCCTATCTCCGGGTGCTGGCCAACCCCGAGGACACCGTCAGCATGCGGCGCGTCCTCAACGTTCCCAAGCGCGGGATCGGGGCGCGTGCCGAGGAGGCCGTGGAGCTCTTCGCGGCGCGGGAACGGATCTCGTTCTCCCAGGCGCTGCGTCGGGTGGACGAGATCCCCGGGATGGCCGCCCGGTCGGTCAAGGCGGTCCGCAACTTCACCGCGTTGTTGGACGAGCTGGCGGAGACGGTCCCGGAGGGCACGCCCGCCGAGATCGTCGAGGCGGTGTTGAGCAAGACCGGTTACCTGTCCGAACTCGCCGAATCCAAGGATCTCCAGGACGAGAGTCGGGTGGAGAACCTGGAGGAGTTCGTCGACGTGGCCAGGGAGTTCGAGCACACCTTCGCCGTGCTCCTGGCGGAGGAACCCGACGAGGAGGACGACGTCGAGGGCGTGGTCGACCCCGGCCCGCCCACGCTGGTCGACTTCCTGGAACGGATCTCCTTGGTGGCGGACACCGACCAGATCCCCGACGTGGACGACGACGGCGGAGTGGTCACGCTGATGACCCTGCACGCCGCCAAGGGGCTGGAGTTCCCCGCGGTGTTCCTGACCGGGCTGGAGGACGGGGTGTTCCCCCACACCCGCACGCTCGGCGACAAGGCACAGCTGGAGGAGGAGCGCCGTCTGGCCTATGTGGGACTGACCCGGGCACAGAGGCTGCTGTACGTGAGCCGTGCCGCGGTGCGCAGCGCCTGGGGCAGTCCCTCCTACAACCCCGCGTCACGTTTCCTGGACGAGATCCCCTCACACCTGGTGGAGTGGCGACGTGCCGAGTCCACCCTCGCCGCTCCTCCCAGCCGGAGTATCGGCGGCCGGGGGACCGGTGGCTTCGCCGGAGGCGGGGGTTTCGGGAGCACCTTCGGTGGTGGAGAGCGTTCGGGGAGGAGGAAGCCGGCCAAGGAGGCTCCGAGTCTGAGCGTGGGCGACCTCGTCAACCACGACTCCTTCGGGATGGGACGCGTACGGTTGGTGGAGGGCAGTGGGGACAAGACCAAGGCCCGCATCGACTTCGGAGCGGACATCGGGGAGAAGGACTTCCTGGTCAAGTACGCACCGATCGAGAAGCTCTGAGCGTCCCTTCGCCGGATGTGCCACGGTCTGTCTCTTTTGGGAGAGACACGACACAGGCAAGGTTCGGCAAACATGTCCTGAGGAGTCGAGGAACAGGGGTAGTCTTGGGGAAGACCGAGCGAGACGGACGCGTGCACTCGCGGACGTGCCGGTCCACTTCTGATCTTCCTCTGACCGGTTCGAGCAGTGTCGTGGACCGGTAGGCTTCGGAAGAACCCAACGGGCTTCACCCCGATCAAGGACACCGGAACCGCTGATTTGGCGGGCAACGGAACCCCTGATAAAGTGAAGACACAACA
>NZ_JASCXJ010000023.1 GCF_030271535.1 Nocardiopsis sp. ATB16-24 | reverse complement strand
AGGTCCTCGGCCAGGGCCGCGCGCACCGCGGCCAGCAACGGGGCCGCGTCGGGGCCGGCCCCCAGTGCCAGGGCGGCCCGCCAGCGCTCGGCGCGGGCCGTGGCGGCCGGCAGTTCGGCGTCGGTCCACTCCCACGACGCACGATAGTGGTGGGCGAGCATGGCCAGGCGGATCAGGGACGGGTCCACGCCCTGCGCGCGCAGCCTGGAAACGAACACCAGGTTGCCCAGGGACTTGGACATCTTCTCGCCGTTCAGACCGACCATGCCCACATGCAGGTGGTTCTGGGCGTTGGGTCCGCCCGTGACACACCGGGTCTCGGCCGCGCCCATCTCGTGGTGGGGGAAGATGAGGTCGTCGCCGCCGCCGTTGAGGTCGAAGGCGGGACCGAGCCGGTCCAGGGCGATGGCGCTGCACTCGATGTGCCAACCAGGACGGCCTCGGCCCAACGGGCTGTCCCAGGCGGGCTCGCCCGGCCGTTCGGCGCGCCACAACAACCAGTCCAGCGGGTCCTTCTTGTCGGCGCGCCCGGGGTCGCCCCCGCGCTCACCGAAGAGCTCCAGCATGCGACCGCGGTCCAGGTTGCCGACCTCGCCGAACGCGGGGGCCTCGGCGACGGAGAAGTACAGGTCGCCGTCGAGCTCGTAGGCGGCACCGATGTCGCGGATGCGCGCGGCGAGTTCGCTGATGAGGTCGATCGACTCCACCACGCCCACGTAGGAGGTCGGGGGGATGATCCGCAGAGCGGCCATGTCCTCGCGGAACACGTCGATCTCTCGATGGGCCAGGTCACGCCAGTCGACGCCGGTGGCCTCCGCCCGTTCCAACAGCGGATCGTCGATGTCGGTGATGTTCTGCACGTAGTCGACCTCGTGCCCGGCGTCGCGCCACACCCGGTTGACCAGGTCGAAGGCGAGATAGGTGAAGGCGTGGCCGATGTGGGTGGCGTCGTAGGGAGTGATCCCACAGGCGTACATCCCCGCCTTGGGACCCGGCGTCGTCGTCCGCATCCGACCGGTGACGGTGTCGTGGACTCGGAGGGGACCGCCGGTACCCGGCAGGGGGACGATGTCAGGCGCAGACCATGAACGCATACCGGGAAGACTATCCGCCCGGCCGCGCGGGTGACCTCCAAGGGAGGGCACCCGTCCTACGTGATCCTCGCCCCACGCACGGAGGGAATAGTTCACCGGGGCGGATTCACCGGGGCGCGGCGACGTCGCGGCGCCTCCTGCCGATGAGTATCGCGCCGAACACCGCCGCGGTCGCGCACACCGCGGCCATCCCCTCGTTGCCCAGCCGCCAGTGCAGCAGTGCACCGCTGACCGAGACCACGTAGAGGAGCCAGTACGCTCCGCTCTCCATCAGACCGCCGTTTCGGCCCTCCATCTTCGCCCCCTGCCATGAACGCGTGTCGCCACGCGGGCCCGACGGCCGGTGCGCCGTCCCTCTCAGGGACGCTTCGGTCACTTTGGGGGTTGACACCGGTGTCGATCGTCACGGGCCGGGTCCGGGGGCCGGGGAGGCACATCGCGGATCGAGGGTCAGGGCCGGGCGTCGGCGGCGATCTCCAGCAGGTCGAGCTCTTGGCGCACACGTGCCAGTTCGGGGCTCTGGGGCGCACCGAACTCGAGGATGTCGGCGTGGTCGGCGCGCAGACGCCACCGCGCCCGGGACGTGTCACGGCGGGCGGCCCGCGCGGACGCGGCTCGGGCGTCGAAGAGTTCCTGGTCGTGAACGGTGATGAAGCTCATGGGCGGCCCTTCGGGGTGGGTGGACTGGCAAGGGGTCCCCGGGTCACGGTGTGACGAGCACTCCACGTCCCGGGCTCACCGTGAACACGATCCCGTCTCACGCCTACGGCACGGTTCCAGAATCCTTTCGCCACCTCCCAGGTCAGCGGGTACCGGTGAGGTGCGCCGTCACGGTGTTCCTGCTCCTCTACCCGTGGTCCCGCTCGGGAATGCACGACATCGGGGCGCCGGCGTCGCCCATCCGACGGACACGTCTCCTCACGCCGCTTCCGAGGGCGCCCGCCGGATCGTCGACGGGGAGCGTGCGCCCTGGTCAATCGCCCGTGGGGGGGGCGTCGGTCGTGCCCGATCACAGAGCGACCCACCACGGTGTGCCGTGGACGCACGGACGACGACCCGTCACCGCGGTCTCAGGCGGCGTCCTCCCGTGAGGACAGGTCGATCATCCGCCACGCCTCCGGGTCGGCCGGGGCGTCGGTGAAGGCGTAGCGCACGGTCTCACGGGCCATGGCAAGCAGGGTCACCGAACCGGTGGCCCAGATCCTGCCCTCTCCCAGGTCCGCACGGGCGATCAGGCCCGTGGGGTCGCCCGAGTCGTCGACGCCCGCCGAACGTGGTGCGGAACGGGCCGCCTCGGTGATCAGTTCCGGCCACCGCCCCCACACCTCCTCCACGTTCTCGGCGCGGGCCAGGTCGGTCGGATCCGGGCGGGTTCCGGCGAATCTCGGCGCGTGGCGGGCGGCCCGGGGGTCGTCGGGGTCCCATCCGGTGTTGACCACGACGCTCACCCCGACCGGAAGGGTCCGAACGTCCAGGCACCGACCGTCCCAGCTGTGCAGACCGACCCTGTGCGCGTCGGCGTCCAACAGGTGGAAGGGCGCGTACAGGGTGGGGTCCTCCCCGTGCAACGGGTCCCTCTCGGGTCTTCTGCCCGCTTGGGCCAGAGCGCGCAGCGGCAGCTCTCCCCTGCTGGCCGGGTAGGCGCCCTCCCAGGGCATACGCCCGTCCCAGGGCCATCCGTTGAGCAGCGCGGCCGCACGGACCCGAACGGGGTCGACCGCCAACCACGTGCCTCCGGCCAGGCGGTCACGACCGCCGATGAGGCCGGGCCGCTCCGGCCAGTGGTACGCGGGCCAGTCCCAGGGGCGCGAGGACATCTCGTCCCTGATCGCCGCGATGACCAGGGGCGTGTCCGCGCCGGGGTCGAAGCCGACGATGACGGTGCACATGAGGACCTTTGCTGTGGTTCTGTCGGAGAGCGCTGTCCGGGTGCCGGGCGCCGAGGACGAGGGGTCGAACGCAACGGTACCCGGACTCCACCGCCCCGGGCCATGGTCGGAAGCGGGAGCGCCCCGGTGTGACGCGCCCACCACACCGATCAGGGGGCGGTCCCGCCCCGCTCATGGCAGGAGTCTTCTAGGCTTTGTTCCTCCCTCCCCCGGTCCGGTTCGATCGTGCCGGTCGGACGCCTGCGTCGCGGCCCCGGACCGATCCCGACCTTTCGTCACCATCAGGAGTGTGCGTGCCCGAACGATCCGACCGGCCCGAGGGCGGTGCGCAGAGCACCGCGGACGGAACCCAGGGGGCCGCCCCGACCGTCATGGACCCCTCCGCGGACGCCGAGCCCCCGCCTTCCGACGTCGGCGCCGCACGAAGCGCCCTGGACGACAGGCCCGGACCACACGATCCCTCCGACGAGGCGGGGCTGAGCAGTGACGAGGTCGCCGAGCGTGTCGCCACCGGCCGGAGCAACGACGTGCCGGTACGCGCCGGTCGGACCGTCGCCCAGATCGTCCGCGCGAACGTGTTCACCCGTATCAACGCGATGATCGCGGTGCTGTTCTCCATCATCGCCGTGATCGGCCCGGTGCAGGACGGGCTGTTCGCGATGGTCATCCTCATCAACACGCTCATCGGCATCGTGCAGGAACTGCGGGCCAAGCGCACCTTGGACAGGCTCGCCATCGTCAACGCCGCGCGCCCTCGGGTGTTGCGTGACGGAGCCGTCACCCGAGTGGCCACTCAGGAGATCGTTCTGGACGAGATCCTGGAGGTGGGCGTGGGCGACCAGATCGTGGTCGACGGCACGGTCACCCGGGCGGGCGGGTTGGAGGTCGACGAGTCGTTGCTGACCGGCGAGGCCGACCCGGTGGTCAAGCTCGCCGGGGACACGGTGATGTCGGGCAGCTTCGTGGTGGCGGGCACCGGCCGGTTCCGGGCCACCAAGGTGGGAAGGCACGCCTACGCGGCACGTCTGGCCGAGGAGGCGAGCCGGTTCTCGCTCGTGCACTCGGAACTGCGTTCGGGCATCGACAGGATCCTGACCTGGATCACCTACGCCCTGTTCCCCATCGGGGGGCTTCTGATCTACAGCCAGCTGTTCATGGGCGGACACGTGAGCCTGGAGGATCCGACCGCGGGCGGACAGCTCTCCGGCCCGCTGGCGGACGCGCTGCGCGGCATGGTGGCGGCCCTGGTGTCGATGATCCCCGAGGGGCTGATCCTGCTCACCAGCATCGCGTTCGCGGTCGGGGTGGTCCGGTTGGGGCGGCACAACTGCCTGGTGCAGGAGCTGCCGGCGATCGAGGGCCTGGCGCGCGTGGACGTGGTCTGCACCGACAAGACCGGCACGCTGACCGAAGCGGGCATGAAGTTGGCCGAGGTCCGGGATCTGGGCGGGTACGGCGACGGGCCGGCGCCGGCCCGCGTCCTGGCCGCGCTGGCCGCCGTCGACCCCGACCACAACGCGAGCATGGCGGCGATCGCCCGGGGATGTGAGGCCATGGGCCAGGCCGCACCGGACTGGTCCGTGACGGCGCTGGCCCCGTTCTCCTCCGCCCGCAAATGGAGCGGGGCGAGCTTCGCGGCCCCGGGGGGCGAGGAGCACTGGGTTCTGGGAGCGGCCGACGTCCTGGCCGCGCCCGGGGACCCCGCGTCGGAGGAGGCCGCGCGTCTGGGGGCCCAGGGCCACCGGGTGTTGTTGCTGGCCCGTGCCTCGGTCCGGGTGGACTCCGAGGACGCCCCGGGGACGGTGGTGCCCGTGTCCCTGGTGGTGCTGGACCAGAAGGTGCGCGCGGACGCCGGTCCGACACTGGACTACTTCGCCGAGCAGGGGGTGGAGGTCAAGATCGTCTCGGGCGACCACGCGGCGTCGGTGGGCGCCGTGGGCCGTGAACTGCGTTTGCCTGGATCGGAGCGACCGGTGGACGCGCGGAGACTGCCCGAGGATGACGGCGAGCTCGCCCGCACGGTGGAGGAGCACGCGGTGTTCGGCAGGGTCGGCCCCGAACACAAGCGCGACATGGTCAAAGGTCTGCGCGGGCGCGGGCACACGGTGGCGATGACCGGTGACGGCGTCAACGACGTGCTGGCCCTGAAGGAGGCCGACATCGGCGTGGCGATGGGCTCGGGAAGTCCGGCGTCGCGTTCGGTGGCCCAGCTCGTGCTGCTCGACGACCGCTTCGCGGTGTTGCCGCGCGTCGTAGCCGAGGGGCGTCGGGTGATCGGCAACATCGAGCGGGTGGCCGGCCTGTTCCTGACCAAGACCGTGTACACGATGACGCTGGCCACGGTCGTGGGACTGCTCGCGGTGGCCTACCCGTTCTTCCCGCGCCACGCGACACTGATCAACGCCGTGACCTTCGGCATCCCGTCGTTCTTCCTGGCGCTGGCGCCCAACACCGACATCGTCCGTCCGGGGTTCGTGCTGCGGACGCTGCGGCTGGCGATCCCCTCCGGTCTGGTGGCCGGGTTCGCGGCCGTGACCACCTATCTGCTGGTGTTGGGCGGGCGGACGGTCCCCGAACCGGCGGACCGCACCGCGGTGGTGATCACGTTGTGCGCGACGACGTTGTGGGTCCTGCTTCTGGTGGCCAGACCCTACGTGTGGTGGAAGATACTGCTGGTGGGTTCCATGGTGAGTCTGTTGACGTTGGCCATGGTGACGCCACTGGGGCGGTGGTTCTTCGACCTGGACGTGAGCGATCCGACCAAGGTGCTCACCGCCCTGGCGGTGGCCTGTGCGGCGATCGCGGCGATCACGGTGATCCGTGTGGTGGACGACCGGATGACCGCCCGTTCCCGCCGGGCCCCGCAGACCGGGCGGCCTGAGGAGGACTCCGAGAGTCGCACCTTCGCACCGGTCTGAGACCGCGGGCCCCGGGCCCGCGCGAACACGTGGGGAGGAGACGAGGAGACATGGTGGACGAGACCGACCTACGGCACCTGCGGCGCGCGGTGGAGTTGGCCGCCGTGGCGCTGGAGAAGGGGGACGAACCGTTCGGTTCGGTACTGGTGGGCGCGGACGGCGAGGTCCTCTTCGAGGACCACAACCACGTCGCCGGCGGCGACGGCACCCGGCATCCGGAGTTCGCGATCGCCCGGTGGTCCGCGAACCACATGAGCCCGGAGGAACGCGCGGAGGCGACCGTCTACACCTCCGGCGAACACTGTCCCATGTGCGCGGCCGCGCACGGCTGGGCGGGTCTGGGGCGGATCGTGTACGCCAGTTCCTCGGCTCAACTGGTCTCGTGGTCGAAGGAGTGGGGCCTGCCTCCGGCTCCGGTGCGGGCCCTGCCGATCAACGAGGTCGTGCCCGGAGTCACCGTGGAAGGTCCGGTGGACTTCCTGGCCCAGGAGGTGCGCGCCCTCCAGGCCCGCTTCCACGGCCGGGGATGACCCCGGGACCGGGTCACTCCTCCTCGGGCTCGAAGCGGGCCTGGATGACACGGCCCCGGGCGGGCGATGAGGTGTCGTCGGTGCCGGGGCGGGGGCCGAAGCCCCCCGCCCCGGTGTGGGTGTCGGGTCCCGGCACGGTGGCGCCCCTGACGACGAACTCCTCCTGCATCCTGTCCTGCATCCGTCGTACACGTCGCCGGGCCCAGCCGGCGAACGCCCAGCGCAGCAGGGGGCGGGTGAAGGGCAACACCATCAACAGGCCCAGCACGGCCGTGACGAACCCGGGGACGACGAGCAGGACGCCGCCCGCCATGAGCATGAGCGGGTCGAGGAGGCCTCCGCGCGGCGGCTCTCCCGAGCTCATGGCCCGGTCCGCGTCCCGGAAGGCCCGGGTGCCGGCCCGGCGTAGCACGGCCACGCCCAGGATCATCGACGAGACCAGGGCCGCCAACGTCCACGGCACACCGATCCAGCCGCCGACCACGATCATCAGCCACACTTCCACGAAGGGCAGCGCCATCAGCGCCGACACGGTCAGCAGTGGCATGCGGAACCATCCTCAGGGTCGTCGGCCGAAAACGGGAGTCCTTTCCCTTGGAGGAACGCTCACGAGGGCCCGGAGGTTCCCCCGCGCTCAGGCGCGCCGGGTCCTTCCTCTCCGGCCGAGCAGCACGGCGGCGGCGACCGAGGCCGCCCCCACCAGGCCGAGCAGGGCCTCGGGAGCGGCACCGAGTCGGGTGGCGACGGTCGTGCCCTCCATGGTCCGCAGTCGCGCGACGTGGACGTCGGCCACGCCCTCCTCGGAGGTGTGGTCGAGGGTCCCGTCCGGGGCGACCACCGCGCTGACGCCGCTGGTCGAGACGACCACCGCCGGGCGTCCGTGCTCCACGGCGCGCAGCCGCGTGATGGCCAACTGCTGGTCGGTCTGACCGGTGAAGTTGTAGTTGGCGTTGTTGGTGGGGATCACGATGATCTCGCCGCCGGCGGCCACCGCCTCGCGCACCGGAGGGTCGAAGGCCACGTCGAAACAGATACCGACGCCCACCGTGTTCCCTCCCACCTCCAGAGCACCGGGCTCGGTGCCGGGGACGGCGTCGGAGCCGACCTGCTGCAAGCGGTCCACGAAGCGCGTGAAGAAGTCGCGGTAGGGGATGTACTCCCCGAAGGGCACGAGGTAGCGCTTGTCGTAGATCTGTCCCGGCCCCTCCCCGGGCTCCCAGACCACACTGCTGACGTGGCGGGTGCCGTCGTCGTTGAAGCGGCTCATCCCCCACAACAGCGGCACGCCCGCCTCGGTCGCGGCGTCGTCGATGATCTCCCACGCCACGGGATCACGGAAGGGGTCGATGTCGCTGGCGTTCTCGGGCAGCAGCACCATGTCGGGCCGAGGGTACTCGCCGGCCCGGACCGCGGCGGCGAGCTCGTGTACTCCCCGGGCGTGGTTGTCCAGGACCTGCATGCGCTCACCGAGGATGGACATCTCACCGACGTTGGGCACGTTGCCCTGGACCATGCCGACCGTGACGGTGCCCGTGGCCGTCGGGCGGCCGATCGCCGGAGCCAGGAGGCCTCCCGCGACGACCGCGGCGGCGACCGCCAGACCGACGGCGGCCCGTGCCAGGGCACCGGCGTCACGGCCGCGCTCGGGGGCGTCGGGGCCCCCTGGCCCGGGGCGGAGGGCGTGGAACGCGCGCAGCGCGCTCCACAACAGCAACCCGCCGGTGAGGGCGACGGTGAAGGAGACCAGCGCCGAGGATCCCAGTGCCGCGTAGCCCACGAAGGGTGTGTCGGGTTGGGCGAAGGCGAGCTTGCCCCAGGGGAAGCCCCCCAGGGGCCAACGGGCGCGCACCGCCTCCTGGAGCACCCACAGGGCCGCGGTCCACACCGGCCACCCGGGCAGCCTCATGACCAGAGCCAGCCCCATCGCCATGGGAAGGAAGTACACGGTCTCGGCGGCCGCGATGGCCAGCCACACGTCGATGCCGAAGATGTCCTGCCAGCGCACCAACGGCACCATGAGCGCGGCCCCGGACAGGGCGCCGAGCCAGGCGGCGTCGCGCACGCGGGCCCCGGCGACGGCGAAGGCGAGCAGGGCGGCGCTGAGCGGTCCCAGCCACCACAGGCCGTACGGCGGCAGCGCCAGGAGTTGGGCCAGCCCCGATCCGGCCGCGGCCAGGACGCGCCACGGCATGTCGGCCCGACCCCACCGGTGTCCCGGTGCGAGGACGTGGGAGCGCGCCGGGGCCACCGCACGCTCCCCTGCCGCCGGTTCCGGCGAGGGCCTGTCGGGGCCGGGGGCATGGCCCTGATCGGTGTGCTCGGCGACCACGTGGGATGCTCGCTTTCCGCTGACCGGTGAAGTGCTCGCGATCAGCATATGGGGGGACGCGGAAAAGGCCCGTGCCACCCTTCGGACCGGCTCCGTCCCGTCGGCGGCGAGCTCGGAAGACCGTTGTCTACTGGATGTTCGGGCCTTTTCCGGGTCCAACCCCCCGCCCGGTCACGGTGCTCCGCCCCTCACCCGATCCCGGCTGCACCTGGCGCGTGATGCAGCGTCCGATCGGACGAGTGGGGGCCGCATAACCGGTCCGTCCAGTGCTGGACTGGTCGTTAGGTTACCCAGACTCCCCGACCCGATGCCTCAACCCGGCTGCCGTGTCGTGGCCGCCGGCCCGAGGGCCCGGAGGGAAGAAAGTGATGAACCGTCGGACAGGCTAACGCACCTGGGGCCGCCACGCCAGCCGGGTCGACGGGGTGGACGGCCGACCTCCATCAGATCGACACCGACGCGAGTATGGACTTTCTGATCAAGATCGTGTCTGATGTGATCAGTAGAACAACTCATTTCGATCAAGTTCGAAAGCATCGGAAGGCGTGGCGAGGGTCCCACCGGATCCGTGTCGCCTTTTCCACGACCCGACCCAGGAGCTGATGACCATGGCGGAGATCGTCCTTGAGGGCGTCGACAAGATCTACGGCGGCGATGTCAAGGCCGTGGACAACCTGAATCTGAAGATCGAGGACGGCGAGTTCATGGTGCTCGTCGGCCCCTCGGGCTGCGGTAAGTCCACCGCCCTGCGCATGATCGCCGGACTGGAGGAGATCTCGGCGGGCACGCTGGTCATCGGCGACGAGATCGTCAACGACCGTCCGCCCAAGGACCGCGACATCGCGATGGTCTTCCAGAACTACGCGCTCTACCCGCACATGACCGTCGAGCAGAACCTGGCCTTCGGCCTGAAGCTGCGCAAGGTCGCCAAGCCCGAGATCGCCCGGCGCGTGAAGGAGGCGGCCGAGATGCTCGGTCTGGAGCCCTACCTCAAGCGCAAGCCGGGCGCGCTCTCCGGTGGCCAGCGCCAGCGTGTGGCCATGGGCCGTGCGATCGTGCGCGAGCCGCGCGCGTTCCTCATGGACGAGCCGCTGTCCAACCTGGACGCCAAGCTGCGTGTGCAGATGCGCGCCTCCCTCAACCAGCTCCACGATCGTCTGGGCGTGACCACCGTCTACGTCACCCACGACCAGATCGAGGCGATGACCCTCGGCGACCGGGTCGCGGTGCTGCGCGACGGTCGTCTCCAGCAGGTGGACACCCCCAAGCGCCTGTTCGACTCCCCCGTCAACCTGTTCGTGGCCGGGTTCATCGGGTCTCCGGCGATGAACTTCGTCGACGCCGAGCTGGTCCGTGAGGGGGACGGCGCGGTGCTCACCTTCGCCGAGCACAAGCTCCCCGTCCCGGTGAGCGTCCTGGACTCGCGTCCGAAGCTGCGCGAGTACCTGGGCCGTAGCCTCATCCTGGGTATCCGCCCCTCGGACTTCAACGACGCCGAGCTCGACGGCAACGGCGATCCGCGCATCCAGGTGACCGCGGGGGTGACCGAGGAGCTGGGCACCGAGATCAACGTGATCTTCACCGTGGACGCCCCACCGGTACGCCACGAGGACGCGGCGGCCCTGGCCAAGGACGCCGCGGGCGAGGAGGGGGACTCGGACGAGGCGTCCCTGCCGCTGGGCGGCGGCAAGTCGCTGTTCACCGCCCGCGTGAGCCCCCGCAGCGACGTGCGTCCGGGCCGCCTGATCAGCCTGTCGGTCGACGTCAGCCAACTGCACTTCTTCGACCAGGAGACGGGCCTGGCCATCGGCCACCCGGACAACTCCTGAGGGCGGCGGGCGGGGAGGGCGGTGACGCCCGCCCCGCCCGCACACCGGCGGCGAGGGCCTTCCGGTACCGGCGTGGACCACGACGTCCACCGCGGGAACCCAGAAGACCCTCTCCTCTCTCGCGCCCTTCCGCCTCGGCGCCCGACCGACCCCGCCCCTCCCTTTCCCTCGGCCCCGGAAGGGCGCGTGCGCGCACCCTGGAGCAGGGGCGTTCGTGCAGGGTCACGACGACAAACCTTCCTCCAGGGTCACAGTCATATCGCCGAGGGTGAGGCATCTCTTCCTTGACCCTCGGCTCAACGCACCCCAACGATGTGATGGTGCGTAATCGAGCCCACGGAGCCGCCCTCGCCCCCGAGCCGGCACCCGTCATCGACACACTGCATGGTCGACCCGTCGCCGATCCCTACCGGTGGTTGGAGGCCGCCGAATCCCCCCGGACCCTGCGGTGGCTGGAGGAGCGGAGCAGCGAGTACGAGCGCGAGGCCGCCACCTGGCCCCTGCGCGAACGCCTGGCCACGCTGATCCGTTCCCTGGTGGAGACCGACCTGTGGAGTCCGCCCGTCCACCGAGCCGGAACCGCGTTCGCCACCGTGCGCCCCGCCGGGACCGAGCACCCGCGCCTGGTCGCCCTGACCGACGACGGGACCGTGCGCACCCTGTACGACCCCGCGGCCGAGGATCCGTCCGGACGCACCACCCTGGACGCCTGGGAACCCGGGCCGGACGGGAGCCTGGTCGCGGTGCAGACCTCCTCGGGGGGCGTGGAGCGCGGCGGTCTGCGGGTGTTGCGGACCGACACCGGTGAGCAGGTCGGACCGCCCGTGCGGGGTGTGCGCTACTCCCACGTGGCGTGGGTTCCCGAGGGCGTCTCCTCCTTCTACTACGTACGCCGGGACGGAGAACGCGGCGTCCGCGGTGTGTGGCTGCGCCGGATCGCGGACGGGACCGAAAGACTCGTCCACGCCTGCACCGCGCCCGACACCGTGCCCGGGGTGCGGGTCCTGGGCGACAGATGGCTGCTGGTGACCGAGAGCCACGGCACCGGGCACCGCACGGACCTGTGGTTGGCCGACCTGGACCGGACCGCGCCGGAGCGTCCCGTTCTCAGACCCGTCCAGGTGGGCGTCGAGGCCGAGACCGAGGCCCGTCTGGGCGCCGACGGGCTGCTCTACCTCCGTACCACCCTGGGCGCGCCCTGGCGACGGATCTGCGTGGTCTCCCCCGGGGAGCCGGGTGTGGAGCACTGGCGCGAGGTGGTGCCCGAGGAGAACGGGGCCACCCTGGACGCCTTCGCACCGTGCGCGGAGGGTCCCGGTGCGACTCCGGCGCTGCTGGTCTGCCGCACCCGACTGGGGATCAGTGAGGCCGCGGTCCATGACGCCCGTACGGGCCGGCGGCTCCGCGCGGTGGAACTGCCCGGAGAGGGAATGGTCTCCGACCCCGTGACCGGGCCGGACGGATCGGTGTACCTGGGATACGCGGACGTGGCCACGCAACAGCGCGTACTGCGTCTGCCGCCCGACGGGCGTGGTACGCGGCCCTGGCCCTCCGACACGGGCGGGATCGCCTCCTCCCCGCCCGTGAGGCGCACCGTGCTCTGGTGCCGTTCCGAGGACGGCACCCGGGTCCCGGTGACGGTGTTCACCGCCGTCGACGGCGCGGGACCGGACCTTCGGCCTTCCGGTCCGGGACCGACCATCCTGCACGCCTACGGCGGATTCGGACGCCCTCGACGGTTCGGGTTCAGCGCGACGGTACTGGCCTGGCTGCTCGTGGGAGGCCGGTACGCGGTCGCCCACGTGCGCGGAGGCGGTGACTCCGGCCGTGAGTGGCACCTGGCCGGCGCGCGGCGGAACAAGCCACGCGCCGTCCAGGACCTGGTGGCCGCGGCGGACGCCCTGGTCGCCTCCGGCGCCTGCACCCGCCGGCAACTGTGCCTGTCGGGCGGCTCGGCCGGCGGACTGCTCGTCCTGGCCGCCGCGACCGCGCGCCCGGACCTGTGCGAGGCCGTGATCGCCTCCGCACCGCTGGCGGACATGGTCCGGTTCGAGCGCATGGGCCTGGGGCGGATGTGGACCCGCGAGTTCGGCACCGTGGCCGACCCCGAGGACTTCGCCGCCCTGCTGTCCTACTCCCCCTACCACCGGGCGCTGGAGGAGGCGGTGCACGCGCCCGGCCGACGCCTGCCCGGTGTCCTGCTCACCGGGTTCCACGGTGACACCCGCACCGACGCCGCCCACCCGCGCAAGATGTGCGCGGCGTTGCTGGCCGCGGCTGGGGAGGAGGGACGCCCACCGGTCCTGCTCCGGTACGAGCGCGATGTGGGCCACGGTCCACGCGCCGTCAGCAGGGCGGTGGGACTGGCCGCCGACGCGCACGCGTTCGCGGCCCATCGAACGGGACTGTCGGCACGTTGAGCGTGAGCGCGGTCCTGCCAAGAAGAACAGCGCACAGAAAGCGAGGTGTGGTTCCCATGGACCCGATCGAGGTCGAGGTCGAGGACCTGGCGGAGGTGACCTCCCGCGACATCACCGCGGGCGGTGACAGCGACGGCACCGACTCCAGCTCCGACTTCATCTGACAGACGTCCCGCCCGGCCCGTTCCCCCCTGGCCGGGCGGGGCCCTGACCACGCACGGAAAGGACGCGCCGTGAGTGATCCCGGCCATCTGTTCACCCGGACGCTGTGCGACGCCGTGGGTCGGGAGTCCCTGACCACACGTCTGTCGGAGGAGTTCGTCTTCGCCGACCTGGGCGTGGACGCGGTACGTTCGCTGCTGACCTTCGACGACCTCAACCGGCTCCTGGCCACGTGTTCCCCCGAGCCGCCGAGACTGCGCCTGCACCGGGACGGGACCCCGGTCCCCCTCGACCACTACACCGAGCCGGTGATCTCCTCCCGGAGCGAGCGGCGGATGGTGCGCCCCGAGGCCCTGTATCGGGAACTGCGGACGGGGGCGAGCCTGGTCCTGGACGGCCTGGACCGCATGCACCCACCGGTGGGCGCGGCGGCCGACGACCTGATGCGGTTGGTGCGTGAGCGAGCACAGGCCAACCTGTACCTGATCTGGGGCGAGTCACGCGGTTTCGACACTCACTGGGACGACCACGACACCGTGATCGTGCAGGTGGAGGGCACCAAGCACTGGCAGGTGCACGGCCCCGGATCGCGGCCGTACCCCATGAAGAACGACGTGGACCACGCCCACACACCACCACGCGACGCCGACGGCGAACTGCACACGGTGTGGGAGGGCGTGCTGCGGCCCGGCCAGGTCATCCACGTGCCCCGCGGTTGGTGGCACACGGTGACCGGCACCGGCGAGGTGAGCATGCACCTGACCTTCGGTTTCACCCGGGCGACCGGCGTGGAGTGGGCCGAAGCGCTGGTGCGGAGGCTCTTCGAGGAGGAGGTGTTCCGCAGGGACCTTCCGCGTTTCTCCGAACCGGAGGTAGGGCGCAAACACCTGGCGGAACTGCTGGCCCGGATGACGGAGCTGGCCGAGGAACAGGACCTGGACGACTTCCTGGCCGAGCGCGACGCGCGCTTTCCTCGCCGGACCTCGTTCTCGCTGCCGTGGCCGGTGGAGGAGGGGGCGCCGCCTCCCGAGGCCCGGGTGGAGTTCGTGCCGATCCTGCCACCGCCGCTGTCCCACGAGGGGGAGCGGGTGGCGGTCACGGTGGGCGGACGGCGCTACCGGTTCCCGGCCGTGGTCGCACCGGTCCTGGAGGCGATCGCCGAGCACCGGGAGCTGAGCGTGGACGAACTCGCCCGGCACGCGGGGGTGGACCCCGGTCGCGCGGCGCAGATCGTGTCCGTGCTCTCGCGACACCACCTGGTGTCGGTGCGCTGATCTCCCCGGGGCATCGGGGTTCGGGTCCGGGCACCCGACCACGGGTGTCCGGTCGCGGCCTCAGAACGCGCCTCAAAACGCCCTGCCCCGGGCCTGCGTGCCCACGTCGCCCCCGTCCGCACACCGGAAGAAGACAAGGGGGACCGACCACGGGTACGAATGCCGCTGCCTCCCGACACGCCGCCCCCGACCCCGCGCCCGCCCGTGGCAGTGCCCTGGGGCCCCGCCACCGACCCTGTGCGGCGTGACCCTCCTGCCCGACACCGTCGCGCCCCGTCCTCGGTCGAACCCCGTCGACACCTGACCTTCCGCCCGGCAGCCCGCCCGGTACCTCCCGCTCCCGGCCGGCCGCACCTTCGGCCGCGTTCTGCCGACACGGCCGGCGGTCCCACAGAGGTGGCCACGGCCGGGCACCCGGTGCTCGACCGTCGGCGCGGACGTGCCCGGGTGTTCGCCGAAGATCCCCTGTCGGAAGTCCCCGCCCCCACCCGCCCCACCGTTCAGCGACGGTGATCCCGGTCTTCCTCATCGATCCCCGACGACCTGCCGGACCGCTTCGCCCACCGCCACCGATGGGCCTCGCGCGGTCCCGCCTCGCCCGGCGGCGGCCCCGTCCCTCACCGGGCGGGAGCGCCCGGACCTGCCGTTCCTCGTCCAGGATCCCGAGGCGGGGGCGGGGAACGATCATTGCGACATCAGAGCTCGTTAGGGTAGCCTCACTTAAGAGACGCAGGAACCCGTCGCACATAGGTCACTGCGATCACACTCTTCCCGGATGTCACGACACTGTGCGAGAAGGGCAGGTTCACGCGGTGAAGACAGACCTGTTCGACGCGTTCCGCGACACCTGTGAACAGCTGAAGTTCGCGCCCCTGCCCGACCTGCTCTCCCTGGAGGAACTCCACTCCTCCCCGGTGGCCGACGTGCACTGGTACCAGGCCGGCGTCCTGGCCCAGGACGGCTGGCTGCCGGTCCTGTTCGACAAGCTCAAGACCGAGCACGGCCCGGGCCACCGGCTCCCCGCCGCCACGAACTTCCTGCGTGTCACCCTGCGCGAACCGATCTTCCTGGTCTCGGCGTCGCTGTACCTGACAGGGCGCGCTCCCCTGCTGACCCCTCACACGCTCTACCTGCCCTGGGACACCGTCCGGTCCCGGTTCGGCACGCCCACACTGGTCGACACCCGTATGGTGGTCCTGCCGGACGACCCCGCGGTCGACCATCCCGCCACGATCGTCGCCAGGGACGAGGACGATCAGCTGCGCATCGTCGCCGCATCCTTGTTCGCCACGTTCGAGCCCCTCCTCGACGCCTTGCACGCGCACTCGCGCGCGGGCAAGCGCACCCTGTGGGGATGGGTGCTCGACACCCTGCACTTCTACATGCTCAACCCGGCCCGGTATCTGGGACGGGACGCCGAACAGGCCTGGGATCTGGCCACCCGGCTGGGGGACGCGGTGATCGAGGCCGGGGCGGTGACCCGTAGACGGCCCCGCCTGTTCCCCTTCGCCCCGGACCACCTACGCGGGACCTGGGCGGTGCGCGGTACGTGCTGCTTCGACTACAAGGGCGATCCCGAACACGGGTACTGCACCACGTGCCCGCTCAAGTGCGACGGGGAGCGGCAGCAGGAACTGGTCGAGTGGCTGCGTGATCCGGCCCTGGCGCCCTGAGCGGCGGGGCGTCGGTCTCGACCCCGCCCTCAGGCCACGAACAGGGCGATCGTGATGACGACGCCCGAGATGAACAGGACGAGCAGGGCCACACCGCAGCCGACCCCGAAGATCCTGCCCCAGGGAACGGCCTCGGTCTCTCCCGTCCCGTGACCGTCCCGCGCGGGGCCGCCCGGGTCCGTGTCCGGGTCGTGGCCGGGCCCCTGAGCAGGGCCGCCGCCCCGCGCCGGTCCGGCGGACGGGCGGGGAGGCGTGCCCTCACCATCGCTCTCCCCATGCCCGGGGGCGTAACCGGCGCTCTCGTAGCCGGCCTGTCCGGGACCGTTGGGCCCCTCGGACAGCTCACCGCCCGTCTTCTCGGGAGGCGAACCTGTGTGCTCCCCTGCGGGGAGGCCGCTCTCGGAGGGAGTGCCGTTCCGCGGGGGAGGGTCCTCGGCGGAGGGCCCCTGGTGGGCGTGCGCACCCGTGGTCTTGGGCCCCGCGGCGTGCCGTCCCACGGAGGGCATGTGGCCGGGGTGCCCGCGCGGCGGCTCTCCCAAAGGGCGCCGTCCCTCCGTGAGGGGGTCGGTCGGATCGCCCGGTCGCCACTCCTCGGGCGGATGACGGTTCACCGGAGGTTCGGGACCCGATCTGCCGTGCGGCGGTTCCCCCAGGGGTTGTCGTCCCCCCATGAGGGGGTCGCCCGGATCGCCCGGTCGCCACTCCTCGGGCGGATGACGGTTCACCGGGTCCCGATGCCGCCCCGGCTGCTCCCCCGTCACGTCCTCGGGTTCGCGATCGGACACTGGGAACACCTTTCATCAGCGCGGATCCGCCAACCGGTCACCTGCTCGGTCCGGAGAGGCGCTTCACGCCTGTACGGTAACGCCGCGAACCCGGTTTCGGGTGGAGATCGACGGGCGTTTTCGGTAAAGATCCGCCCGCCTCCACCACGCCGAGGCCTTCACCCCGTGGGAGCGGGCCTCGTGTCACGGTCGCGCCGCGCCCTGCCCGCGCGCAGGGCGAGCACGAACACCGGCAGGGTGAGCAGGGCCGCGAAGAGGTTGAGACCCCCGAACCCGACCTGGACCAGCGCCACACCCGACAGCGCGCCACCGGCGGCACCACCCAGGTTCATGACCAGGTCGCTGACGCCTTGGGCTCGGGGACGGACCTCGGCGTCCAGGGAGTCGGCCAGCAGAGCCGTCCCCGACACCAGACCGAACGACCATCCCAGTCCCAGCAGGACCAGCCCGACCGTCACCAGGACCTCGTCGTCTCCCGCCGTCCCGGCCACCGCGGCGGAGACCACCAGGACCACCTGACCGGTCATCAGCATCGACACCCGACCGAACCGGTCGGTGAGCCATCCCACCACCGGCGACAGCGCGTACATACCGGCGATGTGCAGGGAGATGGTCAACCCGATCACCGTCAGCGCCGAGCCGTGGTGCGACATGTGCACCGGGGTCATGGTCATGACCCCGACCATGACCGTGTGACTGACCACGATGCCCGCCACCGCGAGCAGGGCTCGGGGAACGGACCCGATCACTCTCAGCGCCCCGAGCACGGACAACCGTACCTGCGGGGTACCGCCGTCCCGGGGCCGCGCGGCGACGGCCGTCACGAGCGGATCCGGGCGCAGCAGCACGAAGGTCAGCACCGCCCCCAGGGAGAAGCCGGCCGTGGTGAACAGCACCGGCCCCAGGAGTTCGGGCAGCCCCAGGAACGCCGCCACCCTTCCGCTGGGAGCGATCAGGTTGGGGCCCAGGACCGATCCGACCGTGGTGGCCCACACCACGATGGACAGGTCCCTGCCACGGCTCCTCTCGGAGGCCAGATCTGCGGCGGCGTGCCGGGCCTGGAGGTTGGTGGCGGTCCCCGAACCGATCAGCACCATGCCCACCAGGAAGAACACGAAGGTGCCCAGCATCGTGGCGATGATGGCGACGGTGCCGCCGAGCACGCCCAGGACCCACCCCGCCGTGAGACCGGGACGACGCCCGTGCCTGGCGGCCAGGGAGGCCAGGGGCAGGGCGAACAACGCCGCGCCCAGGGTGATCATGGTGGTGGGCGCCCCCGACCAGGCGTCGGAACCGGTCAGTTCCAGGGCGATGAGAGCGCCGACGGCGAGCATGGACCCCATCCCGACACCGCCGGCGACCTGGGCGAGCATGAGGGCCAGGACGGTACGACGTTGGAGCCGGGCCCGTGCCTCTTCCGTGAGGTCGCCCCTGAGCCGAGCAGTATGTACCGACACGCATCCACCCTTACGATTCATCCCACCAAAAGAGGAATCGTAGCCTGAGGGAGGAAAGACCGACCATAGCGGGACGGGACACCCTCCTTGCGGGCATCGGTTCAGCCGCGCCCGTAACGCCACCGCAGGAAATCGTGTTCCCGTTCGACGTAGCGCATCTCCGAGTACAGAACGTGCGGATCGTCGGCGCTGATGACGACACCGTTCTCAGGGATCACCGGCCAGCACGCGAACGCCCAGAAGCAACGGGTGTAGGGACCCCACAGGACCACCCAGGCACCCTGTTTCTGCCATTCGATGTGCTCGGCGATCCGGCGCTGTTCCTCGTCCCCTGTGTCGTCCATGCCGACCTTGGACATACCCGGCATCGGGCGGGCCGATCAGGCCGGAACCGGCCACGGCGAGGGACTCCGGACCCTTTTGCGTGCGGTCGTCGGCGGCCGGTGCGGGGTCACCGGCCCGAGACCAGCTCGCTTCCCGGAACGGGCTCGGCGGGGTCGTCGCCCAGGGCGATGATCCTGTTGTCCCGGTCCACGTGCACGATGTGCTGGACGTGCTCGGCACGCTCGGCCTCGGTGAGCTGGGCGTAGGAGATGATGATCACCAGGTCGCCGGGGCTGACCAGCCGTGCCGCGGCACCGTTGATACCGATGACGCCGCTGCCGCGCTCACCGGTGATGGCGTAGGTCACCAGACGGGCGCCGTTGTCGATGTCGACGATGTGGACCTGTTCGCCGTCGACGATGTCGGCGGCGTCCATCAGGTCGGCGTCGATCGTGACCGATCCGACATAGTGCAGGTCGGCCTGTGTGACCGTGGCGCGGTGGATCTTGCCGTTGATCAGGGTGCGCAGCACTGTTCGAGCCTCGTTTCAGGTGTTTTACGAACTACAGGCCCCAAGGGTCCCGTGTCCTTCCATGATGCCCCTATCCGTCCGCCTCTTCGTCCACCGGGGTCGCCATCGCGTCCAACACCCTGGTGGGTCCGGGTGTTCCACCGGCCGTGCCCGTGCGCACCGCCGTCACGGGGCCGGGCCCGCGCATGGCGGGGGCGAGGGCTTCAGGGGGTGACCGGGCGCATCCGATCGCGGAAGGGATCCGGCGACGTCACGGTCGCGACGTCGCCGGATGCTCCCCTCACGCGAACGAGGAGTAGGCCACGACCCCGCGACGGACGAGGTCACCGGCCTTGCGCGCGGTGGAACGCACCTGCGCGTCGCCGGTGGCCCCGGCGATCTGGCCCAGCATGTCCACCAACATCTTGGCGGTGCGCACGAAGTCGCCCGCGGGCATGTCGGCCTGGCGCAGGATGGCGTCCAACCGGTCGCCGGCGGCCCACCGATGAGCCGTCCACACGAAGCCCAGGTCCGGCTGACGCAGGAACGACACCCGATGCCGGGACTCGACCTCACTGAGCTCGCCCCACAGACGCACCATCTCCGCGAGCGTCTCGTCGATCCGTCCACCGGGCAGGCGCGGATAGGCGTCGTCCCCGCGGCGGGCCTCGTAGACGAGTGCGGCGACGCAGGCCGCCATCTCCACCGGGGTCAGGTCCTTCCACAGCTCCCGTCGCAGGCACTCGGCCACGAGCAGGTCCAGCTCCGAGTAGATCTTGGCCAGGCGCGTCCCCTCCTCGGAGACCTCCTCCCCCGACAGGTATTCCAGGTCCTCCAGGACCCCGCACACGCGGTCGAAGGTGCGTGAGATGACGTGTGAACGCCCTTCCACCCGGCGACGCAGACCTTCGGTCTCCTTGCGCAGGCGGAAGTAGCGCTCGGCCCAGCGGGCGTGGTCCTCACGGTCGGCGCATCCGTGGCAGGGGTGGGCACGCAGCTCGGCACGCAACCGCAGTACCTCGGCGTCCTCGCCCGCGTCGCGCCTTCCCCGTTCGTAGAGGGGGTCGGAGCCCTGCTCCCTGAGCTTGTTGCGCAGCGTGGAGGCCAGGTCCTGACGCGAACGCGGCGACTTCGCCGAGAACGACTTGGGCACGCGCATGCGTCCGGACGGACGCACCGGAACGGTGAAGTCACTGGCGTTGATCCGTTTGACCTGCTTGTCCACGGTGAGCACCAGCGGCGCGGGCAGGTCGAGCCTCAACCCCGGATCCAACACCACCGCGTGGCCGGAGTGACGCCCTGAGGGGATGCGGATGATGTCGCCGGTACGCAGCTTCTCCAGACTCTCCAGGGCCTCGTCCCGGCGTCGGAGCGAACGGTTCCTGGAGAGCACGGCCTCACGGTCGCTCAGGGCACGACGCAGCGAGGCGTACTCCATGAAATCGCCCAGGTGGCACGTGGCGGCCTCGGCATAGCCCTCCAACGCCTCCTCGTGCTTGCGCAGTTGCTTGACCAGGCCGACCACCGCGCGGTCGGCCTGGAACTGGGCGAAGGAGGCCTCCAACATGTTGCGGCTGCGCTGACGACCGACCTGGCCGACCAGGTTGACCGCCATGTTGTAGGACGGTTGGAAACTGGAGTTGAGCGGATAGGTGCGCGTCCCCGCCAGGCTGGCGATCGTCTCGGGGTCGGTGCCGGCCTGCCAGATCACCACCGCGTGGCCCTCCACGTCGATGCCGCGCCTCCCGGCGCGTCCGGTGAGCTGGGTGTACTCACCCGGGGTGAGCGGGGCGTGCGTCTCACCGTTCCACTTGTCGAGTTTTTCGATGACCACGGTGCGGGCGGGCATGTTGATGCCCAGCGCCAGGGTCTCGGTGGCGAACACCGCGCGGATGAGCCCCCGGGAGAACAGGTGCTCGACGATCTCCTTGAAGGTGGGCAACATTCCGGCGTGGTGAGCGGAGATGCCCGCCTCCAGGGCGCGTATCCACTGGTCGAAACCGAGCACGGCCAGGTCGGAGGCGGGGATGTCCGCGCATCTGGTCTCGGCGTACTCGCGGATCTCGTCGGCCTCCTCCGGGGTGGTGAGCACCAACCCGGCCGACACGCACTGGCGGACGGCCTCGTCGCAGCCCGCGCGGCTGAAGACGAAGGTGATCGCGGGCAGCAGCCCCTCGTCGTCCAACTCCTCGATGACGGTGGGGCGTGAGGGCGGGGCGAACCGGGAGCGGGGGCGCACGTTGCCACGGGCACGCGTCTGCGGATGGCGACGGCGGTTGGCCAGTTGGGTCAGGCGCGAGTCGTCCTCGGCCATGCGGATCAGGCGCGGGTTGATGTGCAGTCTCTGCCCTCCCACCTCGATCTCGCGGGGTCGCCCGCCCTGGCGTCGACGCTCGCGTCTGCGCTTGTTCCCGCGGCCTCGCGACTCCTCCCCGGAGTCGACGGTGGACTCCTCCTCCACGTTCACGAACAGGTCGTGGATACGGTTGCCGACCATGACGTGCTGCCACAGCGGTACGGGGCGTTTCTCGTCGACGATGACGGTGGTGTCACCGCGCACCTGCTGGAGCCACTCACCGAACTCCTCGGCGTTGCTGACGGTGGCCGACAGGGCGACCATGCGCACCGACTCGGGCAGGTGGATGATCACCTCCTCCCAGACCGCGCCGCGGAAACGGTCGGCGAGGTAGTGCACCTCGTCCATCACCACATAGGCCAGCCCGCCGAGGGTCGCCGAGCCCTCGTAGAGCATGTTGCGCAGCACCTCGGTGGTCATCACCACCACCGGGGCCTCGCCGTTGATGCTGTTGTCCCCGGTCAGCAGTCCGACCTGTTCGGTGCCGTAGCGTCTGACCAGGTCGTTGTACTTCTGGTTGGACAGTGCCTTGATGGGAGTGGTGTAGAAGCACTTGGTGCCCTCGGCCAGGGCCAGGTGCACGGCGAACTCCCCGACCACGGTCTTGCCGGAACCGGTCGGCGCGGCCACCAGCACTCCATGGCCGTTCTCCAGGGCCTTGCAGGCCCTGATCTGGAACGGGTCGAACTCGAACCCGTAGAGGCCCTGAAAGGCCTCGATCGCGGCGCTGGAAGCCCCTTGGCGCCGACGGAAGGCGGCATACCGCTCAGCATGACTACTCATATGGTTTCCAGCCTATGAGGTCAGTTCCAGCATCTCGACCGCTTTGGGCACGACTTCGCACACCAGTGGCGGCTCTCCCATGCGTTCCCCGTCGGCGTAGGCCGCACCCGAATCGGCACGAATGGTAACGGTACGCCCACGTTCGGCCACCACCTCGCCCAGTCCGATGTGTCCCCCACCGAACACGCGCGGGAACACCCGCAGGAAACGGCCCAGTCCCACCTGGCGCACGAAGACCACGTCGACGAGGCCGTCGTCCGGCTCGGCCTCGGGACACACGCGCATGCCACCGCCGTAGGCGGCGGTGTTGCCCACCGCGACGAGCATCCCCGGTTCGGCGATGCGGCGTCCGTCCACGTCGATCTCGAAGTCGATGGGACGGAAGGAGCGCAACTCCGCCAGGAGCCCGGCCACGTATCCGGCCCGACCGAAACGGAACCTGAAACCGTTGACCCGCTCGTTGACGCGGGCGTCGAAACCACAGGCCAGAACGCTGAGGAAGTAGCGATGCGTGCCGTCGGCCAGACTCAGCCGCACGACGTCGGCGGGCCGGGTACGACGCCTCAGGATCGCGGCGGCCACGTCACCGGCCGAACCGCGCGGGCGGCCGAAGGCACGGGCGATGTCGTTGCCGGTCCCCGCGGGGACGGCGGCCAGGGGCACACCTGTGCCCACCACCGCCTGTAGTGCCTGATGGACCAGGCCGTCACCGCCCACGGCCACCAGGGCGTCGGGACGGTCGGAGGCCGCCAGACGGGCCAGGCGGCGACTGTCGACCGCCGAGCGACCCGTGTAGACGTGCACACGCGCTCCTGCTTCGCGCAGCGCCTCCTTGAGACGCACCCCCGTCACGGCCGCGCGGCGCCGACCGGAGTGCGGGTTGACCAGAAGGGCGATGTGAGGGGGCATACGGATCCTTGCTACCTGGAAGACGGAGGTGACGAGGGTCGTGGGACCTCGACGTGCACCCGCACTCGCGCCGGGGTGCGCGAGGGGTCCTCAGGAGCCGTCGGCCCGTCCGCCCTTCGCCTCCTCGCGTTGGCGACGGTGGTACTCCTCCATCGCCTTGGGGGTGTTGAGCGGAGAGGGTACCCAAGCCACCTCGACGTCGACCTCACCGCGTTGGATGCGGCGTTCCTCCTCGGTGAGGTACTCCTCGGGGATGTCGAACTCACCGTCCCGGGCGCCCAGGACGAAGGCCTCCCACTCGGCGGGGGTGAAGAACAGCGTTCCCTTCTCGGGGGACTTCCCGTCACGCACCGCACGGAAGCCGTCATCGAAGGTGGCGACCTCGACCACCGCCTCGGACTCGTCCTTCGAGAGGGAGGACCGCATCCAGACCGCGTCGGTGGTGTCGTGCCACTTCTCGTTGCCCATGGCCTCAGGCGGGAGCTCCCGCCTGGCCTCGGCCTGCTCGCTCATCGCACTTCCTCTTCCCGACAACCGTTCCCGGCCGGGGTCCCGGACCGGTTGGGACGGCGCCATCGGACGTCCCACCGCTCGACCCTAACCTGTGGCCCGGGTTCTTCAGGTGCGTTTTCCGGACTGTTCCCCGACGTCGGGGCCGTCCAGAGGCGAGGGCGTCTCGTCGAGCTGGGAGATCTCGTCGTCGTCCAGGTCCGCGTAGGGATCCTCCCGGCGCCTACGCCGGTCGTTGAGGAAGGCGAACAGTTCGGCCAGTTCGAAGAGCAGCACCAGGGGCACGGCCAGGGCGAGCATCGAGATCGGCTCGGCGGGAGTGATGATGGCCGCGACCAGGAACGCGCAGAAGATGATGACCCGGCGCCACTTGGCGAGGGTCGCGTGCGGCAGGACCCCCGCGAGGTTGAGCAGGACCACCAGCAACGGCAGCACGAACCCCACACCGAACATGACCATCATGATGACCATGTAGTCGAGGTACTGACCGATGGTGAGGAAGGTCAACGCGTCCTCGGGCAGGAACCCGAAGAGCATGGTCAGGGCGTAGGAGGTGATGTAGTAGGCCAGGGCCGCGCCGAGCGCGAACAGCAGGGCCGCCAGCGGGGCGAAGATGTAGGCGTAGCGCTTCTCACGCGTGTGCAGCGCCGGGGCGACGAAGGCCCACAGCTGGTACATCCAGAAGGGAGCGGAGACGAGCGCGCCCACGAACAGCCAGACCTTGAAGGCCACGAAGAAGGCGTCGAAGGGCCCGGTGACGATGAGGGAGCATCCTTCGGAGTCGACCGCTTCGGACTCGGGCAGCGAACAGTAGGGCGCCTTGAGGAAGTCCCACACCTGGTCGTAGACCAGGTAACCGACCACACAGCCCAGGGTCAGGGCTATCATCACCTTGAACAGGCGGTTGCGCAGCTCACGCAGGTGATCCATGAGCGGCATCCGGGCCTCGGGGTTGTCCCGACGCCGTGCCCTTTCGGTCACTCTCTCGTCTCCTTCGGCCCGCGCCGTCGGCGGGCAGCCGTACCACGTGCCCCGGCCGTCCCACGCGCCGTGATCGCCCCGGGACGGCATGGGCGGTCATCACCCGGCCGCGGGGTTCTCGTACGCGTCCACGTCCCCACGTCCAAGACGCTCGCGTCCCACGCCGACCGGGCACCGGCCCGGGCTCGGCCGGCACCGCTTTCGCGGCTAGCTGCCGTAGGTGCGGTTCGTGGTCTCACCGGACTCGTTGACGATGCGCTGGCCGGGAGGCAGCTGCGGGTACCCCTGCTGGCGGGGCTGCTGCGGCTCCTCGGAGGCGTTGTGCCGGGAGGCCTGCTGATCGCGGCCGCCGTCGGTGCCCTCGGTCTCGTTGTCCTCGTCGATCAGGCCCTTGCTCTCCGCCTTGAGGATGCGCGCGCTGCGCCCCAGGGAACGGGCCAGGTCCGGAAGCTTCTTGGCTCCGAACAGGAGAAGGGCCAGGATCACCAGAATGGCGATGGTAGGTCCGTTGAACGGTCCCATGGTTCTACCTCTCTGTGGGGCGCGACCAAGCGTCTTCGATGGTACGCGCATTCGGACGCGAGGCCATCATGCCCCCGCACCACTTCGGCCGATGCCCTCACGCGGGCTCGCGCCACTCGCCCGGCACTTCTCCAAGGCCCGTGCCGCCGTCGTCGACAACGTGCCCGTGGCACGGCGCGTACGCAGCACCAGCAGACCGATGGCGGTGAGTCCGGTCACGGCCGCACCGAACAGGACAGCGAGGATGATCACCCTCCAACCCTAGCGCTTCCGACATGATCTCCATTTCGCCTCGGAGAAAACGTCCGACCCCTACCAGGACGCCGACATGCCTTCGAGGGTCCTCACGAACTCCAGGGCCTTCGATAGTGCTCCAGCGTCCGCCTCGCCTCCGCCCGAACCTCCTCTGCGAGTTCCGCCGGGGCCACCACACGCCCCCGTGCTCCCAGACGCAACGCGAGCCTCACCACCCAGGCGGGGGCGGGGGTCCGCAGGGTGGCGCGGACCCTTCCGTCGGGCAGATCGGCCACCGACTCGCACACGTAGTCCTCGGTCACCCAACGGGCGGTCGGCTCCAGGTCCAGGGTCACCTCGGTGTCCAGGTCCGAGCGCTGGAGCACACCACCGGACAGGTCACGACGGCCCACACCCTCGGGCACCTGGGCGGCGTAGGGCAGCACGGTCAGTTCCAGGACCCGGTCCAGACGGAACAGGCGCACGTCACGGCGCAGGTGGCAGTAACCCTCCAGGAAGGGGTAACCGTCCTGGACCACCAGGCCCATGGGGTCCACGTCACGCTCGGTGACCTGGTCCAGGTAGCCCGACAGGTAACGCAGGTGCAGCCGCTGGCCCGACTCCAGGGCGTCGGCGCAGCGGCGACGGAGCCGGTCGATCTGTTCGTCGTCCTCCACGCGCACCTGGACCGAGTCGGCCAGGGAGCCCAGGGCCGCGCCCGCCGCGGTGCGCAGTTTCTCGCCCACCCTCTTGAGTGCTCCGACCTCCAGGCCCTCGGTCTCGGGCAGCGCCTCCAGAAGGGACAGGCCCACGATCAGGCTGGCCGCCTCGTCCGCGGTCAGGTGCAGCGGTTGGGCGAGGGTGTCGGCGTTGCCGATGATGATCTCGCCGGTCTCCTTGGCCGCGTCGAGGTCGACGTCGATCAGGTCCCCGGGTGTGTATCCGGGAAGACCGCACATCCACAGCAGGCTGAGGTCGGCCACCACCTGCTTCTCGCTGAGTCCGAAGTGCCGAGCCACCTCGGGCACGCGTACGTCCTGGCCCAGCGCGTAGGGCACGAGCATGAGCAGGCGGCGTAGCTGGTCGGCCGACCGCGGGCCGCGCGCGGGCGGCTCGGAGTGCTCGGGAACGGCGAGATCGTCGAAGTCCCCCGCGTCGGGAGCGGCCTCGGTGAGAGCGGTCAGGTGAGCGATCATCGCCTCACGGGCCTCGGCGGGTTCGACGATGACCGCCCGGGATCCGAAGGAGGCCACGTTCCGCACGAGTTCGGAGGTGTCGGCGTAGGGGCAGCTGAGGGTGTCCCAGCCGCCCCCCGAGCTGTCGCGCTCCCCCGGTACCACGCGCAGCGCGTTGCGACGCAGGGCGTAGGCGGAGTCGGTGCGTACCCGCAGCAGGGCGGTGCGTTCGGGTTCGGCCTTCTGGCCGGCGACCACCGAACGAAGGTCGACGCCCTCGGGGACGACGACGTCGGGGCCGCCTCGCAGGATCGTCACCTCCCCACGGACCCGGCCGAGGCGGAAGACCCTACGGGCCCGGCGGTGGCGATCGTGGCCGACCATGTACCAGTGCCCGCGCAGGTTGACGATGCCCCAGGGTTCGACCTCCCGGGTCTCGGCCTTGGTCTGCCCGGGCTTGCGGTACTCGAAGGAGACGGGACGTCGGTCGCGCACCGCCTGCCACACGGGTCCGAAGGAGGGCTCGTCCGTGCGCATGGCCGGGGTGAGGGCCGGGGCCGCCTCGTCGTCGACCGGGACGCCGGCGGAGCGGAGTTTGAACAGCGCGTCGGCCGCGGCCTCGCCCAGTGCGGCGTGCCGCCAGGCCCGGGCCGCCAGTCCCAGGATGAGGGCCTCGTCCGGCAGGAGCTCGATCTCGGGCAGCTCGTAGTCCGCGCGGGAGATGCGGTAACCCTCCTCACCGCTGATGGCGTCACCGGTACCGACCTGGATGGGGATACCGCTGTCACGCAGCTCGCGCTTGTCCCGTTCGAACATCCGCTTGAAGGCGGATTCGGTCTCGGCCTCGGCGTAGCCGTACACCGTCCGTCTGATCTCCTGGGCGGTCAGGTGGCGACGTGTGGACAACAGGCAGATGACGAGGTTCAGCTGTCGTTCCGTCTTCCTGCGCGACATCGTCCGCACCCTTCTCGGCCGTGGTGGAGGGACCGGTCCGGGCGCCTTGGTGTGTCGCCCCGTCACCGGTTCAGCAACGACGGTACCGTGCTCGACATGATCCGGTGGCGCCGTGGACAAGTCCGTCAGATCCTCCCCTCCTGGTCGGGGGTCGTCCTGTGCTCGGTGGCGGTGGAACCGGCCCCCCGAGCCGCCTCGGACACCGGTGGTCCGGCCTCGGAGACGACGTGTCGGGCGCTGGCCTACACCGACCTGGTCGGCTCCCCCCAGGTCGGCGATGAGGTGCTGCTCAACACCGGGGCGTTGGACCTTGGCCTGGGCACGGGCGGATACGCGCTGGTCGTGGCCGTACCGGATCGGCTGCCCGCCGACCGCCAGGCCCCCGGGCACCTGGTCAAGGCCCGGTACACGCCGCTACAGGCGACCGTGCTGGGCGCCGACGAACAGGGCTCTCCCCATCACCGGACCCTGCGTTCGGCCGAGGGCGTGGACGGTGTGCCGGTGGTGGTGGCCGACCTGCACTCGGCGCTGCCGGCCGTGGTGGCGGGGGTACGTGAGCGTCGGCCCGGGGCCCGGATCGTTCACGTGATGCTGGACGGGGGCGCGCTTCCCGCGGCGTTCTCCAGGTCGGTGGGCGCGCTGCGCGAGGAGGGGCTGCTGTCCGGATGCGTGACCACGGGGCAGTCCTTCGGCGGTGACCTGGAGGCGGTGACCCTGCACTCGGGGCTGTTGGCGGCCCGCCACGTGCTGGACGCGGACGTGGTCGTGGTGTGCCAGGGCCCGGGCAACCTGGGCACCGGGACGCGGTGGGGTTTCTCGGGGGTCTCGTGCGGTGAGGCGGTGAACGCGGCGGCGGTCCTCCAGGGACGGCCGGTGGCCTCGTTGCGGATCAGCGAGGCCGATCCCCGTGAGCGGCACCGGGGGGTGTCCCACCACAGTCTCACCGCCTACGGTCGAGTGGCGCTGGCCAGGGCGCGGGTGGTCGTCCCACTGCTGCGCGGAGCGTTCGGCGAGCGGGTACGTGCCCAGGCCGAGGCGTTGGGGGAACGACACGATCTGGTGGAAGTGGAGGTGGAGGGCCTGGAGGAGGCCGTGCGGGCTCTGCCGGTGAAGGTCTCGACGATGGGGCGTGGGCTGGAGGAGGACCGTGCGGCGTTCCTGAGCGCCGCGGCGGCGGGCCGTCACGCGGCCGACCTGTTGTGACCGGGACCGTGGGCGCCCCACCGGTCGCCGGTGGTCCTGCGGGCCACGTCCGACCCGGCCGTGGTGCCCGGTGACGGTCACCGCGGCCGGTTCCGTACCGTCACTGGCCGTCGGTCCTGCCGTCCCCCGTCATGGCGGTGTCGGCCGCGGCGTCCGGTTCGGATGAGGAACGCGGTCCCGGCACCGCGCCCCGCTCGGAGGCGGGACCGAGCGACGTCGAGCGCTCCACCGCGTGCGTGGACGGGAGCGCCGATCCGTTCACCGTACCCACCGTCTGCCCCGGGAGGGGCACCCCGCGGGTGGCCTCCACCAGAGGGGCGGAGGGCACGTCGAAGAAGGCACCCGGCCGGAACATGGCCAGCGAGGCCGGTTCGGCCTTCACCCCCTCGTCCACCCTCAGTGCCTCGGGCACGAACACGGTCCCGTCGCCGCAGGTGACGCCCCACTGTCGGTTCCTTCCCGCCGCGACCACCTGTCCGGGCGCTCCTCCTCGGATCCGGTCGGTCAGTCGCCCCGCGCACAAGGTGATCCGCGCACCGCCGAACATCGCGAACGCGCCCGGGTAGGGGTCGGCCAACGCACGCACCATCCGGTCCACGTCGCTTCCGGCCGCGGTGAGGTCGAGCCGGCCGTCGCTGGGACGGCGACCGGGCCACACCGAGACGTGTCCGGTCTGTGGGCGCCGGGGTGCGGTGCCTTCCAGGAGGCCCTCCAGGTGCCGTACGAGCAGTTCCGTCTGGAGCTGGCCGACGCGTTCGTACAACCTGGTGGCGGTGAGGTCGGAGGCCACGTCGAACCAGGCCTGGTCGACGATGTCGCCGGAGCCCGGCTCCCCTCCCAGGTGGAGGAGGGTGACCGCGCTGGAGCGCATACCGCGCAGGATGGTCCAGGGGATGGGCGCACGGCCGCGTCCGACGGGCAGCGGAGCGGGGTGCAGTCCGACTCCGCCCAGGGAGAGGCGGGACAGGACGTCTTCTCCGATCCGCTCCGACCAGCCCGCGACGACCATCAGGTCGATGCCGTGCTTGGTGAGGGCTTCGTGCACTTCTTCGGAGTCGATGTCGGCCGCCCTCAGGTGTGGCAGGTCGTGTCGGCGGGTGACCGCCTCGTAGTCGAGGTATCCGGAGCGGTGCGCGAGTTCGGCCGGGTAGGACACCACCAGGTCCGGGGGGCGCCCCTGTGCGCAGAGTTCCTCCAGAGCCGGAACACCGAGGCTCAGTCCGGACACATAGCAGTAACGCCGCCGGTCTGACATCAGCTCCCCCTCGCCTGACCACTGATGTTCCGACTCTACGCACCGGCCGGGAGAGCGCCGGGGAGGGAGGAAAGGTGTGTCTACGGCCGAAGGGGCGGCCCGTGGCGGGGCGGAGGAACGGTCGAGGCCCCGGGGGTCTCCCCCGGGGCCTCGGATCGCTCCCGCGACGTCGGTGTGGCCTACTCCTCGTCCTCGCCGCCGTCCTCGGGGGCGTCGGCCTCCTCGTCGGCGCCTTCCTCACCTTCCTCGCCCTCGATCTCCTCGGGCTCGGGGGGCGGCGGGTTGTCGTAGGCGCCGAGGATGTCGACGACGAAGACCAGCGTGCCGGCGGGGGCTCCTCCGGCCTCCTCCTCGCTCTCCCCGTAGGCCATGTCGCCGGGGACGACCAGCATCAGACGGCTCCCGACCTTCTGGCCGACCATGCCCTCGTCCCAGCCCTGGATGACGGCTCCGGCACCGATCGTGGTGTCGAACGGGTCGCCACCGCGGCTCCACGTCGAGTCGAACGACTCGTGGCCGCCGTTGTCGTCGGCCTCCCACCGCACTCCCGTGTACTGGACGATGACCTGTTGGCCCTCTTCCACCTCGGCGCCGCCGCCCTCGATGAGCGGGACGACCTCCAATTCCTCGGGAGGGTCGGTGTCGGGGATCTCGATGACGGGTTCGGAGTGGCCCTCCTGGGTGACCTTGGGCAGGTCCCCGCCCCCCTCCTCGGTCTGCTCCCCGGGTACGACCGCGCCCTTGTTGTAGCGCTCCATCAGGTCGATGACCAGGACGCTGGCGCCCTCCTGGGCGGGCTGGCCGGCCATTTCCGCCTGCTGGCGCTCCTCCTCCGTCATCGGCGGGAAGACGTACACGGCCCGGCTTCCGATGGGCTGGTTGACCAGCACGTCACCGATCTGCTCGGGCATCTGCTCCATACGCACCAGATCGGGGGCGCCGGTCTCGTAACTGGACTGGCCCTCCACGGGTTCCCCCTCGCCGGGGCCGGTCCACTGGTACTGGATGACGTTGGCGATCAGCAGGTCGTCGGCGCGTACCAGCTCGTCCTCGCCCGACCCCTTGCTGACGATCCCCGAGAGCTCCTCCTCGGGTGGTTCGGTGTCGGGGAAGGTGATCTCGGGTTCCTCACCGACCGGACCGGTGACGGTGGGGATCCGCGAGTCGAGCTGCTCCTCCCCCATACGCATGAAGGCGGGGGTACGCCACTCCTCAGGAATGTTCGCGCAGCTGGATATCGCCAGGGCGATGGCGGTCAGCGGCACCGCGAGGGCGGCAGCACGTCGGTGCATGGGTCACAACCTCTGATCTCCGGCTCAGGACAGGGTCACACTACCGAAAAGAAAGACCGTAACCACCCCCAGGAACGTTACGAACCGGACGGCCCCGCCGCGGACGGTCCGTCACCGCCGGGCGGGGCCCGATGCCAAGGTCCGAAAGTCACATTCCGGCGATGAGTTTCTCCACCCGTTCGTCCACCGACTTGAAGGGGTCCTTGCACAGCACGGTGCGCTGCGCCTGGTCGTTGAGCTTCAGGTGGACCCAGTCCACCGTGAAGTCGCGGCGTTGCTCCTGGGCCCGCCGGATGAACTCGCCGCGCAGCCGGGCCCTCGTGGTCTGCGGCGGTACCGACTTGGCCTCGAAGATCTTCAGGTCCCCGACCACCCGGTCCATCTGACCGCGGTTCTGCATCAGGTAGAACAATCCGCGATCGCGGTGGATGTCGTGGTAGGTCAGATCGAGTTGGGCCACCCGGGGCGAGGACAGCGAGAGGCCGTGCTTGTCGCGGTAGCGCTCCAGCAGCAGGTACTTGGCGACCCAGTCGATCTCCCTGGAGACCGTCTCCAGGTTCTGGGTCTCGACCGCCTCCAGGGTGCGTTGCCACAGCTCCAGGACACGTTTGCCGGTGGCGTCGGTGCCGTGCCGGTCGACGTAGCTCTGCACCTTGTCCAGGTACTCGCGCTGGATCTCCAGCGCGCTGGCCTCGCGTCCGTTGGCCAGACGCACCTTGCGACGGCCGGTCATGTCGTGGCTGACCTCGCGGATGGCCCGGATCGGGTTCTCCAGCGTGTAGTCGCGCATGACCACCCCGGCCTCGATCATCTGTAGCACGAGGTGGGTGGAGCCCAGCTTGAGCAGGGTGGTGGTCTCGCTCATGTTGGAGTCACCGACGATGACGTGCAGGCGGCGGAAGCGCTCGGCGTCGGCGTGCGGCTCGTCCCTGGTGTTGATGATGGGGCGTGAGCGCGTGGTGGCCGAGGAGACGCCCTCCCAGATGTGCTCGGCACGCTGGCTGACGCAGAACAGGGCCCCGCGAGGGGTCTGGAGGACCTTGCCCGCGCCGCAGACGATCTGCCGTGTGACCAGGAAGGGGATCAGCACGTCGGCCAGTCGACCGAACTCGCCGTGTCGGCCGACCAGGTAGTTCTCGTGGCAGCCGTAGGAGTTGCCCGCCGAGTCGGTGTTGTTCTTGAACAGGTAGATGTCCCCGGCGATGCCCTCCTCGTGCAGACGCTGCTCGGCGTCTATCTGCAGCCCCTCCAGGATGCGCTCGCCGGCCTTGTCGTGAGCGACCAGGTCCATGAGGTCGTCACACTCGGGGGTGGCGTACTCCGGATGGCTGCCCACGTCCAGGTAGAGGCGGGCGCCGTTGCGCAGGAACACGTTGCTGCTGCGCCCCCAGGAGACCACCCTGCGGAAGAGGTAACGGGCGACCTCGTCGGGGGACAGGCGCCGCTGTCCCCGGAAGGTGCACGTGACCCCGTACTCGTTCTCCAGCCCGAAGATCCGTCGCTCCACGCGGCCTCACCAACTTCCCATCCGGGGTGCGGACGGCGGAGTCCCACCGCCGGCACCCCCTCTTCCGGTGCGGCGCCTCGGGCACGCCGCACCGGCGGTCATCGTTTCCAGGTCATTCGTCGGCCTCGTCCGTGGTGCCGGTACCGCCGCCGGAGGAGACGGGGCTCCCGGTGGCCTTGCCCTCCTCCAGGAGGCGGGCCAGCCGCCGGCCGTGGACGCGACGGAACTTGCGGTGTTCTCGTGCCCGCTCCAGAACGGCGACCTCCAGGTTGGCGGCCTCCAGTTCGCGCGCCTCACCGTTCTCGTGCGCCAAGGCGTGCGTGGCCGCGTTGAGTGCCGCGCTGAGCGGAGCGTCGGCGGCGAAGCGGTCCTTGAGCACACCGGACACGTGCTCGGAGGAACCGCCCACCGCCACGAAGCCCTGTTCGTCGACGATGGAGCCGTCGAAGGTGATGCGGTAGATCTCGTCCTCGTCGGGAGTGTCACCGACCTCGGCGACGACGAGTTCCACCTCCCAGGGCTTGAGGCTCTCACTGAAGACGGTGCCCAGGGTCTGGGCGTAGATGTTGGCGAGCTGACGCCCGCTGACGTCGCGACGGTCGTACTGGTACCCGCGCACATCGGCGAAACGCACGCCCATGAGACGAAGGTTCTCGAACTCCGGATAACGACCGACGGCCGCGAAGGCGATGCGGTCGTAGAGTTCGCTGATCTTGTGCAGGGTGCGGGACACGTTGTCCGCCACCAGGAGGATGCCGCCCTCGTATTGCAGGACGACGGCGCTGCGGCCGCGCGCGATGCCCTTGCGCGCGTAGTCCGCTTTGTCCTTCATCTGCTGTTCGGGGGCGACATAGAACGGCATCGACACCGCGGATCGTTTCCTTGTCTAGTCGGAAGATGTCTGTTGTGGGGACGGGTGCCCGCTCAACTCAGCGAGGCCGTGGGCCCGTCGGGGCTGGCCGCGCGTCCCTCCACCACCTCGGTCGCCAGGCGGGCGACCTCTTCGGTGGGCAGGCGACGGTGACCGTCCTCGGTGATGACGTCGACGAGGGGGAAGATCTTGCGGTGCAGGTCCGGCCCTCCGGTGGCGGAGTCGTCGTCGGCGGCGTCGTAGAGGGCCTCCAAGGCGACCTTGGCGGCACCGGTCCGGTCGAGGTCCTCACGGTAGAGCTTCTTGATCGACCCCTTGGCGAAGACCGAGCCGGAACCGATGGAGTGGTAGCGCTGCTCCTCGTAGCGCCCTCCGACGGCGTCGTAGCTGAAGACACGCCCTTGGTCGCTGCCTTCGTCGTAACCGACCAGGAGCGGGACGACCACGAAGCCCTGCATGGCCATGCCCAGGTTGCCGCGGACCATCTGCGCGAGTTTGTTCGCCTTACCCTCCAGGGAGAGCGAACGGCCCTCCATCTTCTCGTAGTGCTCCAGCTCCACCTGGTAGAGGCGGGCCAGTTCGATACCGATCCCCGCGGAGCCCGCGATGGCCACCGCGGAGAACTCGTCGGTGCGAAAGACCTTGTCCATGTCGCGGTTGGCGATGACGTTTCCCTGTGTGGCACGGCGGTCCCCCGCCACCAGCACGCCCCCGGGGAAGGTCAGGGCGACGATGGTCGTGGCGTCGGGAGTGAGGTGCTCGGTCCCGCCGCCCGGGGGCAGCTTGTGTCCGGGCAGCAGCTCGGGTCTGACCGAACTGAGAAACTCGGTGAAGGACGAGGTTCCCGCACTCATGAAAGCGGCTGGCAACCGTCCGCCCTCGAACCCTTCGAACACGCGTCTCCCTTCACTCGCGCCCCACCCCGACGTGGGGGCGGGTGGGGCGCCTGTTGTCCTTGTTCACACGGCGGCCCATGTCGGCCGTCGTCATTGACCCTAGTCGTGTGCGCGGCGGCGCCGACGGCGCTGAAGTGCGCTGTCAGCGAACCGCCGCGCGGCGGCTACTGACCGCCCTTTTGCACGAACTGCCGGACGAAGTCCTCGGCGTTGCTCTCCAGCACGTCGTCGATCTCGTCGAGGATGTCGTCCACGTCCTCGTCCAGCTGTTCCTTACGGTCCTGGACATCCGCCGAGGCCTCGGTCTCCTCGACCTCCTCGTCGCGGCGCGAGGCGTGCTTCTGGCCGCCGGTATCCTTCGTCGCCATAGCCTGTTACCTCCCGTTCGGGCTCCCGTTCGGGGCTCTCGCCCTTATCTTGGCCCAACACCGCGCGGCTCAACCCCCTTCCCGGGGCCCGATACTCGCTAGTTACCTCGGATCACCCCATGTGCCCGTGCATGTTCCCGTACACGCGCCCGTGTCCCGAGGGTCCATGGTCGGCGTCGTCGGACGAACGCGGTGGAGGTGCCTTGGTGAGCCGGGCCGACGTACGCCCGGGGCCACCGGTGCACGCCGTCGTCTCTTCAGGCCCACACCCCGATCCTCGGAGCCGCTCCTGCGCATCGACGAGGTGACGGACGCCCCGGGACCGATGACCGCATCCGGCCATCCGATACCCCTTGCGCCCTCCGTGTACGCGTGGATCGGAGACATTGATCTGGAGGAACTCCAAGGTCAGACACATGGTCGCCCCAGGCCCCGGGAGCCCGTGCGATGGGTCGTCCGACCAGCCCATCATCCGAAGGAACGATCTGCCCTCGTCCTTCACCCGTCCCAGGCGCGCACTCCTGGCGTGTGGCCGTTCGTCGGGTGTCGCGACGACGCACGTCTGGGCGAACGTCTCGGAAGACCCCATCTCGGGTGCGGACCCCCGCCCCCGGAGATCCGACGTCCTCGCCGGCGGGCGTCGGACCTCAGGGCCCCTTCCCCCTCAGAGGGGGACAGGGACTCGTGAGCGGCGGCGCGCCGTTCCGGTTCCATCACCGACCGACACCACGGCCCCCTCCGGGCCCGCGAGGAGGCCGTCCCCCGTGACCGGCCGACCCGGTGTCCGCGTCGTCCCCGCCCATGACGGTGGACGGGGACGCCCGCCTTGGGGACCAGCCGGGGAAGAGGCGGGACCGGCCCCTTCGACGGCACTCCGCTCGGCTTGTGGGGTCGCTCGGACACGGAGGCTCCCGCACGCGGGGTTCAAGGGGTCGCGCGAAGCGGCGCTCGGGGAGGGCGTTGGACGCGACGGGCCCACGGGACACCACTCCTAGGGTCCTACGTCCGGAACCGGCCACGAGTTCGCACGAGTGTGCGCATGGCAAACCGGTCACAGGCCTCAGAGAGGAAGCCTTGACCTCTGGGGTTACACCTGCGTGACCGAACCCTCACCAATGGTACTCGGTACCGTGTCCGCATCCGGCCACGGAACACCCCTTGCGCTCGACGCCCGACTTCGGTTCGTCACACGGCGACTGCGAAAACCACAAGGTCGCACGCACCCCGACTACAGGTAGCCATCATGATACAGAGGGTCATGGGATGATCCTCTGTTCTACTAAATGGAACCACACCAAGAGGGTCTTTCCACCACCAAAGTGTGCACTTATGGTTGGGAATCGTTTACCGGATGTATCGGTGAACTTCGTGAATCGGACCAACTCCGATCCATGAAAGGGGCTTTTTCGCACCTACCGGAGCGGAAGTTCCCCTCCCCCGCTATTCCCCCCTTGGAGAGTTAGGGACCTATGCGACCCTCCCCCGTTATCTCCGCCGTAGGCACAGGAGCACTGGCCTTCGGCTTGGCACTGTCCATGGCCCCCGGAGCCCTCGCGGCGCCCGGACCGGTACCCCAGAACCCCGTCGCCGACGACACCGTCGCCGCCGCCGGCATGATGGACGCGCTCAAGCGCGACCTCGACCTGACCCCGTTCGAGGCCGAGTCGCTGCTCGAGGCCCAGGAGACCGCCTTCGAGGTCGACGCCGAGGCCACCGAGGCCGCCGGTGCGGCCTACGCCGGCTCGCTGTTCGACACCGACACCCACGAGCTCACCGTCCTGGTGACCGACACCGCGGCCGTTGAGGCCGTGGAGGCCACCGGCGCCGAGGCCACCGTGGTCTCCTACGGCACCGAGGGCCTGGCCGAGGTGGTGGAGGACCTCAACGAGGCCTCCGTCCAGGAGGGCGTGCTGGGCTGGTACCCGGACGTGGAGAGCGACACGGTCGTGATCGAGGTGCTGGAGGGCTCCGGCGCCGACATCGACGGTCTGATCGCCGAAGCCGGGGTGGAGGCCTCCGCGGTCCAGGTCGTGGAGACCGACCAGGCCCCGCAGGTCTACGCCGACATCATCGGCGGCGTGGCCTACTACATCGGCGGCGGCCGCTGCTCGGTCGGGTTCTCCGCGACCAACAGCGCCGGCCAGCCCGGCTTCGTGACCGCGGGCCACTGCGGCAGTGTCGGCTCCGCCGTCACCATCGGCAACGGCCGCGGCACCTTCGAGCGCTCGGTCTTCCCCGGTAACGACGCCGCCTTCGTCCGCGGTACCTCCAACTTCACCCTGCGCAACCTGGTGTCGCGCTACAGCTCCGGCGGCACCCAGGCCGTGACCGGCACCACCCAGGCCCCCATCGGCTCGGCGGTGTGCCGCTCCGGCTCCACCACCGGCTGGCACTGCGGCACCATCCAGGCCCGCAACCAGACGGTCCGCTACCCGCAGGGCACCGTCAACGGCCTCACCCGCACCAACGTGTGCGCCGAGCCCGGCGACTCCGGCGGCTCCTTCATCTCCGGTTCGCAGGCCCAGGGCGTCACCTCCGGTGGCTCGGGCAACTGCCGCACCGGCGGCACGACCTACTACCAGGAGGTCATGCCGATGGTGAACTCCTGGGGCGTTCGGATCCGCACCAGCTGACCCGTCCCTTCCCCTGTGACACGTCCCCCGTCCGCGCGTTGGCGCGGGCGGGGGACGCCCCTGTGGGCGCCCTTCCGCTCCGCCTCGGGGTCAGGCGACGCGGTGGACGATCCGCCCGTCGAGCACCGTCATCCACGCGTTCACCTCGCGCAGTCGCTCCTTGGGCAGGGACTCCACGTCCTGGTCCAGGACCACGACGTCGGCCAGGTACCCCGGACGCAGCGCGCCCAGACGGTCCTCCACGCCCAGCGAGTAGGCGGCGTCCAGGGTGTGGGCCCTCAGTGCCTCGTGCAGGGTGACCGCCTGCTCGGCGCCGATCGCCTCCCCCTCACGCGTGGTACGGCACACCGCGTTGGCGACGGTGTCCATCGGGCGCAGGCTGGAGACGAAGGAGTCGCTGGAGAGCACAGGACGCAGACCCAGGTCGATCTCCTCACGCATGGGCTGGAGTCGGTGGGCCCGTTCCCCCAGGCGTCGCATGAAGTCACCGCCGCTGTCATGAAGGAAATTGGGCTGGTTGACGGGGATCACCCCGTACTCGGTGAAACGCCTGGCCTGCTCCGGAGTGGGGTAACCACAGTGCTCCACCCGCGGACGCGGGTCGGGACCGCTCACACGTGCGGCCGAGGCGATGGCCGCCAGGGTGTTCTCCATGGCGACGTCGCCCTGGGTGTGAACGGCCACCTGCCAGCCCTCCCGGGCCGCACGCGTGACCAGGTCGACCAGCTGGTCGGGGTGGTGGTAGAGGCTGCCCTCGAACTCGCCGTGCTCACCGTAGGGAACGCTGAACTTGGCGGTTCCGCCCAGCAGGGTGCCGTCGGAGTAGAACTTCATACCGGTCAGGCGCAGCCAGTCGTCACCGAAGGGGCTCGCCAGTCCGGCGGAGGTGAGCGCCTCCAGCTGGTGGGAGAGCGGCATACCGAACGTGCGCAGCGGCAGGGTCCCGGCCGCACGGGCGGCACGGTACACCCGCAGCTCACGGGCCGAGACCTGCGGGTCGCACACGGCGGTGACCCCCGCCGACAGGTAGGGGGCGGCGGCGTCCGACAACCACCCCAGGAGCTGTTCGGCGGGCAGGTCGGTGTGGAAGTTGGGTCCGTGGCAACCGATGTCCACGGCCAGGGGCAGCAGTAGCTCCATGGCCGAGTCCAGGACCATGCCGGTCAGACGTCCTCCCTCGTCGCGGACGAAGGAGCCGCCCGCCGGGTCGGAGACGTCCTCACCGATACCGCTCCAGACCAGGGCCGCGGAGTTGACCACAGCCTGGTGACCGGAGACGTGGTAGACGATCACCGGATGTTCGTTGGTGGCCTCGTCCAGATCACGCCGTGTGGGACGGCCCCCCGGGAACTTGGCGTCGTCCATGTGGAAGGCCCGGATCCACTGCCCCGCCGGGGTCCGCTCCGCCTCGGCGGCGATGACGGCGACCAGGTCGGCCGCACTCGCCACGCGGGGATACCCGGCGTCGACGGCGGCCAGGGACTCGGCGGTGGACAGCAGGTGGTTGTGCGGGTCGATGAACCCGGGCAGGACGGTCCGTCCACCCGCGTCCACCTCCACGGCCCCGGGGCCGGCGGCGGCACGGGCGTCCTCCAGGCTCCCCGCCAGGCGTACCCGCCCCTCGCGCACGGCCACGGCACCGGCTCGCGGATTGGTGTCGTCCATGGTCAGGACCTTGGCGTTGTGGATGAGCAGACTGGACACGGGTGCTTTCCTCCTCTGTGCTCCGACACCGGTCCGGTGGTCCGGCGACGATGCCGTGACGGGGTCTCAGGACGCGGTGGCCAGATCGGCGTCGCGGTACCAGGGGGCCTTGACCAGGCAGGCGATGCTGACCAGGGCCATGAGCATCAGCAGTCCGGCCACGGGCAGGATGCTGCCGGTGGCGGCGAGCAGGGCGGTGCACACGATCGGGGACAGACCACCGAAGATCGCGCCCGCGACCTGGTAGGCGATGGAGATGCTGGTGTAGCGGGTGCGCGGCGGGTACATCTGGGCCAGCACACGGGCGATGGGGCCGTAGACGGCGGCCATGACCAGACGCATGAGACCCAGCATCAGGAAGATCAGGGCGGTGCTTCCGTTGTCCAGGAGCAGGAACTGCGGAAGAGCCAGCACGATGACGCCGACCAGACCGGCGACGACGACGCGGACGGTCCCGACGCGGTCCGCCAGCCAGGCCACCAGCGGGGTGGCCACGAGCTCGACGAACGCCGCCATGCTCAGCGCGTTGAGGATGACCTGCTCACTGATGCCGACGTCGGTGACGGCGTAGCCCTGGAGGAAGGTGGTGACGATGTAGTAGCCGCCGACCGCCACCGGAAGGATGCCGATACCGAGCAGCAGGGACCGCCAGGAGCCGCGCACGGCCTCGCGCAACGGCAGCTCCTCGGGCAGGTCCTGCTTCTCCTGCATCGCGGAGAAGACCGGGGACTCCTCCACCTTCAGACGGATGAGCAGCCCCACCAGGACCAGCAGGATCGAGGCCAGGAAGGGCAGACGCCAGCCCCAGCTGTAGAGCAGGTCGGTGTCCCAGGCCGCGATGAGCCCGAACGATCCCGTGGCCAGTAGCGCACCGGCCGGGTTGCCGAGTTGGGCGAAGGAGCCGTAGAAGGTCTTGCGATCCTCCGGAGCGTGCTCCACCGCCATCAGGACGGCGCCGCCCCACTCCCCGCCCACGGCGATGCCCTGGATGAAGCGCAACAGCACCAGCAGCAGCGGAGCCACGAAGCCGATCTGCTCGTAGGTGGGCAGCAGACCCACGCAGAAGGTGGCCACACCCATCATCAGCAAAGTGATGACCAGGGCCGACTTACGTCCCAGGCGGTCGCCGAAGTGTCCGAAGACCAACCCGCCCAGAGGCCTGGCGAAGAAACCCACCGAGAAGGTGGCGAAGGAGGCCATCAGGCCGACCAGGGGGTCGGTGCCCGGGGGGGAAGAAGAGGACGCCGAACACCAGGCCGGCCGCCGTGGCGTAGATGTAGAAGTCGAACCACTCGATGGTGGTTCCCACGAAGGCCGCCACCGCCGCACGAGCCGGGTGCGGGGAAGTGGGGGCGTTCCGTTCTGACATGGCTGCTCCGTTGGGCACTCGACTGGACCTGGTGCGCGGGCCGGGGGCCGGCGCACCGATGACCACGGCCGATGATTCACGTTCTGTTGTGACCGTAGACACCGAAGGACTCTTCGGCCTGGGACGATATGCACCTCCTAGCCTGTTACACAGGTGCGAAACGCACAGTGCGCGACGTGGGAGGAGGCGGGGTTGACCATCACGGTCCGTGACATCGTCGCCGACCCCTCCCTGGAGGTACGGATCGCGGCGGGACACGCCGGACTGGACCGCGCCATCAGGTGGGCGCACGTCACCGAACTCCCCGATCCGGTGCGCTGGCTGCGCGGCGGAGAGCTGGTGTTGACCGTCGGTCTGGGGCTGGGTTCGGGTGAGGAGGAGCGCCGAGCCTACGTGCGCCGGTTGCACGGAGCCGGATGCGCGGGCCTGGCCTTCGCGATCGACATGTGGGTTCGCGAGGTCCCGCCCGAGGTGCTGGCCGAGGGCGAGGCACTGGGACTGCCGATCCTGCGGGTGGAGGGAGGGACCTCCTTCATCGCGGTGGTGGAGACCGTGGCCGACCATCACGCGGCCGAGCGCACACGCGAGCAACAGCACGTGCTCACCGCCCAGGACGCGATGGCACGCGCGTCGCTGCGTTCGGGGCCGGCCGGGGTGATGCGCGAGCTGTCCTCGGCCACCTCGGGAGAGTCACTGCTGTCGGACCGTAACGGGATGACGAGCATCGCCTTCCCTCAGGCCGAGCCGCCATGGCACGCGTTGGTACGCTCCACACTGGTGAGACGTCCGCGGGGGATGACGCTCCTGGCCGACGGTGAGGCGACCGTACTGCTCCAGAGCCTGGGTCCCAGCGGACACACGCTCGGTTGGTTGGCGTTGCGCCGTCCCGGTGAGGTGACCCCGTACGTACGGATGCTCGCCAACCACGCGGCGTCGCTGCTCGCGGTGGACCTGCTCCACTCACGGGACACACGGCGTGCGCTGTACCACGCACGTGCTCCGGTGCTCCTCGCCGCGCTGACGGGACGCACCCGGCCACCGCTGACCCTTCCCCCTCCTCCCTGGGAGGTGGTGTGCCTGCGCGGTCCCGATGCCCGGCGGTCGATGGACCACGCGGCGGACGCGCTGACCGAGGTGCTGGGCGACACCGAAGCCGCCCACAGGAGCGGTCTGTGCGTCGTGCAGGACGACGTGGTGGCGGTCCTGCCCGACCCGGGCGGCACCCGTCTGGGGCGTCGGTTGTTCTCGGCCCTGTCCGGTCTCACCGCAGGGCCCCGCGCCGCCGGTGCCTGTGGTGCCCGCGATCCCGACGATCTGCCCTCGGCCCTGGAGCGGGCCCGCCAGGTCGCCACGGAGGGCTACCGGCACGTGGACGAGGCCGACGCCTGGTCGTTGCTGCGGTCCATGGTCCCCGACGAGGGGGTGCGCGCCTTCGACCAGGCCGTCCTCGGTCGGCTGCGTTCCCACGACGCGCGCAACGGCACCGAACTGGCCCACACCCTGCGCCACTACCTGGACAACAGCGCCCAGGTGGAGGCGACCGCCCGGGACCTGCGGATCCACCGCAACACCCTACGGTCGAGACTGCGCGTCGCCGAACGGGTCATGGACCGCACACTGTCCGAACCCCGGACCCGTCTGGAACTGTGGACCGCCCTGAGTCTGGAACCGATGCGCTGCCACGACGGCAGCTGGCACACGTGAGGCTCCGGACGTGGCACGGGAGGTCGGGACCCCCGACCTCCCGCCCGTGGGTCAGTGCCCGCCCGTGAGCACCGAGACCAGGTCGGCCGCCGTGTCGGAGGCGTCCAGCAGGCCTCCCACGTGCTCCTTGGTCCCCCGGAGCGGGTCCAGGGTCGGTACCCGCTGTAGGGAGTCATGGCCCGGAAGGTCGAAGATCACCGAGTCCCAGGAGGCGGCGGCCACCTCGTCGGCGTACTTGGCCAGGCAGCGCCCGCGGAAGTAGGCCCGGGTGTCCTCCGGGGGCTCGGTGACGGCGCGTTCCACCTCCGCCTCGTCCACCAGGCGCCGCATCCGCCCGCGTTCCACCAACCGGTTGTAGATCCCCTTGTCGGCGCGCACGTCCGAGTACTGCAGGTCCACCAACTGCAAGCGCGGGTGCGACCACTCCAGACCGTCCCGGGTGCGGTAACTCTCCAGCACCTTGAGCTTGGCCACCCAGTCCAGCTCGTCGGCCAGGCTCATCGGGTCCGTGCCCAGCCGCCGCAGCACCGACTCCCAGCGATCCAGGACGTCGGCGGTGTCGGGGTCCACATCGGTGCCGAAGCGGTCCTCGACGTACTTGCGGGCCTGGTCCAGGTACTCCGCCTGCAACTCCAGGGCGGTCACCCTCCGCCCGTCGCGCAGCCGCACCCGGTGGGTCAGTCCGGGGTCGTGCGAGACCGCCCTCAGGTCGGCGACCGGGGTCTCCAGGGACAGGTCCGCCTCCAGGAAGCCGTCCTCGATCATCGACAGCACCAGCGAGGTCATGCCCAGCTTGAGGTAGGTGGAGATCTCGCTCAGGTTGGCGTCGCCGATGATCACGTGCAGACGCCGGTAACGGTCGGGATCGGCGTGCGGTTCGTCCCGGGTGTTGATGATGGGACGCTTCAGGGTGGTCTCCAGCCCCACCTCGACCTCGAAGAAGTCGGCGCGTTGGGAGAGCTGGAACCCCGCCCCCTGCCCGTCCGAACCGATGCCGACCTTGCCCGCGCCGACGATGACCTGCCGGGAGACGAAGAAGGGAATCAGGTGTCGGACGATGTCACCGAACGGCGTGGACCGTTTCATCAGGTAGTTCTCGTGGCAGCCGTAGGCGGCGCCCTTGTTGTCGGTGTTGTTCTTGTACAACTGGATGGGTTCGATCCCCGGTGTGGCACCCGCCCGCGCGGCCGCGTCGGCCATCACCCGCTCTCCGGCCTTGTCCCACAGCACCGCGTCGCGCGGATTGGTGACCTCCGGCGCCGAGTACTCGGGATGGGCGTGGTCCACGTACAGACGGGCCCCGTTGGTGAGGATGACGTTGGCCAACCCCAGGTCCTCGTCCGTGAGCTGACTGGGGTCGGCCGTCTCGCGCGCCATGTCGAAGCCGCGCGCGTCGCGTAGCGGGTTCTCCTCCTCGAAGTCCCAGCGAGCACGCCTCGCCCGGGCAGCCGAGGCGGCCCGATAGGCGTTGACCACCTGGGTGGAGGTGACCATCGCGTTGGCCCCGGGGTTGCCTGGTACGGAGATCCCGTACTCGGTCTCGATACCCATAATCCGCCGCACACTCATGATGAGAGGTTATCCACCGTGGCCCGGTCTTGAACGCTTCCGCGCCAATTGTGGCCCAAGTGCCGTGTTCCCGGGCGTTGCGCGGTTTCGGCGCACGACACGGCGAGGGACCCGCCGAAGAGTTCGGCGGGTCCCTCCCCTCATACCGTCACAGGTACTGACCGGTGTTGGGCACCGTGTCGATGCTGCGACCGGAGTCCGCGCCCTTCTTGCCCGTGACCAGGGTCCGGATGTAGACGATCCTCTCGCCCTTCTTTCCGGAGATCCGCGCCCAGTCGTCGGGGTTGGTGGTGTTGGGCAGGTCCTCGTTCTCGCTGAACTCGTCGACGCAGGCCTGCAACAGGTGCGAGACCCGGATGCCCTTGGACTTGTGGTCGATGAAGTCCTTGATGGCCATCTTCTTGGCCCGTGCGACGATGTTCTCGATCATCGCTCCGGAGTTGAAGTCCTTGAAGTACAGGACCTCCTTGTCACCGTTGGCGTAGGTGACCTCCAGGAAGCGGTTCTCCTCGTCCTCGGTGTACATGCGCTCCACCACGCGCTGGATCATCGCGTCCACGGTGGCCTTGGTGGAACCGCCGTGCTCGGCGAGGTCGTCCTCGTGCAGCGGCAGGTCCTCGGTGATGTACTTGCCGAAGATGTCACGGGCCGCCTCGGCGTCCGGCCGCTCGATCTTGATCTTGACGTCCAGACGGCCGGGCCGCAGGATCGCCGGGTCGATCATGTCCTCGCGGTTGGAGGCGCCGATGACGATGACGTTCTCCAAGCCCTCCACACCGTCGATCTCACTGAGCAGCTGCGGAACGATCGTGTTCTCCACGTCGGAGGACACACCCGAACCACGGGTACGGAAGATCGAGTCCATCTCGTCGAAGAAGACGATGACCGGGGTGCCCTCGGACGCCTTCTCCCTCGCCCGTTGGAAGACCAGGCGGATGTGACGCTCGGTCTCGCCCACGTACTTGTTGAGCAGCTCCGGACCCTTGATGTTGAGGAAGAAGCTCTTGCCGACGTCACGGCCGGTCCGCTCGGCCACCTGCTTGGCCAGCGAGTTGGCGACCGCCTTGGCGATGAGCGTCTTACCGCATCCGGGGGGTCCGTAGAGCAGCACGCCCTTGGGCGGACGCAGCTGGTGCTCGTAGAACAGGTCCTTGTGCAGATAGGGCAGCTCGACGGCGTCGCGGATCATCTCGATCTGCCCGGCCAGACCACCGATATCGGTGTAGGAGATGTCGGGCACCTCCTCGAGGATGAGCTCTTCGACCTCGGACTTGGGAATACGCTCGTAGACGTATCCGGACCGGGGCTCCAGCAGCAGCGAGTCGCCGGGGCGGATCGGCTCGTCGCGCAGCGGTTCGGCCAGCCGGACGATCCGCTCCTCGTCGTGGTGGGAGATCACCAGGGCACGTTCGCCGTCCTCAAGGATCTCCTTGAGCATGACGACCTCACCGACGGTCTCGAAGGACTCCGCCCCCACCACGTTGAAGGCCTCGTTGAGCATGACCTCCTGCCCCGGACGCAGGCCGTCCAGGTCCAGTGAAGGACTGACGTTGACCCGCATCTTGCGGCCGTTGGTGAAGATCTCGACGGTCTCGTCCTCGCGCGAGCCGAGGTAGACACCGAAACCGGACGGCGGTTGGGCCAGCCGGTCGACCTCCTCCTTGAGCGCGAGGATCTGCTCACGCGCCTCCTTCAAAGTGGAGACGAGCCGTTCGTTCTGTCCGTTGGCCGCGGCAAGGTCGGCCTGCGCCTCGCGCAGACGCTCTTCCAAAAGGCGTACATGCCGGGGAGAGTCAGCGAGTTTGCGTCGCACCACGCTGAGTTCCTTCTCCATGTAGGAGACCTGGGCCCTGAGTTCTGCGACTTCACGGTCCTGGTCGCTCTGACGCTCATCGTCGCGCTCGGCCACGTCCGCCACCTCCCTATGAGGAACTACATCGGAGCCTACCTACCCCCGCCCATTTCCTAACCTCCTGAGGCGGACGAGTGTCGTAGGCCTCATTTTCAGGTCTTGCGTCACCACAGGTCAGGGTGCTAGCGAGGGACCCGACGTAATGAGAAAGTAACCTCCGGGTCCGGCCTCGGGCAAGCTTTTCGCGCGCTCGCGCGACCTTCCGGCGCACGTCAGCGGGCCTGCCCGCGCGGGCGGAAACCCTCTGGACGTTCGGTGCCCCGCCTGCCTGTCCGCACCGCGCCGGCGGCGGTCGGGGCGCGGGCGTGCACGGGCGCCCTCGGAGGGGTCCGCGGGCGGGCCGCCTCCCAGAGCGCCTCCGTCGGAGCGTCAGCCCTGCGGACCGGGGGACTCGGTCTCCTGCGGGGCGTCGCCGCCGCCCCGCTCACGCGTGGCGACGAAGTCCTTGCCGTAGGCGCCCTTGGCCGGGCGCCGACGCCGCTCGGGGGCCTCGATCCCGTCGGCCAGGCGCCGCGCGACCACCAGGAACCCGGTGTGCCCGATCATGCGGTGGTCGGGTCGCACGGCCAGCCCCTCCACGTGCCAGGTGCGCAGCATGGTCTCCCACGAGCGCGGCTCGTAGAAACGGGCGTCCTCGCGCAGATCCTCCACCACACGCGACAGCTGGGTGGTGGTGGCGACGTAACAGCACAGCAGACCGCCCGGGATCAGGGCCCGGGCGACCGCGTCCAGGCATTCCCAGGGGGCGAGCATGTCCAGGAACACACGGTCGACGTCGGTCTCGTCCAACTCCTCCACCAGATCGCCCACCGTGAGCCTCCAGGCCGGGTGCGGACCGCCGTGGAAACGCTCGACGTTCTTACGGGCGATCTCGGCGAAGTCGGCACGGCGCTCATAGGAGTGCACCATGCCGTGCTCGCCGACCGCGCGCAGCAGCCAGTTGGACATGGCACCCGATCCGGCGCCGGCCTCCACCACGCGTGCGCCGGGGAAGATGTCGGCCTCCACCAGGATCTGTGCCGCGTCCTTGGGATAGACGATGGTCGCGCCCCTCTTCATCGACAGGGTGTAGTCGATGAGCAGGGGACGCAGCGCCACGTAGTCCGTACCGGTGTTGGAACGGACCACGCTGCCCTCGGGCCGCCCGATGAGGTCGTCGTGCTCCACCTTGCCCTTGTGCGAGTGGAAGGCACCGCCCTCGCGCAGTGTGATCGTGTGCATCCGCCCCTTGGGGTCGGTCAACTGCACGGTGTCGCCGTCGGTGAAGGGGCCGCGGCGGCCATGGATACCGGTCAACGTCGTTCTCGTCTTCCCACGTCGCACTTGCCTGGCAGAACGGTCGTCCAGCGTATCGGCCCCCGCAGGCCGTAACGAACGGGTCGGAAGGGCCGGGAAAGGACACGACACGGCCGAGGGGGCGGGCGAAGACCGGCAGTGGGGCGGCGGATCGGACCCGGGCATCACCCGGGACGAGGGTGGCGCGTGCGAAAAACCGCTTCCCGGGGCAGTATCGGCTGCGGGGCCGCGATCGCGCTCACGCACCGCACCACCCACCGCACGAGGACCACGGGAGACGATCACGCATGTCACAGTTGACCACGGGGTTGGGAATCGACATCGGCGGCAGCGGGATCAAGGGAGCGCCCGTCGACCTGGCCACCGGCGACTTCCTCAAGGAACGCAAGAAGATCCTCACCCCCGAGCACTCCACACTCGACACGGTGGCCGCGATCGTGCGTGAGATCGCCGAGTACTTCCCCGAGGCCTCGAAGGCACCGGTGGGCGTCACCTTCCCCGGTGTGGTCCAGCAGGGCGTGGTGCGCACCTCGGCCAACCTGGACAAGCACTGGATCGGCACCGACGCGCGGGTGTTGTTCAGTGAGGCGGTCGGCCGACCGGTGCGCGTCCTCAACGACGCCGACGCCGCGGGCGTGGCCGAGAGTCGCCGCGGCGCCGCGAAGGGGGTCCCGGGGGTGGTGTTGGTGACCACTCTGGGCACGGGGATCGGCAGTGCCCTGTTGGTGAACGGAAGACTGGTGCCCAACACCGAGTTCGGACACCTGGAGGTCGACGGCCACGACGCCGAGACCCGTGCCTCGGCGGCGGCCAAGAACAGGGAGGGCCTGTCCTACGAGGAGTGGGCGACCGAGCGCCTGCAACGTTACTACCGCGTGGTGGAGGACCTGCTGTGGCCGAACCTGATCGTGGTCGGCGGCGGGGTGAGCCGGCAGGGGCACCGGTTCCTTCCGTTGTTGGACATCCGAACCCCCATCGTGGCCGCCGAGTTGCGCAACACCGCCGGAATCGTCGGCGCCGCCCTGGCCGCGGCGGAGCAGGAGTCGATCTGAGGCGCTCCACCGGCACGGGGCGTTCCGAGGAGGGGCCTTCAGGCCCCGTGCCCGTGCTCGCTCAGGTCCGGTCGACGGACATCGCCAGCGCGCCCACGACCCGCCGTGCGGCGTCGGCGGTTCGGGTGACCGGTGAGATCGGTACCCCCGCCAGCGCCGGGGGCATCCCCTCCTTCGGGGGCCAGCGCATCCACCACCACAGGTCCCCGCGGTGCGGACGCAGCAGGACCTGCTGGGAGTGGGACCGAGGTCCCACGTCGACCGCTCCGCGCGCTCCGTCCTCACGGACCTCCCACCCTCGCGCACGCAGCTCGGTCGCCAGTCCGCGCAGGACCAGGCCGGTCGACTCTCCCCGACTCTCCGTCTCGGCCCGAGCCGGGTTCCGCCTCGGGCTCGGACTCCCCGCGGGCGGGGTCTCAATGGTCACGGGGCTTTCCCTCCCAGGCACTACCGGGACCAACGACCCTTGTACTCTGCCGTATCGAGAGTGTGGACGAAGAGGCCTATGCCGATCCCGCATAGGGCCTTCTTTCTCCCATATAGCCCCCAAGACCCACCGACAGTCCCTAACCTAAGCTCATGCCCCAACCAGACGGCGGTCCTCCCGTGGACCTGTGGACGCGGCCTCGCATAGCCCAAGCGCTGGCCACCTGTGACATGGCGGCGGTGCTCGAGGGGGTGCGCGCCGCACGCGGTTGGTCCCAGGGCGACCTCGCCCGCGCGATCGACTACTCCCAGAGTTGGGTCTCACGCGTGGTCAACGGACAGCAGTCACTGACCATCGACCAGGTGCGCGACCTCGCCGAACGGTTGGACATTCCGCTGCACCTGTTGCGCTTCGGCGGGGCCCCGGCCCGGGCCGCTCCCGCCGCGAGGGGGGTGAACACCACGAGACGCCGCGACTTCGCCCGCGTGGTCGCCACGGGCGCCCTGCTCACCGCCGCTCCCGCGACCACGCCCGGAGGGACGCCCGACGCCGACCACCGCCCGGTCGACGTCACCACCGCCCACGCCCTACGCGCGATCACCGGTGGCCAGCGTCGCATGGACGCCGGCTCCTGCTCCTCCCATCTTCTGCCCAGCGCGGTGGCGCACGTGCATCTGTGCGAGCACATGCTCAAGCAGGCGCACGGGACCGCGTTCAGTTCGGAACTCAGCGCCGCCGCGAGCGAGGCATCGGGGTTCACCGCGTGGCTGTACGCCGACCAGGGCGACATGGGATCGGCCCGCGCGCACTACCGCACGGCCGTGAACCGGGCACGCCAGGCGGGCGTGCGCCTCCTGGACGTGTACATGTTGGGCTCCCTGGCCGCCTTCGAGGCCGACACGGCGGAGGATCCCCATCTGGGCCTCGGCCTGGTCCAGGAGGCCCAGCACGTCCTCGGCCCCTCCGCCCATCCCACGGCCCGCGCCTGGCTCGCCTGTGTCGGCGCCCTGGCCCATGCGGGGACGGGCGATCGCTCCGCCGCCGTCCACGCCCTCGACCAGGCCGAGAGGGAGGCGGCCAGGTCGAGCAACACCGCACCGCCCTGGCCATGGGTCTTCGCCTTCGACCAGGCCAAGGTGGCCGGTTACCGTGCCCTGGTGGACGTACGTCTGCGCCGGCCGCACCAGGCGCGCCGGGCCTTCGCCGAAGCCCTCGCACCTCGGGCGGTCAACCCCAAACAGTCCGCCGTCCTCCAGGTGGAGCTGGCGTCGGCGCACGCCGACGCCGGTGATGTGGACGAGGCGTTCCGGTTGGCACACGAGGCGCTGAGCACCGGGATCCGGTTCAGGTCCGAACGCGTCATCGGACGCGTACGGTCCTTCCGTCGCCGCTACGCGGGTCCCCCCGCACGCTGTGTGGCCGACCTGGACGACCGACTTCTGTCCCTGGTCTCCGGTATCCCTGCTTCCGGGTAGAGAAGCCACGAAACGAACAACAGGGAGGTTTCGTGATCCGCATCGGAGTCACCGGCCACCGTGCTCTGACCCCGCGACTGCACAGCACCGTCACCGAGATGGTCAGCGCCCACCTCAAGCCCTACGGCTGTGAGATGGTCGGCCTGTCCTGCCTGGCCGACGGCGCCGACGCGGTCTTCGCCGAGGCCGTCGTCGAGGCCGGGGCGCCACTGGAGGTGATCATCCCCGCGACCCGCTACCGGGAGGCCCTTCCCGAGGAGCACCGTCCCGTCTACGACCGCCTCCTGCGCCGGGCCGTCCTGGTGCACGAACTGCCGCACACCGAGTCCACCTCCCAGGCGCACATGGCGGCCGGGAGACTGCTCGTGCGGCGTTGCGATCAGCTCGTGGCCGTCTGGGACGGGCTGCCGGCACGGGGACCGGGCGGTACCGCGGACGTGGTCGCCTACGCACGAGCGCTCCACCGCCCCGTGTCGGTGCTGTGGCCCCAAGGAGCCCATCGCTGACCGGAGCCGCCGCTCAGCCGCGGCCCGACATGGCGGCGTTGACGTCCACGGCCCGCAGCACCCCGTGCACCCGTCCGTCCTCCTCCACCACCAGGTACTCGGGCAGCGGGTGCACGGTGAGGGCCCCCAACAGCTCCTCCCCCTCCATCTCCGCCGAGACCACGGAGTGCTCCGTCACCGCACGGGCCACGCTCGACACCGGGACCCACGGCCGGCGCTCCCGGGGAAGGGCCCCGGCCGCCGTCGGGTGCACGATCGCCAGGGCCGTGCCGTCGGAGTCGGTCACCACGACCTCGGTCACGCCCGACTCCCCCGCACGGCGCTCGGCCTCCGCCAGCGGGGTGTCGGCCGGCACCATCACCGCCCTACGGGCCAGAGCACGCGCGCGCAGCTCCGGAACCCGCTCACGCACCCGTGCCGTGCGCAGCGCGTCCGTGGCGCCCATCCACATGAAACCGCCCAGGACCAGGCCCCACACCACGGCCCACGGACTCAATCGCCCGCCCGCCGACCACGTGAGCAGGAACGGCAACGCCACCACCACCAGGGCCAGGACTCTGCCGCCCCAGGCCGCGACCACGCTCCCCACGAAGGGCCTGCCGGTCGCCTTCCACACCCCCGCGCGCAGCAACCGCCCACCGTCCAGAGGAAGACCGGGCAACAGGTTGAACACGCCCACCAGAAGGTTGGCGACCCACAACTGGAACAACAGCTCGCCCACGACGCTGCGCGGGTCGGCGAACAGGTACGCCCCGAAACCGCCGGCCGCCAGAAGAAGGGAGAACAGCGGCCCCGCGAAGGCGATCCAGAACTCACGCCCCGGTGTGGGCGCCTCACGTTCGATCTCGGAGACACCGCCCAGCACGTACAGCACGATGCGCCGCACCGGCAGACCGTACATGCGCGCGACCACCGCGTGGGCGAGCTCGTGCACCAGGACCGAGACGTAGAGCAGGACCGCGAAGAGGAACGCCAGCAGGTAGGACCAGGGTCCCAACGCCAGTCGGCCCTGCACCACACCCCCGTAGACCAGGGTGATCAGCACGGCCACGATCAACCACGAGGATGTCACGTAGACGGGGACCCCGAAGGGGCGTCCGATCAACAGCCCCGTGCTGGAACGGTCACCGGGCCTCGGTGCGGATGCGTCACTCTCGGTCGTCACACCCTCAGCCTACGGCCGACGGGCCCTGAGGACGTCCCCGGTCCGCCACATCCCAGGAGCGCCCACGATCCGCTTTCACGCACCACTCCCGTCTCATAGGCTCCTCCTATGACCACCGCGCTCCTACCGTCGGCCCTCTCCCCCTCCCGGGCGGGCGACTTCCTGCAATGTCCGCTGCTGTTCCGCTTCCGCGCCATCGACCGGCTGCCCGAGAAGCCCAGCACCGCGGCCCTGCGCGGCACCCTCGTCCACGCCTGTCTGGAACGCCTCTACGAACTGCCCGCCGAGGCACGCACCCCCCACAACGCCCGCGGCCTCGTCGATCCCCAGTGGAAGAGGCTGAGCGAACGCAGACCCGAACTGGTGGAACTCTTCGCCGATGAGGAGGAACTCGGCACCTGGTTGGAGTCGGCCCGTGCCCTGGTCCGACGCTACTTCGACCTGGAGAACCCCACCACCCTGGAACCCCGCGACCGCGAGATGCGCCTACAGGTGTCCCTCCCCACCGGCCTGCGTCTGCGCGGCTACGTGGACCGGCTCGACGTCTCGCCCTCCGGACAGATCCGGATCGTGGACTACAAGACCGGCAAGTCGCCCCTTCCTCGTTTCGAGGACAAGGACCGCCTCCAGATCTTCTTCTACGCGGTGATGATCTGGCGCGATCTCGGTGTCGTCCCCACCCGTCTCCAACTCGTCTACCTGGGCGGTGACGGTGCGGTGCGCTGGTACGACCCCACCGAGGACGAACTGCGCGCGGCCGAGGCCGAGATCTCCGACATCTGGGCGCAGATCGAGACGGCCGGCCGTACGGGGATCTGGCGGCCCAGGAAGAGCAGGTTGTGCGACTGGTGCGAACACCAGGCGCTGTGCCCGGAGTTCGGTGGGACCCCGCCGCCCCTGCCCGTCCTCAAGGCCGGCTCCTCCCGCCCGAACACCACGCACTGATCTTCGGCCCGCGTCCCCGATACGGCACAATCACCCTCGTGCCCGTCTCAGTACTGCTGGTCGACGACCAGCCCCTCGTCCGCGCCGGTTTCCGCATGATCCTGGAGTCCTCTCCCCACCTGTCCGTGGTGGGTGAGGCCTCCGACGGTCGCGAGGCGGTCCGCTCGGTCCGCGCCCTGCTCCCCGACGTCGTCCTGATGGACGTGCGCATGGTCGGAACCGACGGGATCGAGGCCACCGGGCGGATCCTGTCGTGGGCGCGTTCCCAGGGGCATCGGATCCGGGTCCTGGGGCTGACCACCTTCGATCTGGACGAGTACGCGATCGGGATGCTGCACGCGGGCGCCACCGGCTTCCTGCTCAAGGACGCCCCGCCCGCCGAACTGATCACCGCCGTCGAGGTGGTCGCGGCCGGAGGCGCGAGCATCTCCCCGCCGGTCCTGCGCCGTCTGCTGGACCGCTTCGCCCCCCTTCTGTCCGACGGTCCCACCGACACCGAGGCCGGGCGGAGCCCGCTCAGCACCCGCGAGCGCGAGGTTCTGGGACTGCTCGCACGCGGATGGTCCAACGCCGAGATCGCCGCCCACCTGGTGCTGGGAGAGGCCACCGTCAAGTCACACGTGGGCAGCATCCTCTCCAAGCTGGGGCTACGCGATCGGGTCCAGGCCGTGGTGTACGCCTACGAGAGCGGACTGGTGCGCCCGGGCGAGCACGGCGGAGCCGGTGGCGCTCCCCTTTACCCGTGACCGTCACCGCGATGACACTCCCGCATAGGCCCCGTACGGTCCGGCGCGTCGCCCCCCGGCGCGACCGCCCCGATTGCCAGGATGTCAGCGTCGACCTCCTCCCGACCCGAGGATCGGGGCGTCCTTCCACAAAGGACCGGTGACCGAACTCACCGGCCGCGGACCCCGTTCCAGGCGAACCCGCCCGCTGTGGACAGCGTCCCCTCAAGGGTTTGATCATTGCGCCGACCACTATCGGGTACAGGCGGGGAGGGAACGGAGACAGGGATGCCAGGCAAGCCGGAACGGCACGTACCCCCGAGCGAGGACCGCATGCTCAGCAGGATGCGGGACTGGCGGGCGGCGCACGAACGGGAACTGACCCCCGACGGGCTCGACGAGGACGAGGACGTCAGCCTTCCCGACGCACGCGCCATCGATCTGGTGCTGCGCGTCGGCGAACTGATGCTCGCCAGTGGTGAGGGCACCGAAGCCGTCAGCGAGGCCATGCTCAGCCTCGCCATCGCCTTCAACCTGCCGCGCTCGGAGGTCTCCGTCACCTTCACCACCATCACCCTGTCCACCCATCCCGGCGGCGACCACCATCCGATCACCGGCGAGCGGGTCGTGCGTCGCAGGACCCTGGACTACTTCCGCGTCAGCGAACTGCACACCCTGGTACAGGAGGCGGCGCTGGGCCTGCTGGAACTGGAGGACGCCTCCGCCCGCCTGGCCAGGATCCGTCGGGCTCGGATGCCCTATCCCAACTGGCTCATCGCGGTCGGGTTCGGCCTCATCGCCTCCAGCGCGAGCGTGATGATGGGGGGCGGTTTCATCGTGGCGACCGTGGCGCTGCTCGCCACCGTGCTGGGCGACCGCACCGCCGTCTTCCTGGCCAAGCGCGGTGTCGCGGAGTTCTACCAGATGGCCGCCGCGGCCGTGGTCGCCGCGACGATCGGCGTGGCCCTGCTGTGGGTGAGCAACACCATGGACCTGGGGCTCAAGGCCGGGGCCATCATCACCGGGAACATCATGGCCCTCCTTCCCGGGCGCCCGTTGGTCTCCAGCCTTCAGGACGGTATCAGCGGCACCTACGTCTCGGCGGCCGCCCGCCTGCTGGAGACCTTCTTCACCCTGGGCGCCATCGTCTCGGGCGTGGCGGCGGTGGCCTACACCGCCCAGCGCCTGGGCGTGCACATCGATCTGGAGACCCTGCCCTCGGCGGGCACCTCGATGGAGATCCCGGTTCTGCTCGGCGCGGCCGGAATCGCGATGGCCTTCGCCATCTCGCTCGTCGTACCGCCGAGGATGCTCCCCATGATCGGCGTGATGGGCGTGATGATCTGGTTGATCTACGCGAACATGCGCGAGGTGCTACAGGTCCCGCCGGTGGTGGGCACGCTCGCGGGGGCGATCGCGGTGGGCGTGGTCGGCCACTGGTTGGCCCGCCGCACACGCAGGCCCGTGCTGCCCTACCTGGTACCGGCGATCGCGCCGTTGCTTCCGGGAAGCATCCTGTACCGGGGTCTGATCGAGCTCACGCAGGGCAACGCGGGGGCGGGCCTGCTCGGTCTGGCCGAGGCGGTCACGGTGGGTCTGGCCCTGGGCGCCGGGGTCAACCTGGGCGGCGAGCTGGTACGCGCCTTCCAGCACGGCGGCCTCGCCGGCGCGGGCATGCGCAGTCGACCCGCGGCACGCCGTACACGCGGCGGATACTGACCCCCGACCGGAGCGGCCGACGGGGCGGAGACCTTCACCGACCTGCGGATCTTCCGTGCGGGACGAGGGAGGCGTACGGACAGGCCCATCCCGGCCGACCCGAAACACGATGAACATGTGATGTCAGACACTATCCTGAGGTCAGCTCGACGATGAGCCTGTGGACCGAAAGGCCTGTTCCATGTGCAGCCACGAACCTCCCTGCCCGTCCTCCACGGACACCGGCCGCGAGGCGGCCCGGGTCGTATCCAGCCACCCCGAACAGGGTTGGAGCCTGCTCTGCAACGGTGTCGTCCTTTTCGAGGACACCGGTGAACTCCTCCCCGACGGGGCGGTCGTCGCTCCGCGACGACCCAACGTCGCCGCCTGACCACGACACCACCGGATCGCCGTCCGCGAGGTCGGCGACACCGCCCGTGGGGCCCACGCCCCCGGGCGGTGTCGCGTCACCGGGGGGCGAGGGACTTCTCGGCCGCGCTCCACCCCGCCGCCCTCGAACCTCGCTCCGTGCCGCCTCCGGCCCGCTGCTCCGTGGCCCGGAGCCTTCGGCGTCCGACCACCCCCGGTGGCCTCGGAACGCCCTGGGGCCTGCTCACCTTTGGGCAGGACCCTCGGCGACCCGAGCCGGACCTCACCGCCGTTCCTGGTCGGGCCAGTCCTCGGGCAGCACGTCCCGACCCCCCATCGCCTCGCTCAACCGCCGCCGGAAGTCGGCGTGCACACCAGGGCCCCACAGCAACCCGCTCGGGGTGCGCAACGCCTGCTCCATGGCCGCCCGCAGAGCGTCCGGCCGGGCCTCCGCCTCCACCACGGGCAACGCCAACAGGGCGTGCATCCGAGTGATGACCGCGAACAACTCGCCCGCCAGCGCGGGCGAACTCGAGGTCACCACCGCCTCCTCCAGGTAGGGCTCCCACCACGGCGGTCGCGCCTCGCCGTCCCCTTCGTCCTCCTGGTGCGGGGCGAACCCCCTGCGCAACCGCGAACGCACCCGCTCCGCGGTCTCGTCCCGTCCGGTCAACCCCCAGCGCCACACCCGCTCCGCCGCCGTGGTGTCCCCGCGTAGCGCGAGCAGTCCGGCGAGGAGTTCCACCGCCGCGGCCGACGTACCGGGGTCGGAGGCGGAAACGGTCTCCTCCGGCCCCTCCCCATCGTCGGGCGGATCGACGATCGCTCCGACGTCGGCGATGGCGTGTTCGAGGTGGGCGGCCGCGCGCAACAGACGCAGGCGGGGGTCATCGGCCACCGTCAGACCGCGTTCTGCGGCCACCACGGCCGCGCCGGGCAGGCCTCTGCCCAAAAGACGCTCGGCCAGGTCTTGGGAGGCGTCGACGACCGTGGCGGCGTGCAGGCGACCGATCTCCCCGGGCGCGGACGGCAGGGTGAGCGCCGCCTCCCAGTGCTCCTCGGCTCCCACCGGGTCACCGCGCTCCTCGGCGGCACGGGCCAGTCCGTAGTGGGCCACAGCGGTGTGGGCCGGTCCCCCCAGTTCGAGCAGTCGGCGCCAGACGGCCTCGGCCTCCTCCGTCCGGCCGTCCTGTTCAAGGGACAGGGCCAGGTGGTGGGCGGCTCGCGGGGCGTGACGCTCGTCCCCGGTGGCCAGGGCACGACGGGCCGCCTCGCGGGAGGCGCCCGGGTCGTCGCGTCGGTCCTCGACCACGGCCAGACCGAGCAGGGCGCGAGCCTGCACGCTCGGGCGAGAGGCGCAGGACAGGGCCCGCCGGTAGAGTTCGGCCGCGCGTGCCAGGTGGCCGGTCGAGGCGAGGTCCTGGGCCTGGTCGCACAGTCGCGAGGCGTCGCGCTCCCGGGTCGGGGCCTCGTCCCCGACGTCCTGCGGGTCGGTGGCCGAGGGCGGATCGGTGGGGCCGGGGCGCGCGGAGGATCCGGGCGTCGTGGTCATCGTGTCGTGCTTTCCAGGGGGCGTTGGTTCGCGTGGTGGGAACGCGACCGGTCTCGCGGCAACCCTAACGCGCGAAGGGTGCGAAGAAGTCTCTCCCTCGCCTGTTCCCGTCCTGTTCCCGCCCATGCCGAAGAAAGAGGGCGGGCCCCGTCCTCACGACGCGGACCCGTTCGGGGAAAGCAGGCGGGGCGCCGCCCCGAAGGTCGGCGCCCCGCACGAGGGTCCCTACAGTTCGAAGGCCTCCGGCGGCGGGCAGGAGCAGACCAGGTTGCGGTCACCATAGGCCTGGTCGACCCGGCCGACCGGCGGCCAGTACTTGTCCATGCGCAGCGACGCCAGCGGGTAGGCCGCCTCCGAACGGGTGTAGCCGTGTTCCCACTCGTCGGCGGTGACCGCCTCGGCGGTGTGCGGAGCGTTGCGCAGCGGGTTGTCCTCGGCGTCCCATTCGCCCTCGGTGACCTTGTCGATCTCGCCGCGGATGGCGATCATCGCGTCCACGAAGCGGTCCAGTTCGGCGAGGTTCTCGCTCTCGGTCGGTTCGACCATCAGGGTGCCGTTGACCGGGAACGACATCGTCGGCGCGTGGAATCCGTAGTCCATGAGCCGCTTGGCGATGTCCTCGTTGCTGATACCGCTGGCCTTCTGCAACGGGCGGACGTCGAGGATGCACTCGTGAGCGACCAGACCCCCCTCACCGGTGTAGAGCACGGGGTAGTACGGCTCCAACCGCTTGGCCACGTAGTTGGCCGACAGCACCGCGATCTCGGTGGCCGATCGCAGCCCTTCCTCTCCCATCATCCGCATGTACGCCCAGGAGATGGGGAGGATGCCCGCCGAACCGAACGGGGAGGCCGACACCGGCCCCACACCCGTGTGCGGGCCGGCCTCGGGCTGGCTCGGGTGGTTGGGCAGGAAGGCGGCCAGGTGGGAGCGCACCCCGACCGGCCCCACACCCGGACCGCCACCGCCGTGCGGGATGCAGAAGGTCTTGTGCAGGTTCAGGTGGCTGACGTCGGCCCCGAACTCGCCCGGCTTGGCCCAGCCCAGCAGCGCGTTCAGGTTGGCCCCGTCCACGTACACCTGACCGCCCGCCTCGTGGACCAGGCGGCACACCTCGGTGATGGTGCTCTCGTAGACACCGTGCGTGGACGGGTAGGTGACCATGATGGCCGCCAGGTCGTCGGCGTGCTCGGCGGTCTTGGCGCGCAGGTCCTCGATGTCCACGTTGCCGTCGTCGTCGCAGGCCACGACGGCCACGCGCATACCGGCCATGACCGCGCTGGCGGCGTTGGTCCCGTGCGCGGAGCTGGGGATCAGGCAGACGTCGCGATGGGCCTCCCCCCGCGAGCGGTGGTAGCCGCGGATGGCCAGCAGGCCGGCGAGTTCGCCCTGGGAACCGGCGTTGGGCTGCAAGGACACCGCGTCGTAGCCGGTCACCTCGGCCAGCCAGGCCTCCAGGTCGCGGATCAGGGCCACACTGCCGGCGGCCTGGGCCAGCGGGGCGAACGGATGCAGGTCCGCGAACTCCGGCCAGGTGATCGGCTCCATCTCGGCGGTGGCGTTGAGCTTCATGGTGCACGAACCCAACGGGATCATCGTGCGGTCCAGTGCCAGGTCGCGGTCGGCCAGGCGGCGCATGTAGCGCAGGAGCGAGGTCTCGCTCCGGTGGGTGTTGAAGACCGGATGGGTGAGGTAGGCGCTCTCCCTGGCCAGTTCGCGGGGCAGGCGTTCGGCCCGCGCGTCCACTTCCAGGCCCACCCGGGAGGGCCCGCGCCCCGCCTCACCGAAGGCGGCCAGGACCTTCTCCAGGTCGTCCAGGGTGGTGGTCTCGTCCACGCTCACACCGACCGTTTCCTGATCCACGGTCAACAGGTTGTAGCCGGCCTGTAGAGCGTCCTCCACCACCTGTGCCGCGTTGGGCACGCGCACGCGCAGGGTGTCGAAGTAGGAGGAGTGCAGGATCCGGAAGCCGCGCTCGGAGAGCGCGTCGGCCAGGGCCACGGTACGGGTGTGCACCTGGCGGGCGATCGCGCGTAGGCCGTCCGGGCCGTGGTAGACGGCGTACATCCCGGCCATGACGGCGAGAAGCACCTGGGCGGTGCAGATGTTGCTGGTGGCCTTCTCACGGCGGATGTGCTGTTCACGGGTCTGTAGGGCCAGGCGGTAGGCGGGCTTGCCCACGTCGTCCACCGAGACGCCGACCAGACGGCCGGGCAGCTGGCGGCGCAGCTTCTCACCGACGGACATGTATCCGGCGTGCGGTCCGCCGAAACCGAGCGGGACACCGAAGCGCTGGGTGGTGCCCACCGCGATGTCGGCACCCAGCTCGCCCGGGCTGCGGAGCAGGGTCAGGGCGAGGAGATCGGCGGCCACCACCGCCAGGGCGCCGCGCTCGTGCGCCTGGGCGATGAGGGAGGAGTGGTCGCGGACCACTCCGCTGGACGCGGGGTACTGCACCAGCACACCGAAGGTCTCCCCCTCGGGCAGTCCCTGGGCCAGGTCGGCGACGACGATGTCGATGCCCAGGGGCTCGGCGCGGGTGCGCAGCACCTGGAGGGTCTGCGGGAAGATGTCGGAGTCCACGACGAAGACGTCGGCCTTGCTGCGGGAGGCGCGCCGGGCCAGCGTCATGGCCTCGGCCGCGGCCGTGGCCTCGTCCAGCAGTGAGGCGCCGGAGACGGGCAGTCCCGTCAGGTCCGAGACCATGGTCTGGAAGTTGAGCAGGGCCTCCAGACGTCCCTGGGAGATCTCGGGCTGGTAAGGCGTGTAGGCCGTGTACCAGGCGGGGTTCTCCATGATGTTGCGCAGGATGACGGGCGGGGTGAAGGTGCCGTAGTAGCCCTGACCGATCAGCGAGGTGCGCACGTCGTTGCGGGAGGCCAGGTCGCGCAGTTCGGCCAGGGCCTCGGCCTCGCCGATCGCCTCGGGCAGGTTCAGCGGTGCGCTTCGCCCGGGACCGGTGAGAATGGACTCGGGTACGGCGTCGGCCATGAGCTCGGCGGTGGAGCCGTAGCCGACGGTCTTGAGCATTTCCTGGGTCTCGGCCGGAGTGGGGCCGATGTGACGATCGGCGAAGGTCCGGGCGGGCGTTCCCGGAGTGTGCACGGGCCGGTCTGACACGGAGACCTCCTGGTGACAGGCCGAATCTGGTCGGCGGTGTTCCTCACGGTCTCCCCCTCTGTCACCGGGCACCACGGTGCCACGGCTTCAGAGCGGCCTACTCCACGCGGTCCATGGTGCCTGAGAGGTTACTGGGGAGTATTGCCCCGTCGGCGCCCCCGAAGGGGTCTCTCTCGCGTGGTATCGACAGCCACATGACAGTCTGTACCTCTGTAGAAGAAAGACGAATGTCGGTTTTCATCCTTCTTGTGACTACGACCGTACTCGATTCTCACGCCGTGGACCGCGTCCGGGCAGGCGTTTCCCGTCAATCACACCGCCGACCTCGACTTTCCCGCCAACGGTGACGTGCCGACGGGGTCCGTCCTGTCCGAAGCCGACGGAAGGGCCACCGCGTACGGCATCCCGCGGCCTCCGGCACACGGGAACCTCCGGCGCCTACGGCGTGCCGGCTCCTACCTCGCAAACCCGCCTCCGGCGCCTCCACGACCCCGTGGGCGTCTTCGCGGTGCCCCCGTCCTTGGAGAGTCCTCCGCCGCGCTCCACTCCGGTCGCAGGACGAGGCGTCGGGCGGGGTTCCACGGAAAAAGGGGCCTAACCGGTACGGCGCTCCCTGCGCCGCCTGGCGAGTTCGTCCACGGGTTGCGGCGCCGCGGCCGGTAGGTCGGTCCGTTCCTCGGCCGGGACCACGCCCAAGGCCTCCTCCAGCTCCCGCCAGACCTTGGCCAGTGCCAGGCCGAACATGCCCTGCCCGCGCTGCATGAGGTCGACGACCTCCTCGGGAGAGGTGCACTCGTACACGCTGACGCCGTCGCTCATCAGGGTGATACGGGCCAGATCCTGTGCCGGACGTCCACGCAGGTGGTCGACCGCGGTGCGGATCTGTTGCAGGGAGATCCCGGTGTCAAGGAGCCGTTTGGCCACCTTGAGCAACAGGATGTCGGGAAGGCTGTACAGGGGGGCGTTGTGGGCTCCGGTGCGCACGCTCGGCTCCACCAGGCCGGTTCTGGCCCAGTAGTCGAGCTGGCGGTAGCTGATTCCGGCGGCGGTACACGCCGCGGGGCCCCGATAGCCGACGTCCATAGGCAGCGCCACCACGTCCTCTTCGCACAGCAGGCCCTGCTGCCCCGCTAGCCGCAGCGCGGACCGCCTGTCATGGGGATCCCGCTTGCCGCTCGCTACCGCCACGCCGACCTCCGGCTTCTCGTCCCACGGCGGTCTCGACAGGGGATGTCCACTCAGGGATTTGGGTGCGCCGTGGGTTCTACTGCACCGACGGTAGGGCGACCGACCGGCAGCGTCAACGACACCATCCGGCGCGTCGCCAAGTACGCACGTCGGTGGCGTCCCGGAGCCGATCCGGCGACGCTCCTTGCGCCCGCGGGGTTTCGGCCCTGACCACTGCGGTCATTCTTCTGCCCTCAATCTATCACCGACCCCGCGAACAAAGCCGCAGGTCACAGCGTGTGCCGCCGGAGGAAGACCTTCGGTGCCGCGTACGCGTGGGTTCCACGGACGGTGCCCGTGTCCCGTACGAAAGCCGCTCGAGGCTCACTCCGTGCGTCTGCCGAAATCCTCCGGCGAGATGTTGTCCAGGAACTCCCGGAAGGCCTCGACCTGGTCCTCCTGCTCGTCCGGGATCGGCATCCCCGCCTCGGCGATCACGTCCTCGTGCGCGTAGATCGGCGCCCCCGTCCTCAGGGCCAGCGCGATCGAGTCGGAGGGACGCGCGCTCACCTCCACGCCGTTGCTGAAGACCAGTTCGGCGTAGAAGATCCCGTCGTTGAGACCGGTGATGTTCACCGTCGTGAGCGAGGTGTCCAGGGCTTCGAGCACGTCGCGGAACAGGTCATGGGTGAGCGGTCGGGCGGGTGCGACGCCTTGTTGGGCCAACGCGATCGCGGTGGCCTCCACCCCACCGATCCAAATCGGCAGATAGCGGTCACCGTCGGATTCCTTGAGCAGGACAATCGGCTGGTTCGAGGGCATCTCAACCCGGACGCCGACGACCTCCATGTGCTTCACAGCGTCTCCGTCCCATGAGTCGTCATGCCGGCTGGGCGCTCGTCCCTGCTCCTCCTGTGGATCAGGACCCGAGGGCGAAATCGGCACCCTTCGTTACAAAGCTCTCCGGAGGCGGGGGGCCGCAAACCTCATCGGCCCGCCCGCCGCCGTCCGCGACCCGCCTTCCTCCTCAGCGGCGCGGTTTGGTCAGCAAAACCATGCGGAACTTACCGATCTGGATCTCGTCCCCGCCACCGAGCTGGGCCTCGTCGACCGGCTCGCGGTTGACGTAGGTGCCGTTGAGGCTGCCCACGTCACGGACACCGAACCCGTCGCCGCGCCGGAAGAACTCCACGTGGCGTCGGGAGACGGTGACGTCGTCCAGGAAGATGTCGCTGTTGGGGTGGCGACCGGCGGTGGTCACGTCACTGTCCAGCAGGAAGCGGCTCCCGGCGTTGGGGCCGCGCCTGACCACGAGCAGGGCCGTCCCCGGCGGCAGCGCGTCGGAGCCGGCGGGGTCCTCGCCCCCCAGCTCGTCTCCGGACTCCTCGTCCTCCAGGGCCTGTATGCCCGAGATGGAGATGGTGGACGTGACGTCTCCGCCGGAGTCCCCGCCGGAGCCGGGTCGGGGCCCCTGCTGTCCGGCCCTGCGGAGGGGAGTTCCACAGTGGGAGCAGAAACGGGCATCATCCGCAACGGCGTGACCGCACTGCGTGCAGTAAACGCTCGACATAGGTCGGCTCGGCCTCCTACCGCACGGGGCGGTGCTTGATTCGGCTGGTCGGTGGCACGCGCCGGGCAGCGCACGGGCACCTTGCCCACACAACGCCCGGAACGTAGCGAGACGTTCCCGCTGTCGCGCCAGCGGTGCGCCTCGCACGGTCGGTCGCTAGGTCTCGCCCCCCATGTGCACTCCTCGTCGCCCCCGGTGAGGGTGTCGGCCTCGGCCGGGACCGGCCCGGTGGGCGACTCGGCGCTCCGGGGAACACTCGACTTTAAACCATATCCCTGTCCAGGAAGGGTTTTGCTCTCCCCCGGCCTGCCGTGGACACGCCCCGGGCGACCGCGGTGACTCCACCCTCCGAGGCTCCGTCCGGCACGGGTGGCCGCCGGAGGGAGAACAAGACCCGTCCTGAGGGTGATGCTCCTCCCAGGGGTTTGGTTCTGGATGGATTCCCCAGGATGCGCGCCACCTTCACCGAACCGTCACGACCTGCGGCTACGCCCATCCTATCCACCCGACCACGCCGGGGGTACGGGCCTTTCGCGCACACCGCGCCCCCCGGGGGGAGGCCCACCGCGCGGACGCGCACACGGCCGTGTGCGCGTCCGCGCGGCCCGGCTCAGCCCTCGGCCCGCTCCACGACGGCCGCCCACTCGTCCAGCAGCCGCCGCGCGGTGTCGGTGGTGGGACCCTCGGCCCACAGGTGGGTCACGGCCTCCGCGGTGTCGGGCAGGACCAGGGCCCAACTCCCGTCCGGCTCGATCACCCGCACACCGTCGGTGGTGTCGAGTTCGCGATCGCCCGCGGCCTCCACGACGGCCCGCATGACGCTTCCCTTGACCGCCCACGGGGTGGGCACCGAACGACGCAGCAGGTGCGCCTGGGGAATCGTGCGGTCGATCTGGCTCAACGATCGGCGGGTCCTGGCCACCAGGGCCAGCAGTCGCACGAACGCCGCGATGGCGTCGCTGGTGGGGCCGAAGGACGGCACGATGAAACCGCCACGCCCATCACCCGCGAAGATGATGTCGTCCTCCGCGCGGACCGCCTTGGTCAGCTCGTCGGTGGCCGTGGCCGTCCAGCGCACCTTGACCCCGTGCGCGGCGGCCACCGTCTCGGCGACCCTGGTGGTGGTCACGGGCAGGGCCACCGTTCCGCCACCGTACTCGGCGCAGACCAACTCCAGGACGACGAGCAGGGCACGGTCGCCGTCGACCAGTTCGCCCTTCTCGTCGACGATGGACAGCCGCTCCGCCACGGGGTCGAAACGCACCCCGAAGTCGGCGCCCGAACCCGACACCAGCTCGCCCAGGCGTTTCAGGTCCCGCTCGTACTTGGCGACCGTGTCGGTGGGCGAGGACTCGTCCAGGCGATTGTTGACGGTGAGCACGTCCACCCCGATCCGCCCCAGCAAGGAGGGCAGGATCAAGGAGCCGCTGCCGCCCGCGCAGTCCACCACGACCTTGAGCTCGGCCTCGGCGATGCCCGTGGTGTCCACCTTGCGCAGCAGCTCGTGCGAGTAACCCTCCACGTTGCGCGACGGGAAGGTGAGCTCCCCGATCTCGCCGGGGAAGGCACGACGGTACTCGGCGCGGGAGAAGACACGGTCGAGTTTGCGCTGGGCCGCCGGCGACAGGTCCGCCCCGTCGCCGTCCAGGAACAGGATGTCCACCGACTCGGGGTCGCCCGGGGTGGTGCGCACCGTGATACCGCCGCTGACACCGCCCTGGGAGGTGTGGAACCGGGCCACCGGCAGCGGCACCACCTCCAGGTCACGGACCTCGATGGCGGCCGCGGTGAGCGCGCTGATGATGGCCCGTTTGAACGTGCGTGCGGCGCGCGAGACGTCACGCGAGGTGGTGACGATCGCGCCCTTCTTCAGGGTGGTGGCGTAGGCGTTGGCCAGGCGCACCGCCAACTCCGGGGTGATCTCGACGTTGATCAGCCCCGAGACGCCCCGAGGGCCGAACAGCGAACGCTGTCCGCGCGACTCCCAGATGACGTTGGTGCTGACCACCGCCCCGGCCTCGATGGTCTTGAACGGGTAGACCTTGACGTCGTTGTGGACGTAGGCCTCGGACTCGATGACGCAGTCCTCGCCCACGACCGCGCCCTCCTCGATCCGGGCGGCGGCCATGACGTCGGTGTTCTTGCCGATGACCGCGCCGCGCAGGTTGGCGCCACGTCCGATGAACACGTTGTCGTGCAGGACGGTGCGGTGGGCGAAGGCCTCCGCGCGCACCACCGCGTTGCTGCCCACCACGGTGAACTCGCGCAGTTCGGCCCCGGCCTCGACCTTGGCGTAGTCACCGATGTAGAGCGGTCCCTGGAGGATCGCCTGGGGATGGACCTGTGCCCCCTCGCCGACCCACACCCCCGGGGAGACCTCGAAACCGTCGATCTCCACGTCGACCTTGCCCGACAGGACGTCGGCCTGGGCGCTGAGGTAGCTCTCGTGGGTGCCCACGTCCTCCCAGTAGCCGTCGGCGATGTAGCCGTAGAGGGGCTCGCCCTCCTCCAGGAGTTGGGGAAAGACGTCGCCGGACCAGTCCACGACCTCGTCCTTGGCGACGCGTTCGAGGACCTCCGGTTCCATGATGTAGATGCCGGTGTTGACGGTGTCGGAGAAGACCTGGCCCCAGGTGGGTTTTTCCAGGAAGCGCTGGATGCGGCCCTGCTCGTCGACGATGATGATGCCGAACTCCAGCGGGTTCTCCACCCGCTTGAGGCCGATGGTGACCTTGGCCCCGCTCTCACGGTGGAAGCGGACCATGTCGGTCAGGTCGATGTCGGTGAGCGCGTCGCCGGAGATGACGATGAAGGGCTCGCCGCGCAGGTGCTCCTCGGCGTTCTTGACGCTGCCCGCGGTGCCGAGCGGGACCTCCTCGGCGACGTAGGTGAGTTTCATGCCCAGTTCTTCGCCGTCACCGAAGTAGTTGCGGATGAGGGTGGCGAGGAACTGGACGGTGACCACCGTCTCGGTGAAGCCGTGCTTGCGCAGCAGGAGCAGGACGTGCTCCATGATGGGCTTGTTGACCACCGGTAGGAGTGGCTTGGGCTGGTTGGCCGTCATGGGACGCAGGCGGGTCCCCTCTCCGCCCGCCATCAGGACGGCTTTCATGGGAGGCGCTGCGTTTTCTGTGCCTTCGGTCTGGCTCATCGCCCATACCTCCGTACGGCTGTACCGCCGGGAAGATCCTTGGGAGGATGATGCTCGGAGATCGCGCGGTAACGCGCCGTGGGACATGTTCTCATTGCGGAGACGACACTCCCTTTCCATCCGACTGGACTCGTGGTGAGCCGACCCGTCGGCGGATCAGGGGCCGGTTCGCCCCTGGTCCGGGGCGTGTCCGCGCACGGAGTCGCTGTCCTCGCCGGCCCTTGGGCCACCGATGTGATCAGCGCGTTCGTCGCGGCGGGTCTGGGCGATCAGGCGCAGACCCTGTACGGCGTAGAGCAGTCCGGCCCACCAGTACAGAGCCGTTCCCCAGAGCGCGAAAGCCCAACCTATAATCCTCGCCACATCTGCGATCACCGACGCGTAACCGGCGATGAAAAGCAGCGGGAAGGAGTAGAGAAGGCAGAGTGTGGCGGCTTTTCCGGCGAAATTCACCGGAAGGGGCCCGTAACCGAAATGACGCAGAATCGGCAGGGCGCCCAGGATGAGGACGTCGCGCAGGACCAGGATGGCCATCAGCCACCAGGGCACGATGCCGCGCACGACCAGACCGAGCAACGCGGCGAAGATGTAGAGGCGGTCGGCGAGCGGGTCGAGGATGATCCCCAGGCGGGAGGTCTGGTTCCAGGCCCGGGCGATCTTTCCGTCGAGCCAGTCGCTGAGTCCGGCCAGGGCCAGCACGAGCAGCGCCCACCAGTCGGCCTGGGGCACCAGGACGAGCCACAGGAACAGCGGCACGCCCAGCAGCCGCAGCATGCTCAGGAGGTTGGGAACCGTCCAGACGCGGTCACTGACCACATCGCCCCCCACCGTGAGTCTGCCATCGTGCGCGGATCGCCCCATGGCGCCAACGATAACGGGCGGGAACGTCGTTTCCCGCCTTCGTGGGTTCCACCGGCCCTGACGTGGTCCGGAGGACAGCCGCAGCCTGATCGTACCCTGTACGGCTTCCCGACTCCCACCGCCTCGCTCCTGCCCCGTTCAACGCGGGACGCCGGACCGGGGTTCCCGGTACCGCGAGGTCACCGTGGCGCGAGGTGGTCCGCTAGAGCGCGCAGACGGCCCGGGCCGGTGGGTTCGGTCTCTTGGAGCGGGATCTCCACGGTGCCCAGGTGCGCGAAGCGTTCCCTGGTGGCGGCCAGGGCCTCGGCGGTGTCGGGTCCTGAGGTATGACCGGCGGGGATCTGGTTGACGACCACCGGGGCGAGACGGAACCCGGAGTCGGTGAGCCGTTCCACGGCCCGCGCGGTCTCGGCGAGCACCATACGGCGGGGCAGCGTCACCAAACGCACCACCGCGTCGCGGCGCATGCGGTCCGCTGCGCGCTCCAGGCGGTGACGGCGAGCGTGCAGACGCTCGAGGAGAGGATCGGACTCCTCCTCACCGCCGACCACGTCGGCGAAGGCCTCGGCACGGCGAGCCCGCTCACGCCGGCGGGCCAGACCCACCACCCAGGGCGTCAGGAGGGCGGGCAGGTCGAGCAGGCGCAGCAGGTGCCCGGTGGGCGCGCTGTCCACGACCAGGGCCTCCCATGTGCTCCCCACCTCCTCCATCCGGTCCACCAGCAGGTCCGCGAGCGCGGACTCGGCCATGCCCGGGCTGGAGCCCGCCTGCTCCAGGTGCCGGCGCACGGCGGGCATCACCTCGCGTGGGACGGCCCTGTGAGCGTCCTCCAGCACCTGGGCGATACGGCGGCGCACGGCGGCGTCGGGGTCGGGTTCGGCGGCCCACAGGCCCGGCGCGACCTGTACGGGCTCGTCTTCGAGCTTCGCCTCCAAGACGTCGCCCAGGGAGTGGGCGGGGTCGGTGGACATGACCAGCACCCGGCGCCCGGTGTCGGCCAGGGCAAGGGCCTGGGCGGCGGCCAACGTGGTCTTGCCGACCCCGCCCTTGCCTCCGACGAAGGTGATCGCGAAGGGGCGGTCCGCGGCGTCGGGGTCGGTCAACAGCAGCCTCCCGGGGCTCCGAAGTCCTCGCGTCCCATCCTGCGGTGCCACTCGTGCAGGTCGGCCACCATGTACGGGATCAGGTCCAGGGTCTCGTAGGCCACCGGGTTGTCCACACCCAGGGTCTCCAGCATGAGAAGCGCCCGCAGGGTGTCCTGCTGGGTGCGCGCCTCCCGTGCGCGCGCGTGTCCCCAGCGCGCCTCGAAGACCGCCTGATGGAAGGCCTCCACACGGCGCCAGGCGGCGACGAGGCGCCGCCAGGACCGTCCCAGGGGGGAGGACCCGACGGCGCCCACGGGCACGGGACCGGAACGGTCAGCGGTCGCCACCCGCGTCCTTTCCGGAGGTCTCCCCGCCGGTCCCCTCCTGGACGGTGGCGGCTCCGGTGTCGCCGTCGACCGGGGCGGGGGGGCTCTTCCACGCCTTGTACAAGGCGACGGCGGCCTCGACCATCATCCACAGGGCCAGCACGAGGATGATCCCGTCGAGCGGGGCGAGCAGGAAGGTCTGCATCGCGTCCCCCGACCTGGCGAACTCGCCGAGCTGGATGACCAGCGCCCAGGCGGTCATGACCGCGAGGAACACCAGTGGAAGGAGGATCATGATCGGGTTGCGACCACGCTTGGCGACCCACACGGCGATCACGGCCAGCGCCAGGCCCGCGGTGAGCTGGTTGGTGGTGCCGAACAGCAGCCAGAGGGTTCCCACCGCGAAGTCGCCCGGCACCAGGGTCAGCGCGAAGGGGATGAGGACCGCCACGAGGGTGGCGGCGGTGATGTTGCGCGCCAGGAAGGACAGCAGCCGACGCGGGGCACCGCCGGAGGCGAAACGCTCGGCGGTGATCGTGGCGATCTCCTGGATGATGTAGCGCTTGAGCCGGACCGCGGTGTCCAGGGTGGTGACGGCGAAGCTGACGATCACCAGCGCCCCGAAGACCAGCGCGGTGCTCTCGGGAACGCCGATGTTGGAGGCGAAGCCGGCGACGCCCTCGACGAACATGCCCTGCGGGTCCGACGAGGCCGCCTCCCAGTCGACGTAGAGGCCGTTCCAGTCGGTGCCGCTGTTGGCGGAATAGAGCACGACGCCCGCGGTGCAGGCCAGGATCGAGCACAGGGCCAGGGTGCCCTCGCCCAGGGAGCTGACGTAGCCCACGTAACGGGCGTCGGTCTCCTTGTCGATCTGTTTGGAGGTGGTGCCGGAGGCGACCAGGCTGTGGAAGCCCGAGACCGCGCCGCAGGCGATGGTGATGAACAGCAACGGGAAGATCGACGGTGAGCCCGCCGGGGTGTCGCGAAAGAGCGGGGCGGCGATCGTGTCCATGCCCACGACGACGCCGACCATGATGATCAACAGGGCGATGACCATCTGCTGCTGGTTGATGTAGTCACGAGGCTGGAGCAGCAGCCACACCGGCAGGCGCGAGGCCACGAAGGCGTAGACGAAGACGAGGACGATCCACAGGAAGTTCTCCTGGAGCCCGACGGCCTCGGCGACCGGCGCCAGGCTGAGCGGCAGGAGCTGCCCCAGGGGAATGCAGACGTAGATCAGGCCCAGGGCGATGAGCGACGGCACCAGTGCCGCGGTGCGACGACGGTAGATGACCTGGCCGACCGCGATGGCCAGTGGAATGGTGACCAGGGTGGGCAGCACCGCTTCGGGGGTGCGCACGAACAGCCCCGCGACGACGATGGCGAACACCGCGTTCACCATGGTCACCAGGAAGAAGATGATCAGCAGGAACAGGATGCGCGCCCGCGGTCCGATGACGTCACCCGTCAGGGTGCCGATGCTGCGTCCCTTGTTGCGCAGGGAGACGACGATGGAGCCGAGGTCGTGGGCACCGGAGGCGAAGATCGTGCCCAGGACCACCCACAGCAGCGCCGGTCCCCAGCCCCAGAACACGCCGATCGCCGGTCCGACGATGGGGGCGGCGCCCGCCACCGAGATGAAGTGGTGGGCCAGGACGATGTGCTTGTTGGTGGGGACGAAGTCCACTCCGTCCTTGAGGGTGTGCGCGGGTGTGGTGAAGGACGGGTCGAGAGCGTAGACGCGTCGGGCCAGATAGACCGAGTAGAAGCGGTAGGCGAGGGCGAAGAGCGCCAGGGTACCGAGCAGTACGGCTACGGCAGGCATGGGATTCCTTCGGGGTGGACGCCTCGGGGGGAGGGGGTGGCTGTTCGATCGCCGTGCGATGTGTCGTTCGAGTACAGTCCCGAGAAATTAGCATGAGGCGCACATCACAGAAAAGGACGAACGTGAAAGATCTGGTCACGGCGTGGCGTGGTTCCTACGCGGGCGAGCTGTGCTGGCTGACCGCGGACGGACCCGCCGCCGTCCCGGTGGTGCCCCTGTTCACGGACCGACCCTGTGCCGCCCTGCCCCTGGCCCACCTGCCCGAGATCGACTCGCTTCCCGCACGTGCCGCGTTCTGCGTGAGCGCCCCCGCCGGTCCGGGCTCTCCCACCGTGGTCGCCACCGGCGCGATCAGCGTGAGCCTGGATCTTCGGGGTGAGGAGTTCGGCGAGGGTCTGGTGGAGCAGGAGGTGCTCAAGCACCCTCCCAGTCGCCTGCGCGTGGGCAGCCTGATGGCCCGTAGGGAGAACTGGTGGTGGATGGCGCGTGCCCTGGTCCGGATGACCTCGGTCGACGACGTGCGGAACCTTCCCGCCCGTACCCGCGCCGAGGACGCCGTCCTGGTACGTGAACGGGACGCGGACGTGCGCGTGGACGTGGTGACCGCCGAGGACTGGTCCGCGGGGCCCGGTCGGGAGGTGGAACTGTGGCGGCGCGACGGCGGTGACCTCGACGGACGAGGCGGACCGGCGCTGGTGATGGGCCACCAGGCCAGTCCCGACTTCGAGCGCTGGGAGCGCTGGTTCCGCGGTGGAACGTTGTCGGGTCAGGTCCTGAGGGTCGACACCGCCGAAGGGGACCCCGACCCCGCCCCCCGTCCTTTTCGTCTCCTGGAGCGGCTGCGCAACCACCGGGAGGTCGAGCGCGCCTGCCGCGCCGGCGTGGCCGCCGTGGAGCGCCGCCGCCTGGGGCGTTGAGGGCCTCCTTCGCACGTGTGGGGTCCTGACCGTCCTCGCCCGGTGTGTCGGGCTCAGAGCGCGAGGATGCGGTCGGCCTCCCGGTGGCCGGAGAGCAGGGCTCCGTGCACGGTGCCCGCGTGTTCGGTCTCGGTGGCCTCTCCCGCGAAGAACACCCTCTCCCCCATCGGCTCGCCCAACGCCGCCCTGTCGCCGTCGCCCGAACCCACCGCCGTGTAGGAGAACGAGCCCTGGGAGAAGGGGTCCTCCATCCAGTGCGTGAGGTGATGGTCCAAGGGATCGGGCGCCTTGCGGAACATCGCACGCAGGGAGGCCATGGCGTGCTCGACCGCCTCCTCCTCGTCCTTTTCGGCGATGAACCGCGCGGCGCGACCACCGTTGCGGCTCACCAGGATCGGCGCGTCCAGGACCCGCTGTCCCGCGTACCAGTGGAACCACGCCCCCTGCTCGGTGCCCAGGTGGACCAGTACCTCCGCATCCCCCCAGAACACCTCGTCGAAGCGCAGGAAGAGCTTCTCCAAACGGCCGCTTCCCAGCCGCTCCACCGCGTGGCGCTTGTCTTCGGGAAGCGGCGGGTCGAAGTCGACCCGGCCGGCCTTGAGCACACCCAGGGGCAGGGTCACCAGGACACGATCGGCGGTCAGCGTCTCCTCTCCTTCGGGGGTGTCCACGCGCACGCGGACGCCGTCGTCGTGGTGGATCGCCCGCACCACGTGTTCCAGTCGCACGTCCAGCCCCCGCGCCAGGTGGTCGGTGAGTCGGCCCATGCCGTCGGGGAAGACGACGTCGTCACCGCCGAACTCGTGCAGGGCGCCCACGGCGGCGAAGGCGACCTCCTCGGCGTCGGCACCGTGGTCGTACTCCACCAGGCGGTGCACGATCTCGTTGGCGTCACGAGCCCTGGCCCGTACCAGGTTGGCGTCGTAGAGGGCCTGCTTGATGCCCTCCTCCATCGACTCCTGTTCGTCGGCCTTGACCTTGTCCCAGTACATGTGCTCGTTCAGCAGGTGGACGTCCTCCATGTTGCGGCTGTGCCGATCGAAGAGCAACCGTCGTCCCTTGGGGTCGTAGGCGGTCTCGGTGGAGCGGTTGAACACGGCGGTGCGGAGCCCGACCTCCTCCACCAGACTCGTCAGGGGGTTCCCCTCGTCCCCACGCATCCAGGAGGCGCCCAGGTCCAGGGTGGCCGTGTCCTGCCACGCGCGCACCGAGTGGATACGCCCGCCCAGGCGGTCACGGCCCTCCACCACGGTGACGCGCTCGCCCTCCTCGGCCAACCTGTCCGCGGCGGCCAGTCCCGCCATGCCCGCGCCCACCACGATGGTGTGTCCCCGTCCGGACGCGGCCTCGCGCCCACGCGGTGGGGCCTGGGGTCGCTCGCTGCGCTCCTCCGTCTCCTCGTTGGCCTCCGTGCCGGGGCTCTCGGGGTCGGTCATCGGGATTCCTCCATGGGTCGGGTGTGGTTGAGCGACGATGAGAGCCCGGTCAAGGGTCCTGGGCCGCGTGCGCGGACCCGGAAAGGACACCCCGACCGCACGCGACCGGTGCGCGCCCGGACCGGCCACGTGCGGCGGTGTGCCCGGCTCCCGCCGGGTCCGCCCGGAGGCGGTCCGGCGGGCCGTTCCTCACTGGGTCGTGGGCGGCTCGCCCTCCTCGTCCTCCAGTTCCACCCGCTCGCGGCGACGTTCGCCGCTGACGTGCTCCTCACGGGTCACGTCGCGCTTGCGCACGCGCACCTCCTCGACGGGGACCTGTTCCTTGGAGACGACCGGCCGCTCCTCGTAGAGCGTGAAGACCTCCTCGCTCTCCCCCATCTCCTCCGCCTCGCGGGCCGCCTCGGGGTCCTCGATGCGACGGCGTTCGACCTGGAGTTCGTCGTGGCGCAGCGGCACCGACTCGTCGAACCGCTCGGTCTCCACGTACTTGTGCAGGCGGGCCCGGCCCGTCTGGCGACGCTCCACGCCGATGTCCACGCGCTCCTCCGAACGCGTCATCGCCGCCTCGTCGGTCTCCATCCCCCCGGTGGCCTCGTCCTCGGCTCTGCCGGTGGGCTGCGGTCCGGTGGCCTCCAGCGGCGGGCCTCCGTGCTGGGCGTAGTACTCGCGGACGATCTGCTCCTCTTCGGGGGAGATGTGGCGGTCGGCGTCGATGCGGGGCGCTTCCTTGACGGTGTTCTTGTCATAGGGCACCCGGATGTCCTCCTCCACGGGCTGGGAGCCCTGGAGCGGAACGAGGGTCTCGTTCCTGCCGAACAGGCCGGTGTGCACCGACACCCAGGTCGGCTGGTTGGTCTGGTCGTCCAGGTAGACCTGGTTGATCCGCCCGACGTTGTCGCCCTCTTGGTCGAGGACGTGATGTCCGATCAGGTCTGCGGGCGTGCGCTCACGTGCCACTGTGTCCTCCCGTTGTCCTTTGTGCGAAAAGGGCGCGGGTGGCGCCCAGGACCGTCCGCCCACTGGCCTACCCGCCCTGACCTGGTCGGACCAACGACTTCGGCCGGCCGCTAACCAGACATGGGGAAGCGTTGACGGGGGTTTTTCCAGAACGCCTCGCGGTTGGTGCGCGCCTTGTTCCGCGTTGACCCGGAAAGGGGCACGGACACCATGACCGCACCTGAAGTCATCAAATGATGACAAAGAGTGATGACAGGGTGGAGCGAGGGTCGGGGACCGACAAGAGCGGCCCCCGACCGCAGAAGGTCAGCAGGTGTTGTCCCTACTGTTACGGAAGGTGACGTCGCGGACCACCGTGCCGATCGCGCACGGGTTCTCGTTGAGGGCGGTGTCGACCAGGGTCAGGTTCCGGAAGGTGACGCCGGAGGTGTTGGCGAACTCCGAACGTGCCGCGATCCTCACGTCCCCGGGACCGGCGATCGTGCCGCCCGCCAGGGTGACGTTGTGACAGTTCTCGATCAGGACCGCGTTGCTGCCGGTCCGGGCGATGTCCACCCGGTCGATGACCGCGCCGCCGCTCTCGGAGACACAGAAGACCCCTCTGCCGCCACCGCGGGCACGAACCTCACCGACCCGGATGTTGGTGGGGTGACCGCTACCGATACGCCCGTTGCGGTTGGCCATGCGGAAGGCCGCGTAACCGGTGCCCGTCCCCGCGCCCTCGGCGTCCACCACACCGATCGAGGCGTTGACGGTGTTGTTGAGCAGCAGACCTGAATAGCCGGTGTCGCGGGCGGTGACGGTGCCGATGGTCACTCCGTCCACGCTGTAGGTCTCCACCCCATGATTGTCGGTGCCCGACACGTAGACGTCGTCGATACTGATGTCGCGCGTGGTGCGCGCGGCGTCGCTGCCCCGGCTGTCGATGCGCATGCCCAACCCCCTGGACAGGCGCAGGTCGATCTGTCCGAAGTGAACGTTCTGCGAGCCGCGCACGAAGACGCCGAAGTAGGGAGATCCGGTGACCGACAGGTGCGGCACGGAGACGTTCTGGGCGTTGCGGATGCGTACGGCCGCGTGGTCGGTGCCGACCGACCCGCTGACGTGGATGGTGCCGCACACCTCCAGCAGGGTGTGACTGGGTAGGTCCAGCGAGGTGTTGGCGGGCATGGTGCCCGAGCCGCGCACCACCACGCTCTCCTGGGAGGAGCGCCCCGCCGAGAGGCTGTCCACCGCGGCGCGTACGGCCGCCGTCATGTCACCACCGCTGTAGACGGTGCGACCACCGTTGCGCGCGGTCCAGGTGGAACCGCTCTGGTCGACCTCGGCGTCATAGGCGCCACCGCCGCACGCACCGGGCGAGGTGCCCGCCCCGTCGACGCGGACCAGGTCCCAGACCTGGTTGGCACCGCCGAGCGAGTCGAACTGGGACAGGCGGTCGCCCGCGGTGGTGCTCCACTCCCACACCTCCAGGGCCTTGCCGCTGTTGCGGTTGATCAGTCGGACGCCGCCGCCGGTGTCCACCGGGCGCCACTGCTGGTTGGCGGACCCGTGATCGGTGAACTGGCGGATCTCGGCGCCGTTGGCGGTGGAGTGCTCCCAGACGTCGACGGCCTTGCCGCTGTTGCGGTTGACGATGCGATAGTAGCCCTCGCCCGCGGGGACGAAGCGGAACTGCTGCCAGGGCCGGTCGGTGCGCTGCCATTGGATCAGTTCGGCCCCGTCCTGGGTGGAGCCGCTTCGCACGTCGGCGACCAGGCCGCTGTGGTGGTTGCGCAGGACGTAATGGGCGCCGGTGTCGATGTCGGCGGCCTGTGCCGGCGTGGCGGCCAGGGCGGACAGGCCGCCCGTGCACAGCAGGACGGCCATGGCGGCGTACAGGAACCGCCACAGGCCCCACGGACGACTGGAGGAAGGGGGCGAGGAGGACCTCGGAGAACGGGAGGTCGGGGGGTCGATGGGCACTGCTGCTCCTCATGTGCGAGTCCCGGACGACGGTGTCCGGAGGGGGAGGGACAGGGAGCGCTCCCAAGAAGCTGGAAACTAACACGGAAAGCGCTTTACCGGTAGCCGTGGAACTACGCGACGCCACGGCGGCACCCGTGTACGGAGCCCGCCCCGCCCCGAACGCGCCGCGGCCCACCGCAGGAGCGGGCCCCTCCGCACGGCGCGATCCTACGCGCCCCACCGGAGCGGAGCGCGCACGTGGGCGAGGTGATCCCACGTGCCACCCGGCGTCCGGACCGGCCCGGTCGACGGCCGACCGGGCCGCCGACCGCCGCTCCTCAGCCCGGGCGGCGGCCCTGGACGGAGTAGATCACGCAGGAGCAGGCCCGGAAGGAGGGGTCGGTGAGCAGAGCGCGCACGTCGGCGAGCTTCTCGTCGGTCATCCCCTCGCGCAGGAACGCCTCGCGCAGATGACGGGTGTGGTGGGCGATCAGGTGCACGCCGGGCGACGCGGCGTCCCACAACTGCACGTGGGGCCGGGGGTCGATGTCGACCAGGCCCGCGCGACGCATGGCCTCGGCGGCGTTGGCGCCCCAGGCCGGGTCGGCCCCGGCGCGGACCATCAGCCTGGTCTTGGCCTCCTGAAACTCCTCGTAGAGTTCCCGGGAGGCGCTGTCGGGCATGAGCAGCGCGGGCCCGTACCCGATGTCGAACTCGTCGAGTTGGAGCACCCCTCCCGGTTTGAGCGCGCCTACCAGGCGCTCCAGGACGGCCGTCCGTTCGGGCAGGTGCAACAGGACCAGCCGGGAGTGGATCAGGTCGAAGGCGGCCTCGGGCAGCGGGTCGCGGACGATGTCGTGGCGTAGTACCTCCAGCCCCTCGGCGTCGGGGATGCGCTCGGGCTTGATGTCGGTGGCCAGCACGCTTCCGGTGGGGGCGACCCTGCGCGCCAGCCAGAGCGCGACGCTGCCGCCCCCGGCCCCCACCTCCAGGCAACGCCATCCCGGTCCGACCCCGGTCTGTTCCAGGCGTTCGATGGTCATCGGGTCGTAGGCGGCGGCCAGGAAACGGTGCTGGTCATGGGCGTGCGCGCTGTGGTTGTCGAAGACGTAACGCGCCCCGGCGCGCGGGCGTGGGGCCGCCTGGGCCGTGTCGGTCAACGGGTCCTCCTCTGGTGTGGAACGGTCATGGGCGTGTGCCGACGGCCTGGGCCGCGATACGGGTCAGGGTGGCGGTGCACACCTTCCCCGTCGGGCCGAGAGGCAGTTCGGGCAGGATCAGGACGTGTTCGGGGAGTGCGTGCGTGTCCAGGCCGCGCTCCCGAGCCAGGAAGGCGGCGAGTTCCTCCAGATCGGGCGCCTGCGTTCCGGGGACGGGGACCACGCAGGCGCACACACGTTCGCCCAGGTCGGGGTCGGGCACCGCGACGCAGTGAACTTCGGCCAGACGGGGGTGGGCGCCCAGTTCGCGCTCCACCTCCACGGGGCAGATGTTGATCCCGCCGCGGATCACCGTCCGGCGCAGACGGCCGACCACGTGGAGCGTCCCATCACGCTCCAGGCGCCCCAGGTCCCCGGTGCGCACCCATCCGCCCGGCGCCCGACGCTCGGCGTCCAGGTCGGGGGCCGCGACGTGGCACAGCGGCGTCATCGGGCCCAACGCCCAGATCTCTCCGGTCTCCCCCATGGGCAGGGGACGGCCCGCGGGGTCGCGGATGCTCATCCGCGCCACGTCGGGGGCGGGGCGGCCGGCCACCCCCGGTTCCCAAGCGCCGGGGTCACGGCCGGTGTGGCAGTTGACCCCGTCGGTGGAGCCGTAGACGTTGACCACCGGCCGGTCGAAACGCGCGACGCAGGCGTCGTGGACCTCTCGGTGCAACGGCGCCCCGCTGGACACCACCACGCGTAAGGAGGAGGTGTCGGCATGGTCGGGCAACGCGGCGACGCGCCGCAGCATGGTGGGCACGCCGATCAGGTGGGTGGGCCGGTGGCGTTCCACGGCCCTCAGCGCGGCGGCCGGATCGAAGCGGGAGAGGACCACCAGGGTGCCGCCGTGCCGGGCCAGGGTCACCGGAACTCCGAGGGAGCCGAAGGAGGAGGCCAGCGAGACCAACAGGAGGGCGCGCATCGGTCCGGGACCGGCGTGCAGCGCCCCCACGTAGTTGCCCCGGCCGCCCGCCATGGCGTTGTGCGTGTAGGCGACCATCGAGGGTTCGCCCTCGGTCCCCGAGGAGATCAGGATGCGGGCGGGGGACTCCGGATGGGGCCGTGCCGGCCGCCAGTCACCGACCGTTCCGGGATCGGGACCGTCCAGGCTGTGGGCCCCGGGACGGGGCCGGCCGAACACCCACACCTGCTTCAGGTGGGGCAGTTCCGTTCGTGGGATCTGCCTCGCCCTGTCGGGGGTGGTGATGAGCGCCGTGGCACGCGCACGGCCCAGGATCGCGCGCACGTCCGCGGCGGAACGTTCGTGGGGGACGGGCAGCGAGACCGCGCCGACGGCCGCGACGGCCAGGTCGGCCACGACCGCCTCACGCCCGTTGGGCAGCAGGACACCGATGACGTCGCCCTCTCCCCTGCCCTTCGCGGCCAGCGAGGCGGCGGCCGGGCGCACCCGCCCGTCCAACCCGGCGTAGTCGAGCGCGCCCCGGTCGTCGATGACGGCCTCCCGGTCGGGGTGTTCCCGCACGTGTTCGCCGAACAGGTCGTACAGGTCCCTGTCGGGACACCAGCCCCTGTCGACCCATCGGGCACGCAGGTCCGGTGAGACCAGGTCGGTCAGCACCAGTCCGTTGGACGACGTCCACGTCATCGGTTCTCCGTGTGTTCGGTGATCGGTACGCGCACGGGCCTGTCGGGCTCCGGCCCGGGGGGTCATCGCCGGGCGCCGACGGTGACGTCGGGAGCGGGGGTGCGCGGAGCGGACCCGCCCCGGTGCGCGCCGCCGTCGTCGGCGTTCCTCCTCGTGTGCGCGGGACCCGCGGCGGGGGCGAAGCTCCACGGGGCACGGACGCAGGACGCGCCGTCGACCGTGTCGAAGGCCCCGGCGAACTCCGGTGCGGCCGCCATCGCCGCCAGGTCATCGACCGGCGCGGGGCCGCCCTCCTCTCCGCCCGCCCTTCCGCGTCCGGCGCGGCGCAGCAGCCGGGCCGCGTCCGCCAGACAGGTTCTGGCCCGTACACCCGCACCGGTGCGGGTACGGGTCAGCAGCGCGGCCACCGCCGCCTCGGCCGCCAGGACGCCGCCGAGCACGTCGGTGAGGGTCAGCAGGGAGGGCGCGGGCTCCTCCGACGGTCCGGCGAGGAGGTCGGCCACCCCGCCGTGGGCCTGGACCAGGTAGTCGGTGGCCAGCGCGCCGGGGCCGGGCGACCGTTCCGCCCAACCGTCGGCGTGCACGTGGACCAGGCCCGGTGCGAGGCGGACCAGGTCCTCGGGCCCCAGCCCGAACCGTTCCGCGCGTCCGGGGGGCCAGTTGTAGAGCAGGACGTCGGCCGTGGCCGCCAGTTCCCGTGCCGTGCGGCGCCCTTGGGAGGTCTTCAGGTCCGCCTCGACCACCCCCTTGTCCCGGTTCAGGGCCAGGAAGCGGGCGGAGCGCCCTCCCGCCATCGGCGGCACACCGCGCATCGGGTCGCCTCCGGTGGGCTCGATGCGCACCACCTCGGCACCGAGCATGCCCAGCAGGAGTCCGGCGAGCGGTCCCTGGATCCGGGTGGTGGCCTCCACCACCCGCAGCCCGGACAGCGGCGCGACCGCCTCGGCGTCGAGCGGGGCCGGCCTGGGGGCCGGTGCGCTCTCCAGCAGCCGTAGTCGCCACTCCGACTCCGGTGCCGGTTCCTCGGCCTCCTCCACGGTGCGTACCGGGGCGACGCTCATCCCCGACCGTCGCGCGGCCGCGTTCAACCGGTCCGGTCCCACGGCGGCGACGGCGGCGGGCAGTTCCGGAGGCAGCGGGCACACCGCGGTGGCGAAACGCCGCTGGAAGGGGGGCCAGCCGGCGGAGATCGCCGCGGAAGGGGCGCCCAGGTCCCGCCAGAAGCGCAGCCACACCTCGGCGTCCAGGGTCTCGATCTCCACACGCGTGCCGTCGGCACAGCGAAACGGTGGGACCGGGGTCCCCCGCGCGGGTACTTCCCGGTCCCTCGGCGGGCCGTGCTCCCCGCCCGCGATCGCCGAGACGCTGTCCGCCGCCACGTGGGGACCCGCGGCGAGCAGAGCGGCCGCGGCCACCGAGACCCGGGAGGCCAGCGCGTCTCCCCCGCGCGTCAGGGCCAGCGCACAGGCCGCCACCGCCTGCGCGGTGAGCACCCCCGCGCACACCGACGCGTAGTCCACCCCCAGGAACCGGGGAACGCCGCGGGACCTGCCGTGCAGGTGGGCGAGCCCGCACACGGCCTGGACGTCACGCTCCCCGGTCAGGGGCAACGCCACCGGGCCCCGCCAGTCGACACCGCAGCCGACCGGCTCCGGCACGGTCCCGCCTCCGGGCATGGCGGTCAGCCCGATCCATCCGGCGGGGGCTTCGGGCGGCGGGGTTCCCGGTCCGTGGAAGACCTCGCATCCCAGCGCCGCCAGACGCTCCGCCGCCACCCGCAGCGGGACCGAGTCGCCCACCGCGTGCGCGGTGGCCCCCGCCAGCGGGCGCGGAGAGGCACCCGCACTCATGTCCAACGCCCCGTCCCGCGGGTGTCGGGGCGCAGGCCCAGGGTGTCGCGCAGCACGGACCGGCGGACCTTACCGGTACCGGTGCGTGGCAGCGCGTCCCAGGTGGTCACCACGGGCGCGGCCATCTCCGGCAGGTCGGCGACGGCGTCGTACCAGGCCAGGGTGTCGAGCCGGCCGCTGCGGGTCGCCACCACCGGGACCGGTGGGCCGTCGGGGACGCTCAACACGACGCACTCCAGCACGTCGGGCAGGCGTTCGTCCACGACGTCCTCGATCTCCAGGCAGCCGCCCTCGGCGAGGGCGTCCACCTCGCGGTCCACCAGCCTCACCCCTCCGGTCCGGGTGAGGACACCGATGTCTCCGGTGTTCCACCACTCGCCCACCATCTTGGACCGCCAGCGTCCCTCCTCGCCGACGTAACCCAGGCACAGGGCCTCGGTACGGCAGAAGATCAGACCCGGCACGCCCGCGGGGACGGGACGCATGGTGACGGGGTCGACCGCGCGCAACCGGGTGCGGGTGGGCACCGGGTGGCCCAGGTGCCGTGTGGTGGGACGGCGGCCGTCCCGTGCGGCCAGGGACCGCCGGGTCAGGAAGCGGAAGGTCAGCGGACCGGTCTCGCTCTGGCCCCAGCCCTGCATCCACACCGGCCGACGGTGCCCGGTGGTGTCCAGGAAGGCGCGCACGGTCGAGGGGTGCATGGCGTCGAAGGTGCTGACGTAGAGCCGCACCCGGTCGAAGGGGGCGTCCTCCCGCCGTGCTCGGTCCCGCCATCGCACGAAGGTGGAGGGCTGGGCCTCCAGGGTGGTGGGACGGTGTCGGCCCAGGTGCGGGCCGGCCTCGGCCCAGTCGGCGGTGCTGACCACGGACAGCGCGCCGGGGAACAGCCACAGCACGCCGGCGGTCCAGGCCAGGGCGCGCCCGTGCGCGAAGGAGATCGCGGCGGTCACCGTGTCGTCGGGGCGGCTTCCCAGGACGGGCCAGCGGTGTGACTCGAACCCGGCCAGGCGACGCATGAGGGTGCGGGTGGAGTGCGTGACCAGTTTGGGCACCCCGGTGGTGCCCGAGGTGTGCATGATCGCCAGCGGCGCCTCCACGGGAGGCCTGCGCGGCGGCGGTGCGGTGGATCCCCGCACGTCGTCCAGGACGAGGACGCGCCTCGACGGATCCTCGCCCGCGCCGTCGAGGACCAGGGTGCGGGCGGCGTGCACCGTCAGGTCGTTGCCCGTGCCGCGGGCCGCGGCCACCAGCGCGGCGTCGGTGACCAACAGTGCCGGGTCCAGGCGTTTGAGCAGGGCCTCCAGGGTCTCCGGTTCCAGGTGCGCCGACAGCGAGGCGGGCACCGCGCCGAGTCGGGCCGCCGCACAGGACAGCAGCACGTAGTCCCAGTGGTTGCGTTTGGCGATGGCGACGCGGTCGCCGGGGCGCACCCCGGCCGCGGCGAGCCAATCGGCGGCCTCGCGTACCACCGCGGCCGCGCCCGGTACGTCCAGGTCCTGTCCCAGTCCGGGGGCGATGTCCAAAGGCCTGCTCAGGTGGACGGCGGTACCGCTGCCGCGTTCGGTCAGGTCGTCGAAGAGGGTGCCCAGGTGGATGGGCTTGGTGAACAGTGTGATCACTCCTCGGTGGGGGTGGTCGCGGCGGGGGTCCTCTCCGCCGTGGAGGTGAGGAAGGCCAGGATCCGTTCGGAGGCGATCGCGGCGGAGGAGATCGCGCCCTCGCTGCACGGGCGCAGAGCCGTCCAGTCCCCGGCGTAGTCCACGGCCGCGGGTGGACGCGTGACGAAGGCGGGGCGCCGTCGGATCGCCTCCGGCCCCGGTGCGGGCAGCCCGTACCGGAAGCGGTGGACGTACACGGCCTCGATCCGCCTCCGCAGCCCCGGCATCAGGTGTTCGGCGCGGGCGGCGAGCGTGTCGGCCGCGTGCTCGTCGGAGGCGTCGAGGAGTTCGGCGGTGCCCCGCGGTGAGGCGATCAGGGAGACCAGGCCGTGGCCGTTCCCGGCCCTGTCCGGGTGCTTGTTGTGGTCGACGGTGACGGCGTTGAGCAGCGGATCCTCGGGGGCGGGCACCAGGGTGACGAATCCTCCTCGGGCCCTGACGGGCTCCACCGGACGGTCCAGCACCAGGGAGATCCGGAGCATGGGCGCGTACCCGCAGGCGTCCAGGTAGTCGCGTTCGGTGTCGGGTGCTCGGGGATGCAGCCGTGCCGCGATCGGGGCGGGCACGGCCAGTACCGCGGCGTGTGCGGTGACCGTGCTCGCCGGGGAGTCCAGCCGGACCCCTTCCGGTAGGACGGTCACCCCGGTCACCGGATGGCGGGTGGCCACGTCGAGCCGGGAGGCCAGGGCCCGGGTCAGGGTGTCCATTCCGTCACGGTAGGTACGCCATCGGGCGCTGCTGCCCGCACTGGCCAGATGCGCGGCGAAGGGCGCGGCGGCCACCTGGTCGGGGTCCCATCCGAAGAATCCGGCGGCCAGTGGACCGAGCAGTCTCTCGCGCAGTTCGGGGTGGTAGGGGCGCAGCAGGTCGGCGAGGGTGCGGGCGCCCAGCGGTGAACGCTCGGGACGTTCGGGGTCCAGCCCCGCCCGAGCGAGCCGCAGTTGCAGGCGCAGCAGGTCGGCCCGTGCGCGTGCGGACAGACCGGCTCCGGTGAGCAGGCCCAGCGGACGACCCGCGTACGGACGGACCCGTCCGCGGCGCCACACGGCCAGGGCACCGCGGATGCGGGGCACCGCGCCCCGGTCGGTGTCCAGGCCCAGTTCCCCGATCAGCCGCCAGGTGGCGGGGTAGGAGGTCGCGGGGGGCAGCATCTCCGCGCCCGTGTCGATGAGGCAGCCGTGTTCACGCAGGGTGCGCATTCTTCCGCCCACGGCTTCGGCCGCCTCCAGCACCCGTACCGAGCGGCCCGCGCCGGTCAGGGCGTGGGCCACGGCCAGCCCCGCCGGGCCCGCGCCGACCACGGCGACGTCGACCCGCCCGCTCACGCCGCCGTCCCCGTGAACAGGGGCACGATCAGGTGCGCGGCGATCAGCAGCACCACGGTGACGCGGTGGGTGTGGATGGCCAGGCGCCGCGCGAGCAGGATGTCGCCGCGCACGAAACCGATGAACAGTTGGGTCACCCGCATCACCAGGACGGGGGCGAGTACGACGGGGAACCACCACGGGGAGATCCCGGCCATGAAGGATCCGGTGATGAGCGCGCTCTCGGCCGCGGTGACCGCGACGATGAAGGCGGTGTTGAGACCCCGTGGTACCCGCGCGGCGACGGTGATCCGCCCGGCGGCGCGATCCCCGGCGGCGTCGTTGGTGTTGGAGTACAGGCCGAACAGCATGGGGCCGAACCCGAACAGCAACGCCTGGACCACGACGAAACCGTCCAGTTCGCCGGTGAGCAGCCCGTAGGGGACCAGCACCCAACCCACGCCCAGACCGATGAGGAACAGCTCCTGCAAGCCCCGGTAGCTGATCTTCAGGCCCCAGGAGTACTGGACGGAGGCGATCACGCACAGGGCGGCCAGGGCCACCGCCCACACCGGCCGGTGCGGGGCGGCCCAGACCACCAGGGCCCACAGCCCCGCGCTCACGGCGGTGGCGGCCCAGGCGAAGCGCAGGGCCTGGGGCTCGGTGAGCGTTCCGGCGACCAGGGGTTTGCGCGCCAGGCGGCGGCGGGCCGCGTCCGATCCGTAGTTGGCCGCGTCGCTACCGTCCCGGTGGCCGGTGACGTCGTCGAAGGCGACCATCGCGGCGACCACGGCCACCTCGGCGAGCAGGATGAGGGCGAGCAGGCCGAGGGTGCGCGGCTCCCAACGCAGCGCGGGCGCCAGCATGGCCAGCACCAGGGGCAGACCGATGTAGTAGTCGACGATGTCGAGTTTGGCCAGCCGCGCGTAGGCGGCCAGGGTGCCGCGGGCCGGTGCGCTCGTGGGCGCTTCGGGCACCGCGGGGGGTGCGGTGAGCCGGTCGGTCATCGGGCACTCTCCTCGGCGAACGCGCACACGGTGTCGGCGACGTGTTCGACCTGGGCGTCGCTCAGGTGGGGGTACAGGGGCAGGGAGACGTTGCGCCGGGCCGCGGACTCCGCACCCGGCCAGCGTCCGTGGGCGGGGGCGTGTGCGGCGAATCCGGGCTGGGCGGGCAGGGTCCGCGGGTAGTAGACGTGGGTGGCGACCCCCCTGGCGGCCAGGTACGAGCGCAGTTCCTCGCGCCGCTCGGTCAGCAGGGTGTAGACGTAGTGACAGCGTCCGTCCCCACCGACGGGCGGCGCCGTGATCCCGTTCTCCACCAGCGGGGCGAAACGGCGGGAGTAGTACGCCGAGATCTCGGCCCGCCGGGCCAGACGTGCCTCGAACCCCTCCCACCGGTGGAGTTGGAAGGCCGCCATCACCTCGTCGAAGCGGCTGTTGTACCCCACCTGGTGGTGCAGGAAGCGGTGTTGGCCGTCCTGGCCGTGGTTGCGCAGCATGCGCGCGCGGACGGCGAGTTCGGCGTCGCCGGTGACCACCACACCGCCCTCGCCGGGCATGCCGAAGGTCTTGACCTGGACGAACGAGTACACTCCGGCGTCGCCCCACATCCCCGCGGGGCGTCCCGCGAGGGTTCCGCCCTGGGCCAGCGCGGAGTCCTCGACCAGGCGCAGCCCGTACAGGGAGGCCAGTTCGCCGAAGCGGGGCATGTCGGCCATCACGGAGAACACGTGTGCGGGCATGAGCGCCCTGGTGCGTCCGGTGACGGCCTTCTCCGCCGCGTCGGGGTCCATGGTCATCGTGACCGGGTCGACGTCGGCGAAGACCGGGGTCGCGCCGCGGGCGATGACGGTGGCGGCCAGTGGGGCGCAACCGAAGGCGGGTACCACCACCTCGTCCCCGGGGCCCACGTCCATGGCGGCCAGGACGAGTGTGAGCGCGGAGGTCCCGCTGGAGCAGGCGACCACGTCGGCCGCGTCCAGTCGGTCGCGGAGCACCCGTTCCAGTCTGGCGGTGTGCTCGCCGAGGATGAACTTCTGCGCGGCCCCGGTCCCGGTCGCGTGCACGACCTCCAGCAGGGTGTCGAGGTCGGCGTCGAACAGGTCGGGGGGAAAGAAGGGGATGTCGTGCGCGGTCGCGGTGCTCACCGGCGCCTCCCGGCGTAGAAGTCCTCGATCTCGTCACAGACCCGGTCCACCTGTGCCTCCGTCAGGTCGGGGTACAGGGGGAGGGCGAGGGCCTTCTCGCACGCCTCCTCCGCGCGCGGGAAGTCCCCGGGAGCGTGCCCCAGGTGGGAGAAGCACGGTTGCAGGTGCAGCGGGACCGGGTAGTAGGTCTCGGTCCCCACGCCCGCCCGGGCCAGATGTGCGGCCAGGGCGTCACGGTCCCGGACCTGGAGGAGGTGCACGTAGACCACCCGACCGCCGCCGGGGTGCGGTGCGGCGGCGCTCGGCACCGTGAGCACCCCCGGTACCCGCCGCAGGCGGGCGTCGTAGCGCGCGGACAGCCGGGCCCGCCGGTCGATGTCGGCGTCGAGCCGGGAGAGCTTGGCCAGCAGCACGGCGGCCTGGAAGTCGTCCATCTTGCTGTTGCAGCCCGCGAGGACGGTGGGGTTGGCGATGCCGGGGAAATCGTCCAGGGTCCGCCCGGAGCGTCCGTGGTGGCGCAGTGCCCGCGCGGTCTCGGCGATGCCGTCGTCGTCGGTGAGCAGCGCGCCGGCGTCGCCGATCGCGCCGAGCGTCTTGGACGGGAAGAAGGAGAGCACCCCTCCCGAACCGAGCAGACCGGCGTGGACGCCGTGCAACCGCATGCCGATGGCCTCGGCACTGTCCTCCACCAGCGTCAGGCCGTGCCGGCGGGCCACCTTCCGCAGGCCCTCCATGTCGGCCAGACGGTCGAACAGGTGCACGGGCATGATCATGCGGGTGCGGGGGGTGAGGACCTTCTCCACCGACAGCGGGTCGATGCCGTACCCGTGCTCCTCGATGTCGGCGAAGACCGGGACGCCTCCGGCGAGCACCACCGAACTGGCCGTGGCGACGAAGGTGTAGGCGGGGACGATGACCTCGTCTCCGGGGCCCAGCCCGGCCGCGCGCAGCAGCAGTACCAGCGCATCGGTTCCGGAATTGACCCCGACCACGTGACGCGCACCCGTCCAGTCGGCCAGTTCCTGTTCGAATTCGGCGACCATAGCCCCGTGGGAGAATTTCCCCCGTTCCATGACCCGCAGGAGGTTCCGGCGGATCTCCGGCCACAGGTCTTGGAAAGTGGCCGGCTGGTCGAAGAAGGGGACATCGATGCGTTCTCTCCTCTCGGACACGGGTCCGGGAGGTGAAAGCGTTCTCTTCACGTTCGTGGTTTTTCTTTTTCGGGGGGAGACGGGTACCGGGGCCGGCCGCGGCGGGAACGCCGCGGCCGGAAGGGGGTCAGCTCCCCAGGAGGGGGATGTCGTTCCTGCCGAGGTGGTAGTCGCGGACCGCGTTGACCAGCTCGGTGGTGGACAGTTTGCCGCTGCCGTCGGTGTCCATCTCGGCGAAGGCACGCTCGGCCTCGGCACCGCTGAGACCGATGGCGTCGAACCACTTGGTCATCTCGTCGGGGTCGATCTCGCCGTCCCCGTCGGTGTCGAGCACGTCGACGATGGCCTGGATGGTCGGCTGCACGACCGAGGCGAACCCGGCGTCGCCCTTGCTGATGATCTCCTGCTCGGCGACCGCGACGAACTGCTCCCGGTTCATCTGCTGCGTCCCGGCGGCCTCGACCAGACGCTCGAACATGGACAGATAGGCCTGCCTGAGGGCGTTGCCCTTGGCGGTGCCCTCGGCTCCCAGGCGCGAGATGATGCCGTCGGCCTCGGTCTCGAAGTCCGAGCGCTCGATGACTCCGTTGCCGTTGGAGTCCCAGAGGCGGAAGCGCTGCTCGAGTCGGCTGTCGGCCTTGGTGGCGGTCGTCATTCGTTCGTCCTCACATTCACCCCGAAAAAGGGCACATAATGACCACTGAAAAAGAAAACAACTTCACATCCAGACGCCGAAGCGGCCTTTCATCAAAGAGGGTACCCCGATGTCGGCGGATCATTGAAGGGATCCGAGAAACCGATCCCGCTCTTCTTTGATATTTATATCGGACATTTACGCGCGAATATCATGTTCTTCGAAAAACGATTCGCCGGGGGCGTCGGGGAGGGGGTCGCCCTGACGGAAGACCAGACGCTCTCCCGGCATGAGCGCCAGATCCCGTCCGGTCGGCGCCGGGTCGGCGTGGACCAGAACGTTGTAGTGGTTGGGCATGTGGCAGCCGTCGAACCCCAGTACCACCCCCACGCGGCGGTCCCCGATCCACACCTCGTCGCCCCGGTCCACCACCCCCGCGGCGGTGATCTCGACGAAGCCGAGGAACCCCACCCTGTCGATCCGGGTGCCCTGAGCGGTCCCGGTGTGGTCGGTGGCGACCAGCTCGTGCACCTCGCCCGCGCGCACACATCTGCTCGCGTACGGTTCGAGCCGCATGCCCCGCTCGCTCCTGCGGTGCACCAGGACCTTCACCAGGGTCGCGGTGACCTCCCGCTTGGGCCCGTCCTCGTGCGGATTCATCCCGTCGCCTCCCGTGTCCTCTCCTCGTACGCGGTGCTCTCCCATCGGTAGGCCTCGCCCACCAGTCGCAGCGCGGACGTCCCCGCCGGGTCCTCGACCAGGCCGCCGCGTACACGGCGGCCGAACTCGGTGAGCACGCCGACGTACTCGTGCCACAAGGACTCCTTGAAACCGCTGTGGCCGTCCAGCATGTCGGCCCGCAGCACCGTGCCGTCGGCGATGCGCACCTCCACGTCCTTGCGTTCACCGGGGTGGGACCAGTCCAGGAGCACGCGGGCGACGGGCCCGCCGGGGACCAGCGGACGGTGCGGCCCGCTCTTCCTCGCGCGCAACGCGATGTCCGCCCACCGGTCGACGCCCGTCCCGTCCCGGGCGATGCGCGCCGCGGTCACCTCGACCGGACCGAGCAGCCACTCGACCAGGTCGAAGGCGTTGGGGCCGTTGTCGGCGACGCACCCTCCGCCGCAGCGGGCCGGGTCCAGGTACCAGGTGTCGGTTCCGGCGTGCTCCTCGATCCGTTCCAGGTAGCGCACGGTCACCTCTGCCACCGGTCGTCCCGTGATCTGCTCCCGTAGCCGTGTGACGGCGTCGTTGTACCTGCGGTGGAAGGCGGTGAACAGGGGCACGCCTCGTGCCCGGGCAAGATCGGCGAGCGCCCGGCCCTGCGCCGGGTTCATGGCCAGCGGCTTCTCCACGCACACGGCCGTCCCCCGTCGGAGGGCGTCGGCGCACACGGGTGCGTGCACGTCGTTGGGAGCGGTGACCACCACCGCGTCCAGGCGCTCTCGATCGAGCATCCGCGTGTGTTCGACGTAGCCTGGAACGTCGGGCGCCCGGGCGTCGAGCGCCGTGGAGTCACGGTCGCACACCGCGGCCAGAGTCATTCCCGGCACCGTGCGCAGCGCGGCGAGGTAGAACCGGGAGATCACGCCGAGGCCGACGACCCCGACGCGCAGGGGTGACCTCACCGCCGGACCTCCTTCGTCGCCGGGGCGGGCAGTCCGACCCTCACGGCCTCTTCCCACAGTTCGGCGTGCACCGACGCCTCCAGCGGCACGCCCTCGCGGCGCCTCTTGCGTGCCCGGTGGTACTCGTGCCAGCCGGGGTAGCGCACCGGCTCGTCGGGGTCGCTGGGCGGGCAGGCCAGGATCGAGCCGAACAGCGTCCCGGCGTCGGCGTCGGTCCCCTCCCTCAGGGCGTCGGGGGCGACGGCGGCGACGAAGAATCCGATGTCGTCGTCGCGTCCGCCGGGACGACCGTCCCCGTCGAGGGCGTCGGGGTGCGGCCCCAGGCCCGCGCCGGGGACCAGCGCGGACAGCACCTCCACCATGAGTCCCAGCCCGAACCCCTTGTAGCGGCCGACCTCCCCGCCCAACCACATCAGGTGTGCGCGCCCGGCGTCGAAGGAGGCGGCGTCGGTGACCGCCGCGCCCGTGTCGTCGCACAGCAGGCCCTCGGGCAGGGGACGGCCCTCGCGGGCGGCCTGGCGGATGCGTCCGGTCGGAGCGGCCGTGGTGCTCATGTCGAGCAGGAACGGGGGGTGGCCGCCGGCGGGCGCGGCGACGCTGAGGGGGTTGGTGCCTAGCATCGCCACCGCTCCTCCGGGGGGCCGGGCGATGCGTTGGCGTCCGCAGTTGCTGGCCACCACGCCGACCATGCCGTGCTCGGCGGCCCGCAGCGCGTGGTACCCCGCACAGCCCAGGTGGGTGGCTCCGCGCACCGACACCAGCCCGATGCCGTGGCGCGCCGCGCGCTCCACGGCCAGGTCCATCGCCTCCGACGCCGACCAGAGCCCCAGGGCCCGACGGGCGTCCCAGAGCACCGCGGCGCCCAGGTCGGTCAGGGTGCGCGGTTCGGCCACGGGGTCGGCCCTGCCCTCGTCGAGCAGGGGCAGGTAGAGCCGGGTCAGATTGGCCAGGCCGTGCGAGCGCGCCCCCGCCAGGTCTCCGTGGCAAAGGGCGCGCGCCGACTCCTCGGCCCGTCGCCGCGGCAGGCCGCGGTGGATGAACAGTCCGGCGGTGAGATCGAGGAGGTCGTCGTGGTCGACCACGACGGTTCCGTGGCCCGGTGGGGCCTGTGGCGGGGAGGTCGTGCTCACTGTCGTCCGTTCCTTGAGTCGATGAAGGCGGTCAGGAGACGGGCCACCGCGTCGGCGAACCCGTCGAGCTCCTCGGCCCGGGCGAACTCGCCCTCGGCGTGCGCGTTGTTGGCGGACAGGTCCCCCGGCCCCAGCACGACGGTGCACGCTCCGGGGACCCCGTCCATCCAGATGGCGTCGCAGGTGAAGGCCGCCTCGTCCTCGGGCCAGGGCGCGATCCCGGCGCGGCGCAGCAGGGCGTGTCCCCAGGGGTCGCGGTCCCACAGGGCGGGCAGCCCGCGTTTGGTCCACTCCAGTCGGGTCACGGCGCGGGCGTCGGCGGCGGTGCGGGCCATGAGCGTGGTACCGGCGAAGACCTCGGTGAAGGCCGTGAGCCCCTGGTCCAGCGCGTCGTGGAGCGCGTGTTCGCGTGCGCGGCCCTGCTCGGCGTCGGCGTAGGAGAGGTTGAGCAGCAGGGAACCTGTGCCGTAGACCCTGTTGTGCAGCTCACCGGTGTGCAGTCCCGCCACGCACACCGAGGCCCCGTGCCCGTCCAGGGCGCGTGCCAGGTGTTGGGCCACGAAGCCCAGGAGCACGGTGGCGTTGTGTCCGGTGTGCGGCCGGTCGTCGACGGCGTCGTCTCCCTCGACCGACACCCGGGCGGTCATCGACGCGGTGCTGCGGGGCAGGAAACGCATCCCGGTGGGTTCACAGAACACGTTGAGGCGACCGGTGTGGCCCTGTTCGACCAGCACACGGGTGCCCAGCGTGCCCATGGCGCCGCCCTCCTCCCCCGCCACGACCTGGAGCAGGACGGCGACGTCGCGGCCCAGGGCGGGCAGGCGTTCGCGGGCGGCGCGTATCCCCGCCAGCAGTGCCACCGCCGGTCCCTTGGCGTCGATGGCACCGCGTCCGTGGAAGCGCGCGCCGTCGAAGTCGACCGGTTGTCGTCCGGCGACCGTGTCCAGGTGCACGTTGAACATCACGGTGCGTTCGGTCGGCAGTGCGGGCCCCAGCCGCAGCACCAGGTTGGGCTGGCAGTCCAGGAAGTCGGGGTCGGTCATGGCCCGGCGTACGGGAAGCGGAACGTCGGGGCGGTCCAGGTCGGCGGGGGCGGCGGGGGCGTGGTGGAGCACGTGGAAGCCGATGTCGGCGGCGGCGCGGGCGTAGAGCGACTGGGCCTCGCGCAGTCGGGGCGGCGGCCCACCGGGACCCGTCTCCAACGGCCCCGCGGTGGGCAGCTCCAACAGCCGCAGCAGAAGGTCGTGGTCGGTGGACGTCAGGTGCGCGTGGGCCAGGGCGGTGGTCATGTGACCTCCCGCGCGGTGGGCGTGGCGGGGACCGGGTGGAGGGCGTGGCCGAGGAGCCGCTCCAGGGCGCGCCCGTAGGCGACGAAGGCGTCCGGATCGCCGCTGCCGGGGTCCGCGCCTTGGCCCCGTAGGTGCGGGCGCAGATGCAGGTGGGGTTCGATGGACAGCGTCCCGTCGTAGCCGTGCCGGGCCAGCAGGCGCAGACACTCGGCGGTCCCGGACTCGCCGGCCCCGGGGAGCACGTAGTCGACGCGTCCGCCCGGCCCGGACACCGCGTCCTTGACGTGGACGTGCACCACGTGGTCGACCAGCTCGCGCAGCATGTCCGGGGCGTGGTAGCCGTGGGCGACGCCGTTGCCGGTGTCGAACAGCAGCCTCAGCGCGGGGCTGTCCACCACCTCCACCAGCTCCAGGGCCCGTTCGGCGTCGTCGCCCGCCCAGCCCGCGCAGTTCTCGTGCGCCAGGACCAGTCCCGCGTCCTCGGCCCGGTGGACCAGTTCGCGGACGCGCGCGTGGACCAGGCGCTTCCAGTCGGCGTCGGCCAGTCCACCGGAAGGGTAGGACATGATCCGCACCAGCCGGGTGCCCAGCACCCGGCAGCGCCGCGCCAACACCTCCAGCTCGTCCAGGTCCCAGGAGAAGTCCGCGGTGGCCGGTCGCGACCAGTCGCCGATCCGGGAGGCGACGGCGACCACGGTGATCCCGGCGTCCAGGATCTGCTCCGCGGCCTGGGCGAAGGCCCGTTCCTCCATCGCGGCGACGGCGGTCCCGTCGACGGAGCGCAGTTCCAGGCGGTCCCAGCCGAGCTCGGCCAGGGCGGCGAGCTGTCCCGGCAGGTCGGGGGCGGCCTCGTCCCCGATGCCGGCCAGACCGACACGATCAGGCACCGACGGCACTGTCCACCTCCCGGTTCCCGGCTCCGTCCCGGCACAGGTTCTTGGCCTCGGCCAGCAGCCGGGTCGCCTCCACCTGCACCGGGAGCGTCCCGTGCGCGCGGTGCGTCCACGCGTAACGCGCGTAGGCGTCGTGGAGGAAGGCGGGAAGGACGTCGTCGGTGAAGACCGAGCGGGTCGGCCGCCTGCCGAAGGCCTCCACCACCAGTTGGGAGGTGTGGTCGGCCGCGCTACAGGGGTAGTGGCCGGTGACCAGGGCCCGGTCGAACTCCAGCACGATCCGGCGCTCGCGGACGGGGGAGGTCAGGTCCGTCTCGATCCGGGTGCGCACTCCGCCGTGGTGTGCCAGGTCGAGCCGGGCGCGCCCCAGGCCGGGCAGTCGGATCCGGTCGGTCACCATGTCCTCCAGGCGGACCGAGGTGACGTCGGCTCCTCCGGCGAGGGTGACGACCACCGCCAGCGCGTGGGGCACCTCCACGTCGAGGGCCGTGGGGTGGCCGGGGGTGCGTGTGGTGCGGGTGAAGCGGGGCTTGTTCTGGGTGACCGTGATGGCGCGCAACCGCCCGAAGGCGTCCGTCCGGTGTGCGGCGTGCAGACGCCGGGTGAGCGCGCTGCTGAGCCACTGGGTGGCGACGGTGATGTCCAGGTCCCAGCGTCTGCGCAGCCGGGCGATGGCGGCCAGCCCCACCAGGTCCAGGGCGAGGGGTTTCTCCACGATGATCATGCGGTAGCCGAACCGGGCCAGGCGTTCCAGCGGCCCCGAACGCAGGTGCGGCGGTGTGCACAGGTGGACCACGGTGTCGCGCGGCGGTGCGTGGCGGGTCGCCTCCTCCAGGGAGTGGACCATGAGCGCGCCCTCCACCCGGGCGCGGAACGGGTCGAACCCCACCACCGGCTCGGGAGCGAACAGGGCGGGATCCTGTGCGCGCGCCTTGGCGAGCGAGGGCAGGTGCAGTCCCTCCCCGGATCTGCCCAGTCCGACGACGAGGGTGTGCAGCATACGGGCGAACACCTTTCCGGTTCTCTCCTCCGTCACCCGGGAGGAATTGCCCGGGTGTCTGACGAAAACTCTCCCGCCCAGCGTCGGGCACTGCATCGAGGTCGTCAAAAAATAGAACGCGTTCCCATAACCAAAAACCGAGAAAAGGACGTACCGTCACATCCGAACGCGCTTACGGAAAATAAGGAGAATCCATTGCGACGGATTCGTCATAATGTGAACGAAAGAGGCGAAATCGGGACGGCCCGGGTTCTGCGGGCGCGGTCCGACACCAGCAGAACCCGGCGGGGTCAGGACACCGAGAAACTGAACAGACCGCTGGGCGGAGCGTGCCAGCCCCGGTCGGGGGCGACCGTGACCCCCGGCCCGACACAGGTCCTGCCGGCGTGCATGCGCACGTTCTCGTCGGTGAGGTTGACCAGCACGTGCGCCGTCGCGGGAAGTCGATAGCAGCTTCCCGAGGGGGGATCGGGGTAGCGCAGCAGTTCCTCGAACTCGGTCGTGAACACCACGACCTCACCGGTGGCGGCGTGCGCCGGAACGGCCCCCACCACGGTTCCACCCACCGCGAGCGCGAACACCGCGGCGGCTGACGCCAGAGCTCTCATGAAAGATCGCCTCCTTCTTCTCTCCTTTTTCCACGAAAGTCCGCACCACCCGCGTCAGCACGTGCGCGGACCCTTCGGAAACGATCGTCCTTCAAACCGTTCGCGAAGACCACCTCGAACCAAAAGGGCAAGGAATTTCGGGCCGCCCATACTTCACACAAAAGGGACAGAAGCCAAAAAAGAGAAAACACGGCGAAATAATAAATTCAGGGAGATGTCGCATTCACCGGAACACGAAGAAGCCCGCCCCCCGAGGGAGCGGGCGTCACCGTGCACCGAGGCTCAGACCTTGCGCCACTTCGGGACCCAGGCGCCGTCGTGCACCTCGTAGTCGCCGAAGAGCGCCGGGGCCTCCTCCTTGAGCGCCTGACCGATGAGGTGGAACAGCAGGCGGATCTCTTCCTCCGCCCCGGGCGCGGTGCGGGCCTCCAGCGTGTGCCGCAGGGTGCGCACGTTGGCCGTCCACACCAGACCCGTCGCCACGCCCTCGGGGGCGAAGCGGCGCATGAACGAGGTCTTGTGCTTCTTCTCGGCGAACTTCACGCCCTCCTCGTCCAACCCGAAGTGCTCGGCCATCCACAGCTGGAACTCCTCCATCCGCTCCAGCATGGCGGTGGCCCGTTCCATCAGCTCCGGGTCCTTCTCGGCCCACTCGGGGAACCAGAACGGCAGGTCGGTCAGGCGCACGAAGCGCAGTGACTCCTGCGAGACCGCCACACCCGGCCGGTGACGGATCAACTCGTGGGTGAGCACCCTGGACACGTTGTGCAGCACGAAGCTGAAGCTGATGTGCTCCAGGACCGAGCCGTGCATGCTGGCCAGGAGGTTGCCGAGGTAGGCGTCCTGGTCGCTGCGCACCCGGGTGACGTTGGGGTTCAGGCCCGGCTCCCAGGAGCGGTAGCACAGCCGTCCGGCGAACTCGGCGAGGTTCTGCGGATCGTTGAGGTGGGCGTCGAGCTCACCGCGGTCGAAGCGCTCCAGCCACGCCTCTCCCCCGACCTCCTTGAGGTAGTCGGCGATGGCGTCGTAGTCCACCTGTGGACGCGCCACCAGACGGACCTGCGGCTCGACCCTCTTCACAGCATGCCTCCCGTTCGTGTTCCCCGCCCGAACGCACGCCTGAGGGCCGTGACCCCGAATGTGGGGGCACGGGGCGTGGTGGGGGCGGCTGACCAGCCTCCACGAGGGTACACGGGGCCGGTGTCGGTCCGCGGAAGGAGCCGGAGGGAGCCCACGACACGGGCCGGGCGCTCCACCGGCTGATCCGGTCGAGCGCCCGGCCCGTGTTCGGATGTGGGGGTCGTGGCCACGGTCCGCGGCCTTGGGTGGAAGCGCGTCCCCAACGTCAGAGGCCGTAGAAGTAACCGGGTGCGACGAAGAGCCCGACGACGATGGCGATGATGCCCCAGAGAAGCTGGCCTCGCAGCACTCCGAGAACGCCGGCGACGATGAGGATGATTCCGAGGATTGAAAGCAAGATACCCATGCACAACCACTGACCCGTAACGAATTGGTCAAACTTACTGGCTGGATTTTTTCACAAAAAGGGGTATTTGTGCAGGTGAAGGCCTGGGTCAAGGGCCCGCGCGGCACGTGATGAACTGGTCCCCGATAGTTGGACCGGCTAACTAAAGGTTAGGCCGCCAGGGCCTGAGCCCGGTACTGCACCGGGCTCAGGCCCCCAAGGTAGCCATGGGCGCGTTCGTGGTTGAACCAGGCGATGT
>NZ_JASCXJ010000022.1 GCF_030271535.1 Nocardiopsis sp. ATB16-24 | reverse complement strand
CTCGCCGGCGGCGCCCCTGTTCGGTCCCGCCGTGGGCGCCTCGGCGGCACTGCTGCCCGACGAACTCGCCGAACGCAGCATGCTCGGTGACGGGGGCGCCAACGCCCTCGGCGCCGCGCTGGGGGCCGCCGCGGCGGCCGGGGCCCCGCGTCCGCTGCGCGCGGCACTGCTGGTCGCGGTGACGGTACTGACACTGGCCAGTGAACGGGTCAGCTTCTCCCGTGTCATCGACGGTGTCCCCGCCCTACGCCGTCTCGACCGGTGGGGCAGGCACGAGTGAGACGGCCACGGTGTCCCGTACTGTTCTCGGTGTGACACAGGGGGTGGGCGCGGCGGCGGCGCTCATCGCCGTGGTCACCGTCGGGGCCAGGTTGGCGGGGTTCGGGCGCACGCTGGTGTTCTCCCAGACCGTGGGCGACACGTGCCTGGGCACCGCTTACGTCACCGCCAACCAGCTCCCCGCGGTGCTGTTCGAGATCGTCATCGGCGGCGCGCTCACCGCGGTGGTGGTCCCGGTCCTGGCCGCCGCGGCCGGGCGCGGCGACCGCGAGTACGTGCGGCACACCGCCTCGGCGTTGATCACCTGGACGCTGCTGTCGGCGGTGCCCCTGTCGATACTGCTCGCGCTGTTCTCGGTTCCGGCGATGTCGTTGATGCTGGGTGCGGGCGCCGGTTGCGACCGGGGCGAACTGCTCGCGCTCTCCGCACGCATGCTCGTGGTCTTCGCCCCGCAGATCGTCCTCTACGGTCTGGCCGCGGTGCTGTACGGGATCCTCCAGGCCCACCGTCGCTTCCTGGCGCCCGCTCTGGCCCCGTTGGTGTCCAGCCTCGTGGTCATCGCCGCCTATCTGCTCTTCCTTCCGTTGGGCGCCGACCACCGTCAGGACATCGCCGGCCTGCCGACGGCGGCCGAACTCACCCTGTCCCTGGGGACCACCGCCGGAGTGGCCGCGCTCTTCCTCACCGTCCTGGGACCGGCCGCCGGACTGCGGGTGCGCCCTCGACCGCGTCTGTCCTTTCCCCCCGGGGTGGGGCAACGGGTGCGTTCCCTGGCCGTGGCCTCCCTGCTGCCGTTGGTGGCCATGCAGGTGTGCCTGTTGTTGTCGGTGGCCCTGGCCAACTGGGGCGGAGGGGCCGGCGCGGCCGTGCTCTACACCTACGCCTGGGCCCTGTTCACCCTGCCCTACGGGGTGATCGCCGTCCCCATCGCCACCAGCGCCTTCACCGCCTTGGCCGTGGCCCACACCGAGCACGACCGACGGGGGTTCTCGACCTTGGTCTCGGGCACCGCACGCGCCTGCGTGGTGATCACCGCCGCGGTGGGCACCGCCCTGGCCGCCGCCGCCGGGCCGGTGTCCCTGATCCTGGCCCAACAGGATCCGCTGACCCTGCATCGCGCTCTGCTCGCCTACGCCCCCGGGGTGGTCGGCTTCGCACTGGTGGCCCTGCTCAGCCGTGCCCTGTACGCCTCGCACCACGGTCGTCCGGCCGCCGCAGCCCAGGTGACGGGGTGGCTCGTGGTGGTGGTGTGCTCGGTGTCCTTGGTGTGGGCCTTGCCCTCCGGGTGGGCCATCGCGGCACTGGGAGCGGCCGGCACGTTCGGTCTGAGCCTGGCCGCGGTCCTGCTGTGCGTCGCGGTGAGGCGTGTCCATGGACGTGAGTCGCTGGCGGGACTCGCGCGTTCGGTGGTGGCCGCACTGCTCGGTGGTGTGGTCGGCTGGGCGCTGGGCGGGTGGGTGGCCGCGGTGTCGCCCGCGGAGGGAGTGTGGCAGACGGTGACGGGGGCCGCGGCGGCGGGTTCGACGGGCCTGGCCGCCTACACGGCCGTCGTGGCGTTGGTGGACCGTCCGGCGGTGCGGGCGTTGGCCGACCGGGTCAGGGCCGTACTCGAACGCAGGGGGGGGAAGCGGTGAACAACAGGATCGCGTTGGTCGTGGGGACCAGCAGTGGAGGTGTGGGCCGCCATGTGCGCTCCTTGGGGGCGGGGCTGCGCGCCCGCGGCCACCGTGTGGCGGTACTGGGACCGGCCTCGGCCGAGCGGGAGTTCGGCTTCACCGCCGTGGGGCTGCGTTTTTCTCCGGTGCGCATCGGTGCGGCGCCGTCCGTGGGAGATCCGGCCGCCGTGCTGAGACTGCGCGCCCTGACCCAGGGGGCCGACGTGGTCCACGCCCACGGTCTGCGGGCCGGTGCTCTGTGCGCCCTGGCGGGCGTCACACCGCTGGTGGTGACCGCGCACAACGCGCCGCCGCTGGTCCGGGGCCCCCTGGCCCGCGCCTATCCGCTGTTGGAGCGGATCGTGGCGCGTCGTGCGGACGTGGTGCTCGGGGTGTCGGGGGACCTGGTACGGCGGTTGCGCGCCGCCGGGGCGCGTGACGCCAGGCCGGCGGTGGTGACCGCGCCCGAGACCGGCGCGCCGTTGAAGGGCAGGCGGGCCACCCGCGAGGACCTGGCGGTGCGACCGGAGAGACCGTTGCTGCTGACCATCGCGCGTCTGGCCGAGCAGAAGGGGCTCGACATGCTGTTGGAGGCCGCTCCCGCGATCTGCGACCGCGAGCCCGAGCCGGTGGTGGCCATCGCCGGGGACGGGCCCCTGTGGGGGCGGTTGCACGACACCGCGGCGGAGATGCGCGCCGACGTGCGCATGTTGGGGCACCGTACCGACGTGGCGGACCTGTTGGCGGCGGCGGACGTGTTCTGCCTGACCAGCCAGTGGGAGGGACCGTCCCTGGTGATCATGGAGGCGCTTCGCGCGGGACTGCCGGTGGTCGCCACCCGGGTCGGCGGTATTCCCGACCTGTACGAGGGGACGGTATTGATGGTGCCGCCGGGGGACCCCACGGCCTTCGCCGCCGCGGTGGGTCGGGTGTTGGACGACCCCTCGCTGGCGGAGGACCTCCGGGCGCGTTCGCGGGAGACGGCCAGGACACTGCCCACGGAGGAGGACACGTTGGACTCCGTGACGAGGGTGTACAAGACGGTGATGGGAAGGTGAAGCGGAGCACGGAGAACGCGGCCGGGGTCGATCCTTCGCCCACCGGCCGCGCTCCTTGAGCCCCTCTGTCCCGAAGGCGGGGTACGGGTGCCCTGGGAGTGTGCGAACACCACCGCCGGCGCGACTTCCCCCGCAGGGGTTTTGATGGCATCCTTGCTCTCGGTCCGGTGTGACACGGCCACGGCCGAGGTCGTTCGCCGGTACCCTTGCTTTGCACGTGAGGGGAGTATCCCTGTCGCGGCGGTGCCGTCATCACGGAGCGCAAAGGCGCGTTCCCGGTGCCGCCGGCTCGTACCTGCGCGGTGTGGGCGGGAGAGACCTCCGGTATCTCGACGTGCGCGCACACGACCGGCGCGCACCGACCGGAGGAGAGTCCGTCAGTGAACGTTCCCCTGTGGCTGTGGGCCACCACCATCGCCGCCATGATCGCGATCCTGGTGGTCGACCTGATCATCGTGGACCGGCCCTGGAGCAAGGACAAGGGCCCCCGCGAGTTCGGGATGAAGCAGGCCTCCTGGTGGGCGGCCTTCTACATCGGCATCGCGATCGTGTTCGGGTTCGGTGTCTGGTACTTCGGTGGAGGGGCCGCCGGCGCCGAGTACTTCGCCGGGTTCGTCACCGAGAAGAGCCTGAGCATCGACAACCTCTTCGTGTTCTACCTTCTGATGAGCTCCTTCGCGGTGCCCAAGAAGTACCAGCACGAGGTCCTGCTCGTCGGTATCGTCATCGCGCTGGTCATGCGCGGGGTCTTCATCGTCCTGGGCGCCCAGGTCATCAACGCCTGGAGCGAGGTCTTCTACCTTTTCGGTGCCTTCCTCATCTACACCGGCTACAAGATCGTCCGCGATCACGTGAAGGGCGACGAGGAGGAGAAGGACTTCACGCAGACCCCCGTGGTCCGTTTCCTCAAGCGCTTCTGGCCCGTGACCGACGACTACCACGGCTCCAGCCTCACGGTGAAGATCGACGGCAAACGGCACATCACGCCGATGTTGATGGTCATCGTCGCGATCGGCGTGATCGACCTGGTGTTCGCCGTCGACTCCATCCCCGCGATCTTCGGTCTGACCCAGGACGCCTACATCGTCTTCACCGCCAACGCCTTCGCGCTGCTGGGCCTGCGCCAGCTGTACTTCCTTCTGGCCGGTCTGATGGACCGCCTGGCCTACATCAGCTGGGGCCTGTCGGCGATCATGGTCTTCATCGGCGTGAAGATGATCCTGCACGCCCTGCACGAGAACGGCGTGCACGTGCCCGAGGTGGGCATCGGTCTGTCCTTGACCGTGATCATCGGCATCATGGGCGTCACCATCGCGGGCAGCCTGATCAAATCCCGGATGGACGAGCGCCGCCGGATCCGCCCCGGGGTGGAGAAGGGGTCGAGGGACCTTCGCTGACACCGGGCCGACCCGTGCGCCCACTCGGTCGTGTATTTCCGCGAAACGACTCTGTTCGAACAACTGTTCCTCTATAGTGGTGGCGTCCCGGAGCTCCGGCGCCGGGGCGCCACCACTTTTCCGGGGCGGAAGAAACCGTCGTCGGCGGTCGTTAGTCTGGCAGGGAGTCGTGCGGCCTCGCCCTCCCTCTGACCCCCGCAGTGCCGCACCCCCGAGGACGGGAGCGGTCGCCGGGAGGCCTTCGACCGCCATACCGCGAAGTCACACACGGGTCAGCCGACGCCATACGAGGTTGCCGGTGTCCTGTGCGCCAACGCCGAAGGATGTCACACCCGATGGTCGATCAACTCGTAGTCCGGGGAGCTCGGGAGCACAACCTCAAGGACGTCTCGCTGGACCTTCCACGCGACTCCCTGATCGTGTTCACCGGCCTGTCCGGTTCGGGCAAGTCGTCGCTGGCGTTCGACACGATCTTCGCCGAGGGGCAACGGCGCTACGTCGAATCCCTGTCGGCCTACGCCCGCCAGTTCCTGGGCCAGATGGACAAGCCCGACGTGGACTTCATCGAGGGACTGTCGCCGGCGGTGTCCATCGACCAGAAGTCGACCAGCCGCAACCCGCGCTCCACCGTCGGCACCATCACCGAGGTCTACGACTACCTGCGTCTGTTGTGGGCGCGCATCGGCGTCCCCCACTGCCCCGAGTGCCACCGTGAGATCTCCCGACAGAGTCCCCAGCAGATCGTGGACCGTGTCCTGGAGATGTCCGAGGGCACCCGCTTCCAGGTCCTGGCCCCGGTCGTGCGCGGACGTAAGGGCGAGTACGTCGAGCTGTTCAAGGACCTCCAGTCCAAGGGGTACACCCGCGCGGTCGTGGACGGTCAGGCCGTGCGACTGGACGAGGCGCCCAAGCTGGGCCGCTACGACAAGCACGACATCTCCGTGGTGGTGGACCGACTCACCGTCAAACCCTCCGCCCGCGGTCGGCTGAACGACTCGGTGGAGACCGCGCTCAAACTCGCCGGGGGCACCATCGTCCTGGACTTCGTGGACACCGACCCCAACGACCCCGAGCGCGAGAAGGTCTTCTCCGAGCACCTGTACTGCCCCTACGACGACCTGTCCTTCGAACAGCTCGAACCGCGCTCGTTCTCCTTCAACGCCCCCTACGGCGCCTGCCCCGACTGTTCCGGCCTCGGCACCCGCATGGAGGTCGACCCCGAACTGCTCGTGCCCGACCCCGAGCGGACCCTGACGGAAGGGGCCATCGCCCCCTGGTCGGGTGGACCCAACAGCGGTTACTGGGAGCGCATCCTCAAGGCCGTGGGCGAGGCCGTGGGCTTCGATCTGGACACGCCCTGGGAGAGACTGCCCCGACGGGCCCGCAAGGCCCTGTTGGAGGGTCACGACACCCAGGTGCACGTCACCTACCGCAACCGGTACGGGCGCAGCCGCTCCTACTACACCGAGTTCGAGGGCGTCATCCCCTGGGTCAAACGCCGCCACTCCGAGACCGAGAGCGACTACGGACGCGAACGGCTGGAGGGGTACATGCGCACGGTGCCCTGTCCCACCTGTGAGGGGACCCGCCTCAAGCCGGTCGTGCTGGCCGTGACCGTGGGAGGCAGGTCCATCGCCGAGGTCGCCCAGATGTCGCTCGCCGAGAGCGCGGCCTTCCTCGCCGCCCTCCAGCTCTCCGAGCGCGACGCGGTCATCGCGGCCCAGGTGCTCAAGGAGATCAACGCACGCCTGGGTTTCCTGCTCGACGTCGGTCTGGACTACCTGAGCCTGGCCCGCTCCGCGGGCTCCCTGTCCGGTGGTGAGGCCCAACGCATCCGTCTGGCGACCCAGATCGGCTCCGGTCTGGTGGGAGTGCTCTACGTGTTGGACGAGCCCTCCATCGGACTGCACCAGCGTGACAACGCACGCCTGCTGGAGACCTTGCAGCGCCTACGCGACATCGGTAACACGCTCATCGTCGTCGAGCACGACGAGGACACCATTCGCTCCGCCGACTGGGTGGTCGACATCGGTCCCGGAGCGGGGGAGCACGGAGGCCACGTCGTGGTCTCGGGGATCGTGGACGAACTGCTCACCTCCCCGGACTCGCTGACCGGCGACTATCTGGCCGGTCGGCGCGGTATCGAGGTGCCGGGCAGGCGCCGTCCCCTCACCCGGGGGCACGAACTGGTGGTCAGGGGCGCCCGTGAGAACAACCTGCGGGGTGTGGACGTCACCTTCCCGTTGGGGGTGTTCACCGCCGTCACCGGAGTGTCCGGATCGGGTAAGTCCACCCTGGTCAACGAGATCCTGTACAAGGCGCTGGCCAAGGAGCTCAACGGAGCGCGTGAGGTGCCCGGCCGACACCTGCGGGTCAACGGCATGAACAAGGTCGACAAGGTCGTGCACGTGGACCAGAGCCCCATCGGACGTACGCCCCGCTCCAACCCGGCCACCTACTCCGGTGTCTTCGACCACATCCGCAAGCTCTTCGCGCAGACCACCGACGCCAAGACGCGCGGTTACATGCCCGGGCGTTTCTCCTTCAACGTCAAGGGCGGTCGCTGCGAGGCCTGCTCGGGGGACGGCACGCTCAAGATCGAGATGCAGTTCCTGCCCGACGTCTACGTGCCCTGCGAGGTGTGCCACGGTGCCCGCTACAACCGGGAGACCCTCCAGGTCCACTACAAGGGCAAGAACATCTCCGAGGTGCTGGAGATGCCCATCTCCGAGGCCTTGGAGTTCTTCGAACCGATCAACGCCATCCGACGCCACCTACAGACCCTGGAGGACGTCGGACTGGGGTACGTGCGGTTGGGTCAGCCCGCCACCACCCTGTCGGGAGGGGAGGCCCAGCGGGTCAAACTCGCCGCCGAACTACAGCGTCGCTCCACCGGTCGGACGGTGTACGTGCTCGACGAGCCCACCACCGGCCTGCACTTCGAGGACATCCGCAAACTGCTGGGGGTGCTCGACCGGCTGACGGACAGCGGTAACACGGTGATCGTCATCGAGCACAACCTGGACGTCATCAAGACCGCCGACCACGTCATCGACATGGGCCCCGAAGGCGGGTCCGGCGGCGGGACGGTGGTCGCCGAGGGCACTCCCGAGGAGGTCGCGGCCGTGGCGGAGTCCTACACCGGTAGGTTCCTGGCCAAGATGCTCTGAAGGACCTGAGGCGGCGGGCGCCCCTACGAGGCCGGACGGCTCCTCGGGGGCGCCTGTGGCCGGGCGACCTGCGGACCGGCCACCCGGCCATGACTACTACAGTGTGTAGTGAATATTTCGGCGCAGGTGAGGAGCGTGTGGTCGTGGCCGGTAACAGCACGTGCGGATGCCAGATGAGCAGGCGCGGACTGCTCGGGACGGCGGGGGCCGCGGCGGCCGTCACGGTCGTGAGCGCCTGTGGCGGCGAGGAACCCAAGCCCCAGGAGGTCCGGTACGGCCAGGTCGTCGGCCAGACCACCGACGTCCCCGAAGGTGCCGGAGCGGTGTTCAACGAGAGCAAACTGGTGGTCACCCAGCCTGAGCGGGACGACTACCGGGCCTTCGGCGCGGCGTGCACGCACGGCGGCTGCACAGTGCAGGAGGTGGACGAGGTCATCCGCTGCCTGTGTCACGGCAGCGAGTTCGACATCTCGACCGGTGAGCCGCTGAGGGGGCCCGCGCAGGAGCCGCTGGAGGCGTTCAACATCACCGTCGAGGGCACCGACATCATCCTGGACTCGGCTGTGGAGTCCTGAGGTCGCGCATAGGTCGCCCCGCTGTCCCGACATGACGGTGCCCGGAGCGAAGACCGCTCCGGGCGCCGTCGCGCGTTCGTGGGTGGCGGCTCAGGCCTCGCTCTCCTCCTTCTCCGGTTCGCCGATCCCATGGGGGTCGCGGCGACGGAAGGCGGAGTCGGGGAACCGTGCGGCGTAGGAGGCCTCGTGCTCGTCCGCGAGGAGGAACTGGGTGCGGTTGCGCGGCAGGGACTCGGGGTAGTGGGCGACCAGCCATCCGATCAGGTGCTCGCGGATCTCGCAGGCGATGTTCCACTGGGCGCCGGTGTCGGCGGCGGTGGCCACCACGCGTACGACCACCTCGCCGCTCTCGGTGATGTTGGTGACCTGACAGGACCAACTGCGGCCGTCCCAGTTCTCGCTGGCCGTGATCAGGCGCCCGGCCTCCTCGCGCAGTTCGGCGATCGGGACCTCCCAGTCCAACGGCATCTCCACCTTGGCGGTGATCGCCGTGCCCTGCTTGGTCCAGTTCTCGAAGCTGGTCGTGGTGAAGTTGGCGACCGGTACCACCAGGCGGCGCTCGTCCCAGATCTTGATGGTGACGTTGACCAGGCTGAGTTCCTCGACCCGGCCCCACTCGCCCTCGACCACGACCACGTCACCGATGCGCAGGGCGTCGCTGAAGGCGAGCTGTAGTCCGGCGAACAGATTGCCCAGGGTGGACTGGGCGGCCACACCGGCGACGATGCCGATGATGCCCGCCGAGGCCAAAAGTCCGGCTCCGAGCGCGCGGACCTGGTCGAAGGTGAACAGGATGGCGGCCACGGCCAGGATCACGATGATCGAGGTGATCACCCGGCGCAACAGGCGTACCTGGGTCTGGATGCGTCGAGCCTTGCGGTCGGCGTCGCCGTTGGCGATCGACAGACGTGACAGGATCATGTCCGTGACGGCGTAGGCGAGGCTGATGCCCAGCGCCGTCAGTGTCGCGATCATGAGGATGCGCATCGAGTGCTCGATGGCCTGGTACGTGCTCCACCCCACGTCGCCACGGCTGGGCAGTGCCAGGTTCGCGCCGAGTACGGCGGCCGCGGCGTACCCCGAGTAGGTCGTGCGGCTCACCAGGTACCGGGAGACCTTCCAGGCCCGGCTCAGCTTGTGTTTGAGAACCCAGCGAAGAGCGAAGACCAGCAGTACCGCGATGGTGACGGCGATGCCGAGCGTGATCCATTGGGATGGGCTCACGACGAAAAGCCCCCTTGTCGTCGATGTCGGGGAGGTGTCGGAACGTGCCTGGCTACTTGCCCAACCTAGACCATGCGGATACGTAATCGTGACGTTCTCCTCATGCCTGCGACGTGCTCGAGAACACGGTCGAGCCCCGGGACGGGCGCCGGTCCGGGCCCTGTCGCGAGGGCGGAACCGGCGGTGACGGGGTGGGGACACGGTCGCCGAGAAAAAGGTGCGTCCGTTCTCTTCCCTCGGTCCCTCCACACCGCATCGGCGACGCCTCCGGGGCGTGCCCGGGGCGAGCCGGAGCCCGTTCCGGGCGGCGTCGCCCGCTCCTCCTGGGGAGACCGGTCGACACGGACCGTTCGCACACCGGGGCATGCGGAGGAGGAGGGCTGGAGAACCCACGGGCCTTGGGAGCGGACCATGGCAAGACCAGGGTCACCGTCGTCGGCAGGGATGGGACGGCCGGCGCGCCCTGGGGCCTGCACGTCGGGGACGCGCGGGGCGCGGTTGGCCGTATGTCCTTCCGACGGACCAGAATGGGGGCATGGCTGCGACTCCTCACCTGCGCCCCGCCCCCGGATCCATTCCGACCGAGCCGGGCGTGTACCGGTTCCGGGACGCCTCGGGCCACGTCATCTACGTGGGCAAGGCGAAGAACCTGCGCTCGCGCCTGTCCTCCTACTTCCGCGACTTCGCCGGGCTGCACCCTCGCACCCAGCAGATGGTCTCCACCGCCGCCGACGTCGACTGGACGATCGTCGGCAACGAGGTCGAGGCGCTCCAACTGGAGTACTCCTGGATCAAGCAGTACGACCCCCGCTTCAACGTCAGGTACCGCGACGACAAGAGCTACCCCTACCTGGCCGTCACCCTCAACGAGGAGGTCCCTCGGGTGCAGGTGATGCGCGGGGCCAAACGCAAGGGCGTGCGCTACTTCGGTCCCTACTCGCACGCCTGGGCCATCCGGGAGACCGTCGACCTGCTCCTGAGGGTCTTTCCCGTGCGGACCTGCTCGCCCGGGGTGTTCCGCGGTGCCCGTAACAGCGGTCGTCCCTGTCTGCTCGGCTACATCGACAAGTGCGTGGCCCCCTGCGTGGGCAGGGCCTCGCCCGAGGAGCACCGGAGGCTGGTCGAGGACTTCTGCTCCTTCCTGGCCGGCGACACCGGTCGCTTCCTGCGGGATCTGGAGGAGCGGATGAAGCAGGCCGCCCAGGAGATGGAGTACGAACGCGCCGCCCGCGTCCGCGACGACATCGCCGCCCTGCGCGCCGCCCTGGAGAAGCAGGCCGTGGTCCTGCCCGACTCCACCGACTGCGACGTCATCGCCATGGCCGACGACCCGCTGGAGGCCGCCGTGCAGATCTTCCACGTGCGCGGCGGTCGCATCCGTGGCCGGCGCGGCTACGTGGTGGACAAGGTCTCCGACGACCCCCCGGCCGAACTGATGGCCACCTTCCTCGGTCAGCTCTACGGCTCGACCGAGGGCGCGGACGAGAGCACCGGCACGGGTACCGCCGTTCCACGTGAGGTGCTGGTCTCCCACGAGCCCGCCGACCCCGAGGCCATGGCGGCCTGGTTGTCGCAGCACCGGGGGTCCACCGTCGATCTGAGGGTTCCGCGACGGGGCGACAAGAAGTCCCTCATGGAGACCGTCGACAAGAACGCCCGCGAGGCGCTGGCCCGGCACAAGACCCACCGCGCGGGGGACCTGAGCACCCGCGGTCGCGCCCTCAACGAGATCCAGGAAGCACTGGACCTGCCCGAGGCGCCGCTGCGCATCGAGTGCTTCGACGTCTCCAATCTCCAGGGCGAACACGTGGTGGCGTCCATGGTGGTCTTCGAGGATGGACTGGCACGCAAATCCGAGTACCGCAGGTTCTCCGTTCGCGGCAGTGGCCAGGACGGACGCCAACAGCACGACGTCGCCGCCATGTACGAGGTGGTCCGCCGGCGTTTCCGCCGCTACCTGGAGGAGAGTTCCAAAAGCGGTGAGGTCGCCCGTATGGGAGGGACGGGTGAACACACGGACGGACGAGGCGATGACCAACCGTCACCAGGGAAGTTCGCCTATCCGCCTAACCTGGTGGTGGTGGACGGCGCCCGGCCCCAGGCCGAGGCGGCGCGTCGAGCGCTGGACGAACTCGGGATCGAGGACGTCGCGGTGTGCGGTCTGGCCAAGCGACTGGAGGAGGTGTGGCTGCCGGGTGAGGAGGATCCGGTGATCCTGCCCCGCACGAGCGAGGGTCTCTACCTGCTCCAGCGGGTGCGCGACGAGGCGCACCGTTTCGCCATCCGTTACCACCGCCAAAAGCGTGCCAAGGCGCTCACGGGCAGCAGCCTGGATGAGCTCCCCGGCCTCGGGCCCGCCCGCAGGTCGGCTCTGATCAAGGAGTTCGGTTCGGTGAGAAGACTCGCCTCGGCCACGGCCGAGGAGATCGCCGCGGTGCCCGGGATCGGCCCCAAACTGGCCGAGGCCGTGCACGCGCACCTGTCCGGCGGCCCCGCCGGCGCAGGTGGGTCGGGAGACGGGGCAACACAACGGCACACCACTGACGGGGGAGGAGACGCATGACGGTCGAACTGGGTGGGGAACTGCCACCCGAGGTGGTCATCGTCACCGGCATGTCCGGTGCGGGGCGCAGTACCGCGGCCAGGGCACTGGAGGACCTGGACTGGTTCGTGGTGGACAACCTTCCACCCGGCCTGGTGCCGACGATGATCGAGCTGGCCGGGCGTACGCACGGCGCCGTGCCGCGCGTGGCCGTGGTCGTCGACGTGCGCTCTTTGGCGTTCACCGAGAACCTGCTGTCCACGGTGGAGGAGCTGCGCAAACGCGATATCACCGCGCGCGTGCTCTACCTGGAGGCCGGTGACGAGGCCCTGGTGCGTCGGTTCGAGGGAGTGCGCAGGCCCCACCCCCTCCAAGGCGACGGCCGTCTGACCGACGGCATCGATCGTGAACGCGAGACCTTGCAGGCCATCCGGGGCGAGGCCGACCTGGTCATCGACACCTCCCAGCTCAACGTGCACCAGCTCAAGGCTCGGGTGATCGGTTTCTTCGGGGAGGGCGACGAGGCACGGCCGCGCGCCAACGTGGTCTCCTTCGGTTTCAAACACGGTCTGCCGGTGGACGCCGACCTGGTGCTGGACTGTCGCTTCCTGCCCAATCCGCACTGGGTCCCCGACCTGCGGCCGATGAACGGGCGTGACGAGCCGGTGCGCGACTATGTTCTCTCCCAGGACGGGGCCAAGGAGATGCTGGAGACCTACAGCGAGGTCCTCCGGCTGACCATCGCCGGGTACCAGCGTGAGGGCAAGCACTACATGACCCTCGCGGTGGGCTGCACGGGCGGCAAGCACCGCAGCGTGGCCATGGCCGAGCAGTTCGCGGACCGGCTCCGGGGCCAGGGCGTGGACGTGCACGTGGTTCACCGGGACGTCGGCCGCGAGTGATCCGGGGCGGACCATCCGGTCACGGACGTCCCCCGGTGCGCTGTTTCCGGTGGTACGGTCCGATTCGTCCGGTGGACATGGGACGAGGGGCAGACCACAGCCATGGCGAAGAGCACAACCTGCGACGAGGACGGGCAACGCCCGCCACGGGTGGTCGCGCTGGGCGGCGGGCACGGCCTGTACGCCTCCCTGTCGGCCCTGCGGAGGGTGACCACCGACGTGACGGCGATCGTGACGGTCGCCGACGACGGTGGGTCCAGTGGACGGCTCCGCAGGGAGTTGGGCGTCCTGCCGCCGGGTGACCTGCGCATGGCGTTGGCCGCGCTGTGCGGTGACGACGAGTGGGGGCACACCTGGAGCCAGGTCATCCAGCACCGGTTCCGTTCGGAGGGCGAGTTGCACGGTCACGCGGTCGGCAACCTCCTGATCGTGGCCCTGTGGGAGCTGCTCGGCGACTCGGTGGCGGGCCTGGACTGGGTGGGCCAGCTGTTGGGGGCGCACGGCAGGGTGCTGCCGATGTCGTCGGTGCCGTTGGACATCGTCGCGGAGGTGTCGGGGCTGGATCCGCGAAGACCGGAGGCGCTGACCACGGTGCGCGGACAGGTGGCCTGTGCGAGCACCAGCGGCAAGGTGCGTTCCATCTCCCTGATCCCGGAGGATCCGCCCGCCAGTCCACAGGCGGTCAAAGCCGTGCGCGAGGCCGACTGGGTGGTCTTCGGCCCTGGGTCATGGTTCACCAGCGTGCTGCCCCACCTGCTGGTCCCGGACCTGGCGCGCGCCCTGGTCGGCACACGGGCCAAACGCATGGTGGTGCTGAACCTGTCTCCGCAACGGGGCGAGACCGATGGTTTCCGCCCCGAGAACTACCTGGAGGTGCTGCACGAGCACGCCCCGGACCTGGGGGTGGACGTGGTGCTCGCCGACCAGGGGAAGGTGGAGGAGGACCGGCCGCTCAAAGAGATGGTCGGTCGGCTCGGCGGGTGCCTGGAACTGGCGCACCTGTCCCACGACGACGGCACCCCGCGCCATGACCCCGACCGCCTCGCGTCCGCCTTCGAGCGGATCCTCCAGGGCTGAGGGATTCACCGGGATCTCCAGGGGGAAGACCGGCGTCATGGCCGAACAACGAGTGTTCGTGGAACGCGTCCATGACGAGGTCCGCGCCGTGGGCCACCCCGACCGGGAGTCGGACCTGCCGCCGGGCGAACGTTTCCTGGTGGACAGGCTGTGGCCTCGCGGAGTGTCCAAGGACTCCCTCGCCGAGACCGTCTGGGTGAAGGAGGCCGCGCCGAGCGATGAGCTCCGGAAGTGGTTCGGTCACGATCCGGACCGCTTCGCAGAGTTCGCCGAACGCTATCGGGCGGAGTTGGAGGAGCGTCCAGAGGCTCTGGAACCGCTTCTGAAGGCCGCGCGCAAGGGGCCCGTCACCCTGCTGTACGCGGCCAAGGACACCGAGCACAACCACGCCCTCGTCCTGCGTGACCACCTGCGTGAGGTCCTGTCCTCCCAGGCCGAGGGCAATTGACCCCACAACGGCACGAAGACCGACAGGGCCGTCGCCGGCACGGGTGACGGATGGGCGACACGCCGTGCGGGGATCGGCACTCGGCCCCCGGTGACGTAGTCTGCCACGGAGAAAGCCGCTCGTGGAAAGTACCGTGGCGGGCGCGTGCCGCCGCCGGACGCGCGGCACCGTATCGGATTCGTCGAGGGGGAGGATCGCAGAGATGGCGATGACCGGCGTGGTGAAGGATGAACTGAGCCGTCTGGCCATTCTCAAACCATGCTGCCGCAAAGCGGAGGTGTCCACCATCCTGCGGTTCACCGGAGGCCTGCATCTGGTGGGCGGGCGTATCGTGATCGAGGCCGAGCTCGACACCGGGGCCGCCGCGCGCCGCCTGCGCAAGGACATCTCCGAGGTCTTCGGACACGAGTCCGAGGTGGTCGTGCTCTCCCCGAGCGGTCTGCGCAAGGGCAACCGTTACGTGGTGCGGGTCATCAAGGAGGGCGAGTCCCTGGCACGACAGACGGGACTGGTGGACAACAACGGCCGTCCGGTACGCGGTCTGCCCCGGCACGTGGTCGCGGGAGGGGCCTGCGACGCCGAGTCGGCGTGGCGGGGGGCCTTCATCGCGCACGGCTCCCTCACCGAGCCCGGCCGATCGATGTCCCTTGAGGTCACCTGCCCCGGGCCGGAGGCCGCTCTGGCGCTGGTGGGGTCCGCGCGTCGTCTGAAGGTGCACGCCAAGGCCAGGGAGGTCCGGGGCGTGGACCGTGTGGTGGTACGCGACGGAGACTCCATCGGTGCTCTGTTGACCCTGTTGGGGGCCCACCAGAGCGTGCTGGCGTGGGAGGAGAGGCGGATGCGTCGGGAGGTACGCGCGACCGCCAACCGTCTGGCCAACTTCGACGACGCCAACCTGCGCCGTAGCGCGCGGGCGGCGGTGGCGGCGGGGGCACGGGTGGAGCGGGCCCTGGAGATCCTGGGTGACGACGCTCCCGAGCACCTGGTGGCCGCGGGGAAGCTGCGCCTGGAGCACAAGCAGGCCTCCCTGGAGGAGCTGGGGCAGCTGTCGGTCCCTCCGCTGACCAAGGACGCCATCGCGGGGCGCATCCGGAGGCTGCTGGCGATGGCCGACAAGCGTGCCGGCGATCTGGGCATCGAGGGTACGGAGGCCAATCTCACCCCGGACATGCTGGTGCCATGACCGCGCGTCCCACCGATGAACGGAAGACCGGGGATGACATCGGTGTTCGGCTTTGTTAAATGTACGAACACGCTGATAACTTCCGACAATGGTATAGACCTTTACTGCGCCCGGTGCCAGGATGGTGGTGAATCCACAAGGGCCGGTCGGTGCTCCGCCGTGGCCCAGCAGCGGCCTCCCGTCGGTGCTCCGCTAGGCTCTTCTCCAGCACCCGCGGCGCGTTGACCCTGCTCATGGCGGCCGGTCGGTCGACGACGGCACTTCAGGGCGGGGGAATGTCCGGGCGAAAATGATGTGCGATATATGAGGAGATTGATTCCGTGACCATCCGTGTAGGCGTCAACGGCTTCGGTCGGATCGGCCGCAATTTCTGGCGCGCGGTCGCCGCTGGCGGCAGCGACATCGAAATCGTCGCGGTCAACGACCTCACCGACACCAGGACTCTCGCCCACCTGCTCAAGTACGACACCGTCCTCGGCACCCTGGAAGGCGACATCGAGGTCGGCGACGACTTCATCCGCGTGGGTGACAAGAGCGTCAAGGTCCTGGCCCAGCGCGACCCCGCCCAGCTGCCCTGGTCCGACCTGAACGTGGACGTCGTCATCGAGTCCACGGGCCGCTTCACCAAGGCCGAGGACGCCAAGAAGCACATCGAGGCCGGTGCCAAGAAGGTCATCATCTCCGCCCCCGCCAAGGGCGAGGACCTGACCCTGGTCATGGGCGTCAACGACGACAAGTACGACGCCGACAACCACCACATCGTCTCCAACGCCTCCTGCACCACCAACTGCGTCGCACCCATGGCCAAGGTGCTCCTGGACAGCTTCGGCATCCAGCAGGGCCTGATGACCACCGTGCACGCCTACACCAACGACCAGGTCATCCTGGACTTCCCGCACAAGGACCTGCGCCGAGCCCGTGCCGCCGCGCAGAACATCATCCCGACGACCACCGGTGCCGCCAAGGCCACCGCCCTGGTCCTCCCGGAGTTGGAGGGCAAGCTGGACGGCATGGCCATGCGTGTTCCCGTGCCGGACGGCTCGGTGACCGACCTGGTCGTCACCCTGGAGCGCGAGGTCACCAAGGACGAGGTCAACGCCGCGTTCAAGGCCGCGGCCGAGGGCCCGCTCAAGGACGTGCTCCTCTACACCGAGGACGAGATCGTCTCCTCCGACATCGTCGGCACCTCGCCCTCGTGCACCTTCGACTCCAAGTTGACCATGGCCTTCGGCAAGCAGGTCAAGATCGTCGGCTGGTACGACAACGAGTGGGGCTACTCCAGCCGCCTGGTGGACGTGGCCAAGCTGGTCGGTTCCGGCCTGTAGCGTCCACGGCCCCATGGCCACAGGCGCGTGAGACGGCACCCCTTCGCCCGCAGTCCGCGCGAGGGGGTGCCGTCATGCCCGCCCCTCCCGGGGCCGCCGCCCGGGACAGCCCAACCCCCACCTTCCAAGAGGAGACCAGCATGCGGACGATCGACGAACTCGACGTCTCCGGCAAGCGCGTCTTCGTCCGGGCCGACCTGAACGTGCCCCTGGACGGCGACCGGATCACCGACGACGGCCGTATCCGCGCGGCGGTGCCGACCATCTCGGCGCTGCGTGAGCGCGGCGCCCGTGTCATCGTCGCCGCCCACCTGGGGCGCCCCAAGGGCGAGCCCGACCCCCGCTACTCACTGCGCCCCGTGGCCGCACGCCTGGGCGAACTACTCGGCTCGGAGGTGGCCTTCGCCTCCGACACCGCGGGAGAGTCGGCCCGCGCCACGTGCGAGGCCCTGGAGGACGGCCAGGTCGCCCTGCTGGAGAACGTGCGCTTCGAGCCGGGCGAGACCAGCAAGGACGACGCCGAGCGCGGCGAACTCGCGGACCGCTTCGCCCGACTCGCCGACCTGTACGTGGGCGACGCCTTCGGCGCCGTGCACCGTAAGCACGCCAGTGTCTACGACCTGCCCGGCAGACTTCCCCACGCCGTCGGCGGTCTGGTGCTGAACGAGGTCGAGGTTCTGCGCAGGCTCACGGGAGACCCTCAGCGGCCCTACGCCGTGGTCCTGGGCGGTTCCAAGGTCTCCGACAAGCTCGGTGTCATCGACAACCTCCTCGGCACCGCGGACCGTCTGCTCATCGGCGGCGGTATGGTCTTCACCTTCCTCAAGGCCAAGGGCCACGAGGTCGGTTCGAGTCTGCTGGAGACCGACCAGATCGACACGGTCAAGGGTTACCTGGAGCGCGCCGAGCGCGAGGGCGTGGAGATCGTTCTTCCGGTGGACGTCGTGGCCGCCGAGAAGTTCGCCGCCGACGCCGCGCACGGGGTGGTCGAGGCCGACGCGATTCCCGCCGACCGGATGGGACTGGACATCGGTCCGAGGAGCCAGGCGCTCTTCGCCGAGAAGCTCGCCGACACCAGGACGGTGTTCTGGAACGGTCCGATGGGCGTGTTCGAGATGGAGCCCTACTCCGGTGGAACCAGGGCGCTGGCCCAGGCACTGGTCGACTCGGACGCCTTCACCGTGGTCGGAGGAGGGGACTCCGCCGCGGCCGTGCGGGCCCTCGGGTTCGACGAGGCGGCCTTCGGCCATATCTCCACCGGCGGAGGCGCCAGTCTGGAGTACCTGGAGGGCAAGAACCTCCCCGGTATCGACGCCCTCGAGTAGACGGCCGTTGCTCGGGGCCTCGCCGAGCCCACCGGCGACGCCCCCGGGAGCGCGCCGGTGCCCGACCATCCGAACGACAAGGAAGTACCCACATGTCCCAGCGCCTGCCGCTCATCGCGGGCAACTGGAAGATGAACAACAACCACCTGGAGGCCATCGCGCTCGTTCAGAAACTGGCGTTCGCGCTGAAGGACAAGGACTACGACAACGCCGAGGTCGTCGTCCTGCCGCCGTTCACCGACCTGCGCAGCGTCCAGACCCTGGTCGATGGCGACAAACTCAAGATCGGCTACGGAGCCCAGGACCTCTCCGCCCACGACAAGGGCGCCTACACCGGCGAGATCTCCGGCGCCATGCTGGCCAAGCTGGACTGCTCCTACGTCCTGGTGGGTCACTCCGAGCGCCGTGAGTACCACCGGGAGGACGACGCCCTGGTCAACGACAAGGTCAAGGCCGCCTTCAAGAACGACATCGTGCCGATCCTGTGCGTGGGCGAGGGACTGGACGTACGCAAGGCGGGCCGGCACGTCGAGCACGTCCTTGCCCAGCTCGACGGGGCGCTCAAGGAGATCCCCGCCGAGCAGGTGGAGCGGATCGTCGTCGCCTACGAGCCGGTGTGGGCCATCGGCACCGGCGAGGTCGCCACCCCCGAGGACGCCCAGGAGGTGTGCTCGGCGATCCGCCGTCGCCTGGCCGAACTCTACTCGCCCGAGGTCGCGGGCGCGGTGCGCGTGCTCTACGGCGGTTCGGTCAAGGGCGACAACGCCTCCGACATCATGGCCCAGGACGACGTCGACGGTGCCCTGGTCGGTGGTGCCAGTCTCAAGGCCGACGAGTTCGTGAGGATCATCCGCTTCGAAGAGCAGTAGGAAGCAGTAGGAAACGGGTGAAACCTCCCCGTCCGTCACTCCTCGATACTCGATGGTGACGGGCGGGACGCCCGACAGGTCGTCGGGTGGGGCTAAACTTCGCTGTGGGGTTTTCCGTGCCTTGCGGTTTCCCCGCCCGTGCCGCCATGGGCACGGTAAAATCCGAAATTGTCCCCGGTCTCCTCTTTCCGGCCCCCGCATCGGCCTGGTACTGCGGTACCGCGGCCGTCGTGGACGGCGAGCGGGGGAGATCGAGGTGTCCATCCCCCCATTTCGGGGTCGAGCTACGGGTGAGCGTGTGATCCTCGGTCTGTCCATCCTCGTGATGCTTCTCAGCGTGCTGTTGGTCCTGCTGGTGCTTATGCACAAGGGCAAGGGCGGCGGCCTCTCCGACATGTTCGGCGGTGGTGTCACCTCCTCGCTCGGAGGGTCGTCGGTGGTCGAGCGCAACCTCGACAGGATGACCATCGGCGTCGGCGTCGTCTGGATCCTCGCCAGCGTGGTCCTCGGCCTGTTGATCAACAGGGGCATGTGACCCGCGACCCGCGGGAAGCACCCCGTCCACAGTCCAGCTCGCCCGAGAACCGGTGAGCGAGTTCGCCGAAGGAGTTTTTCGTGGGTAGTGGCAGTGCCATCCGTGGCAGCCGTGTCGGAGCCGGCCCCATGGGCGAGGCGGAGAGGGGAGAGGCCGCCCCCAGGGTCCGGGTTCCGTTCTACTGCGCGAACCTGCACGAGGTCGTGCCCAGCTTCGCGAGCGAGGCACTGGTCCCCGACGAGTGGGACTGCCCGCGCTGCGGTTTTCCCGCGGGCAAGGACAAGGCGAACCCCCCCTCGCCTCCGCGTACCGAGCCGTACAAGACCCACCTGGCCTACGTGAAGGAGCGCCGCAGTGTCGAGGAGGGCAAGCTCATCCTCGACGAGGCGCTGGCCAAGCTGCGCGCGGATCGTGCCGCCGTGGAGGCACAGATGAGGGTCGCACAGAACTAGGCTTCCCCGCCCAGGAGCTCCGCCTCGCCCCGTCCGTCGTCCCCCACCTCCCTCGAAGACGGAGGCCTTCGGCACCCGAGCGGACCTCCTGGCAACCGGACAGGACCCCCGAACAGGACCTGCTCCCCAGACTTACCGTAGGGCCCGTCGCGATCGCGACGGGCCCTTATGTGTGAGACGGACATCTCCGGGCGTACATGAATGTGGGCGCGATCTTTCTCATTCTCGGTACTGGTGTGGTTCGTGGGAAATACAGTGATCGCCACGTACCCCCAGACAGTCCTGTAAGGAGATGGTGTCCATGTCCACGTGCCCTACCGGCGGGGACCACGACTGGATCCTCGGAGACGACCGCAAGTTCCAGTGCGCCAAGTGCGGAGCTCACAGCGCCCGACGGTTCTGAGCGCCCGGGCCCGGCTGCACCGTTCCGCGCCCGACGAGTTCCCCCTTCTCGGTGGCGCGCCAGGTCACCGGTTCTCCGAGGGTCTCGGCCACCCCCTTGGCCCAGCGCTCCAGGCAGGCGAAGCGCTCCGGCCCCTCCGGCAACACGGTACGGCCCTGGTAGGGCATTCCGTCCAGAACGATGACCTCGCCGTTCACCAGTAGTTCGGTGTCGTACTCGTTCATGTGCGGCCTCATGGGACCGGACTCTAGCGCCCCTCGGGGCCGGACGTCCGCGTTTTGGCCGAGCACGGTCACGGCGGCGCCTCGAGGCGCGAACCACCCGGAAGGGTTGGAAGAATGGGGGCATGGCCTCCCCCGAATCACCGGACGCCCCCGCAGCGCTCTCCGGCGTGCCCCCGGACCCCGACCCTCGGCCCGAGAGCGTCTCCCACCTACGCAGATACGTGAGTCTGCGGGGACCCAACGCGCGGATGTGGATGACCGCGGCCTACTTCTCGGCCGTCCTCACCGTGGGGTTCGTCCTGGTCGTGGGGTCCATGCTCTGGCACGTGTCGCGGGAGGAGAGCACGGTCGGCTCGGTGTCCCTGTGGGCCTCCGCCGGGCTGGTCATGCTCTTCGTGGGTCCGGGGAGCAACGTCTTCCTGCTCCGGGGGCTGCCACAGCGCATCACCAGACAGGGCATCAGCGCCGACAGCGACGGCGTCACGCTTCTCCAGGAACGCAAGTGGTGGTTCCCGGGAGAGGGGACCTTCATCGCCTGGCGGGAGATCCGACGTATCCGCGAGGTGCACATCGGTGGCCGCAGGCTCACCCACTTCATCGAGTTCGTCCTGCACACGCACCGCACCGACGCCGAGCTGCCCGGCTGGGCCGAGAGCGCCGACGGCCTGGGACTGGAGGCGGTGGACGCGCCCACGCAGTTCTACGTGCAGGTGCCCAAGGATCCCAAGGAGAAGATCCTGAAGATGATCGAGCTCACGGCCCCGTCGCCCTCCATCGTGGAGCGCACCCCACCCCTACGGTGAGGTGCGGCCGTTCAGTCGCCGGGTCAGCTCGGCGGCGGCGTCGCGCACCCGACCGGCCAGCGCCCGCGGTGTCACCGGTCGCGCGCTGGGCACCGTCAGACTGATCGCCGCCGCCGGATGGCCGTTGTGGTCCAAGGCGGCGGCCGCCACCGACACGAACCCCTCGGTGACCTGACCGTCCTCGATCGACCAGCCTTGGTGACGCTCCTCGGTCAGCACCCGACGCAGCTGGGCGGTCGTGGCCGGGCCGCGCCCGGTCCGGCTGGTGAACGACGCCGCGTCCGGGTACAGGGCGCGCACCTGGGCGCGCGGCAGCCGGGCGAGTATGGAACGGCCCGAGGCCGTCAGATGGGCGGGCAGGCGTACCCCCACCCCGGTGATCAGCGAAGGGGCGTGTGGAGGCTGCTCCTTGAGCAGGTACAGGATGTCGGCGCCGTGCAGGATGCCCAGATGCGCGGTGGCGCCGGTGGACTCGGTGAGCTGGTGCAGCAGGGGACGTGCCAGACGCTCCACACCGTCGTGCCGCAGGTAGGCGGAGCCGATCTCGAAGGCGGCCACGCCCAACCCCCAACGGCGTTCCTCGGGCAGACGGGTGACGAAACCCTCCTCCGCCATGGCCTCCAGGAGCTGGTACACGCTGGAGCGGGGGATCTGGAGTTCGTCGGCGATCGTCGAGGCCGACACCGGCCCCGGACGGGTCGCCAGGAAACGCAGCAGCCGCAGCGCGCGGGTGGCCGCCGGAACGAGGCTCATGCCCCGATGGTCCCACAAGGGGCGGGGCCGTACCCGTCGACGGGGAGGGCGGTACGCGGACTCCATGGCCCTCGCGCGGGTGGCCGTGGTCGGGGGCGGCCTCGATGTGGAGGAGAGCGTGAGGGCCTCATCGCCGACGCGGCCCACGTGTCGGTGGTCGGACGCCGGACCGCGCTCCGGTCACCGGTCAGGCACGGTCCGCGACGACCTCCCTCCGTGAGGCGTCCCGAGGAAGGAGAGCGATCCGGGATGTCTGGTATTTCGGACAAAACTCCCGTGTCGGCACTTCCGGACGAGTGATGGGCACGATCCAATGGGACGCATGTCCACAGCAGTTCCTTCCGTCGTCATCGGCGACGCCCCGCTCACCCCGGCCCAGGTCATGGCGGTCGCCCGTCACGGTGCACGGGTCACTCTCTCGGAGGAGGCCCGCAAGGCCCTCCGGCACGGACGCGAGCGGGTGGAGGTCCTCGCCCGCGGCGATGTCCCCGCCTACGGGATCAGCACCGGCTTCGGCGCGCTCGCCACCCGCCACATCGCTCCCGACCTGCGTGCCGACCTGCAACGGTCCCTCATCCGTTCGCACGCCGCCGGCACCGGCGCGGAGGTGGAACGCGAGGTCGTCCGCGCCCTGATGCTGTTGCGCCTGCGTACCCTGGCCTCGGGCAACACCGGAGTGGAGGTCGTCACCGCCGAGACCCTCGCCGCCCTGCTCAACGCCCACATCACCCCGATCGTGCACGAGTACGGCAGTCTCGGCTGCTCCGGTGACCTGGCGCCGCTGTCCCACGTGGCGCTCGCGCTCATGGGGGAGGGGCGGGTACGCGACGCCTCCGGCGCCTCGCTCCCGGCCCACGCCGCTCTACGAGAGGCCGGGATCCCGCCGGTGGAACTGGGCGCCAAGGAGGGCCTGGCGCTGATCAACGGCACCGACGGCATGCTGGGCATGCTCGTCCTGGCCTGCCTGGACCTGGAACGCCTGCTCAAGGTCGCCGACGTCACCGCCGCGATGAGCGTCGAGGCGCTCCTGGGGACCGACCGCGTCTTCTCCGAGGAGCTACAGCGGCTGCGCCCACACCCGGGGCAGGCGGCCTCCGCGGCGAACCTGCGCCGACTGCTCGCCGGATCACCGATCGTGGCCTCCCACCGCGGGCCCGACTGCCACCGGGTCCAGGACGCCTACTCACTGCGCTGTGCCCCGCAGGTGGCCGGAGCCGCCCGCGACACCCTCGCCCACGCCCTGCTCGTGGCCGAACGCGAACTCGACAGCGTCATCGACAACCCCGTGGTCCTGGACGACGGCCGGGTGGAGTCCAACGGCAACTTCCACGGCGCTCCCGTGGCCTACGTACTCGACTTCCTGGCCATCGCGGTCGCCGACACGGCCTCCATCGCCGAGCGTCGCACCGACCGCATGCTCGACGTGTCGCGCTCGCACGGGCTTCCCGCCTTCCTCGCCGACGACCCCGGTGTGGACTCCGGCCACATGATCGCCCAGTACACGCAGGCCGCCATCGTCTCCGAGCTCAAGCGCCTGGCCGTTCCCGCCAGCGTCGACTCCATCCCCAGCTCCGCCATGCAGGAGGACCACGTGTCCATGGGCTGGTCGGCGGCCCGGAAGCTGCGTCGCGCGGTGGACGGCCTGGCCAGGGTCCTGGCGGTGGAGCTGCTCACCGCCGCCCGCGCCCTGGACCTGCGCTCACCACTGGAGCCCGGTCCCGCGACCGGAGCGGTGTTGCGGGCCGTCCGAAGGACGGTCCCCGGTCCGGGGCCCGATCGCCACCTGGCCCCCGAGATCTCCGCCGTCACCGACCTGGTCACCGACGGCACGGTGATCGAGGCCGCCGAGTCCGTCGTCCCCCTGGTCTGAGAACCCCCGAAGGAGAGCGCCTCATGAGCACCCCGCGCACCGTCCGCGCCGCGCGCGGAAACACCCTGTCCACGAAGGGCTGGCAACAGGAGGCCGCCCTGCGCATGTTCCACAACAACCTCGACCCCGAGGTGGCCGAGCACCCCGAGGAACTGGTCGTCTACGGCGGCACCGGCCGGGCGGCGCGGGACTGGCGTAGTTTCGACCGCATCACCGCGGCCCTACGGGACCTGGAGGGCGACGAGACCCTGCTCGTACAGTCGGGTCGCCCGGTCGGCGTCATGCGCACGCACGAGTGGGCTCCCCGCGTGCTCATCGCCAACGGCAACCTGGTGGGGGACTGGGCGAACTGGCCCGAGTTCCGGCGCCTGGAGGCCCAGGGCCTGACCATGTACGGCCAGATGACGGCCGGTTCGTGGATCTACATCGGTACCCAGGGCATCCTCCAGGGCACCTATGAGACCTTCGCCGCCGTCGCCGCCAAGCTGAGCGGTGCGCGAGGCGACGGCGGGGGGACCCTGGCCGGGACCATCACCCTCACCGCGGGGCTCGGCGGCATGGGGGGCGCGCAGCCGCTGGCGGTGACCATGAACGACGGTGTGGCGATCGTGGTCGAGTGCGACCCCAGCCGGATCGAGCGCCGCATCGAGCACCGTTACCTGGACGTGCGCGCCGACGACCTGGACCACGCGCTGGACCTGGCGGTCCGAGCGCGCGACGAACGACGTCCACTGTCGATCGGTGTGCTCGGCAACGCCGCGGAGGTCTTTCCCGAACTGCTCTCCCGGGGAGCCCCGATCGACGTGGTCACCGACCAGACCTCCGCCCACGACCCGCTCTCCTACCTGCCCTCGGGGGTCGCCTTCGAGGACTGGAAGGCACTGGCCACGGCCGAGCCCGAGGAGTTCACCGCCCGAGCGCGCGAGTCCATGGCCGCGCACGTGGAGGCGATGGTCGGCTTCCAGGACGCGGGCGCCGAGGTCTTCGACTACGGCAACTCCATCCGAGACGAGGCGCGCATCGGCGGTTTCTCCCGGGCCTTCGACTTCCCGGGGTTCGTGCCCGCCTACATCCGACCCCTGTTCTGCGAGGGGAAGGGGCCGTTCCGCTGGGCCGCGCTGTCGGGCGACCCCGCCGACATCGCCCGCACCGACCGGGCGATCCTGGAGCTGTTCCCCGACAACGAGCACCTGGCCCGGTGGATCCGCATGGCAGGGGAGCGGGTCGCCTTCCAGGGGCTGCCCGCCCGTATCTGCTGGTTGGGACAGGGCGAGCGGGCCGCCGCCGGGGCGAGGTTCAACGAACTGGTCGCCTCCGGAGAGATCTCGGCGCCCCTGGCCATCGGACGTGACCACCTGGACACCGGTTCGGTGGCCTCTCCCTACCGTGAGACGGAGGCGATGAAGGACGGCTCCGACGCCATCGCCGACTGGCCGCTGCTCAACGCCCTGGTCAACACCTCCTCGGGGGCCTCCTGGGTGTCCATCCACCACGGCGGAGGCGTCGGTATGGGGCGTTCCCTGCACGCCGGCCAGGTCAGCGTCGCCGACGGCACGGACCTGGCCGCCGCCAAGTTGGAGCGGGTGCTCACCAACGACCCGGCCATGGGCGTCATCAGGCACGTCGACGCCGGTTACGAGGAGGCCGATCGCGTCGCACGCGAACATGGCATCCGCGTTCCGATGCGCGACGGCGGGTGAGTGGCGTCGGGGCGCCCCGGGCGGCGCCCCGACGGACCGCGTCCCGCCCCTGGCCCGACACATCCGCCCTGACGTGGGAGAACGATCCTTTGAGCGACCAGCAGACCGTTTCCGGACCCGAGACGTTCGATCGCATGTGGGCCGACCTCGTGCCCCTCGGCCGCGATCCCGACAGCGGCGGGTACCACCGACACGCCTGGAACGGCGCGGACACCGAGGTACGCGCCTGGTTCACCGAGGCCGCCGTCGCGCGCGGACTGGACGTGCGCGCCGACCGCAACGGAAACCTGTGGGCCTGGTGGGGCACCCCCGGACCCGGTGCCGTGGCCACCGGCTCCCACCTGGACTCGGTCCCCGACGGCGGGGCGTTCGACGGCCCCCTCGGCGTGGCCTCCGCCCTGGCCGCCGTGGACGAGCTGCGCGGCCGTGGCCTGACCCCCACCCGCCCGCTCGCCGTCACGGTGTTCGTGGAGGAGGAGGGGGGCCGGTTCGGAGTCCCCTGTCTGGGCAGCCGGCTGACGGCTGGGGAGATCTCCCCCGAACGCGTGCGCGGCCTCACCGACGCCTCCGGCACCACCTGGGCCCAGGCCATGGAGGCCGCCGGGCACGACCCGCACGCCATCGGCGCCGACCCCGAGGCTTTGGCGGGCCTGGACGCGTTCGTCGAACTGCACGTGGAACAGGGCCGGGCCTTGGAGGAGACCCCGCATCCGGTGGGGGTGGCCAGTGCGATCTGGCCGCACGGACGCTGGAGGATGGACTTCACCGGCCGCGCCGATCACGCGGGGACCACCCGCCTGTCCGACCGCAGTGACCCCATGCTGCCCTTCGCGCACGCCGTCCTGGCGGCACGCGCGCTGGCCGAGGAACACGACGCGAGAGCCACCGTCGCCAAGGCTCGGATCGCACCCAACGGCACGAACGCGATCCCTTCCTCGGTCAGTGCCTGGTTGGACGCCCGCGCCGCCGACGGGGCCGTGCTCGACGCGATCGTGGACGGAGTGCGCGAGGTCGCCGCGAAGACCGCCCGCGAACACGGGGTGGAACACGCCATGGTCAACGAGTCCCTCACCCCGCTGGTGTCGTTCTCGCACGGGCTGCGCGACCGGCTGGCCGCGGTGGTCGCCTCACGCGCCCCCGACCCCCGGGTGCCGGTGCTGCCCACCGGGGCCGGACACGACGCGGGCGTGCTCGCCGCACACGTGCCCACCGCGATGCTGTACGTGCGTAACCCGACGGGGGTGTCGCACTCGCCCCACGAACGAGCCCGGCCCGAGGACTGTCACGCCGGGGTGCTCGCCCTGGCCGACGTGCTCCAGGACCTGCTGGAGCGCCCCGTCGATGAGGGGGAGGGATGAGTCCGAAGGCGGCGACGGCCGAAGGAGCCGTCACCGGTGCGCGTGCGCGCGGGGACGGCAGACCCGGGGGAGCGGGCGAGCACCACGTGTGGTGCGAATGGGCCTGGACCGGAGCAGGGGGCGATGCCCCCGAGCGCGGTGTGCTCGTGCGGACGGCCGCCGGTCGTATCACCTCGGTGGAGGCCGGGGTGCCGGCGCCCGCCGACGCCGAGACGTTGGCCGGACTCACCCTCCCCGGGCTCGCCAACGCCCACTCCCACGCCTTCCACCGCGCCCTGAGGGGACGCACCCACGCGGGTGCCGGTTCCTTCTGGACCTGGCGCGAGGCCATGTACCGGGTCGCGGAACGCCTGGACCCCGACTCCTACCACCGGCTCGCCCGAGCGGTCTACGCCGAGATGGCCCTGGCGGGAATCACCTGTGTGGGGGAGTTCCACTACCTGCACCACGCCCCCGGTGGGTCCCGCTACTCCGACCCCAACGCCATGGGGCACGCGTTGACGGCGGCGGCGGCCGACGCCGGAATCCGCATCACCCTGTTGGACACGTGCTACCTGTCCGGTGGCCTGGACTCCCGTGGTGTCCACCGACCCCTGTCCGGTCCACAGTCGCGGTTCGGCGACGGGGACACCGGTCGGTGGGCGGACCGCGTGGACTCCTTCGTCCCCGAGGGCGATCACGTGCGCGTGGGGGTGGCCGCCCACTCGGTGCGCGCCGTTCCCGCCGAGCAGTTGCCCGACGTCGCCGAGTTCGCCGCGCGGCGCGGGGCCCCGCTGCACGTCCACGTCTCCGAACAACCCGCGGAGAACGCCGCCTGCCTGGCCGCCCACGGCCGTACCCCCACAGCCGTCCTCGCCGACGCCGGTGTGCTCGGAGAGCGCACCAGTCTGGTCCACGCCACCCACCTGACCGACGACGACGTCGCGGCCGTCCGTCGGTCGGGGGCCACCGTGTGCCTGTGTCCCACCACCGAACGCGACCTGGCCGACGGTCTGCCCCGCACCGGCGACCTGCTTCCCGCCCCGCTCAGCCTGGGTACCGACCAACACGCCCAGACCGACATGTTCGAGGAGGCCAGGGCGGTCGAACTCCATGAGCGCCTGCGCACGCACCGTCGCGGCACCCTGGACACCGGAGGGCTGTTGCGCGCCGCCACGATCCGGGGACACACCTCGCTGGGGTGGACCCGACCTGTGTCCGACGAGGGTGCGGGCGGGTCCGGGGAGGCGCGGCCACGACCGGACGCGGGGGTGCTCGCCCCCGGGGCCCGGGCCGACCTGGTCAACGTCGCCTTGGACGGCGTCCGACTGGCCGGAGCCGACCCCGCGCGTGCCACCGACGCCGTGGTCTTCGCCGCCACGTCCGCCGACGTGCGGCACGTCATGGCCGACGGGCGCTGGATCGTCCGCGACGGCGTCCACCTCCGGGTGGAGGGGACGGCCCGGGAGCTTCGCACCGTCATCGAGGAACTCCATGTCTGACCCCTCCCCGATCCGGGAGGTCGGGCGTCGCGGCCCCGGATCTCCCGGGCGGCCGATCACCACTTCCCACCACGTTCTCGGGGAGGCCGTCCCCCTCCCCGTCCGAAGGCGGAGACATCCACGGAGGAACACAGATGAGCAGCGTGCCCCGGAGCATCGTCATCGACGACATCGCCACCCTGGTCACCAACGACCCCTCGCGCGGGCGTGGGCGGGTGGGCGAGATCGAGGACGCCGCCCTGATCATCGAAGGCGGTCGGGTGGCCTGGGCGGGGCCGCGCGCCCAGGCACCGGCGGCCGACGCGCGGGTGGACGCGGCGGGGCGCTGTGTCATCCCCGGCTTCGTCGACAGCCATTCCCACATCGTGTTCGCGGGTGATCGCAGTCGCGAGTTCGCCGCCCGGATGAGCGGCCGACCCTACTCGGCGGGCGGTATCCGCACCACGGTGGCCGCCACCCGTGAGGCCTCCGACGCCGACCTGCTCGCGGGGGCGCGGCGCCTGGTCCGCGAGGCGCGGGCCCAGGGCACCACCACCCTGGAGGTCAAGTCCGGCTACGGTCTCACCGTCGCCGACGAGGAGCGTTCCTTGGCCGTGGCCTCACGGGTGACCGACGAGGTCACCTTCCTCGGGGCGCACGTGGTCGCTCCGGAGTACGCCGACGACCCTCAGGGCTACGTCGACCTGGTCACCGGTCCCATGCTCGACGCGTGCGCGCCGTACGCCAGGTGGATCGACGTCTTCTGTGAACGCGGAGCCTTCGACGAGGAGGCCTCACGTCGCGTCCTGGAGGCCGGGGCGAAGCGCGGCCTCCAGGCCCGTGTGCACGGCAACCAGCTGGGGGAGGGGCCGGGTGTGCGCCTGGCGGTGGAACTGGGCGCCGCGTCGGTCGATCACTGCACCTATCTGACCCCCGAGGACGTGGACGCCCTGGCACAGGCCGCCGCGAGGCCGGAGCCCACCGTGGCCACCCTGCTGCCGGGTGTGGACTTCTCCACCCGCCAGCCCTACCCCGACGCCCGCGCGCTCATCGACGCCGGTGCCCTGGTCGCCCTGGCCAGTGACTGCAACCCCGGTTCCTGCTTCACGTCCAGTCTGGCCTTCTGTATCGCGATCGCGGTCCGTGACATGGGGATGACCCCGGACGAGGCGATCTGGGCGGCCACCGCGGGGGGAGCACGGGCCCTGCGCCGTACCGACGTGGGGCATCTGGCTCCCGGGGCGCGCGCCGACCTGACCCTCCTGGAGGCCCCCAACCACCTCTACCTGGCCTATCGCCCCGGTGTTCCGCAGGTCGCGGCGGTCTGGAAGGACGGGGAGCTGGCGTCCGGGCGGCCCTGAGCACGTCGGTCCCGCACATGGCACGGGGCCGACGGTCACGAGGGTGACCGTCGGCCCCGCGCGTGGTTGACGCGATGAGGTCCGGTGTCGTGGGGCGGGCTCGCCCCGGTCCTACTGGGCCGCGCTGCCCGCGGCCTCGGCGGAGTTCTGGGTGCTCTCGGCGGGCGTGGCCTTCTTGGCGCGGCGCCTCTTCACCGGGCGCGAGTAGTCGACGAGCGGCTCGAAACGGGCCTCGTGCTCCTTGAGGCAGTCGGTGCACGCGTCGACCTCGCGGACGGTGCCCTCCCAGGCGAACTGGATGACCTCAGTCGCCTCGACCTTCTCCTCACGGACAGCGTGGGGGTCGCAGTACTTGCGGGTGAAGACCTCGGTGACCACGGCGGGGATTTCCCTTCGGTATCGCGTGAACAGTGCGGACCCCTCATCATACATGTGTACGAAAGCGCGCGCCGACTGCACGCCGGATGCGCCGTCACGGGTATCGGGGTCGCCTCGAAGCCTAGCGAAGTTTCGAAGGGCCGTGCGCCCGTGCCGATCGACGGTTCCGTGATGACCAGGGGATCCGTGGCTCCGCGGAAGGCCGGTGCGGACTTGTTCGACGCGACGCGCTCCGAGGTTGTGATGCTTTCGCCATGCGCCTTATTCGTGCATTTTCTATTGAATGTCCTTTTCTGTGTTGGGTGAACCGTTTTCTTCGGCCGATTCGTGCATATGCCGAACTCGAGAAGAGAAGTGTCGCTAGGGTATTCCTTTATCCGGGAGGAACAGCCGACTTCGGTCGATCCGCTCGGTTTCGGCGCCGCGTGTCCGGTGTGCGGTGGAAAGGGTGGACACCCGGGGGAAGGGTGTCCGGAAAAGGAACGGGGGAGGGCCGTGGTCACGTATATGGAGGGTGGACACAGGCGAAGGTCAGGGGGTCGGGGAGAGCACCCCTCACCCGAAGGGGGCGGGTCCGTGGTGGACCGTCGACGTGACGCGCGCAGGGCGCGCGCCTACGAACGTATGTCGGTCGATCCGTCTTTCGTCGCACTGAGGAAAAGGTTCGCACTCCTGGCCGGAGCGCTGGTCTCGGTGTTCCTGTCCGGTTACCTTTCCCATCTGTTGCTCGCGGCTTATGCGCGAGACCTCATGAGCGTGAGGATCGCGGATTCGGTGAACGTGGCCCTGGTCATGGGCGTGGGGCAGTTCGCGCTGACGTTCGTCCTCGCCTGGGGGTTCGTCCGACTGTCCGAGCGCGCCCTGGACCCGCTCGCTCGCGAGCTCGTGGAGAAGGGCCGCGAGGAGGAGGGCGCCGAGGGGACGGAGGCGCGCACATGGTGACGGCCCTTGACACGACCATGGGCGGCGCCGTCCACGCCGCACGGAGGACGATCCCGGAGATGTCCGCCGGCCTCCTCGACGGGACCGCCCTCGGCGACCGGATCGGTGCGACGCACACCTGGGCGATCGGTCTATGCCTCCTGTTCGTCCTGGTCACCCTGGTCATCGCCGTCCGGTCCCGGCGCACCACCCGCGGCGCGGTCGACTTCTACGCGGGCGGACGCGGCTTCTCCGGCACCCAGAACGGGCTCGCCCTGACCGGCGATTACCTGTCCGCCGCCTCCTTCCTCGGCATCGCCGGGATGATCTCCCTCCACGGTCATGACGGGTTCCTGTACTCCGTCGGCTTCCTGGTGGCCTGGCTTTTGGTCCTTCCGATGGCCCAACTGATGCGCAACACCGGTCGCTTCACCCTGGCCGACCTGCCCGCCTTCCGCATGCGCCGGATGCGCGTGCGTCTGGCCTGCGCCGTCTCCACCGTCACCGTGTGCGTGTTCTACCTGGTGGCGCAGATGGTCGGCGCGGGCGCGCTGGTCATGGTCCTGCTGGGGCTGCACGACGGCGGCACCTTCCTGGGCATGAACGCCGACCAGACGAGTGTCGCCGCCATCGTCGTGGTGGGCGTGCTGATGATCGCCTACGTGATGTACGGCGGAATGAAGGCCGCCACCTGGCTACAGATCATCAAGGCGGTCGTCCTTTTGGCCGCCACCGGCCTGCTGACCGTGCTGGTGCTGGTGCTGTTCTCCTTCGACCCGCGTGCCCTGCTCAGCGGCGCGGCCGAGGGCGGCGGGCACGGCCGCGCCTTCCTCGAACCCGGGCTCCATCTGGGGGTGGAGGCGCCGGGAGATCCCACACGGACCCTGTTCAACAAACTGGACATGATCAGCCTGGGTCTGGCCCTGGTGCTGGGCACGGTCGCGTTGCCGCACATCCTCATCCGCTTCTACACCGTGCCCGACGGACGATCGGCGCGGACGTCGGTCAAACGCACCATCGGCATGGTCGGCGCCTTCTATCTGATGACGCCGGCGCTGGGCTTCGGGGCCGCCGCGCTGGTGGGTTCCGAGCGCATCGCGGAGGCGGACCCCTCGGGGAACACCGCGGTACCGATGCTCGCCGAGGAGGTGGGACGTCTGACCGCCGGGCCGGTGGGGGCGGCCGTGATGCTCGCGCTGATATCCGCGGTCGCCCTGGCCACCATCCTCGCCGTCGTCGCCGGTCTCACGCTGGCCTCGTCCTCCTCCATGGCCCACGACCTGTTCGGCCACATCCTCATGTGGGGACGCCCCCGTGAGTCACAAGAGGTGGGGGTGGCTCGCGTCTGCGCCTGTGTGGTCGGCGGCGTCGCGATCCTGCTGGCGGTCCAGGTACGGGAGCAGAACGTGGCCTTCCTGGTGGGCCTGGCCTTCGCCATCGCGGCCGCGGCCCATCTTCCGGTCATCGTCTTGAGCATGTTCTGGCGGCGCTTCAACACCGCGGGCGTGGAAGGGGCGGTCTACGGCGGGCTGTCGGCGACCCTGCTGCTGATGACGTTGTCCCCGGTGATGTCGGGCAAGATCGACCCGGTGAGCGGCGAGAACCTGTCGGTGCTGCCCGCCTGGATCGACATCCAGCTCCTGCCGATGGAGAATCCCGCGTTGTTCGCGGTCCCCGTCGGCTTCGTGTGCGCGGTCGTGGGCAGCCTGCTCTCGTCCGAGCGCGACACCGCCCGCTTCACCGAACTGCGCGTGCGCTCCCTGACGGGCTGGGGAGCCGACCGGGACTGAACAGGGCCGTCGTGGACCGGCCCCGCCCCTCAACCTCCGGAGTCCGCGTCGGCCATGGCCCCGGCCAGGTCGCGCAACAGGCCCGGGACGTGCGGTGCGTTGCGCGCGATCCGGTCCCACGAACGTGACGCCTGGTCCAGACGCTCACGAGTGGTCGGCTCTCCGGTTCCCTGCTTGACGTTGCGCCGGTCCTGTCTGCGGAAGGACGCGGTGAGGGCCCAGAAGGCGGCCGCCACCAACGGACGGAACACACCCCTTCCACGTACCTCCAGCACGGCCTCCACCGACCATCGGCCGTCGACGCCGACACGGGGGACCAACCAGGCGTCGACGTCGGCCAGGGCGTGCTCGGCCTCCAGCCGGGCCGGGGGAGCGCCAGGGGCGCCGGACAGCGCCCCGTACCAGGCGTCCCTGTCCAGGCGCAGGGTGCCGTTGGCCGACCGCAGCCAGGCGCCGCGCCCCGGCAGACGCAGGTGCGTGGTCCAGGTCAGGAGCCCGGCGGGCGCGTCGTGTTCGACCGTTCCCCACGTCACCGGGGGCCGGTGCGTACCGACGGTGTCGGGCATGGCGAACTCGACCGCACAGGTGCCCCCCTCCTCCCAGGAGGCGATGGTCAGTCCGGTGCCGCTCCAGCCCTTCTCCTCGTCGTCCCCGGGCTCGACGGGGACGCCCTCGGGGGTCAGCTCCGCGAGGAGGTAGTGGCTGCGGGGGGCGAGGTGCCGCCCTCTTTGTAGTTGCAGAGCCGTTCGTGAGGCCGCCACGGTCAACTCGTCGGCCTCGGCCGGTGTGCCCGCCGTACCGTCGCGCAGTTCCTCGACGGCTCGCCGACGATCCCCGCGAAGCCTCTCCGCCTCGGACCGGTCCACCAGTCCGAGTTCGTCCGCACGCCGTTCCAGACGCTCCAGCGTCTCCTCGTCGGGAAGGAGCAACCACCCACGCCCGTCGAACCGACAACTGCGGGCGACCTCGTGCAGGGCGGCGACGATCCGCTCGACGACCTCCCGGTCCACGGCGGTGACGTCGAAGGTGTGACTCAGGCGCGGCACGATGCCTCCGGGATCATGGTGGGGTTTTCGGGCACACGCGTGTCCGTGACGGTCGCCGCGCGTACGCGTGGACCAGCGTACGCACACACGGAAACCCGTCGCTTCCCAAGGAGACCCTGAGCGGGCGGGAGGCACGGGCCGCGACCGGCCCACCGTACCGCGTCCGCTGGAGACGGTCGAGGGCCGAACCGTGAAGGGACGCGCGCGACCGCCGGCGTCCGAGAGAAGGACGCGTGAAGTCGGTCACGGTCCAACGTCGCGGCCCAGACCACGGGCACGTGGGGCTTTCCCCTGACGCTCTACCTGCTGCCGGTCCTGGTGGTGGCGGTGGTGGTGCGAGAGGCACGGAACAGCGGGAAGGAGTGAACCGGTCCACCACACCGATGCCCCGACGGTCCGCGCCGGCTCTTCCGCCGGCGCGGACCCGTGGGCGATCGCCCACGGAGAGGCCACACCCGGCGCCCCCACCCCGGCCGGGCGCCGTCCGGTGGGGCACGCGACCTTCCGGAGCGTGCCGCACGCCCGGACACCGCGTGACCGAGGAGCGGTGTCCTCGCCACTGTCCGAGAGGAGTCCTCGGCCGACCGAGAACGGCTCGTACCCATGTGTGGGGACCACAGGGAAGGGGTGGTGTCCGTGCCCAGGCGGTGGACCGTGATCCTGCGGGATCTGGCGGACACGGCGCGACCGATCCGCTCCGAGGACTGCCACGGCCTGCTCAACCGATGGTGGCCACAACCCCCCCAAGAGCACACCGCGGCCAAGCGGTGGGCCATGAACGGCTGGCCCGAGCCGCTGGGCGACCGGCTGTACCACTGGACGCTCACCTGGCTGGACGACGACACCCCGCCACCGCTGGCACCGGAGGAACTGGTCGGTGACCCTCAGCGGATCGGCGACCACCTGTTGGTCCCGCTCTCGGTGACCCTCACCTTCGATCGCACCTACACCCGGATGCTCACCGAACCGCGCGGCCCCTGCGCGGTGCGCGCGGCACGGGTGCGCAGCCGAACACCCGTCGTCATGACCACGCGTGACGCCGCGGGCGAGCGCATCCCACACCTTTGGCCCGCGCCCCGACGCCTCTTCGGCGCGGTGCACCGCGCCGGCGGCGGCATCGTCGGTGGCAGCGGGGCGGTGGGGGCGGTGGCCAGGTTCGCCCCGCCCGAACTCGCCGAATCATGGCTGGGCCCCGCCCTCGACGGCCTCGCCCAGGTACGCCGCACGGCACTGCCCGGCGAAGAGGTGCGGTTGGTGGAACACGACCACGGTGAGAACCGCACCGTCCTGGGCTGGCACGGTGGGATGCGCCTGGAACCGGCCGGAGGGGAGCGTCGGCACACCGACGCCTTCCTCACCCTCCTGGAACTGTTGGAGCTGACGGGCACCGGCAAGTACACCGCCCAAGGATTCGGTGCGGTACGCGTGGACACGGTGACCAGCGGCCGTCCGCACGCCGAGGCGTCGGCCAGACGGCCCCGACGACGCACGCACCGTGCGTCCCAACGCACCCCATCACGCACGGACGAGGCCCGTGTCAACGCGGTGGCGGAGGCCGAGGAGTTCGGGGGCGTGCTGTTCGACTGACCGGGGCACGGGGCGGACACCGTCCGCCGGCTCCGGTGACCCCCGTCGGCTCCCGTCCCGTGGACGGGGACGGGAGCCGACGCGTGTGCTCATCGAGGTGGCCCGCCGTCCCGGGCCGTCCGCGAGGCACCCGTCCTGAGAGCGCGGGCCAGGCCGCGCAGATGCGGTACGAGATCTCGTGGTGTCAGGGGCGGCGCGCCGCCCTCGTCGGCGGGAGCGGACGTCTCGCGGTGTCGCCGCGTGAGCGCCTCGGGAGTGTGAGGGAGCATGGGACCTCCGTGGGGAACGGGTGCGTGCATTCAGCTCTCTCGGACGGCGCTACGCCGCTCCGGAGGGCGAGGGGACCCCGGGGCGGGTGGGGAAGGAGCGGGTGTTCCCCACGGCGGTCGACCTGGTACCGGTGGTGACCTGTGGCGATGGGGCCACCGTCCGAGAGGAATCGACGTGTGTCCGCTGTCGTGGCGGCCACGCCATGACCTTTGCACCCCGCCGAGCAGGAGCCCGACACGGTGACCGCCGCCCCCGAGCCCCAGCGACCTTCCGGCGCCGGCCAGGGCCCGAAGGGACCTCCCGTCCACGGAGTGGTGGTCGGTGTGGACCTACGCGGCATCCAGGCCTACGTCTACAGCGGCCGACGCATCCTGGACGCGGTCGGACGGGCCGCCCAGGTCGCGGAACTGACCGACGCCTCCGACCCCGAACACGGGATCGCCGACCTGGTGCCGCCCGACTGCCTGGTCCTGCGCGACGCCGGAGGAGCGTTCACCGCGGTCTTCGCCGACAAGGTCTCGGCCCGCGAGTTCACCGCCCGCTACACCCGGCGTCTACGCGACCGCGCCGGCGGACTGACGCCCGTGGTCGCCCACGTGCCCTATGGGTCCGCCCACGCGGGGAACCCGGAGGAGACCGGCGATCGCGCGGTCCCGACGGGGGTGGACGAGGCGCTGTCCGCGTTGCCCGCCCGGCTGCGTCGGGCACGGCGGCGCATGTCGGCCCTGCACACGCCCGCACACGGGTACGGGATCACCGCCGTGTGCTCGGTCACCGGCGGACCGGCCGAATCGGTGGACAGCAGTCGTACCCAGGACGGGCACGCCGACGTGCACGAGAGGGTCGCGGCGGACGTCGTCCGGGCCAGGGGGATCGGTCGTCGCTGGCACCGCTCCCACAGTTCCTCCTGGCTGGCCGGAGCCCTCACCGCCACCGGCTCGCTCCCCCTCGCCCTGCCGACGGAGGTGGACCGGTTGGGTCGTGAGCACGGTGGTGTCAGCCGCGTCGCGGTCGTGCACATCGACGTCAACGGGCTCGGCGTGATCCTGGGCGACTATCGCGAACGCGCGGGGGACCCGGGAACGCCCGGCTCCGGCGCACTCGCCCAGAGGTACCTGTCCACCCGCATCGCTGGACTCACCGAAGGTCTGGCCCGTGCCCTGGTCCGGGCCGTGGCGGCCACCGTCCGCGCCGAACCCGGTCGGCGTACCGCCGTCCTCGGAGCCGGCGACACCGCTCCCCTCTTCCTGCACCATGTGCCGCCCGGACCCGTGTACCTCCCCCTACGCCCCATCGTCGTCGCCGGAGACGACCTCACCGTGCTGTGCGACGCCCGGTTGGCCCTGAGTCTGGTGCGCTACGCGTTCGACTGGCTCGACGTCGACCCCACGGCCGTCGGCGACCCTCGCGACCCCAGGGTGGGACTGCACCGCGCGCTCGCCGAGGCCCACGGGGACCGTCCCGGCGGAGGTCGTCTCGTCGTCGGTGAGGGCGGTGAGGGCGGTGGGGGCCACACCACGTTCGTGCCCACGGTCGGCGTGGGAGTGGCCGTCCAGCCGGTCGGTGCGCCCCTGTCCTCGGGCTATGACCTGTGTGAGGCCATGTGCCGTCGGGCCAAGGAGGAGAGGGTGCGCAGGGCCGAGGCCGATCCCGCCGCGCCCGACGACCACACCGTGGCCTGGACGACGCGCTTCGACGGTGTCGACCGGGTACTGCACCGCCTCGAACAGGACCGTGGGGCGCCCCTTCCCCGCACCGAGTTGCCGCTCACCGGGGCCGGGTTCACCCGCTTCCTGGACCGCTACCTGTCGGAGACCGCTCCGGGCGGGCTGCTCTCCGGTGGCGGCGGCCGCCACCGGAACTGGTTGGTCTCCTCCCTGCTCCCCTTGGTGGAGGCGGGCGTCGATCCCGGTGCCGAGCTCGCCCGCCGGGCCCGCGTCACCGGCCACCCCGTCGAACTGCCCCAGGGGTGGACTCCCGGCGGCCTGGCGGACGCGGTCGAGGTGATGGACCTGTACCTGGATCCCGGATGGGGGAAGGCGTCCGAACGCCACCGGTCCCGACCACAGGGGCGGACGGGGACCGGTGGTCCACAGGCCCGGGCGGCTCATCGGGACGTGTTCCGATGAGCCGCCCGGACCGCGTCCTGGTGTACCTGGCCTCACCGGCCCTGTTCGTCGGTGCCAGCGCGGACGGTACGGACGCCGATACCGACGTGGTCACCGACGAGCACGGACTTCCCTACCTGCCACGCCACCGTCTCGCCGCGAGGTTGCGCGGTGGGGCTTTCGGCGCGTCGACCGTCGCACCGGACCTGGCCGGGGTCCGTGACGAGCTCTTCGGGCGAAGGGGATCCCATGGCGCGGACCGCACGCTGCGGTTGGGGCACGCCAGAGTGGACGAGTCCGTCCGCGACGCGGTCGCCCGCGCGCTCAACGGTCGTGGCGAACCCCTGCGCTCCGTCCTACGCCGCTCGGTCACCGAGGCCTACACCACCCTGGAATCGGGGATCGAGATGGACGCGGACGGCGCCCCTCGGCCGGGCCGCCTGCGCACTCACCGGGTGCTCCTGCCGGGGTTGACCCTCAGCGCCGCGCTGACCTGGGCGTCGGAGCCGGAGGAGGAGCACTGGCGGTTGCTCGCCCGTGCCTGCCTGGCCACCACCACGATCGGCCTGCGGGGCACCCGCGGCCGAGGTCGGGTGGACGTGCGCCTGGCCGGGGACGGCCGCACCGACCCGAACACGCTGACCCTGCGCCTGGCCGCCATGGGGAGCGGGGAACGGCAGGGCGTTCCGGAGCGGACCCCGATCCCCTCCGCGTCTTCCTAATGGCCTCCCGGCCAGGGCACCGGACACACGCGACGGTATCCGGTCGGTGGGGAGTGCCCCGCCGAAGTACGCGCTCCCCGCGTGCGACTACCGTGTGTCCGCGGCCGTGACGGCGGCGTAGGGGACACGGGGGCGGTGGTGCGTGGTGGCGTGGAAGGAGGCGGACCCGTGGACGACCCGGGAGTGAGCGGCTATCTGCCGTTGCGCTACCTCCTCACCGACACCCTGGTGGTGCGCACCTCCTACGATCCGTTGCGCATCGACTCCGAACACACCCTCGGCGGACGCGCCCAGCGGGGCATGCTCGCCGCCGCTCTTCACCGCGCGGGTCGCGACCGTGAACTCCACGACTGGGTGGTGCGGGGGGAACAGGTCCGCTTCGCCACGGCCCACCCCCGGCTGGAACAGGACGGCGACCCCGTTCCGGAGGAAGGCCCCGCACGGGCGGCCGTCGCCTACCCGGCGCCCGCCCACCTCCACACCCCGGGCAAGGACGGCGACACCATCGTCGACGTCTTCGGTGACACCGACCCCACGACGCCCTACCAGGCGGTCCGCGACCCCCTCACCCCCGACCGTTCCCTGCGGGCCGCCGTGAGCACCACCACCGAGCAGTATCTGGGCCGTTCGCGTACCGACGACACGGCCCACGGCGTTCCCTTCCTCGCCACGAGCGTCGACGCGGGACAGGTCTTCGAGGCCCGGTGGCAGTTGCGCGCACCCGATCCGGCCGCCTTGGAGCGGCTCGCCGAACGGATCGTCGCCTTCCTCGCGGAGGCCCACGGCACCCTCACCCTCGGTTCGGGAGGCACCCGGGCCCATGGCGGTGTCCACGTGACTCCGGTCGACCCCGACCGACTGGTGACACCGGACCGGATCGCGCGGGTACGGCCGCCCTCCTGGGCGGCGGGGAGCCCCCTCGACCTGGTGCTGCTGTCCTCCGCACTGTTGACGGGCGCCGACGGCGAGGCCCGTCCCCAGGCCCTGGTGCCCGCGGTGCTCGACCTCTTCGCCGCGCGTATGCCGGGGACCGGAGTGCGGGTCCTGGCCGATCACGTGGAGGCCGTGCTCGTGGGCGCCTACCACCGCGGCTACCGAGGACCCATGGCCCAGCGATGGGCGGCCCGGCCGGGGTCGGTGGTGCGTCTTCGCCTGGACCGGGACCTGGACACCGGCCGGGTGCGTGACCTGGAGGCGCGTCCCCTCGGCGAACGGGTCGTGGACGGTCACGGTCAGTTCGCCCTGCTGTCCCCTCCCGCGGGTCCCGAACCCCTCGCCCCCGCGGTCGTCCCCCTCCACGGGAGAAGCGGGCAGGCCGTCACGGCGCGGACCGTCTCCGAGCCCGACCTTCGGCACGGGCGACTGAGGGCCCTCTACGACGAACTCCTGTGGAACGCCGCCCTCCGGCCGGTCCGCGACCATGCCCGTGCCCTGGCCCTGGACTCGGTCGACCTGCTCACCCCCCTCACTCCCGGCCTGGTGGGGCGTCTGCGTGAGGTCGCCGCCCCTGCCCATCGCACACCCGAGGCCGCCCTGTCCGCACTGGAGGGCCTCCTCGTCGGAGGGGCCGCCACCTGCCCGGGAGCCGATCCCACCGGTGTTCGCAGGGCCCCGCACGACCGTCTGGTGCGTGCCCTGGCCCGGGCCCGTCTGCGTCACCCCGGTCACCGAGGCCCGGTGACCGTCCTCTCCTGGTTGACGGGACCGGGCGGGCCGGGCACCGTCGCCTGGTGGTCGCGGAACCGACCCGATCCCGAGCACGATCCCGCCTACGCCAAGGCGATCGCGGCCGTGGACCTGTCCCTGCCCGACGGCCTGCCGCCCGAAGACCACCCCGGCGGGCTGTCCGCCCCCGCACGCGCCTGGGAGCGGCGTGCGGCCCCCCGCCTCGCCCTGGTGCTCGTCTCCTCCTGGCTGGCCGAGGTCACCCGTGTCCTACGAGCGGAACAGGACGGGGGACGCCCCGCCGGGGGAGGCCCCCGGTGAGCGACGATCCCACGGACGCCCCCGGGCTGCTCTGGCAGATCACCTTCCGCCTGCGTCTGCTCTCCGACACCCATGTCGGTGCGGCCAGACCGCTACCGCGCCACGCCGCCGAGAGCGACGTGGACCTGCGTGTGGACCGGGACCCGCTCACCGGTGCGCCCCGTCTGCGCGCCAGCACACTGGCGGGGCTGCTGCGTCACGAGCTGGCCTCGTGCACCGGCGATCCCGACAGCGTCCACGCGCTCCTGGGAACGAACCGGGAACACACGACCTCCGACCGGAGAGCACCCTCCACGAGCCTCCTCGACGTGGACGACGCCCTCGCCGAACTCCCCGAGGACACCACGGTCGCCATCCGCACCGGTGTCCGGGTGGATCCGGCCGCGGGCACCGTCCGGACGGGGCGCGTGTGGCAGTGGGAGATCCTGCCCGCGGGCACGGTCTTCACCGCGCACATGCGCCTGCGCGTCCCCGCACCGGCCGACGAGGCCCGGTTGCTCACCCTCCTGCTGCTGGCCACCGACGGTCTGACCGGCCGGGACGGGACCGGCCCCGGTGTCCGCCTCGGCGGTCGGACCGGTCGCGGCTACGGGGACGTCCGCGCCGCCCACTGGGCGGTGCGCCGTTACGATCTCACCGACGAGCACGACTGGTTCGCCTACCACTCCCGATCCTGGGCCGAACGCTGGGAACACGGCGCCCGAGCGCTCAGCGGCGCACCCGAAGACCTCGCCACCGCCCTGACCGGCCGTCTACGCGCCTGCGGGAGAACGGCGACCGCCGCACACCTCATCGCACGGACCACCCGGCCCGACCGCCGCCACCGCGCCGAGCTCCACCTCACCCTGGCCGTCGCGGAACGGACGGACCCCCTGGGAAGACCTGGAGGTGAACTCCGCCCCGGAACGCTCCTGCTCGGGGACCCCCCTCCCCCCGAACGGATCGGTGCGGTGGACCGGGCGCACCGGCACCGCCCCGAGGGCACCGACGGGTCGACCCGCTCCGTCCCGGTGCTCGGCGACACCGCCCTGTTCGCCCTTCTCAAACGGATCGCCGGCCGTCTGGTGCGGGACATGGCCGAACACCTGCGCGCGCCGGCCGCCCGCTGGCGTGAGTGGCATGACGGCTGGTGGGGCGCCGACACCGGGCGTCGCGGTCCGCCCCGCCCCTCCCGCATCGGCCTGCGCACCACGCCGGTCCTCACCGAGGGCGCGTCGTTGACCACCACCCGCCTGACCGTGGACGCGCTGTTCGGCGACGCCGTCGAGGGCCGGTTGTTCACCACCGACCTGTACTGCGGTGGCACGGCCGAGGTGATCGTGGACGTGCGCGAACCGGACGACGCGGTACGCGGCCTGTTCACCCTTCTCGTACGCGAGCTGGCCACCGTCGCCTTCGACGCCCTCGGCGCGGACACCGGAAGCGGTAACGGACGCCTGACCGCGACGCGCGCCCACCTGACCACCCACACCGGGACCGGGGAACCCCCACGTACGGTGGACCTGCTCGCCGCCGTGTTCGAGCCCGACAGCGCGGAGGCCGCCGCGGCGCGCGGCTGGCTGGACGCCCTGCGCACCGCGCTCACCGGGTGCGACGAGGCGGCACGAAGGAGGTAGACAGTGAACCACCACCCTCCGCGCCCGTACGGCCTGGCGGTCCAGCGCCTGACCGACGATCAGGTCGGGACGGTACTGGAAGAGGTCCTGCTCCACGGTCGCCGGTGCCGCCTGCTCGACACGGGTACCGGGAGGGTCCCCGGCGCCCGGGGGCGTCCTCAGTGGCTGCTCGCCGAACTCGTCGACGGCCGCCTCACCGGCGCCTGCCCGGGAGCGCGGTGGCGTCGCTCGGACCAGCCGTCCACCGCGGACCTGTCGGCCCCCTCCCCCCTCCCCGAACGCTGGCGGATACTGGAGGTCCTCGTCTTCGGCCCGCACGCCCAGATCCGCATCGGCGAGGGAGCCGAGGCCGGATGGATCAGCGCCGACGCCCCCGGCACCCTCCCGTGGTGGTCACGCCCGCGCGACCGCTCCTTCCTCCTCCAGGGATGGAACGGCCCCGCGCACAGCAGGACCCTGGACGGACCGATCCCCTTCTCGGTGACCGGCGAACCCTCCGGGGCTCGGGCGGTGCTCCCGGTGGAGTGGGTCGATTTCTCGGGGCGATCACGCCCCGAGGCCGGAGGCAGGACCGCGCTGGAGAGCTCGGGCACCTGGCTGACCGTGCGCGAGTACTGGGCCGATGACCCCGACACCGGGGCGGTGGGGGTGGCCTTCCACCGGCTCACCGGTGTGCACACGGGTGTCAAACCGACCGGGCCGGAGTTCGACGTGGGCACCGGTGACGAGATCGGACGGGAGGAGCGTTGAGGTCCGACCATGTTCCCCATCCCACCGGAGCGGTCGGGCCGGAGTCCCGCACCTTCCACGCGACGGCCCCCTATGGACTGGTCCGTCTCGCCGACACCCCCATGCCCGCCCACGACCTGCACGACGGACATCGCACCGACGCGTTGCTGCGTAGCCATGACAGGACGGTGGACGGCACCCATGCGGGGTGGATCGACCTGACCCTGACCACGCTCACCCCCACCTTCGTCGGGAGGACCCCCGAACGTGGCCGGGTGAGCCCCTCCTTCCGTCTCCCCCACGGTGAGCGCCACCTGCCCGCCATCCCGGGTTCCACCCTGCGCGGATTGGTCCGCAACACCGTACGCATGCTCACCAGCGGGGAGACGGGTCCGGTCAACACGCCCATGTTGTTCTTCCGCGCGCCCGTGCGCATCGACCCCGACCGTGCCGACGGCACCCTGTCAGCCCGGGCGCGACGGATCATGGCCCAACGGCACTCCCACTACCGCAGGCGCCGCGTCGGGCTGCGGACCAAACAGGGCTTTCTGTTCCACTCCCAGGACGAGGGGCGCTGGTACGTGGTCGAGGTGCCCTCCACCCCGGTGACCGGGGAATCGGGCCGAGCCCTCAAGGTCTCCTTCACGGTCCTCCGGGAGAGCCTGCGCACCTGGGATTTCGGGGTCGACACCTTCCCCGACCCTCCCAGGAACAACACCTACGTGCCCACCACCCACGAGCAGCACGGACGTTTGCAATACCGGTGGGTGCACGCCGTCCACCTGCCGCAGGAGCGCCGGGTGGCGGCCGTGGCGCCGACGGACGCCGAGGCCCGCGCCTACCTGCGCGCACGCGGCGGCCACGCCGGTGAACCGGGGCGGGGCGGGGTGATCCGCGCACTGGTCGTGCTGACGGGGGTCGCCGCGGGGGAGCGCCGCAACGCCTATCTCTTTCCGAGCCCCTCCCACTCGGGCGCGCGCCTTCCCGTCCCCGACTCCATGGTGGCGCTGTTCGAGTCGGCGGAACAGGTCACCGGCTACCAGCGCGCCGCCTTCCCCGACACCCTCAGCACCGGTCCGGCCGATCCCGGACGCGAACCGGTGGCCGGAGTCGGCGGTGGAGGCCTGCCGCGGCGTGACCTCGAACCGGTCTGGTTCGACCTCGACCCCTCCGACACGGTGGTCTCCTTCGGTCGCTCCGGCGGCTACCGGATCTCCGTCAGCGAGGACGACCCGATCCGACGAGCCCTGCCCGAGACGCTTCTGGGGCCCCAACACGGGGATCCCGACCGGGCCTCACGGGCCGGACGCACCGTGGACGTGTGTCGGGCCCTGTTCGGGGACATCGACACCTTCGCCGGTGAGTCGGGCGCCTCCAAGGGCCGGGTGTCGTTCGGCAGCGCGTTGAGCACCGATCCCGACCCGGACTATCCCGACGGCGCGGCCCTGCGCGTCCAGCTTCTCTCCCCTCAACGCGGCTGCTTCGCCAACTACCTGGTCCAGGGGCCGGAGGCGGGGACGGGGGAGAGGCCCGACGTCATCACGTGGTCGCACGAGGGCAGGGTGCGCCTGGGCGGGTACAAGACGTACCTGCACCGGCACCGAGCCGAGCTGGGAACGCCGGTCCGTTACGACGCGCGGACCCAGGAGGAGCTGGGTGTGGTGGTACTGCCGCCGGGGTCTGGGGCCGAGCCGCCCCGTGAGACCCAACGCGACATCGTTCCCCTGCGGGACGGGCTCACCTTCCGTGCACGCGTCACCTTCACCAACCTCACCGAAGGAGAGCTCGGTGTGCTGATGCGCGCCCTTCTGCTCGACAATCCGTGGGACGGAGGGGATCGGGGCGATCCCTCGCACGCCCACAAGGTCGGTATGGGCAAGTCCCTGGGCATGGGCAGCGTGCACCTGCGACCGGAGCTGTACCTGGTGGACCGGCGTGCCCGCGCCTTGGACATCACTCCGGCGGCGGGGGTCGTGCGGGCCGACGAGGACCGGGTCCAGGGCTTCCTGGACGCTTTCGGGACCTCGCTGGTGCGCCGGCGTCTGTCGGGCGAGCCCGCTCCGGAACGGTGGCGTGAGGTGGAGCAGGCGGTGGACGTGTGTCTGGCCGGTCGGTGGCGCGGCCGTCTGCCGTGGGAGGAGACCGCGGTGATGTCCCTGCGCGAGTTCGCCGAGTATCCCGTGTTGCAGCCGCTGACCCGACGGTTCGCCCGGGTCGGGGGCCCCGGAGGATGAGCCGACCGCGGGGCCCCGCGCCGGTCAGCCGTCGATGGTCTCGGCCAGTGCCTCCAACAGGTCGGCGCGCAGATCGGGGTCGTCCTGGGCTCGGGCCCACAGCGCGGGCACGGTCGGACTCCTCTCCAGCAGGGCGCACACCAGGGCGTCGAGGGCACCGTGGGGATCGGCCTCGAAGTCCTCCCGTGACTCCTGTGCGCGAGCGGTCAGCTCCGAGGCGGCGCGCTCCAGCCAGGCGCGCTCCTCCTCGCCGAGCACCTCACGCCGAGGGAAGGGCTCCTCAGCCGTTTCGGGGACGTCGGGGACGGGGGAGTAGGGTGCGCTGCGGGCTCGGCCGCGCGCCTGCTGCACCAACGCGAAGTGCAGGGGCATGTTCACGGCCATCCGCCCCAGGACCCCGGTGAGTCTGCGCGCGATGTCCTCGCCGTTCATCGTGGGCAACAGCCCACGCAGCAACAGACGGCGTCGCTGATCGGGGGTGCGACCGGGGTCGGCGTCACGTCCTGAGGCCAGTTCGGCCAACTTGCGCAGCAGGTAGTCGCCGGTCGCGGTGGAGACCATGGGCGGTTCCCTGACCTCGGTCAGGGAACGTCCGTGCAGGTCGGCGACGGGCACCGCACTGCCGTCCTCTGTGAAGGAGACCGTTTCGCCCGGGTGGATGTCCTCGGGCAGGTCCGCGGCGGGGTTTCCCCAGCCCGCGGTGAGCACGAGCATGGCCAACGCCTCCTGGTCGACCACCTCGGGGGCGACAGCGGCCACGTCGCGGCGCTGGGCCCAGCGCCGTGGGCGTTCGGAGAAGGCGCAGCGCACCTGTCCCTTGGCGGTGCGTTGAGGGTAGACACGGCGCAGGTTCTTGTAGGAACGGTCCCGACGTACGTCGTCCAAGGCGTCGCGCAGCCGGTGGGCGGCGGTGCGGTCGACGCCGTCGCCGTCGGGCTCGGCGTGCCGCATGCGCACGGCGACGACACCGTCGGGGTCGCCGCCGTGCACCGGGCACGGGCAGTACTCGGCGCACAGGTCGACATAGTCGCAGAACTGTTCGGAGTGACCCGAGCAGCCCTGCGCGGTTCCGTCCGAGGAACAGGGCCCGCACCCCAGAACGCGCGTGAAGGCGCGCAGGAAGGCGGCGGAGCCGAACAGTTCCCAGGCGGAACAATGGTGCGTGCTCACGAACTCTTCTCCCCGGTGATCCGGGGTCGGGACGCTCCCCCGACCCTCCGGGAGAGCACGTACGAAAGAGACGTGAGACCTCAGGTGACACTCCCGCGTCAACGGGAGGCCGAATATCAAAGTAGGACCACCGTGGGGGAAATGTCAATTCTTGGACCCCAGTACTTCTCTTCATCAAACTGTGGAGAGAGCAATGAAATGGACACCAGTCACCATGATTAATATTCTTCTCTCGTTTCCCGAATTGGTACGCAGTTCCAGAGCCTGCGGATGTGTCCGAGAGACTGCGGTGAGGGCCGGGGCGGACCGTGGCCACGGCCGTCGGGGCCGGAGGAAACGAACGGAACGGAGGTCGCCGGATGCGGGTGGTCAACCTGACACCGCATGTGGTGACGGTCGTGGACGAGAGGTCGCGCGTCATCCGACGCTGGCCCAGGTCCACCGAGCCCGCCCGGGTGGAGGCGGTGCGTGTTCCCGTGGGGATGGAGGTGGACGGGGTGCCGTTGATGGCGGAGGAACGTACCCGGGCCGACCTCCCCGAACCGCAGGAGGGGGTGTGGTTCATCGTCTCCTCCGTGGTCGGCTCCGCCCACCCCGAACGCGAGGACCTGCTCGTGCCCTCCGACCTGGTGCGTGACGGCGAAGGCGTGGTCACCGCCTGCCGGTCGTTCGTCGTCAGCGGCCTTCCGATACGGAGCGGTGTCCGGGCCCGGGTGGGCGGCCCGCCGACCGGGAAGGAGGGGGCGGACGCCTTCGCGGACCACCGGGTACGGGAGGGGTGTTGAGGCCCCGGCCCGGCCGCTCGGCGGCGGAGTCGCGTGGAAGGCCCGCACCGGGGGTCGGGCGCGTCATCGACGTCGCGTACGACCCCCGAACCTCGGGCCGGTCCACTAGCGTGGACGTCCGTCCCCTTCCCCTGCCGCAAAGGACGTCGTGTACGACCCCGGTGCCGCCGTCGTGCTGGTCGGGCACAACCCCACCCCCGCACTGCTGTCCTCGCTCACCCTGCCCGCCGACCATCTGGCCCTGGTCGCCAGTGACCGAACCCGAGCCCTCGCCGAGCTGGTCGCGACCGCCGTGGAACGGTCGGCCGCACCCGCGTCGGTGCGGGTGGTGAGCGTGGGGGCCGACCCCCACGACTTCGGTCCCGTCAACGACACCCTGGCCGCCCTGCACCGGGCCAACGGAGGCCGACCCTGGTTCCTGGACTACACCGGAGGCACCAAGGTGATGAGCGTGGCCGCGGCGCTCCTGCACGAACGGCTCCTGCCCCTCGACCGTCACCCCCACGCCCGCCGTTGGCGCCACTACCTCGACCCCGTCCGCGACACCCTGCGCGCGGCCGACGGCTCCGAGCTTCCCGTGGTCGACGAGGGGATCGACCTGGCCACCCTCGCCGGAATCCACGGCGCACGCTGGCTCGACGACAGCGACCCCGAACCCGTCCGCCTCTTCGTGCGAGGGGGAGGGCAGGCACTTGGAGCGCGCTTTCCCGACCTGTCCCCGGCGGCGCGGCGCGGTGTCGTCACCGAGGGCCGGATCCTCTCCCACCTCCTGCGCCATACACGTCGCCGCTCCGACACCGAGGTGATCGGGGCGCGTCAGGTCGCCGACCCCCGCCACCCGCACGGTTCCATCGCCGACTTCGACGCGGTCGTGCGCTACCGGCACCGTGTGCTGGTCGTGGAGGCCAAGACCCGCCCCGACGACGTCGTGGCCCGGGCGGGATGGACCGTGGCCAAGGCCCGCCGGGTCTTCGGCACCGCCGTCCAGGTGCTGTTCGTCTACTCGGGGCCGGCCGTCCCCGGTCTGCGCGAGCGCGTCACCGCCTACAACCCCGCCCTGACCGCCCGCAACGTGCACGTGTGGAACCTGGACGACCTGTTGGCACGTCTGACCTCCTTCGAGCACATCCGCAGGGCCTTCTTCCCGGGCCCGGGTCCCCGACCCTCGGTCGTTCCCCTCCGGCCCCCCGACCAGGACGGTCCCCCCGTCCCACCGCCCGAACGTCACCCGACCCCCGAGGACCGGCCCGTCCTGGTCACCTCCCTCGGCGGCAGTCGCCTGGGAACGCTCACGGCCGTACACGCCCATCGGCCCGCCCGCACTCTGGTGCTGTCCTCCAGACAGAGCGTGCGCGACGGGGTGCGTGAGTCCGCCGCGCGCACCCTGCACGCCGCGGAGAACCCCGACGCCGCACCCGCGGACGCCGACCTGCTCAGGAAGAGCGGGTACCACGACCGGGTCCGTTTTCCCGCCGAGCCCGTCGACGGCTTCGACACCGACGCGGTCGTCGCCGCCGCCTGGGACTGGATCACCCGTGAACGAAGGGCCGACCCGCCGCCCCCGGTCGTCGCCGACATCACCACCGGCACCAAGGCGATGAGCCTGGGCCTGGCCCTGGCCGCCCGCGACACCGGCGCCTGCACCACCTACCAGCTGGCACGCGGGCGTACCGTGCTCTGCCTGACGCACGGCCCCCTGCCCCTGCGGGGGCGGGCCGGTGTGGACTGGCCGCTGGTCCTGCACGGATACGTCCGAGTCGACGGGAACGGGCGAAGGGACCACGAGAAGGCCATGCCCTTCCTGGCCGGGCGGGCGTGCCGGGAGGCCCGCTCCCAGGTGGACACCGAACTGCTCGACGCGGCCTGCGCCGCCCTGGTCCGGGCGGCCACCGGGCCGGTGGACGTGTGGATGGACACCTCCCTCACCGACGCCGAGGAGTGCCTGAGCGCCCAGGAACGACCCAGTCTGGTGCTCACCTTCGACGACCGCGCGGTGGGCCTGACCGCACCGGGATGGCGTCGACGGCGCGCCTTCGACACACGGCTCCACGAGGTCGGCCGGGGCTCATGGGCCCAGAGCGTCTTCGCCGCGACCGTGCACCTCAACACGCGCTGTGACGTGGCCGGGACGGTGATCGCCCTGACCCGGCCCGGCGGGGACGTCGGTCGCGCGGTCGAACTCGTGGACTGGATCACCCACGCCGAACCGGGGGAGAGAGGTGGACACGGACGGATCTCCTTCGGCGAACCCCTGCGTCCGGTGGTGGCGATCGCCTCCCCGAACGCGCTACCCGACCTCTTCGACACCGACGTCAGCGTGCTCTGACCCCTCCGCCCCCGGCGGGAACACGTGAGGGCCCGGCCGGACCGGACGAACCGGTCTTCGACCGAGCCCTCACACGGCCCGACTACAGTCGCGAGGCCGCATCCTCGTCCAACCAGAACACGGTCCTCTCCGAGCCGCGTGCCCCGGCCACGGGGGCCTCGTCGACATCGCCCCCCGCCAGACCGAGGCGTACGGCCTCGGCCTTGCCCTCACCCGAGGCGAGCACCCACACCTCACGCGAGGCGCGGATGGAGGACAGGGTCAGGGTGATCCGCCGCGGTGGCGGCTTGGGGGAGTCGTACACCGCGGTCACGGACGCCTCGTCCTCGCGTACCCCCGGCAGCCCGGGGAACAGCGAGGCCACGTGTGCGTCCGGGCCCACGCCCAGCAGGCACACGTCGAAGACGGGAACGGGGCCCTGACCGCGCGCCGCCACCGCCAGCTCACGTCCGTACCGGGTGGCCGCGTGTTCGATGTGGTCACCGTCCATGCCGTCGGAGGCGGGCATCGGGTGCACGTTGCGTGAGGGGATCGGGATCCGGTCGATCAGCGCCTCGCACGCCTGGGTCTCGTTGCGTTCGGGGTCCTTGTTCGGCAGGAACCGCTCGTCGCCCCACCACAGGTGGACGTGGGACCAGTTCATCCCGGCCTCCTTGGAGTGGTCGTGCACCGCCTCCAGTGCGCGGATGCCGATCCCGCCGCCGGTCAGCACCAGGTGGAACTCGCGCCTGTCCGACTCGGCCTGGACGATCATGTTCACCAGCTTCAACGCGACACTGTCGGCCAGTGCTCCCGCGTCGGAGTGTCGGATGATCTCCGGTTCGTTCATGTTCCCGCTCCGCTTTCCAGGAGCAGCGGCCCCAGATGACGGGCCGCGCTCGCGTAGGTCTCGTCAGCGTCCAGTCGACGCAGTTCCTCGGCCAGGGCCCCGGCGGCGGACCGCTGGGGCAGCGCCACCGTCTGGTCCGGCTGTCCGAACCGCGTCAGTGTGGCCACCCGACCGTCCACCCGGGTGATCGCGATGTCCCCCTGGTCGGTGGTCAGTCGGGCCTCGGTCAGGCCCGGTCCGTTCGACACGGCACGCTCCACCGGTACGTTCAGTCGGTCGGAGAGCCATGCGGCCAGCAGTTCCGCACTCGGGTAGTGCGGTTCGGCCGTCACCTTGGCCGAGGTCACCCAACCACACGGCTGGTCCATGGCGCTGGCCAACAGCGAGCGCCACGGCGTCAGGCGGGTCCAGGTCAGGTCGGTGTCGCCCGGGCTGTAGTCGGCCACCCGTTCCAGCAGGTCCCTCATCGGATCCTGGGCGCGCAGGGCGTCGGTGATCCGACGCTGGGCCAGACGGCCCACCGGGTCGGCCGCCGGGTTGACCGGCCCCACGCCCGGCCACCACGCCACCACCGGCGCCTCGGGCACCAGCAACGGGGTGACCACCGAGTCGGCGTGCTCGCCCAAGGGTCCGTACAACCGCAGCAGTACCGCCTCGCCCGGTCCCGAGGTGCCCGGGCGGCGGATCTCGGCGTCGATGGCGGGTTCGGCGTCGGGGTCCCGTCTGATCAGCGCCACCACACGCGAGGGGTGCTCGCGTCCGGCCTCGGTGGCGGCGCGTACGGCGTCGTAGTGGTCGGCCTCGTCGGTGACGATGACCAGGGTCAGCACCATGTTCATGGCGCCGCCGCCCACACTGAGGCGCTCCGCCATGAGCGCCTCGGTGATCTGCGAGGTGGTGGTACGCGGCAGGTAGAGCATCATCGGTTCCTCCCGGGGGTGTCGTGGCCGGTCACGGGCGCCGCCACTGACGGCCGTCCCGGGCGAGCAGGCGTTCGGCAGACCCCGGCCCCCACGTGCCCGAACCGTACTGTTCAGGACGCCCCTCCTTGGCCCAGTACTCCACCACCGGGTCCAGGATCCGCCAGGACAGCTCGACCTCCTCCTGCCGGGGGAAGAGCGGCGGGTCACCGATGAGCACGTCCAGGATGAGCCGCTCGTAGGCCTCCGGGCTGGCCTCGGTGAAGGACTGTCCGTAGGCGAAGTCCATGCTCACGTCACGGACCTCCATGCTGGTTCCGGGCACCTTGGAACCCAGACGCAGGGTCACCCCCTCGTCCGGCTGGATACGCAGCACCAGCGCGTTCTGCCCCAGTTCACTGACGTCGCTGCGGGGGAACAGTTGCTGGGGCGCGGCCTGGAAGACCAACGCCACCTCCGTCACCCGGCGGCCCAGACGTTTTCCGGTGCGCAGGTAGAACGGCACCCCGGCCCAGCGCCGGGTGGTCACCTCCAGTTTCAACGCCGCGTAGGTCTCGGTGATCGAGTCGGAGGGGATACCGTCCTCCTCCAGGTAGCCGCGCACCGGGGCGCCGCCCTGCCAGCCCGCCGTGTACTGGCCACGCGCGCTGCCCGTGGCCAGGTCCTCGGGCAGCGCCACCGACTCCAGCACCTTCTCCTTCTCCGTCCGGATCGCGTCCGCGTTGTAGGAGATGGGCTCCTCCATGGCCACGAGCGCCAACAGTTGCAGCAGGTGGTTCTGCATGACGTCGCGGGCCGCGCCGATGCCGTCGTAGTAGCCCGCGCGGCCACCCACCCCGATGTCCTCGGCCATGGTGATCTGCACGTGGTCGACGTAACCGCGGTTCCACAGGGGTTCGAACAGGGTGTTGGCGAAACGCAGGGCGAGGATGTTCTGGACCGTCTCCTTGCCCAGGTAGTGGTCGATACGGAACACCGATGACGGCGGGAACACCTCGTCCACCACCGCGTTGAGTTCCTGGGCGCTGGCCAGGTCGTGTCCGAAGGGCTTTTCGATCACCACCCGACGCCACGGCCGTACCCCACCCTGCGGGATCTCGTCGTCTCCGGCCTCGGCCAGGCCGCACCGCTTGAGCTGTGTGACCACGGTCGGGAACAGCTTGGGCGGAAGCGACAGGTAGAACGCGTAGTTGCCGCCGGTGCCACGGGCGGAGTCCAGTTCACGTACGCATCGGGCCAGGCGGTCGAACGCGTCCTCGTCGTGCAGTTCGCCCTGCACGAAACGGACCCCCTCGCTCAGCTGTCGCCACACGTCCTCGCGGAAGGGGGTGCGTGCGTGCTCGCGTACCGCCTGGTAGGCCTGGTCCGCGAAGTCCTGGTCCTCCCAGTCGCGTCGGGCGAACCCCACCAGACCGAAGCCCGGCGGCAACATCCCCCGGTTGGCCAGGTCGTAGATGGCGGGGAGGAGCTTCTTTCGGGCCAGGTCGCCCGTGACACCGAACAGCACCAACACGCTGGGGCCGGCGATGCGGGGGAGTCTGCGGTCCGAGGTGTTGCGGAGCGGGTTGGGGACCGCTCCGGGCATCACCGGTTCTTTCAAGGGTCTGGTCTTCCTGTCGAGAGTGGCCGGTGGGACGATCGGGTCCGCCCCCGCCGCCCCGTAGGGGACGGCGGACGACGGTTTCGGTGGCATGAAGAGCCGGACGCGGCCCTCCCGACGCTCGGGCCGGGAGCGGCCACGGTGCTCAGGAGAGCTTGTCGAGTTCGGCCGACAGCGCGCCGAGCAGGCTGTCCCAGGACTTGATGAACTTGTCCACGCCCTCCTCCTCCAACACCGCGAAAACGTCGGTCAGGTTGATCCCGGCGTCCTCCAGCGCGGCGAAGTCGGCCCTTGCCTGGTCATAGGTGCCCAGCACGGTGTTCCCGGTGATCCGGCCGTGGTCGGCGGTGGCGTCCAGGGTGGCCTGCGGCATCGTGTTCACGGTGTCGCGAGCCACCAGTTCGGTGACGTAGAGGGTGTCCTCGTAGGAGGGGTCCTTCACACCGGTGGAGGCCCACAGCGGGCGCTGCGGCTTGGCGCCCTGTTCCTCCAGGGTCTTCCACTCGGAGGAGGAGAAGACCTCCTGGTGGGCCTGGTAGGCCAGGCGGGCGTTGGCGATGGCGGCCCGGCCCAGCAGGGAGCGCGCCTCGTCGGTGCCGATCTCCTTCAGGCGCCTGTCCACCTCGGTGTCCACACGGCTGACGAAGAAGGAGGCCACCGACTGGATGCGGGAGAGGTCGTGGCCGTTGGTGCGGGCCAGCTCCATCCCCTCCAAGAACGCGTCCATCACCTGGCGGTAGCGCTCCAGGGAGAAGATCAACGTGACGTTGACGCTGATGCCCTGCCCCAGCACCTGGGTGATCGCCGGAAGTCCCGCGGCCGTGGCCGGGATCTTGATCATCAGGTTGGGGCGGTCCACCAGCCACCACAGCGCCTTGGCCTCGGCGACCGTGCGTTCGGTCTCGTGGGCCAGACGCGGGTCGACCTCCAACGAGACCCGGCCGTCCACGCGGTCGGTGGACTCATAGACCGGACGCAGGACGTCCGCGGCCCAACGGATGTCGTAGGCGGTGACCATACGGACCGCCTCCTCCACCGAGACCCCGCGCACGGCCAGCTCGTGGACCTGCTGGTCGTAGGCGTTCCCCTCGGAGAGGGCCTTGTCGAAGATGGTGGGGTTGGAGGTGACTCCGGTCAAGTGGTGGGTCGAGACCAACTCGGCCAGGTTGCCCGAACGCAGTCGCTCCCGGCTCAGGTCGTCCAACCAGATGGACACGCCCGCCTGGGAGAGGTCCTGGAGTGCGTTGCTCATGGGTATCACGCCTTCCTCGGGGCGAGTAAGGTGTCGCCCCTGGTCGCACACGTGGGGCGGGCCCCGTCGCACGTGCGACGGGGCCCGCCCGAATCAGCTTCCGGCCTTGGAGAGACTCTTGCGAGCCGCCTCGACGACGGCCTCGGTGGTGAATCCGAACTTCTCGTACAGGACCTGGTACGGGGCGGAGGCGCCGTAGTGCTCCAGACTGACCGACTCCCCGGCGTCACCGACGTAGGCGCGCCAACCCATGGCGATGCCGGCCTCCACCGACACCCGGGCGCGCACCGAGGGCGGCAGCACCTCGTCGCGGTACTCCTGGCTCTGTCGCTCGAACCACTCCACGCACGTCATGGAGACCACCCGGGTGGGCGTGCCGGCCCGCTGTAGCTCCTTACGGGCCTCCAACGCGATCTGCACCTCGCTGCCGGTGGCGATGATGATCAACTCCGGGGCGCCCCCGTCCGCCTCGGCCAGCACGTAGCCGCCCTTGACGGCACCCTCCGCCGAGGCGTACTCCTCGCGGTCCAGGACGGGCAGGTTCTGACGGGTCAGCGCCAGCGCGGCGGGACGGTCACCGCTTTCGATGACCGAGCGCCACACCACGGCGGTCTCGTTGGCGTCGGCCGGGCGGATGACGTCCAGGCCGTGGATGGCGCGCAGCGACCACAGGTGCTCGACCGGCTGGTGGGTCGGACCGTCCTCGCCCAGGCCGATGGAGTCGTGCGTCCACACGTAGACCACGGGCAGTTGCATGATCGCGGCCAGACGCACCGCGGGGCGCATGTAGTCGCTGAAGACCAGGAACGTGCCGCCGTAGGGACGGGTGGGACCGTGCAGGGCGATGCCGTTGAGGATCGTGCCCATGCCGTGTTCACGCACGCCGAAGTGCAGCACACGACCGTAGGGGCCGCCCGGGAACATCTCGCTGGCGCGATCGAAGGGCAGGAAGGACTGCTCACCCTTGGGCGTGGTGTTGTTGGATCCGGCCAGGTCGGCCGAGCCGCCCCACAGCTCCGGCAGCACGGGCGCCACGGCCGAGAGCACCTCGCCACTGGCCTTGCGGGTGGCCATGCCCTTCTCGCTGGGCTCGAAGAAGGGGATCTTCTTCTCCCAGGCCTCGGGCAGTCGCTTGTGGACCAGGCGGTCGAACAGCTCGGCGTGCTCGCCGGCGCTCTCGTGCCAGGCCTTGAACCCCACCTCCCAGGCGGCGTGCGCCTCCCGGCCCCGGTCGATGGCGCGGCGGGTGTGCTCGATGACCTCGTCCTCGACGGCGAAGGGCTCGTCGGGCAGGCCGAGGATCGCCTTGGTGGCGGAGATCTCCTCCTGGCCGATGGCCGCGCCATGGATGGCGCCGGTGTTCTGCTTGTTGGGCGCGGGCCAGCCGATGATGGTGCGCAGACGGATGAAGGTCGGGCGCTCGGTCTCGGCCTTGCCGCGCAGGATGGCCTGGTACAGGGCGTCGACGTCCTCGACGTACTCGCCGGTGGAGGTCCAGTCGACCTCTTCCACGTGCCAGCCGTAGGCGCGGTAGCGCTCGGCGACGTCCTCCGAGTGCGCGATGCGGGTGTCGTCCTCGATGGAGATCTTGTTGTCGTCCCAGATCATGATGAGGTTGCCCAGTTTCTGGGTCCCCGCCAGGGCGCTGGCCTCGTGGCTCACACCCTCTTGGACGTCGCCGTCGGAGCACAGGGCGAAGATGTGGTGGTCGAAGGGGCTGGCGCCCGGACCCGCCTCGGGGTTGAACAGACCGCGTTCACGACGGGCGGCCATGGCCATGCCGACGGCGTTGCCCACACCTTGGCCCAGGGGCCCGGTGGTGGTCTCCACGCCGGGGGTGTGGCTGTACTCGGGGTGTCCCGGAGTGCGGCTCCCCCACTGGCGCAGGCTCTTGAGGTCGTCCAGCTCCAGCCCGTATCCGGCGAGGTAGAGCTGGATGTAGAGAGTGAGGCTGGAGTGGCCGACCGACAGCACGAAACGGTCGCGGCCGGTCCACTCGGGGTCGGAGGGGTCGTGCCGCATGACCTTCTGGAAGAGGAGGTAGGCGGCGGGCGCCAGGCTCATCGCTGTGCCGGGGTGTCCGTTGCCCGCCTTCTCGACCGAGTCCATCGCCAGTGCCCGGACCGTGTTGACGGCGCGGAGGTCGAGGTCCGACCACTCCAGGGTCTGCGGGGTGTGGGTGCTCACGGACTTTCGTTCTCCTTCTGGGCACTCCCCGCGCCCGGCGGCTGGAACGCGGGGTGTGCTGGTCGCGTTGGTCTTCGAACCACCGCCGGGCATTCCGATGGACCGCCACGAGGGCGGACCCGAGGGGAGGGTGTGTCCACGCATGGCTGTGTGGAACGTGGACGTGTCGCCCTCGGATATCCCCGAACGGCGGCCGTCGCGGACTGGAGACCACGACGGGGTCAGCCATGACCGAGCCTATCGTCCGCTACCCGGGATGTCGTTGCCCCACACCGCCCCCTACCGGCCGGTAACGGGGTGGTGTGGGTAACCTTCGAAGCCCTCCGTGACGATCCGGTTGCGCGGGGTGCTCGATCGGTGCCGTGGCCCGGTCTCCTCGGAGGGTGGCGCGTTGGAGGCGTGTCGGGGCGTATGCGAGCCTGGTGTCCACCCCGGCGACCCCTGAGGTGGTGAGCGTCCCGTGGACGGGACGTTTCCCTTGGCAGGGGGCTGGTCTCCGGTGCCGACAAGGAAGTACTACAGTATGTCGTTGACGGGGTTTCCGCAGATCCTGACGCTTTGTCGATCCGCTCTACCCCGCGTGGCGAGCAGTATCGAAACCCCTAGAGTTGTCGAGGTATCCGCGTGTCTGTAACCGAGCCGGTGCCCCCCGTGGGGACGCGAACGAGCCGTCCGGCCGTGGGGACGCGGTACTGATGGCCCTGACCAACCGTGCTCCGCACACCGAGCGGGGCGGCTCCGAGCCCGAGATCTCCCGCAGAGCCTCCTTCGGCGAGTACGTCCGCGCCTACGTCGCGCTCTCCAAGCCGCGCGTCATCGAACTGCTGCTCATCACCACCATCCCGGTGATGTTCGTCGCAGCGGGAGGCGTTCCTCCGCTGTGGACGGCGGTGGCCACTCTGCTCTTCGGTACCATGTCGGCGGCCAGCGCCAACGCGATGAACTGTTACATCGACCGCGACATCGACCGTGAGATGCGTCGCACCCGTCAGCGTCCGGGCGCGATGGAACTGGTGACCCCGCGCGGGGCGCTCGTCTACGGACTGGTGTTGGCCGTGGGCTCCACGGTCGGGTTCGCCCTGCTGGTGAATCCGTTGTCGGCGGTGCTGTCGGTCTTCGCGATCCTGTTCTACATCTTCGTGTACACGCTGCTGCTCAAGCGGCGCACCGCGCAGAACGTGGTGTGGGGCGGTATCGCCGGGTGCATGCCGGTGCTCATCGGCTGGGCGGCGGTCACCAACAGTCTGGACTGGGCGCCGTTCGTGCTGTTCCTGGTGGTGTTCTTCTGGACGCCGCCGCACACCTGGACACTGGCCATGCGCTACCGGGAGGACTACGCCCAGGCCAAGGTCCCGATGCTCCCCGTGGTCGCCGGCGACCGCCGCGTGCTGTTGGAATGCGTGCTCTACAGCTGGGCCACCGCGATCGTGTCGGTCGCCTTCTGGCCGGTCGCGGGCACCACCTGGTTCTACGGCGCGGTCGCCATCGCGTTGGGGGCGCTGCTCGTGGTCCAGGCCCACCGGCTGCTCAGCCGCTCCCGTGCCGGGGTGAGCGGGGCCCGGCTCAAGACGATGGGCTTCTTCCACCTGTCCAACGCCTACCTGGCGCTGTTGTTCGTGGCGGTCACCGTCGACCCGCTGATCGCCAACCTCCTGGGCTGAGGAGCCCTCTGAGCCCGGGGCGGCGTCCTGAAGATCGGGACGCCGCCCTTCGCCGTCCCCGGGGAGCTCGGGCGCCCGCCCCACGACCGGAGGCGGTGCCCGTCGTGTTTCCCGCTACGATCGGTGCCCATGCCCCGTCTCGACAGCAAGGCCATCCTGCAAGGCCGCCGCTCCCGCCGTTCGCCGACCCTCGCCCTGGGCACCGCCCTCAGCGTGGTCTGCATGATCGGGATGCTGGTCTACCTGTGGTCGCTCGCCCTGGAGGGAGGGGCCGCCTCGGGGATCGACGGTGGTCTCGGCTTCGCGGTCAGTCTCGTGGCCGCGGTCGTCCCGGTGTGCATCCTGGTACCGCTGATCCTCATGCTCGATCGACTCGAACCCGAACCGGGGTGGGTGCTGTTCTTCGCCTTCGTCTGGGGCGCGGGGGTGGCGGTGCTGGCCTCCCTGTTGTTCAACAGTTGGGGGCTGGCCCACGTCACCGTGCCGCTGTTCGGACAGGAGCTGGGAGGCCTCCTGACCACGTCGATCGTCGCCCCTGTGGTGGAGGAGAGCGCCAAGGGCATGGTGTTGCTCATCCTGCTCTGGCGGCGTCGTCACGAGATCGACACCTTCACCGACGGGGTGGTCTACGCCGGGATGGTGGCCACCGGCTTCGCCTTCACCGAGAACATCCTGTACTTCCTCGGCGCGTTCTTCGACGGGACCCTGGTCGCGACCTTCGCCATCCGCGGGGTCGTCGCCCCCCTGGGGCACCCCGTCTTCACCGCGATGATCGGCATCGGGGTGGCCTACGCCGCCATGCGCACAGGTCCGCTGCGTCTACTGGCGCCCGTCGCCGGATGGGTGGCGGCCGTACTGCTGCACGGACTGTGGAACGGGTCCACCTACTTCGGCTGGCACGGCCTGGCGGTGGCCTACATGGTGCTGTTCGGTGTGCTCCTGGGCATCCTGGCGCTGGTCGCACGTGACCGGCACAGGCAGGTCGGCGCGATCGCCCTCCACCTGCCGCCCTACGTCGCCACCGGTCTGGTCACCCCGGCCGACATCACCATGCTCAGCTCCCTCAGAGCCCGTCGACGGGCCCGTGAGTGGGCGGCGCGCAACGCCGGGCGTGGAGGCCGTACGGCGATGAGGGAGTACCAACTGGCCGCGACCGAACTGGCGCTGTTGCACCGCCGGGTCGACACGGGGTCGGCCGGATCGGACTGGAAGAACAGACGGGACGCCTTCCTCGCGCTCATGCACGTGGCCCGGGACACCTTCCTGGGGCGGTCGCCGCGACCGGTCGTCCCCGGCTGGGCGGAGAGCCCGGCGGATTCGGGGTTCCTACACCGGGCCGACCTCGCCGATGTCATCGCCCGGGCGCGTGCTCGGCAAGAAGGCCCCCCGTCCCACCGGCAGCGACAGGATCTGCGCTGAGGTCCCGCCCCACGGGCACCAGACGCGTGGTGGAGAAGTACAGGCGACAGATCGCGATCCAGGTCAGCGCCGAACCCAGGACGTGCAGGACGACCAGGCTCTCGGGCAGGCCCAGGGCGTACTGCACGTAGCCGAGCACACCCTGCAAGAGCACCGTGACGAGCAGGAACGTGCTGCTCGTCTTGACGGGGCGACCGGCACCGCCGCGGAAGGCGATGCCGAAGGCCAACGCCGAGCCCGCCAGGGTCGACCAGGCCAACGCCGAGTGCAGTCGGGTGACCACGTGCAGGTCGAAGGGCCAACGCGGAGCGGCGGCGTCGCCTCCGTGCGGCCCGGTGCCGGTCACCACGGTACCGGCGACCAGGAGCGCGAAACCGACCACGACCAGGCCGATGCTGACCGCGTGCAGCATGGGGCCCACGGACACATGCGGCCTGCCCTCGGGCTCCCGGCAGCGTACGTACAGGGCCACGGTGATGAAGACCACCACCATGGACAGCAGGAAGTGCGCGGCGACCGAGGCGGGGTGCAGGTCGCTCCAGACGGTGATACCGCCGACGACGCCCTGGCCCAGGACACCGAAGGGAACGAGGGCGGCCAACCGGACGAGGTCACGGCGGCGTGGTCTCACGCGGATGACCGCGATGAGGGTGATGACGGCGACCGCGAGTACGACGAAGGTGAGCGTTCGGTTGCCGAACTCGATGGCGGCGTTGAGCGCGGCGTGCCCGGTGTCGATGGGCACGAAGCTCTCGGGCGTGCACTTGGGCCATTCCGAGCAGCCCAGTCCCGAGGAGGTGACGCGTACGGTCGCACCGGTGACGGCGATACCGGCGTTGACGATGATGTTGCCCAGGGTCCAGGCGCGCAGGGACCTCGGGGTGGGGTTCCAGATGGTGCGCGCCAGAAGCACCAGTGCGAGGACTCCGGCCGCCGCGACGGCGATCTGCCAGCCCCACAGGGGGACTCCGAGGAGGACGATGTCCTCCGCCGCGACTGGGGGGAGTGTGTTCGCGGCCGGTGCCGCGGAGGCCGGGGAAACAGACATACGACAGACTGTAGTACATCGTTTTGCGTGCCGGTGACCGGCTCCACCTGCACCGACACCACGTACGACGACCTGCGCCGACGCCACGGACGACGAAAGGAGGGGGCTCCTGTGGGCGGGAGCCCCCTCCGAAGAAGAGCACCGACGACGGTCGGCCCTCGTCCTAGTCGTCGTTGAAGTTGATGCAGTTGTTCAGCAGGTTCAACTGCAGACCGAGTCCGAGACCGAGCAGACCGGTGCCGTCCACGTCCTGCGCGTACACGCACGCCTGGTCGACCGAGTTGTCCTTGTCGTATCCCCTCCACTCTCCGGCGTTGGCGGAGCCGAAGCCCATACCGAGCAGCCCGGCGGTGAAGAGAGCGGTCATCGTGATCTTGGCGGTGGTGCGCATGGTTCCCCTTCCGAATGCGGGGTCGGGCCGTTTGGCCGACCCACCAGGACAGATAACCATTTGTGAGTACTCAAAAACACTAAGTAGTCGATTGGTTCTCATCGGAGCTTCAGGAGGGCCGCCTCCCGGTCCCGTGGGGCCTTGCCGATGCGGCCTCAACGGCCTCGGCCTTCAACGTCCGCCCTCCCGCCGGTCTCCCGCCCGTCGGCGTCGTGCGCCGAGGTGCGCGTGGAGCCCGCGCTGGCCGTGATCACGCACACGACCGCCAGCCACTGCCACGGGGTGAGCAGTTCACCCAGCAGTACCAGCCCCACCAGGGCCGCCGCTGCGGGTTGCAGGCTCATCAGCACACCGAACACCCGGGGCGGCATCCGACGCAGCGCGTTCAGTTCCAGGGTGTAGGGCACCACCGAGGACAGCACCCCCACCACCAGGCCGAACAGCAGTAGACGCCAGTCCAGCAGGGCCGTTCCGCCCTCGATGACGCCCATGGGGGCCATGATCACCACGCCGACCACGCTGGCGATCGCCAGTCCCGAAGAGCCGCTGAACCGACGACCCGTCGCCGCGCTGAGCAGGATGTAGCCCGCCCACGCCGCCGCGGCGAGCACGGCGAAGACGATGCCCAGGGGATCCATCGAGCCCGATTCCAGCCCCAGGGCGACCACGCCCAGGCCGGCCAGGGCGGCCCACAACAGGTCGATCCGGCGACGCGAGCCCAGGATCGCGATGGCCAGGGGACCCAGGTACTCGATGGTGACGGCGATGCCCAGGGGGATCCGCGCGAAAGCCTGGTAGATGAAGAAGTTCATCAGTGCCAACGCGACGCCGTAGCCGAGCACCACCAGCCAGTCGGAGCGTGAGCGGGCGCGCAGCACCGGGCGCGCCACGAGGGCCAGGAGCACCGCCGAGGTCAGCAGTCTCAACCACACGACGGCCGCGGGGGGAAGGGACTCGAACAGCCCCTTGGCCACGCCGGCGCCGGTCTGTACCGAGACGATTCCCACGAGCACCAGCCAGACCGGTGGCACCGCCTCCAACGCGCGGAGCGAGGACCGCGGCGACCTGTCGTGCTCCGAGACGCTCATGGAAAATCATCCTATGTTTTCGGGCGTCCTCTCCGTCTCCCCCGCCCCCTCCTCGGTGGCCCCTCGCGCTCCTCGGTCGCCGCGGACACGTCGAGGACCCCCGACGGAGGCCGGAGGCGGGGCCAGGGCCGCGACCAGCAGCAGTGCCCAGGCCACCATCGCCACCAGCGGTTGCAGCAGGGTCATGACCAACCCGTAGACCGTCTTCTCCGCCTGGTCGGTGAGGATCTGCGATGTGATCCACAGATAGGGCAACCCCGCCGCGACCAGCTGCGTCGCCAAGGCGGCCCACACCAGACCGGGGCGCGCCGGTCGCCGCCACACCACCAGGGCGCCGCCCACCGCGAGCAGGAGCAGTGGTGGCCCCAGCTGGCGGATCGCGATGAACCAGGGCACTCCGATCGCTTCCATAGGCGGGACCCTATCCCTTCGCTCACGTTTCCCAGCGAATATGCACGAAACGGTCCAGGTGGTGTGAAATGGTTCGGGGTCGTGGGTCCCCACGTCCCCCACCCGTAGCCCGCTGGAGTCCCTCGCATGTCCCGACGCCGCCGTGCCGCCAGTGCCCACGAACGGTACGTTCCCCACTGGCCGATCGTCGCAGGAGCCCTGGCGCTGCTGTTGGCCGTGGCCGTCGGCGGCTACGCCGCCGGTCTGCTCACCAACGACGGCGACGCACGGCCCGAAGGGGCGGACCTGGTGGTCTCGGGGATCCTCGTCCAGCCCTCCGGTGGCCCCGAGCCGGTCGAGGAGGCCGAGGAGTCCGAAGAGTCCGAGGAACAGGAGGAGACCCATCCGGCGGGCCTGGACCCCGAACTCGTCTACGTTCTACAGAACACGCACGGCGACCGCGTCATCGACGTGGCGGGGGGCTCCACGGCCAACGGCGCCCACGTACATCTGTGGGACCGACACGACCAGGACAACCAACAGTGGCGGTTCGTCCCCCTGGACGGGGGTTTCTACGAGGTCGAGGGCGTGGGCAGCGGCAAACTCCTGGAGATCCCCGAGGATCCCGAGGCCGGGCCCGGCGCGGCGATGCTCACCCGCACGGGCGCGCCCAACCAGCACTGGACGGTGATCGAGGCCGGCCCCGGCCTGATCCGACTGGTCAATCGGGCCACCGGCCAGGCACTGGAGGGACAGGGCGGCGCACCGGACAACGGCACCCTCGTCGCCCAGGCGCCGGACGAGGGGCAGGCACACCAGCGGTGGAGGCTGGTGCCCCTCGGCTGAACCGGGTGGAGGTCGAAGCCGGAGACCGTTCAGTCCCAGCGGAAGAAGCGACTGGCCAGAAGGCCGCCGACGAGGGTCCACACGGCCAGTACCGCGAACGCGCCCAGGCCGGGAAGGGTGCCGTCGGTCAGGACCGCGCGCAGCCCCGAGCTGAGAGCCGTGATCGGCAGCACCGAGACGGCCTGTTCCAGCGGACCGGGGAAGCTGCTGGTGGGGAACAGCACCCCGCCCAGACCCAACATCAGCACGTACACAAGGTTGGCCCCGGCCAGGGTCGCCTCGGCGCGCAGCGTGCCGGCCATCAACAGGGCCAACGAACTGAACGCGGCGGTCGCCAGCAGCACCAGCGTGATCGCCGCCGACACGCCGAGGGGCGTCAGCGAGGGGGACCAGCCCAGGGCCAGCGCGACCGCGCACAGCAGGGTCGCCTGGATCGCCTGCACGCCCAGCACCGCCAGGGTCTTGGCGGCCAACAGGCCGAACCGGGACAACGGCGTCGCCCCAAGGCGCTTGAGCACTCCGTAGCGGCGCTCGAAACCGGTGCCGATGGCCAGACCGGTGAACGACGTGGACATCACCGCCAGCGCCAGCACGCCGGGGGTGAGCGCGTCCACCCGAGCGCCCTCGCCCACGTCCAGTACCGAGACGAGGCTGAAGCCCACCAGCAGCAGCACCGGGATCACCATGGTCAGCAGGAACTGCTCCCCGTGACGCAGCATCACCCGCAGTTCCATGCCGGTCTGGGCGGCGACCATGCGCCACATCGGTGCGGCCCCGGGAGCCGGGGCGAACAGCGAGGTGTCGCCGTTCTCGGAGGCGGCGCCCGTGGACGCGCCGAAGGTGTGCTCGGTCATCGGATTCTCGGAGCGGACGCCCCGGCCTTCGGGCGGGGAGAGGGCTCCTGCCTCCTTCTACGTGCTGTGGCCGTCCGCCCGTCACGGCGGGCTCGGGCTCTTCCGTGGGCGGGGACGCCTCACCGTTCGCGCAGTTCCCGGCCGGTGAGTTCGAGGAAGACGTCTTCGAGGGTACGTCGTCGCACGCGAAGGTCCTCGGCCAGGACTCCGGCCGAGGCGCACCAGGCGGTGACCGTGGCCAGGAACTCCGGACCCAGGGCGCCGGGGTCCTCGGTGGTCAGCGTGTACTCACGGTGGTCGCCCGCGACGCTTCGTGAGACCACCCGGCTGCCCGCGGGCAACGCGGACTCCAACCGCGCGGTGTCCACGGGGGAGTCGGTGGAGAAGCACACCTCGCGACGTCCCCCCGTCAGCTCGGCCGGAGTGCCCTCGGCCACCACCGAGCCGTGATCGATGACGATCACGCGATCGGCCAGGCGCTCGGCCTCCTCCATGTAGTGCGTGGTCAGGATCACCGCCACGCCGGCCCCGCGCAGGGCCGTCACCAGATCCCAGGTGGCCATGCGAGCCTGCGGGTCCAGGCCCGCCGTCGGCTCGTCCAGGAAGACCAGTTCGGGGCGCCCCACCACGGCACAGGCCAAGGACAGGCGTTGTTGTTGCCCCCCGGACAGGCGGCGGAAGGGCGTGTCGGCCACAGAGGTCAGACCGAGTCGTTCCAACAGCAGGTCGGGAGCGATGGGCCGGGCGTGGAAGGAGGCCATCAGCCGAAGCCACTCGGCCGCGCGTGCGCCCGTGGGCACTCCGCCGGACTGGGGCATCACCCCGACACGGGGTTTGAGGGCACTCGCGTCGGCGACCGGGTCCAGGCCCAGCACCCGTACCCGTCCGCCGTCGGCACGGCGGAAACCCTCGCAGATCTCGATGGTGGTGGTCTTGCCGGCGCCGTTGGGCCCGAGCAGCGCGGTCACCGCGCCCCGGCGCGCGCTGAAGGTGAGGCCGCTGACCGCGGTAGTGGCGCCGTAGCGCTTGACCAGATCGACGACCTCGACGGCGGCTGTGTCCATGGCTCCTGAGTCTACGGCCGGTCTCGTCGGAGGGCTCACCGCCCCGGAAGCGACGGAACGGCGGACTTCGTACCCGCCCGCCGAGGGAGGTCCGCGTCCTGACACGGTGATCTCGACACGCGGTCGCGGGGCGTGTGCGGCCCGGTCTCTCGGCCGTGCCGGGAGAGGATCGGAAGGCGCGTGTGATCCTGCGTGTGATCTTAGGCAAGCCTGCCCTGCGTGACGAAGGGCATGGAGGCGAGTTTGCCTAGGTGGACTTATTTACGCCACACTGATGTTGTCAAAAGACAGGAGCGGTGTCCGAGGAGGGAGGGGAACCTGTGTCCAAGGCATCCGGTGTGCCCCGTCCCATGACCGGACCTGAACGCGGGGCCGAGACCGGTACCCGGGCTCGGGTCGCGCGGCTCATCCTCGAGGAGGGCCCGATCACCGCCTCCGCTCTAGGGGAGAGGCTCGGCCTGACCCCGGCGGCCATCCGCCGCCACTTGGACAACCTGACCGGTGAGGGCATGATCGAGGCCCGCGACGCCCGACCCCACGGCGGACGCCGTCGCAGGGGACGGCCCGCGCGCGTCTTCACCATCACCAACGCCGGGCGTGACGCCTTCGTCCACGCCTACGACGACCTCGCCACCAACGCTCTTCGTTTCCTGGCCGAGACGGCCGGACCCGAGGCGGTGAGCGAGTTCGCCCGCAGTCAGGTCGCCGACCTGGAGCGCCGCTACAAGCCCATGCTGGACGCGGTCGAGCCGGACCAGCGTGTCCGGCTGCTGGCGGAGGCGCTCTCCAACGACGGCTACGCCGCCACCGCGGGCCGGGCGCCCGCACCCGGAGGCGGCGACCAACTGTGCCAGCACCACTGCCCCGTCGCGCACGTGGCCGCGGAGTTCCCGCAACTCTGTGAGGCCGAGATCGAGGCCTTCGCGCGTCTGCTGGAGACCCCGGTGCGCAGGCTGGCGACCATCGCCCACGGCGACGGTGTGTGCACCACGCACGTCACCCCACGGGGGGACGGGGCGAGCGGGGAGGAAGGCATCCCCGCGTCCAAGGCCATCCGCCAGGCGGCGGAGGGCCCGGTTCAACACAAGGACGTCTGAGTCCAGGAGGAGTCCGCGCATGACGTCTATCGCGCATCCTGAGCTTGAAGGGCTCGGGAACTATGAGTACGGCTGGGCCGACCCCGACAGTGCCGGCGCCTCGGCACGCCGCGGTCTGAACGAAGAGGTCGTCCGCGACATCTCCGCCAAGAAGGACGAGCCGGAGTGGATGACCAAGCTCCGTCTCAAGTCCCTGCGGCTGTTCGACAAGAAGCCGCTGCCCGACTGGGGTGCGGACCTGTCCAGGATCGACTTCGACAACATCAAGTACTTCGTGCGGTCCACGGAGAAGCAGGCCACCTCCTGGGAGGACCTGCCCGAGGACATCAAGAACACCTACGACAGGCTGGGCATCCCCGAGGCGGAGAAGCAGCGTCTGGTCGCCGGTGTCGCCGCGCAGTACGAGTCCGAGGTCGTCTACCACCAGATCCGTGAGGACCTGGAGGAGCAGGGCGTCATCTTCCTGGACACCGACACCGCCCTCAGGGAGCACCCCGAGATCTTCGAGGAGTACTTCGGCTCGGTGATCCCGCCCGGCGACAACAAGTTCGCCGCGCTCAACACCGCCGTGTGGAGTGGCGGCTCGTTCGTCTACGTGCCCAAGAACGTGCACGTGGAGATCCCGCTCCAGGCCTACTTCCGGATCAACACCGAGAACATGGGCCAGTTCGAGCGGACGCTGATCGTCGTCGACGAGGGCGCCTACGTCCACTACGTCGAGGGCTGCACCGCGCCGATCTACAAGACGGACTCGCTGCACTCGGCCGTGGTGGAGATCATCGTCAAGAAGAACGCCCGCTGCCGTTACACGACCATCCAGAACTGGTCGAACAACGTCTACAACCTGGTCACCAAGCGCGCCGTCGCCGAAGAGGGCGCCACCATGGAGTGGGTCGACGGCAACATCGGCTCCCAGGTCACCATGAAGTACCCGGCCGTGTACCTGATGGGCGAGCACGCCAAGGGCGAGACCCTGTCCATCGCCTTCGCGGGCGAGGGCCAGCACCAGGACACCGGGTCCAAGATGGTGCACTGCGCACCCAACACCTCCTCCAGCGTCGTCTCCAAGTCGGTGGCGCGCGGGGGCGGACGCTCCTCCTACCGCGGCCTGATCCAGGTCCAGGAGGGGGCCCACAACGCCAAGTCCTCGGTCGAGTGCGACGCCCTGCTGATCGACACGATCAGCCGGTCCGACACCTATCCCTACAACGACCTGCGCGAGGACGACGTCGAGCTCGCGCACGAGGCCACCGTCTCCAAGGTCAGCGAGGACCAGCTCTTCTACCTGATGAGCAGGGGCATGCCCGAGGAAGAGGCCATGGCCATGGTCGTCCGAGGATTCGTGGAGCCCATCGCACGGGAGCTCCCGATGGAGTACGCGCTGGAGCTGAACCGGCTGATCGAGCTCCAGATGGAAGGATCGGTGGGTTGAGTTGACGACCACGAACACGGAGCCCAAGGCGCACAGCCACGGGCCGGGGCAGATCCCCGTCTCCAAGCTCGACACGCACGGCTCCCACGACGTGAACGACTTCCCCGTGCCCCACGGGCGTGAGGAGGAGTGGCGTTTCACTCCGATGCGCCGCCTCAAGGGCCTGCACGACTGGAGCGGGAGCGTCGACGGCACCGACGAGGTCACCGTCGACGCGCCCGAGGGCGTCACCGTGGAGCAGGTCGGCCGGGACGACGAGCGTCTGGGTACCGCGGGCCTGCCCGCGGACCGGGTGATCGCCCAGGCCTACAGCTCCTTCGAGCGGGCCACCGTCGTCACCGTGCCGCGCTCCCTGGTCGCCGACAAGGCGATCAGGATCGACCGCAAGGCACTGGGAGGCACCGCCTTCGAGCAACTGGTGATCGACGTCCAGCCGATGGCCGAGGCCACCGTCATCATCAGCAACACCGGCACCGGTGTGCGTTCGGGCAGTCTCGACGTCCACGTCGGCGAGGGCGCCAGGCTGACCCTGGTCAGCCTCCAGGAGTGGGACGACGACGCCGTCGAGGTCAGCCAGCACAACGCGCTGGTCGCCAAGGACGCCGACTTCAAGTCGATCGTCATCACCCTGGGCGGAGACCTGGTACGGCTGTCGCCGCGGGTGTCCTACACGGGCCGCGGCGGCAACGCCGAGCTGTACGGGCTCTACTTCGCCGGTGACGGTCAGCACCACGAGCACCGCTCGCTGATCAACCACAACCTGTCCAACACCCGCTCACGGGTGGACTACAAGGGTGCGTTGAGCGGCGAGGGCGCCCACACGGTCTGGATCGGCGACGTGATCATCGGTGAGGGCACCGAGGGCACCGACTCCTACGAGAACAACCGCAACCTCCAGCTCACCGACGGGACCCGGGTCGACTCCGTGCCGAACCTGGAGATCTTCACCGGTGAGGTCCAAGGGGCCGGACACGCCAGCGCCAGTGGACGTTTGGACGACATCCACCTCTTCTACCTGCGCTCGCGCGGGATCCCCGCCGAAGAGGCGCGGCGCCTGATCATCCGCGGCTACTTCCTGGACATCATCAACAGGATCGACAGCCCGGAACTGCGTGAGCACGTCATGGAGAAGGTCGAGCGAAAGCTTGCCGCACATGAGTGAGACGGATCGCTGGGTCAAGGTCGCCGAACTCGGCGAGATCCCCGAGGAGGGCGTCCTGGGGATCGAGACGGACGACGAGACGCCCATCGCCCTTGTCCGCACCGAGGGAGAGGTCTACGCGCTGCGGGACGTGTGCTCGCACGCGGAGGTCCGCCTCTCGGAGGGCGAGGTCGAGGACGGCACCATCGAGTGTTGGCTGCACGGCTCCTGCTTCGACCTGCGTTCGGGGGCGCCGCTCAACCCGCCCGCGACCCAGCCGGTCCCCACCTACGACGTGAAGATTGACGGCGACGACGTACTCGTGTCGCTGGACGAGAAGAATTCCTGAGGCCTGAAATGACGAAGTTCGAAATCCGCGGTCTGCGTGCCGACGTCCTCATCAGCGAGGACGAGCGGCAGGAGATCCTCAAGGGTGTCGACCTGACCATCAACTCCGGTGAGACCCACGCCATCATGGGCCCCAACGGCTCGGGCAAGTCCACCCTCGCCTACGCGGTCGCCGGGCACCCTCGCTACGAGATCACCGAGGGCGAGGTCCTCCTCGACGGCGAGAACATCCTGGACCTGGAGGTGGACGAGCGCGCCCGCGCCGGCGTGTTCCTGGCCATGCAGTACCCGGTCGAGGTTCCGGGTGTGTCCATGTCCAACTTCCTGCGCAGCTCGGTCACCGCGGTGCGCGGCGAGGCCCCCAAGCTCCGCCAGTTCTCCAAGGAGCTGCAAGGCGCGATGAAGGGCCTGGCCATCGACCCCTCCTTCGCCGCCCGCGGCGTCAACGAGGGTTTCTCCGGCGGTGAGAAGAAGCGCCACGAGATCCTCCAGCTGGAGATGCTCAAGCCCAAGGTCGCCATCCTGGACGAGACCGACTCCGGTCTGGACGTCGACGCGCTCAAGGTCGTGTCCGACGGCATCAACCGTGCCCAGAGCGACGGCGGCCTGGGCGTCATGCTCATCACGCACTACACCCGTATCCTCAACTACGTCAAGCCCGACTTCGTGCACGTCTTCGCCGACGGTCGCATCGCCGAGTCCGGCGGCCCCGAGCTGGCCGAGGTGCTGGAGTCCGAGGGCTACGAGCGCTTCGTGAAGGTGGGCGCGTAACACATGACCACAGTCCGCGAGTTCGGTCGGGCCGGGACGGGCCTGCTTGACGTCGCGGCGATCCGGGAGGATTTTCCGATCCTCTCCCGGACCGTCCGCGATGGACGGCCGCTGGTGTACCTCGATTCCGGGGCCACCTCGCAAAAACCCCGTCAGGTGCTCGACGCCGAACGTGAGTTCTACGAACGCCACAACGCGGCGGTGCACCGAGGCGCGCACCAGCTCGCGGAGGAGGCGACCGACGCCTACGAGGCGGCACGGGAGACCATCGCCGGATTCATCGGGGCCGACGTCGGTGAGGTGGTGTTCACCAAGAACGCCACCGAGGGCGTCAACCTGGTGTCCTACGCGTTGAGCAACGCCGCGACCGCCGACGAACAGCTGCGTCGTTTCCAGGTCGGCCCCGGCGACGAGGTCGTAGTGACCGAGATGGAGCACCACGCCAACCTGGTGCCCTGGCAGCAGCTGTGTCAGCGCACCGGCGCGACGCTCCGCTGGTTCCCGGTGACCGAGGAGGGCCGTCTGGACCTCTCCGACATCGGAGAACTGGTCAACGAGCGCACCAAGGTGGTGGCCTTCACCCACCAGTCCAACGTGCTCGGGACCGTCAACCCGGTGAGGCCCCTGGTCGACCGGGCCCGGGAGGTCGGCGCCCTGACGTTCCTGGACGCCTGCCAGTCGGTTCCGCACATGCCGGTCGACGTCGTCGACCTGGGTGTGGACTTCCTGGTCTTCTCCGGCCACAAGATGCTCGGTCCCAACGGGATCGGCGTGCTGTGGGGACGCAGGGAACTGCTGGAGGCCATTCCGCCGTTCATCACCGGCGGCTCCATGATCGGAGTGGTCCACATGGAGTACTCCACGTGGGCCGACCCGCCCCAACGCTTCGAGGCCGGTGTGCCGATGGCCCCCCAGGCCGTCGGCCTGGCCGCGGCCTGCGACTACCTTGCCAAGGTGGGCATGGACGCGGTGGCCGAGCACGAGCACGCGCTCACCGAGTACGCGCTCCGGCGCCTGGGCGAGGTGGAGGGCGTCCGGATCGTCGGACCCACCGAGGCGGTGGACCGCGGCGGCGCGGTGTCCTTCGTGGTGGAGGACATCCACCCGCACGACCTGGGGCAGGTACTCGACGACAGGGGGGTGGAGGTCCGGGTGGGCCACCACTGCGCCTGGCCGTTGCACCGCAGGCTGGGTATCGTCGCGACCACGCGAGCCTCCTTCTACCTCTACAACACGCCGGAGGATGTGGAGGCGCTCGTCGAAGCCGTCGAAGCCGCGCAGAAGTTCTTCGGGACCCGGCCCTAGAACAAGGACGACCATGCAGTTGGACGCGATGTACCAGGAGATCATCCTGGACCACTACCGGAATCCGCACCACAAGGGCCTGCGGGATCCGCACAACGCCGAGGCGCACCACATCAACCCCACCTGCGGGGATGAGGTGACGCTCCGGGTGGCGTTGACCCCGGCCGAGGGCGCCGCCGGGCTCGACGAGAAGGCCGTGGTCAGTGACGTCTCCTACGAGGGGATGGGCTGCTCGATCAGTCAGGCCAGCACCTCGGTGCTGACCGACCTGCTCATCGGCCGGACCGTCGCGGAGGGTATGACCACTCTGGAGGCCTTCACGGAGTTGATGCACTCCAGAGGCCGGGGCGAGCCCGACGAGGACGTGTTGGAGGACGCGGTGGCGTTCGTCGGCGTGTCCAAGTACCCCGCGCGGATCAAGTGCGCCCTGTTGGGGTGGATGGCCTGGAAGGACGCCGTGTCACAGTCCCTGGAGAAAGAAGCCGTCTGATGAGTGAGAACGAGACGACAAAGACCGAGGCGACCCCGAACGCCTCCCTCTCTCCGGAGGAGGAGGCGCTGGCCGAGGAGATCAGCGAGGCCCTCAAGGACGTGATCGACCCCGAGCTGGGTGTGAACATCGTCGACCTGGGTCTGCTCTACGGGGTGAACACCGATGACACGACCATCACACTGGACATGACCCTGACCAGTGCGGCGTGCCCCCTGACCGACGTCATCGAGGACCAGGCCACCAGCGCCCTGGACGAGTTCGAACGCGACGTCAAGATCAACTGGGTCTGGATGCCGCCGTGGGGTCCGGACAAGATCACCGAGGACGGGCGTGACCAGCTGCGCATGCTGGGTTTCAACGTCTGACACACGGATGTCCCCGTGACGCGGGCCGGGACCTGTTCGGGTCCCGGCCCGCACTCGTCGGCGGTACGTCCTTCCCACCGTCGGATCGAGGCCGTCCGTTCAGTGGGCGGCGAACAACCCCGCCCGCAACTCCGCCGCGATGTCGTTGTCCCCGCGCAGGGCCAGCCGGTCGACCAGGGACCGCGGCTCGACGGCGAGGGACTCGTCGTCGTTGTCGGTGATACGTCGGGAGAGGATCCGCAGGGCCTCCTCGGTGGAGGCCGGCGCGGTGTATCCGCTCAGGTGCAGGGCTCGTGCCGCGGGGGAGTGGTTGCTCAGGTCGGTGGCGGGCAGCTTGCGCGCGTCCAGGCGGTCACCCGCCACGGTGATGAAGATGCGGTCGCCGGGCTGGGCCGCCTGACGGCGCAGCAGGGGGCGTAGGGAGTCGAAGGCGGGCTGGTCACGCCACACCAGCACCAGCAGGTCGGCTCCGGGCGCGGTCAGGCACAGCAGGCGGCCGGGCTGTAGACCCAGGTGGGTGGCGTATCCGGTCGGGACCGCCACGGGGGCCCCGTTGAGATGGTCGGCGGTGATGTCGATGCGGTGCCACCAGCGCCCGTCCGGGGCACGGAAACAGCGGGCCGCCAAGGCCGGATCGCTCGCGTCGGGGCGGACCTGTGGGGCCGCGGGCGGTGTCGGCGCCCCGGGCGGGGCACCGTAGGGCCGCCCGCCCTGGGGGGAGGGCGGGACGACGCGTCGCGGGTCCAGGGCGGAGGTGCCGAAGGCGGCGTCCGGTGCCGATGCGGGTTCCTGCCGCTGATCGGTCGCGGAGTCGGAGACGGAGGACTCCGGGCGCCGCCGTATCGGCAGCCCGTTCTCGGTGGTGGCCCCCGACTCCTCCGAGGCGGTGTGACCGGCGTGGCCCGTGGGCATCTCCATGGGCACCGACGAGTCCACGAACACGTGTCCGTCCCTCAGGCTCACCCCGGGGGTGCTCAGCAGCCAGGCGCGCAGCTCCTGTTGACGGATACCGATCCGGCCCAGGCGGATGGCGGCCTCGGTCATGCTGGGCGCGTCGCCCAGAAGCTCCCGGGTCTGCCAGCGCAGACGGTTGGGGTCGTCGGCGATCAACCAGCCGTTGTACAGACGTCGGTCGGTGAACAGGGTGATGATCACCCGCCACAGGGGCGTGTGCAGGGTCGGCACCTCCACCGGATGGTCGGGGTGGGAGTTGATCAGCCGGTCGATGGTGGTCGCCGCCCCCAACTGTTCGGACAGCTCGCGCAGGTGCTTGGTGATCGCCGCGCCCTCGGGTGCGTTGAGCCAGCGCAGAAGGCGCTCCTCCACCTTGCGTTGGGCGGCGCGGATCTCGGTGACGTCCACCGCGATCTGCTCCGACAGGACGCGGATGCTGATGGGATCGGTGGCGAACAGACGCTCGGCCGCGACCGTGCGCTCCAGTTCGGGCCAGGAACGGAACATCTCCTCCACCAGATCCACCAAGGGATGCCGGCCCAGAACGGGCGCGGGGGGCGGCTCCTCTGCCTGGTCGGCGCGCATCCCCTTGGGCGGGCCGAAGCTGGGACGGCGCAGGGTCCGCCCCGGGCCCAGCAGAGAACTGCGGAACTGCGAGCGGAGGTCGCCTGCGCCGCCGTCCTGAAGCCCGTCGCCGTTGACCACCTCGGCGCTCAGCGCCGAGGTGGGGATCATCGCGGCGGAGCTGACCACGGCGGTGGGGGCCGCGCTCTGCTCGCCGACGGCGGCCTCCGACTCCTGCTCCTCGGCGCGCTGGGCACGCAGCGCCCGCAGGGTGCGGATCGCGCGGGTCGCCGGAGTCTGCGGAGGACTCCCTTCCGCTCCCTCGTCCTCGCCGAGGTCCGCCCCGCTCCCCGCGCCCGTGGCCGAGCTGAGGTACTCCAGTGCGTCGCGCACGTGCTCGGGGGCCGAGTCGGGCATCCAATGGGCGATGGTGCGTACGGCCTCCATCATCAACGCGGGGGACGGTGTGGGGCCGGAGGGCAGTTCACAGCAGGGCTGTAGCGCACGCCAGGCCACCGTGCTCACCACGTCCATGGCGCCGCAACCGGACAGTCGCCACTCACTGATCTCCTGGGGGCTGGTGGAGACGAGGCGCTCCCAGCTCCCGGCGGTGGAGACGATCGCGCCGCGGACGGGCTCGGACAGGTCGGAGCAGTCCACGTCCTGGGTGCGCAGGGTCGGCAGGAACTCGTCCAGGGGGACGTGCGCCCACTGTTCCAGAGCCAGACGGGCGATGACATGGGCGAGCCAGGGCGGGCCCGCTATGTCCAGCACACGAGCGATCGGGAGCGAGTGCCACCAGCCATCGATCAGGCGGTCATGGTGGAGCAGGGGTGCCACATCCGGCGATCTCGACCATCGCAGCGCGGGCGCGAGGTCGACGAGGCAGATCGGAGAGACGGCGTTCATCCGCTGGGGACCTCGACCTCCTGGTGTCTGCACGTGAATTGGGGAGGAACCGCACGGGCCTTCGGTTCGATGCACCACAGTACGCGCCCCTCACCCGGGCGGGGGCCGGACCGTGGACCGGTCCGGTGCACCGTGGGTGGGCACGGCGGGCCGAGGGACAGGGGTGCCGTGAGCACTTCCCCGAGATCGTACGTGTCCGCGCGTCGCATGGGTACCCCCAGGTAGGCCCGCCCTGAGCCGTTCACCTTACAACCACGGTGGGTGAGGGCCATGGGGATGTGGTTCCCTACCCTTGACCTGCATGAATATGTGATCTACCTCATAGTGGATCTTCGGCTCATAACGCGTCGGCCGCACGTTCGCCATGCAGGGGTGCTCCCACGTCCTCCCGCGTGGACACCTGGGCGCCGGGCACAGGTGCGACGGTCATGCCGCCGCGGTTCCCGACGTGCTCCGACCCAGGCTTCCCGTCATCGACCGCGGGTATGCTGGACGGGCACTGTCATCGCCCGAACGACCTTCGGCCACAAGGCCGCGCCCCGTGGCCGACAGGGGTCGACGGTGTTCGGACACGGGCAGGCGCCCCCACGCGCCCCTCGCCAGGATCCGTTCCCGCGCTCTCTCGGCGCTGGCTCATGCGCGGAACGGTCGAGCCGGATGATTGGTTGACGTGACAGACCTTGAGACGAATCCCCCAGCGGCCGCCCGCCTGAACAGACCGGACCCCATCCGGTCCTACGTGGCGATCGGTGACAGCATCACCGAGGGGATGGAAGACGACAGCGGCCCGGGTGGCGAGTACCGGGGGTTCGCCGACCGCCTCGCCGAGCATCTGGGCACCATCACACCCGACTTCCGCTACGCCAACCTGGGAGTGCGCGGGCGGCGTATGCGTCACATCTTCGGCGAGCAGCTCGACCAGACGCTCGAGTGGAAACCCGACCTGGTCACCGTCATGGCCGGAGGCAACGACGTCCTGCGTCCGGGTAACGACCTCGACCTGCTGGCCGAGCATTTCGAGTGGGGCATCCGTCGATTGCGCGACGCCGGGATCCGCGTGGTGATCCTCTCGGGCCACGACACCGGCTGGATCCCGGTCCTTCGTTACTACCGGGGCCGGATCGCCGTGTTCAGCATGCACATGCGCGCCGTGGCCGAGCGCACCGGCACCGAGATCGTCGATCTGTGGGCGCTCAACGCCCTCACCGACCCCCGGGCCTGGAGCGAGGACCGCCTGCACCTCAACGGAGCGGGCCACCAGATCGTCGCCGCGCGTATCGCCGACCTCCTCGGCTTTCCCATGGGGCCGCCGGAGTCCTGGGCCTCCCCTTGGAGCACTCCGCCCCGACAACTGCCACGCATCCTGCGTCGCAGGGAGAACCGGCGCTGGGCCCGCCAGTACCTGGTGCCGTGGTTGCGGCGCCGCGCGATGGGACGTTCCTCCGGCGACGGTCGCCTGCCCAAACGCCCACGTTTGGACTACCTGCACGACGAGGCCACCCGCGCGGAGATCGCCAGGTCCCTCAACGGGAGCGGGACCCACGAAGCGGTCTACGACCCCTACACCCCCGAAGAGAAGACACCGGTCAACAGCCCTTCGGGCACCAAGGGCCCCGACCCCGTGGACTGACCCGTCCGGGCCGTTCGCGGGCGCGTCGTCTCACACCGCGGTGCGAGACGACGTACCCCGTCCTCAACCGCGTGACAGTGACCGGATGAGATCGCCGACGTGCACCACGCCCAGGCACTGACCGTAGGCGTTGGTGACGATCAGATCGTCGTAGACCCGTTCGGTGTCCTGTCCGGCCACCCGTAGCGCCGCGAGCGCCGACATCCAGGCCGGTACCGTGCGCGGCGGCTCGGCCAGCCGTGACGCCGGACGCTTGGCGTGCAGGGCGTGCCCGTAGCGACCCGTCACCGACAGCAGGAACCTGGTCCGGTCCAGGGCCCCCACCGGCCGCTCCCGGCGGTCGATGAGGACGACGCTGTTCAGCACCGGATTTCCGGTGAAGGACTCCAGCACCTGCTCGGAGGTGGCGTCGGAGTCCAGTCCCACGGGCGGCACCATGAACTCGGTGACCCTTGGTCCCGCGTCGTCGTCCCCGCCCTGACCGGCGGTCGGTTCCGGCACCGGGGTCACGCGCCCTCCAGGTGACCAGGTGCGGTCGGCGAAGAACGGGCCCGTTCCCACACGTACGCCGCAGCGGCGCAGGCGCACCACGTCCTCGACCGAGCCCACACCGGCGGCCAGCGCGTACACGCCGCTGCCCCTCCCGATCCTGCTCAGCCCCTCCACCACCGTGGCGTGTCGCTGGTCCCGCGCGATCCCCGAGACGACCTCCTCGTCGATGCGCATCAGGAAGGGCGCGGCCCTCACCACCAGATCCGGACGCACCATCGCGGTGCCGAAGCCACAGCGGAACCCGGCCGAGCGCAGGCGGGAGGTCCCCGCGACCACCATGGGGGCGGCCAGCTCGGACAGTTCGGGGCCGAGCATGAAGACGACGTCGCGAGGGCGGCGGCCCTCACGCCGTAGACGGGTCTCCGCCAGTGACGCCAACCCCTCCCACATCAACGCCCTCGCGGGCAGCGGCAGGACCAGAGGCAACAGGCTCTCGGCCAGGGCCGCCTCCCGCACCAGGGCCACGAGCCACTCGACCGTCGCCGACCCCTCCTGGACGGCCGCCTCCACGGAGGTACCGGGCCCGCGAGGAGGCGGGGCGGCGATCACCTCGACGGCCACCACGGACCCCGAGTTCAGGTCCACGATCGGGCGGTGACAGGAAGAGCCCCCGGTGGGACGGGAGGTGGGACCGGGCCCGTCGCGCCAGGCCGGGGGAGTGTGCGGGGAACCAAGGGCGGACACGACCCCATGTTGGCCGCTGACCGGCCCCACCGGAAGCGTCTTTCACAGGAGTTCCACCCCTCTTCAGCCCCTGTTCGGCGGGTCCACGGCTCTCGTTCGACGGTGTTCGGACCGCGACGGGGTGAGAGGACCACCGTGACGTCGCGCACGCGCACGACGACGCCCGCCGGAACATCCGGCGGGCGTCGTCGTGGTCGGTTCGGTCCCGTCTCAGGCGCGACGGAAGACCAGTGCGATGTTGTGGCCACCGAACCCGAAGGATTCGTTGAGCGCGGCCACGTCGCCGGCCGGCATGTCCCGGGGCTTGTCGCGAACGATGTCCACGGCCACCTCCGGGTCGAGCTTCTCGATGTTGATGGTCGGTGGGATGCGCCCCTCGTGCAGGGCCAGAACGGTGGCGATGGACTCCACCGCGCCCGCGCCGCCCAGCAGATGACCGGTCATCGACTTGGTCGAGGTCACCGCCACCCGATCGGCGGCGGCGTCGCCCAGCGCCGCGCGGATCGCGCGGGTCTCCCCCACGTCCCCGGCGGGAGTGGAGGTGGCGTGCGCGTTGACGTGCACGATCTCCTCGGGCGCGAGGTCGGCGTCGGCCATGGCGATGGTGATGGCGCGGGCCTGCCCGGTGCCCTCCGGCTCGGGCTGGACGATGTCGTAGGCGTCGTTGGTGTAACCCACGCCCGCGGCGTGGGCGTAGACCCGGGCACCGCGCCTGGCGGCGTGCTCGGCCGACTCCAGGACGAGGATGCCGGCCCCCTCGCCCATGACGAAGCCGTCGCGGTCGGCGTCCCAGGGGCGGGAGGCACGCTGGGGATCGTCGTTACGCGTGGACAGGGCGCGCATGGAGGCGAACGAGGCGATGTTGAGCGGGTGGATCGCCGCCTCGGTACCGCCCGCGATCACCACGTCCGCGCGACCGGAACGGATCATGTCCACCCCGTTGGCGATGGCCTCGGCGCTGGAGGCGCAGGCGCTCACCGGTACGTGGGAGCCGGCTCTGGCGGTGTACTCCAGGCTGATCGCCGCCGCCGGGCTGTTGGGCATGAGCATGGGCACGGTGAAGGGGGAGACCCGCTTCCAGCCCTTCTCCCGGAAGGTGTCGTACTGCTCCAGGATGGTGAGGATGCCGCCGATGCCGCTGGAGACCACCACTCCCAGACGCACCGGGTCGACGTCGGGAGAGCCGGCGTCGGTCCAGGCCTCCTGCGCGGCGATCAGCGCGAACTGCTGGGTACGGTCAAGGCGGCGCAGACGCGGACGGGGCAGCTTCTCGGAGGGCTCCTGCGCGATCTGCCCGGCGAAGTGCACCGGAAGCGACTCGTGCCACTCCTGCGGCAGCGTGGTGATGCCAGATCGTCCGTCGAGGAGCGCGGACCATGTGGTCGCGACGTCACCCCCCAGAGGGGTGGTGGCGCCGAGGCCGGTGACGACGACATCGGTCTTGGACATGATCCGATCGCCCTTCTCGTGGGTCGTGCCCGGCCGCGGGGCCGGGAGGCTGTGGCAGTGGTGAACGGGCCTTCGTGGCGACGGGGCTCGGCGCCGGGACACGGTACGGTCCCGGCGCCCCGAACGCGCTACTTCTGGATGAAGGTGATGACGTCCTGGACCGTCTTGAGGTCCTTGAGCTGGTCGTCCGGGATCTCCACACCGAACTTGTCCTGGGCGGCGATGGCGATCTCCACCATGGACAGCGAGTCGATGTCGAGGTCGTCCACGAAGCTCTTCTCCGGGGTGACCTCGGAGGGCTCGGTGCCGACGATCTCCTCGATGATCTCGCCGAGGCCGGCCAGGATCTCCTGCTCGCTGTGAGCCATGTCGTGTTCTCCTTGCTTGGTGATTCGTGTTGGTGCGGGACCGCCGCATGGACCATGGGTGTGAGGCCCCGGTCCCGCGGTGCCGCCGCGGAGTCGGGTGGTGCTCAGGGGATGCGGATCACCTGAGCCGCGTAGACCAGCCCCGCGCCGAAGCCCAGAGTGAGCACGGTGCTTCCCGACGGCAGTTCCCCGCGTCCGATCATGCGAGAGAGTGCGAGCGGGATGGACGCGGAGGAGGTGTTGCCAGCGGTGACGATATCGCGGGCCACGAGTGCTTGTGGCGCTCCCAGCTTCTTGGCGATGGACTCCACGATCCGCAGGTTGGCCTGGTGGGGGACGAACGCGGTCAGCTCGGAGGGTTGCACCCCGGCCCGCTCCAGGGCCTCCAGGGCCACCTTGTACAGCTCGGTGGTGGTCCAGCGGAAGACGGCCTGGCCCTCCTGGTACAGGTAGCGGTGATCGCGCAGGTAGATCTTGTCGGCACGGTCGCCGGAGGAGCCCCACACCACGGGACCCACGCCCTGCTCCTCGGAGGCCGAGACGATCGCGGCCCCCGCCCCGTCGGCGAAGATCACACAGGTGCCGCGGTCGTCCCAGTCCACCCAGTCGCTGAGCTTCTCCGAGCCGATGACCAGCGCGTTGCGCGAACTGCCGGCGCGGACCATGTCCGAGGCCACGCCCAGCGCGTAGCAGAAGCCCGCGCAGGCGGCGTTGAGGTCGAAGGCGCCCGGGGCGGGGACGCCCAACCGGGCGGCGACCGTGGCGGCCGTGTTGGGGATCTGGTCCTGTGGTGTGCAGGTGGCCACGATCACGAGGTCGATGTCCTGGGGGGACAGCCCGCTCGCGGCCAGTGCCTTGCCGCCGGCGGCGACGGCCATGCCGGCCACCGTGTCCTCAGGGCCGGCGATGCGTCGTTCCTTGATCCCGACGCGGCTGCGGATCCACTCGTCGGTCGTCTCGACGCGCTTCTCCAGATCGGCGTTGGTGACGACCTGGGAGGGCTGGTACTCGCCGAAGGCGACGATCGCCGCGCCTCCGGGAGAACTCGGGGAGCTGAACATGCTTAGCCTTCCTGATCGTCGGCCGCGGGGGAACCGGCGTGTTCCTTGATGAGGGCCGTGGCGCGGTCGAGGTCGTCGGGGGTCTTCACCGCGAGGAGCTCCACGCCGCGCAGCGCGCGCTTGGCCAGGCCGGTGAGGGTACCCGCGGGCGTGAGTTCGATCAGGGCGGTCACCCCGAGGTCGGCCAGGGTCTGTGTACAGGCGTCCCAGCGCACCGGGGAGGAGATCTGGGAGACGAGCCGCTCCAGGTACTCCGCACCACCGTCGACCACCGCTCCGTCGGCGTTGGAGAGCAGGGGCACGGTCGGGTCGGAAGGGGACAGGGTGGTCGCGGTCCTGCGTACCCGTTCCACGGCCGGGGCCATGTGCTCGGTGTGGAAGGCGCCCGCGACCGCCAGGGGGCGAAGGCGGGCCCGCTCGGGCGGGTTCTCGGCGAACGCGGCGAGCCGCTCCTTGGTGCCGGCGGCCACGATCTGTCCCGAGCCGTTGTCGTTGGCGGGGGTCAGACCGGCCTCGGCGATGGCTTTCAGTACCTGTTCGCGGTCGCCGCCCAGAACAGCGGTCATACCGGTCTCGGTCCGCGCGGCGGCGTCGGCCATACCCCGCCCCCGCTCGGCGACCAACGCCAGCGCGTCCTTGGGGCTCAGCACCCCGGCGATCGCCGCGGCGGTGAACTCGCCGACACTGTGGCCGGCGACCGCGTCCACCAGGGAGCGCTCCGCGGGCAGCCCGGGGGAGGGGGAGGCCAGGGGGCCGAGCATGGCGGAGGCCGCGACCAGTCCGGCGCCGACCAGCAGGGGCTGGGCGACGGCGGTATCGCGGATCTCCTCCGCGTCCGCGGTGGTGCCGTAGCGCACCAGGTCGAGCCCGGTCACCTCCGACCACGCCGCCAACTGCTCGGCGACGCCGGGCAGTTCGATCCATGGGGAGAGGAAGCCGGGAACCTGGGCACCTTGGCCGGGAGCAACGATAACAAGCACGACATCAACCTTGCCCTGTAGGAGATCACCAGTCAGATGGGGAGGCACACGAAGTTCACTCGGTACCGTTTGTGGGGACCCCACAAAGCGGTGCACGGGTGCCGCCACGAGCCGGAAGACCGATGAGGGACCGCCCTTCGACGGTACGCCGGGCGCGCACCCGATGGTCCACCTGGGGTGTGACTTCCCCCCTTCCCCGAAGGAGGGGGACCAATCGATTCCAGGAGGGAACGACATGAACGAGCCATGCGGGGCGGCGGTCCTTTGGACCTCCACCCGGTCCGAGCACCGGGGCGGCCCCCGCGGGGAGGAACGGTGAGCACCGGGACCCCGTCGCGACAGGAGGACGGAGGGCACGCCGCGGCCCCGGAGGGAGGGAACGTCCCGACCGTGGAGGAGGAGCGTGTCCGGGCCGAGACGGTACGGCGGCTGGAGCGGTCCATGGGCGCACTCGGCACGGCCGCCGTGGCGAGCATGGAACAGCGCCTGGCCTGGTTCCGCCGCATGTCGGCCGAGGACCGGTCGTGGATCGGACTGGTCGCCCAGTCCGGTGTGGCCGCCTTCGTCGACTGGTTCCGCAACCCCGAGCGCGGGCGTCCCGCCATCACCGTCGAGGTCTTCGGCACCGCGCCGCGCGAACTCACCCGTTCGGTCTCCCTCCAACAGACCGTCGACATGATCCGTGTGGTCATCGACGTGGTCGAAGGCCAGGTGGAGGAGTTGGCCGCGCCCGGCGGAGCCCAGCAGTTGCGCGAGGCGGTGCTGCGCTACACGCGTGAGGTGGCCTTCAGCTCCGCGAAGATCTACGCGCGCGCGGCCGAGGCCCGAGGCGCCTGGGACGCCCGCCTGGAGGCGCTGATCGTCGACGCCCTGCTGCACGGCGACCACGAGGACGGACTCCGAACGTGGGGGTCGGCTCTGGGGTGGTCGCACACCCCGGTCATCGCGATGGTCGGTGAGATCGGTGAGGACGACGGGGGCAAGGTCCTGGACGACCTGCGCGCGGCGGCCCGCCGCCTCGGGCACGACGTGCTGGCCGGCACACAGGGCAGGCGCGTGGTCGTGGTGGTGGGCGTGGGGGACAGGTACCCGGTCGAAGAACTGCCCGCGGCGGCCGCCGAACCCCTGGCCGGGCTCTTCGGACCCGGGCCGGTGGTGGTGGGCCCGGCCGTCCCCGACCTGAACGCCGCGGGGGCCTCCGCGCGGGCCGCCGTCAACGGGCTGCGCGTGGCCGCCGCCTGGCCGGACGCCCCGCGCCCCGTGCTCGCCGACGACCTGCTGCCCGAACGCGCGCTCCAGGGCGAGGCCGAGGCCCGTCGCCAGTTGGTGGAGGAGGTGTACGTCCCCCTGCTGCACGCGGGGTCGCCCCTGTTGGACACGCTGTCGGTGTACCTGGAGCACGCCTCGTCCCTGGAGGCCACCGCCAGGATGCTGTTCGTGCACCCGAACACGGTCCGTTACCGGCTCAGCAGGATCGCCGAGCTCACCGGTCGAGTCCCCTCCGACGGACGTGGATCCTTCGTCCTGCGGGTGGCGGTCGCCCTCGGCCGGCTCTCAGAGGAGGGGGAGGGCTGAGCGAGGGCCGCCGGGCCGTGCCGAACAGCCACGCGACCGATTCGGGGAACCGAGCGCGTAACCTGATCGTTGCCTTCGATGTCTGCTCGCTTATGGAGGTTTCACCTGCGTCGGGCATATCGGTAACTGACCGTGTGCGTCCGGGGGCTGCGCGAAAAGGGATAACTTTGTGGTGGGCGGTTGGACGATGGGACCGGTGGAACTGACATTCCATCCTCGGGCGCGGGTCCCCGCACCGCCCGTTACGACATTCTTGGGGGTTAAGGCTGTGGCAGAACGACCGAGGATCTTCTCCCGGTTCTTCCATCGGACGAAGGACTTCGTTCTCCAACCCACGCAGGAGGGCGAACTGCGCAGACGTGCGCTGTTCTGGCTCCCGGCCCCACTGCCCGTGCTGGGCGTGGTCCACCTCCTGGTCGGCGGCACGCTCTCCGCCTCGGGGTGGACCATCCTGCTGGCCGCGAGCGTGGGTGTGGGGACCCTCCTGCTGGCGCTGGTGGTACAGCCCACGCCCCTGCCCGAGGGGCTCTCCCCGCAGGTGTCCGCGCGACGCTCACTGCACCGCTTCCGGCAGTTCACCGAGTTGCGCATCGCCCTGGCCCTGGTCCTGGTGGTGATCGGTGCCGCGGCGTCGGTGGTGGGCGGCGGCATGTACCCCCTGTTCGCCGCGTTGCTGCTGGCCTGGCCGCAACTGCTGCTGGCCATACCCACCTTCTTCACCATCACCAGGGCGCGTCGCGCCATGGAGGCATGGGGCACCACCGCCTACCTGTGGCACGCGCTGTCGCGTCCGGCCCGGGTGACCTGGCCCATCGTCACCACCCTGAGGAAGTCCTGGCGCGCCTGGCGGGCCGAGAACGCCAAGCAGGCGCGGCGTGCGCAGGAGGAGGAGAAGGCCTGGGAACGGTCCGTGGAGCAGGAGCGCCAGAGCGCCGACGACGAGGGCGTCTCGGCCGAAGAGCGCACCCGCCCCCTCCGTCCGCTGGACGGAGCCGACGAGGAGGCGACCGAGGTGCTCCCCCACCTGACCACCGACTCCCGTGAGGGCACCGAGGACTCCGAAGGGTCGGAGCGCGGCGAGGGCGAAGGGTCCACGCGGGAGGCGTCGCGGGCGGGCACCGCCGAGGGCGAGCTCCGTCCGACCCGGGTGCTGCCGCACCTGGAGGGCTCGGAGACCGGCGGGGACACGGGGAGGCCCGAGCCGGTGACCGCGGGCGGAGCCGGCACCGGCGACGGCGCCGCTCCCTTCCCCGGCGTCGCGTGGGACACCGTGGACCGGGCCCGCTCCATCCTGAGGCAGGGCGGCGGCGCGATCGGACTCGCGGTGCGCCGGACCCGGCGCGGGACGCCGTCCACCCGGCGCCCCCACGCCAACAAGCACTGACCGCGGACCGGGCACGGGGAACGAACGGTGCGGTGTCGGACTCTCAGAGCTCGGCCCGACGCCGCACCGTCGGCAGGGCGTCCGCGCCGCCCTCGTGGCAGTGGTACCACGCCGCGCGCGCCTCGCGCCCGTCGAAGGAGACCTCCCCGAGGGTGTTGCCGAAGTACGGGGGTTCCTCCAACCGCCAGCGCAGGGCGGGTGCGGGGACTTTGGCCGACCACGACAGGATCCGTCCGACCGGTTGCAGGAGTCGGCTCGCCGACAGACGGATCATCCGGCGCATGGAGGGCGGCACCTGGTTGCACAGGGGGGAGGAGACCAGCTGGGCCACCCTGCCGCCCACGCCCCGGACCCGCGCCAGGTAGGAGAAATGTACGTCGCCGCTCAGGAAGAGCACGGTCGACGGCGCCGGACCGCGCTCACCCCGGCAGACTCGACCGACCGTGTCTGACAGACGGCGGAAGGAGTACTGGAAGGCGGCCCAGTGCTCTAGATCCAGCTCTCGCCGAAGTCTCTCGGCCGGTTCGCGCAGGGCCCGGCCCCAGGCCCCCGCGCACACCGCCTCGTTCCACGCCTCCAGGTGGTGGACGGCCGGAGGCAGCATGACGGGGACGGTGGAGGCGACCACCACGTGCTCGGGGCCACCGGTGAGGTGCTCGTCCAGCCACTGGTGGCCTCGGGGTCCCAGGATCGACCGTGAGCCGTCGGAGGGGTCGTCCTCGCCCAGTGCCCGGGAGCAGCGGGTGTCGGTCACCAGGACCCGGATCGGGCCGAGGTCGTGACGGTGGCTCCACCGGTAGGAGGAGGGCTCGCTGTGCGCCCGCCAGGCGAACGCGTCGACCTCCTCCGCGGCGTCGTCGTCGACCCCGCACACGGCCTTCCACAGCGGATCCCGGTCCCGCTCCTCAGGGGACAGGTTCCCCAGGTGCTGGTAGACCCAGTACGAGCCCAGAGCATTGGTGATGCGCGTGCGCCACCAGGGAAGCCGGTCCATGTCGCGGCGCCAAGCGGAGGAGGAGTTCCAGTCGTCGCGCACGTCGTGGTCGTCGAAGATCATCAGGGTGGGCACGGTGGACAACAGCCACCGCACCTGGGGGTCGCTCCAGGCCTGCCGGTACAGCTCGGCGTACTCCTCGTAGCGGACCACCTCGTCCGCGGGGGCGCCATCGGGATCGTCCTGTCCACGGGTCCGGGCCAGGAAGGCGAGCATGGGCTCCTGGACCTCGTCGGCGTAGACCTGGTCGCCGATGAGCAGCAGGACCGGATCGCCCTCCACGGGTTCGCCGGCCAGAAGCCGTGCGGCGGCCCTCAACATGTCGGGTCCGTAGCGGACCACGCCCTCGGGGGCGTCGCCTGTGGGCGTGCGGCAGGAGCCGTACAACAGCCGTGTGGGCGTCTTGGGGTCCACGGTGCTCAAGGTGCTGGGAGGGAACGGACTGTCGGGCTCGGGCCAGACCCGATCCTCGTCCAGGAACACCTCGTAGGGCCGGCGTGAGCCGGGTGTCAGCTCCTCGACCGTGCAGAGGGCGTAGTGATGACCGTGCACGGTGAAGGTCCGCGCGCTCGCGACCGTGGTCCCGTCGACCAGGATTCGTACCAGGCAGGGCGCGTCCGTCTCCAGCCACACCGTGGCCGTGGTCGACCCCGGGTGCCTGAGCAGGGGGCCCAGGCGTAAAGAAGCAGTCACCGCTTCCCCTCCCTTCGTCCAGGTTCGCACCCCTGGTGGATGAGTATGCTCGGTCATGGGGCGGTACGCCATCCACATGTGCGAACAGGTGGTTGCACGAGCGCCGTACCTGCGCGAAGGTGGCGCTATGCGGACACAGATCCTTGAGCTGCACACGGGTGGATCCGAGAGCATCACCGACATCACCCGGGAGTGCGGCGACTTCGTCGCCCGGACGGGCGGTGACGGCCTGCTCAACGTCTTCGTCCCGCACTCCACCGCGGGTGTGGCGATCATCGAACTCGGGTCGGGGTCCGACGACGACCTGCTCGCCACCCTGGACGACCTGCTGCCGGCCGACGACAGGTGGCGACACAGGCATGGATCCCCAGGGCACGGGCGCTCGCACGTGATGCCGGCCCTCATACCGCCCCAGACGACCGTTCCGGTCCTGGGAGGCGAACTCGGACTGGGCACCTGGCAGTCCATCGCCGTGGTCGACCTGAACGTGGACAACCCGGACCGGCGGGTGCGGTTGTCCTTCCTGACCTCCTCCTGAGGAGGTCGGGGGAAAAGGAAACCGGGCAGGTTTGGCAGCGCGTTGACGGAACATGCCACTAGCGTGTGAACTAGGCCATCAGCGATGGTCGGGAATGCACGTGACGGGCGACGAAAACGGCCCGGCATCGTTGTGACAACTGCTTCGTGCAGGCAAGATTGAGAAAAACCATCTGTGGAGGAGAACTTTCGTGAGCGCGACCGCGGGCCAGGCACAGAGCGAACGTGGCTTGGCTGACCGACTCGGATTCAAGCCGGGTCAGGTGGTGCAGGAATTCGGCTTCGACGACGACGTCGACGAGGGCCTGCGCGCCTCCATCACCGAGATCACCGGTGAGGAGCTGGTCGACGAGGACTACGACGGGGACGTCGACGCGGCACTGCTGTGGTGGCGCTCCGACGAGGAGGACGACCTCACCGACGCGTTGATGGACACCGTGACCACCATCGCCGACGGCGGGACCATCCTGGTACTGACGCCGAAGGCCGGGCGTGAACTGCACGTGTCCCCCAACGACGTCGCCGAGGCCGCGACGACGTCGGGACTTTCCCAGACCAGCGCCGTCAGCGTCGGCGCCGACTGGTCGGGCACGCGCCTGGTCGTCCCCAAGCGATAAAAGGTGTACGGTGCCGCGCGTCCCGTCGGAGGGCGCGCGGTACTGAGCGATGTCCGCCGTCCGGCGGATCGCGGGTCGAGGAAAGCGACACATGAACGTGCCCATGGGGGCCGCCGCGCCCGAGTTCACGCTTCAGGACCAGTACGGACAGGACGTCCGTCTGGCCTCCCTGCGTGGTCGCCCGGTCCTGTTGGTCTTCTACCCACTGGCCTTCTCCGGGGTGTGCTCGGGCGAGCTCGCCGACCTGAGTCGACGTCACGCCGAGTTCGCCGAGCTCGGCGCCGAGGTCCTGGCGGTGTCGGTGGACTCGGTCTTCGCCCTGCGCACCTGGTCCGACCGCGAGGGGTTCCCCTTCGCGTTGCTGTCGGACTTTTGGCCGCACGGTCGGGTGGCCGAGGACTACGGGGTGTTCGATCCCACACGGGGGGTCGCCCGCCGGGGGACCTTCCTGATCGACGCGGAGGGCGTCGTGCGCTGGTCGGTCCTCACCGGGCCCGGCGAGCCGCGCGACGTGGAGGAGTACCTGAAGCGATTGCGCGAGGTCGTCTGAGACCTGGGCGCGAGGACCACCGCGAAGCGGTATGATCTCGTGCGACGCAAGGGCGCGTAGCTCAGTTGGTCAGAGCAATTGCCTTACAAGCAATAGGTCAGGGGTTCGAGTCCCTTCGCGCCCACGGACTCAGGACGACCCTGCTCGGGGGCCTTTGGTCGCCTCGCGGGGTCGTCTCGTCGTTTCCCGGGGGTTGTCGTCGGTTCGCCCGAGGTCCACCAGGATCACGCCGTCCGGCGGCCTGAGGTCGCCGAACGGGGCCTTGGCGGGGCTCACGGACGAGTCAGGCGGGCTCTTCGTCGAGACTGAGAGTACGCTCGGCCGCCTCGATCAACTCCCCATAGGTGATCACTTCGATCCGGCTCAGCGCGGCGTTGTAAGTTCTGAGGGTGGCAGCCACCTCAGTCGGATCGTATGCACGATCGATGAATCTGGAGTGGCCGATCAAGACGGTCGCGAAGGTTCTGCGACACTCGATTCCGTGCTCGGCGAGTATCAACGCCCGGTTCTCGTCCAGGGAGCGCAGGTAGTTGGCGGCCTGGGATACGGCACGATGGACTTCGGTTCCTACGGCATAGTGAGAGCGCAGCGGCTCCACGAGGTTGGGGACCACAGCCTTTTTCAATTCGATCACATGAAGCGACCCATCGCCACGTAGGAGCGGTATGTCGATCTCATCGGTTGTCGTGAGACGTCGCCGGGCGATCTCTTTCAAGTAACGACCGCCAAAAATCCAGGTTTGTTGCTTGAGCTCTTTGTGGATATTCTTCTCGGTGCTTTTCGGGTTCTCTATAACGGTGCGCAAACGGGTAAGTGCAGACCTTCGTCTTTGCCACTGGACTGCTTGAGCGATCAGCTCGGACCCGGGTATCTCTGATATTTCCTTGACCACATCAGGTGGGATGCTTATTTGGTCTGCTGCATCGTTGAAGACAAGCTGGATGCGCTTGAGCCAGGTCAGATGATCTTTTTTGTCTTGCTTTAATTTTATGCCCCCCATTCGACTCTCCCCGATGCTCCATTGCTCCATCGCTTTAGCTGCCCTCTGGAACCACTCGTTCACCTCGTGCGCGTTCGCGTTGGGTCTATCCTTCATGAACTCCTCGATCATCTGAGCGCCGCGGTTCAGACCAACCGCTAGAATCGCTTGCATGAATCTTTCTTCATACTCCCTGTGGCCAGGTATGTACCATGTTTCGAGGAGTGACAAGGGGAGCTCCCCGGCGGCGTAGTCGGCGAAGTGGGAGAGTCGGGTGCTCAGTTCTGCGTGGTTGAGTCGGCTGGCCGCAGCAGAGGCTTCCCGGAGGTGCCTGACGAGTGCAGCGCCTCTCGGGTAGCGGTGTCCGCCGGTGTCCGGGCCCGAGGTCGTGAAGTCGAGTGCCGCGTCAAGGTGGCGGAGGACCTCGGTCGAGTCGGTCATCCGACGCGCTTCTCTCATGAGTCGTACGAGCGTAGATCCTGATCTGTACCCCATTGAACGAGAATGCCATAGGAGCTAACGTTCTGCGGGTGAACAAGGAAATCCGGGCCGAGCTTGGCCGGACACTCTCTAAACTGAGTGGCCATGCTCTTTCAGAGAATGACTATGTGTCCCGCTTCGTCAACGAACACGGCGGGCAGTTGGTCTTCGTGCGCAAGCAGGGTGAGGGTCACGCGATCCTGCTCCACTCCGATGTGGGCTGGAAGCCGAAACTGATGCAAGGGCCGCCAACATTGGGGGCCGACACGGAAGGCGTTTCTCCGGATGCCAGAAGGTTTCTTGGAGACGTTCCCGTGGTCGGTGATGTGATCCTCGACCCCTCTGAAGCGCTCTGGCTCAAGGCGTGCTTTGCGGCCAGTCAGCAGTGGTGAGGCCGTCGGTTCCAGGAGAGGGGAGTTCTGGATGCCCCTACCGTATATGACCAAGGTTTTGGCGGAACGACTTCCAGGGGCCTTTAGATTGGGGTGGGCCTCCTGACGGGAAGCGCTCAGGGCTTGGAATCCGTAATACTGCTTCGGTTCCTGTGATCCTTGGGTACGAGACCGTCGGTGGTCCGATGTCTATCTGCGCCATGGACGCCTCCAAGAGGTGGTGGCGATCGCCGCGCGGCACGATCCTGTGACAGTGACACCGGCGTCACTGTCGACCGTCGACGGTGGCACCGGGAGCAAGATCCACTGGTCCATCATGGTGGTGTCGGGAAGGCCGCCTCCCGATCCCGGCCGTCACCGTGGTCCGTTCCTCCGGTCTCCTCGGCCCCTTCCCGGTCCCCGCCAGGGAACAGCAGGCCTTCCTCTGTGCCGCCCGGGTGGAGAAGCGTGCCTTATTCCCGGTGATCTTGCTCGGGGTGTCACTGTCGGGCGCTCCCAGTGACGCTGGGAGCAAGATCACGGGGAAATAGTAGGTCGGAGACCGCCGTCCACACCCGGCCACCACACCCGTCCGGGATCCGCCGTCCACCTGCTCGCCCGCCCACCACGCCCACCCCGGGGCCTCACCCGCCCCCACCACCTCGCCGTCTCCACCCCGCCCCTCGCAGGGCTCCAGCCCTCACACGTGGGGCGCGGGCCGCCGTCCGCGCCCGTCCGAGACCGGCGACCCGCGACCCGCGCCCCTCACCGTGCTCTGAGGACTACTCCAGAACGGTCCAGGTGCCCCGGCGGTGGTTGCGGGCGTTGCCGTCGGGGTCGTAACCGCCTTCGGCGTTGCCGGCGATGTCCACCGAGAACCAGTGAACGGTGGTGGTCTCCTCGATCAGCAGGGTCTCCAGACCGCCGCGCACCCCCGTCAGTTCGAGCTTGGGGGAGTCGAAGGTCGGACGGCTGCCGTCGAGGGTGTAGTAGATCTCGGCGGGTTCGTTGGTGCTGAAGGTGACCTCCACCGGTCCGTCGTGCTCACCGGGGCGCGGTGAGACGTCCGAACGCGGCCGGAACCGGTCGTTCTGGTAGTCCAGGGCCACTTCCAGCATGTGGTACAGCCCGTTGGCGTACTCCATGCCCTGGGCGTGGGCCTCCTCCCACGGTGGCTGGAACCCGGCCTGGCCCAGTTCGAAGTTCCAGGCGAAGATCCCGTTCTCGTACCACAGGTGGTCACCGGAGTTGCCCGCCGCGGAGTAGAGCACGTCGATGATCGGGCCGGTACGGGCCGGGGTCACCACGGTGCCGCGGTGCTCCTTGATCGCGCCCAGGATGCCGGCGGAGGCCTCCCAGAAGTAGCTCTCCTGCATCGCGGTCGGTCGGGGGGTGGAGACGCGGCCGTCGGCGATGTAGGCGCCGGGGGACCACATGAAGTAGTCGCCGGAGGAGTGGATGTTCATCGAGAAGTCGATGTTGTCGTGGGTGTCGACCAACCACACCAGGTTCTTGTTCTCCGGCTGGGAGAGCGGTCCCAGCTCCCGGGGACCGGCGAAGCTGGTGCCGGTGCAGCTGAAGGAGGCGCCGGAGTAACCGTCCCACAGGGTGTAGGCACCGTAGTTGCGGTTGTTGTCCACGCCCCACTGCGCTCCCTGCGCCACGGCCCACTGGTCGCGGGCCCCGTCGGTGTCGCAGTAGTTGGTCATGTTCTTGCGGTGCAGCGGCACGTCATAGAAGGAGTAGTTCGCGCCGTCGGGGTTGAACGAGGGCATCAGGAAGATGTCCAGTTCGTCCACCAGTTCGGTGGTGGTGTCGTGGATGCCGTAGTTGCGCACCAGGCGTTCGGCGGTCTCGATGGTCACCAGCGGGGTCTGCCACTCCCGGGCGTGCTCCTGGGCATAGCCCAGCACCCCGGTCTTGGACCCGTCCCTCGTCGCGCCGATGCGCAGCGCGTAGACCGGGGCCGGTTCACGCGACACCTCCTCGGGGGCGTTGAGGAAGTCGTCGGCCTGGACCCTTTCGGCACGGACCACCCCCTGGCCGGCGTTGCCCCGGAAGGTGAAGGCTCGGACCATGTCGCCGGCCGCGGCGTTGATCGCGTCCACGACCTCGGCCGCGGTGGTGGTGACGGCACCGTCGCCGTCGGTGGCCAGGTGGACGGTGATCTCGTCGCCCTCCACGTCCACCGACAACGCGGAGTCGGGCCTGGAGGGGTCCGACAGGTCCACGACGACGTCGTTTCCTCCCTCGTGGCCGTAGGCCAGTGTCTCCACGACCACGCCGCGTGCGGCGTTCTGGCCGTTGACGCTCACTCCGAGGATCGCCTGGGCGTGACGGCGGTAGCCGTTGGTCCGGTGGGGCAGTTCGATGACCTCGGCGATGTCGGGGTACTCGTCGGCGATCTGGTGGATCCGGTCGTAGAGTTCGCCCGGCGTCATGTAGGCGTTGAGGAAGTCGGTGTAGGGCAGCGGGTCCCCGGGCCTGTCGGGGTCGGGCAGCCACTCGGTGACCTTCGCCACGGCACTGCCGCCGTGCGGACTGGTGACCCGGATGCGTTCGGGGCGCTCGTCCACCCGGGCCTGGCCGCGGTGGTACATGTACACGCCGACGTCGACGAAGCGACCCAGCGTCTGCGTTCCGCCGTCGCCGATCTCGGTGCCGGGCCCGGCGTCGCGCTCCACGGTCAGCTGGAAGTTCTCGGTCTGTCCGAGGCTGGACCTGACCTCCACGGACAGGAAGTCGCCGTTACGGCTCTCGAAGTAGTCCGCCCGGAGGATCTCCAGGTCCTCGGTGACGGACAGGGTGCCCACCCCGTCCTCGGCCGCGGGTTCGTTCTCCGCCCGCAGCCGGGCGATGGTCTCCTCCCGCTCGGCCAGACGCTCCTCGGCGTCGGACTCGGTGTAGATCACGTCACCGAAGGTGAGGCCCGCCTCGTTGTAGGTGTCCAACGCGAAGGGGCTGACCACGGCCTGGGCGACGAAGCCGCCGTCGGCCGTCGGTTCCAGTTGGGCGATGTCGCCGTCCAGCTCCACCAGCCGGTCCAACTCGTCGCGGTCCTGGAGGAAGATCTCCACCACCGACGTCTCGTCGAGTTCCAACTTCGTCGTGGTGGGTTCGGCGGACGCCGGTACCGCCGTCGGCAGGAGCAGCGCTATGGCCGTCCCCATGGAGAGGCCGGCCCGGCTCACACGCCGATGCCGTGACGATGTCACTGACTGTCGCATCCCAGTCCTTCTGCTCAGCACGGAGCGGGTCGGTCACCCGTCGTCCGCGACCTGTGGCGCCACCGCCGTTCGGGCGGGGGCTACGGGCACGGTCGGACCGACCGCGGGACCACTCGACAGCACTCACACCGTTGTGGGGATCTACGTGCTCTGGGATGGGGAGGGGCGGGGGTCGGGGGGAAGTGCCCGGGTGGACGGCGCGGTCACCGTCGCGCACCCACATCTGGCTGTGCGTCAGAGGTTGCCGTGTCGCCTGAGTCACGTCAAGGTCACCAAAGGGGAAAAAGAGCATGAATTCCCCGAACCTGGGGCTCCGGTTCGAGGCCGGGGCCGTCGACACGGGGGTTCCTCACGGGACCGGGACACCGGACGGACACCGAGCGAGTGGGGTACAGGGCGCGGTACGGGGCTCGGATCGAGCGAGGACCCGGACGCCGGGTACTTCCTCGGGAGGCCGGGTCGACCTCCGCCCAGGCGCGCGGCCGGCCCGGGAGCGTGTCCGCCGGGGCGGCCAGGCTCGTCCCCGGCAGCAGTGGCAGGAAGGCGAGGAAGGCGAACGCCAGGACGGTGTTCTGGTTCCGCACTAGCACGCCGAGGAGGACGGTGACCCAGCTCAGGGCGGAGCCGAAACCGATCGCCAGTGCGGCGGCGAGCGCGGAGGGCGCGTCGGTTTCGACCCGGAACCCCAGAAGGAAGCGATCGCGAACAGCAGCGCCACAGCGACCGCGTACCGGACCATGTCGGCCGGGACCGAGCCGAGAAGGGGGCGAGCCGGCTGACGGGAAGGCCGCGGAACCGGTCGAAGACGCCCTTCTCCATGGCGATGTCGATGCTCAGGCCGCTGGAGAGCATGCCGTTCGGTCCGGCGCCCATGACCGGGATCCCCCGAGAACAGGTACTGCATGTAGGCCTTGGGAGACCCGACACCGAGCACCGAACCGGGTCGTGCGGCGAGATCCGCCCCCGCCAGGGCCTCGGTCCCTCCGAAGCGTTCGACCAGACCGCGGGTGCGGAACGCGTACGCGCCCATGGTCGGTGGACCCTCACTTCACATGCTCTCAGCATCTGGATGTGGAGAGTATCTGGGTGACGGGGATATCCCAACGTAGGATGGGGCGGACATTGAGGCGAAGGAGGACGATGGCCCGGCTCACGAGGGCGGAACAACAGGCCCGTAACCGGGCGCGTGTGCTGTCCGCGGCCAGGAAGGAGTTCGCCGAGCACGGCTTCCGTGACGCCAAGGTCGATCGCATCGCCGAACGTGTCGATCTCACCCGGGGCGCCGTCTACTCCAACTTCCCCGGCAAACGCGCCCTGTACTTCTCGGTCCTGGCCGAGGGCGCCGAGCACGTCGCCCAGAACGTGCGCTCCGAGCCCGGACACACCCCTCGCGCCGTACTGGGCGCGCTCGCCCGGGCCTGGGTCTCCCGGTTCCCCCTCACGGGTCGACCCTCGCTGATCGGCTCCGCTCTCACCCCCGAGATCCTCGCCGGCGACGCGAACCGCGACGCGTTCGCCCAACTCATGCGGCTGAACGCGATCCTGCTCGGCGACGCGCTGGAGGCGCTGGAGCCCCCGTCCGAGCCGGGTGGACGCCGGGTGCGCGTGGCCGAGAGCGTGCTCACCACCCTGCACGGGGCCAGGCAGGTGCTCGGGATCGCGCCCGGCTTCGTGGACCCCTTCACGGTGGTCCGCGCCTGCGAACGCCTGGCGGACCTGGACCTGGACGATGCCTGGCCGCCGCCCCGCCTGGTGTACGCGCCTTCGGCCGGACCGGTCGATCGGGAGTGGTCGCCGCCGGAGGTCTTCGACGCGGTCCGCCGACGAACCGTGTCCCTGGCGGGGGACGGGGTCGTGGCCGTCTTGGGAGTGGGCCGCCTGGAGGCGGCGGAGGAGGCCCTGCGCTCCGCTCCGGAGGGAGTGGAGGTGACCGCCGTGGTGGTCACCGACGACCCGGCGGAACGGATCCCCCTGGCCCGGCTGGCCGTGGCCGACCTGTGCGGCTGTCTACGCCAGGCCTTCCCCGAGAGCGCCTGGCCGCGCCTGCGCGTGGTGTTCGACGAGTCCGGTCGGATCGCCGCCGCCGCGGGCGTGACCGCGGTCGGCGACGCCACGGAGGCCGCCGTCCGTGTCGAGGACGGGCGGATCACGGCCCGCTCCGAGGCCCCCGGTGCCTGCCACGCCGTGGCCTCCTTCGACCCGATCACGGCCCACGGGTAGGTCGAGGGGCCGGCGACCGCACGAGCGGGTCAGACCGTCGGTGGTCCGGAGCCCTCGGCCCTGGCCCGGGCGGCGGCGGCCGGACCGAGCCCCGCCCTCACCCAGGCGGCGACCTCACCACGGGGTACACCCGCGTCCCACCACTGGCATAGCAGGTCCAGGGCCTCGCGGCCGTCCCGAGCCGGCGCGCTCCCCTCGCGTGCGGAGAACCCCAGCGCCCGGTACACCCCCGCCCGCACCGGGTCGACCCCCGAGTGGGCCCAGAGCGCCGCCTCCTCCCGCCGCCAACCGGCGTCGAGGTAGGCGCGGGCCGTGGTCGCGGGGACCCCGATCGACAGCAGGGCGTCCATGAACTCGGCCTGCGCGTCGCTCAGGTCGAGACCGCGGCTCCGTCGTACGGGCAGCAGCGTGCGCCACGGACGCCGCGGACGGGGATGCTCGCCGGCCAGGTGTCGTTCCACGGCCTCTGCGCGGGAGTAGCCGAACTCGTGCCAGCGCACGGCGTCCCGGGGCGTCATCCCGGCCCTGAGCAGAGGGCGCAGAGTCCGGGGCGTCACCCCCGCGGTCCGCCACGCCTGCGCGGGCCTGGGCCGGTACACGCCGGCCTCGCGCCAGCGCACCGCCTCCTCCACTGTGAACCCCGCCCCGATCCAGCGACGCGCGTCGGGGGCGGTGAAACCGCGGTCCGTCCACACGTGCGGCTGCTCGGGCTCGTCGTCGAACGCGACGGTCATGGTCTCCTCCGTTCCCGGGACACGCACCATGTCCCCGGCTGCTCGCTTCCGGAAGGCGCAAGCCCTGCGGCTTCGCGCACGTCTTCGCTGGTCCGAGAGGTCGAACCCTCGGCTTGTCAACTTATGTTGACAGGCCGAAGAAGTCAATCATGGTTGACCGATGCGCGACGGCGCTGCTTTGCCACCCGTTCCGGCAGGGGATACCGTGAGATTTCGGATGTTGAAAACATCTGGCTTGTGACCTCACCGACACACCCGGGCGCGACCCGCGTGAGGAGAACGTTTCCAGTGACACGCACCGGTGCCAGTGGGCCCCTGCTCAAATGCTCGTTCTGCGGCAAGGACCAGAGCGAGGTCCGCAGACTGATCGCCGGCCCCGGCCATATCTGCATCTGCGACGAGTGCGTCGGCCTGTGCAACGAGATCATGGAGGACGAGGACGGCGCCCTTCCCACGGGGAACGAGGACGAGTCCCTTCCCAAGCCTCGGGAGATCTATGAGTTCCTGGACTCGTATGTGATCGGTCAGGATCAGGCCAAGAAGGCGTTGTCGGTGGCGGTGTACAACCATTACAAGCGGGTGCGGTCGGAGAGTGAGC
>NZ_JASCXJ010000021.1 GCF_030271535.1 Nocardiopsis sp. ATB16-24 | reverse complement strand
AGATGGCCTTCCTCGACGCGTTCTACGAGCGCCTGGAGTCGGAGAACACCCCGGGACCGGGCGTACTCGGTGTGCCGGCCCAGATGGAGGGCGAGCACCTGACCGACGAAGAACGCGAGTACGCGCTCGGTGTGCTAGGTGACGGCCTGCTAGCACTATCGGACCCGAGCCTAGGTGGCGGATACGAGGATCTGCCCGCGAGCGTGCGCAAGGCAGCCGAAGGGCCGTTCCTCCAAGAACCAGGCGGGGAGGAGATGCCCTACCACTTGGTGGTCTACCAGGAAGACGCCCGCGCACTCTCTGATCTACTCAAGCACACCGACCCCGAACTCCAGGGCGGCTACGCGCTCTCCACCAACCTGTCCCTGTCTTCGGGCGCTTACCTGCACTACTGGGGCAGTGAGGGCGACGACGGCTGGCTGACTTCTGAGGAGATCGCCCCACTGGTCGATGTGGGCACCCGTAACAAGGACACCAACTACTTCATGCTCACCGGCACCCACCTCGACCCCGAACTGGGTATCGAGTACGCCGAACACGAGCGGACCAATGCGGTCGAAGGGCTTTTCACCTACGAGTGGCATGACGAAGGCGCCACTGCCCGCCAGCTCACCGACTGGCTGGCCGAGGATCTCGACAGTGACGACTACCAGGAATCCAGCCGAGCCGGACGCGCCTTCGCCGGCTTCATGGAGACGGTGACCGATCCCGAGATGTACGAGTCCTTGATCAACACCGGGGTCCACGTCACCGAAGGAGAAAACGATTACAAGGACGCATCCTTCACCCACTTCAACACCGAGCTGGCCAACAGCTTCGCCGACATCTTCAACGCGCACATACACAGCTTCGCCGAAGGGAGCGTGTGGGAGGAATCCGGCGCACCCATAGAAGGAATAGGTAATTACGATCCCGACAGCAGAATCGTTGATATCGGCCCAGAAGAACGAGCGATATTCATGCAGTACCTCATGGGCAACGACGAATCTGCCGCAGATGTGGTCGAATCTGTTGACATCTACCAACAGATCGAAGCCGCGGCCTTCTTGGAAAGCGGACAAGAAAAGAGTACAGCTCGTGGCGCTGGCACCATTCAAGGGCTTTTGGAGGAAGCCCTTAAAAGGGATTCCGAAGACCGTTCAGCCGACCTGAAGGAAACTGTAGATCGAAACAAGCAAGTCACTGGATTTTTGGTTGACGAGGCTGGAAACCTGGCAGATAAAATACCGATTATCGGCAAGGCTATTTCCAAGGGGATGGGCCTGGCATCAGACAGCATCGTAGACGCGATCGTCAACGGAGAATTCGACGTCTCCCCCCGACACCCCACCTATACAAGCACAGAATACATAGAGCAGAATTTTCGACTTGAGGCCTTGGACTACGTATCCCAAAAATACCCAGAGGAGCTCAATAACGTCGTTCGCCCTGATGAATTCAGGACCCTAATGGAAGGAGGTGTTCTTACCATCGAACGAGGAGGTGAAGTACTTACTGCAGATGACATTGATGAGAACTTCATCCTGGACTCCTCCATAGAATTGACCATAGAAAAGAACATAGGAAACTGGAATAGCAGTGTTCGGTCTGGGGATGGACTGAACACCATGGATGACGCCCTCGGTGACATCATGTACGACATCGAAATAATAACTAGCGACGAACGCACGAAATCCGGAAGCGAAAGGGTAGAAGACTTCACGGGAACTTTCACAGGAGCATACAACGATACTAACAATTTCTTCGAAAGGCAGAGAGAATCCCGCAATTAAGGGAAACGACGAAGATCAAGAATTCTCTCAGAAAGATTGAAAACCAAACCCAAAAAAGAAACACCCGAGGGTAAATTTGTCCAGTTCCAATAAAATCATCGCCGCCATTCTGACACTTACCCCTGCCCTCCTCTTGACTTCCTGCTCAATAGAGGACCCCGGAGAGGGCACCCCCCGAGAACCGACCGACAAACCATCCTCTTCCTATGTCAGCTTCATCTGGGTGGAGCGACAACTGATGGTAGCGACCCTAGAAAGAATGTTTACTGAGAACGGAGAAGAAGAAGTCATAAAAAATATCGAAGAAGATTCGATGAAAATGTTAACAGATGCCAGGATCATCCGCCCGAAAACGGAAGGATATTACGTTGAAACAAACGAGAGAGAATGGCGACTGAAAACCGCTCCGAGTCTTAATCAGCTTGACCAAGCGCTCTATAATTCTTTTTACCCGAATGAGGTCACCTGGTGCGAGGAGAATATGAACGGCGAAGATTTCATTGACTCTTACACTAGAGAATTTCAGCAGGCCTTCGACACCGTCGAGGAGTACGAGGAGAGCATCGCCGACTACGTGGACTGCGGAACCGGTCGGCTGTAGAGAACCGGCGAGCACGCCATGCGAGTGAAACGAAGGCTCCTCTCACCGCTTCCTGGTCTAATGGCACCACGGCGCGGGTGTCGGCCCGCCTCTCCGACTCTTCCGCCACACACCGCGCTGTTGGCCAGCACACTGTCGGCCGTCCTAGTGCTGAGTTCGTGCTCAGCCACCGTTTCCGAGGACGGTCTGCAGCCGGAGGCCGAAAGCACGACCGGAGAAGAAGGACCCCACTTCCGTTCCTCCTGGGTCACCCGGGAGGCGAGCGTGCGCACCCTCGCCCGCATGCTGGAGGAGGGCGACTCCGAGGAGGTCGTGGCCGACACTGGCGACAGCAGCGAGGATCTCATTCGATTCCGTGTCCTCGTGGAGGACGGTGACGGGTACAGAGTGGAGCTGGACAAGGACTCGTGGGCTGTGCAGCCCGGCACCACCGGGAAGCTCGACTCCGCGCTCTACGACGCCATGGACTACAACGAGGTCACGTGGTGCGACCCTGCGAGGAACGGCCAGGAGTTCGTCGAGGCGTACGTCGCCAGGTTCGACGGCGCCTTCGACACCGCCGAGGACTACTACGCCAGCATCACCGACTACGTGGACTGCGGCACCGGCGAATCCGACTGACTCCGGAGCCTCGCCGCCCTCTCACGAGGCGGTCGTTTTTCGTCGCACATTCGATGCTCTGGCGACCGTCCCGGTTCGTCCGTCGGGCAGGGAGAATTCTCACTCCTCCCCCGGTGTCACGAAAAGCACCGCTCCGTTGACCCAAAGAGGCGGTCCTTACTATCGTCCGTAATCTCCCCTCCCACCCTGGGCAGCAGGAGACCTCCGGCTGAACACGGCCTCCGCAGGGGAACCCCCATCTCCGACGACCTCCCGGAAGGAACCCGATGTCACACGTCGGTCTTGAAAACGTCAACAGTCTCTCCATGGGCGGTGAGCAGCTCGGACAGGAGTCCGACAACATCCGCTCCCAGGTGAACCAGCTCCTCCAGGACCTGAGCAACACCGGCGACTCCTTGCAGGGGCAGGCCCTCGCCGACTTCAACAAGGCCCAGGAGGAGCTCGCCCTGCGCTTCGAGGAGCTGATGACCTGGTGCAGTCAGAACGGCATCAAGCTGAACGAGGGCCAGCAGGAGTTCAGCCGGACCGACGCCGAATCCAGCGACCAGTTCTCCCAGGCCAACAACGACCTCGGCGCCATGTCGCGCCCGGTCAACGCCTGAGCAGTCCCCCCTACCTCCTCTCTTCCGAAGAAAGGCGTTCCCCATGGGTGCCCAGTTCGACGTTTACGGCAACGTCTCAGGCCTACAGGGTCTGGCCGAGGACCAGCAGGCCCACCTCGGTCGCTTCGCGGCGATCATGAGCCAGATCAACGAGCAGTCCGAGACCACCGTCAGCCAGTGGGAGGGCTCCGGAAGCGCCCAGTTCCAGGCCAAGGCCACCGAGTTCGACACCCACTTCTCCGAGGTCAACAACGCCTTCGCCAAGGTGATCGCCGCCACCAGCGACACCGCGGACAACTACGACAGGCTGACCCGCTACCTCGACGGACTGTTCTAGTAGGCTGAGCGGCGATGTCGTCCCCACCCGCTCCTCCCACCCAGGCGGACCCGGATCCGCAGCTTCCCGAGGCGTTCCACTACACGCCCGACGAGGAGAAGTACGTCCTCCAGGCGGACGCCCTGCGGCACCGCCAGCTGCGCTCGGCCCTGCTGTACGGATCGAGCCGGTACTGGCGCCGCCGCCAGCAGGTGTGGCCGGCGGTGATCGGCGGACTCATCCTCACCGCGCTGATCTGCGGGGTCATCGCCCTCATCGGGGCCTTCGGCAAGCAGCAGGAGGTCAACGAGGAGCGCGGGTGGGGCCGCCAGCCGGTGAGCCAGGGCCCGCTCGCCGAGGTCTCCGCAGAACACCGCTAGCGCATGGATCCACCCCTTCGTCCTCGGACGGAGGACCCTCCAGCACGAACACGACCAGGGGGTCGCTCACCCGTGTCCGGCTCCGAAGACACCGCATGGGCGCCCGGGTACGAGTCCCCGGCCCTGCTCCGCCAGGGGCGCCGTGCCCGGATCATCCGGGCCATCCGCTCCACGAGCGGCGCCGACGTCGTCCTCAAGGTCCTGCCCCCGCACCTGGGCCGCGCCGAACTGGACCAGTTGCGCGAGCTCAGCGGGGTGTCCGGTGTGGTCCCCCTTCTGGACGCGGGGACCACCACCGACGGGGACCTGTTCGTGGTGCTGCCGTTCTATCCGGACGGCTCCTTCGGCGACCTGCTCGCCCGCAAGGGCCCCGCTCCGGTCCCGGAGTCCGCAGCCATCGCACGAAGCGTGGCGGCGGCACTGGGTTCGATGCACGGCCGCGGGTTGGTGCACAACGACGTCTGCCCCGGCAACATCCTCCGGGCGGGCCGTACCCCGGTGCTCACCGGTTTCGGTTCCGTCCACCGCTCCGGTGAGGCCCTGCCCCCGCCCGATCCGAACTCCGAGTCGTTCCTGCACTCCGCGCCCGAAGCGCTGCGGGGCGAGCCGCGTACGCCCGCCTCCGACGTCTACCAGCTGGCGTCCACCGTCTGGACGATGCTGGTGGGTCACACCCCCTTCGCCGCGACGGACGGCGGCCCCTTCGACCCCCGGGCCTACGCCGAACGGGTAATGACGCAGGAGCCCAGGCCCGTCCCCCGTTCCGACATCTCCCGCAAGCTGCGCGGCGTGCTCACCCGCGCGTTGTCCAAACTGCCGGAGGAGCGTTTCCCGACCGCCGCTGCCTTCGCCTCGGCCTTCGAACAGGCCCGCACCTCCAAGCCCGCGACGGCCCTGCCCGGCTCGACCGGAGGCCAGACTCCCCTCAGCGGAGCCCAGGCGCCCATGTCGGGCCCTCAGGCCCCGATGTCCGGGCCCGAGGCCGCACCACCGCCCCCGCAGGCGCCGGACACCTACACCCGGCCCCCCTCGGGGCCACAGGTCCCACCGCCGCCCTACGCCAGGGCGGAGCACCACCAGGACGCGTCCACTCCCCCCATGGGGCCCCAGGCGCCTCCCTCCGTACCCTCGGGCCCCCAGGTCTCCCCGGGGATCGGTCCGCACCCCTCTCCACGTCCGGACCCACAGCCACCCGTGGCGTGGTCTCCGACTTCGGGCCCCCAGACGTCGCACGCTCCGGCGGCCCCGGTCACGCCGACCGACGGCCCCCCGTCCCCGTCGACCGGACCACAGTCCCCACCGAGCCGACCTCTGCCCCCCGACCAGCAGGCTCAGCCCGCCCCACCGCGATCCCGGGCCCTGCGCCCGCCACGTCCCGCCCCGCCCACGGAGTCCCCCGAGCCGGCGCGGCGGCACACGGGGTTGGAGGGCAGCAGGCTCCCCGCCACCGACGCGGGCGGGACCGCCGAGATCATGATGGCCAAGCTGCGCGGCGAGGAGATCTCCCCCCTGCGCGCCTGGTCCCGGTTGGAGGGCTGGACCGGTACGGCCGAGTCCTCCTTCCTCCCCGTGGACGAGAGCACGGGACCGGACGAGGAGGAGTCCTTCGACCCGACCCCGCCTACCCACCCCGGGCAGGCACGGTGGCGCCGCCATCTCCACATCGCCGTGACCGTGTGCGGCATCCTGCTGCTCACCGGTGTCTCCAGCGTGTTCGCCGCGACGGGCTCGCAGGCCCCGGCACCGGCGGCGGCCGAGGAACAGGCCGAACCGGAACCCGCCGCCGGGGAGGAGGTCACCGAGGAGGACGAGGAGATCGGTCCGGTCGTCGAACCCTCGGCGCCGCCCGCGGTCTCCGCACCATCGGGCGTCCTGCTGACGGACAACCTCGGCGCGGTCGAGTTGGCGTGGACCGACAACAGCGGCGGTACCGCGTCGTTCTTCGTGCTCGGCGGGCCCAGCGGCCACACACCGCTCACCGTGGCCCGGACCGGCCCCGGTGTGGTGTCCGCACAGATCATCACCGGCGACACCGTCAGGGAGTACTGCTTCACGGTCATCGCCGTGGACGGCTCGGCCGCTCCCTCCGAAGAGGTGTGCACGGCCCGAGCCGCCGCCCGGGCCGAGGCCGAACGCCAGGCCGAGGAGGAGGCCGCCGAAGAGGAGGAAGAGGACGAGGAGGAGCCGGACCCCTCTCCCGAACCGAGCGCTGCGGCCGACGACTGAGAACGCTCGGACACGGTTCCGCTGTCGTGGCGCCCTGCGACGTCACCCGGTGACGTGATCTGTGACGTACCGCCCCGGCACGAGCTCGGATAGCGTTTCCACGGTCATTTCACGCGTGCACAGTGGGGGCGCCCCTTGTCCGGGGTCTTCGTCGGTTTCGGGGTCATCACCAGCGTCGTCGTCATCGGCTACATGCTGGGACGGATCCCGCTCCTCGGCCCCGATGCCAAGGACGTGCTCACCAGGCTCGCCTTCTACGTGGCCGGTCCCGCCCTGCTGTTCGGCATCCTCTCCGACGTCGACCTCTCCGTGCTGGTGTCCGGACCGGTCCTGGTCAGCGTCCTCAGTGTGGCCGCCGTGGCGCTCGCCTTCACCCTCTTCGGGCTGGTGCGGCGCATGGACGCGGGACGGACCACGATCGGCGCGCTCTCCTCCTCCTACGTCAACGCGGGCAACCTCGGCATCCCGATCTCCGTCTACGTGCTCGGCGACGCCTCCCTGGTGGCGCCCATCCTGTTGACGCAGCTCCTGGTCATGGCCCCCGTCGGACTCACCGTCCTGGACCTGCGCGACGGCGGCGTGCGCGGCCCCGGGCCCGTGTTACGCCGAGCCCTGGGCACCCCGGTCCGCAATCCCGTGGTGATCGCGTCCCTCGCGGGTGTGGCGGTCTCCGCCTCGGGCCGGACACCGCCCGAGGCCCTCATGGAACCCTTCCACCTCATCGGCGGTATGGCCGTACCGGCCATGTTGTTGGCCTTCGGGATCTCCCTGCACGGCAGCTCCCTTCCCGGCCGCGGACCCGAACGTGTGCCGGTCCTGGTGGCGGTGGCCCTCAAGTCCGTCCTCCAGCCCCTCGTGGCGTGGCTCCTGGGCGCCCTGGTCTTCGAGCTGGGCTCCTTCGACCTCTTCTCGATGGTGGTGCTGGCGGCGCTTCCCACCGCCCAGAACGTGTTCACCTACGCCACCCGGTACCGCACCGGGGAGGTGATGGTCCGCGAGGTGGTACTGCTGACCACCCTGCTCACCATCCCGGTGCTGTTCACCGCTACCCTCCTGCTCGGATGACCACGAACAGAGGACAGGGACCTCGACCGGATGGACGGCGCCATCAGCAACATCATGGACGACGTGGACATCACCACCAGCGACGGACGCACACAGCCAGGCCACAAGCGTGTGGGCGACTTCTTCGGCCAGTGGAGCAGTTCGTACCAGGACACGAACGCGTTCTTCGAGAACAGCAAGTGAGCGGAGGAAGAGAGCCGATGAGCGGTCGGCCGCGAACAGCAGCCGAGACGAGCTGGAGAGATACGTTGACCCTTCGCGATGGCCGTGTCCGCGTCTTCCCGGCGCTCGCTCTGTCCTCCTGCCTGGCCCTGTCCGCCTGCTCCACGCCCGAGCCCGAAACCGAAGCGGAATCGTCCTCCGAGCACATCTCTCTCTTCTGGGTGGAGCGCGAGGCCAGGGTGCTCACGTTGGACCGGATGTTCGCCGAGGGCGATCCGGAGACGGTCGTCGAGAGCATCGGTGAGAAGAAGGACCGGCTGCTCGACTCACGGATCATCCGTGAGGACGGGGACGGGTACGTCGTCGAACTCGACAAGGACGAGTGGCGCCCCGAGGAGGTCAACCTCACCCGGGTCGACGGGGCGCTGGGCGACGCCATGTACCTCAACGAAGTCACCTGGTGCGGGGAAACCGTCACCGGTGAGGAGTTCGTCGACGATTACATGGAGGAGTTCTGGGAGACCCTCGACAACCACGAGGAGTACACCGCCAGCATCGCCGACTACGTCGACTGCGGAGACGGCCGACCCTGACCGTCCGGTCGGGGTCGACGCGACGGACGCGTGTCGGCCCCGGCCTTTCCGTTCCCCCCGGTCACGGCTCGGAACGGCCGGACCCCGGTGACACATGGGCGAACGGCGCCACCCCGGCACGAGCGCATCCGATGAAGCGAGAGAACATCCCAGCAGAGACATCGAGGGCTTCCATGATCGGAACGATGGTTCCGGCAATGACGAGTCGGCGGAGCATCGAACCGTGTCCGTCCCCGGCCGACCTCGGAGCAACCCCGTTGATTCGCCACAAGCCCCGGACGCCTCTCCTCCTGGCGGCCGTCCTGTCCCTGTGCACGGCACTGACCGCATGCTCGACCTCCGACCCCGGGACCGGGGAGGAGGGCACGGAGGAGGAGACCGAAGTCCACGTCTCCCTCTTCTGGGTGGAGCGCGAGATCAGGGTGCGCACCCTCGACCGCATGCTCGTCGAGAACGACCAGGAGGAGGTCCTGGAGAACAGCACCGGCAGTCAGGAGATACTCTTCGACACCCGGATCCTCCAGGAGACCGAGGACGGGTACGTCGTCGAACTGGACAAGGACGAATGGCGGGACGAGGAGGTTCTCCACCTCGGCGAACTCGACGGCGCCCTGGCCAACGCCGTCGACTTCAACGAAGTCACCTGGTGCGGGGAAACCGTCACCGGTGAGGAGTTCGTCGACGATTACATGGAGGAGTTCTGGGAGACCCTCGACAACCACGAGGAGTACACCGCCAGCATCATCGACTACGTCGACTGCGGAGACGGCCGACCCTGACCGTCCGGTCGGGGCCCTCCCGTGGAGGCGGCCGGTGTGGGGTGTCCACGCCGGTCGCCTCTCCGCCTGCGGGCCGTCGCCGGAGAGGGACACGGGAAAGGCCCGCCCCCGGCTGGGAACGGGCCTCTCGGCGAACGGCGGCGGGTCACTTTCCGAAGGGCACGTCCTCGATCTCGCCGAACGGCCCTGCTCTCAGCGTCAGCTCCCTCACCTCCACGGGCGGGGCGGCGAACACCGCGACCAGCTGGTAGGTGTTGCCGGGCTGCATCTCGTGGACCTCGTCGGCGAAGCCCGAGTAGGTCTCGCCACCGAAGTTCATCAGGGTCACGTAGCGGACCAGGTCGGTGTCCGGCTCCAGCAGTTGGAAACCGCCCAACGCGCCCTGGCTGAACTCGGTCGGGCCGCCGGGGTTGACCGCGTCCTCTCCGCCCATGTCGGGCAGCACGGGCTCGTCCCCGGTGTTGGTCAGCGTGACCGTGCTGATCACGTACGCCCCGTCACGGCGCAGCGGGTGCACGTCGAGCCGCACGTCGCCGTCGGTCGCGGTCGCCACGACCTCGGCCGTGTCGTCGGCGACGAACTTCGCCGGCGGGAAGACGTGCCGTTCGCTGGAGCCCAGCAGGTCCTCACCGCGTCCGCTGGTCAGCCCCTCGTCGGACCGGTCCACCCGGTAGGCGAACTCCACACGTCGGTTGCGCGCACGGGCCTCCTCGTCGTCGGAACCGCCCTCCCGCGCGATCAGTTCGGAGGCGCCCCGTCCCTCGACGGTGAACCCGTACCCCTCGCCGAGTTCCTCCTCCAGGACCTCGCGCACGGTCTCCGCCCGCTCCTCGGACAGGTCCTGGTTGTAGTCGTCGTCTCCACGGCCGTCGGTGTGTCCGATGACGGTGATCTCCGGGTCGTCCGGATCGATGTTGTTCTCCAGGGACCGGGCCGCCTGGCGGACGACCTCCTCGGCCTCGTCGGTGAGTTCGGCCGAGTCGAAGTCGAACATCACGTCCGCCTTGAGCGCGACCGTCTCGGTGTCCCCGTCACGGGTGGTGGAGGCCACGTCGGAGTCGACGAAGCTCTCCATCTCACCGACCCACTCCTGCGCACCGGGTTCGGGACGAAGGTTCTCGAACTCGACGATCTCGCCGGGTTCGGGACCGTGGTCGATCATCTCCGCGCCGTTGGGGTCCACCGGATCGGGCTGTTCCTCCTCCACGTCCACGACCGGGATGCCCGTCATGGCGCCGAGTCCGCTGCCGACGAACGTCACCTGCTTGATCTCGTCGGGCAACCGGGGGAAGTAGCGTCGGTACCGGTTGGTGGCGCCGACCTCCACCGGGTAACCGTCCGGGGTCGGTGCGACGGAGCCGTAGTAGTAGCCCTCCTCGTCCGTGTACTCCCAGAAGGCCTGGCCGCTGACGGGGTCCACCAGTGTGTTGGGCATGGACAGGTTCGTGACGATGCCCTCGAAGTGGTCGACGTAGGTGTTCTCGTAGTAGAGGACGGTGTACTCGTCGGTGCGTTCCAGTCCGGTGACGGAGAAGCGCAGCGTGGCGTCCTGCCCGGTGTCCTGGAAGATCTGCCCCTCACGGGTGTAGGGGAAGTCGACCTCCGCCGGTTCCTCCCGAGGGTCGCCCTCCTCGTGGGTCGTCTCCTCGGCGACCTCCTCCGCGAGCGGGTACTCCTCGCGGGTGCCCGTGATGTCGCGGACGATGCCGCAACCCGACAACGCGATCACCGAAGCGACCGCGGACGCGACGAGCGCCCGCGACACCGTGGAGTGCTGACATGCGACCATGGGGGATTCTCCTCGCCTCTCGCTCCGACACCCCTTGAGACCCCGGACACACTTCTTTGGTTCTCGGCTTCGGTGTCGGTGACGGTGCGTCCTCGGGCGGGCACGGTCACGACCGTGATCCGCCCGGTGGGAGGCCGCTCCCGTTTCGGTACAAGGAGGTCCGGGCGACGGAGTACCACGTGTCGCAGCACGTGTGAGGGGGAACACTGAGAGCGCGGGGTCCGTCCCCTTTCCCCTTGGGGGAGACGGACTCTTCTCGTGGGAAGGGGCCGGCGCGAAGAACTCGCACCGGCCCCCTGCGATCGTGACCCCTAGCCCCAGGCCAGGGCGGTCAGCTCGGGGTCCTCCAGTGCCGTGCCGATGTCACGCAGCACCTTGGATCCCAGTTCACCGTCGACCAGGCGGTGGTCGAAGGACAACGACAGGGTCGTCACCTTGCGGACGGCGAGTTCGCCCTCGTGCACCCACGGCATGTCCCGGATCTGCCCGAAGGCGAGGATCGCGGCCTCGCCCGGGTTGATGATCGGGGTTCCCGCGTCCACGCCGAACACGCCGACGTTGGTGATGGTGATGGTGCCGCCGGACATGTCGGCCGGGCTGGTCTTGCCCGCCCGGGCGGTCTCGGTCAGCTTCTTCAGGTCCGCCGCCAACTCCGGCAGTGTCTTGGCGTCGGCGTCCTTGATGTTGGGCACCACCAGGCCGCGCTCGGTGGCCGCCGCGATCCCCAGGTTCACGTAATCCTTGATCACGATCTCCTGGTTGTCCTCGTCCCAGGAGGCGTTGATCTCCGGGTGACGCCGGATCGCCATGAGCAGCGCCTTGGCGACCAGCAGGAGCGGGGAGACCCGCACGTCGGCGAAGTCGGGCCGCTCCCGCAGACGGGCGACGGCCCTCATGGTCCCGGTGACGTCCACCTGGAGGAACTCGGTCACGTGCGGCGCGGTGAACGCGCTGCCGACCATCGCCGCGGCCGTGTGCTTGCGCACGCCCTTGACGGGTACGCGCCGCTCCCGCGCGGCGCGGTCCACGGTGACCTGGGGGGCCGCCTTCTCGGGGGCGGCGGGTGCCTGGGCCGCCTCGGCCGCGGCACGGACGTCCTCACGCGTGATGACGCCGCCCTCCCCCGTCGGGGTGACCGATCCCAGGTCCACGCCCAGGTCCTTGGCGAGTTTGCGCACCGGAGGCTTGGCCAGCGGGCGTCCGGACGAGGGGGCGGGACCCGGAACGGTCTCCCCCACCGCCGGTGTGTTCGCCGGCGCGGGTTCGGCCGGTCTGGGCACGGGCGGCGACACCGGAGCCGAGGGGGCGGGACGGCGACGCGGACGGCGTTGGGTGGAACCCGCCTTCTCCCCGTAGCCGACCAGCGGCTTCTCCCGCTCCTCGGTCTCCTCGGCCGCGCCCGTGGAGGAGGCGCTCGCCGTGCCGCCGGTGCCGTCGTCCACGGTGATGATCACCGTTCCCACGTCCACCGTCTGGCCCTCTTCGACCAGCAGTTCGTGCACCTTGCCCGCGTACGGGCTCGGCAGTTCGACGACGGCCTTGGCCGTCTCGATCTCGCAGATCATCTGGTTGACCTCGACCTCGTCACCCGGTTTGACGTACCAGGTGAGGAGTTCGGCCTCGACCAGGCCCTCTCCCACGTCGGGCAGCTTGAACGACTGCACGCCGCCGACGGCCGGCTCGTTCTTGGAAATCGTCATGCTCTTCGGTTTCCCCGCTCCCCTAGTACGCGAACGCCCGGTCGACACCGTCCAGAACGCGATCAAGGTCCGGAAGATAGTGCTCCTCAAGACGCGACTGCGGATACGGCGTGTCGAAGGCGGCAACACGGATCACCGGTGATTCCAGGTGGTAGAAGCACTCCTCGGTCACCCGGGCGGCGATCTCCGCGCCGGGACCTCCTGTGAGGGTGGCCTCGTGGGTCACGACCAGCCGGCCGGTCTTTCGCACCGACTCGAACACGGTCGTGTAGTCCACCGGGGAGAGCGAACGCAGGTCGATGACCTCGATGGAGTGGTCGGTGTCGGCCTCGGCCGCCTGGAGGGCGGTCTTGACCATGGGTCCGTACGCCAGCAGGGTCACGTCCGTTCCGGGGCGCGCCACACGGGCGACGCCCATGGGGGTGGCCTCGGCGATGGGGGCCTCGGTGTCGACCTCGGCCTTCTCGTAGTAGCGCCGCTTGGGCTCCAGGAAGACGACCGGGTCCTCGCTGCGGATGGCCTGCTGGATCATCCAGTAGGCGTCCTCGGGGTTGGCGACCGTCACCACGCGCAGACCCGCGGTGTGCAGGAAGTACGCCTCGGGGGACTCACTGTGGTGCTCCACGGCGCCGATACCGCCGCCGTAGGGGATGCGCATGACCACGGGCACGCTGAGCTTGCCCGCCGAACGGCGGCGCATCTTGGCCAACTGGGTGAAGGTCTGGTTCGTCGCCGGGAAGAAGAACCCGTCGAACTGGATCTCGACCACGGGTCGGTAGCCGCGCAGGGCCATACCGATCGCGGTGCCGACGATGCCGGACTCGGCGAGCGGGGTGTCTATGACACGGTCGGCTCCGAAGTCCTTGTACAGGCCGTCGGTGACCCGGAAGACTCCGCCGAGCTTACCGACGTCCTCGCCCATGACCAGGACCTTGGGGTCGTGTTCCATCGCGGCGCGCAGACCGGCGTTGATGGCCTTACCGATGGTGAGGTTGGTTCCCATGGCCTAGCGGCCTCCTTCCGCGCCCACGCCCTCGAAGGAGGACAGGTAGTCGGCGAACTCGGCTCGCTGCTGGTCGATGTGGGTGTTGGGCTCGGCGTAGACCTCGTGGAAGATGTCGAGCGGCTCGGGGTCGGGCAGGGAGCGGCACTCGGTGCGCACCTGTTCGCCCAGCTTGTCGGCCTCGGCGTCGACGGAGGCGAAGAACTCCTCGTCGGCCAGGCCGTTCTTCTCCAGGTAACGGCGCACCCTGAGGATCGGGTCCTTGGCCTTCCACTCGTCCAACTCGGCGGCCTCACGGTAACGGGTGGGGTCGTCGTTGGTGGTGTGGGCGCCCATCCGGTAGGTGAACGCCTCGATGAGCGTGGGGCCGTTGCCCTCGCGGGCGTTGTCCAGCGCGGCCCGGGTGACCGCCAGGCAGGCCAGGACGTCGTTGCCGTCCACGCGCAGGCCGGGGAAGCCGAATCCGGCGGCGCGGCGGTAGATCGGCACGCGGGCCTGACGCTCCAGGGGCTCGGAGATGGCCCACTGGTTGTTCTGGCAGAAGAAGACCACCGGGGCGTTGTTGACCGCGGCGAAGTTGAACGCCTCGTTGGTGTCGCCCTGGCTGGTGGCCCCGTCTCCGAAGTAGGAGATGACGGCGGTGCCGTTCTCACCGCCGACGGCGCCGTCACGCTGGACGCCCATGGCGTAGCCGGTGGCGTGCAGTGCCTGGCTGCCGATCACGATCGTGTACAGGTGGAAGCCCAGCGCGTGGGGGTCCCAGCCACCGTTGGTGACGCCGCGGAACATGCCGAGCAGTTCCTTGGGGGCGATGCCTCGGCACCAGGCGACGCCGTGCTCACGGTAGGAGGGGAAGGCCATGTCGTTGTCCCGCAGCGCACGGCCGGAGCCGATCTGCGCGGCCTCCTGCCCGAGCAGTGAGGCCCACAGCCCCAACTCGCCCTGACGCTGGAGGGATACGGCCTCGCTGTCGACCCGGCGTACCAGGACCAGGTCGCGGTAGAGCGCGCGGACTTCCTCCGCGCTGATGTCCAAGGGATAGTCGGGGTGTCCGGTCAGTTCCCCTTCCGGTGTCAGGAGCTGGATGAGCTCCGGTTCCTCGTGCGCGGTGGTGTCCGACACGTCGCTCCTCGGGATTCTCAGGGCCGCATTCGCGTGGGTGAACGCTGATCGGCCAAATCACGGCCCGCCCTCCCGGGGTGGTGGGAGAGGCGGACAGCCCTCCCCATATCGTGACAGACTTCACCATGGAGAGCGCAAGCCCTCAGCGTCACTTTTCAGCTTCAGCCCATCATCCTGGGCCGTCGGACGGGGGGATTACCAGGGCTTCCTAACATTGACAAGGCCCTGGTGGCGTCTCGACACCACGGGACGGAGGGCATGACGACGCCCGAGCGGTCCTGGTGGCCGGGACCGCTCGGGCGTGCCGTGAAGGCCTGGTTCACGTCCGGGGGGCCGGAGGAGGCGCACTCGTCGTGCGGCACAGTCCTCCAGTCATCGGATGAGACGGGTGGGGGATGAGGCGACGGAGGAAGCCATGGAGGCCGGGAACCTCGCCTCGTGCGGGGTCTCCCGAAGAGGGGCTGCGCGTGGCACGACCCCTGAGGGCGGAGAGGGCGGGCGGGAGACCGCTCACCCGGGCGGGGGCCTAGGGAACCCGCATCCCCAGATCACGCGCGTAGTCGGTGAGCATCTCCCGGAGCTGGCGACGGGCGCGGTGCAGGCGGGACATCACCGTTCCCAGCGGGGTCCCCATGCGCTCGGCCACCTCCTTGTAGGCGTAGCCCTCGATGTCGACGAGGTAGATGACCTCCTGGAACTCCTCGGGCAGCCGCGCGAGCGCCTGCTTGATGTCGGAGTCGGGGAGGCGGTCGAGGACCTCGTTCTCGGCGGACCGCATACCGGAGGAGGTGTGCGTCTCGGCCGCGGCGAGCTGCCAGTCCTTGATCTCGTCGGTGGTCTCCTGGCGCGGTTCGCGCTGCTTCTTGCGGTAGCTGTTGATGAAGGTGTTGGTCAGGATGCGGTAAAGCCAGGCACGCAGGTTCGTGCCCGTACGGAACTGGTGGAAATTGGCGAACGCCTTGGTGAAGGTCTCCTGAACGAGATCCTCCGCGTCGGCGGGGTTTCGCGTCATCCGCAGGGCCGTAGGATAGAGCTGGTCGGCGAACGGCGTCACCGCGGTGGCAAAGTCCAGCTTCTGCTCTTCGTCGCGGGTCTCACCGGTCGTGGAGGTCTGATCCATTTCGACAGTCGTCAAGATTCCCCCTCGGGACAACCGGACGATCACTTCCACTCTGGTAGACGCAACCGCGAGCTCCCAATGATGACATCAATCCGAGTGATACGTGTCACGGGAGCTCCTCCTCGTTCACCAGCACTGGTCAGAGTGCGGTAAAGGCACGGCGCGCTTCCTGGTCAGGACGCCTACCCACTCCCGAGTGCCGTACGCTTGCGTCGCGCCCTTCCTTCCGATGCGAGGAGAAGCGGCCCGCCCGCCGCAGGCACGTGCGGCACACCCTGTTTCCTTGTGGAGGACCCTGTGGCCCGCGTCGTGGTTGACGTCATGCTCAAGCCCGAGATCCTGGACCCCCAGGGCCAGGCCATCGCCGGTGCCTGCTCCCGGCTGGGTTTCGAGGGGATCGGCCAGGTCCGTCAGGGCAAGCGCTTCGAGGTCGAGGTCGAGGGAGAGGTGGACGAGAGCACGCTGGCCGACGTCCGTCGCCTGGCCGAGACCCTGCTCGCCAACACCGTGATCGAGGACTACGAGGTCCGCGTGGAGAAGTGACCTCCGGCCCCGCCGATCACGTCGACGGAAGGGATCGAGGCGCCCGCCGGTTCTCCGGGGGTGAGGGACCGAACCCCGAGAGCGTCCGTGTGAGTTCGCGCACCCCCGCGTCCCCTCCGTCCCCAGAGAGGCCGGGTGCTCGGAATGACCGGTGAAAATCCGATGAATTCGTTCACCTAGTGCCTGAAGTGCCAGAAGTACCAGAAAAGTCACCCGTGTCCCCTGATGGACACGGGTGTTCGTTTTACTTCCTCCGCCTCTGGGGAAGGTTCTCCCACATGCCGGGTTGAAACACGACGACGGAGCACGAGAGGTGGACGAATGGACGCCGTTTTCTCGCTCTCCCTCCCCAGGCAGGCGTACACGGTCGCCGTCGCACGCGACGTCCTCGGCACCCTCCTCGTTCGGGCAGGGGTGTGCCGGGGCTGTGTCGACGACATCCTCCTGGCCGTCTCCGAGGCCTGTGACAACGTCATCGATCATGGTGAGCCGGCGTCCGGCTACATGGTCGAGGCCGAGATGGGCGGGAGTTGGTGCCAATTGCGCGTATCCCATACGGGAAAGGTGCATGATCCCGCGGCGCTGGCCGAGAGGTTCGCCGCCGAACGCATGCCCCTCCCGGGTCTGGAAGCAGAATCGGGCAGGGGCATTCTGTTGATGCGCTATCTCATGGACGAGGTCGCCTTCGAGGGAGAACCAAGAACGACGGTCCTGTTGCGCAAGAGGCTCACCTCATGCGACGGACCCTCGCCGAAGAAGCCGACCGGAGGCATACCGGTCCAGCGTTACGCCCTTCTTTAACGGCCACCCGCATCCGCGCACCGTCCGCGCGGAGGGCGGAGGGCCCTCCCCGAGGGGCACGCAAGACCCCCGAGCCACACCCCGAGCATTCCCCGTGACGGATACCACACAGGACGAACGGCCCCCACGCGCCCGCCTCCGAACGGCCCCCGCGCCCCGCCCGAGAAGGCCACGCGGCCCGGAGCACCTGTCGGATCCCACACCGCCACGACCGGACGGGGGACGCCCGACTCGGACGATCCTCCAACTCCACCCCTCTCGGGCGAGGACTGTGTCGTACCCGAGCACAGGTGAGCGGGTACGCTGCAAAGTGCGGACGCACCGTCCCCGGCGACGGGACCGGGATCTCCCCGCCAACGCTCCCCGCGCACGCGGGGAGGGACCGTACCCATACCTCTCGGAGTGTGCCCATGACAGCCCGTGTGGGCGTCGTCACCTTCCCAGGATCACTAGACGACAAGGACGCCGCGCGCGCGGTCGCGCTGGCGGGAGCCGAACCCGTCTCCCTCTGGCACGCCGACGCCGATCTCAGGGGCGTGGACGCCGTCGTCCTGCCCGGCGGCTTCTCCTACGGCGACTACCTGCGCTGCGGCGCCATCGCCAGATTCGCTCCGTTGATGTCGGAGCTGGTGCCGGCCGCCCGCTCGGGCGCCCTGCCGGTCCTGGGCATCTGCAACGGCTTCCAGATCCTGTGCGAGAGCCACCTGCTCCCCGGCGCCCTGACCCGCAACTCCTCCCTGCGCTTCGTCAACCGCGAACAGACCCTGCGCGTGGAGAACGGCGCGACCGCGTGGACCAACTCCTACACCGAGGGCCAGGAGATCCTGGTCGTGCTCAAGAGCGGTGAGGGAAGCTACGTCGCCGACGAACGCACCCTGGACGAGCTGGAGGCCACCGGCCGGGTCGTGGTCCGTTACACCGGAGGCGACCCGAACGGCTCGCGCCGCGGCATCGCCGGTGTCACCAACGAGCACGGCAACGTCGTGGGGCTCATGCCGCACCCCGAGCACGCGGTGGAGGCGCTCACCGGACCGTCCACCGACGGTCTGGGCTTCTTCTCCTCGATCCTCGCCCATCTGGCCGCCGGTTCTCCGGCGAACGCCTGAGCCGTACAGCGAACAGGGGGTAGGCCGATGATGGCGTTGTTGCGCTCCAAGAAGACGATGTTCGTCCTCGTCGGGCTGGCCATCGTCGGTCTGGTGGTGTCCGCGGCCGTCGGCCTGTTCAACGCCATTGGAACCGCACCGATCGCCGCGCCGCCACAGGAGCAGAACCCGCGGGACGGAGGTCGGGGCGCCGCTCCGCCCCCGGACGCGCCGCCCGACGTGGAGGTGCTCGGGCAGGCCCCCGCCGGACTGTCCTACGCCTCCGACCCCGAGGCCGACGTGTACTGCGAGGGGACCGAGTGCGTCCGGCTGGTGATGGTCATGACCGCCGACGGCGAACTGCCCGAGGACTCCCGGGAGTCCGTCGAGACGGTGGTCGAGCACCTCGCCGAGCGGGGCTGGGAGGAACAGCGTCCCCAGGGCGCCCCCGCCGGACAGTCCTTCCTCAGCAACGGTGACTACATGGTGGCCGACACCTCCTCGCACGACGACCCCGAGTCCCCCGCCATGCTGATGCTCGGCGAAGCGGGCGGGGACGCCACCTCCTGAGCACGACCTTCCGCGCCGGTCGGCGGACGCCACGGCTCGGCCACATCCGCACATCCCGAACGGAACCACGCATGTCTGAAGTACCTGGTCTCGACACCGTCGCCGTGGCTCACGACAGCCCCGACACACCGCAGCCGTATGCCGAACTGGGCATGCCCAAGGACGAGTACGAGCGTGTCCGCGAGATCCTCGGACGCCGCCCCACCTCCTCCGAACTGGCCATCTACTCGGTCATGTGGAGCGAGCACTGCTCGTACAAGTCCTCCAAGGTGCACCTGCGCCAGTTCGGGGAGAAGGCCCCCGAGAGCGACGCGTTGCTCGTCGGCATGGGCGAGAACGCGGGTGTGGTGGACGTCGGCGAGGGCCGCGCGGTCACGTTCAAGATCGAGTCGCACAACCATCCCTCCTACGTGGAACCGCACCAGGGCGCGGCCACCGGTGTGGGCGGCATCGTCCGCGACATCCTCACCATGGGCGCCCGCCCCATCGCCGTGATGGACGCTCTGCGGTTCGGCCCCGCCGACGCCGACGACACCAAGCGGGTGCTTCCCGGCGTGGTGTCGGGCATCTCCTTCTACGGCAACTGCCTGGGCCTGCCCAACATCGGCGGCGAGATCGGCTTCGACGCCGGCTACATCGGAAACCCGCTGGTCAACGCGTTGTGCGTGGGTGTGATGCGGCACGAGGACATCAAGCTGGCGCAGGCGTCCGGCCCGGGCAACAAGGTCGTCCTGTTCGGTTCCACCACCGGACCCGACGGGATCGGCGGCGCCTCGGTACTGGCCAGCGCCACCTTCGACGACGAGTCGCACACCAAGCGTCCCAGTGTGCAGGTCGGCGACCCGTTCATGGAGAAGCTCCTCATCGAGTGCAGCCTGGAACTGTTCGAAAAGGACCTGGTCGTGGGCATCCAGGACCTGGGGGCCGCGGGCGTCTCCTGTGCCACGACCGAGCTGGCGGCGGGCGGAACCGGCGGCATGCGCGTCCAGCTGGACCGTGTACCCCTGCGCGACCCCCGACTCACTCCCGAGGAGATCCTCATGAGCGAGTCCCAGGAACGCATGATGGCGATCGTCGAGCCCTCGAAACTGGACGAGTTCCTGTCCATCTGCGACAAGTGGCAGATCCTGGCCGCCGAGATCGGCGAGGTCACCTCGGTGACCCCCGAGGAGGCCGAGCGCGGAGGCCGTCTGGTGATGACCTGGCACGGTCAGACCGTGGTGGACATCCCCCCGCGCACCGCCGCCGACGAGGGGCCCGTCTACCAGCGCCCGTACACGCGCCCCGCCTCGCAGGACGCGCTCCAGGCCGACGACGCCGGAAGGCTCGCCCGTCCCGCCGACGACACCGAGCTGCGCGAGCAGCTCCTGCGCGTGCTGGGCGCCCCGGGCGTGGGCGACCCCTCGTGGATCACCCGACAGTACGACAGCTACGTACGCGGCAACACGGTGGTGTCCGCGCCGCACGACGCCGGGATGATCCGTATCTCCGACGACTCCCACCGGGGCGTGGCCCTGTCCACCGACGGCAACGGGCGCTTCACCCGACTGGACCCCTACACGGGCACCCGGTTGGCGTACGCGGAGGCCTACCGCAACGTCGCCGCGACGGGTGCGCGTCCGCTGGCGGTGACCAACTGCCTCAACTTCGGCTCGCCGGAGGACCCGGGGGTGATGTGGCAGTTCGCCGAGGCCACACGAGGTCTGGCCGACGCCTGCCGAGAACTGGGCACCCCGGTCACCGGCGGCAACGTGAGCTTCTACAACCAGACCGGTGACGTGGCGATCAATCCGACTCCGGTGATCGGCGTGCTCGGCGTCATCGACGACGTGCGCACCCGCCTGAAGAGCGGTTTCGCCACCGACGGCGCCCGGGTCTTCCTGCTGGGACGCACCCGGCCGGAGTTCGGCGGCTCGGCGTGGGCCGACACCGTCCACGGCCACCTGGGCGGACTCCCCCCGCGGGCCGACCTCGCCGCCGAGGCCGCCCTGGCGGAGGTCCTGATCGCCTCCGCCGAACGCGGCCTGGCCGACGCCGCACACGACCTGTCCGACGGAGGCCTGGCCGTGGCGCTGGCCGAGTCGGCGATGCGCGGGGACCGGGGTGTGCGGGTGACCCTGGACGGGGACGTGTTCACCGCCCTGTTCAGCGAGTCCGGTGCCCGCGCCATCGTGGCGGTCAAGCCCGGTGAGGAGGAGTCCTTCGTGTCCCTGGCCGGCGAGCACGGCGTTCCGGTGGAGCAGATCGGCCTGGTGGGCGGCGACTCCCTGTCGATCACCCACGGCGGTGGGGCGCTGGACATCCCGCTCACCGAACTGCGCGAGTCCTACGAGGCGGCCCTGCCCGCCCTGATGAACGCCGTGTAGTCGGGCATCACCATGGTGGGGGCGCCTCCCGGGGCGCCCCCACCGCCGTTCTCCCCGGGTGTGCGTGCCGTCCGGCTCGGGCGGCACGTCCGTCGCTCCCCCTCCACGTCGAGCGCACCCTCGCGCGGGGTCGACCGTGTGTCGACCCCCACCACCGTTCCCGGTTCGTCGGTGGCAGGTGGGTAGAGGATGGAGGTGGGCCCCGTGGCGGTACGGACGCGGAGTACCGGTGGAACGGGGGACGCACGGCACGAAGGGAGCGGACATCATGCGACGCGGCAGGTTGAAGGGACCTTTGGGCAGCCATGAACGGCCTGCGAGTGCTCTGGGGTTCCGGATGGTGCTCGCGGTGTTCGGCGCCTTGGTGCTTCTGGTCGGCGCCGTCTGCGCCTACCTGTTGACCGACCAGACCTGGTTGACGGTGGCACTGGGCGCCGGTTTCATCGCCGCCTGCGTCAACGTCTACTGGGTGAGCCGGCGTCTGCGCTACGAGCGCCGAGGGCGCTGAACCGGTGGACCGGAGAGCGTGAGGGTGACCGCGACGGGACGGTGGTCGGAGTACGGCACGTCCGGGTTGGCGGGGTCGCTCGCGGTCAGTTCCCCGGTCGTCAGGATGTGGTCGATCTGCTGGTCGGACCGGGTCGCGGCGACCATGGTGGGAAACGGCCGGACGTCGGCGAAGGCGTCGTGGAGGAGCTCCCCTCGGGGAAGCTCCTCGGGTTCGAGGTTGAGGTCTCCGGCGACCACCACGGGGCCTCCGCGTTCGTGGGCGGCCTCGACGACCTCCATCAGCGCGTCCCACTGGGCCCGGGCGCTGGGGTCGTTCGCGTCGTGGCCCCGGGGCTGTAGGTGGGTGGAGAACACGGTGACCTCGGTTCCCGACCAGTCGAGGGTGACCTCCAGCGCCTGGGCTCCCGTGGGTCCGCTGTCGGGGAGGGCGTGGCCGCGCACCCGGCTGACGGGCAGGTCGGTGAGCAGGGCGTCGCCCCAGAACGGACCGTCGGCGGGACCCCAGTACGCGGTCATCCCCAGGTGTCCGGCGAGCATGGAGAGCCCGTCGTGGCTCCCGTTGAGCGCCCAGCCGCGGTCCACCTCGCTCAGGGCGATGACCTCGGCGTCGAGTCCGCGCAGGACCTCGGCCTGTTCGGCGATGGACAGGCGGCCGTCCATGCCGAACCCCATGCGCACGTTGTAGGCGACCACCCGCAGAACGTCGGCACTGGGCGCGGGGGTGGGGACGACCGGACGCGGCAGCGGGAGGAGGGCCGTGACGACCAGGGTGAGAGCGGTCGCCGCCACCGTCACCGGAAGGACGTGTCGGGGGACCGGCGGGGCGGAGGAACCCGGCCGGGGAAGGACCGCGACGGCGAGCAGGAGCAACGCCGCGAACGGTACGTAGGTGTTGGAGACGTGCAGGTCGTAGGCGGCGTAGAAGGCGAAGAGCATCCCGACGAAGCTCACGAGGCCCCACGTGGCGAGGGCACCGGTCCTGCGAGTGGAGGCCGTGACGACGGTGTGCGTGGCGGCCCACCCGACGCAGGCCGCCAGCGCGAGTTGTCCCAGCGGTAACGCCGCCAGGGTCCAGGTGGGCGGCACCCCCGGGACGTCGCCGGGCAGGAGTTCGGTGAACCCCAGGGTGACCAGGGCGACGAGCAGCACCGTCAACGGCGGGAGGGGATGGCGGGTGAGCCGTGCGGGATGGGCGGCGACGGCGACGGACAGCACCGCGACCGCGGCGAGGGCCGAGGCCGCCAGGTGCGACCCGCCGATGGTCTCGGCCACCGCCGGGTTGGCGGTGTAGAGGCCGGACAGGAAGAACAGCGGCCCCACGGCGAGCCAGGCGAGGGGACGGACCGGTCTCGGGGACGCCGCCGGGGCCCGTCGGATCCGGGCCACCAGGAGGGGGAGGAGCAAGGCGGGCACCGCGGCGCCGACCCAGGCGAACGCGCCGTCCCGCCAGAGGAGGTCGACCGTGCCCAGGGCCGTGTGCAGCACAGCGAAGACGGCCACACCGGCGACCATCCCGGTCATCACCCCGTGCGCGCTCATCCGGCCGTCGGTGGCCGTGGTCATCACGGTGCACACCAGCCATACGGCGCCCGCTCCCACCAGGATCGAGGACAGGTACAGCTGGGGCCCGCCGCCCTCGGTGGCCTGGAGCGCCACCCGACCGACCGCAAGCAGGGCGGCCGCGACCAGGGACGCTGCCAGGGGCCGGCGGACCAGGAACACCAACGGGAGCGGTACCAGGAACCAGACGAGGGCGAAGGCGCCCATCAGTGCGGGACCGGTGGAGCCGGCCTGGCCGAAGAGGGTGATCAGGGAGGGCAGGAAGGCCCGGAGCACGTCCAGGAGCAGGACCGTTCCGAGCGTGGTGACCAGACGCCCCTGGTGCATGGCGCTCCGCTCTGTGGGGGCAGGCGAGATACACGAAGGATTCTCACCTTTCCCGGTCGAGCGGACAAGGGAGGTCCACCGGAGTCCTGAGACAGGACACGAGGACGGTCACGATCCGTCCCCTCGGTACCGCGAGGACGGACGGGTCAGCGGAACCGCTCCGGAGCGAGCGGACACCTCCACTCTGGAGTGTCAACGCTCCATGGCGCCCTCGGGAATCCACTCCCTCCACTCGTCCGGGTTCTCCCGCACCCACACCTCCGCGGCGTCGTCCGGGTCCATCCCCTCGTCGGCGATCATCTTGGCCACCTGGTTCTGGTCCTCGTTGGTCCACGTCCACGCGGCCAGGAACCGATAGGCGGGGCTGTCCTCCTCCACGAACCCGGTCCGGAAGATCTTGTTCAGCTCGTAGGGCGGGTAGTCGCAGGGGATGTGGTTCGGGTCGTCGGCGCACCCCGGTTCGTGGTCGGGGAAGTCGACCCTGACCAGGTCCAGCTCCTGTTGGAGCCAGTGCGGCTCGTTGAAGTAGAAGAGCACGGGCTCCTCCTCGGCGTACCGCCGCCGGACCTCGGTGATCTGCGCGGCCTCCGAACCCGCGAAGACGAGCTGTAGATCCAGGTCGAAGGCGTTGATCATCCCCTGGTCCTGCGTGGCGAACCCCGGCGAACCACCCAGGAACTCCCCCTGCTCGCCGGTCTCGGCGGTCCGGAAGAGGTCGGTGTGCTCCCGCAGCCCGTCCACAGAGGTGATCTCGGGGTACTCCTCGGCCACGTAGGCGGGCACGTACCAGCCGATCACCCCCTCGTTGCCGGTCGGGCCGCCGTCGACCACGGTCCCGTTGCCCTCGGGGCCGTAGATCTCCATCAGGTCCTCATGACCCCAGTTCTCGATGATCACGTCGAGCACCCCCTGGTCCAACGCCTGCCATGAGGGCTGTTCGTCGGTGCGGATCAGCTGGACCTGGTAGCCCATCTCCTCCCGGAGGAGGTAGGTCAGTACCGCGGCGCTGGCCTCGTAGCCCACCCAGCCGTTGACGGCCATCCGGACGGTGTCGGGGTCGCGCGCGATCTGGTCGGTGCGCACCGCGCACGAGCTCACCATGACCATGGCCAGTCCCACCATCAGGGCCCTGAGCAGGAAATCCTTCCTCCTAGGCACGGGACGGCCTCCTTCCCTGCGTCACACGGTCCAGGAACAGGCCCAGGCACACGATCGCCAGTCCCGAGGCCAGTCCGAGGCCGAGCTGGTTCTGTGCCAGGCCGACCACCACGTCGTTGCCCAACGCTCCGGCCCCGACCAGTGCTCCGATGACCACCATGGACAGCACCAGGATGATCCCCTGGTTGACGGCCAGGAGCAGCGAGCCGCGCGCCAACGGCAGCTCCACCTTGGTGAGCAACTGCCGGCGTGTGGAGCCCTGGGAGCGCGCCGCCTCCAGCGTCGGGGCGGGGACGCCTCGGATACCGTCGTCGACCAGCCGGATCACCGGTGGCAGGGCGAAGACCACCGCCGCGACCAGGGCCGGAACCCGGCCGATGGTGAACAGCGCCACCGCCGGGATCAGGTACACGAAGGGCGGCAGGGTCTGCATGGCGTCCAGGATCGGTCTGAGGACGGCCGCGAGCACATCGTTGCGCGACATCAGCACACCGATCAGCACACCCAGCGCGATGGTGATCACGGAGGCGACGAGCACCTGTGACAGCGTGTCCATCGCGTCGTTCCACACTCCCAGCAGGCCCACTCCGACCAGGGAGGCGCCGGAGACGACCGCCGCACGCGCTCCGGCGAAGATCCATCCCAGCGCCGCGCCGGCGAGCACCACCAGCCACCAAGGGGAGTTCATCAACAGGTCCGCGAGCGGACCGAGCACGTTCTCCAGCAGCCATGTGGCCAGGGCCGCGGTGGCCGGACCGATCGTGTCCTGGATCGCGTCGTACAGGGCGTTCACGGGATCGCTGATGTCGACCGCCAGGTCACGCGGCCATCCCCCCACGCCCAACATGCGGGCCACCGCGACCACCGCCACCACCAGGGCGAGCAGGGCGCCCCGTAGCGGCAGCCGTCGGTTCTCGGGAACACGCGACTCGCGGCCCCCCTTGCCCACGGCTCCGGTCACACGGTCCATCGCGATCGCCAGCATGACGATCGCCAGACCCGCCTGGAACGCCTCGCCGACGTTGACCTTGGACAGTGCCTGATAGATCGCGTCGCCCAGGCCGCCGGCACCGATGACCGAGGCGATCACGACCATGGACACCGCGAGCATGATGGTCTGGTTGACACCGAGCAGGATGGTGCGCTTGGCCAGTGGCAACTGCACCTTGGTGAGGATCTGCCACGGTGTGGAGCCCAGCGAGGCCGTGGCCTCCAGCGCGCCCTTGGGCACCTGCCGGATGGCCAGTGCGGTGATGCGCACGGCGGGCGGGAACGCGTACACGGCCGTCACGATGGCCGCGGCCGGGTTGCCGATACCGAACAACAGCACGAACGGCAGCAGGTAGGCGAAGGCCGGCATGATCTGCATGAAGTCCAGCACCGGGCGCACCCCCCGGTAGAAGCGCTCGCTGCGTCCGGCCAGGATGCCCAGCGGGATGCCGAACAGCAGCGCGATGGCCACCGACGCGAAGACCAGCGCCAGCGTGGTCATGGACTCGTTCCACAGACCGCTCAGCGCGAAGACACCGAAGGTGACGAGCACCAACAGCGCCACCCGCCATCCGGCGGCCCGCCAGGCGAGGATCACGCCGATGAGGGTCACGCCGGGCCAGGTGAGGAAGTCGAGGAACCGGTTGATCAGCACGACCGCCGAGCCCAGTCCCACCGAGATGTAGTTGAAGAAGTACAGGAACAGCGGGCTGTTGTTGCGGTTGACGACGATCCACGCGTAGATCTCGTCGAGCAGGCTCATGAACCGGTCGCCGACGGCGGTCGGGAACCCGCCCGCCCAGGCGGGATGGCCCAGGGCGCGGCTCGCCCAGTAGCCGGCCACGAGGACCACGATCACCAGCGACGCTTGGACCCACGTGTTGCGCAGCAGGCTCCCACCGCCCCCGACACCGCCCGGCTCCCCCCTGTTCGGCGCCGGAGCGGTGGCGGGCTGGGTCATCGCGGTCATGTCACCCACCGCCTCCCGCGAGGGAGGGACCGCCCTGTCCGCCGGTCCCCTCGGCCAGTTCCTCGACCGCCTCCTCCTCGATGGCGGCGGCGGTGGCCGGGCTCTCCAGTTGGTCCTCCGCGATGGCGCGCAGGACGTCGTCGCGCCCCACGTACCCCAGGAGGGTGTCACCCTCCATCACGCGTACGGGGGCGGTGCTCGCCGCGAGCATCGGCAGGACCTGCGCCAGTACGGTGCCGGGCTCGGTGATCGGTCCGTCCGTGCGTTCGCCCGGGCGCGCGTCGCGTACCAGCCATCGGGCGGTGAGCACGGTGGTGCGGGCCACGTCGGCGGTGAAGTCGGCGACGTAGGCGTCGGCCGGCCGCCCCACCACCTCCTCCGGCGTACCGACCTGTACGAGTTCGCCGTCGCGCATGATGGCGATACGGTCGCCCAGCCTCAGTGCCTCCTGGAGGTCGTGGGTGATGAACACCGAGGTCTTGTCCAGCTCGTGCTGTAGACGGATCACCTCGTTCTGCATCTCGCGGCGGATCAGTGGATCCAGTGCGCTGAACGGCTCGTCGAACAGCAGCACCTGCGGGTCCACGGCGAGTGCGCGGGCCAGGCCGACACGCTGCTGCATACCACCGGACAGTTCGCCGGGTCGGGAGTCCTCGTACCCTCCCAGACCCACCATCTCGATCATCTCGCGCGCCCGTTCGTAGCGCTCGGGTCGAGGCGTCCCTCGTACCTCCAGCCCGTAGGCCACGTTGTCGATGATCTTCCGGTTGGGCAGCAGACCGAAGTGCTGGAAGACCATGGCCATCTTGTGGCGACGCAGCTCGCGCAGCCGCTGCGGTGTGGCCTCGCCGATGTCCTCTCCGTCGAGCAGGACGCGCCCGGCGGTCGGCTCGACCAGACGGGTCAGGCACCGGATCAGCGTGGACTTGCCGGAGCCGGACAGGCCCATGACCACGAAGACCTCACCGGGGCGCACGTCGAAGGACACGTCGCGCACCGCCACGGTGCATCCCGTCTCCTCCCGCACCCGGTCCCGGTCCGCCTTCTCCAACTCCGTACCGATGACCTTGTCGGAGTCACGGCCGAAGATCTTCCACAGGCCGCGCACGGAGAACATGACGTCGGTGGCGCTCCCGCTCGGATCGACCGTTCCGCTCAGCGGTGTGCTCATCGGACCTCTTCCCTCTCGTTCAGGGCGTCCTCGCGGATGAGGTCCGCGGCGCGCTCTCCGAGGGCCAGGACCATGATCATGGGGTTGGGGGTGGGCAGGGTCGGGAACACCGACGCGTCGGCCACGCGCAGACCCCGCAGGCCCCGTACACGCAACCGGGGGTCGACGACCGCGGTGTCGTCGTCGACGGCGCCCATGCGGCAGGTCCCCGCCGGGTGGTAGACGGTGTGGGCGGCCCTGCGTCCGTACTCCGACAGCTCCTCGTCGCTTTGGACTTCGGGGCCGGGGGCGACCTCGCGCTTGATCCACGACGCGAAGGGTTCGGTGGCGGCGACCCGCCGGGCGATCTTCAGACCGTCCACGATGGTCTTCTCGTCATAGCCGTCCGGGTCGGTGAAGTACCGGAAGTCCAGGGCCGGTTCGACCCGCGGGTCGCTGCTGGTGAGGTAGAGCCTGCCGCGTGAGCGTGCGCGGGGGACGTTCGGTGTCATGCACACCGCGTGTCCGTCGGGCGGGGATTCGTAGCCCAGGCGCCTCGTGTTGGTGTCGAAGGAGACCTGGTAGATGTGGAACATCAGGTCCGGGCGGGGGTCGCCGTCGTCACGCCGGACGAACAGGGCCGCGTCGGAATGCATCACCGTGTTCGTCGGGACCGGCCTCGTGGTCTCCCACATGATGATCGACTCGGGATGGTCGAGGAGGTTCTCTCCCACTCCGGGCAGGTCGTGGCGGGGCTCGATCCCCACCTCGCGCAGCTCCTCGGCATCGCCGATCCCCGAGAGCATGAGCAGCCGGGGCGTGTCCACCGCGCCCGCGGCCAGGATCACCTCCCGGCGCGCGTTGACCGTGACGCGCGTACCGTCCTTGGCCCTGGCGGCGACCCCGGTGGCGCGGTCGCCGTCGAGGATCACCTGGTCGACCCAGGTCTCCACCAGGACGGTGAGGTTCTCGCGCACGTCCATGATCGGGTGCAGGTAGGCCACCGACGCCGAGGAGCGGTATCCGGTGTAGGGGTCGTAGGCGATGGACAGGAAGCCCGTTGCCTCGGAGAAGCCGCCGCCGTGGGAGATCAGGGCGTTGAAGTCCTCCACCACCGGTACCCTCGCCGCCTGGGAGGCCGAGGACACCCAGTCCTTGACCATCGTGTTGCGGTCCTTCTCCGCGACCGGGACGACGTTGCACTTGATCCGGTCGGCGTAGCCCTGCACGGTGGCGTTGTCCCAGCCCTCGGCGCCCGCCGCGACCCAGTCGTCGAGGTCCTCGGCGAAGGGGCGGAAGCTGATCAGCGTGTTGTGCGAGGAGCAACCGCCGAGTACACGGGCCCGGGAGTGCAGGATGTGGGAGTTGCCACGCGGCTGTTCGACGGTGGTGTAGGCGTAGTCGAGTTCGCCCTCCAGAACGCTCAACCAGTCGCGCAGACGCAGCACGTGCTCCAGGTCGCGGTCGTCGGGACCTCCCTCGATCAGGCACACGGTGGTGTCGGGGTCCTCGGTGAGCCTGTCGGCGATCACCGACCCGGCTGTACCGCCTCCGACGATCACGTAGTCATAGGCGGTCTCGGTGGGAGCCATCGCTGTTCCTCTCGTCGTCCATCACGGGGGGATACCGGTGCGGGGCCGTGTCGACGGTCTCCTCGGGCCACCGCCCGGGGCGCCCGGTGTCGTGGAGAAGGCCCCCGCCCGTCGGGGAGGTCTCGCCCCGGACCGTGAGAGGGCCCGGGGCGGTGTCGTCAGCCGAACCAGCGCTGTGGTTCGGGGGCCAGGTTGCGGTAGACGTGCTTGGCCTCGCGGTACTCGTCCAGGCCGGCGGGTCCCAGCTCGCGGCCGATGCCGCTGCGTCCGTAACCGCCCCACTCGGCACCCGGGAAGTAGGGGCCGAAGTCGTTGATCCAGATCGTGCCGTGGCGCAATGCCGCGGCCACCCGCTCGCCCCGGGCCGTGTCGTTGGTCCACACACCGCCGGAGAGTCCGTAGTCGGTGTCGTTGCCCAGCTCGATGGCCTGCCGCTCGGTCTCGAAGCGCTCCACCGTCACCACGGGTCCGAACACCTCGTCCTGGACGATGTCCATGGAGCGCTCGCAGTCGACGAACACGGTGGGCCTGTAGAAGTAGCCCTGTGCCAGGTCCGGGTCGTCGGGCCGTCTTCCCCCGGCGATGATCCGGGCGCCCTCCTCCACCCCCCGCGCGACGGCGGCCTCGACCTTGGCCCGGTGCTCGGCGGACACCAGCGGTCCGCAGCGCACGTCCTGGTCCTGGCCACGGCCCACGCGGATGGCCTCGGCGCGGCGGGCGAGCTCGGTGGTGAAGGCGTCGTGGATGTCGTTGTGCACGATCAGGCGGGCACCGGCCGAGCACACCTGGCCGGAGTGGAAGAAGGCGGCGGCGAGCGCGTAGTCCACCGCGGTGTCCAGGTCCACGTCCGGGAAGATGATGTTGGGGTTCTTGCCGCCGAGCTCCAGGGCGATCTTCTTGACCGTCTCGGAGGCCGCCGCCATGATCCTCCGTCCGGTGGCCAGGCCGCCGGTGAAGGAGATCAGGTCCACGTCGGGGTGCTCGGACAGCGGCGCGCCCGCGTCGGGTCCGCTGCCCGTCACCAGGTTGACCACGCCCGCCGGGACGCCCGCCTCCGTGGTGAGCTCGACCAGTTTGGCGGTGGTGACCGGGGTGATCTCGCTGGGTTTGACCACCATGGTGTTGCCCGCCGCGAGGGCGGGGGCCATCTTCCAGGAGAGCTGGAGCAAGGGGTAGTTCCAGGGCGTGATCATGCCGCAGACGCCCACGGGCTCGTAGACCACCTTGCTGTGCACGCCCTCGGGCGCGGACACCAGGCGCCCCGCGTCCTTCCCCGCCAGGCCCGCGTAGTAGCGGAAGACGTCGGTGACGTCGTCGACGTCGATCCTGCCCTCTTCGATGGTCTTGCCGGTGTCGAGGGACTCCATGACCGCGATCTCCTCGCGGTCGCGTTGGAGGAGGTCGGCGATGCGATCGAGGAGTCGTCCGCGCTCGTCCTCGGAGACCCGGCGCCACTCTCCGGAGTCGAAGGCCCGCCTGGCGGCGGCGATGGCGTCCTCGGTGTCCGCTCTTCCACCCTCGCTGACGATGGTCAGGACGGAGCCGTCGGCCGGGTTCAGGATCTCCCGCACCCGACCGTTCCGGGCCTCCCTCCACCGCCCGTCGATGTACAGACTGCCGGCGGTGGCCGACCCCGGTGGGGCCAGGTACGGCACGGACGGCAGGGTCACGTAGGGTTCGCTCACGCCTGCGACGTGCCCAAGGTTGGTACTCACAAACGACTCCACCCTCCCAAGCCGCACAAATCACACTTTTCCTTTGGTTCCCCATGAACCGCGGGAGAACCTGGTGGGCGAGAAGGACTCCTTCGGCACACCCGACACCACACCCGGACATCAACGACTACTCTCCGTGACGATCGGGGTCGACATCGACACTCCGCGGAGGGCAGACGGAGGACGAGAGTTTGACGTACATTGGGAGGAGCCTTCTTAGCTGAGGCATACCTCAGTGCCCTTGTCCGGACCCCCGCGCGCCGGACCCGCCCCGGGACCGTGTCCTTCCGCGCACATCCTCGAGGAAGCCATGCTGCTGGAACAAGAACGCCGGGACGTCTGTCTGACCGCCCGGGCCCTCGCCGCGCATGCGGGCATCGCTCCCGGCGAGGCCGGCACGGTCAGCGTTCGCAACGGTGACCTGGTGGTCGTCACCCCTCACGGGGTGGCCCTCGACCAGATCCAGCCCGCCGACTGTCCCGTGATGTCGCTCGACGACCGTGTCCTCGAAGGGCGGCGCGATCCGGCCGCCGAGGCCACCCTGCACATGGCGGTGCACCGCCTGGCCGACGAGCACGGTCGCGACGTCACCGCCGTGGTGAACGCCTTCACCGCCGACACGGTCGCGGCGGCCTCGGTCCTGGTCGAGTTGCCCCCGATCCACCATCGGGCCGTCGCCCTGGGCGGGGCGATCGCCGTCACCCCGTACACCACCTACGGCACGGGCGAGATCGCCGACCACGCGGTCAAGGCCCTCAAGGGCCGCGACGCCGCGCTGCTCGGCGGCCACGGAGGTCTGGCCGTGGGCCGGAACCTGACGCACGCGCTGGAGAACCTGCGCCTGCTGAACTGGCTCAGCGCGACCTATCTGAACGCCCGTCGCTTCGGCGAACCCCGTGTATTGTCCGAGGACGAGTTGGCCCGGGTCCGCGAACGCGACGCCTACGGCTGGGCCGGGCCGGACATCTTCTGATCCGTCCCGGCCCCGGCCGCTCACTCCTTCTCGTCCTCCTCCTGGAGGATCTCGTCGGGGCGGGTCCAGGCCAGGTAGCAGGCGGGAAAGACCGCGTGACACATGGCCGTGACGAGCACCAGCGGCACCAGGACCATGAAGGCGACGTCCGTGGGCAGGCCCCCGCCCACCGACCAGCCACCGAATCCACAGGTCACCGCGACCAGCAGTGCCAGCAGTGCCGCCGTCACATGGTGTCCCAGGAGCGTGGCCCGATCCATCTCCGACCTCTGGAACTCGTCCACCCCCTCATAGCCGACCACCCAGCGCGCCGCCACGTTGAGCTGCGTGCCGAGGACCATGGTCCCGAGCAGGAAGACGACGAAGACGCCCATCAGAAGGGGCGTGTACGGGGGCTCGACCCCGATCGAGACCGCGAAGGCGGCCGAGGCCACGATGGTGACGAGCGCGAGCGCGACCACCGCCTGACGGCGACGGGAGCGCGCGGCCCAGAACCGGCGTCGGCGCGGATCTTCGACGAGGGCGCGGAGTCTCTCCTGCTTCCTCGTGTCGGGTGCGTTGACGAACATGGTGTCCTTCCTCGGGTCGAGAACGCCTACTGGCCGATACGGGGGAAGGGTTCGATGGAGAAGACGACCTCCACCGGAACCTCGAAATAGCGCGCGATGCGCAGCGCCAGATGGAGACTGGGGCTGTACTCGCCCCGCTCCAGGTAGCCGACCGTCTGGTAGTGCACGCCCAGGGCCTCGGCCAGCCGGCGACGGGACACGTTCCGCTCGGCCCGCAGCATCGCGATCCGGTTGTGGATGGTCTCGGCGCCCCCGGTCGTCGCACGCGTACGACGACCGGTCGTCCCACCGTTCTCAGTGGACACGGTTCATCGCCTTCTCTCAAGCGGTCCGGACCCTCGAACCCGACGCGTTCGGGGCCGTCCGCCACGGCACCCACCGCGCGACGGCGAATCCGACGGCGGACCGCAGGACCAGGGCCTCCGCCCCACCCGCGAAGCGTCCGCGAAAGCCCTCCAGGACCCGACGGTGGTGGTCCCACCCGCACCGCCGGGTCCTGGAGGGGCGACGACCTCGCCTCTCCTGACGGTGATGTCCGCCCCTCTCAGCACTCCGGTGGCGCCGTGGTCCGTCCACGGACCGCGGGCGCCGATCACGGTCTCCCCCGCCGCACCTGACACCTGTGCTCGTGCCCTGGACACCGCTGTGGCTCTTGGATCCATCGAACCTCCTCATCTGATCTCTACTGCCATTGATAGTACATGTACTACATTCAAGAGCATAGGGTGTACATGAATAGGGATCTTCACCACGGGCACAGCGGAGCGATCGCCGACGAGGGGGAGCGCAGGTCAGGGAGCACGCGCGGACGGACGGCCGCCACCGGCCGTACCGACGGTTGCGTTCGGGGTCGCCGCGACGGAGGCGGGGGTTTCGGGCACGTTCCGGCGGACAGATGACAACCAGGTAGGAATACTCACGCCACCCCACGCCCGGAGCGGGACAATGGGCGAGGACCATCCAGACCGGCAGGAGGCCCCATGCGCTGTAGCAACATCAGGCTCCTCGTCAACGACTACGAGGCCTGCTTCCACTTCTACTCACAGGTGCTCAAGCTCCCCCTGCTGCGGGGGGACGAGAACAGCCGCTACGCCGAGTTCGACGTCGAGTCCACGACACGGCTGGCCATCAGCCAGCGCGAGGTGATGGCCGAGGCCCTGGGGACCGACATGGCCGACCCCGAACTCCCCCACCAGGACCGACTCGCGGTGATCTTCGAGGTCGACGACGTGGACGTCACCGCCGCACGGCTCGTCGCCAGCGGCGCCCGCCAGGTGATGGAGCCACGTGACTGGACGGCGTGGGGCATCCGCGCGGCCCACTTCCGTGACCCCGACGGCTACCTGCTGGAGATCAACCGCCCCCTGATCCCCCTGTCCGGACTCTGAGTCCTTCCGAGCCCGTCCACCCTCACCGGACCACGTGCCCCACCAGGAGTTCGTTCACCTTGTCCGCGCGCTCGACACCGACGAGGTGCGCGGCACCGGAGACCACCTCGAACCGTGAGTCGGCGATCCCATCGGCCAACCTACGCCCGTGCCCCGGCGGCAACAGCGGATCGTGGGCGGCCGACACCACCAGGGTCGGCACACGTACCGCCGCGACCAGGTGACGCTGGTCCATCAGGGCGACCGCCTCGCATATCGAGGCGAACCCCCGTGCGTCCAACTCCTCGAACTCCTCGGTGAACCGGGCCACCACCTCCGGGTGTTCCTCGCCCATGGCCGGGGTGAACCAGGGCATCGTCACCTCGGTGGCCACCGAGTCCAGACCGGTCTCACGTACCCGTGAGGCGATCTTGCGCCAGCCGTGGGTGCGGGGCGTACGGGCTCCCGCGGCGAGCAACACGAGTCGGTCCAGCGTGCGCGGCGAATTGGCCGTGATCCACATCAACAGCGAGCCACAGAGTCCCGCACCGACGGCGGAGACCCTGGTCAGACCCTGTGCCTCCAAGAGGCCGAGCACGTCCAGGGCGAGGTCCTCGATGGTGTAGGGGCCCTCGGGAGCCGGGGAGGAGCCGTGCCCACGGTGTTCCACACGCAGTACCCGCCGGTGGCGGGTCAGCTCCGGCATCTGTGGATCCCAGACCGACATCCTCGTCCCGAAAGGCGGCACGAGCAGCACGACGGGCGCGTGTCTTGGTCCGTCGAACCGGTACTGGAGTGCGGTTGTCGCCATTGAGACCTCCCGGCCGTCAGGCTATCGGCCGAGCCCTTTCCGGGCCCCCGAAGATGCGTCGATTTCCCGTCGGGCGGAGGACGGAAACCGACCACCATGCCTTCCGGAGTCTTCGACACGGAGCCGAGAACGCCGAGAAAGCGGTGGTCGTGGTGGCGACGACGGAACGACCCTGGACGCCGAGCGCGCCTTCCTCCTGGGACGCCGGCGGAACAACGGGACTTCCCGTGCTTCCTCCCAAGGGCCTGGAGGAGGAGCGGGCCGTCGCACGCACCACAATGAGCGAACTGACCCCTCGGGGGCCCGGTCAAACACCTGACACGGGTCGAAGGCAACCGGATCGGGTTCCTCCGGGAGGGCGCATCGTGGAGCGTGGACCACGAGGGTCTTTCGTGGCCGGCCCCGTGACGCCCCGTTGCGCCTGCTCCCGAAGGCCGCGCGGCACGGCGGCCACACCGACACCCCGCGCGAGTCCCTGGACGGCCGGAAGACCATGGACCGAGGAGAACCGGTGGTCGATCCCGGCGGCAGAGCACGGGGGAGACCCCGCCGTGGAGGAAGCACCCCGAAAAAGGTGGCGAGGGTCGCTTCCGCATCCCGTGTCGGCAGCGGAAGCAGGAGCATCCGGATACCACCAGACGCAGGTGGAGGCAGGTAGGGGACCGTCCCCGGTACATCCGGAAGCGTCCCGGGACACTCCGATACCCGGGCGGCGGTATCAAGCGGAGTATCGGCGGCGGGGCGTCTGAGTCGGGAACGACTCTGGCGCCTCGCCGTCGTCCGCGCCCCTACCGGGTGGCGTCCAACACCTCCAACTCCGCCTCGTTCACCCAGTAAGCCCATTCCGGAGCGTCCCCGCTGTCGTCCGCCATGGCCTCGTGCGCGGCCCCCAACGACCGCATAGCGGCTTGTGCGTCCCCGGCTTGCGTCTGCGCCCACGCGGCCCGGTCATGGAACAGTGCCCGCGTCTTCCCCGGAGCGTCCGGGCCCGCTTCCGCCACGGCCGCGACAGACAGCGCGACGCCATCGGCAACGCGGCCGTTGTTCACCAGGTGGTAGCCGAGCGATCCCGCGAGTTGCGCCGCCAGTGGCTTGTCTCCGGCTTCGCGGGCCGCGTCCAGTCCAAGACGGTAGGTCTGCTCCGTGCGAGGGTCCGCCGCGTCGCCGGCGACCCATCCGGCGATCTGGGCGAGTTCACCAACGGCCCGGAGCAGTTCCCGCCGTACCGCGTCGCTGTGCGTGGATCCCCGGAGGATCCGAACAGCTCCGTCCAACTCCCGGAAGACGGGGCCGATGAGGTCCCCTCCAGCTAGAACGTCGTCAGCGAGCCGTAGACCATGCGCACGGGCCGCGAGATCAACGGCCGTTGTCCGGCCCACCCTCCGGCCTGTACGGGCCGCCAACGGCGCGACAGCGCTCCCGGGAGGCAGCAGGGACGCCAGAGTCTCCGTGACCGGTACGGGCTCCACCTCCGCGATCGTGGCGTGTTCCAGTTCTTCCCGGGGCACGTCCAGGACCTCGGCGAGGTACGGGAGCCACACGCGCGGGACACGCTTCCCCCGTTCCCACCGGGACACGTCGTGCCGCGTCACGGTCGAACGCCCGGAGGCCACACACAGCGCGTCCGCTAGTCGGGCTTGCGACCAGCCGCGTCCCGTGCGCAGACGGCGGAGCATTGTAGGGAGCGGTTCGGGGGTCATGTCGTCATTGTGACCCAGGGGCCCACAGCGGGGCCCACAGTTGGGCTACTCCGCCAGACATGCGGACGCGAAACGCTGGACGTATGGACCGAACCCGAACACCGTCCCGGCCGCTGTCAGACCTCGTGGGCTTCCTCCGGACTGCGCACGGCGTTCCCGCGATCCCCGGGCCGGAACCGGGCCGCGTCGTGGCCACGAAGAACGGCCACACGGTCGTCGTGCTGTTGGTGGGGGCCGCTGGTGCCAGGAAGCGGCTACGGCGAGCGGAGGCAGAGACCTCACTCCGATTCACCCGCGCGGCATGGAATGGAGCGTCGCCCGCACGATGGCGGAGGTGTTGGCAGGGCCGTTCGGAGCAAGAGGCTTCCGCCGTCACCCGTCCATGCGTCGCACGTACGAACCCATCCCCGACTGAGTTCGTATCAGCCCGTCAGCGCGTAGCGCGCGGTGCACCTTCTGCCCCGTGGACGTACTGATACCGAACTCGGCTTGTAGCTGGAGGACAGAGGGAACGCGGCTCCCAGGCGGGTACGTGCCGTCCGCGATGCGGGCACGCATGATCTCCGCGACCTGTTCCCATCGCGGCCTATCGTCCTCGAACTCATAAACCATGCCCGCGAAGGTACGCATACCACGCTTGATCAGCCAAGGTGCAGCATGCTATGGCGTGGTAGCCATGGTAGGTGTATGGTGTGAACTTCCACTGAACATGAGACGGCCCGGCAACGCTCCACACGTTCCGGGCCCGGACAAGTGAAGGAACCACTTGCCATGACCTACGTTATCGCTGCCCTGGCGACTCTCGTACGGCTGTTCCGCCCCTCGCGCGGCATCCACGCGGCACCGCTCGCTGTGCGCCGCGACGTCCGCGAGGAAGCGCGCGCAACACGCGTGCGTCGGTACGCGAACCCCCTCCCGGCCCGTCCGTCCGGCCCCGGATACAGCCCGCTGCTGCCTCTCGTTCCCCCGGTAGCCCCTGTCACAGCTCTTCTTCCGACCGTCGTCATCCGTCGCTATCACGTGTCTCAAGAAGCCGCCCGAACTGCCGTCATCACAGGAAAGGTGGCCGCGTGATGCGCAGGTTCACCCCTGAGCCGACCTGGGACATGCTCGCCAACATCCAACCCCACCAAGGAGGGCTCCGTGTCTGCTTCCGCTGAGGGCAACGCGACGAGCACCACCCAGCTCGCACAGCGGCTCACCGTCCTGCTCGCGGTCCGGGGTACTGATGACGAGATCCGCCGTGCGCTCCAAGAAGCGGACCGCGTCTTTGATGACCTTCACTGGTTCATGCGTACCGGCGGCGAGCTTCCGCGCGGTTGGCTTCGGGGCAGGGGGACGAACGGCCGGCGGTACACGACCGCGTGGTTCGACGCGCTGTCGGAGACCCTTCGCGACCCGAACTCGCGGCCGACGCTCCGTGCCACGGCCAACGCGGCGGAAGTGGCCTGGTCGGCGTTGGACGCAGCCCTACGCGAAGGGGCACCGATGCCCGAACCGTGGGACGCTCGACGGAAGCCGTAGCTCTCCATCGCGACGGCCCCGCCCTTCGGCGGGGCCGTTCCCGTGTCCGGGGCATTTAACCGAACAAACCTTGAATGGCCGCTGTTGCGTGCCTGTCAACATCGTCGACCATCTCGTCCAGGTCTGCACCAACTGAAGCTAGGTAAGCCAAGAGTGAGCCCCGGACCACAGAACGGACGTCCCCAGGGCCGACCTCCACCCCTGCCTTCTGCAACAGGACTAGTTCCCTCGACGCAGTGGCCAGCGCCTCCTCTAGCGAGTTGTGCGGGTTCTCTGCACCATCCACCTTTCGTCGGCAGACTACGATGCTGTCCAAGTTCGAGGGTTCACGAGAACCGCTCTTGACGACGCTGGTCGTCATCTCACCCTTCACGGGTTGGACCGCTGTGACGCAAAAGCCCGCCTGCTCAAGAGATTCAACAACACGCACCCATCCGGCGATACGTGCCTGATGAAACGTAAAGGCAAGCATGCCGCCCGGCTTCAGAACGCGCCCGCACTCAGACCACACCGACTCGATGGCTTTACCGAACTCTGCGGGATCCGCGTTCTGCACTTCACCCCTCTGCCTTGTTGTGTCGTCAGAGGGATATCCATCGAACGGATGCATCGCACGCAACCAGGAATGAAAAAAGTCAGCTAGTTCCGCGTAGTGAACATTGTCCATGTAAGGCGGATCAGTCACAACAAGATCGACGGATCCATCCGGGAGATCCGTAATGGCAGAGTTGCGCGTAGCAATATAGGCAGCCGGACCTTCGACCTTAGAGAATGAAGACCAATCTTGACAGAGCTGAGCCTCCAGAGGAGCCGAAATTCCAGTAATACGTTGGACTTCGCCGTCTTCCGGCACAAGGTCCGCAGGATTCATCTTGTATTCGTGAGCGCGATGCAGGCGACTCTTCAACAGTGTTGAAAATGATCCAGATGAATACGGGGTACCCCACGGGTGAGCTTCCAGAGGTGTACGCTCCGGCTTCAATATGTGATGGGAGAACATGTGTCGTACGGCTCCGGTGCCCTCACCCTTGAACGAGGTGAAAAGGTTATTGAACTCCAGCGTTCCAGAGAAGAGCGCGCACAGTGCTTCACGCTCTGGGGCACGACCAGGAAGGTCTCGGACCGCAGTCGCAATCAGGGACAATGAGTACAACTGGCGAGCGTTGAAGAAGTTTCTCCACTGCTTAAAGTTCCACTTGATCGCCTGGTTAGTGTTGTTGCCCGAAGCCAGCTCACCAGAAGGAAGCACGGATGAGGGTGGCAATTTACCCAGGAGCTCTTCACATTCCGCGTACAGTGCACGGTCCCAGTCCGTGATGGGCTCGTAAGTCTTTCGACCTCTAGCATCTACGACCATCTTGGCGTACATCTCATAGCCAGGAAGGCTACCATTCAATGCCGCCATGACCTTGTTGGTGTGCCCATTTCGGCAGGTCGCCATCGAGCGCACCACCGAACCCTGGGGCGTGATCGCATGGCCGTTGGTGCACCGTGCAACGTCAAAATCGTATCGCTCTTCCTGGATGTCCAGGCATACAGGACAGACAATCTGGGCTTGCGGAACCCGCTTAGGGTAGGCATGTTTGGAGAACACTGTCGAACTGAAGAGTCGAATCGTGTCATCACAATCCGGGCATGGAACCGTCGCCACCCAGAAATAATAGAGGACAGTACGACCGTCTTCTGTCTTATGCACACGGTCGACCTCGCGGCGGCATTCGCGCTCCACCTGACCGAAGGCCGTCGCGAGAGCTTGCATATCCCATTGCTGAAGCGCTTGCCGCTGAACAAGTGTTGCTACCGGGTTGATATCAAAGCATACGGGTCTAGCACCAAGCTTCGCGGCTTCTACTCCGGTCACGCCAGAACCTGAGAATGGGTCAAGAATCACCAGCCCGGACAAATCAGTAGGCGCCGAGTAGGCAGATTCAGCGTCCTCACCAATTGCCGTAGTCGCAGACGTGATAATTCCTCGGAAGACAGTTCCAAGCCGCTTCGCCCACCATTTATGCGTGCTGGTCGCAGGGCGGTGAACTTCTTTTCGCCACGACTCTTTCGTTCCTACCTCGCTCAGTATGGCTGCAGGGAAGGCAGCCTCCAGAGCCGTGATGGCTGGGATGGCTGCCCGTGCTCCAGCACCGGGCTTCACCACTGACTCACCCATTGTCCAACCCGTCACCATTTGCATAGCGGATCGCTTCATCGCTAAGTCGGACCTTTTTCTGCTCCCCAAGTCCGCGTGTCCGATAAGCATGGAAACGGTGAACCTGTCCTGCCCTGGGATTGGGCACAAAATGGCGAATCATCTCGTTGTTCTGTAGGTTGAACTCATAAGAAGATACGATCTTATCGACTTCCACGCGCTCAATCTCGCCGACTTTAACCAAGTCAGGACTCTTCAACTCAAGCGCATCGGGCACGATCAATGTCGAGAGCCCAACCGTCCCACTCGCCAAATAGAACGGCGTCGGAACCACATACATTTTACGGTCCCGAACGAGGATGTCCCCATACGACCCGAATCCGCGAAACGACTTATTTTTGTGCACATATTCGGAGTCAGCATTTAGGAAACTCCCATGGCAGACCACGAGGTCCGTGACCGGGTAGGCGTCCATGCCCTTAACGTCCTTCGGGTATCGACCGAAGACGTAGTAGATCTCCCGACCGTTGTGCTGACCACTCGGCACCTGCGAGTTGGAATCGTAGTTCGCATCCCGGCCAGGCCAAGCGAGTCCTTTGACCTCGTAGCCTTCCGGAAAGTTGACGAGACGGAAGTCCGGATAGGTATTACGACCGTGATCGTCGTAGTTTAGCTGGCATGCATCCAGTCGATCTTGGACCCAATTCTGGAAGTGGAACTCCTTATCACTTTCGCTCACCTTCTGGATAAGAACACCCTCAGCACGAGCTCGCTCGCACTCACGGAAGACCTGCTCGACTGTGCTCACTCGCTACCCTCACTTGCCTCGTACTCAGGGCAGGTTACCGTACGCACAGTGATGCCCAGCGCGATTCACTCAGCGCCTTAGTTCCAGGTCAGGCACCGGTTGCGCACCAAACCGGCAGGCGCCCACTCCACCACTCGTGGCGAAAACATCCTGAAACTCCTGACTTCCTTGCTGCTCTTGATGATGTCGAGGTCGACCCGGACTACAGCTCTGAACCCCAAACAACCCAACGGTCTTACGAGTTGATGCGTGATAGCGGGTGGGGCTTCGTTGAAGGAGCGCGGCATGCCCTGGCCGTGGCGATCAAAGTCAACCGTGCCGTCCTGACCTGCCCCTGGCTCACTGATATCTCCACCACCTGGTCACGCTCATGGAGTCTCTGGCCGTCCCTGGAAGGTGGTCGTTGAAGACCACTGGTATCGGGTCCGGGGCAGGGCGAGAAGACAAGCTGCCGGAGCCAGTGCCCGGTACCGCCTGGTCTTCGTCGACCGTCACGTACCAACTCGTAAAGCAGAGACGGTCACATATGCGCGTAGCACCAGGGCGACCGACCATCCCCCTCGCGCGCGTGCGCGCGCGAGGGGGATGGTCGACCGGTCGACCTTAGACGGCGACCACCGGTCATCACTGGTCACGGCACGAGTAGCAATCGGGCGAACCGGTCAACGACCAGTGCGGTCGACCACATGAGCGGCAAGGGGTCTTGGGTCGTTTGGTATCTATCTCGCCAGAGACACCATGCATAGCACCGTCCGCACTGTCCGCGCCATTTCCGATAGTGCGTCGATCCTGGTCAACGGTGCCGCGCGCAGCGGACAGCACCACGTCGCGTTCGTCCGCCTGTCCAGTACCGCCATCCAAACGGGCGGCTCTCGGCGGTCCGGCTTCGTCCGGCTGTCGCCACAGGTCATCATCAGTAACGGACAGCGCGGACAACGGGCCGCCCCCGTTCTCTGCCGTCAGTACATACAGCCGCGCGCGCTTGCGATCGCTGCCGCGTTGGGTATCGTCGAAACTGATCCCCAGCGTGCGGAAGACCGGGGCGAGGCGCTTGAGCTGGCTTCCCGCCTGCGGATTGCCCTTCGGCCAGCGCCCAAGACGCGGTTCCGGCACCGGAAGCACCGCCAGCAGGTCGCCGACCGTGCCGTGCCACTGGCCGTGCCTCTCCACGTAGTCAACCACCGCGCGTCCGAACGGCTCCCCGTCGAGCAGGTCAGCAGCGACCGTGTCGGCCGCGTTGGTGTACGTGGCCAAGGTCGACCACCCGCGCACCTGGTCGACCGCTCCGAGCACCCGGGCGAAGTCGGCCATGCGAGGAAGCTCGGACAAGCTCAGTGTCGGCAGCGCGGCCAACACCTCGCACAGTAGGTCGAGCAGCGCGCCCAGGACGATCGGTCGTACCTCTTCGTAGGCGCGGGCCACGTCGGCGTCGGGGCGTCGACGGTCCCGGGTGATCGGCTGGAGTTCCACCGTCAACAGGCGTTCGGACAGGTCACCTGAGAGCGTCCCCGTGTCGATACTGGTCATGGCGAGCACCCGTCGGAAGCTGATCACCGTCACGTCGTCGTCGCTGTACAGTGCCCCGTCGACCAACCCGTCACCGGTGACCGCCTTACACAGGGTGTCGGAGAGCCACGGCGCGATGGTCGAGACGTTGTCCAGACAGACCACCCACGACGCGGACGCGGTGACCGCCCACTGTTTGACGTCGCGCGGCATGGACCGCAGCGGCGCCGGGGATGGATCGACCAGATCGACCACCATCGTGGCCGCAGTGGACTTGCCTGTGCCCTGCTCTCCCTTGAAGGCCAACACCGGATGCGGGATGTCGGGGATGAGCGCGGCGACCAGCCATCCTACCAGCAGACGGAAGGCGTTCTCATCAGCGTTGACCAAACCTCGGAGCTCTCCGAGTCCGTCAGCCTCCCGGGATGGCACTGGCATGGGCGAGGTGAGTCCCGTTCTTCGGAAGAGCACCGGGGACACAGCCCGGTGCTCCCATCCCTCGGGACCGGCGACCACGCAGTCACCGCCTACGGTCCCCAGGTCGAGGACCAGGGCGTCACCGAACCGCGCGACGCGGAGGTGCACGGGCTCGGGCACCGTGTCGTTGGCGTGTCCTTCGAGCACGGTGAGAGCGTCCGCCAGAGCCGTTTGGGATGGCACTTGCCCCCGGTACACGTCGGCGTAGCGTCGCGCGAGCGCAGTACGCACTCCGGAGCGGCCACGCAGCGGCAGCGCGACGTTGGGGCCGTTGAGTGCGACGGCGTAGGGACGACCGTCCGTTCCCGTGAACACGCGGTAGTGCCGCTCCGCCAACTCCACCAGCTTCGCCGCCTGCGACGGTCCTCGGCCCTTGCCACCTTCAGGTTCCGGGGACTCGACCCTCTCGGCCTCGAAGGTGTGCCCCATCGCACCCTGGTCATGTGCGCGCTCCATGTTGCCGCAGCGAGTACAGAACGCACTGCGTTCGCTGTTCACCACTCCCGCACCGCCAGATACTCCCGTGCGTCTGGGAGAAGGCCGACCAGGTCGGCTCGAACGCGTGCCACTCCGACGGGGTTGGTGCCCCGCACCTCGATCGACGCGGCCCGGCAGATGAGCCGGGCCGTGATGGGGGCGTTCCAGCCAGGATCGAAAAAGCCGGGAGCGTCACCGATGTCGAGGATGACATGCATGCCGTCGAGTGCAGACGCGGACAGTGCGCCTCTCTCCGGGTCTTTCGGTGCAGCGGGAGCGGTTGCGCCGTCGAACCAGCGGAGGATGTATCGGGGGTCGCTCTGGTGGAAGGGGCACGTGATGACGACGGTTCCCGTCATCGGTGGGAAAGACTCGGTCGTGTTCGGTTCCGTCTCGTCAGGGCGCCGGGTACTGGCCACGGTTCCCCTTTCATGGTGTGAATGGTGAGGGTCAGGTGTCGGCGTCCTGGTCGGCGTCGACCCCGGCGAGCTGGAGAAGAGCACGGACCGGGATCAGCGTCTTGTTGCTGACCTTGACCGCCGGGATGTGACCGGCCTCGATCGCGCGCCGGACGGTCCGTTCGTCACTGCGTAGGAGCGGGGCCGCTTCCGCCACGGTCGCGAACAGCCGTGGCCGGAGTTCGTCGATGCTCACTCGCCCACCTCCGCGACCAAGCGCAGGAGCAACCGGGTGTAGGCGGTCCGCAGCGCGCCGCGCGGTTCCCTGACTCCCGACTCCCAGCGCCCGACCGTGATGCGGTGGACACCGAGCTCTTCGGCAAGACGGATCTGCGAGACCCCCGCCCGTTCACGTATCGCCCGAGCGTCCTCCGGAGAGGGAAGCCGTCGGCTCTCTCGAACCTCGCGCAGCAAATTCATGAGACACCTCAGCGTAGCTGTGTCATTCGTGATGCTTCGATGTCACCACGTCAGCCACCACCGTCGCTACTTCTGGGAGTGCCGTCTCACCGCGCCCACGTGAGACAGTTGCGCGGAACTGTTGCACCTCTGGTGTTGGTCCGGCTACGGTCCTGGAGTGGCACACAGCGACCGATTCAGCTTCGTCATGGAGCAGACACCCAGACCGGAGACCGCCGAGAGCGACGCGTGGGTACGCGTGACCGGTGGTGGTCTAGATATCCCGCTGCTGGTCAGAGTCGCCTACGGGCGCGACGGGCGTCCCATCATGACCGGCTTGATCATCGGCGACAACGAACCAGCCGAGATCACCGCCGACACCCTGCGACGGATCCGGATCGGCGCGCTGCTGGAACAGCTCACCACCGGTTTCAATCCGAACGAGCCTCCGCGCTGGGATGGCCTACGAGCGCAGACGGAGTGGGGGCTCATGCACGAGTTCACCCGCCGTTCGTCTCCGCCCGCTCCCGAGCAGTCCCGAACCCGTGGACCGTCCGACGACGAACTGCGGCGTTTCGCGGAGGTCTACCGGACGGAGGTCAGGAGGAACCGGAGACGCGCCATGACGGCGACTGCCGAGGCAGTGGGAGTCAGCCGGGCGACCGCGAACCGCTGGGCACAGCAGTGCCGCAAGTACGGCTATCTCGACCGAAGGGATGACGGATGACCACGAAGAAGAGGCGCAGCCCCGGAGAGGGCAGCGTCTTCGAGTTCACCACCAGTAAGGGGGCGAGCCGCTTCGGGATCAAGTTCACGCGGACTCTCGACGACGGCACCAAGAAGCAGGTGTTGCGCCACAGGGACAAAGACAACCGGCCGTGGACCACCAAGCGCACCGCACAGGCCGCGCTGCGCGACGCCATGGCGGAGGTGAACCGCCCCGGCTACGTCGAGCCGTCGAAGCTGTCCTTCGGTGAGTACCTGGACACGTGGGCCGCTGGCCTGCGTCTCGCGCCGTCCACCACGTCGAGCTGCGAGAAGAACATCCGGCTCCACATCAAACCGAACCTCGGCGCGCTGCCGCTGGCCGCGCTCACCGGCGCGAAGCTCTCCGCGTTCTATCGGAAGCTGGAGACGGACGGCAGAAGGGACCACCGCGCAGGCGAAGGGCTATCAGCGCGCTCGGTCCGGTACGTCCACACAATCGTCCACAAGGCGTTGGAACAGGCGTTGACCGATGAGCTGATCAGCGCCAACCCCGCCGACCGGGCCAACCCGCCCACGGCCAAGCAGGCGAGGGCGCCGGAGATGCGTCCGTGGACACCCGCGCACCTGCGGACGTTCCTCACATGGAGCGCTGACAACAGCCCGTTGCACGCTGCCTGATACGTACTCGCCATGACCGGGATGCGGCGGGGCGAGGTACTCGCGCTGCGGTGGCGGGACGTCGACCTCGACGCGCGCACCATGGCGGTCCGCAGGTCCGCGACGCTGATCAAGACCAAGGGCGGGGGCGAGCGCATCGTGGAGGGCACCACCAAGAGCAACCGGCCCCGGGTGCTCGACCTCGACGACGACACGGTGTCCCTACTCCGCGCCCACCGGCGCGACTGCGCGGCGCTGGCTCTCCAGTTCGGCCGTGACGACTCGCTGATCTTCGCCGACCAGGAAGGTGCGCACTTGCACCCGGAGCGGTTCAGCCGAAGCTTCAAGGCGGATGTCCGGCGCTGCCGGAAGCAGTTGGCGAAGCGGGGCGTCGAGGACGCGCCTCCGGAGATCCGGCTCCACGATCTTCGACACACCCACGCGACGGTGCTGCTCGGGATCGGCACGAACCCCAAGATCGTCTCGGAGCGGCTGGGGCACTCCAGTGTCTCCGTCACCCTGGACATCTACTCGCATGTGCTGCCGACCATCCAGCGGCAGGCGGTCGACCAGCTCCACGCGGTCATGGCCGCGCTGTGATCCGGCCGCACGAGTATCAGGCAAGTATCAGGACGCCTCGGGAGAGCGGAAAGAAGCCGGGGGCGCCTCCGCTGAACGGCGGAAACGCCCCCGCTTACGAGGTGGCGAGGGTCGCTTCCGCATCCCCCCTCAAAGTACGGAAGCGACCCTCGCGCAGGGAGCGGCCGGCGATTCCTCCCCCCTGGAATCGCGGCCTTGAAGGCCTGCCACGGAATCGAACCCGTCGTTCCGTGTTGATAGAGACACTACCCACCCCACCAGCGAAGAACAACCCTCTGTCACGGGAAACTACTTAAAGTGATCTTCACTCCTTGTTCGACGCCGTACCAAGCGTGTGCGGTGAGCGTCAAACCGGGGTCATGAGCGGGCACCCGCCCACCACGCTTAGCCTGGTCTCGTGAGATCACCGCTCCTCAGCCCACGGTGGCTCGGCATCCATCTGATCGCCGTGCTCGTCGCCGTCGTCTGTGTCGCCGGAACCTCGTGGCAGTTCGTCCGGTCCTTCGAGCCCGACCGGGAGGTCATCACCAACCCGGTGGAGGACCTCGCCGGAGCCGTCCCGCTCTCGGACCTGCTCGAACCCGGCGAGTACATGCACCCGGACACCTTCGCCAACAACGCCGTCGAGGTCACCGGCCGCTATGACGCCGACGCCCAACTCCTGGTGCCTCGTCACCCCGACGGCGTGCGCGGCCACGACGTCATCGTCCCCCTGGTCACGGGCGAGGGTGCCGCCGTCACCGTGAACCGGGGTTGGGCGCAGGAGGGTCGGGAGATCCCCCCACCACCCGAGGGCGAGGTCGACGTCACCGGCTGGCTGCTGCCTCCCCAGGACTCCGGTCCGCTCGTGCCCGGTGAACCCCCGGAGGGCCAGGTGGAGCGCATCGCCACGTCGGTGCTGGTCAACGAGTGGGACCACCCCCTCTACGAGGGATACGTCGTCCTTCCCGAACAGGATCCGGCCACGGCGTCGCTCACGCCAGTACCACCGCCCGAGCCTCCCGTCGACCTCAAGATCAACTGGCGCAGTCTCAGCTACACCGTGCAGTGGGCCATGTTCGGCGTCTCCGGCGTGGTCTTCTGGATCCTTCTGATGCGCCGGGAGGTCAAGGAGGCCCGCTCCCGGAGGGAAGGGGACGCACGGGAGACGGAGGATCAACCGGCGGTCGCGGGTTCCTGAGTCGCCCGGTCCTTCTCCTGCTCCGACTTGACGATCCGGTGCTCGACCACGAATCCGAGCACCGGGATCGTGCCGGCGAGCGCCACGCCCAGCGTGCGCGAGGCGCTCCAGCGTCGGTCCAGCGCCACCCACAGCACCACGAGCACGTAGACCATGTAGACGTAGCCGTGCGGCATCGCGATGAACAGCATGAGCGGGGACTCGGGGCCGAACCAGTGCTCCATGCCCTGTGGCGCGTCGACCAGGGAGAAGCGGGCGGTCTCCCCCACCAGGTACTTGGCGGGCATGGCCACGAAGGTCAGGCCCAGCAGGAAGATCCCGGTCACGTACGCGAGCACCCGGTACAACGCGAACGACACACGGCTTTTGTCCACGGCTGATCCACACCCCATCCAACGACTACGCCCCGCCCCGGCGTGCGCTCATGCCGTCTCCGAGCGGGCAGAATCAGCCTAAGCGCTGTCCTGCCCCTCGGAGTCCCGGGGTGGACCGGACGGAGCGATCTCACATCCTTCCTGGTGGGATCACCTGGCCGAACCCCTGTCGGGGCTGCTCCAGCGACCGTCGGACTCGGTGGTCCACGCCTTGGGGATCATCCTCAGCGTGAGGTAGGCGTCCACCAACCTGATCGGGAAGAACAGCAGACCGTAGAGCAGGTAGGACGGACGCCGCCGGATCGCCGCCATCAGACAGGTGAGCATGTAGTCGGGGACGAAGAGCCCGATTCCGATGGCCAACAGCGGCAGGAAGGCGGTGACCGCGGTCCAGACCTCGCCGAAGAACGGCAGACTCAACACGGGCTCCCCGCCCACCGTTCCGGCGAGGACGAACAACCCCACCACCGAGGTCACCAGCAGCAACAACGAGACCAGCACGACCTCCAGGATGTACAGCGACAGGAACACCCAGAACAGGCTCGGCCACATCCGGTGGCGCCGCACGGTCTGCCAGAAGCCCAGGGTCCATCGGCTGACCTGCTTGTAGTAGTCCCCGAGGGTGAAGGGATCCTGGCTGTAGGCCTTGGTGTCGGGGTTCATCGAGACCCTGCCGAGGCGCTTGTGATGCACCTCGAAGGTCATGTTGAAGTCCTCGATCACCAGCCCCTTGGGGTTGACGTCGATCTCCTTCAGCGCTCGGCTGCGGTACACGCTGGCGAAGCCGGGGACGATGAAGGACACGTTGGCGTACCGCCAGGTCTGGCCGAACCGTAGGAGGTACTGGAGCATGAAGTACAGGCGGTCACGGTAGGCCGAGATCATCCGGCCCACGAACGTCCGCTCGCGCGGCTTCCACTCCGAGACCACGAACCCCGCGACGGCCGCCACCGAGGGATCGGCCAGTTGACGCCGGGCCCCCTCCACGTACCCGGCGTCCAACTCCGTGTCGGCGTCCAGGATGAGCACGCCGTCGTAGTCGTCGGTCAGCTCGAACTCCTCGATGACGGCCTCGATCGCCCCCGCCTTGCCGCGGTTGTTGAGGAGTTCGAGGACGTTCACGCCGCTCCGCGCGGCGATCTCGGCGGTGGAGTCCTTGGAGGAGTCCGAGACCACGTAGATGTCCCAACGGTTGAACAGGCTCATCGCCGAGGAGATGGCCCCGCTGATGACCGGTTCCTCGTTGTGCGCCGGGATGATGACGGCCAGGGAGATGGTCTCGGGTCCACCGCCGGCCGAGTCCTCCTCCGGGGCCCGCGGGGAGCCCTCCTCGACGGCGGTCTCCCGCGCCTCCTCGCCACGCTCGGCCTCGTCCGACTCGACCACGGCGGTGCCCCCGCCGCCCGAACCGACCAGGACGCGTAGGGGCGTGCTCTCCTCCAGGGCGCGGTCACGCCGGGATCTTCGGGCCATCGCGCGTACCGAGTCGTCTCCCAGGCGTAGGAGTCCGACAAAGGTCCACAGCAACAGGTTGGCGCCGAAGGCCAACCACAGGAACAGGTAACCGAGGGTGCCCAGCCCAGAGACCGCCGCCATGTCCGTCGCGAAGCCGAACCAGTAGACGAACAGCGTGACGGCCAGGGCCAGGGCGATCAGCCCTGTCAGCAGGCCCCCGATGAAACGAACGGTACGCACAGCGCTAGTACCCCTCCGAAGTTATCAGTTTCGGACCGACATTAATCACAAAGTCGGTGTTATGTTGACGCCTTGTGACGGCGTTGGGTTCACCCGGCTTCGCGTCCTATGTAGGCCACGGAAATCGTATACATGAGCTTGTCGAAGGTGGTACCCATAAGAAGGCATTTTGGGGTCGGTGGCGTGGCGTCGGAGTCACTTCACCACAAACAGTCTAGATCTCGGAAAAATCCATGCAAAGTGACCCGTGTGAAGAAGGAGAACATCTGACGTGAGCGCCACACCGCCTTCACCTTCGCCTGATCGTGCTGGTGACCCGCGGGCGGAAGAGCAGAGGCATCGTCCCGCCGCGAAAGGCGGTGCGACCTCCGGAGTCACCGTTGCGCTACATCAGCCCCACTATCTTCCCTGGTTGGGGCTTTTGGACAAGATCGACCGATGCGACCTCTTCATCATCCTGGACAACGTCCAGTTCGAACGCCGCGGATGGCAGAACAGAAACTACGTCGCGGGGAGCGGAAAGCCCGTCCTTCTCACCGTCCCGGTCGCCCAGGGAAGCCGGGACGACCGCATACGGGACAAGGTTGTTGATAACAATCAAAAATGGAAGTCCAGACACTACAAGGCCCTTGCGGAACACTGTTACCGCAAGGCTCCATACTGGAGGGACTACCGCGAAGAAATCGCCCATATGTACGAAAAGGAGTGGGAGAACCTCGCGGACCTGGCCGTCGCCACCACACGCATGCTGATACGGGGATTCGGGATCGACACGCCTCTGGTGCTCGCCAGCGAGATGGGGGACTTTCCTGGACACAAGAGCGAACTCCTGGCCCAGATCTGCGCCAAGGCGGGAGCCACCACCATGCTCTCCGGTGACGGCGCCAAGGACTATCTGGAGCCCGAGACCCTGCACCACTACGGGATAGACGTCCAGTGGCAGCGGTTCCGTCACCCGGTCTACCCGCAGCACGCACGCGAGCCGGAGGACTTCGTACCCCGCCTGTCGGCGATCGACCTTCTTCTCAACACAGGACCGGAGGCCCTGCACATACTCCGGCAGGCGAGAACCCGGAGCTGACCCGTACGGGTCGACCACCTCACCGCGCCACCGCGCGCCGTGTCACGCCCAAAGTTCGGGCAACACCTGGTCACTCTCTGATGAAAGGACGAAAACCAGCATGACGACGGACTGGTCACAGGAACGGATCCTGGTCTACGCGCCCCACCCCGACGACGAGACGCTCGGCTGCGGCGGCCTCATGAGCAAGGCCAAGGCCGCGGGAGCAGAGGTGTTCGTCCAGTTCCTCACCGTCGGAGACACCGCCGACCTGTCGCCGAAGGGCTTCTCCACCGCGGAGGAACGCTACGCGGAGATCAAGAAGGTCGCCGACCACTTCCGGTGGGACGACTGGGACATGGCCCTTCCTGGTGACCAGTACCACCTGCGTCTGGACGCCGTTCCGCGGGTCGACCTCGTCCAGCTCATCGAACGTGAGAGCCCGCTGTCGATCGAACGACTCCGCCCGACCGTGGTGTTCACTCCGCATCGTCTCAGCTACAACCAGGACCACCAGGCCGTGGCCGAGGCCGTGCACACGGCCCTGAGGCCCTCCAACACCGCGCTGCGCCACCACCCGCGACTGGTCCTGGCCTACGAGGAGGCCGCCGACCACTGGCGCGAGGAGGCGCTGAGCCCACCGAACCTCATCGTGGAGCTGGACGAGACACAGATCGTCGACAAGCTCCACGGCATGCGGCTGTACGGGTCCCAGAGCCACCAGCACCCGCACACACGTTCCGAGTCCACCCTGCGCAGCCTGGCGTTCCTGCGCGGCATGCAGGCCGGGGTGGCGCTCGGAGAGGGTTTCCATGTCCTGCGCTGCCTGGCCTGACCCACACGTGTCCCGGCACGTCACCGCCTCGCTCGAGGGCGTGCCGACCGACCACGGACCGTCCCGTCAACGACAACCGAGGAACACCCAAGTGGAGGGGAAACCATGAAGGCTGTAGTCACCGGCGGAGCCGGTTTCATCGGCTCGCACCTGTGCGACCACCTGGTCGCCCTGGGCTACCAGGTCACGGTTCTGGACGATCTGTCGACCGGTTCCCTGGAGAACCTGGTGCACGCACAGGGCGCGCCCGGTTTCCGCTTCGTGGAAGGAGACGTTCTCGACCGTGGACTGGTCGACTCCCTGATCAAGGGATCCGACGTCGTCTTCCACCTCGCGGCGGCCGTCGGTGTGTACAACATCGTCGACAACCCGCTGCGCTCCCTGCGTGTCAACCTCCACGGAACGGAGAACGTGGTCGAGGCCGCCGCGGCCCACCGGGTGCCCTACATGATCGCCTCCACCAGTGAGGTCTACGGCAAGAACGACGCCAACGGCCTCAAGGAGAGTGACGACCGCATCTACGGTCCGGCCACCACGAGTCGCTGGTCCTACGCCGCGGCCAAGGGGCTGGACGAACTGGTGGCCTACGTACACGGCGTCGAATCCGGGGTGCCGTGCGTGATCACCCGGTTCTTCAACATCGTCGGCCCTCGGCAGACGGGTCGTTACGGAATGGTCGTGCCCCGCTTCGTCGACCAGGCGATGGCGGACGAACCCATCACGGTGTACGGCACGGGCACGCAGCGCCGCTGCTTCGGCTCGGTCTTCGACGTGGTGCCCGCTCTCCTGCCGCTGCTGGAGACCTCCGAGGCCTACAACCAGGCCGTCAACCTCGGAGGCCATGAGGAGGTCTCCATCAAGGGGCTCGCCGACCGGGTCGTGGAGTTGACCGGCTCCCGGAGTCCCATCACCTTCATCGACTACGAGGAGGCCTACGGCGAGGGCTATGAGGACATGCAGCGCCGCTACCCCGACACGTCGCTGGCCGCGCAGTTGATCGGATACCGGCCCGAGCGCGACCTCAACGACATCATCCGGTCGCTCGTCGAGCACCGTCACGCCCCGGGGTCGGTTCCCGAGCCCGCCTGAAGTGGACCATGGCCTGCCAGGGCGCACACTCCGCCCGGCCGGCCACCACGATCGCCCAAGAGGTGAACGAGGAGCGACGGAGGACGTGCTCCTTCCCGTCAGGGTGGAAGGACACCGCACCGACCCCACCGGGCCCGTCCGCCGAGGTCGCCCGGTCACGGCCCACGGAGGGCACACGTCCGTCCCCGCGCGGGCGAAGGCGGGACGCACCGTGACGAAGGATCCTTCGGACCGTCGGCCCCAGGCTCACAGGTCCAGGAGGACCGTCGCCAACAGGACGCAGCTCATGGCGAGGACACCGCCGCACAGCGCCAGCATCGCCCACGGGCGCGCCACGTACGACGGCGGCCCCCCGGTGTCGGGGGCTCTCACACCGTGCCCGTTGTGACGCCACCTCAGCCACACGTGCAGCCCCAGCACCGCCGTCAGCACCAGCACGGCGACCATCGTCACCGTGCGCATCACGAGCGGCGCCTCCAGAGGGCCGCCTTCACCGGGCACCAACTCACCACGGAAGAACAACAGCCCCACGATGACCAGCAGGATGAGGGTGCGCTGCCAGGAGAGCAGGGTGCGTTCGGGCTGCATGCCCGGGTCGTTCCGCTCGACGGGAGTGGTCATCGCGCCTCCGAGTCCAGCCGTCCTGGGACGGGATCCTCGTCGCCGTGCCCGTGTCCTGTGCCGATCGGTTCGCGCACGGGTCCCGCACGATCTCACAGCAGGTTGCCCAACAGGACCAGAACGCACACCGTCCCCACGGCGAACGTCGTGATCAGTGGCAACATGCTCAGTTTCAGTAGGCCGCCCCGGCTCATGATCTTCTGTACCTGGTACCAACGCAGCGGAGCGTAGACGGTGATGACCCCGGCCAGCAGCGCCAGCAGAAGGCCGACGACCATACGGGGGCCCTCGTCCCAGTCGAGTGGGAGCAGATGAAGGACCGCGACCGCCCCGGCCAGAAGGGCCAGTGCGGTGCGGACCCAGGCGAGGAAGGTGCGCTCGTTGGCGAGGGTGAACCGGTAGTCGACCGGTTCGTCGGTCGCGCGCGTGTCCTCCCCCCTCTCCTTCGAGGACATTCGCCCACCCCCCAGGTCTTCGGACATCTCCCCGTACACGTCCCCCGGCCGGCCGCGGACACCGCCGGGCCGGAACACCGGCCACCACGATCGACCTGCTTCGACCCTACTCCCGCTTTCCCTTCCGAACAGGTAGGCGAAACCTGTCGAAGCCGAGGAGGCGGGCCGCCCTTTCCACGCGATCCATGGCGCTGGGGAGGCATGCGGAACAAACGAGTGGGCACGACCGCTGTAACACTCAGAGATGGCGGTTGGCCGACGGTCGACACCAACCCAGACGAGCAGATACAGGAGACCACGTGCCCACGGTCGAGCTCACAAAGGACAACTTCGCGGAGACGTTGAAGGACAACGACTTCGTCCTCATCGACTTCTGGGCGGACTGGTGCGGTCCCTGCCGACAGTTCGCCCCGGTGTTCGAGTCCTCCGCGGAGAAGCACACCGACATCGTGCACGCCAAGGTGGACACCGAGGCGCAGCGTGAACTCGCCTTCGAGTTCAAGATCCAGTCCATCCCGACTCTGATGATCGTGCGCGATCGCACCGTCATCTACAACGAGCCGGGCGCGTTGCCCCCCGAGGCCCTGGAGAGCCTGATCTCCCAGGCTCGGGAGCTGGACATGGACGAGGTCCGCCAGAAGGTGGCCGAACAGAGCGGGAACGCCCAGGAGTAGACGCCCGCGCACAGACCCCAGCTCGCGCCCCGGACGCTCCGCCACGGCGGAACGCGTCCGGGGCGCGAGGCGTTCCCGGTGTGACGCGCTCGGGCGTCCACCCGGGAAGATGACGTGTGCGCAACGTCCGGGGGACATCACTCGTCGAGTCCACCACGGACGTTCACCTCGACCACGGGATTCCTTCACCCGGGCTTCACATAGGCATATTTACATGGGCATGACAGCGCTCCGCGGCTTCGGCCGCGCCTCTTCGCGCACGCACAGTCCGACCCGGAAGTGGCCTCATGTCCGTCAGCAGCACCGCCTCCTCTCGCGGCACCGAGACCGGTCGCGGCGTCGCACCCGACACCGTCCGGTACGACCGCGAGGTCCCCGACCTGGGCGCCCCCGTCTTCGACATCTCCGACCTGTCCATCTACTACGGAACCAACAAGGCCGTACGTGACGTGGAACTGAAGGTGGGACCGCGCCAGATCACCGCGATGATCGGTCCCTCGGGATGCGGTAAGAGCACCGTCCTGCGCACCCTCAACCGGATGAACGACCTCATCCCCGGTGCCCGTGTCGAGGGCAGGGTCACCTACCACGGGGAGGACCTGTACGCGCCGGAGGTGGATCCCATCGAGGTGCGCCGTCGGATCGGCATGGTCTTCCAAAAGCCCAACCCCTTCCCCAAGTCGATCTACGACAACGTGGCCTACGGGCCGAGGATCAACGGCATGCGCGGCAACATGGACGACCTGGTCGAGGAGACCCTGACCAGGGCCGCCCTGTGGGACGAGGTCAAGGACAAGCTCAAGGAGAGCGCCTTCGCCCTCTCCGGCGGCCAGCAGCAGAGGTTGTGCATCGCGCGCACCATCGCGGTCGACCCCGAGGTGATCCTGATGGACGAGCCGTGCTCGGCGCTCGACCCCATCGCCACCCTCAAGATCGAGGACCTGATGTACGAGCTCGCCAGTGAGTACACCATCGTCATCGTCACCCACAACATGCAGCAGGCGGCGCGCGTCTCCGATCGCACGGCGTTCTTCACCGCCGGCGTGGACGACGCGGGTGGGCGCTACGGCAGCCTGGTCGAGTTCGACGAGACCACCAAGATCTTCAGCAATCCCTCCGACAAGCGGACCGAGGACTACATCAGCGGTCGCTTCGGCTGAGGCCGTTCGGTGGAGTTCCGCCCGTCCAACCAGGGCTTCGTTCGGGCGACGAGGGTTCGTCCCTTTCGGAGAACCCGAAGGAAACGCCCGGTGAACCGGCCGGAGAGGTCGCCGGTGTGACGAGTGGGATCCCCCCGGTCGAACGTGTTCCGGAGAACCTTCCCGTTCCTTCGACGAAGTGGACATCCCATGCCCGCGCTCACTCCGTCCGCCTCCATCGACCCCTCCTCCACCGTGGACGAGGCGGTGGAGTCCGCCGGACGCCCCGACGGGCCGCTGCGGGTGCTGCTGGTGGAGCCCGAGTCGGAGCAGTCGCACCAGCTGGTGTTGTCGCTGAGCGGCCACGACGTGGACATCACGGTCTGTGTGGACGGAGCGGAGGCCCTGCTGCGGGTGGGAATGATGCGGCCGGACACGCTGGTGACCAGCGCGACCCCGCCGGAGGTGGATCTGGAGACCCTGGTGAGGGTGACCCGGCGGGCGACGGAGATCCCCGTCCTCATCGGGGTGGGCCCCGGCGACTCCCAGCGGGCGATGCGCGCGCTGGCGGCCGGAGCCACCGCCTGCGTCAGCCGCCCCTACCGGATCCCCGAACTGGCGGCGCTGTTGCGCGGCTCCCTGCCCGGAGTCGACGGCGGCCACGACGGAACCGCCGTCCCGGTCTCCTTGAGGCCGGCCTCGCTGAAATCGGGTCCGCTGGAGCTCGACGCCCGTGGACACCGCCTGTTCGTGAACGGCGCTCCCGTCGACCTGGCCCTGCGTGAGTTCGGGATCATGGACTTCCTGCTCAGGAACAACGGCAGGGTGGTCAGCCGTGAAGAGCTGTGGGCCGAGGTCTGGCGCAAGCCGCTCCCTCCGGTGAACAACACGATCGCGGTGCACATCCGCCGGCTACGGCACAAGCTGGGTGACTCCGAGGCCCGACCCAGATTCATCCACACGGTTCGCGGGATCGGTTACCGCCTGGACACCACGAACGGTTCCTGAGCCCGAAGGGAACACCGCGGAGGAACGCGTTCCACACTCCGTGAAGAACCCTGCTCCGGTCCTTTTTTCATTTTCCCGTCACCCCCACTCCGATGAACGAGAAAGTGAACCACGGAACAATCGAACTTGTCACATCGGTTGCCGGACGGCCGCTCACATCCACCGTGAGAAAGGTCATAGCCGCAGGCCAACACGGTTGACAAAAAATGCCCAATGGCAAAGCAGGAACCCCGCACCACCCTATGGTTATCAATCGGTTACCTCTATTAACTCCACATTCACCTGAGTTCTACCGACAGGACTTCATTTCGATGGCACCACGTCTTTCGGCGCACCTAGAGTCGTTTCACGTCAGCCCCGACAGTGGTGATTCGACGAGGAGAACTACGACATGCGCAACGGGCGTTCCAAGCTCGCCGTCCTGGCGGCCGTCCCCCTGCTCGCGACGGCGTGCGGCGGTGGAGGCGGCGACACCGGTGACGGTTCCGACGGTGGCGGCGGCGATCTCAGCGCCTCCTTGACCGGCGCCGGCGCCAGCTTCCCCGACCCCCTCTTCCAGGACTGGATCTACACCTACTCCAACGACGTCCAGCCCGGCGTCAGCATCAACTACCAGAGCGTCGGCTCCGGTGCCGGTGTCGAGCAGTTCCTTGAGCAGACCGTCGACTTCGGCTCCTCCGAGGAGCCCCTGAGCGACGAGGACCTCGCGGCCGCGTCCGAGGCCCGAGGCTGCGAGGCCGTACAGTTCCCCGTCGTCTTCGGCGCGGTCGTCATCGCCTTCAACAACCCCGACCTGGACGGCCTCGTCCTGGACGCCGAGACCATCGCGGGCATCTACTCCCGTGACATCACCACCTTCGACGACCCGGCCATCGCCGAGCTCAACCCCGACATGGAGCTGCCCGGCGACGAGATCGTCCCGGTCCACCGTTCCGACGGCTCCGGCACCACCTACGTCTTCTCGCACTACCTGAGCACCGAGGTCGACTCCTGGGCCAGTGAGTACGGCGAGGGCAAGGAACTGGACTGGGCCGACGGCCTGGTCGGTGGCCAGCAGAACGACGGTGTCGCCCAGGGCATCACCCAGAACCCGGGCGGACTGGGCTATGTCAACCAGTCCTTCGCCCAAGAGGCGGGCCTGTCCGTCGCCAAGGTGGTCAACGAGGACGGCAACCCGGTCGCGCCGACCCTGGAGGCCACCATCGCGGCCTCCGAGGAGGCCGACATCCCGGAGAACTTCCAGTTCGCCATCGACGACATCGGCGGTGAGGGCTACCCGATCGCCGGTTCCAACTGGATCTTCACCTACACCTGCGGTTACGAGCAGGCCGGTGCCGACGCGATCATCGACTTCTGGACCTGGGCCCTGACCGACGAGGGCGCCCGAGAGCTGGCCGGTGAGCTGGGTTACGCCCCGCTGGGCGAGGGTCTGACCGACCGGGTCGTGGCCGAGCTGGAGAAGACCAACTCCGAGAACGCCGCCGGAGACTCCGGCGCCGACGAGGGCGCCGACTCCTAGGCGGTGTCCTCAAGGGACTCCGCCGCGCACACCCGCCATCATCCGGCGTCTTCGACGGGGCCGGGGAGGTCCTCCCCGGCCCCCGTACCCACCGCCCCGGCGGTGCGGCCCGCTCTCCACTCCCCACGAAAGCCACAGAGGAGAAGCACATGTCCACCGAGGTCCGTGAGGCCCCCAGGGACCCCGAAGCCCCACAGGACTCGGTCGGGGGGACCCTGCGTTCGGGCAGGGGGCGCCTCGCCGATCCGGTCTTCAAGTGGGTCGTCGCGGCCTGCGGCACCATCGTGCTGGTCATCCTGGCGCTGATGGTCGTTCGGACCACCACCGAGGCCTGGCCGGTCTTCGCCAAGGAGGGCTTCTTCGGGTTCCTCTTCGGCGACACCTGGGACCCCGGCACCTCCCGCACCGAGATCACCGGCACCTACAGCGCCTGGCCCTTCATCTACGGGACCCTGGTGACCGCGGCCATCGCCATCGCCATCGCGCTGCCGCTGGCGATCATGGTCTCCGTCTACCTGACCCACATGGCCCCGCGCCGTATCGCCAAGCCGCTGTCCTACACGGTCGAACTGCTCGCGGCGGTGCCGAGCGTCATCTTCGGTCTGTGGGGACTGCACTGGTTCCTGCCGAACGTGCTGCGCCCCTTCTTCGACGCTCTGGAAGGGGCCCTCGGCTGGTTCTTCCTCTTCGAGGGCCCGGTACGCGGTGTGGGCTACCTGCCCGCCGGAATCGTGCTGGCCATCATGATCCTGCCGATCATGACGGCGATCATCCGCGAAGTGATCGCCGTACAGCCGCTCGACCAACAGATGGCCGGCTACGCGCTGGGGTCCACCCGGTGGGAGGTCATCACCAAGGTGGTCCTGCCCTCCAGCTTCTCCGGGATCGTGGCCGCCGCCATGTTGGGGCTGGGCCGCGCCCTGGGCGAGACCATCGCCGTACTGATGTTGATCGGCGGCTCCCAGTCCTGGGGCGCCAGCCTGTTCGGCACCGGGAGCAGCATGGCCTCGCACATCGCCGCAACCTTCGGCGAGTCCTCGCCGGAGAGCCGCATCGCCCTGATGGCGATCGGTGTCGCCCTGTTCCTGGTCACCATGATCGTCAACATCCTGGCCCGCGTCATCGTCTGGCGCCTGGGACAGACCACGGGAGACTCCGCCGTATGAGCACCACGACCACCACACCTCCCCCCTCCACCCGGCACACCCCGCTGAGCCGGCGCCGGCCCGGTGCGGGGCTGCGCAGGTTCAAGGACCGGGCCGCGACGGTCGTCCTCACCACCGCCATGGTCCTGGCGATGATCCCGCTGGTCCTCATCATCTTCGAGGTCACCCGACGCGGCATCGGCGTGATCGACCTGGACTTCTTCACCCAGACCGAACCGCCACCGCGACGCGAGGGCGGCGGATACGCGGCCGGGTTCTTCGGCACGCTGTACATCATGGCGTTGGCGGTCCTGATGTCGATCCCGTTCGGCATCGCCACCGCCGTCTACGTCGTGGAGTACGGCCCCAACCGCCTGACCTCGGCGATCCGCTTCTTCACCGACGTGATGACCGGCATCCCCTCGATCTTCGTCGGCCTGTTCGTGTACGGCCTGCTGGTGGTCGGCTGGGGCGGCATGGGCTTTGGCACCTTCGTCGGCGCCGTGGCGATCGCGGTGATGATGCTGCCGATCGTGACCCGGTCCGCGGAGGAGATGCTGAGGCTGGTCCCCGACGAGATCCGCAACGCCAGCTACGGTCTGGGCGCACGCAGGTGGCAGACCATCATGTTCACGGTGCTGCCCGCCGCCGCCCCCGGACTGACCACCGGTTCGATGCTGGCGGTCGCACGCGGCGTCGGCGAGACCGCGCCGCTGCTGCTGACCGCGTTCGGGTCGGGTCTGCTCGTGACCGCCTTCCAGGGGCAGCCCCAGGGCTCGGTACCCACACAGCTGTACCGGGGCGCCATGCAGCCCTTCGAGGCCGGCATCGACCGCGCCTGGGGCGCCGCGCTGTGCCTGTTCGTCCTGGTGTTGCTGTTCACCGTGGTCGCACGGTGGGTCGGCTCACGAGGGTCGGTGGGCGGTCGGTAGGGCGATGGCCGCAGGAGTCGGGACGCCCGGACGTCCCGTCGCTTCTGCACGACGCCGTGGCCCGATAGCCTGGCCCCGCCCCCATCGCCGACCGCACGAGCTGGAGTGTGACACATGGCCTCGAATTCCGACTACGCGGCGACCTTCGGGTTCGTCGACGCCGACAGCGACGGACGCATCTCCGCCCAGGAGTACGCCGACCTGATGCACCGTCTCGGGGACACCTGCACCCAGGAGCAGGCCAGGCAGGCGATCGAGGCCATGGACCAGGACGGCGACGGGCTGATCACCTTGGAGGAGTTCACGGCCTACATGTCCGACCAGGGAGCCTGAGGCACGACGAGGTACCCGTCAGCGCGGTTCGCGCGCCAGGTAGACGGTGTCGGGCACACCCCGGGCCACGGGGACCTCGATGACCTCCACCGACGCGAAGCACCGGCGCAGTGAGGCGTCGAAGGCGGGTACCGCGTTGGCGCTCCAGAAGGCCAGCACCCCGCCGGGCCTGAGCAGGCGGGTGAGCCGGTCCAGGCCCGACGCCTCGTAGAGACGGCTGTTGTTCTCGGTCACCGTCCACGCGGGACCGTTGTCGGTGTCCAGACAGATCACGTCGTAGCGGGCGGGTGACGCGGCGGAGGCGGCGTCCTCCAGCCACTCCACGAGGTCGGCCTCGATCACCCGACAACGCGCATCCCTGTGCACGTGCTCGGCGACCTCGCCGAGTTCTCCGTCGTGCCAGGCGATCACGTGGGGTTCGAGCTCCACGACCTCCACCGACGTCACCCGGGGGTGGTCCAGGGCCTCACGCGCCGAGAAGCCCACCCCCAGTCCGCCGATGAGCACCCGGGCCTGGGAGCGGCCCGCCGGGAGCGCGGCGAGACCGGCGCGCACCATCTCGCGTTCGGACGTGCCGTCGCGGGTGTCCATGAGGAACACGCCGTTGGAGTAGATCTCGTAGTGCGCGCCCACCCGGCGCAGCACGAGGTCCCCACCGGTCTCCCCCGTCACTCTGGCCAGCGTCACCGCCTCGCCCTCGGGAGCGTTCGGACCGGTGACAGGCGGGTTCGGAGTCGACTGGTTCATGCCCACATTGTGCCCGTGACCTCCCCGAAGGTCCCACCGGGAGGCCACGGGCACCGTGTCACAGGCGGCAGGCGTAGATGTCGGTGACCAGGATGGCCCGGGCCCCCAGCTGCCACAGGTCGTCCATGATGCGCTGCGCCTCCTTGCGTCGCACCATCGACCTGACCGCGACCCAGCCCTCCCGGTGCAGCGGGGAGACCGTCGGCCCCTCCATCCCCGGCGTGAGCTTGACCGCGTCCTCCAGGTGCTCGGCGTGCACGTCGTAGTCCATCATCACGTAGTCGCGGGCGACCAGGACGCCCTGGAGACGGCGCAGCAGCGTGTCGATCTGGGGGTCGTCCGGGGCGTTGCGGGGCCGGATGACGACCGCCTCGGAGACCAGGATCGGGTCGCCGAAGGTCTCCATGCCCGCCTGTCGCAGGGTGGTGCCGGTGGAGACCACGTCGGCGACGGCGTCGGCGACGCCGAGCTGGACCGAACTCTCGACCGCGCCGTCGAGGTGGATCACGCGGGCGTCGATGCCCTGCTCCTCCAGGTAGGAGCTCAGGAGGCCGTCGAAGGAGGTGGCGATCCGCTTGCCGTTGAGGTCGGAGACCTTCATGTCGGCGCCGCCGGGGGCGGCGAAACGGAAGGTGGAGCCGCCGAAGCCCAGCGCGAGCACCTCGTCCACGGGTGCGCCGGAGTCCAGCAACATGTCGCGACCGGTGATCCCGGCCTGGAGGATGCCCTCGCCCACGTAGACGGCGATGTCCTTGGGCCGCAGGAAGAAGAACTCGGTGTCGTTGTCGGGGTCGACCATGACCAGGTCGCGGCTGCTCTTGCGCTGCCGGTAACCGGCCTCGCTCAACATCTCCACGGCCGGTTCGGAGAGTTGGCCCTTGTTGGGCACGGCGATTCTCAGCATGTCGGGCATGTTCGGCTTTCTTGTGGCTGCGTGTACGGGGACGTCCGTCGACGGCCGGAACGCGCGAGGCGTGCGCGCCGGCCTACAGATGCTTGTAGACGTCCTCAAGGCGCAGCCCACGGGCCAGCATCAGGACCTGGAGGTGGTAGAGGAGTTGCGAGATCTCCTCGGCGGCCTGCTCGTCCGACTCGTACTCGGCGGCCATCCAGACCTCGGCGGCCTCCTCGACGACCTTCTTGCCGATGGCATGGACACCGGCGTCGAGTTGGGCGACGGTCCCGGACCCCTCGGGGCGGGAGCGCGCCTTCTCGGACAGCTCGGCGAACAGCTCTTCGAAGGTCTTCATGGCGTCTTTCCTCGACCGACAGATGCGCTACCAGCGTAGGCGGTCCCGCGCCCTGATGCCGTACCGAGGGGAAGATGTCTCACCATGTGGTCGGCGTCCTACGCCACACCGCGACGGGACCCCTCAGTGGAACCTGCGCGCGGCGGCGCGAACGATCGGTCGGGGAAGGAAGCGCAGGATGCCCGAAGCCGCCTTGTACTGGGCCCCGGGAACGACACTGGCGCGTCCGGCCGCCCAGGCCGCGAGGGACTCGCGCACGACCCGTTCCTTGGGCACGAAGGCGAACGCGGGCATACCGCTGTCCTGCACCCTCCTGGTCATCTCGGTACGCACGAAACCCGGGAGGACCACGGTCACGTGCACGTCGTCCCGGGAGACCTCCGCGGCCACGCTCTCACTCCACAGACTGACGAACTTCTTGCCCGCCCCGTACACCGACCCGCCGGGATTGGCGGCCACCTCGCCGGCCATGGAGGAGACGTTGATGACACCCAGCCTGGCCTCGGTCCGCCCCTCCCTCCTCCGTGCGATCTGCACGGGAAGTACGGCGCGGGCCAGGCGGAGGACGGCGCGCACGTTGAGGTCGAGCATGGCGTCGATCTCGGCCGGGTCCTGTTCGGTGAAGGGCCCGCCCTCACCGCGCCCGGCGTTGTTGACCAGCAGGTCGATGGGAGCGTCGTCACCACCGCCGTCGGCCGACAGGCGCTCGACCACCTGTCCCAGACCCTCCTCGGTGCCCAGGTCGGCGGGCAGGGTCCGCACACCGACCCCGTAACGAAGACCGAGCTCCTCGGCGAGGGCTTCCAGCGCCTTCTTCCTCCGGGCCACCAGGACCAGGGAGTAGCCGCGCTCGGCGAGCCTGCGGGCGTACTCCTCGCCTATCCCGCTGGAGGCTCCCGTGACCAACGCGGTCCGGGGGTGGTCGGGGACCTGGGGGGCACTGGCAGGTCTGCTCATACCCCAAGGGTAGAGGGGCCGGACGCGTCCGGACGCGTCCGCCTCCGGAGCCCGCGCCCGGGGTTCCCCACGCGGGGGAGGGATCTCTCACAGCCCGTCCGAGCGATGTTCTTCCACGGCACCGGCCCCGCCGTTGCCTTCCTCGGGGTCGAAGACGTTAGCGTGCGGGTATGTCCGAGACACACAGCACTTCCGGACCCTTCTCCTCCCTGCGATTGGATGAGCGTCTACGCGACACACGACTGTTCTTCAGCCAGGCGCTGCGTACCTTCCACGCCACCGGCTCCATCGTTCCCAGCAGTGGTGCGCTGGCGCACGCGATGGCGGAGTACGTGCGCCGACGGCCCGAACCCGAACGCCCGCTGCGCATTCTGGAGGCGGGCGCCGGCACCGGTGCCATCAGTCGCGGGATCGCCGCCGCCATGCGCCCGGGGGACACCGCCGACCTGGTGGAGGCCAACCCCGAGTTCGCCGCCTATGTCGAGGACCTGTTGGAGACGGATCCCGTCATGTCCCGGGTCCGCGACGGCGTCCGCGTACACGCCAAGCTCGTCAACGACATGGGAACCGACCGTTCCTACGACGTGATCGTCTCGGGCCTGCCGTTCGCGAACTTCACCGTCGACGCCGTCCAGGAGATCCTCGACTACTACTTCGAGGTCCTCGAACCGGGCGGAACGCTGTCCTTCTACGGCTACCTCTACACCAAGGAGGTCAAAGCGGTCATCGCGCGCCGCGAGGACTACCTGCGCCAGGCACGGACGAGCTGGCTCGTGCAGGACTGGATCGACTGCTACGGCGTCGGTTCGGAGAAGGTGTTCGCCAACATCCCGCCCGCGTGGGTGCACCACCTGCGCAAGCCCGAGAAGACCGACTGAGCCCTTCCGCATTCTCCGGACACCGGGTCCGCCACAGACGTGGCGGACCCTTCGTGTCCCAAGACACGGGGACCACCGCCCACGGGCACCCGCGCGGCCCGTTCCCACCGATTCCCCGCGACGATGGGTGATCCAGAGGTAACAGGAATCGCCTGATATGCCCTTCCTGGTGTTTTGCTACTGATTCGTGACCTGCATCACTCGAATCTGGTGTCGCAGGTACGGGTGGTGCGGGGGTAGTCTCACGTTGACTCCCTGCGCATCGAACCTTTGCCTATGGCATGACCTCTGTGCCACGCATCCGCACAAGGTCTCAGGGCTCCTTCCCTACCCCCCCAGCCCGTCCCGCGCCACAAGCACCGCCGGCACCTTGCTCACACCCGTACACCGGGCGAACCACAAGCGCGCGCACGGAGTCCTACAGATCATCCATTTTCCCAGGTCAGTGTGGACCAACGGAGGAGGCGACGTGACGCTCACCCAGGCTGTCGAGATGGCTCCGGAAACTCCGGTGAGCACCGCTCCCGCGGTCATGCCCGTGGACGTACGGCGGCGTGTCTCCGCCCTGGCCAGAACCTCGCGGTTGCTGGTCGCCTGCGACTACGACGGCGCTCTGGCGCCGATCGACTCCGACAGCAGGCGCCCGCTTCCCGAGGCACTGCGCGCCCTGCGCGAGTTGGCCGACCTGCCCGGCACCGTCTGCGCGGTCATCTCCGCCAGACCCCTGCGCGACCTGGCCGCGCTCTCCCGTCTGCCCGCCGAGGTGCGCCTCGTGGGCGGTCGCGGCACCGAGTTCGACATCGACCTGACCATCGACCCACAGCACACCGCGACCGGTTCCGAGGCCCCGCCCTCCGACAAGGCCGCCGCACTGGAACTGCTGCGCGACCAGGTCGAGGCGACCGCGATCCTCTACATCGGGGGCGGCGACGGTGAGGAGCCCGTCTTCATGCGGCTGACCGGCGCCGACGCGGGCGTCCGGGTCGGTGAGGGCCCCACCGTGGCCTCCCACCGCGTGGCCGACACCCCGACCGCCGCGGCCCTGCTGTCCAGCCTGGCCACCGAGCGCCGTTCCTGGGTGTTCGGCGAGCGCCCCACGCCCATCGAGCGCATGTCGATGCTCTCGAACCAGAACTCCGTCGCCCTCATCGGCCCCGACGCGCGCCTGCTCTGGTTCTGCCACCCCGAGCCCGACTCCAACGCCCTGTTCGCCGAGGTGCTGGGAGGTCGACAGGCCGGGGTGTTCGCCATCGCCCCCGAGCACGGCGGCCGACCGCTGGGCCAGCGCTACCTGCCCGGCACCATGACCGTGCGCACACGCTGGTCGCGCCTGGAGGTCACCGACTACCTCGCGCACGGCACCCCGCAGGGCCGCACGGACCTGGTCCGTGTGATCAGCGGTGTCACCCCGGCCACCGTCGAGTTCGCGCCGCGTCCCGACTTCGGCCGGGCGCCCGTGCGCATCACGCCCCAGGAGAACGGCCTGCTCGTGGAAGGCGCCGACTTCCCGATGGTGCTGTACTCGCCCGGCGTGGAGTGGGAGATCGGCCACGACGGCTTCGACGACGTCGCCCGCGCGGTGGTCCGCCCCTCCTCGGAGGAGCCGGTGGTGCTCGCGCTGCGCTGCGGCACCGACTCCCTCGTGCCCGGTACCCTGCCCGAGCCCGAACTCCAGCGCCTGGCCGGCGAGCACTGGTCCACCTGGCTCGACGGGCTCACCCTGCCCGACACCGCCCGCCAGCTGGCGGCGCGCTCGGCCCTCACCCTGCGCGGACTGTGCACCCCCTCCGGTGGTGTGATGGCCGCCGCGACCACGTCGCTGCCCGAGGAGATCGGCGGTGTGCGCAACTGGGACTACCGGTACTGCTGGCTGCGCGACGGCGCCATGACCGTGCAGTCGCTGGTCACCCTGGGCTCCACCGCCGAGGCGGAGGCGTTCCTGGACTGGGTGCACCGGGTCGTGGAGTCGTTGCCCGGACCCGAGATGCTGCGCCCGCTGTACTCCCTGCGGGGAACCGACCTGGGCCCGGAGGAGGTCATCGAGTCGCTGTCGGGTTACGCCGGCTCGCGCCCGGTCCGGATCGGCAACCTCGCCGACCGCCAGGTGCAATTGGACGTGTTCGGACCCGTCGTGGAGCTGATCGAGAAGCTGTCGTCGGTGCGCGGCACCCTGGCCGACCGTGACTGGGACCTGGTGCGATCGATGGCCGAGGCGGTCTCCCGCCGTTGGCACGAGCCCGACCACGGCATCTGGGAGGAGCGCGACGAGCCTCGTCAGCGCGTGTACTCCAAGGTGATGTGCTGGGTGACGCTGGACCGCGCCATCCTCCTCGCCGACCGCTACGGCCGCGAGGTGGACCCGTCCTGGCACGGTCTGCGTGACGACATCGCCGCCGAGGTGCTGGAGAAGGGCTGGAACGACCAGGCCCAGGCCTTCACGACCGCCTACGACGGCACCGACCTGGACGCGGCGTCGCTGCACATCGGTCTGTCCGGAATGATCGACCCGACCGACGAACGCTTCCAGTCCACCGTCACGGCCATCGAGGCGGAGCTGCGCAGCGGCCCCACCGTCTACCGGTACCACCGCGACGACGGCCTGCCCGGTGGCGAGGGCGGCTTCCACCTGTGCACCACGTGGCTGATCGAGGCGTACCTGCTGACCGGCCGCCGTGCCGAGGCCGAGGAGCTGTTCAGCCACCTGGTGGACTCCGCCGGACCCACGGGGCTGATCCCGGAGGAGTTCGACCCGCTCACCGAGCGCGCCCTGGGCAACCACCCGCAGGCGTACTCGCACCTGGGCCTGATCCGCTGCGCCCAGCTGCTCGACCGCCTGTGAGGCCCCCTCCTCGTCGGGCCCTCCGGGATCCGTTTCCCGAGGGCCCGGCCAGGAGCGCCTCCGACAGGAGGGCCGAGGACCCGGTCGGCGTGCCTCCCGCCACGCCACCGGGACGACCCTCCTCGCCACAAGAAGCCTCACCGAAAACGCGGCCCCTCCTCCAAGAGCTCGCGTACGTGCGGCCACTCGGCTCCCAGGACCGAGTAGTACACGGCGTCCCTGCGTCGTCCGTCGGGCATCGGGTCGTAGCTGCGCAGCACCCCCTCCTCCGTGGCGCCGATGGCACGCAGCCCCCGACGGGCGCGCTCGTTGAGCACGTCGGTCTTGAACTCGACCCGCTCGGCGCCCATCTCCTCGAAGGCGTGCCGCATCATCAGGTACTTCGCCCAGTGATTGATGCCGCGTCCGCGAAAGTCGTGTCCCAGCCAGGAGCCGCCGATCTCCAGGCGCCGGTCCCCTTCCGCCAGGTTCCCGTAACTCATGGCGCCCGCGACGCGCCCACTGGCCTTGTCGGTGATGGTGAAGGTCGTGCGCTGCCCGCTGTCACTGGCGGCGAGGGAGGAGTAGAAGAACCGGACGAAGCTCGCCTGGTCCTCCACCCGGGTCACGAAGTGCGTCCAGATCTCGGGGTCCATGGCTTGTTCCCGCCATCCCTCACGATCGGTCTCCGCCATCGGCGTGAGCAGCACGTGCTCGTTCTCCAGTCGGACACGTGACTGCTCGGACCACGACATGGGCACTCCTTTGGGTATACGTCGTTATGTCCGCTGTGGATTGTAGTGTCGGTCTTGGTGCGACCTTCCCCGGACCCCGGCGGCACCGCCGCCACGGGGTGGACGCCCCGCCCTCCTCCCCCGACACACGCCCGGTGCGACACCCCACTCCAACCGTCCAGCATGGTGCATATAACCAGGTCTCGGACATTACGTGTGCATATGGAAGGATTCACGGGTGACCGAAGAGTTCCGCGCCGCGTTCCAACGCGTGCTCGACACCGCAGCCGGCCAGGCACCCGACTTCCCGGCCGCCGTACACGACGCGTTCAGGCTGTCCTCCCAGGTGCCCGTGGAAGAACTCGGCGTCGCCATGGAGGCGCTGTCCCCGGTCCTGGGGGAGGTCGAACCGACCGCGGGCATCGCGGCCGACCTCGCCGTCCTGGCCGGCGCCCTGGTCGAGTCGGGCGCGCCCGCGGGACAGGTGGGGTTGGAGGTACTGCGCCAACTCGGCAGCTACGGCCAGGCCGCGGTGGCGTTCATGCACGCGTGGGACAAGACCGGCGGAGGAGCCCTGCCCGCGCCCAACGACGTGTCGGAGGCCGACGAGGCGCGGGTCGAGGAGGTCCTCGGGGAGAACGCGCCGCTGGCCACCGTGGGCTGGTGGACGTCACTGCGCTACGGTCTGGCCGCCAAGGCCATGCTGAGCGACTCCGGAGTGCGCGCCGCCGTACGCGCCGACTCCACCGCCCTGGAAGGGCTCACCCAGATCGTGCACGCGCTGTCCACACAGCTCAGCGAGTTCGTCGCGGTGAAGGAACTCCTCCAGATGGCGGAGGTGGACACCGTCCTGGTGCTGGACCGGGCTTCGTGGCGGGGGTTCCGGGTCCGTTTCGACGGGATCGGCGACAACTTCCAACTGCACACGCTGCTCGCCGACGCCCTGATCGGCAAGGAGGGGCGGCGGGTGCCCGGCACCCGCCCCGACCCCCGGTGGACGGCCTCGTACCTGGACGCCCCGGCGGACCCGCTGGCGGACATGGTGCGGGGAGAGTGGGACCTGGTCGGCGCGGACGGCACATGGGTGGGCAACGAGTCCCACCCCCGCGACATCCCGGTCGTGGACGGTGAGCGTGTCCTGGTGCTGGAACCACAGACCCTGGTCCAGTCCTGGCGGGCCGGACGCAGGCATCCGCACATCCAGGGGTCACTGGAGGTACTGGAGGAACTGGGCCAGGGGGAGGTGACCACCTGGTGGGCGCGCATCCACCCGGCCGGCACGGTGCGGCACCCCATGGCCCCGCCGGTCGAAGAGGACACCGGGGCCCACAGACCTCCGCGGCACTTCGGCGTGGCGGCGCACTTCGCCGAGGTGGACGGGGGACCGATGTCGGAGTCCTTCCCGGCCCTGGACACCGACATCCCCGAACCCGAGATCCTCGCGTCGGAGGGGGAGGCGGCCGAGTTCGGGTTCACACCAGGACCACCGCACACCCCATCGCCGCCCCCGGAGCCGTGGGAACCGTCACCGGAGTTCGGCCGGATCCCGGAAGAAACACGTGCCCCGGAACCGCACCCGTGGACCGAGGAGGAACCGGAGCCGTTCGAGGAAACCCCGGACCCCGGAGCGCCCCGACTGCCGCCCATGCCCCCGGGCGTCTCCGACAGCTGGGCGTGGGCCCCCCTCTGGAAGTGGCCCGCACCGCCCGATCCCCCACGGTGAACGGGACCCTCGGGGAAGGACCGTGAGCCTTTCCGAAGGCCGTGCACCGCGCCCAGCGCCGAGCGCCAAGAAGAGGGCGCCTGATCCCCCACGAGCGACCGGTCCGCGGTTAGGCTGGCCTTCGGCAATCCAATAACCCGGGCAAGCCGACTGCGCTGGGTGGGTCACAAACACACTCAAGGAGATCCCGTCATGGGACAGCGACACTTCGACCTGGTGGTCCTCGGGGCGGGGCCCGGTGGCTACGTCGCCGCCATCCGCGCCGCACAGCTCGGTCTCAAGACCGCCGTCATCGAGGAGAAGTACTGGGGCGGGGTCTGCCTCAACGTGGGCTGCATCCCCTCCAAGGCACTACTGCGCAACGCCGAACTCGCCCACCTGCTCCGGGAGGACGCCGACCTGTTCGGCATCAAGGTCGAAGGCAAGGTCGAGTTCGACTTCGGCAAGGCCTACAGCCGTAGCCGTGAGGTGGCCGACGGCCGTGTCAAGGGCGTCCACTACCTCATGAAGAAGAACAAGATCACCGAGATCGAGGGGCGCGGGACCTTCACCGACGACCACACGATCGAGGTCGCCGACAAGGACGGCCGGACCGAGACCGTCACCTTCGACAACGCGGTGATCGCGGCGGGTTCCTCCACCAGGCTGCTGCCCGGCACCGAGCTGTCCGAGAGGGTCGTCACCTACGAGGAGCAGATCACCACCGACGACCTCCCCGGGAGCATCGTCATCGCCGGCGCGGGGGCCATCGGTGTGGAGTTCGCCTACATCATGGCCAACTACGGCGTGGACGTCACCATCGTCGAGTTCCTCGACCGTCTCGTGCCCACCGAGGACGAGGAGGTCTCCAAGGAGCTGGCCCGGGCCTACAAGAAGCTCGGCATCAAGGTCATGACCTCCACCCGCGTGGAGTCGGTGCAGGACACCGGCCAAAACGTGAAGGTCACCGTCAGCAGCGACGGCAAGGAGCAGACCTTGGAGGCCGACAAGCTCCTCCAGGCCATCGGCTTCTCCCCCAACGTGGAGGGCTACGGCCTGGAGAAGACCGGTGTGGAGCTCACCGAGCGGCGCGCCATCGCCATCGACTCCCGCGGTCGCACCAACGTTCCGCACATCTTCGCGATCGGGGACGTCACCGCCAAGCTCATGCTGGCCCACACCGCCGAGGCCATGGGCATCGTCGCCGCCGAGACCATCGCGGGTGCGGAGACACAGGAGATCGACTACCGGTTCATCCCGCGCGCCACCTACTGCCGACCGCAGATCGCCAGCTTCGGATACTCCGAGAAGGAGGCGCGGGAGGCCGGCTACGACGTCCAGGTCGCCAAGTTCCCGTTCATGGCCAACGGCAAGTCGCACGGACTCGGCGACACCCGCGGTTTCGTCAAGATCCTCTCCGACGGCGAGTACGGGGAGTTCCTGGGCGCCCACATGATCGGTCCGGACGTCACCGAACTGCTGCCCGAACTGACGTTGGCCCAGCAGTGGGACCTGACCGTGCACGAGGTCGCGCGCAACGTCCACGCGCACCCGACGCTGAGCGAAGCGGTCAAGGAGGCCGTACACGGCCTGGCCGGCCACATGATCAACATGTAGTCGCCCCGCCTCCGGGTCCCCGTCGCAGGGCGGCGGGGACCCGTCCGTGTCACGCCGGTGCCGCCGAGGGCGCCGCGCGGAGGGGCCGGGGACCGGCACGCGATGGGCGGCGCCGGAACTTGCTAAGTTTCCCTGTGTCCCCCGCCGGGGCCCCTCCCGCCACCCGGCCCTCCCCGACCCCGAAAGCCATCCATGCGACTGATCCCCTCCACCCCCCTGTCGTGCCTGGGCACGGCCGTCGCCGCCGTCGTCATCGGCGGAGTCGTCCTCGTCGGCTGTGACGTGGTCGACCTCGACGAGTTCGACCTGAACCTCAGCCTCTCGTCGGGGGACGACGAGGAGTCCCCCGAGGAGGAGCCCGGTGCCGAACCCGACGCCGAGGAGGGTGAGGAGTCCGAGGAACAGGCCGCCTCCGAGTACGCACTGCCCGAGTCGTGCGCGTCCGTCGGAGCCGCCGAGATCGTCGGCGACCTGGCTCCCGGCCCGGTCCTGACCGAGGAGACCGGCGAGGTGGAGGGCGTCGACGACGCCGAACAGGTGGTGTGCTCCTTCAGCGACGGCGGCACCGAGCCCGGCACGCCCTCGTTCACCCTCGTGTTCACCCTGAACGCCGACCCCAGCCTCGACCCGGACGTGGTGCGGGTCCCCGGCGCGGAGGCGGAGATGAACTGGGAGGTGGACATCGACGTGGACGTGGACACCTACCACACCGACGAGGCCGACTCCCTGGGCGGCGACCTGGAGTACGTGGGCACGGTGGACGGCTCCAGCCGCCACCTGTACCTCTCCCTGCCCGGTGACCTGTACGTCACGGCGATCGCGTACTTCGACGACGTGCCACGCGAGGACCTGGAGCGGGTGGTCATGCTGGCCGCCGAGCGGGTCCGCGGTTGACGTCGCCACACCGGACGACCGAGGGGGCCGCCTTCCGGCGGCCCCCTCCCGTGTTCCCGGCCGCGGGCGTCCCCGCTCCGGCGGCGTTCCGTCCGCCGGGCCCGCTCCCGGCACCCCGGTCAGGGACGGGGTCTTCCGACCGTGAGCCCGGCGGAACGATGACGACCCTTCCTCAGTACTCCACCGGGATCTCCTCGAACTCACCGAAGGGACCCGCACGGAGGGTCAGCTCCTCCACGTCCGTCGGTGGAGCGGGGAAGACCGCGACCAGGTTGTAGGTGTTACCGGGCTGGAGCATGTGCACCTCCTCGGCGAAGCTGCTGTAGCGGCCCTCGTCGAAGGCCATCTGCGCCACGTACCGCACCAGACCGCTCTCGGGCTCCAGCAGCTGGAAACCGCCGAGCGTACCCTTGTTGAACTGCTCGGGGCCGCCGGCCTGGACCGCGTCCTGCCCGCCCATGTCGGGCATGGTCGGCTGATCGGTGGTGTTGGTCAGCGACACCGTGCCGATGACGTAGGCACCGTCGCGGCGCAGCGGGTAGATCTCCATGAGCACCCCGTCCAACTCGCCCTCGGCCACCACGGACCCCGGGTCGTCGCTGTAGGGGGCCGGCCAGGTGACGTTGCGCTGGGCGACGCCCAGACCGTCGTCGTCGTACTCCTCTTCCTCCGTGGCCTCGACGGTCTCGTTGAAGACGTAGGAGAACTCCACGCGGCGGTTACGCGCCCGGGCCTCCTCGTCGTCGGGCCCACCCTCGCGGGCGACCGGCTCACGCTTGCCCCGCCCCTCGACCTCCAGGGTGTAGCCGGCCCCCAGCTCCTCGGCGAGCAGGTCGCGTACGCTCTCGGCGCGCTTGACCGAGAGCGGGTCGTTGTAGGAGTCGTCGCCGATGCCGTCGGTGTGGCCGATGACCGTGATCACGGGCTCGTCGGGGTCGACGTTGCCCGCCAGCGTGGTGGCCGCGCGACGCACCACGTCCTCGGCCTCGGCGGTCAGGTCCGAGCGGTCGAACTCGAACATCACGTCCGAGTGCAGGGAGATGATCTCGCGATCACCGTCGCGGGTGGTGGAGGCGATCTCGGAGTCGACGAAGCTCTGCACCCAGCCCTCGTCGGCCACGGCGTCCTCGTCCGGCCTGCGGTTGGCGAAGGTGAGGTTCTCACCGCGTGCGGGAGGGTCGTCCAGGGAGAGGTGGTCGGGTCCGTTGGGGTTCTCCGGGTCAGGCCGCTCCTCCTCCACGTCCTGGACGGGGATGCCGGTCATGGCGCCCAGACCACTACCGACGAAGGTCACCTGCGCGACCTCGTCGGGGATGCGCGGGAAGTAGCGCACGTACTCGTTGGTGACCCCGTCATGGACCGGGTACAGACCGTCCTGGTTGGGGCTCTCCGAGCCGTACTTGAGCCCCTCCTCGTCCAGGAACTGCCGGTAGACACGGCCGGTGAGCGGGTCGACCAGGGTGTGCGCCATGCTCATGTTCCGGTTCGGCCCGGAGAAGTCGTCGAGGTAGGTGATCTCGTAGTACATGACCGTGTGGTCGTCGGTGCGTTCCAGACCGGTGATGGCGAAGCGCATCTCGGCGTCCTGCCCGGTGTCCTGGAAGATGCGACCCTCACGGACGTAGGGGAACTCCTCCTTGACCGCCGGCGGTCCCGATCCGTCGCCGAACGTCTCCGACCACCAGTCGGAGACGTTCACGTTGATCGAGCAGCCGCTGAGGAGGAGGCTGCCAGAGACCATCAGCGCGACCACGGTGAAGGGCGTCTTGCGCGCCATGTGGGGGAACTCCGATCGTTGAGGGGGACGTACGGGCAATATCCTCCAGCACTCGCGGAGTCGAACCGACCGCCCCGTCCTGAGGCGGCGGGATACGCGCGTCCCGTCGAGTGAGGTCCCGCAGGCGGAGGCGTCGGAGAGCACCGCACGCCTCATGGCCTGTGGCCGTACCGACCCGTATCGTGTCATACGTGACGCGAGTCTCCTGCGACGCCGAGTCCGAAACCGGGCCGGTCCGCGCGATCTGGCGGGACCTGGGCCTTCCCGGACTCATCGACGTGCACACGCACTTCATGCCGCCGAACGTGCTGCGCAAGGTGTGGGACCACTTCGACGCGCACCTGTGGCCCGTCACCTATCGGAAGGACGAGGAGGAACGCCTGGCCCTCCTTCGCGGGTTCGGGGTCCGGTACTTCACCGCGCTCTCCTACCCCCACCGGCCCGGCATGGCGTCCTGGCTCAACGCGTGGGCGGAGGACTTCGCCGATCGCAACCCCGACTGCCTGCGCAGCGCCACCTTCTACCCCGAGCCCGAAGCCCACGACTACACGGTCGCCGCGATCCGCTCCGGGGCCCGCGTGTTCAAGGCCCATCTCCAGGTCGGCCGCTACGACCCGCGTGACCCCCTTCTCCGGGACGTGTGGGCGACCCTCGCCGACGCGAACGTCCCCGTGGTCGTCCACTGCGGCTCGGGCCCCGAGGCGGGCCCCTTCACCGGCCCTGGGCCGTTCGCGGAGGTCATGCGCGAGCATCCCCGTCTCACCGCCGTCATCGCGCACGCCGGGGCACCCGAGTACGGCGCGTTCCTGGACCTGGTCGACCTTTACGACCGTGTCCACCTGGACACGACGATGGTGTTCACCGGTTTCACCCAACGCTGGGCGCCCTTTCCCCCCGAGGCGCTCCCCCGCCTGAGAGACGTCGCCGACCGCGTCCTGCTCGGTACGGACTTTCCGAACATTCCCTACCCCTATCTCGACCAACTCCTGGCCTTGACCGGCCTCGGTCTGGGGCAGGACCGGCTGCGCGCCGTCCTGCACGACAACGCCGCCCGGTTGTTCGGCCTCCGGCCGCCACCGGACCCTGCCGAACGCTGACACCGCCGACGCAGAAAGGCACCGCCGCACATGGAGCTCACACTGACACCCCTGGAGTTCGCCCGCCGTACGCGCAGGCTGTACCCCGAGCGCGAAGCGGTGGTCGACCGGGACCTGCGCCTGACCTACGAGCAGTTCTTCGACCGCTGCGACCGGTGGTCGTCCGTTCTCCAACACATGGGGGTGGCCAAGGGCGACCGCGTCGCCTACATCGCCCCCAACACCCACGCCCAGTTGGAGTCCTTCTACGCGGTCCCCCAACTGGGGGCGGTACTCGTACCGATCAACTTCCGACTGTCGACGGAGGACTTCGTCTACATCATCGACCACTCCGGCGCGAAGGTCCTGTGCGTGCACGCCGACCAACTCGACGCCGTGGACGCCGCCCGGGACAGGATGCCGAACGTGGAGCGCTTCGTCGCCCTGGAGGGAGCGCGGCCGGGCTGGGAGGACTACGAGACCCTCCTGGCCGAGGCCGCACCGGAGTTCACACGTCCCGAGATCGCCGAGGCGGACCTGCTGACCATCAATTACACGAGCGGTACGACCGCGCGTCCCAAAGGCGTGATGATCACCCACCGCAACGCCTACATGAACTCGGTGGGCACCCTGCTCCACCTGCGGATGGACGTGGGCGAGCGGTATCTGTGGACCCTGCCGATGTTCCACGCCAACGGTTGGACCTACACCTGGACGGTGACCGCCGCCGGCGCCACCCACGTGTGCCTGCCCGTGATGGACCCGGCCACCGTGTACGAGCTGATCCGCACCGAGGGCGTCGGCTGGTTGTGCGCGGCGCCGACCGTGCTCATCATGCTGGCCAACGCCTCCGAGGAGACCCGCGGCCGGGTACCGTCCGGCGTCCACGTGGTCACCGCCGGGGCCTCACCCGCGGCCGACACGATCGAACGGTTGGAGGACGGCTTCGGCTGGACCGTCACCCACGTCTACGGCCTGACCGAGACGGCGCCCTTCATCACGGTGTGCGAACCACGCACCGAGCACGCGGAGCTGTCCTCGCGTGAGCGTGCCGCGGTCAAGGCCCGTCAGGGGGTCGAGCTGATCACCTCGGGCGAGCTGCGCGTGATGGACTCCGACGGCACGGAGGTGCCCTGGGACGGCACGACCGTCGGTGAGATCGCCGTGCGCGGCAACGTGGTGATGAAGGGGTACTACAACGATCCGGAGGCCACCGAGCAGGCCATGGGCGACGGCTGGTTCCACACCGGTGACGCCGCGGTCGTCCACCCCGACGGGTACGTGGAGATCCAGGACCGGGTCAAGGACGTCATCATCTCCGGCGGGGAGAACATCTCCTCGGTCGAGGTGGAGGGTGTGCTGCTACGGCACCCCTCGGTGCTGGAGGCGGCCATCGTGGGCGTGTCGCACCAACGCTGGGGTGAGACCCCCAAGGCGTCCGTGGTGCTGCGTGAGGGCGCCACGGTCTCCGAGGACGAACTCATCGCCTTCGCCCGGGAGAACCTGGCCCACTTCAAGGCTCCCACGCAGGTGGAGTTCGTGGATCGGCTGCCCAAGACGGCCACGGGAAAGATCCAGAAGTTCCTGCTGCGCGATGGCGCGTCCGCCGTGTCCCGACAGTAGGCGCCGCGATCGATCCGGCCCACGGCGGTCCCGTCCCGGTGACCGCCGTACCACCCCGGCGCACGTACCGGGTCACTCCGGGGAGGGCGTGAGCAGGACGAACCCCGCACGGAAGGGGTCCGAGCACACCGCGAGCCTTCCCACGGACCGGAGGGTCTCCTCCACGTCGGGGGCCGCGAAGTAGACCATCCAGTCGGGCCGGTCGCTCTCGCCCCAGAGGGGCAGCAGTCCACCCGCCACGGCGCCGTCGCTGAGCAGAATCCGGTACCCACCACTGCCGGGGCCCTCCGACCCGGCCTCCCAACCGAAGAGTTCACGGTAGAAGGCCGCCGAGGCCTCGGTGTCGGGGGAGGTGACCTCGATCCAGCAGGGTGATCCGAACTTGAAGTCGGTGGTGATCATCGCTGCTCCTCTCCGTGTACGCGGACTTCCCCGGATTCTTCCCTGCCGGAGGCCCTCCCAGAGGTCGGCGCGGCAAAACCTCGCACAACTCGCCGTTGGCCGGACCGAAGTCGGTGGGCACGGGGTTCCAAGGCCTCCGACGCCCCCGCCCCCGACGCACCGCTCCTCCACCGCACGATCCGCACCCGGCCCGGCTGCCACGATCCGGGACCATCGGTGGATCCACGCGTTCTCCGCCCGAAACGACGAACGAGCGGCAGGACTCCTTGCCGCACCTTTCCCCCCGCCCTAACATTCCGGAAACATCGGGCTACCCAGAGGTAATGATGCGGATGAGCTCTCGACCCTCCCGACGCTTCGGCGTGGCCGCGACCGGGCTGGCCGTCGTCTCCGGCCTGCTCGGTGCGGTGCCCGCTCAGGCCGAGCCCGTCCACGCACCGGTCGCCACGGTGTCCGGACCGGTCCCCGTCACCGACGACTCCTACCCCTTCATGTCCGCCGCCGGCCCCGACATCCCGCCGATCGAGGCCGGCGAACCCATCGAGGTCGACCTCGCGGGACACGGCTACGTCGAGGAGGAGTTCCTCCTCGACGGCACCGCCGAACACCGGGATCCCCGCACGGGCGAGGTGACCGGCTCCTCCGCCTACACCACGCGGATGGTGGTCCGGCGGCCGGCGCGCACCCGCGACTTCAGCGGGACCGCCTTCCTGGAGTGGAACAACGTCAGCTTCGGTCAGGACATCGAGATCGACTGGTTCCTGTCCCACGACTACTTCATGCGCGAGGGCCACGTCTGGGTCGGACTCTCCGTGCAGCGCGTCGGGGTCGACGCACTACGCGAGTGGGACCCCGCGCGCTACGGCGACCTGACGGTCGGCGGCCCCGAAGCGGCCGACGCCCCGGCCTTCGACGTCTTCTCCCAGGCCGCGCGCGCACTGCGCTCACCGCGGGGTGTCGACCCGCTTCCCGGCCTCGACGTCGACACCGTCATCGCCACCGGCCACTCACAATCGGCCAGGTACCTGGCGGGCTACCACAACCTGGTGCATCCCGACCACGGGGTCATCGACGCCTTCATGATCCACGGGGCCCCCACCGAACTACGGGAGAGCACCACCCCCGTCATGAGGCTCATGGCCGAGACCGACGTCCGCCTGCGGTCCCAGAGCCAGGAGCCGGACTCGACGTACTTCCGCCGCTGGGAGGTGGCCGGGACCGCACACGTCGGCTTCACCGAGTACCTCACCTTCGCCCCTCTCATCGCCCGTGAGAACCCGGGCACGGAGCCGCAACGGTGCGACCGGCCACCGCTGAGCCGGATCCCCTTCCACTACGTGTTGAACGCGGCCTACGACCACATGGTCGACTGGGTCGAGGAGGGCACCGCCCCTCCCAGGGCACCGCGCCTGCGGTGGGACGACGCGCTGACGGCGAGCCGCGACGAACACGGCAATCAGCTCGGCGGAATCCGCCTGGCCGAGCACGAGGTCGCCACCGCGCTCAACCACGGTGACAACACCGGGGACCCGTTCTGTTTCCTCCAGGGCACCCACGTCCCCTTCGAGGAGGACACCCTCAGGGACCTGTACCCCCGACGCGGCGGGTACGTCTCCCAGGTGAATCGGGCCGTGAACCAGGCACGGCACGCCGGGTACCTCCTGTCCGAGGACGCCCGCGACTCCCGTCTGGCCGCGCTGCGTGCGGACCACCCCTGGTGGTAGTCCGCGTTCCCGTCCTCTCCTCGCCCCCGGCCCTCGTGAGGGACCGGGGGCCTTCGGTTCTCCGGGAGGGATCGGCGGGACCGGACCCGTGCCGTCGGTCGTGGAACTCCCCCGGTCGGGAGGAGGTGAACATCCGCCCGCCGGCGCGCGTCGAAACACCCGACACACGTTCTCCCCGGTGGGGGAAGAGGAGACCATGGAGTGCCGATGACCGACAGGGGCCGTCCGTCCGCGGTCGCGTCCGCCTCGCCCGTGCGGGGCCGTCGACGCCGATTCATCGGCTGCCTCGCCGTACCCGCCGCCCTGCTCGTGGTCGTGTTGATCGCGACCGTCGCGGTCCACGGTCTGCGCAGTGGTCGATACGTGCTCTTCCCCGAGGTGTCGACGACCCCGGCGTGGTCCGCGCGGGGGCTGCCGGGGACGACCGTCGGGGCCTGGTGGACGCCGGAGGTCGTCGTCCACGCCTCGCAGGCGGGGCTTCGCGCCCTGTCCCCCGTGGACGGCACGGAGCTGTGGCGTTGGGAGGCCGAGGGGACCGTGTGCGGAATGAGCGAAGAGGTGGACGACCGGTTCGGTGTGCTCCTCCTCGAAGGCCCCACCGAGGACCCCGATCCCGTGGCCGACGCACCGGCGCGGACCTGCGACGTCGTCGTCGGCGTCGACCTCGTGGACGGGCGACGGGCCTGGCGTACCGATCCGCTGTTCGGCTCCGGTACCGGAGCCGAACCCTTCCCCGACGGTTCCCAGACGGTGGTCGGAGAACAGGTGCTGGTGCGGGTCGGCGCGCGGCTGTGGGGGTTCGACCGCCGCACCGGCCAGGAGCTGTGGCACCGCGACGAGTTCGATGTGGAGGGCACGCGCTGTCCCGCCGTCGACCTCCTCCCTCGTTCACCCGACGCGGTCGTGGTCGCCACCGACTGCGGTCTCGGAGGGCCGGTGACGGTCCATGTCACGGACACGACCACCGGTGAGGACGCATCCGCCTTCGTGTTCCCCCGAGGCGATGCCCAGCCCAACATCACCTCCGTCGGCAGGACCCACGTGGTCGCGGCCGATCCGATCCACGTGCGTGTCGACCTCGGGCACGCCTACGGCCCCGGCCGAGGATACGGGTCGGGCGACCAGGCCCCCGGTTCGGCCAGGGCCCACACCCTGGTCTTCGGCGACGACGGGACCCTCAGGCGCACCCTCGACATCGAACACGCCTTCGACACCCGGTCCGACACGGACCCGTTCGTGCTCGTGGTGGACGGAGTCGTCTACAGCTCCACCAGGAACACCAGTTGTTCGAACTCGGTCCACGCCCATGACCTGGCCACCGGAGAGCACCTGTGGGAGACCCGCATGTCCGGCAGCGGTCACGAGGCGACGGCGGTGCTGGACGACCGCCTCCTGGTACTGCGCGGCGGCACCGCCCCGTACGGGGAGTGCTCCCTCCTGGCCCCCGAGCGGACCTGGCAGCTGTACGCACTCGACACGGTCACAGGCCGGGAGCGGCCCCTCAGCCCCCAGATGGGCGATCTCCACCACCCGAGCGCCTCGGGGGCGTGGTGGCACGACGGTCGCGTGTTCCTGCTCCAGCACCGGGCGGGGGAGGACTCCGGCGGGATCGTCGCCCTCCACTGACACGCCCCCACACGGGTCCCGCGTCGTCCGCGGGAGTGACGACGGCTTTCCTCAGTGTTCGAAGTGGACGAAAAGCCTGCCGAAGTACTGACATCGATGCACTTATGGAAGGCCGGACTCAGAGTTCGCGGTAGACCTCACGACGATGGGCGATACGCAGGGCCAGGACGACGAGTCGGCCGTCATCGATCGAGTAGACCACCCGGTGGTCGCCCACCCGGATACGCCAGAGATCCGTATGACCGCTGAGCCGACGGCATCCGTCTGGACGCGGTTCCCCAGCCAAAGCCATCACAGCCGCATACACGCGGCGAGCCACGGGCTTGTCCAGCTTTCCGAGCTCCTTACCGGCCCTGCCGTCGAACACCACCTCGTAGGAACGCGGCGGCCCGTCCGTCACAGACCAAGCTCCCTGGCCACGTCATCGGCGGAGACGACCTCAGCGTCGCCGGACCGGATCTCCTCCAGTCTCTGCTGCGCGACCGCACCATCCTGCTGATCGAGTAGCTCCTCGTAGGCCTCGACCAGCTCGATCGGGACGATCGCGGCAACACGCTCGTGCTTGCGCCCTCGCGTCACGTAGGTGATCTCATCGCCGAAGGCCGCCCTGTTCACACACTGGGAAAAGTGGTTACGGGCATCCGCGACGGTCAGCTCGACGGGTTCAGCACTCATGCGTCGATGATACGCCAAGCTAGCCAAGTTGGCTAAGATGGCGTCCCCATAGGGCGCGCTCAGTGCCGGAAATGGACGAAAAGCCTGCCGAAGTTCTTGGAGTCCTTCTCCACCCGGTGGTAACGGGCCTTGACGTCCTTGCGGTCCAAAAAGCGCAGTACCCGCTTCTTGAGCTGCCCCGACCCCTTGCCGGGGATGATCTCGACGGTCTTGGCCTTCGTGCGCTCGGCCTCGTCCATGATCGCGTTGAGGGCCTGATCGATGTCACGCCCCTTGTTGAAGATGTCGTGCAGGTCGAGTTTGAGCCGCACCATGCCTCCTCCGCGTCCGGTGTTCCGGATCATACGCGGCACGCCCGTCGACCTCCCTCCGGCCGGAAGGGCCTCCTTCGGCTCCCGTGCCTTTCACCTCCGCCCCGCCGACTGGACCGAACCGTGGCGCGAAGAGCGGTTCAGGCCGCCTCGGAACCGTTCGGGGAGACCGTGGCCCTCCCCACGACCCCCTCCCTTCGCAGGGCCCACCACAGACCGAGAACGGTGACCACCACCAACGTTCCGAACGCCCCCAGAGTGAGGACGTCGGGCCGCACGACCGACTGGCCGCGCAACGCCTGCCACGTGGTCAGGGCGACCACCGCCGCGTAGGAGGACCCGATCACGGCGATCAGGCGGAGTCGCAGGAGATCGGACTCCAGCCGGGGGAACCGCCGGCGGAGGCCCGTCAACGCCAGGATCGACAGGATCATCACCTGCAATCCGTGCAGGCCGAGGAAGTGCGGCACCCGCAGGTCCCCCGCCACGGTGCTCCACCCCACCAACGGCAGGCCGGGACCGCCGTCGGGCAGGCCGACGGTGTGCGCGCCGACGATGTCGGCGACACCGCCCTGGCGCAAAGTGACCATCTGTTCGGCGGTCGGTGAGGTCATGAGGTAGGCGAGGACCATACCGACGAGTGCGATGGCCACGCCGACCCTGAGGGCCCAGGTCGTGGAACGGTCCCCGAGCCGCTGCGTGAGCAGTATCGCTCCGAGGGCGAGAGTGGCCGTCCACACGATGACGATCATGAGGGCCATGGCGCCGTAGACGGCCGCGTCGAACGGAGTCGCACGGTTGAAGTGACTGGGTTCGCCGCGCACCACCTGGAGCACGATCGCGGCGAGCTCCCCCGTCAACATCACGGCGATGAGGGTGCCCAGCCACCGACCGGCACGACGTCGGCGGGTGAGCAGGGACAGCAGCCAGGCGAGGCTGACGTTGTAGACCGCGATGGACAGGGCGAACTTGGCGGGTTTGAGCCAGATCGGCTCCCCGTTCACCACGCGGTCGTCCACCGCGAGACCGACGGCGGCCACGGCCAGGAAGACGGCGCACAACGCGGCGACGGCCATCAGGGGACGGTGGCCCAGGGCCTTTTCGAGACCGGTCCAGGACCGGTGTCCGGCCCGTGGGGGAGGGGGGTTCATGCGAGACCTCTTTTGGATAGTTGAGCTATCCATTATGGATACCGCTACTATCCAAGACAAGAGGATCCGGCACCACCGAGAGAGGACGGCCCCATGCGCATGGCCCAACTGAGCGAGCGGTCCGGAACCCCGGTACCGACGATCAAGTACTACCTACGGGAGGGTCTGCTCCCCCGGGGCGAGCGCACCGGCCGCACCCAGGCCAGATACGGCGAGCACCACCTGCGTCGGCTACGTCTGGTCCGTGCGCTGACCGACGTCGGAGGGCTGTCCATCGCCGCCGTCCGCGAGGTCCTGGACAAGGTGGACTCCCCCGAACCCACCACCCACCAGCTGCTCGGGCGCACCCTTCGAGACCTCACTCCCACGGCGTCCGGTGACGTCGACGTCCAGGCCGAGGAGGTCGACACGGAACGTGTGAGAGCCCTGGTCGAACGCCGGAACTGGCGGGTCCCCGCCGAGGCACGCCCCTTCGCCGACCTGGCGGAGGTGATCGCCGCCTTCAGACGTGCGGGACATCCCGTGGACGACACCGCTCTCGACGACTACGCCGCCGCCGTGGAGAGCGTCGCCCGGGTGGACCTCGACTCCCTGGAGGAGATCACCGAGACGGACGAGATCCTGGAGAGTGCCGTCGTGCGCACCGTTCTGGGGGACACCCTCCTGGCCGTCATGCGCAGACTCGCGCAGTTCGACGAGTCCGCCCGCCGCTCACCGGCGACGGACGACGACTGCTGACGGGCACCGTCACCGATCGGGCGGTCGCCGGGACCACGGGAGCCCGAAGTTCTCTGGTACGTCGGTCCCGGCCGCGAGATCATGAACACATGAACCGGAAGGAACTCGTACGCGCCTCCAGGTTCCTGGCACGCGTGCTCCGTCACGCGCCGGACAGCGTGGGGATACGGCTCGACCCGCAGGGGTGGGCGGAGGTGGACGCGCTCCTCTCGGGCTGCCGCCGGGCCGGCCCGCGTCTGAGCCGCGCCGACCTGTGGGAGGTCGTCGAGGGCGACGACAAGGGGCGTTTCGTCCTCATCCCGGACGGCACACGCATACGCGCCTGGCAGGGCCATTCGGTACGGGTGGAACTGGGGCTCGAACCCCGCACCCCTCCCACGCTCCTCTACCACGGAACCGTGGGCCGCTTCCTGCCCGCGATCATGGGCGAGGGACTGCGTCCGATGCGGCGCCACGACGTGCACCTGTCACCCGACCCGGGGACCGCCCGGAGGGTGGGCGCCCGGCGCGGAGAACCGGTGGTGCTCTCGGTCACCGCCGCACGCATGCACGACGAGGGTCATGTCTTCCGCGTGACCGGCAACGGGGTGTGGCTGGTCGCCGCCGTACCGGCGGAGTACCTCACCGCAGCGGTCCCTTCCTGACACGCCGCGGACGGTGTCACCGGTCCGACCGCTTGTCGGCGGAGAAGATCGCGGTGCCGGGGATCATCCGTCCGCGCACCGGACCCCAACCGCCCCACACCCTGTCCAGACCCTCGGGCCACTCCGGCTCGACCATGTCGCGCAGAACGAGTCCGGCGCGGGCGATCCCGCGAATCCAGTCGCCCACCGTGTGGTGGTGCTCCACGTAGATCGCGTTGCCCTCCTCGTCCTCCTCCACGTAGGCGCGGCGGTCGAAGTAGGAGTGGCGCACGGTGAACCCACGCTCGCTGGGATCCTCGGGAAAACTCCACCGGATCGGGTGCGTCACCGAGAACACCAGCCGCCCGCCCGGCCGCAGCACCCGGGCGGACTCGGCCAGGGCCCCGTCCGCCGAGGGCACGAAGGGAAAGGCGCCGAAGGAGGAGAAGACCACGTCGAAGGAGGCGTCGGCGAACGGCAGTCGCTGCGCGTCGGCCTGCACCGTCGTCAGTGTGTGCCCTGTCTCCTGGTCGATCCGGCGTGCGTGCTGCAACTGGCGGTAGGACAGGTCGAAGGCCACCACCTCGCGCACCCCCTGGGCCCGCAGCCACCGACCGCACTGGCCGGCGCCGCAGCCCACCTCCAGGATCCGGCGGTCCCGCAGTCCCCCGGGCTCGCCCAGCAGCCGGGCCTCGGCCTCGGTCAGCCCCTCAGGGCACCACACGAAGTCGGCGTCACCGAGGAAGTCCCCGTGCTCGGCCTGGTAGGCGTCGGCCGCGCCGTCCCACCACAGGCGCCCGGCACGGGCGCTCTCCCCCGCTCCCGCCACGCGGCGCTCGACCCGGCCAGGGGCCGGATAACCGTCATCGTCGTACATGGCCGCCTCCGGACCGCCGTCGAGAATGTGCACTCGCGCCGAGTCTTCCAGAAGAACGGCCCCCGGACAGCCGCCGGAACGACGGTCAGGACGAGACGGTCTTCCCGGCGTCCGTGGGCCGCTGCGCCTCGGCGTCCGTCCCCTCCCCGTCCGTCGAGGTCCGCGCCGGCTCCCCCGGTTCTTTCGCCTGGGCCTTGCGGGCGTCCTCGACCTCACGCCGCATGAGGAAGATCCACCCTCCGATGGCCACGAGGGTGAACACCCACCACTGCACGGCGTAGGACAGGCTCATGCCCAGATCCAGCTCATGCACCGCGATCCGCTCGGGCGCGGGGTCGGGAACCGGATCTTGTGAGGTGAGTTCGACGTATCCGCCGTAGACGGGATACGGCAGGTCCTCCGCGATCATGGGCACGTCCACCATCATGAGCTGCCCCTCGGGCAGGTCGTCGCGGTTGCGCAGTCCGCTGTTGGCCTCCGTCTCGGAGTGCTGTAGACGTCCGGCGATCTCCACGGTGCCCTCGGGCGCGGGCGGTACCTCCGGCGGGTCGAGCGCGGTCTCCCCGCGCGGGACCCACCCACGGTTGACCAGGATCGCGGGCCCCTCCTCGGTGACCAGGGGCGTCATCACGTGGAAGCCCACACCACCGGATCCGTCCCGGTTGCGCAACACGAACTCGTGTTCGGTGTCCCAGGTGCCCGCGGTCTCTACGGTGCGCCACCGGTCCGCAGGGTCGACGTCCTGGCCCACCCCGGTCAGTTCGGCGACCGGCACGGGATCCGCGGCGAGGTTGTCCTGTTGCAACTGGACCGAGTCTCTACGCGTCTCCCATCGCTCCAGCTGCCAAAAGCCCAACCAGATGAAGCTGGGCACGATCACCAGCACCAGCGCGTGGAAGGCCAGCATGCGTCGTGAGAACAGGACTTTGAGCACGTCTTCGAGGTTATGAGATTCTCCCGGCCACCTTGCACCGCCCCTCGCGCACACGCGACCGGGGCCGCCGGTGACCGACGACCCCGTGTGCGCGTGAGGGGAGCCCGACGCCGAGCGGCCTACTCCTCCTCGCCCACCGACGCGGCGGCCTTGCGCCTGCGGGCGAAGTACAGGCCCGCACCGCCGGCACCGACGGCGGCCACGCCGGCGGCGACCAGTCCGGCCAGGGCGCCACCGGTCACGGCGAGTTCCTCACCGGCCTGCGGCTTGGGGGCGGGCTTGTCGTCCCCGGTGCTGGAGTCGTCCTCGTCCTTCTCCTCCTCGCGGGGCTCCTCGGGCTTACCGGGCTCCTCGTCACCGGGCTCCTCGGGCTTGCCCGGCTTGTCGTCACCGGGCTCCTCGGGCTTACCGGGCTTGTCCTCCCCGGGCTCCTCGGGCTTTTCACCCTCGGAGATGACCTCCATGCAGGAGGACTCGGCCAGACCGAGCACGGACACGGCGTTGCCGCAGATGTCGACGGCCGCGTCGACCGGGACCACGACCTGGTTGCCGCTGGCCACACCACCGGAACCGTCGGTGGAGACGGCGCCCTCGTTCTCGGGGGAGGCCTGGATGATGTTGACGATGGTGGTGCACTTGGAGGTGGAGCCGCCCAGGATCGCCACCGAGTTGCCGCAGACGTTGATGGCGGCGTCGACCGGCACGATGATCTGGTTGCCACTGGCCACACCACCGGAACCGTCGGTCGTGGTCCTGGGAGCGTCGGCGCTCTCCTCCTCCAGGACCTCCACGACCTCGATGCACTCCGCCTCGGAGACACCCCCGACGGAGGTGGCGTTGCCGCAGGCGTCGATGGCGGCGTCGACCGGCACGATGATCTGGTTGCCGCTGGCCACACCACCGGAACCGTCGGTGGAGGCACCGCCCTTACCGCTGGCCTCGTAGAGGACCTCCGAGACCTGCGTGCACGTGGCCTTGGAGATGCCGAGGACGGCGAGCGAGTTGCCGCACAGGCCGGCCTCGATGTCCACGGGCACCACGACCTGGTTGCCGCTGCCGATCCCGCCGGAGCCGTCGGTGGTCGCGTCGGCGAAGGCCGTGACGGGGGCGAGGACCAGCCCGGCCGTCATGACGGTGGCGAAGGAGTGACGGAGTGTGTTGCGCATGTGCGGATGTGACCCTTTCACAGAGGAGGCTCGGGGATCGCGCCGGTTGTGGCGCTGCACCGTGGGGAACCGGGCCCCGCGTCGTCGCGTGGCGTGATTCGGTCCCGTGGACCACGGCGGGCGGGTCCGTCACAGCGTGAAAAGGCGTGACGGCGGGGTGACCCGCGTATGTGGAGTCGCGGTTCTGCGTGGAATGCGCTTCGCCGGAACACCAACGGACCGAAACGCTAGCAAGTCGCCAGGATCCCGCGACCACTTTCAGAAAATACGCTTCGCGAATGCAAGTACTCAGAGTAGTGGATTTCAAGCAAACTGTAGTGAGAGCAGTTCAGAGGCACCACCAAGAATCACCTAGAGTGAATAAGTGAGCACGTAGAGCTCTATCTCCGGGAGAATTTTTTTGCGGCGCCTACAGAACCTGTCCTCTAAACAACTTCGTAGATTAGTTCCACGGGTCGACGTGAGAACCCCAAACCCATCACCTCGATTCACCTTGCCCAAGAAAGTCCAAAGATGCGAGATTCTCTAAAAATTGCCAAGAAAATACGAATATGACCGGAAGGTCCTGCCCCTCTCCCGTCCTCCCCTCCTGGGGCGGCCTCACCGAATCCGTCCCGAAGGCGACCCCGATCGGAGAACGCCGGCGACCACACCCCGAATCTCGTACGCCCCGAGGACGGAGAATCCCCACGCCACGGGGATTCGCTCACACCGCACACCCCACCGACTTCACCAAGGGCTGCAAAAGCGCTGGTCATGTGCGCGTACGCTGGAACCGGCGGGGGACACAGGCAGGCCCCGTCAACACCCCGGTGATGCCCTGACCTCCGGCACCACCGCGCACACCCGTGACCGTTCCGGTGACGGGTCGGGATGCCGTCCGGCATCCATCCGGTCACGAAGGCCAACCGGAAACGTGTGACGTGCGTCCTCAACCGAGGACATGCCCCCGTTTCCCCCGCCCCACTGGAGCATGCATGCACCCCGTGTCCCCGCGCCCCTTCGCGGCGCTTCCCGTCGGCGCCGCAGTCCTGGCGCTTCTACTCACGGCCTGTTCCGCGAGCGACGACACCCCGTCTGCGAACGAGGGTGTCGTCGATCCCGCCGAGGAGACCGTCACCTCTCCCTCCCCCAGCACGGAGCCCGAACCGGCCGGTGAGCCCTTCACCGTCGCCTTCGGAGGCGACGTGATGTTCGAGGGCATGCTCGAACCGCGCCTGAACGACCCCCAGAGCGCCCTCGCCCCGATCGCCGAACAGCTCTCGGCCGCCGACCTGGCCATGGTGAACCTGGAGACCGCCATCACCGAGGGCGGCACCCCCGCCCCCGGCAAGGAGTACCTGTTCCGCGCGCCCACCAGCGCCCTGGAAGCCCTGTCTGCCGCCGGGGTGGACGTGGCCTCCGTCGCCAACAACCACGGCATGGACTACGGCGCGGACGGGCTGATCGACACCCTGGAGAACGGAGAGGCCTCTGCCGTCCACCTGGTCGGCGCCGGACGCGACATCGAGGAGGCGTACGCGCCCCACGTGGCCGAGGTCAACGGCCAGAGCATCGCCCTGTTCGGCGCCACCGACGTGTTGGACGACCATCTCATCGCCGAGTGGACGGCGGGCGAGGGCAAGCCCGGCATGGCCTCCACCAAGGGCGAGATGAAGCAGCGGATGCTCACGGCCGTCTCCGAGGCCGCGGCCGAGCACGACAACGTCGTGGTCTTCCTGCACTGGGGCCTGGAAGGCGCGCACTGCCCGCTTCCGCACGCACCGACCCTGGCCGAGGAGCTGATCGCCGCCGGCGCCGCCGCCGTCGTGGGCGGCCACGCGCACGTGCTCTCCCCGGGCGGATTCATGGGTGACGCCTACGTCCACTACGGGCTGAGCAACTTCGTCTTCTACAACTTCAACGGTCCCACGGCCGAGACGGGCGTGCTCACCCTCACCTTCGACCAGGGCGCCGTGATCGAGGCCGACTGGGCACCCGCGCAGATCCAGGACGGTGTCCCGGTCCCCTACGAGGGCGCGGCGGCCGAGGAGGCCGCGCAGACCTGGCTGAACATGCGCGCCGAGTGCGGGCTTCCCCTGACCGACTCCCCCGTCCAGGTGCCGTAGAACCCGGGTCTCACGGCGTCGGGCACGGGGGCGACCTCGTGCCCGACACGGGTACCGGGGCCGGGCCGGGCACTCCTTCCGTGCCGGCCCGGCCCCACGGCGGTCAGGCCGAGGGCGCCTGGCCGTTGACCCGGCGCGGCACGCTCAGCGGGTTGTCGTCGCGCAGTTCCCTGGGCAGCAGCGACTGCGGGACCGACTGGTAGGTGACCGGGCGCAGGAAGCGTCGGATCGCGGTGGTGCCCACGGAGGTGTGCAGCACCGAGGTGGTCGCCGGATAGGGACCGCCATGGGTCATGGCGTGGGTGACCGCCACCCCGGTGGGCCAGCCGTTCCAGACGACCCTTCCGGCGACGGACGCGCCCAACGCGAGCAGGGCGGGCGCGATCTCGTCCTCCTCCTCACCGTGCACGGTGACGGTGAGCTGTCCCCGGAGGGCCTCCGCCGCCGCCGGCAGCCGCCGCTCGTCGTCGTAGGTCACCACGAGGGTCGACGGGCCGAAGCACTCCTCCAGGAGGGCGTCGGCGTGCTCCAGCAGGGAGTCCAGGTCCGTGCGCAGCAGCGAGGGCGTCCAGTCCTCACCGGCCCTTCTCCCCCGCACCAGCACCTCGGTGGCCGGGTGGTCGGTGAGAGCGTCCAGCCCGCGCACGAAGCCCTCGGCGACGCGCTCGTTGAGCAGGGGGGCGGCGGCCCGCCCGGAGAAGTCCTCGATCAGAGCGTCGAGTTCGATCTCCTCGGGCAGGAACAGCACCCCGGGTTTGGTGCAGAACTGTCCCGCGCCCATGTTCGCCGAATCGGCGTACCCCTGGAGGATCTCCTCACCCCGTGCCGCTGCCGCCCGCCGGGTGACGAACACCGGGTTCACGCTCCCCATCTCCCCGTAGAAGGGAATGGGATCCGGACGCGAGACGGCGAGGTCGAACAGCGCCCGGCCACCGGGGATGGAACCGGTGAAGCCGACGGCCCGGGTGAGCGGATGGGTGACCGCCCTCTTGCCGGCCTCCACCCCCTCCACCAGGGCGAAGGTCGCCTCGGGCGCCCCCGCGTCGGCGAGTGCGGTGCTCATGACCTCGGCGGTACGCCTGGCCAGACGAGGGTGCCCGGGGTGGGCCTTGACCACGACGGGACAGCCGGCGGCCAACGCGGAGGCGGTGTCGCCTCCCGCCGTGGCGAAGGCGAACGGGAAATTGCTCGCGCCGAAGACCACCACCGGCCCGAGCGGGACCAGCAGTCGGCGCACGTCCGGACGCGGCGTCCCCCACGCGGGATCGGCCGGGTCCACGGCGACCTCCAGGTAGGAACCGTCCTCCACCGTCTCGGCGAACAGGCGCAGTTGGAAGGTGGTGCGGCCCAACTCTCCACGGCAACGCGCCTCGGGGTAGTGCGCCTCCTCCATCGCGATCGGTACGAGGTCGTCCGCGGCGGCGTCCAGGGCGTCGGCCACGGCCCGTAGCATGCGGGCACGCTCGGCCGGGGCGAGGGCGGCCAGGAGCGGGGCCGCCGCCGCCGCTCGTTCCAGGACGGAGTCGAGTTCCTCCGGTGTGGTTTCCGGCACGATGGTCATGGCTCAGCCTCCAGGAGGTGTGTACGCGGCGTCGACCCTGATACAACCATCCTAGAGCCGAAGTGGAAAGCGCTATCCAAGCGGGTCGGCGCCAGAGGGGGCAGGACCGCCCGGCGTCACCGAGCACCGACGGTCGCGATCGACGCCCCTCGACGGGGCCGCCCTCGTCCGCCCCGGAGTCCGCCGTCACGGCCCCGTGCGCGCTTGAGGACTCAAGACCCGAACGAAAATGGAATTCGCCAGAACCAAGGGATTCCGAAAAGGCATCATAGGGTCCGTGACGAGAAATTCCCGAAGCTCAGCGCCCCCGAAGCCACGACAGTCCCCAGGCGACACGGGCGACGACCGCACGTCACGCCAGGACCGTGGACGGGTCGGCGGCGCGCAGGACGAACTCGCCTTCGCGCAGGCCCCCCTGCGAAGACTGCCCGCCCAACAACGCAGCGTGCTCAGAGTCCAACGCATGCTCGACTGCTGCGCCGAACTCCTCGACGAGATCGGCTACGACAACCTCTCCACCACCAGGATCGCCGAACGCGCCGGAATCGCCATCGGTTCCCTCTACCAGTTCTTCCCGGACAAGAAAGCCGTCACCCAGGCACTCGGCCTGCGCTTCCTCGACCAGTTCGGCGCCCGTGTCACCGAGCGCCTCGCGGACGCCTCCTTCAGCCACTGGACCCACGCCGTCGACGCGGTCGTCGACGAGTACATCGACATGCACCGCCACGTGCCGGGCTTTCGCAGTCTGCACTTCGGTGACGTCGTCGACCCCCGACTCCTCCACGGCGGAACCGAGAACAACCAGGTCATCTCCGTTCGCCTGCGCAAGATCATCGTCTCCGTCACGGGCATCCCCGACGACGAAGCACTCGACAGGGCCATCCGCGTCGCCGTCGAGGCCGCCGACGCCGTACTCAAACTCGCCTTCCGCGACGACGCCGAGGGCGACCCGGCCCTGATCGACGAGGCCAAGTGCCTCGTCCGCAGTTACCTGTCCCACTTCTCCCGACACAACGGAGGCGGCCATCAGTGGTAGCCGACGCCGGTACCTTCTCCCGCCCTGTGACCGGAACCGCGGCCGGAGTGCCCTACCTGGCCCTGCCACCCGCCGCCGGTGACACCCCGGCACCGCTCGTCCTCGGCCTGCACGCCTTCGAGCCGCCCCGCGCCGAGGCCGCTCTCGCCGGAGCCGTGCCGATGGCCCCGCTTCCGGCCTGGCGGGTCTACCTCGGCCTTCCCCTGTTCGGGTCCCGCCTCCCCGAGGGCGGTGTCGCCGAGATCAACCGACGCGGTGAACGCGACTACCTCGTGGAACTGTTCGGCCCCGTGGTGGAGGAGGCCGCGGCCGAGCTACGCCGCGTCGCCGACGAGCTCCGCCGGACCTTCCCCCTCACCGACGACCCCGTCGGCCTGACCGGCGTCGGGGCCGGCGCCGCGGCCGTCCTGCTCGCGCTCGCCGAGAGGCGTCTGCCCGTCAGCGCCGCCGCCGTCATCAACCCGATCGTGGACCCCGCTCTGGTCATCGCCGCCAGGGAACGACGCACCGGCACGCCCTACGAGTGGACAGAGAAGGCCCGCCAGGCGCGCGAATGGTTGAACTTCGGCGACCGGGTCCAGGAGATCGGCCGCGACCGCGTACCACTGCTCGTCGTCAGTGGAGGAAGGGACAGGGTCGTACCACCCGAGCACGGCGGCTCACTGCACGACGCCCTGGCCGAACACCTGCCCGAACATGCGCTGCGTCACATCGTGGTACCGGACCTGGGCCACGCCATCGGCCCCGAACCGGGCCTGGGACCCGGCCCCCTCACTCCGGCCGGGGTTCTCACCGACCGCGCGCTCACCGAGTGGTTCCACCTCCACCTGACCTCTTCCACGCAGGTCCGGACCGGCGTGGACTCCTGAGCGCCCGCCACCACCACGTTCCGGTCCCCTCCGGGACGGTCACCACACCCGCCGTTCCCCGTGCACGCCTCCTCGCCCTCTCGGCAGCCCCCATGGAGGACGCCGCCGCGACAGCTGGTACACGTTTCATGGGATCATCCAGGGGTGACCGCTCCCAGCGGTCCGCCTGACCGTTTCGACTCATCCTTCAGGAGGGCGAACCACGTGACGGAACCGGCACCGGTCTTTGCCAGCGGGGTCGACAACGAGCGGTTGAACGCACAACTACGCTTCCTCCTGGAAGTCGACAAGCTCAAGCGCATCCTGCGGCGCGGCCTTCTGGTGGACGGCTCCCGCCGGGAGAACGCGGCCGAGCACTCCTGGCACCTGGCGCTCTCCGCCCGCACCTTCGCCGAGTACGCGCCCGAGGGCACCGACATCGACCGGGTCGTGGAAATGCTGGTGCTGCACGACATCGTCGAGATCGACGCCGGGGACACGTTCCTGTTCGACCAGGTCGACCCGGGACCTCAGGCCGATCGCGAACGCGCCGCGGCCGACCGCATCTTCGCCCTTCTCCCCGCGGACCAGGCGGAACGCGCCCGGGAACTGTGGGAGGAGTTCGAGGCGTGCGCCACCGTCGAAGCCCGGTTCGCCCACGCGATCGACCACCTCTCGCCCATGCTCGCCAACTGGCACAACGAGGGCGGGACCTGGGTGCGCTTCGGTACGACCCGGGCCCAGGTGATGGAGAAGGTCAAGCTGATCCAGGAGGGCTCGGAGGCGCTGGGATCCTACGCCACCGCCCTGGTGGACGACGCCGACCGCCGAGGCTACTTCCACGACTGAGAAGAAGGTCAGACCCTGCCCATGAGGAGCTGGACCGCCGCGGACAGCCCCACCAGCACCAGGCACACGCGCAGGGCCGTCGGGCTGAGCCTGCGCCCGAACCTCGCACCGAGATGGCCGCCCATGACGGTTCCGGCCGCGAGGAGGCCCACGACCGGCCAGGCGGGCGAGGCCAACACGATGTAGAACACCGCCGCGGTGCCGTTGACGATGGTGGCGAGGGCGTTCTTCAGGGCGTTGAGCCGCTGGATGTCGTCGTCCAGGGCGGTACCCAGGACGCTCATCAGGATGATCCCCTGGGCGGCCGCGAAGTAGCCGCCGTAGACCCCCGTCGCGTACGTGCCCACCGGAAGCAGGGGGCCACCGTCCTTGCGGACGGGTCCGCGCGCGTGCACCCACCTGGTGATCCTCGGTTGGAGGACGATCAACACGCACGCGGCACCGATCATGAACGGCACCACGGACTCGAACACGCCTGGAGGCAGGTAGATCAGCAGCAGGGCACCGGTCACCGCCCCCAGGAAGGACATGCTCCCCAGACGGAGGAGGCGGGCGCGCTGACCGGCCAGCTCACGCCGGTAGGCGAGGGTCCCGCTGAGCGTGCCCGGCGCCAGTCCGACGCTGTTGGAGATCGTGGCGGTGATCGGCGGATAGCCGAGGGCCAGAAGGACGGGGAAGGTGAACAGGGTCCCCGAACCCGCGACGGCGTTGACCCCGCCCGCGGCCACGCCGGCGAGGAGGACGACCACCGCCTCCCAGAGTTCCATCCACTCGGCTCTTTCGTGCTCTCGCTCCCCCGACGTTCGAAGGCCACCACAGACTACGAGGACGGGTCCTCCCGCCCCCTCGGCGGGATACGCCAAGGGACGGGACCCACGGGAAAGGGGCGGCCCCGACCATGCTCCGGACCGCCCCGTCGTCTTCCGCCCCGCCTCAGCGGACCCCGACCACCTCGTCCCGCAGACGCTCGAAGGCACTGCCGACCCCCTGGAGCGCCTGCCCCATCTCCGCCGGCACGATCCACACCTTGTTGGCGTCTCCCCGTGCGATCTCGGGCAGCTTCTGGAGGTAGTGGTAGGCCAGCACGTCCGGATCGACACGGCTGGTGTGCAGAGCCTTGAACACCATGTGGATGGCGTCGGCCTCACCACGGGCTCTCGTCGTCTGGGCATCGGCGTCGGCCTTGGCGGTGAGCGCCTGTGCCTCGGCCGCACCCTGGGCGCGCAGCACCGCGGCCGAGCGCTCACCCTCGGCGCGCAGCACCGCGGACTGCTTCTCACCCTCGGCGCTGAGCAGTTGGGCCCGCTTCTCCCGGTCCGCGCGCATCTGCATCTCCATCGCCTCCTGCACGGAGGACGGCGGCTCGATGCCCTTGAGCTCGATACGACTGATCTCTATGCCCCAGTCCCTGGTGGCCTCGTCCAGGACGGCCTTCAACTCACGGTTGATCGCGTCACGGGAGGTGAGCGTCTCCTCCAGGTTCATACCGCCGATGACGTTGCGCAGCGTGGCCAGGGTCAGCTGTTCGACGGCCTGGATGAAGTTGGCGACCTCGTAGGTGGCCCGGTAGGCGTCCACGACCCGGATGTACACCGCCGAGTCGACCTCGACCGCGAGGTTGTCCTCGGTGATGGCCGACTGCGGAGGAAAACTGACGACCTGGACGCGACGGTCGATCCGCTCACGCACATGGTCCACACCGGGAATGACGACGTTGAAACCCGAGCTCAGCGTCCGGTGGAACTTGCCGAAGCGCTCGACGACGTCCTCCATCGAATGCGGAACGATACGCACACTCCGCCAGAAGATGATCAGTAGGACAGCGACGAAAAGCGCCACGATGATGATCATGGGCGTAAACATCTGGGGCGGCTCCGGATCTTCTGACAGGGGGTGGCAGACGGTACGGGCACGGACCACGCATCGGCGTCCCGCCCACCCGAAGATCATAAAGCGCGCCGAAATAAAGCGATCCGCTTACCGCACGCTGACGTTACCCCATATGCGTCGAGGCGACTACATCCGGACAGGAATCCTGTTTAAGGTCAATCGATTTTCGTTTTTCCCACAATCCCATAAGGAGAAGAGAGGAGGCCGGAGAAGGGCAGGTCAGACCGCCCGCGCACTCCAACGATCACCGTCGCGCTCCACCTTCAACGACAGACCGAAGGTCTCCGAAAGGTGCTCGGCGGTCAGGACGGCGTCGATCGGACCGGACCGCACCACCGACCCCTCCCGCAACAGCAGTGCGTGCGTGGTCCCGACGGGGATCTCCTCCACATGGTGCGACACCACGACGAGGGAGGGTGCGGCCGGGTTGCGTGTCAGGTTGCCCAACCTGCGCAACAGGTCCTCCCGACCGCCCAGGTCCAGTCCGGCCGCGGGCTCGTCCAGGAGCAGGAGTTCGGGGTCGGCCATCAGCGCGCGTGCGATGAGCACACGTTTGCGCTCGCCCTCGGACAGGGTGTGGAAGGTCCGCCCGGCCATGTCCCCCACACCCCAGTGACCCAGCAGGGTGCGCGCGCGACCGTGGTCGGGGGTCCCGTACTCCTCACGAAAACGGCCGACGTACCCGTAGGCCGCGCTCATCACGATGTCGAGGACCGTGCTGCCCTCCTCGATCTGCGAGGCCACCGCTGCCCCCGCGTAGCCGATGAGGGGGCGGAGTTCGAACACGTCCACACGGCCCAGGCGCTCCCCCAGGATCTCCACCTCGCCCTTCGTGGGGTGCGTCTGGCTGTACACCACGTTGAGCAGTGTGGTCTTGCCCGCGCCGTTGGGACCGAGGATCACCCAGCGCTCGCCCTCCAGCACCGTCCAGTCCACGCCGTTCAGCAGGTCGGCGTCACCTCGTCGAACCGTGACCCCGCTCAGGTCCAGAACCCGCCCGTCCATCGTCCTCCCTCACATCATGTCCCACGCCGGTGCACGGGCCGATCTACCCTGAAGCAATGCAGCTCACGTCCGCACCACTCGTCGCCTGGGGCAACGCCTGGCTGTCCGGACACGTCGGACTCGACGACGCCGTCGACGCCGTCGAACGGCGTAGCGGCCCCAACCTGATCGGGACAGTACCCTCAACGGTTCCGCCCCTCGACAGCGGCATACCGCTGCGGGCCGCACTGGTGAGGCTCCGCGGCCTGGGCCTGTCCGCCTTCCGGTTGGCGCTGCCCTCCTGGGGGGATCCCCTCGGACTGGTGGGACCGAAGGAACTCGACCAGGCCGCCGTCCAAGCACGAGAGGGGGTGCTGGTGCAACTCTCCGACCGGCAACTGGGACTGGTGCCCACCATCGACCGGCGTGGCTCATCCTACGTGGGTGTCTCATGGACGCCGTATCCGGCCAACGACACCCTGCCCCAGGTCCCGGGTCTGGCCGAGGCGGAACAGACGCTGAAGCGCACCGTCATCGAGGTCGCCCAGGTGATGGAGGGGGTCGACGACATCGCCTCCTTCGCCCCCGGCGTCCACCGCCGACTGGGAGAGCGGGACGGCCGGGAGGCGCCCCCGCTGGCACCCGGGTACCCGCCACGTGCCCATCGGGTGGCGACGCAGGCCGCACGGCTGGCGAAGGTGGTGGAACTGGCCGAGCCCTCCTCGGGGCGGGGGCTGACCGCCCACCAGGCGACGAACCGGGGCGAGGCGCTCCGACGCCTGGACGCCGCGGTACGAAGGGCCATGGTGGCCGCGCACGCGGCCGTCTCCCCTCTTCCCGGCCCGACCCCACGCCGGCTGCCCGACCGCGAGGCGGAGGGCTGAGAAGAGGCCGGCACGGTACCTCGTCCCGGGGTTGCCCGCCGGTCCCTGAAGGGAGACCCTGGTTACCGGGGCCGAAGTTCGGGGTCGGGCCAGGGGAGATACCTGATCCGCCACGACGGGGGAAGGCCGATACTTGGTGTGTGGTAGGCCGAAGCCCCGGCCCCACGGATGGAGAACGAGGAGACCCGTCATCATGCAGCCCGAGCACATCCGAGCCTCCGACGCGGACCGGGACAAGGTCGCCGAGAGGTTGCGTGAGGCCCTGGCGGAGGGACGTCTCACTCCCGTGGAGCACGAGGAACGCCTGGACACCCTGTACAGGGCCAAGACCATGGGCGAACTCGCCCCCATCGTGGAGGACCTGCCCGCTCCCGGGCACGACTACGCGACCAGGGAACGCTCCTCCCAGTCCCCCAGTGGCATGGAGATCCTGGACGGTGAGGCACGCGACCTGGCCGGACAGAGCAAGGGGTCGGAGAACCTGGTCGCGGTCTTCGGAGGCTGTGAGCGTAAGGGCCGCTGGCTGGTGGAGCCCCGCACCAACGTGTCCGTGCTGTGCGGCGGGGTCGAACTGGACCTGCGTGAGGCCGTGTTGAGCCGGCGCGAGGTCACCATCCAGGTCGCGGTGATCATGGGCGGAGTGGAGATCACCGTGCCGCACGGAGTCAGGGTGATCAACAACACGTCGGCGATCCTGGGCGGAACCGATCTCCACGGTACGGACCAGATCACGGACCCGGGCGCCCCGGTCGTGCGATTGACGGGAACCTGCATGTTGGGCGGGGTGGACGTCAAGGCGAAGGGGCCCAAACGCGGAAGGAAGAACAGAAGGAACCGGTGAGCCGGGACCTCGTTCCCGGTGTCCACATAGTGGACTAGCTGGGAAAAGAAGCCGCCCTGTGCGACGCCTCCCCCATGCGGCCGAGTAACGTGGACAACGCCATGAATGAGAAATCCACGCTTCTGGTGACGGTGACCGGCCGCGACCGTCCGGGCATCAGCGCCCGTCTCCTGAGCACTCTCTCCGTTTTCCCCGTGACGATCGTCGACCTCGAACAGGTGGTCCTCGCGGACCGCCTCGTGTTGGGCGTGGTCATCGAGGTGGACGAGAAGGTCGCTCCCGGTGTGAGCCGCCGTCGGGTCTTCGAGGAGGTCCGCAACGCGGTCGACAAGACCACGGTGGACCTCGGGATGGAGGTCGGATACGGAGAGGGCAACGGGCGCGTGAACGCGTTCGGCCCCAACCGTCTGCACGTGACGGTGTTGGCCGACCCACTGCGTCCCGGCGCCCTCGGAGCCCTCACCTCGTGTGTGGCGCGCGCCGGCGCGAACATCGACCGGATCGAGCGACTGTCACGTTATCCGGTGACCTCCGTGGAGATGGAGGTCTCGGGAGGCGACGTCGAGCACCTACGCGCCGAACTGGCGATCGAGGCGGCGACCCAGAACGTGGACGTCGCGGTGCAGCCGAGTGGCCTGCACCGGCGCGGCAAACACCTCATCGTCATGGACGTGGACTCCACGCTGATCCAGGGCGAGGTGATCGAGCTCCTGGCCGCGCACGCCGGTTGCGCGGAGGAGGTCGCCCGTGTGACCGAGGACGCCATGCGTGGAAAGCTGGACTTCGAGGAGTCCCTGCGCCAACGGGTCGCGCTGCTCAGGGGTCTGGACGCCTCCACCATCGAGAAGGTACGCGAAGAGATCCAGCTGACCCCCGGCGCACGGACCCTGGTGCGTACCCTGAAGCGCCTGGGCTACGAGCTCGGCATCGTCAGCGGCGGGTTCACCCAGATCACCGACGTACTCGTGGAACGCCTGGGCCTGGACTACTCGGCCGCGAACACGCTGGAGATCGTCGACGGCACACTGACCGGGGGTCTGGTCGGCCCGGTCATCGACCGCAAGGGCAAGGCGACCACCCTGAAGCGCTTCGCGGCGGAGGCCGGCGTCCCCCTCGAACAGACGGTGGCCGTGGGCGACGGGGCGAACGACCTGGACATGTTGCAGGCCGCCGGCCTGGGCGTGGCCTTCAACGCCAAACCGGTGGTGCGCCAACAGGCCGACACCTCGGTGAACGTGCCCTATCTCGACACGATCGCGTTCATCCTGGGCATCACACGCGAGGAGATCGAGGCCGCGGATCTGCACGCGCAGGCCGAGTCCTTCTGAGAAGCCGGAAGGTCCCCGATCTCGTTCCTGGACCCCTGTCCCCTCCGGGGGCGGGGGTCGAGTCGTCACAGGGTTCGCGTCGCCCCTCTAAGCTTTCACTTGTTCACAAGCCCGCACGAAAAAGAGAAGGGGGAGGAACCACCCTCTTCGGGCAACCCCTCCCCCTCCCAGAAGAAGAACCGTGGCAGCAACCTACTCTCCCACCCCACCACAGGGCAGT
>NZ_JASCXJ010000020.1 GCF_030271535.1 Nocardiopsis sp. ATB16-24 | reverse complement strand
CCGGGGTTGCGTAACCCGGTTTAGAAGATCATCGGTAAGCCGTGTGCGGGAAAACCGCACGCACGGATTGAAAGGGGGATGAGGAAACGGGCCCGGGAACGGGTACCGCGCCTCTGACTACCAATGATCGATGTTCGGCGGCTACAGCTCCTCCAGGCACTCGACCGTCACCGCACGGTCGCGGCGACCGCGGAGGCGCTCCACGTCACCCCGTCCGCGGTCTCCCAGCAGCTGTCGGCTCTGGTCAAGGAGGCGGGGGTGCCGCTCGTGGAGCGCAACGGCCGTCGTTTCCTGCTCACCGGCGCCGCGCGCGTGCTGCTCAAGCGGGCTCCCGTGATCTTCGCGGAGATGGAACGGGCCGCCGCCGACCTCGCCGAGTACGCCGAGGGCGACCGTGGTGTCATCCGGGTCGGCTCCTTCGCCACCGGTATCAGCGACCTCATCGCCCCGGCCCTGGCACGCCTGCGCGTCAGCCACCCCGGCTGGTCCTTCGAGGTCGTCCAGGCCGAGCCCGAGGAGAGCCCGGAGATGCTCCGCTCGGGCGACCTGGACGTGGCCCTGACCATGTCCACCGGGCACCTGCCTCCCAAGGGCGACCCCGACTTTCGCACCGACTCGGTGATGGTCGAACTGTTCGACGTGATCCTGCCCTACCAGCACCCGCTGGCCGCGCGGAGCAGCCTCCATCTGGCCGAGGACCTCTCCGACCAGGACTGGATCCTCTCCGCGCCCGGCACGGCCTGGCACGAGTGCGTGTCCGGCGCGGCGCACCAGGCGGGCTTCCAGCCGCGCGTGGCGCACACGGTGGACGACTTCAGCGCCGTGTTCGCCCTGGTCCAGGCGGGTCTGGGGATCGCCCTGATGCCGCGCCTGGCCTGGACGGGGCTGAACACCGCCCAGGTGGTGGTGCGCGGGGTGCGCGAGAGCGCGCGGCGGCACATCATCGCCCTCTCCCGCGCCGGCGCCACACCCGAGCCGTTGCTCACCGCCGTCCGAGAGGCGGCCAGGAAGGTCCCGGTCCCGTCCGTGGGCCCCTTCGCCATCGCCGGCTGACGGGCGGGTCGGTCAACCGGCCTCCGGCAGGGGCGGCACCTCGTCCAACACGTCCTGAGCGGACCGGTGCAGGTACCGGGCCACGACCTGGATCGGCCGCCACGCCCAACCTCCGGTACGCCCCGCCAGGTACACCCGCCGGACCCCGCCCAGCTCTCCCAAGGGCGCGTGCGCGACCCCGCGCCTGGTCACCGCCGACAGGCGGGGCACCACGCCCACCCCCATGCCGTCGGCGGCCAACTGCTCGACCAGCTCCAGGTTGTCGATGCGGTGGACGATGCGCGGGGTGAAGCCCGCGTCGGCGCACATGCGCCGCACGAGCGCCTCCTCGTCCCCCCGGTAGGGGCTGGCCGTCCACGCGGCGTCGGCCAGCTCCCGCAGCCTTCTCCGGGTCAGGGTACGGCTGTCGGCGCTCTGGGAGGGCTGGGCGAGCAGCAGCCCCTCGCTCCCGATGGGGTGCACCTTCAGAGTCCCCGGAAAAGTCCGGGGGAGAAGGCTGTACTGGTACACCACTCCGAGATCGGCCCCTCCGTCCTGGAGCAGGTCAAGGGCGTCCTCGGACTCGTACTCGGTCAGGTGGACCCCGATACCCGGATGATCGCGCCGCAGACGACGCAGGGCGGGCAGGACCAGGGGCGCGGCCGTGGTGTACATCACCAGGTCGACGCGGCCCACGGGCTCGCCCTCGCCGCTGAACTCCGCCCGTGCCGCCTCGACCCGGGCCAGGATCTCCACCGCGTGCTCGGCCAGTCGGCGCCCGGCCGGAGTCAGGCGTACCCGCCGTCCGTCGGGCACGAGCAGTGGCGCGCCGGCCTCGCGCTCCAGGACCGCGAAGTGTTTGGAGACCGCTGAGGTGCTCATGCCCGTGACCTCGGACACGGCCGCCATCGTGCCCAGGCGTTCCAGTTCGACCAGCAGCCGCAGTCGGGTGAAATCCATCCACCAAAACTACATGGTCCATCAACCAAAGCTCCGTGGACAGAAACTAAATGGAGAGATCCAATGGTCGGGTGATCCGCTTTCCCTCTCCCTCGCTGCGCCGTGCCCGTTTCGGGGTGCCGGCTCCCCTCATGCTGCTCATCGGCATGTTCACCCTGCACACCGGCAGCGCCCTGGCCGTCACCGCCTTCGCCCAGGCCGCACCGGCCACCGTCACCTGGCTCCGGTTGAGCTGGGCGGCGGTGCTGTTGCTGGCGCTGGGCGGACGTTCCCTGTGGCGGTCCGTGCGCGCCGCGACGCGGCGTGAGCTGGGGGCGGTGGTGATCCTGGGCACAGCCAGTGCCGGGATGATGCTGTTCTATTCCGAGGCCACGGCGCGGATCGAGCTCGGTACGGCCACCTCCATCGAGTTCCTCGGCACCCTGGTGGTGGCGGTGGCGGCCATGCGGCGCCGGCGCGAACTCGTGTGGATCATCGCCGCCGTGGCCGGTGTGCTCTGCCTGACCCGGCCCTGGCAGGGCGAACTCGACCTGACGGGGATCGCCTTCGCCCTGGCCGGGGCGGTCTGCGTCGTGGGCTACATCGTGTTGACCCAGAAGGTGGGGGCCGGTTTCGGCGCCGTGCACGGCCTGGCCCTGACCATGACCGTCGGCGCCCTGATCAGTGCTCCCTTGGGCGCCCCCGCCGTGTTCGCGGCCCCCGACCCGGACCTGATCCTGTTCACCCTGCTCATCGCGCTGCTCTTTCCGATGGTGCCGTTCCTGCTGGAGATGGTGGCGTTGCAGCGGATGAGCCGTACCGCCTACAGCACCTTCTCCAGCCTGGAACCGGCGGTCGCCCTGGTCATGGGTCTGGTCGTCATCGGGCAGGCGCCCGCCGCCGTGCAGGTGGTGGGCATGGCGCTGGTGGTGGTGGCGGGCGTGGGAGCGGCGCGGGGCGATCGCAGCGACCGGCCGGCCGTGCCACGGAGTCCCGTACGGCCCCAGGAGGTCGAAGGACCTTCCTCTCCCGGGGTCGCAAGGGCCTCGGCGGACCAGGCCGCCTGAACCGCTCCGGACCCGAAGACGCGCGCACGTCGGACGCACACGCGTGCTCGGGGAGGGGGAGGAGGGTCAGGCGCCGTCGGGGGTCCGGAGCGTCTCACCCGAGGCGATCTCGCCAAGCGCCCGCACGTGTTCGGCGAAGGCCGTCCGCCCCTCCTTGGTCAACGCCAGGGAGGTACGCGCGCGCCGTCCCACCGTGATCTTGTGGACGCGCACGTAACCGGCCTTCTCCAGCACCGTGACCTGCTTGGACAGGGCGGAGTCGGTGATCTCCACGGTGTCGCGCACGAAGCGGAACTCGGCGCTCTCCACCGCGGCGAGCGCCGCGACGATGGAGAACCGGACCGGGGCGTGGATCACCTCGTCCAGTCTGTCGCGCGGATGGTTCATGCCGAGTTCCTGCTGCGACGCAGGGACAGGTAGCCCGTCACCAGCAACGGCAGCGCGGTCACCACCGCACCCGGGACCCACCAGGACGGGTCCTGGGGAAAGTGCCTCGTGCCGAGGAGGAGCACCAGGCCGTAGGCCAGGCCCCAGACGCCCATCCCCACCCCGTGCAGTCGGCCGAAGCCCCGGGGGACGACCGCACGGGTGACCGCCCAGGTGATGAGCACCGCCAGGAACACCCAGAACAGCCCCATCGCCAAGCCCATGGCCCACGGTGTCGGATACAGCCCGATCGTCAGGGTCAGGAGGCAGCTGGCCGCCCCGAAGGCGAGCCCGAAGCCCATGTACCACCCGCCGCCGGAGCGTGCCCGGGACTCCACCTTCCGAGCCAGGGCCAGCGCTTCCCGTGCCTCGTTCTGCCGCATGTCGCTCTCCGTTCGTTCAAACGATTGCAAGAGTGGCACTTACTTTCCAATTTGGCAAGTGAGTGTCGAGCGTGCATGAGGAGAGGGTGAAGGGAGGAGCCACGCCCACGCCGTCCTGCCACCGACGGTCTCGACGTGCGCCGAGATGCACTACCTTGGTGCGAATCATGGCCGCGAAAACTGATCTCGAACTCCTGCGCGCCTACGAGCCCATCCTCATGTGCACCAAGGGAGAGCTGTTCTTCCCCACCAACGTGGACTCCTACGTGCGCAATTGCAGTCTGTGGATCGAGGAACCGGGCGGACGTGAAAGCGTCCTCGTCCCCGCAGGAGAACTCACCCTGGACCGCCTCGCCCGCGCGGAGGAGGAATGGCCCGGGCGCCACAAGCATCTGCGCTTCGTCCAGGAGGAGACCCTCCTGGAGGAGGCACGGCGCTACAAGGGCATGGCCCGCACCGTCATCCCCAAGAGCGGGCGCCTGGCCGCCGTCGGCGTCCTGGGCAGGGTCCTGGACATCCTCATGAAGCTGTCCCTGCTCATCCGCGGCGCGGTCCCCGGCGGTGTCACCTTCGCGGCGGTGACCCGCTACCGTGAGCGTGTCGACAACGGCGGGGCCACCTACTACGGCCGGGTCGTCCGCGAGGGCGGCTACGTCATCCTCCAGTACTGGTTCTTCTACGCCATGAACGACTGGCGGACCATCTACGGAGGGGTCAACGACCACGAGGCCGACTGGGAACGCGTCACCGTCTACCTCGTGGAGGACCCCGACGGCACCACCCGACCGGCCTGGATCGGCGCCTCCTCGCACGAGTACCACGGCGACGACCTGCGCCGCAGCTGGAACGACCCCGACCTGCGGCGAGAGGGCACCCACCCCGTCGTCTACGTCGGCGCGGGTTCCCACTCCCACCAGATGCTGCCCGGCGACTACCTCATCCAGGTCGACCCCGCGTTCCTGCGACGCCCCCTCCGCGCCTGGAGACGGCTCACCCACCGCATCTTCCGCGCCGACAGCGCCCTGAACCGGCACGGCATCGGCGTCCCCTTCGTCGACTACGCGCGCGGTGACGGCATCCGCCTGGGTCCGGGCGGCGACCGCGAATGGCACGCCGTCCTCATCGACGAAGAGACCCCGTGGATCAAGGGCTTCCGCGGTCTGTGGGGGCGCGACACCGGTGACTTCTTCGACGGCGAGCGCGCCCCCAGCGGCCCCCGCTACGAACGCGACGGCACCATCCGACGCTCCTGGACCGACCCGCTGGCCTGGGTGGGTCTCCAGAAGGTCGCCCCCACCGAGGCCGCGGCACGAGCCGAACTGCGTGCCCACGTCACGACCCTCGAAGAGCGCCTACACGCCCTGGACGCCGACATCCTGAGCCGTCGGGACCACCTGCGCCGCCTCGACTCGGCCCGCATGGTCCTCAACCGCGAGGCCCACTCCCGACCGCGCGCCCGCGAGTACGAGGAACGCATCGCCGTCCTGGAGATGGAACTGGCCGAGGTCTACGAAGAACGGACGCTGGCCGCCGACGAGCACGAGACCCACACCCGGGCCCTGGCCGACGACACGCCCCTGGTGCCCTCGCCCACCGAACACCTGAAGGCACCGCACCTGCCTTACTCCTCCGGAGCACAGCGTTCCACCCGCTTCCTGCACCTGTGGGTGGCGCTGAGCACCCCTCTGTTGCTGCTCTCGCTCGCCCTTCCGCTGTTCCTGCTGGACGGCCAGGAGACCTTCTACGCGATGATCGGCGTGGTCCTCGCCTTCGCCGCCGTCGACTCCATCGCCCGCCGCAGATTCGTCCAATACCTCGTCGGGCTGGCGGTCCTGGCCGTGGTGCTCGGCCTGCTGGTGGGGGTCGTGACCGCCTTCATCGTCAACTGGCGCATCGCCATCACCGTGCCCATCGCCGTGGTCGTGGTGCTGCTGCTCGTGGTGAACATCCGCGACCTGCTGCGTCGCTGACCGGCTTCCACCACGACCGTCCCGACGGGCACGATGGGGGCATGAACGAAGCGCTGTTCACCGGTCCGCCCGTGGAGGTGGCCCCCGGCGCCGTCCACCTGCCGGGGCGACTGGACGAGCCGACCCAGGTGGACCTGGTCCGACGCTGCCGTGACTGGGCCCGCGGGCCCGCCGGAATGCGCAGGCACACCATGCCGAGAGGCGGGACGATGAGCGTTCGCATGGTGAGCCTGGGGTGGCACTGGCGGCCCTACTCCTACTCACGGACCCTGCCCGACGGCACACCCGTGCGACCCTTCCCCGTACTGCTCGGCGACCTGGCCGCACGCGCGGTACGGGACGCCTATGGCACCCCGCCCTCCGATGACGCCGACCCCTACGACGTGGCACTGGTCAACTTCTACGACACCCGGGCGCGCATGGGCATGCACCAGGACCGCGACGAGCTCTCCGGTGAGCCCGTGGTCTCGCTCAGCCTCGGCGACACCTGCGTGTTCCGCTTCGGAAACACCCGCACCCGCACCCGCCCCTACACCGACGTCGAGTTGCGCAGCGGCGACCTGTTCGTCTTCGGAGGCCCCTCCCGCATGGCCTACCACGGTGTTCCCCGCATCCGACCAGGAACGGCGCCGCGGGCCCTGGGGTTGGAGGGGCGGCTCAACATCACCATCCGCGCCTCCGGGCTGGGGAACTGACCCGCTACCGGACTCGCGACCTCGGCGTGTCAGCGCGCACGTGTCCACCCACCGCGCGAGGATCGGCCATGCCCCACCAGAGCGGGCCCCGCCGCTCGGACGGCGGCGGAAGCCGAGCCCCGGAGGACAGATCACATGCCCGACTCCTCGCCCGAACGCCTCATGGCACTGGGCCACCGCCAAGCCGAGCCCTCCGAACAGGGCCGGCCCGGACGGGTGCGCTGCGTCCTGTACCGCGATGGACGTCGGGAGGGGGAGGTCGCCACCGTCGCCGAGGCCCGGCGCGCGGTCGAGGAGGCCCCGGGTTCCCTGACCTGGATCAGCATGTCCATGCCCGACCACGAACAGATCTTCGAGGCCGCCCGCGTCTTCGACCTGCCCGAACTGGCGGTGGAGGACGCCATCGTCGCCCACCAACGCCCCAAGGCCGAGGCCTACGGGGGAGTGCTCTTCCTGGTCCTGCGGCCCGCCCGTTACGACGAGGAACGCGAGAGCGTGGACGTGGGGGAGGTCCACGTCTTCGTCGGGCACGACTTCGTGATCACCATCGGCCACACCGACCAGGTCGACTTCGAGGACGTGCGCGCACTGGTGGAAGCCGACCCCGACACCCTGGCCCACGGCGTCCTCTCCGTGGTGTACACGATCCTGGACCGGGTCGTGGACGCCTACGCCCCCGTGATCGCGGGGATACAACAGGACATCGACGAAGTGGAGGGCCAGGTCTTCGCGAGGGACCCCAAGGCCTCCCCACGCATCTACCGCCTGGCCCGAGAGGTCATCGCCCTGGCGCGCGCCGTCGACCCGTTGGAGGTGGTGCTGGAGGCCCTCATGGAACCGCTGACCAAGGACACCGGGCCCCCCGGCCAGACCGGAGCGGGCTCGCCGGCCGTCTCCGCGGCCCGGCCCTTCCACATCCCCGAACACCAGCGCACCGCTCTGCACCACCGACTGCGTGACGTGGCGGACCACGCCGCCGCCGTGCACGAGCGACTCGACGGTTCCCGACAGCTGTTGCAGAACATCATGGCGCTCAACAGCGCACTCGTCGACCAGGCCCAGAACGAGGCGATGAAGAAGGTCTCCTCCTGGGGCGGCATCCTGATCGTGCCCACCCTCATCGTCTCCGTGTACGCGGTGGACATCGAACCCCAACCCGGGTTCCACTGGGTGTTCAGCTGGACGGTGGTCCTGGCCACACTGGTGCTGTCGTCACTGTGCCTCTACCTTCTGTTCCGGTACAAAGGCTGGCTCTGAAGACCCCCACCGGAGGTGACGATGGCAGAAGGATCCGCCGAGCGCGAAGTACTGCGGCTCATGACCGGCCCCTGGGTGTCCCGGGCGGTGGCCACCGCGATCGAACTGGGCCTGCTCGACCGTCTGGCCGAGGGCTCCGCCGACACCGACACCCTGGCCGCCGACCTGGAGCTGCGCCCCGACCGCCTGGAACGCCTGCTGCGTCTGTTGGCGTCGGTCGGCGTGGTCGAACGGGACGGGGGCGCCTATCGACCCACCGACGTCGGGGACGTCCTACGGCGCGGACACCCCTCGGGCATGGCCGAACTGGCACTGCTCTACGACAGCGACATGTTCACCGCCGCGTGGACACGTCTGGCCGACACGGTGCGCACCGGTGTCACCGCCTTCGAGGCCGCCCACGGCACCGACGTGTTCACCCATCTGACGAGGAACCCCGAGGACGCCGCGCTCTACACGGCGGGCATCGCCGCGGGAGGACGGTTCTGCGCCGTGATCCCCCACGTGCACGACTTCACCGGAGCCCACAGGATCGTCGACCTCGGTGGAGGTGACGGGTCGCTCCTCGCCGCCGTCCTGGAGAGCGCACCCCAGGCCCACGGGATACTGGTGGAACGCCCGCCCGCGCTGGCCGCGGCCGAGCTCCGCCTCGGTCCGCTCCTCGCCACCGGGCGGTGCGAGCTGGTGGAGGGGGACTTCCTCCGAGGCGTCCCCCACGGGGCCGACGTCTACCTGCTCAGCAGGGTCCTGCACAACTGGTCCGACCAGGACGCGCGCACGGTGCTGCGCCACTGCCGTGAGGCGATGCCCCCCGACGGGCGGGTGCTCATCGCCGAACGCGTCCTGCCCGACGAGGACCCGCCCTGGCTCTCGACCTTCCTCGACGCGCACATGATGGTGATGACCACCGGCGCGGAGCGCACCGAGGACGAGTACGAGAAGCTGCTGCGGTCGGCGGGCCTTTCCACCCGCCACATCCTCGACCTGCCCCTGGAGATGCGGCTTCTCGTGGCCGGCCCGTGCACGTGAGGTCTCGACCCGGGCGGGCCCGAAGGAGACGGGACCCCAGGGGAGCGGTCCACGCTTCGGCTAAGAGGCGAGGAGACGGCGGATCTCCCGCATCTCGCGGCGGGCGGTGACGGGGTGCTCCTCGGCGGCACGCAGCCTCTCGCCCCACTCCTGCGCGGCCTGGGCCGCCTCCCGGGCCAGGCGCCGGCTCCGCTCCTCCAGGTCGGCCCTGGCCGCGGCCCGTTCACGCCGGTCGAACAGCAAGGCCACCCCCGCACCCGCGACGGCGGCCAGGCACAGGAACCAGGCGAAGCCGTTGGCCGAGGCCAGCGCCACCACCAGCAGCACTCCCGAGGCGATCAGCAGACCCCACATGTAGCTTCTCGCCGGACCCTGGAGGACGGCGCCGCGCGTGCGCAACCGCTCCTCGGCCTGTTGCAGGTCCTCGGTCCGGAGGCCGTCGGAGGTGACCGTGACCCGCACCCCTTGCAGGGTGACCGCGGTGGAGTCCTCCACCGGAACGGACGCCTCCTCCACCAGCCTCTCGGCGCTCTCCAGCACGGCGGACCGTAGCAGGACCAGGGCGAAGGTGCGGCGGTGCGTCGGGGCATCCTGGCCGGTCAGGTCCTCGCCGAGCAGTGCGCCGACACTGCCCACGGTGTCGTCCCACCGCGGCTGCGCCCCGCCCTCGCCGCCGTTCTCGATGATCGCGCGCAAGGCGACCGCACGCTCGATGAGCGGCGCCTCCTCCGCGCTGCCCTCCTCCACGAGCATGCGCAGGGCCCGGCTCAGGAACTCCGCGCTGGCCCGGTCGGGGGCCAGCACCTCCTGGGAGGCGTCCTCGCCGCCCAAGGCGGCGATGAGGGAGACGCTCTCCCGCAGCCCGGTGATGCGCCGAGCGGCGGCGGCGCGCTGGGCGATCCCCTGGGGATCGGCGCTCCTGGACCGCGTCGGGCGGGAGGAGGCGGGGACCGCGTGCGTGAACAGGCCGTCCACCATCGGCGCTCGCACCCCCTGTCGGTCCCAGTGCCGGAGGGTGGCCAGCAGGAGGTGCTCGCGTGCGTCCTCGCCGAAGGAGCCGTCGGCCGTCAACAACCACAGGGCGCGCCGGCCGCGGCTCACCTCCTCGGAAGGGGCCGGAAGGTGGGGGAGCAGGGCGGCCGTCGCGCTCTCGCCCATGGCCCGGGCGTACTCCGCGCGGGTCAGCGCGGTGGCCAGCGCCGCGAAGTGGCGCGCGCGGTCGGAGTCGCGCCGTGCGGCCTCGTCGAAGCGGGCACGGGCGGTGCCCACGTCGTCGGACAGCAGCGCGTGCAGGCCGCGTGCGGCCGGGACGAGCCAGTAGTCGGGGACGTCGCGCAGTTCGAGGTCGGGCAGGGGGACGCCGTCGAGCATCTGCAAGGTGCGACGGCGGGCGATGGCGGCGTCGTCGAACATCGCCAGGGTGGCACGGATGTCGCTGAGTTCGATGAAGGCGTCCAGGGATGCCGAGACACGGTCCAGCCGCTGTTCGAGGGTGCCGCGCAGGCGCGACAGTTCCGAGCGCATCCTGCCGCGCTCGTAGGAGATCTGGTGCCGGGCCGAGTCCAGGCTCTCCTCGAGCTCCCGGATCCTCCGGTTCTGCGAGTAGTCGGTCCAGCTGCTCATGGGTTCCCTTCTCACACCGCGCGGGGGAAGGCGCCGCGCACTGCGCAGTGTGACGGCGAAAGCGCCTCTCCGGTTCCCGGCCCCGGCACCCTCACCGTGAGAGGAGGGGTGTCGAAAGGACGGGACCCGGACACCGACCAGGGCGCTCGTTCCCTCAGGGGCTCTGGTGTCGCGGGTCACGCCCGCCTATGATTGGGAGCGCTCCCACGAAAGGATGGACATGGAAGAGCCGACCCTGCCCGCCGGTTTCCTCTTCGGCACCGCCACCGCCGCCTACCAGGTGGAAGGAGGCGTGCGCGAGGGCGGACGCGGTCCCTCCATCTGGGACACCTACTGCCGCACCCCCGGGCGCGTCGCACGGGGCGAGACCGGTGACGTCGCCTGCGACCACTACCACCGCTACGGTGAGGACGTCGCGCTGCTCGCCGATCTGGGCGTGGACCTGTACCGCTTCTCCGTGGCCTGGCCCCGCGTCCAGCCCACGGGCAAGGGGCGTCCCAACCCCGAAGGGCTGGCCTTCTACGACCGTCTCGTGGACACCGTCCTCGCCGCCGGAATCGAACCCGTCCTGACCCTCTACCACTGGGACCTGCCTCAGGCGTTGGAGGACGTGGGCGGCTGGCGCGTGCGCGACACCGCCCACCGCTTCGCCGAGTACTCTCGTGTCGTCGCCGACCGCCTGGGCGACCGGGTGGGCAGGTGGATCACCCTCAACGAACCCTTCTGCACGTCCTTCGTCGGCCACGCCGTGGGCAGGCACGCCCCCGGCACCCGGGAGGGAACCCCCGCGTTGGCCGCCGCACACCACCTGTTGCTGGCGCACGGCATGGCCACCGGTGAACTGCGCGCGGCCGACGCGGGAGAGGTCGGCATCACCCTCAACCCCGACCACCTGCTGCCCGCCACCGACTCCGAGGCCGACCGCGCCGCCGTGGAACGGGCCCGCACACTGCACAACCGCGTGTGGTTCGACCCCCTGTTCACCGGCGCCTACCCCGACAACGAGGACGAGGTCTGGGGCGAACTCGCCGACGGCTCCTACCGTGTCGAGGGGGACCTGGAGATCATCGGCCGCCCCCTGGACTTCCTGGGGATCAACTACTACCGGCCCCTCGTGGTGCGCGACGCCCCCCACCGGGAACCCGACCCGGCCCGGCGCACCGCGGTGGACATCCGCACCGAGCAGGTGCCCTTCGCGGGCGTCAGACACACCACCATGGGCTGGCCGGTCGTTCCCGACACCTTCACCGACCTGCTCGTCGACCTCGACCGGCGCTACCCCGACCTGCCGCCCATCCTCATCACCGAGAACGGCTCGGCCGAGGACGACCGGCCCGACGAGAGCGGTCGTGTACACGACACCGACCGCATCGCTTACCTGCGCGACCATCTGAACGCGCTGTCCCGGGCCATCGACGCCGGAGTGGACGTGCGCGGTTACTTCGTCTGGTCGCTGTTGGACAACTTCGAGTGGGCGTTCGGTTACGACCGCCGTTTCGGGCTGGTGCGCGTCGACTACGAACTCCTGGAACGACACCCCAAGGACAGCTACCACTGGTACCGCGACTTCCTGGCCTCGCACCGTGCGCGCAGGGTCGACGAACTCGCCGACCGGGGGTGAGGAAGGGCCCCGTACGATCTTTGAACACGGTCGTCGGAGGCGGTGAGGACCGCCTCCGACGCCCCCCGACCTCAGGCCCGCTGACGCGCCACGCCGCCGAACGCGCCCACGACCGCGCCGAGCGCGAACATCGACGCCTCGTCCTCGTCCATGTGCACGATGCCCGCGGGAACGTGGACCCGGTAGGGCTTGGCCTCACGGGGAAGGATGTCCAGGCCGTCGATGATCCCCTGTCCCTCCAGCATCAAGAGGGCCTCCTCGACCCTCCCGGTACGGTCACCACGAGACCAGATCGACATACACCAAACCTCACTACGGCCGGGGCTGGAGGAGGGCCGTACGGAAGACGGGGCCACTCCCGGAGGAAGTGGCCCGCTGTCGTCCGGGCCGGAGGGCCCTGCGCGCCCCGGTGCCCCTTTCCGGTGTGCGCGGGGTGTAACCAGTGATATCACCGTGGGGCGGGGGAGGGGACGGAATCGACCCCAGGACGGAGTGGCCGGAACCGGCCACGGGAAGGGGAACACGAAGACCGTACAGGCCCGGACACGTGCCCCCGGCACGGATGCCGTCGCCTGTGGTCACGTGGGACGAAGTCGGTCTTCGTCGAGCCGACGATCGACGCCCGAGCCCGTTCGGGAGGCAGCGCCTTACCGGGGGAGAGGTATGGCTCTGGGTGCCCGATGATGTTCGAAGGGTTGTCCGGGAAGGGTGTGTCGTTGGATCCTGGCGAGGCCTACCGGACCGGCGGGACTGGATGAAGGCGTGTGAACGACCGGAGGAGGAAACCTTCCCCGGGGCCCGTGCAAGTACGAAGCCCTCGGAGTCTCCTCTCGGACATCGCGCGCCCGAGGCGGTCACGCCAACGAGCCCCGACCCTCTCCCGCGAAACCGAGTTGAAGGTCGACCGGGCCGCGAGGCACGCCTGTCGTGCCGAGCGGCCCGAGTCGGCCCTGCCATGGCGGGGCCGAGGACGCGGGACGACCCCGATCGCCTGTCGGGCGCATCGGGGCATGAGATCGGTGGTGAGGGTGTACCGGTGCGACGACCGGGAAGGCGCACCCCGTTCCCGCCCTCGTCGAAGCTCGGGAATCTCGCACCACGCCGGCGACGTTCATGGGCGATCCACTGTTCGTGAACGAGGACCATGACCACCCGGTGTGGGCGTCGGACGGTGCCCGACGGGTGCGTCCGTGCGGACGCACCCGTCACGGATCAGCGCTGGGGAGACTTGATGACCGCCGCGAGGATCCCGACGGCGAGCATCATCGTCAGCCCCACGACCATCATCACGGCGGCAGCGGTTCCGACCATGGTGTTTCCTTCGCACTCGTTGTTCCCGGGCACCGCGCCGGGCGCCCGTCGCGCCGGTGTCGCCCGGGGACCGGGAGCGACGCGTACCTCGGTGATCACCCTATCGGTGCCCCGACCGGACGGCGTGCCGGGTGCCCGCCGAAACGGAGTGGTCGCCGACACACCGCGCCGCCTCCCCGTTGCGGGGCTCACCCCTGTTCCCAGGTCCGCCGGTAGGTCCGCACCAGCCAGTCGTCGGCCCAGGCCGTGTCGGGCTCCTCGGGAAGGTCGGAGGTTTCACGCAGCGAGACCAGCCGCTGTTCCAGCTCACGTGCCCGCTCCAGGGCCTCGGTACGGCTGTGCTCACCGCGCCGGAGTTCCCGCAGCCAGGTGCGGTCGGGTTCGGGCATGGGCAGGGTCAGCCGTCCGGTCTCCAGCAGTTCCACGCCCTGCATGCCCAGACGGACCATGTGGTAGGCGAACTTGGTGTCGAACCCGTACTTTTCGACGAGTTCGGGCCGGTTGGTGTGTCGGCCGCCGCGGGCCCCCTCCATACGGTCGCGTTGCGCGCGCAGGTAGCCGAGGAAACGTTCGCCCGCTCTGCGCGAGACCAGACGATGGGACTGGGCACGCAGGTCGTGGCCGGCGGGGGTGGCGGAGACGATCTCCTCCTCCGGTACGAACAGGGGCAGCAGGACGGTGGGGTTGCCCTCCAGGGCCAACCGCGTCCACTTACGCAGCGAGTAGACGGTCAGGTCCAGATCTCCGGGTCCCGAACGGGAGTGCTCGGGCCGGGTGCGATGGACGTACTGCTCGAAGGAACGCAGCCCGATCACGTACTCGGGCGGTTCGACGCAGATGCCCATCTCGTCGCGGTCGTTTCGGCCCTGGACGGTGACGCCGTGGACACCGGAGCCGACCTGGCAGCGCAGGATGGTCCCCCTCTCCGCGATCCGCGCGAATTCGGGGCCGGAGTGCTTCAATCGGAGCTCCTGTCCGTAGAGGGGCCGTCGAGGACACCGCTGGGCAACCTATCCGGTGTCCGCCCCCGCCGACGAGTGGTTTTCCGGCCAGGCCGTTCCTCGGATCGGGGGCGGTCCGCCGGTCACGCGGTGGGTGTCCGCGGCCACGCGGAGCCCCTGGTCTCGGTGGCCTCGCCCGGTCGGCCGGAGGACAGGTGTCCGTACCGGTCCAGGGCCATCGTTGCGGCGCCGCGCCCGGGAAACGCTCGGTGACGGGATCTGGTGGTCCGTGCCGCCCCCTTGTCGGTGGGCGGGCCTAACATCACGCCATGACCACCATGTCCCAGTTGCGCAAGGCGGCGCTCGCCCTTCCGGAGACCGAGGAGGGCACCCGCTCCGACAGGGTCGTGTTCTCGGTGCGCGGTAAGGAGTTCGCCTCGGCCACGAAGGACGGCTGGGTGAGGCTGTGCCTGCCCGAGCCCGAGATCGAGAAGGCGGAGGCCGCGCATTCGTCGGGGGAGCGGCTCACACGGGCGGGCGCGACCACGGGTTTCGGCGTGCCGTTGGCCGACCTCAACGGCAAGGACCTCAACGCCCTGGTCCGGGCGGCGTGGTCCTGCCGTGCGCCGAGACGGTCGGCCGAGGCCCTCTCCGCCGTGGACGCGGGCGTCAGGCCGGCCGACTGCGACCTTCCGAGCGCCATCGGCGGGCCCGCCACCCGCGCCCTGCTCGGTGTGGGGCTGACCACCCTCGCGCAGGTCTCCGGCCGCACCCGCAAGGAACTGCTGGACCTGCACGGTGTGGGTCCCAGGGCGGTGCGCGTCCTGGCCGAGTCCCTGGAACGCGAGGGCATGTCCCTGCGCGACGACGTGTCCTGAAAGACCCCACGCCCCTCGTGCCCGCCTCCGCCCGGGAGCGGGGCGGGGTTCCTCCGCCGGTGTCCGAGGGATCACAGGAAGACCGGCACGTCCTCGTGGGTCCACAGTCGCTCCGACGGCGACATCTGCTTCTTCAGGCGGGTGCGCCGACGCGTGTGGTCGGTCATGGCCGCCGTGACCGCGTCGCCGAGCCTGTCCAGATCCTCGGGCACCTCCACCCGGGTGAGGAGGCCGTGCTCGGGGCGCAGCAGGAGCAGGTCGCCCTCGGGCCCGCACCCCAGCAGCTTGAGGTGTTTGAGCGGCCGGTAGGCCTTGTCGGAGGCGGGAAGCATGGTGAGCGGCGTTCCGTTCGAGGACCACACGTACAGACCGGACCTGTTGAGGTGGAAGATCCTGCCGTGGGCGGGGTCGGCGGCGACGGCCTCGTTCTCTCCCGGATGCGGGGAGCGGTCGTCGGTCCCGGGGCCGTCGAGCCGGCCCACCAGGGCGCCGGTGTCGTCGACCAGGGTGTAGGCGTACGCGCTGTGCCTGTTCGGTCGCCAGTCGTCGAAGACCGGAACGACGAAGAGGTCGTCCGCCACCACCGCGTAGGCCTCCAGGTACGGCCGGAAGGTCTTGGCCCGGACCTGTCGGCCCAGTTCCGACCATCGGGCGCGTGCCGCGGCCACGATGCCGGGGGAGGGGCGGTTGCCCCTGCCGGCGGGGGTGCCGTGGTGACGGGTGTAGGGGGTGAGGGGGCTTCCGTCCTCGGAGTCGGAGGGGATGGGGCGGGTCTCCTCGAAGGTGTGCAGGCAGGCGAAGACCTCGATCGTGGGCCTGTGTTCGGGGGTCGGAGCGTCCTCGGACAGGCCGAGGAGGTTGGGTCTGCCCGAGGACGACCGCCCCATGAACTCCGACACCACGCACAGCAGGCGGCCCGAGGGGGTCGTGCGGATCGCGGTGGCGGCGGATCGCGGTGGCGAACGAGGTCTCCAGATGCGCCGCGACGTCCAGCTCGTACCCGTAGGGTCCGCTCGGGTACTCACCCTGCCATGACCCCAGGAGGGTGGTCAGGTTCGCGTCGACCAGGAACGTCCTGTTCTGCTCGGAGGACAACGCCAGGGTGCCGTTGGGTAGAACGCACAGGTCGCTCACGTACGGGCGGACGCCGGAGGAGGACTTCCGGCCCTGGTGTTCGGTTCTTCGTCCGAGCACCGCGCAGGCGGAGAGCGTGCCGTCGGGGCGGTGGCGCGAGACCAGCTGGATCCAGGACATGTGCGTCCCACCCGCGGAGTGCTGGACGAGGTGGGAGAGGAGGTAGTGATCTCCGGAGGGGGAGAAGTCCGCGGCGAGGTGACGGAAGGCGGAGTAGCCGTCGGGGGCGTTCGCCCCGGGGAGGAGAAGAGAGCGAGGGAGGGTGAGCGGGTGGGTCGAAGGCATGGACGACACCATGTCAGGGCGATGCGACATCCCGGTCGGCCAGGGACCCGCACATGACACGGCCGCCGCGGAGTCCTTCCACCCGCCCCGCGGCGGCCGTGTCTCGACCGTGCGCCGTCACTCCCTGGGGCGCTGGTCGATGATGCGGCGGAACTTGCCCACCGAGCGTTCGATCTGCGCGGGATCGACCACGTCCACGGTGACGCTCACGCCGACCTTGTCCTTGACCTTGGCCGTGATCTCCTCGCACAGGGCCGCGCGCCTGTCGGTGGTGCAGTCGGGGGCGGCCTCGATGCGCACCGCCATGCGGTCCAGGCGGCCCTCCTTGGTCAACACCAGCTGGAAGTGCGGGGCGAGCCCGTCCACGCCCAGGACGATCTCCTCGATCTGGGTGGGGAAGACGTTGACCCCACGCAGGATGATCATGTCGTCGCTACGACCGGTGACCTTGTCCATGCGGCGCATGGGGCGGGCGGTGCCCGGACGCAGCGTGGTCAGATCACGGGTGCGGTAGCGGATGACGGGCATGGCCTGTTTGGTCAGCGTGGTGAAGACCAGTTCGCCGTTGGTGCCGTCGGGCAGCACCTCATGGGTGAGGGGGTCGAGGACCTCGGGGTAGAAGTGGTCCTCCCAGACGTGCAGACCGTCCTTGGTCTCCACGCATTCGTTGGCCACGCCCGGCCCCATCACCTCCGACAGTCCGTAGATGTCCACGGCGTGGAGGTCGAAGCGCTCCTCGATCTCCAGCCGCATCTTCTCCGTCCAGGGCTCGGCGCCGAAGACGCCGACCTTGAGCGAGGTCGAACGCGGGTCGATTCCCTGATTCTCGAACTCGTCCAGAAGGGTCAACATGTAGCTGGGGGTGACCATGATGATGTCGGGTTCGAAGTCCTGGATGAGCTGGACCTGCTTGGCCGTCTGCCCGCCGGAGGCGGGGATGACCGTGCAGCCCAGTCTCTCGGCGCCGTAGTGGGCGCCCAGACCCCCGGTGAAGAGGCCGTAGCCGTAGGAGACGTGCACCTTGTGGCCGGGGCGTCCGCCCGAGGCTCGGATGGAGCGGGCCACGACCTGGGCCCAGGTGTCGATGTCCTCGCGTGTGTAGCCCACGACGGTGGGGCGGCCCGTGGTGCCGCTGGAGGCGTGGATACGGCTGACCTGCTCCTGGGGCACGGCGAACATGCCGAAGGGATAGCTCTCGCGCAGGTCTTCCTTGGTGGTGTGCGGGAAGTGCCGCAGGTCCTCCAGTTCCCTGAGGTCCTCGGGTCGCACTCCGGCCTCGTCGAACTTGCGGCGGTACAGGGGCACGTTGGCGTAGGCGTGCTCCAGTGTCCAGCGAAGACGCTGGAGTTGCAGGGCGCGCAGTTCGTCGACACTCATGCGCTCGGCCGCGTCCAGGAGGTCCGGTGCGGGCGCCTGTCCCAAGCGGGTGGCGCCGGCCGCCGGGCGCGCGGTGGTGTCGTGGCTTGCCATGGGCCTCTCCGTGTACTGTGCGCGAGACCCGCCGGGCAGGGCGCCGGGGTGGGTGGGGCGGGTGTGCGCGAATGGTGTCGGCACGGTCCGTCACGGGGCGGACCGACTTGCTTACTGACCGAACGTTCGGTTACTAATGCATTAATGCAGTCTCCGGGCAGCCCTGTCAAGGAGAATCATCGATGAGTTCACAACGGACGGTGACCTCGATCACCGTCTCTATCATGGGAGGCCGCACGTGAGCGAGGTCTACGTGGTCGACGGGGTGCGAACCCCCCAGGGCCGCTACGGAGGTGCGTTGGCGGCGGTGCGCCCCGACGACCTGGCGGCCACTGCCGTGGCCGAGGCCGTCCGTCGTTCGGGGGTGCCCGGCGAGGCGGTCGACGAGGTCGTCCTCGGGGCGGCCAACCAGGCCGGCGAGGACAACCGCAACGTGGCCCGTATGGCGGTGCTGCTGGCCGGACTCGACGTGAGCGTTCCCGGCTACACCGTCAACCGGCTGTGCGCCAGTGGCCTGACCGCGGTGGCCTCTGCGGCCCACGCCATCCGTGCGGGCGAGGCCGACGTGGTGGTCGCCGGAGGCGTGGAGTCCATGACCCGGGCTCCCTGGGTGATGGCCAAGCCCGGGACACCGTGGGCCAAACCGGGAGAGGTCGCCGACACCTCCCTGGGCTGGCGCTTCACCAACCCGCGTTTTTCCAAGGCCGACGCCGAGGCCCCCGCGGACGCCTCGCCCGAGGAGTTGCGCTACACCCTGTCCATGGGCGAGACGGCCGAGGAGGTCGCGCGACTGGAGGGGCTCACACGCGCGGAGTGCGACGCCTTCGCCCTGGCCAGCCACCAGCGCGCCGTCGCCGCGGCCGAGGCCGGTCGTTTCGACGCCGAGATCGTCCCGGTCACCGTGCACGGACGCAAGGGTCGAACGCACGAGGTCACCGCCGACGAGGGCCCGCGCCCCGACTCGTCCATGGAGACTCTGGCCGGGCTGCGCCCGGTCTTCCGCGAAGGCGGGATCGTCACCGCGGGCAACTCCTCCTCCCTGTCCGACGGGGCCTCGGCCCTGGTCCTGGCCGGCGCCGACGCCGTACGTCGCTACGGCCTGAAGCCTCGCGCACGCGTGGTCGCCTCCGCCTCGGCCGGTGTGGCGCCCCAGATCATGGGTCTTGGGCCGGTGCCGGCCACCCGCAAGGTCCTGGACCGTGTCGGGTGGGACCTGGACAGTGTCGGCGCCGTGGAGCTCAACGAGGCCTTCGCGGCCCAGTCGCTGGGGGTGATGCGCCGGCTCAAGCTGGACGGGGACCGTGTCAACGCCGACGGTGGCGCCATCGCCCTGGGGCATCCCCTGGGCAGTTCCGGTGCGCGCATCCTGGTCACCCTGATCAATCGCATGGAGCGTGAGGAGGCCGCCCGAGGCCTGGCCACCCTGTGCGTGGGCGTGGGTCAAGGGGTCGCGCTCGTGGTGGAACGCCCGTGAAAGAGGACCAGGACTTCACCATGAACGAGACCCAGGACTTCACCACGCTGAGGGTCGACCGACGTGAGGACCGCGTGGTGGTCGAACTGCATCGGCCCGAGGCCCGCAACGCCATCAACGGACGGATGATCGCCGAACTGCATCGGGTGTGCGAGATCGTCGAGACCGACCCCAGGCCGCTGCTGCTCACCGGACACGGAAACGTGTTCGCGGGCGGTGCCGACATCTCCGAACTGCGCGAGCGCGGACGGGAGGAGGCGCTGGCCGGGATCAACAGCCGACTGTTCGAGCGACTGCACCGTCTACAGGTGCCCACGGTGGCGGCCGTGGACGGCTACGCGTTGGGCGGTGGCGCCGAGCTGTCCTACGCCTGCGACATCCGCATCGCCACCCCCTCCGCCGTCTTCGCCCAGCCCGAACCGGGACTGGGCATCATCGCCGGAGCCGGCGCGTGCTGGCGCCTGCGCGAACTGGTCGGAGCCTCGGTGGCCAAACAGGTGCTGCTGGGCGGCTACCGCCTGGACGCCGAGGCCGCTCTGCGTCACGGCCTGGTCGCCGAGATCGTACCCGCCGAGGAGTTGCGCGAACGCGCCCACGCCCTGGTGGACCGTATGGCCGCGTCCTCGGCCCTGGCTCTGCGTCTGACCAAGATGGTCCTGGACGCCGAGGGGTCGCATCCCCTGGCGGACGACCTGACGCAGGCGGTGCTGTTCGAAAGCGCCGACAAGCACGAGCGTATGACCCGTTTCCTGGAGAGGAAGAAGCGTTGAGCCCCACTGAACAGGGTGTCCCCTCCACCGTCGCCGTGGTCGGTGGCGGCACCATGGGCGCCGGAATCGTCCAGCAGTTCCTGACCCGCGGGGCGGAGGTGGTGCTGGTCGAGGCCACCGGTGAGGCGGCCGAGGCGGGCCGTGCCCGTGTGGCGACCGGACTGGACAAGGCCCGGCAACGGGGCAAGATCGACGCCGAACCCGACACCTACCTGGCGCGGCTGCGCACGGTCACCACCCCCTCCGACATCCCCGTCGACGCGGGGCTGGTCGTGGAAGCCGTGCCCGAAAAGCCCGAGTTGAAGATCGCGGTGCTCACCGCGGCGGAGGCCGCGGTGGGAGAGGAGACCGTGCTGGCCTCCAACACCAGTTCGCTGTCGATCACCGAACTGGCCGCCGTGCTCAAGCACCCTCGGCGCTTCCTGGGCATGCACTTCTTCAACCCCGTGCCCGCCTCCAAGCTGGTGGAGGTCGTGGTGGCCCCCCAGACCGCGGACGGGGTCGTGGAGTCGGTGCGCGGCTGGGTCAAGGCCCTGGGCAAGACCGAGGTGGTGGTCAAGGACGCCCCCGGGTTCGCCACGAGCCGCCTGGGCGTCATGCTCGGCCTGGAGGCCATCCGCATGGTGGAGGAGGGAGTGGCCTCGCCCGCCGACATCGACACCGCCATGGAATTGGGCTACCGCCATCCCATGGGACCCCTGCGCCTGACCGACCTGGTGGGTCTGGACGTGCGTTTGGCCATCGCCGAGTACCTGGCCTCCGAACTCGGAGACCGGTTCGCCCCGCCGGAACTGCTGCGTCGTATGGTCGCGGAGGGAAGGCTCGGGCGCAAGAGCGGCCAGGGTTTCCACACCTGGGACGAGGGAGAGAAGCGTTGAGCGAGGACACGGCCACCGGGCGGGAGCCCAAGGCGGCGGAGTTCGAGGAGACCGAGGGGCTGGCCACGGTGCGGCTGAACACGCCCGCGTTGGACCGTCGGGCCAAGGAGGAGCTGCTGGCGGCGCTGCGTTCGGCGGTGCGGTCCAGCACCGCTCGCGCGGTGCTGTTCCTGGGTTCGGCCAAGGCCTTCTGTGTGGGGCAGGACCTGGCGGAGCACGCCCGGACCCTGGAGGAGCGACCCCGGGACGCGCTGGACACCGTGCGCGAGCACTACAACCCCATCGTGCTGGCACTGGAGGAGATCCGGGTTCCGGTCGTGGTGGGCATCGGCGGCGCCTGCGTGGGCGCGGGGCTGGGGCTGGCGATGGCCGGTGACGTACGGGTCGCCGCACGGCGGGCCAAGTTCGGCACCGCCTTCACCGGTGTCGGCCTGGCCTCGGACTCGGGGCTGGCCTACCGCCTGGTGACCTGCCTGGGGCAGGCGCGGGCCATGGAGCTGATGCTGCTGGGCACCGTCTTCGACGCCGACCGCGCACTGGAACTGGGCCTGGTCACCGAGGTCGTGGACGACGACGTCTGGCAGGAACGCGCCCGTGAGGTCGCCCTCCGGCTCGCCTCCGGACCCACCGGCGCCTTCGTGGCGGCCAAGCGCGAGGTGCGTTCGGCGGCCGTCGGCGGACGGGAGTTGGCCGAACTGTTGGAGGAGGAGGCCGAGGCGCAGAACCGGTTGGGGCGCACGGCCGACCACGTCGGAGCCGTCCGCGCCTTCCTCAACAAGGAGAAGCCGACCTTCACCGGCGACTGAGCTGGTACTTCCCCCGCCCGGTGGACTTGCCCGAGCGGGGGATTCCGGGGATACTAATTACTGACCGAACGTTCGGTTATGAATGGGGAGATGCCAATGACGACGCACACGGCCTCGGCGCCCCCCGGCGCCCCCGCCGACCTCCAGGCCGAGTTCGACGCCAGGATCGCCGCCGACCAGCGCATCGAGCCACGTGACTGGATGCCCGAGGGCTACCGCAAGACGCTGGTACGCCAGGTCTCCCAGCACGCGCACTCGGAGATCATCGGTATGCAGCCCGAGGGCGACTGGATCGCCTCGGCGCCCAGCCTGCGTCGCAAGGCCATCCTGCTGGCCAAGGTCCAGGACGAGGCGGGCCACGGTCTGTACCTGTACGCGGCCGCCGAGACCCTGGGCGTGGACCGCGCCGACCTGACCCGGCGACTCATCGAGGGACGACAGAAGTACTCCTCGATCTTCAACTACCCCTCGTTGACCTTCGCCGACGTCGGCGTGATCGGCTGGCTGGTCGACGGTGCCGCCATCTGTAACCAGGTCCCGTTGTGCCGTAGCTCCTTCGGTCCCTACGCCCGCGCCATGGTGCGCATCTGCAAGGAGGAGTCCTTCCACCAACGCCAGGGCTACGAACTGCTCATGCGCATGATGGAGGGCACCGAGGAACAGCGCCGGATGGTCCAGGACGCCGTGGACCGCTGGTGGTGGCCCTCCCTGATGATGTTCGGTCCGCCCGACGCCGAGTCGCCCAACACCCAGCAGTCCATGGCCTGGCGCATCAAGCGCGACACCAACGACGACCTGCGCCAGAAGTTCGTCGACATGACCGTCCCCCAGGCCGAACGGCTCGGCGTCACCCTGCCCGACCCCGAACTGACCTGGAACGACGAACGCGGCCACTACGACTTCGGTGAGCCCGACTGGGACGAGTTCAAGCGGGTCATCTCCGGCTCGGGACCCAAGAACGCCGAACGCATCCAGCGGCGTCGGGCCGCACACGAGAAGGGCGAGTGGGTCCGTGAGGCCGCCACCGCCTACGCCGACAAGCACAGCGCCAGGAAGGCCGCGGCATGAGCAACGACACCAACGGCACCACCTCCGGAGCGGCCCGTCCCGAGTGGCCCCTGTACGAGGTCTTCGTACGCGGCAAGCGCGGCCTCAACCACGTCCACGTGGGGTCCCTGCACGCCGCCGACGACCACATGGCGCTGCACAACGCCCGCAACCTCTACACCCGCCGTAACGAGGGCGTGAGCATCTGGGTGGTGCGCGCCGAGCACATCGCCGCCTCCAGCCCCGACGAGAAGGACCCCTATTTCGCGCCCAGCGGCGACAAGGTCTACCGCCACCCGACCTTCTACCCCATCCCCGAGGACGTTCCGCACATCTAGGGCGTCTTCCGCGGAGACCGCCCGCCGCAGGGTGCGGCGGGACACGGATCCGCCGCATACGCCCAGGGCGAGGGAACAGCGCGAACACGAGGCCAAAGGAAACAACCAATGAGCGGCGACCACATCTATTCGGCCCTGAGCGAGGAGCACGGCGGCGACGCCCGCTGGGCCTTCGGAACCGGCTTCACCGACGCCCTCGCCGGGGTGGACACCACCGTGCCCGAGGGGGTGGACGGCGACGACCTGGCGCTGTACTGCCAGATGCTGGGCGACGACGCGCTGGTACAGGCACAAAGGCTCACCGACTGGGTCACCGACGCGCCGGAACTGGAGGAGGAGGTCGCGCTGGCCAACATCGCCCTGGACCTGATCGGCCAGGCCCGTCTGCTGCTGGCCCGCGCGGGACAGGCCGACGGCTCCGGCCGCGACGAGGACGCCTTCGCCTACTGGCGCGGTCCGGAGGAGTTCCGCAACGTCCACTTGGCGGAGGCGCCCCGGGGCGACTTCGCGCGTGCGATCCTCACCCTGCTGGTGCTCTCCAGCGCACGCCTGGCCGTGTTCTCCCGTCTGTCCTCCAGCAAGGACCCCGTGCTCGCCGCCGTCGCGGCCAAGGCCGTCAACGAACTGGCCTACCACCGCGAGTACGCGGTCTCCTGGGCCCTGCGCCTGGGAGATGGGACCCCCTATTCCCACGAGCGCATGGTCGCCGCCGTCGCCGACGTGTGGCCGTTGACCGGAGAGCTTTTCGCCACCCATCCCGTGGAGGCACGTATGGCCGCCCAGGGGGTGGGCGTGGACCCCGCCGAGGTGGGTCAGGAGGTGCACCGGGTCCTGACCGAGGTCCTGACCGCCGCCACCCTGGACGCTCCCGCGTCCTTCCCCGAACCGGTCGTGGCCGGACGTCAGGGCACGCACACCGCCGAGCTGGCCCCTTTGCTCAGAGAGATGCAGAAGGTGGCCCGAGAGCACCCGGAGGCGACATGGTGACCACCACCCGACAAGAGCAGCACGAACGCGTCTGGAGGGCCGCTGCCGCGGTCACCGACCCCGAACTGCCCATGCTCACCCTGGCGGACCTGGGCATCCTGCGCCGGGTGGAGATCGGGGACGAGGGCACCGCGAGGGTGTGGATCACCCCCACCTACTCCGGCTGCCCCGCCCTGGCCGAGATGCGCGCGGACGTGGACCGCGCCGTGCGCGCCGCGGGGTTCGACCAGGTGCGGGTGCACACCGAACTGTCCCCGCCCTGGAGCACCGACTGGATCACCGACGAGGGCAGGCGCAAACTCCTGGAGAACGGCATCTCCCCTCCCGGCGCGGCCCCCAAACGTGCGGACGGGCCCGTCCCGCTGACCCTGCTGCCCACCCGTACCGTCCCGCGCTGCCCCCAGTGCGGCTCCGGACAGACCGAGGAACTGTCCCGCTTCGGCGCGACGTCCTGCAAGTCACTGCACCGGTGCCAGTCCTGTCTCGAACCGTTCGAGCACGTCAAGGAGATCTGACCGTGACAACATCCGTCACCGACGCCCCCGGAACCGTGCGCCGCCGGGGCGCGTTCCACCGGCTGCGCGTGGCCGCCGTCGAGCGCCTGTGCGATGACGCCGTCGCCGTCACCTTCGACGTCCCCGCCCCTTTGGCCGAGGAGTTCGCCTTCGCCCCCGGGCAGTCGCTGACCCTGCGTCGTGAGGTGGACGGGGTCCAGGAACGGCGCAGTTACTCGATCTGCGCCCCCGTGGGCGAGGCGCCCCGTGTGGGCGTGCGCCTGGTCTCGGGCGGACTCTTCTCCGGCTGGCTCGTCAACGAGGTCGCGCCGGGCGACGAGATCGAGGTGGGTGTCCCCACCGGCCGGTTCACCCCCGACCTGGACACCGCGGCCCGCCACGTGATGATCGCCGCCGGCTCGGGGATCACCCCGGTGCTGTCCATGGCCTCCTCCCTGCTGCGCCGTACCGACTCCCACGTCACCCTCCTGTACGGCAACCGCCGCAGCGACACGGTGATGTTCGCCGACGAGATCGCCGACCTCAAGGACGCCTTCGGTCCCCGTTTCGAGCTGGTGCACGTGCTCTCGCGTGAACCCCGGGAGGTCGAACTGTTCACCGGACGGCTGGACGGCGCCAAGCTGGAACGGCTCCTGGACACGATCGTGGCCGCGGACGCGGTGGACCACTGGTGGTTGTGCGGGCCCTATGGCATGGTCACCGACGCCCAGAAGGTGCTGGCCGACCGGGGCGTGCCCGGCGACAGGGTGCATCAGGAGTTGTTCTTCGTGGAGGGTGACGAACCGCCTCCCCAGACCCGACACGAGGACCCCGAGGTGGAGGGGCCCTCCAGCGAGGTCACCGTCGTACTGGACGGGCGCAGCACCACCCTGACCCTGCCCCGGGGGGTCCCGGTGCTGGACGCGGCCCAGCGCTACCGTCCCGACCTGCCCTTCGCCTGCAAGGGCGGGGTGTGCGGCACCTGTCGGGTCAAGGTGTGCGACGGCGAGGTACGGATGCGGCGCAACTACGCGCTCACCGACGCCGAGGTCGAGGAGGGCTACGCCCTGTCCTGCCAGGCACTGCCCCAGACCGACGCCGTGACCGTGGACTTCGACTCATGAGCGCGCGCAACGAGACCGCCTGGCGGATGTTCGAGGCCGACAGGGCCTCCAAGAACCTGGGGATGCGCCTGTTGGAGGCCGGTGACGGGCTGGCCGTGGTGGAGATGACCGTGGGTCCCTTGATGGTCAACGGGCACGGCATCGCCCACGGCGGGTTCGTGTTCACCCTGGCCGACACCGCCTTCGCGTGCGCGTGCAACGTGGACGGCGGAGGAGTGACCGTGGCCTCCGGAGCCGACGTGACATTCGTGGCCTCCGCGCGTGAGGGCGACGTACTGGTGGCCACCGCACGGGAGAGGGTGTCGTTCGGTCGTAGCGGGCTGTACGACGTCACGGTGCGCCGAGGCGAGGAGGTCATCGCCGAATTCCGCGGACGCAGCCGGACCCTCCCCCGAAGGGACTGAGGGGGAAGGGGTCGCAGTGGGGCCGTATGCCGGCATCCGGCATACGGCCCCGTCCGTGAGCAGGGGACCGAGGCTTCCTTCGCGGGACACGCCGACGCCATGGACGTCGGGGAGAGTGGATTCCGTCTTTTGCGTCCTCGTCCGCTCCGGAAAGGCGGAACAGAGGATCCTCGGGGAGAAAGGTCGACCGAAACCGATACTGGTGTGACGGGCGAGGTTATTTCCTCTTCATGGGAAACGGGCTCTCGACGTGCGGATACGTGACGCCAGGGCCCGGACATGGCTGTGGCCCGCGTCCCCCAACGCGGGCCACAGCGGGCGCGGCCAGTGTGCACTGAGTGCGGTCCGGCCGCTGGGAGGGCGGATGTAGCGTCTGAATACGCGACGGAAACCCCCATTACCGTCGCGAGCGCGTACATCCGCGCATGGATTGTGGTGAAGGTCCTCCGGAGCCCCGTTCAAGGGAGCGGGTCGTCGGATTCGGGGTCGGGGTCGGGGCGCTTCATCCGGAACAACGCTTCGTGTATCTGAGGTGTTCCCACTGGCCGAACCGATTTTCGGATCGTCCGGTAAAAAGCAGGTGCGGATTGTGCCCGCTCTTCCTCAGCTCCTGGCCACGTCCTACCCAAGGAGGTGGCCCCCATGCCCCAGGCCCTCACCCTGGGGCGCCCCACCGGCCCCGCCGAGCCGACGCTGGTCAGGGCCTCCGGCCGGCGGGAGTGGCCGCCGCGCCTGCCCGAACGGCTCCTCTTCCCCGTCCTCGACGAGGACCACGCCACGCGCATCGCCCCTGAGCGGAATGAGTGGAGCCTGCTCCGCGACGGAGAGGGGCATGTCACACGTTCGGGGTCGACGCCGGCTTCGCCTCGCGTTACCCGTCCGACGGGCGGGTGGACGCACGATCCTGGAGCCGTGGGCGCCGGCCGAGGAGCCGGGTGGGTTCAGCGCCCATCCGTGCGGGCCGATCGAGCTGGTGCGCTCCTACCTTCCCGAGCACCCCGAGGGGGTCGTCCCCTGAGCGAGGGGGCCGAGGCCGGGTGCGAGGGTGCGACGCCTCCGGACCGTTCACGCCTGTGGTTCGGACCTGCGGAGCAGGTCCGGATCGACCTCGGCCAGAACGGCCATGACCTCGCCGAGGGCGTCGGCGAGCAGCACGGGTTCGCGGTCGGAGCGCTCACGGTCCTGGTGGGGAGGGCGCCGTCGGGGTTCGAGGGTGAGGGACATGAGGCCGCGGGCGCGTGGGTCGGGGTGCGCGCCCTCCTCCTTCACGTGTGTTCGCATGCTCGGCGGGACGGTCCCGGTGACGCCCGGTGAGCGGCGGCACGCCGGTTTTTCCAGCAATACCAGGCGCGTGTGACATTCGGAGGACACGGAGAGTGCCTGTGGATGAACTCCGCCTCTTCGAGCGTCACACCGAGGGAGAGGAATACCGGTGCCGACGGAGGCGTTCCCAGTGGTAGTTTAGTAGGAAACTATTTCTGTGGAAGCAAAACAGGGGAGTGGGCCATGCAGTTCGGAATCTTCTCGGTGAGTGACGTGACCACCGACCCCACGACCGGCCGGACACCGACCGAGGCCGAGCGCATCAAGGCGATGGTCGCCATCGCGCTCAAGGCCGAGGAAGTGGGCCTGGACGTCTTCGCCACCGGCGAGCACCACAACCCGCCGTTCGTCGCCTCCTCTCCGACCACCATGCTCGGATACGTCGCCGCCAAGACCGAGAAGCTCATCCTGTCCACCGCCACCACCCTGATCACCACCAACGATCCGGTCAAGATCGCCGAGGACTTCGCCGTCCTGCAACACCTGGCCGACGGCCGGGTGGACCTGATGATGGGTCGCGGCAACACCGGTCCCGTCTACCCCTGGTTCGGACAGGACATCCGTCAGGGCATCCCTTTGGCGCTGGAGAACTACAACCTGCTGCACCGGCTCTGGCGCGAGGACGTGGTCGACTGGGAGGGCAGGTTCCGTACCCCGTTGCAGGGTTTCACCGCCACCCCGCGACCCCTGGACGGCGTGCCGCCCTTCGTCTGGCACGGCTCCATCCGCAGTCCCGAGATCGCCGAGCAGGCCGCCTACTACGGTGACGGGTTCTTCCACAACAACATCTTCTGGCCCGCGACGCACACCAGGAAGCTGATCTCCCTGTACCGTCGCCGCTTCGAGCACTACGGTCACGGCAAGGCGGAGGAGGCCATCGTCGGACTGGGCGGCCAGGTGTTCATGCGCAAGAACTCCCAGGACGCGGTCCGTGAGTTCCGCCCCTACTTCGACAACGCCCCGGTCTACGGTGGAGGACCCTCCTTGGAGGAGTTCACCCGGGAGACCCCGCTGACCGTGGGCAGCCCGCAGCAGGTCATCGACCGCACGCTGTCCTTCCGTGACACCTTCGGCCACTACCAGCGCCAGCTCTTCCTCATGGACCACGCGGGCCTTCCGCTCAAGACCGTCCTGGAGCAGCTGGACATCCTGGGCGAGGAGGTCGTGCCGGTGTTGCGCAAGGAGTTCGCCTCCGGTCGGCCCGCCCACATCCCCGACGCGCCCACCCACGCCTCGCTGGTGGCGGCCCGGCAGAAGGAGCGGGACCGGGCGCGCGCCCAGGCGTGAGCGTCCGCCCGGCGACGCCCCCGTGCCCCGAGCGGCGACGCGCTCGGGGCCGCGCCTTCCACGTCGTTCACCCGGCTCCGCGGGACTTCCTGAGGGAGCGGTCAGTCGGCGGACCTCTGCGCCGCCTGGTAGAACATGGCGATGGTCACCGCACCGGGATCCGGGCTGCCCAGAGCCGCCTCTCCCACGTAACTGGTGCGTCCCCGCCGACCGAGCAGGTCACTGGTGTGCCGGGCGCCCTCGTGGGCGGCCCGAGCCGCCGCCCGCAGCCCCTCCCTCAGCTCCGAGCCCGACTCCACCGCCTCGCGCAGCGCCCGATCCGCCGGGGCGATGGCGTCGACCATGGTGCGGTCGCCCTCCTGGGCCGACCCCAGGCGGGTCACCGTCGCCAGCCCGTTCGCGGTGGCCTCGGCCAGCATCTCCTGGGTGAACGCCTCGGTGACCATGCCCACCTTGCCGAACTCGCGGAACCACATGCCGAACAGCGGTCCACTGGTGCCGCCACTGTGGGCGAGGAAGGTCTCGCTCATGATCTGGAAGAGGATCCCGGCCGTGGCCACGTCGGCGTCGGCCATGGCCTCGCGCGAGCGGCGCAGCGCGCTGACCATGTTCGTTCCGAAATCACCGTCACCGCTGCGGCGATCCAGGTCGGTGAGATGGTCCACCTCCTCCTCGACCGTGTCGATGAAGCCGTGGACCCACCGCTGGACGTGGACGGGACTGAGCTGGTCTGTCATGCCGATGCTCCTGAGGTGTGGTGGGCGGGGCCTTACCAGGTGAGCGCGGGGGTGGACACGGGCGCGTCCCACAACCGCAGGATCTCCTCGTCGGCGCGCACCAGGGTCACCGAACAGCCGGCCATGTCCAAAGAGGTGACGTAGGAGCCCACGAGGCGGCGGGCGACATCGATCCCCGAGCCTTCGAGGAACCCTCGCACCTGGCCGAACACGCCGTACAGCTCCAGGTCGGAGGTGGCTCCCAAGCCGTTGACGATGGCGATCACCTGCTCTCCGCGCCTCAGCTCCAGGGCCTCGACCAGGGGTGAGACCATCTGGGGGACGAGTTCGCGGGCGGGCGCGAAGGCCCGGCGCTCCCGGGCCCGTTCACCGTGGATGCCCACGCCGAACTCGACCTCGTCCGCGGGCAGGTCGAAGGAGGGGCGCGACTCCCCCGGGTGGGCGCCCGCCGCCAGTGCCACGGACAGGGTGCGTCCGCCGGCGGCGACCCTGCGACCGAGCGCGGCCAGTGACGCCAGATCCGCGCCGAGCTCGGCGGCGGCACCGCAGACCTTCTCCACCGCCAGGACCGCAGCCGTGCCGCGACGGCCCGGACCGTCGCCATCGCCGGTGTCGGTGGCCAGGTCGTCGTCGACCAGGACGACCTCACTGGACACCCCTTCCTCGGCCAGCAGTTCTCCGGCGATACGGAAGTTGAGCACGTCGCCGGTGTAGTTCTTGACCACGTGCAGCACCCCCCGGCCGGTGTCGGTGGCCAGGGAGGCGGCCCTGATCTGCACCGCGGTGGGGGAGGCGAAGACGGCCCCCGGCACGGCGGCGTCGAGCATGCCGGTGCCCACGAAACCCACGTGCAGGGGTTCGTGTCCCGAGCCGCCGCCGGAGACGACCGCGACCTTGTCGGGGGAGTGGCGGGCACGTACGACGTAGGTCGGTTCGCCGTGCAGGCGCACGTGGTGGGGCCAGGCCGCGGCGAACCCCTCCAATGCCTCGGGCACGACGTCTTGCGGATCGTTCAAGAACTGGCGTCTCAAGGCGGGCTCCAAGGTACGGCTGCGGTGTTCTCGGCGATTGCCACGGTCCTACCCGCGAGTGGCCCGGCGTTCACCCCGGAAGACGGATCGACTCCGGTTCCGACTTTCTGACCATGGTCGATCACTGTGAGTTTCGGCGATGGTGGTGGTCAAGACCTGACCGGGTGTCGCCGGGGGAGGGCGGAGACCGTGGAGGCGGCTCGCAGGCCTCGTCCTCGACATGGGCCGGCGGAGCGGGGCCGGCGGGAAGGGAAGCGACGCCGCACGGGCCCGGCCGGGGACGAGGACGCCGTCCCCACGGAGGTCGCGGGGACGGCGTCCGGAAGGACCGGCAGGCCGGGTCAGCCGCCCAGGCCCGACATCAGTTCGGAGAAGGGGACGGGTTCCTCGTAGGGGTCCGGCGTGCTCGGGACGCTCTGGCCGACCAGGGCCGCCAACTGGCTCGCCGCTCGATCGATGCGCGCCGACAGTTCCCGGCCACCGCTCTCGCCCGTGCCCCAGTCCTCCGAGGCCGCGTACACGCCGGTCGGCGCGACGACCGAGCGGGTGTGGGCGAACATGGGTCGCAGGGCGTGCTCCAGGACCAGGGAGTGCCGCGGGCTGCCGCCGGTGGCACCGATCAGCACCGGTTTGCCGTCCAGGTCCTCGGGCTCGACCACGTCGAAGAAGGACTTGAACAGACCGCTGTAGGAGGCGTTGAACACCGGCGTGACCGCGATGACGCCGTCGGCGTGGGCGAGGTCCTCAAGGACCGAGCGCAGTTCGCCGGTGGGCACCCGGGTCGTCATGGCGTTGACGATGTCGTGCGCCATCTCGCGCAGTTCCACGGTGCGGGTGTTCACCTCGTCTCCGCGTTCCGTCAGCGACCGCCGCGCCGCGGAGGTCAACCGGTCGGCGAGCAGACGCGTCGAGGAGGGCGTGCTCATCCCGGCCGAGACGGTCACCAGTGTGCGGGTCGCCATCTATCCCCCTAGCGAAAAGCTTCCTGAGAAGTAGTTAAAAGCCATCAGCGTAAACCTCGCGTGGGCAGGGGCTATTCCCGCGAGGTTCCCGGCCCCTCTGCGCGGAGGGAAGGTCCGAAGCCGGCTGGGGGTGTTTACATGTGAACTTCAGGTGGTTATTCTCATGGGAGCGCTCCCGAATGAGGTAGGTCACACCAGGTGTCGCGCAGTGAGTGCGTGCCACCCTCCGCCCCCCGTCCATCCCCCGTCGAGTCACCAGGGCCTTCTGCTTCTGGGAGCGATCCCAGAACGCCGATCCCCCTCGTCGTGGCCACTCGCCCCGGAGGTCGACGTGTCCCGTGCGCCGCCATGTCCCCCCGCATCCCTCCCGTGTCGTGTGTCATTCGAGCGCCGATGTGACCGGTGCTCCGCTCCGTGGCCGCCGCCTGCTCCCCGAGAGAACGGACGGGGTCTGCCGCGCCTACCTGGGAAAGCGCTTCCCCGGGGCCTGGAGGACCTTTCTCCGGTGCGGTGTCCGCGGCCTTCCCGTGCACCATGAACCGTCGTGGGTTTATCGGAATTTTCCGGAACTTAACGACTGGTAACCCCACGTACACCCATTGTCTTCGGATGTCGTCGGTGTTAACTTCGGCCCACACCGAATGGGAGCGCTCCCGAAACGTGTGCCGACACGCGCACGCCTGTTCCGTTCGTACCGAGACCACACGCAAGGACCGACCCGGGTCCTGAAGATCCGAGTGACAGCGCCGTCACCCGACTCCTCCACACCACCCGCACTCCCTCCCCGACCCCCGGTGGGTGCTCCCGCGCTCCTGGACGGTGGGGGGAGGAGAACCCGTCCAGGGAGGACACGTGATCACCCCCCACCCCGATCCGCGCCGTCCACGCCGGCGTAGATCAGTCTCCGCGTTCTTCGGGGCGGCACTCCTGGCCGCCCTCCTTCCCGCCGGTCCCGCGCAGGCGGCGCCGCTCTGCACGGTCGACTACACGCTCAACGACTGGGGCTCGGGCTTCACCGCCGACGTCACCGTCACCAACCATGGGGAGTCCCTCCCCAGTTGGACGCTGGGCTGGGAGTTCTCGGGCGACCAGCGGATCACCAACGGCTGGAACGCCGACGTCTCCCAGAGCGGTGCCTCCGTGACCGCGAGGGCTCCGGCCTGGGCGTCCGCGCTCGGCTCAGGCCAGAGCGCGACCTTCGGCTTCCAGGCCACCTACAGCGGCGGCAACTCCGTGCCCACCACGTTCACCCTCAACGGACGCGACTGCGCGGGCGAGGACGGGCCCTCCGAGCCCGACGAGGCCTTCCTTGTCGTGGACCCCGTCTCGGTCGTCCTGGAGCCCGGCGGCGAAGCCTCCTTCGACGTCGCGTTGTCGCAGGCGCCCGAGGAGGACGTCTCGGTCGGTGTGGAGCGCACCTCCGGAAGCGACACGCTCTCCGTGACCTCCGGGGGCTCGCTCTCCTTCGGCGAGGAGGACTGGGACGAGGCCCGGTCGGTGACCATCGCCTCCACGGGCGACGGCTCGGCAGAGCCCGCCCGGGCCGAGTTCACCGTCTCCGCCGAGGGCTATGACCCCGTGGTCGTCACCGCACGGGAGAGGGGGGTGGCCTCCAACGAGTACGAGGAGGAGTTCCTCGCCCAGTACGAGAAGATCAAGGACCCCGCCAGCGGGTACTTCCGCGAGGTCGACGGCCTGCTCGTGCCCTACCACTCGGTGGAGACCCTGATCGTGGAGGCGCCCGACCACGGGCACGCCACCACCTCCGAGGCCTACAGCTACTACCTGTGGCTGGAGGCGACCTACGGCAGGATCACCGGGGACTGGGAGCCCTTCAACGAGTCGTGGGAGTCGATGGAGACCTTCATCATCCCGGGCACGGCCGACCAGCCCACCAACGCCTCCTACGACCCTTCCGACCCTGCCACCTACATCCCCGAGTCACTGGACCCCAGCGACTACCCGATGCCGCTGACCCCCGACGTCCAGGTCGGTCAGGACCCGTTGGCGAACGAGCTCAGCAGCACCTACGGCACCGACGAGATCTACGGCATGCACTGGCTGCTGGACGTGGACAACACCTACGGATACGGCTTTTGCGGTGACGGCAGCGACGACCTGCCCGCCTACATCAACACCTTCCAACGCGGCTCCAACGAGTCCGTCTGGGAGACCGTCCCGCACCCCTCCTGCGAGACCTTCGCGCACGGCGGTGACAACGGATTCCTCGACCTGTTCACCGACGACGAGAACTACTCCGAGCAGTGGCGTTACACCAACGCGCCCGACGCCGACGCGCGCGCCGTCCAGGTGGCCTACCTCGCGCACGAGTGGGCCTCCGAGCAGGGCAACGAGGGAGCCATCGCCCAGAGCGTGTCCAACGCGGCGAAGATGGGCGACTACCTGCGCTACGCCATGTTCGACAAGTACTTCAAGGAGATCGGCGAATGCGTGGGCGCCGAGTCCTGCTCACCCGGATCGGGCAAGAACTCCGCGCACTACCTCATGTCCTGGTACTACTCCTGGGGCGGGGCGCTGGAAAGCGCCGAATACCCCTGGGCCTGGCGCATCGGCGGATCCTCCGCCCACCAGGGATACCAGAACGTGATGGCGGCCTACGCGCTGTCGCAGACGGACGCCTTGCGGCCGCAGTCTCCCACCGGAACCGAGGACTGGGCCACCAGCCTCGACCGGCAACTGGAGTTCCTCCAGTGGTTGCAGTCCTCCGACGGAGCCATCGCCGGCGGTGCGACCAACAGCTGGGAGGGCACCTACGCCCAGCCGCCCGCGGGCACGTCGACCTTCTACGGCCTGTACTACGACGAGAAGCCGGTCTGGCACGACCCGCCCTCCAACCGCTGGTTCGGATTCCAGATCTGGGACATCGAGCGGGTGGCCGAGTACTACCGCATCACCGGTGACGAGCGCGCCGGGGACATCCTGGACGACTGGGTGCCCTGGGCCATCGACAACACCACCGTCGGAGAGAACGGCGAGTTCGCCATCCCCGCCGACATGGAGTGGAGCGGCCAGCCCGACACCTGGACGGGCGAGCCCACCGGCAACCCCGGACTGAGCGTCGAGGTCGTCTCGCACAACCAGGACGTCGGTATCGCCGCCGGTCTGGCCAAGACCCTCATGCACTACTCCGCCGCCAGCGGTGACACCGAGTCGCGTGAGGTGGCGGAGGGGCTGCTGGAGGCACTGCTGGTCCACCAGGACGACCTGGGCGTGGCCATCCCCGAGGAGCGGGCCGACTACGCGCGCTTCGACGACCCCTTCGACTCCCCCGACGGAGGCCTCTACGTCCCGCAGGGATGGAGCGGCCAGATGCCCAACGGGGACCCGATCGACTCCGACTCCACCTTCCTGTCGATCCGCTCCTTCTACGAGGACGACCCGAACTGGTCGCAGGTCCAGGCCTACCTCGACGGTGGCCCGGTGCCCGAGTTCACCTACCACCGGTTCTGGGCGCAGGTCGACGTGGCCACGGCCCTCGCCACCCATGGCGAGTTGTTCGGCGACGACTCCTAGCGGTCCTTCGCCGTGAAGGGGGCGGGCGCTCCCACCAGCGTCCGCCCCACCCCCACACCGAAGAAAGGAACACCATGTCGATGACCAAGGGGCGAAGACACCTTGGGCACAGGACCGTGGGCGCGGTCGCCCTCGCCCTCGCCCTCGTCACGGGCGGCTTCCTGGCCGACACCCACGTACGGGGCGCCACCCCGGTGTCGGCCGAGGAGGCGGCGCAGGCACAGCAGGCCACCCTGCGTGAACTGGCCGACCAGCGGGGCGTGCGCATGGGGACCGCGATCGCGTCCCACCACCTGAACCAGTCGGACTACGCGCGGACCGCCGCCGCCGAGTTCAACTCCATCACCCACGAGAACGACCTCAAGTGGGAGACGGTCCAGCCTCAGCAGGGGCAGTTCAACTGGACCAACGCCGACCGGATCGTGGAGTTCGCCGAACAGAACGACCAGATGATCCACGGTCACACGCTGGTGTGGCACAGCCAGCTCCCATCCTGGGTGGCCGACGGCAACTTCACCCCCGACCAGTTGCGGGGCGTCATGCGGGACCACATCAACACCACGATGGGGCGCTACCGCGGACAGATCGACACCTGGGACGTGGTCAACGAGCCGATCGGCGACGACGCCCGGTTCCGTGACTCGGTCTTCCACCGCACGCTCGGGGTGGACTTCATCGCCGAGTCCTTCCGGATGGCGAGGGCGGCCGACCCCAACGCCAGGTTGTTCATCAACGACTACAACATCGACGGGATCAACGCCAAGAGCAACGCCTACTACGACCTGGTCAGGGACCTGCTGGCCCAAGGCGTGCCGATCGACGGCATCGGCATGCAGGGGCACCTGATCTCCGGGCAGCTGCCCTCCGACATCCAGCAGAACATCCAGCGTTTCGCCGACCTGGGCTTGGAGGTGATGATCACCGAGCTGGACATCCGCATCCAGATGCCCGCCACCCAGCAGAAGCTGGAACAGCAGGCGAGGGACTACGAGACCGTGGCCAACGCCTGCTACGCGGTCAGCGGATGCTCGGGCGTGATCGTGTGGGGCGTCACCGACGCCTACTCCTGGGTCCCCGACCACTTCAGCGGGGAGGGCGCCGCGCTGCCCATCGACGAGAACTACCAGCCCAAGCCCGCCTACTGGGCGCTGCACGAGGTGCTGGGCGGCGATGGAGGTCCTGTGGACCCGCCGCCGACCGAGGAGCCGACGGACCCGCCGACGGATCCGCCCGTGGGTGACTGTGAGGCCTCCTACCAGGTGGTGGGGGAGTGGAACGACGGTTTCCAGGCGGAGGTGACCGTCACCGCGGGGTCGAACCTGACGGGTTGGACGGTGACGTGGAGTTTCACCGGTGGTGAGGGTGTCTCCCATGCCTGGAACGCCTCGGTGAGCAGTAGCGGCTCGAACATCACCGCGACCAACGTCGCCCACAACGGGACGTTGTCCTCGGGGCAGTCGACCACGTTCGGTTTCGTGGGCACCCACAACGGAACCGTCGGCACACCTCAGCTGACGTGCGCGAGCTCCTGATCCACGGCTGACCCGACTGAGGAGAGGGCGATGTCCGCCACGTAGACGTGTCCACCCCGGAACAGGCCACGCCTGCGACATGACCGGGTGCCGGGGAACGGTGCTCGCCTCCCCGGCACCCACCTCACCACCACGAGAACGGTGGATCCCTGTCAACCGACGACGTCGTCGCCCTTCCGTCTGGAGTTCCGTGATGGCCAAACGCCTACTGATCGCCCTGGGGTCGGTTCTGACCCTGGTGGCGGCGCTCTTCGTGCACACCCTGCCCGCCCACGCCGATACAGGCTTCCGCGTCAGTGACGGACGCCTGGTCGACGCCGCCGGGAACGACTTCGTCATCCGCGGCGTCAGCCACCCGCACGCCTGGTACACCCACCGGACCGGAGCCTTCGCCGACATCAAGTCCCTGGGCGCCAACACCGTCCGCGTCGTCCTCAGCAGCGGTGACCGGTGGCAGGAGAACGGTGTCGGCGACGTGGCCGACGTCGTCTCCGAGTGCAAGGCCAACCGGCTGATCTGCATGCTGGAGGTGCACGACACCACCGGCTACGGAGAGGAGTCCGAGGCCGTCTCCCTGGACCGGGCCGTGGACTACTGGCTGCGGGTGCAGGACGCCGTGAAGGGCGAGGAGGACCACATCCTCGTCAACATCGGCAACGAGCCCTACGGCAACGACGCGTCGGTCAACCAGGGCTGGGCCGACGACACCGGCGCGGCGATCGGCCGCCTGCGCGACGCGGGCTTCGACCACACCCTGGTGGTCGACGCGCCCAACTGGGGCCAGGACTGGCAGGGCATCATGCGTGACAACGCCCGGTCCGTGTTCGACTCCGACCCGCATCGCAACACGGTGTTCTCCATCCACATGTACGGGGTCTACCAGCAGGAGGCCACGATCGTCTCCTACCTGGAGTCCTTCGTCGACGCGGGACTGCCGCTGGTGATCGGCGAGTTCGGCCACGACCACTCCGACGGCAACCCCGATGAGGACGCCATCATGGCCCACAGCGAACGCCTCGGACTGGGCTACATCGGATGGTCCTGGAGCGGTAACGGCAGCCCCGTCGAGTATCTGGACATGGTCGAGAACTTCGACGTCGACGCCCTCACCCCCTGGGGCGAGCGCATCTTCCACGGACCCGACGGCATCGCCTCCACCGCGGTGGAGGCCCCGATCTACGGCGGTGGCGAAGGCCCCGTCGACCCGCCGACGGAGGAGCCCACGGACCCGCCGACGGATCCGCCCGCGGGGGACTGTGAGGCCTCCTACCAGGTGGTGGGGGAGTGGAACGACGGTTTCCAGGCGGAGGTGACCGTCACCGCGGGGTCGAACCTGACGGGGTGGACGGTGACGTGGAGTTTCACCGGTGGTGAGGGTGTCTCCCATGCCTGGAACGCGTCGGTGAGCAGTAGTGGGTCCAACGTCACCGCGACCGACGCCGGCTACAACGGGACGCTCTCCTCGGGGCAGTCGACCACGTTCGGTTTCGTCGGCACCCACAACGGCACCGTCGGCACACCCTCACTCTCCTGCACCGCCTGACCCCGAGGGGGCCGTAGCCCCCGTGCAAGACCCCCGGCCGCACCCCCCGGTACGGCCGGGACCCCCACACAGAACAGAGAGGAGTGGCCCCCATGAGGCCACGCGACGCCATCGCCATGACAGTGGCGCTCGGCGGACTCGCCATAGGCACGGCCATCGTCGCCATGCCGGACACGGCCGAGGCCCACGGCGCCTTCACCTACCCCGCCAGCCGTACCTACGCCTGCTTCCAGGACGCCACCGGAGGCAGCAGCGGCGGAGCCCTGCAACCCGTCAACGACGCCTGCGCCGACGCGTTGGCCCAGGGCGGGGACTACGCGTTCTGGAACTGGTTCGGCAACCTGATCAGCAACTCCGACGGACGTCACCAGGAGTTCGTGGCCGACGGTGAGCTGTGCGGCCCCACCAACGGCTTCTCGGCGTTCAACGCGGTGCGCGACGACTGGCCCACCACCCACCTGCCCGCGGGGCAGACGGTGGAGTTCCACCACAACGCCTGGGCCCCGCACCCGGGCACCTTCTTCACCTACGTCACCAAGGACGGGTTCGACCCGGGCAGCGACGCCTTGACCTGGGACGACCTGGAGTTGATCGACGAGGTGACCGATCCGCCGCTGCGCAGCGGCGGGGTGGCCGGCGCCGAGTACTACTGGGACGTGGACCTGCCGAACAAGCAGGGCCAGCACATCATCTATGTGGTCTGGGAGCGTTCGGACAGCCCCGAGGCCTTCTACAACTGCTCCGACGTCGTCTTCGGCGGCGGCTCCGGGCCCGGCCCGGACCCCGAGCCCGACCCGACGCCCGACCCGACCCCGGACCCGACACCCGACCCGACCCCCGAGCCCACGGACCCGCCGGAGGGCGAGTACTGCACCGCCGAGTACACCGTGCTCAACGAGTGGACGAACGGCTTCCAGGCGGAGGTCGAGGTGACCGCCGGTGAGGACGGGGTCGACGGCTGGATGGTGGACTGGGTGTTCGCCAACCGCCAGGAGATCAGCAGTTCCTGGAACGCCTCACTGGTCAACCACGGAGCCCACTTCGAGGCGACCAACGTCGGTCACAACGGTCGGCTCGCCCCAGGGGAGTCCACCAGCTTCGGGTTCACCGCCACACACCAAGGGGTGAACATCGATCCGGTGGTCGCCTGCCAGGAGTCGTGACCGCAAGGTGAGACGCTCCTGAGCGGGTGACACCCCTCCCGGGAACCGTACCCCCCGCCAGGGGCCGCACCGGCCCGCGCGGTTCCCGACGCCACGGCGCCACGGTGCCGAACACTGTTCGGTACCGTGGCGCCCATGGACACCCAGGACATCTACACCCGCTGCATGGACCGCATGCTCTCCCTCGCCGAAGGGCTGAGCGCGGAGCAGCTCGCCACCCCCGTTCCCGCCCTGCCCGAGTGGAACGTCCGACAGACCTACGCCCACCTGGCCGGAATCTGCGCGGACGTGGCCACGGAACGCCTCACCCCTCCCGCCGACGACGCCGCCACCGCCCGCCAAGTGGCCGAGCGCGCCCACATGGACATCACCCGGATCTGTGCGGACTGGCGAAAGGACCTCCCGGCACTGTTGCGGGTCCTGTCCACCCGTACACAGGCCCGTTACTTCCTGCCCACACTGGACCTGTGGCACCACGAGAACGACGTACGCGGTGCCCTGGGCATGGAGGCCCAGACCGAGGACTCCGACCGGTTGGCCGCCTTCACCGTGGGAGGGCTCGCCCGCTTCTGGTCCCCCGAACTGCCCGGTGTGCGCGTGACGGCCACGGACACCGGCCAGGAGTGGACCCTCGGTGACGGTACGGGCCCCAAGGCCCTGGAATGGTCCGCCACCGCCTTCGAACTGGCACGGGCCGCTACCGGACGCCGGAGCCTGGAGCAGATGCGCGCCATGAGGTGGAGCGGTGATCCCTCCGCCGTGGTGGAACACCTGGCGACGCTCCCGATCCCCCAGGTGGACCTGAGGATCTGAACCGTCGCGGTCGGCGGCGGGCGTCCCGTGGGCACGTTCGGACCGCTTCCGCCGCCCCGCCCCACCGTGGGCGGCTCCGCTCGGAACGTCGTGTGCGAAGGTGCCCACCGGGCATACCCGTCGCATGGAACTGATCACCGCCGACGACGTCCGTGCCGCGGAGACCCGTCTCCAGGGGCAGATCGTGCGCACCCCCCTGACCGCCGGACCGCCCGACGGGCCCTCCTTCCTGGTCAAACCGGAGAGCCTCCAACCCACCGGCGCCTTCAAGCTCCGCGGCGCCGCCAACGCCGTCGCCCTGCTCAACCCCGCCCAGCGCAGGAGCGGTGTGGTGACCCATTCCTCGGGCAACCACGGTCAGGCCCTGGCCTACGCCGCGGCCCGCAACGGTGTCCCCTGCACGGTCGTCGTCCCCGAGGGCTCTCCCAAGGTCAAGGTCGACCGCATCCGTGCCTTCGGCGCCCGTGTCGTCATCGTGCCCGCCGAGCGGCGCGAGGAGGCGGCCCGCGAGCTGGAGGAGAGCGAGTTGCTCGCCTGGGTCCCGCCCTTCGACGACCCCCACGTCATCGCGGGTCAGGGGACCGTGGGTCTGGAGATCCTGGAGCAGTCACCCGAGGTCACGACCATCGTCGTGCCCGTGGGCGGCGGTGGACTGGCCTCGGGCGTGGCCACGGCGGCCCGAACCGTCCATCCCCACAGGGTCCGGGTGGTGGGAGTCGAGCCGGAACTGGCCGCCGACGCGGTCGAGAGCCTGCGCACCGGACGTCTCGTGACCTGGTCGCCCGAACGCACCGGGCGCACCCTGGCCGACGGCGTACGGGTCTGCCTGTCCGAGCGCACCTTCGCCCACCTGCGGGCCCGTCTGGACGAGATCGTCACCGTGACGGAGGAGGAGATCGCCCACGCCGTCGCCCGTCTCGCCCACGGGGCCCGCCTGGTCGCCGAACCCAGCGGGGCCCTGGCTGCCGCCGCCGTCCTCGCCGGACGCGTGACCACCGTCCCCGGTCGCCCGGAGGCGACGGTCGCGGTCGTCTCGGGAGGGAACGTGGACCCCGAACTGTTCGTCCGCATGGTGAGGTGAACGGGCACGAGCCGCGCAGACCCTCGTCAGCGGTCCCGACCCTCGGGTCCCTGGGAGTGCGGGCGGTGCGAGGAGGAGGCGCGAGAGGCGCGGTCCTCCCGACGACGCAGCACCATGTCGGACAGGGCCGCCGCCCCGAAGACGACGATGACCGCGGAGACGATCACCACGGTCCACAGCGCGGTGCCGAAGGAATCGGGATCGATCATCTGGCGCTCCGAAGAGGTGCGTGGGGTATGCCGACACGACAACCGTAATAGGCGTTAACTTCCGAACCCACTGTTCGCGGTGTGAACCGCGCCATAACAGACCCCTGCCCGTGGACGAGAAGACGAAGCCTCGCCCTCTCCCAGGCCACCTGATCGACGAAGGCCCGGGTCGGCGCCACGACGCCTTCCCGGGCCCGCGTACGGATCAGCGATCCGTCACAGGATCGAACCGGGGGAGTAGGCGGCGGCCTCGGGGTGGGCGGCCGTGACCTCCTCGACCCTGGCCACCACGGTCGCCACCTGCTCGGCGGCGGCCCCGGTGAAGGTGATCCGGTCGGCCAGCAGTGCGTCCAGTTCGGCGCGGTCCAGGGGAAAACGTTCGTCCTCGGCCAGACGCTCCAGCAGCCGGTTGCCCACACCCTCCTGACGCATGGCCAAGGCCGCGCCCACGGCGTGCTCCTTGATCAGCTCGTGGGCGGTCTCACGCCCCACGCCGGCGCGCACGGCGGCCATCAGCATCTTGGTCGTGGCCAGGAACGGCAGGTAGCGGTCCAACTCCGCGGAGACGACCGCGGGAAAGGCACCGAACTCGTCCAGGACCGTCAACATCGTCTCGACCAGACCGTCGAAGGCGAAGAACGCGTCCGGCAGCGCCACCCGACGCACCACCGAACACGAAACATCGCCCTCGTTCCACTGGTCCCCGGCCAGTTCGCCGGCCATCGACGCGTAACCGCGAAGGACCACGGCCAACCCGTTGACCCGCTCGCACGAGCGCGTGTTCATCTTGTGCGGCATCGCCGAGGAACCCACCTGTCCCTCGGCGAACCCCTCGGTGACCAGTTCGTGCCCCGCCATCAACCGGATGGTCTTGGCCAGGGAGGAGGGGCCCGCGGCCAACTGCACCAACGTGGTCAGCACCTCGAAGTCCAGTGAACGCGGGTAGACCTGGCCCACGCTGGTGAACCGCCGATCGAAGCCCAGGTGCTCGGCCACCTCGTTCTCCAGCGCGGCCAGCCTCCGCTCGTCGCCCAGCAGGTCCAGCATGTCCTGGGCGGTGCCCACCGGGCCCTTGATCCCGCGCAGCGGGTAGCGGGCGATCAGCTCCTCCAGCCGCCCGTGGGCGACCAGCATCTCGTCGGCGATCGAGGCGAAACGCTTGCCCAGGGTGGTGGCCTGGGCGGCAACGTTGTGCGAACGTCCCGCCATCACGGTCCCGCCGTACTCGGCCGCGAGCCTCCCCAACCGTGCCAACAGCGCCACCACACGGTCGCGCACCAGCAGCAGGCTGTCGCGCACCTGCATCTGTTCGACGTTCTCGGTCAGGTCGCGCGAGGTCATGCCCTTGTGGACGTGCTCGTGGCCGGCGAGGGCGTTGAACTCCTCGATGCGGGCCTTGACGTCGTGGCGGGTGATCCGCTCACGCTCGGCGATCGAGGCCGGATCCACCTGTTCCAGGACCTTCTCGTAGTCCTCGACCACACCGGCGGGCACGTCCACGCCCAGACGGGCCTGGGCCCGCAACACGGCCAGCCACAGCCGCCGCTCGGCGACCACCTTGTACTCGGGGGACCACAGCCGGGTCAGCTCCGCGGACGCGTAGCGAGCAGCCAGGACATCGGGGATCAGCGGTTTCGCACTCACGTCGTCCCACCCTATCGCCCTGAACTGCGAAGGGCGCCCGCAGGCTCACTCACCGAAGGCGCCTCGAAGGTGGGGAGGACCCCACCACCGACCGGGTGGCCCGGCCGATTCTCCCGCGTCCCGGACCCGCCCACCGTGAGGGCATGGACACCGTAGAAGCGTTTCCCCAGGCCGGGGGACCCCCACCCCCGACATCCCGTGAAGGGTCTTCGGGGCACCCGCCCCAGGACCCCCGGACAGGTCGCGAACCCTCGTCGGAGCCTTGCTCGCCCCGTACTACCTGTTGACGGCGTGGCCGTGGCGGGCCCTGGCCCACAACGCCAACACCATGGTCATCGGCCTGGCCCTGACGGTGGTGGTCCTGCCGCTCTCCCTTCCCTGGATCATGTCCGTGGGAAACCCCGTCAGCGGACCGTGGCGAGAACAGTCCCCCCTGCCCATGGCGGCGGCGTTCACGGTCGGACTCGTACTCGTCGCGGTCGGCACCCCGCTCATCGCGCTGACCCTGGGGGCGTTGGAACGCCGACGTCTCCTCCTCGTCACGCGCGGACCACTCCCCAGCGGTCACCACCCCCCCACCGCCAGGGCTGTGGGGCTGGATCCGCACCCGCTACACCGAGGCGGTCACCTGGAGGGAGATCGCCTACACGGTGCTGCTGGTGCCCGTCTTCCTCGTGGTCTCCGAGGCCCTCACCAACGTCCACAAGCACACCGAGGCCCCCGGCGTGACCGTGCGCGCCGACACCCTCCCCGGCCCACAAGGAAGGCCCGACGCCCTCGTGGTGGAGGTCACCGACCACGGTCCCGGCGGAGCGGACCCCGCCCGCGGCACGGGACTCACCGGACTCCAGGACCGGGTCGCGGTGATGGGCGGCACAACGGAGCTCTCCAGCCCCGAGGGCGGACCGACCCGAATCCGAGTGGAGCTGCCGTACGGACCGATTCCTCCGACACCGTTGACGTGAACCCGGGCGGGTCCGACCCGGTCCCCACCGTGCCGGCCGAGGACGGCGTCCTGCTCAGGGAGGGCCTGGTCGGGATCCTGGAACGCTTCGGATTCGCCGTGGTGGCCTCGGTCGGCGACGGCGAGGCGCTTGTGGAGGCGGTCGCCGAGCACGGGCCGCGACTGGTGGTCACCGACATCCGCATGCCCCCGACCTCACCGACGAGGGGTTGCGCGCCGCCGTGCGGCTGCGCCGTGACCACCCGGGACTGGCGGTGGTGGCGCTCAGCCAGTACGTCGAGCTGAGCTACGCCACCGACCTGCTCGACTCCGCTGATGGTCGAGGCGTGGGCTACCTGCTCGAACAGAGGGTGGGAGACGTCCGCGAGTTCGCGTCCGTGTTGCGCCAAGTGGCGGAGGGCGCCACCTTCGTCGATCCCGAGGTGGTCCGCCGGCTCCTGCGCCGCCGGGCCGATCCGCTCAGACGTCTGACCCCCCGTGAGCGTGAGGTGCTCGCCCTGATGGCCGAGGGACACTCCAACGGGGCGATCTCCCGCCGGCTCGTGGTCGGCGACGCCGCGGTCGGCGAGCACGTGGGCAACATCCTGGCCAAGCTCGACCTGCCGCCGGACGAAGGGGGCACCGCCGCGTCCGCGCGGTCCTGGCCTACCTACGCGACCGTGCCGTCTGAGAACGGAGACGGGGCACGCACCCGCGCGGCGACGGGTCCGCGTCCCTTGGCACGCGGACCCGTCGCCGCCTCGACGTGGATGCTCAGTACTCGTTGGGCGCGCGCCAGTCGATCAGTTCCACGGTCTCCTCGCCCACGACCCAGGCGTCGTGTCCCGGCGGAACGAAGAAGACCTCGCCCGCCCGGATCTCACGTTCGGTCCCGTCCTCCATACGGCAGTGCAGGCTGCCCGAGACCAGGTAGGCGCAGTGGGTCCTCATGCACAGGTCCGTCCCCATGGAGGCGGACAGGTGCTCGGTCCAGCGCCATCCGGGCCGCAGGATCATGCGCATGACCCCCTGACCCCCGATGCGGAGGACGTCGATGCGTCCCTTCTCGAACTCCTCGCTCTTGGCGGGCTCGTCGAACCCGGACACCTGGAGGGTGTTCTGTGCCTCCTCGTCCCAGGCCTGCACCATGGACTGGTGTGCGATACGACCGTCCCTCAGGTCCAGCATGGTCATGTTCATGACCTTGTTCCCCGCGGGGTAGGTGCACTGCTCGGTGTAGGCGAAGCGCGTTCCGTCGGACACCGACCGGATCACCTCATGGGTCATGTCGCGGGAGAAGATCTCCCGTAGGACGGCGCCGATCTCGTCCCTGCCGTGCAGAACCGTCGGTGCGCTGGGCGGGGTGCGCTGGTCGAACACCTCCAGTTCGGCGTCGTCGCTGTACTGGGCCATCACGGTGTCGATGTCGGCCGCCTCCACCGCACGGGTGTAGCGGGCGATGTCGAAGGGCGCGTGGGCCTGTGTCGGGATGGACATCTCTCGGCTCCTTCCTGCCCGGAGCCGTCCTCGGTACGGGCGGCCTCATCCTCCAGCCTGCTCCTCCCTCCTTCCCCGATTCGCTCAAAGGCCGGTCATGGATCACCTTGCCGTGGGCCCCTTCGCGGTCGGTGCGGCCGGACGTAGGGTGGGAGCGGAGTCCGACACGCGATGCGATCCCCTCGCAGACCACGGGAGGTCCGGGTGCAGCCGACCGTCGCCGCCCCTGAGAGCGTCACCTGGAAGATCCACCTGGACCGGTCGATGTGGGTGGCGGGGGTGCGCGCCCTGATGCTCCAGGCACTGCATCCGGTGGCCATGCAGGGCGTGTGGCAGCGTTCGGACTTTCGTTCCGACCCCACCGGACGGCTGATGCGCACCGCGCACTTCGTGGCCGTCACCACCTACGGCAGCCCCGCGGAGGCCGACGCCCTCGGTGAACGGGTCCGACGGGTGCACCGTCGTCTCTCCTTCACCGATCCGGCCACGGGCGACCGTCACCGCGTGGATCGGCGTGACCTGCTGGTGTGGGTGCACTGCGCCGAGATCTCCTCCTACCTGGAGACCGCCCACCGTGCGGGGGTGGCGCTGACCGTGGGGGAGAGGGACCGCTACGTCGACGAGCAGTCGCACACCGCCACCTACGTGGGCCTGTCGCGCCAGGACGTGCCGCGCGACGTCGCCGGGCTGCGCCGGTACCTGACCTCGGTGCGGCCCTCCCTGCGAGTGACGCCCGAGGCACGCCAGGCGGTGCGGTTCCTGCTGTGGCCCAAGGTGCCCGACCACCTGTCCTGGCTGGCCCCGCTCAAACCACTGTGGTTCCCGGTGGGCGCCCTGGCCTACGCCACCCTGCCCGCGTGGGCGCGTCGCGCCTACGGAGTCCTGCCCCAGGTGCCCGACGCGGCGGCCACGGCCTCGCTGCGGGCACTGCGCACCGCCCTGAACCGGGTACCCGAGCGGTACTACAACCTCGTCTTCGACGAGGCCACCGTACGCAGCGCACAGGAGGCCCGCCGGCGCCTGCTGGAGGCGGGGTACTCGATCGAGAACGGGTCCGGGGCCATGCGCGCCCGCACCCTCTTCCAAACGCCCTCCACGCGGTTCGCGCACGCCCCCGCGTCTGTCGCGGGGAAGGCGGGCGGCCCCGACGGAAGTGCGGGTAGCGTGGAGAGCACCCACAGGTAAGGGGGCTTTCGTTGAAGCGCCGCGTGCGCCAGTACGGCCTCGTCATGGGAACCTGCCTGATCCTGTTCGCGGGCTCCCTGCCCGTCTACTACCTGTTCGGTACCGGATGGGCGGTGGCCATGTGCGCGGTGGCCGCGCTCCTGCCTCCCGTCGCGGTCACCCTGGGCACCCTCGGCGATCCCAGGGACCCGCAGGACCGCGACAACCGGTACGGACCCAACGCCGACTGAGAGGGTCTCGCGCGAAGAGCCGCGGAACGCGGCGCACCCGCGTGGTGCGTTCGACGATGCGAGGCGTAGTATTCCCGCGGAATCGGGCACCGAACGACGGTCGGTCCGGGGCGACGCACAGGCGGGGAGACACGGTGACGCACACCGGGGCGCAGGACAGGACGGACACACGGACCGACGACGTCCGCATGCTGCGCGTACACCACGACGACCCCAGGGTGGCGGGACTGCTCGCCGGACTACTGGAGGAGTACACCAAGCGCTACGGCGCCGAGGGCGCGGCCGACGAGATGGCGCGCTACCCGGTGAGTGAGTTCACCGCCCCCCACGGAAGGATCGTGCTGGCCGAACTCGACGGGGAGATCGTCGCGGGAGGAGCCGTGCGTCCCTACAAGAAGGACCGCGCGGCCATGGTCGAGACCGCGGAGTTCAAGCGGATCTGGACCTCGGGCCGACACCGTCGCCGCGGCCTGGCCCGCAAGGTGATGACCGCGCTGGAGGAGGCCGCACGCGACCTCGGCTACAGCAAGGTCCTTCTGTTCACCGGCCCGTCACAGCCCGAGGCGGTGGCCCTGTACGAGCGGATCGGCTACCGACCGGTCGACCCCGCCGACATCGACGAACTCCCCTATGCGTCCGCCATCCCCTTCGCCCACGACCTTCGCTGAGAGGCCTCACCGACACCACATCGACCTCCGAGACGTTATGGGGGTGGCTATGGCCGTGTGACGGTCCCTTGTTCGACGTTGCCCGTACGATGGAGGGCCGAGGCCGCCATCGGCGGTCGCGCCGACGAACGTGATGAGGAGAGCACGACGTGAGCGAGCAGCAGCGCCCCCAGGACGAGACGAACGCCCCCGTGTTCAGTCCACGCAAGAACGGGCAGGCGCAGACCGTCTCCGCCGAGCTCGCCGCCTGGATGACCACCGGCTGGGCCGACACCGAGCGGCGGGACCTGAAGCCCATCGAGCAGGCCGAGCACACCGCACGCCGGCGCGCCGCGATCAGCGCGGCCTTCCCGGGAGAGCGTCTGGTGATCCCGGCGGGAAGGCTCCTCACCCGCTCCAACGACACCGAGTACCCCTTCCGGGCCGCCACGAACTACGCCTACCTCACCGGTGACACCTCCGACGGCGGATGCCTGGTGTTCACCCCCAACGGCGAGGGCCACGACGTCGTCCTCTACCTCAAGCCCCGCTCCAACCGTGACAACGGCGAGTTCTGGCTGGGTGCCTACGGCGAGCTGTGGACCGGCCGCCGCAACAGCCTCGCGGAGGCGGCCGACCTGCTCGGTGTGGACACCGCCGACGTGACCACCCTGACCGACGCGCTGCGCTCGGGCGGGGCCCCCGTTCGCCTCGTGCGCGGCCACGACGCCGGGATCGACGCCCTGGTCGACGAGCTGCGCGCCGACACCGACGAGGAGTCGCGTACCGAGTCCGCCCGGCTCGACGAGGAACTGGCCGTCACCCTGGCCGACCACCGCCTGGTCAAGGACGAGTGGGAGATCGCCCAGCTTCAGCTGGCCGTGGACGCCACCGTGCGCGGCTTCAACGACGTCGTCAAGGCGCTTCCGCAGGCCAAGGACACCTCCGAGCGCTACGTCGAGGGCACGTTCTTCCTACGCGCCCGGGTGGAGGGCAACGACGTCGGCTACGGCACCATCGCCGCCTCGGGCCCCAACGCCACCACCCTGCACTGGACCCGCAACGACGGGCCCGTCCGTGAGGGCGACCTGCTGCTGCTGGACGCGGGCGTGGAGACCACCACCCTGTACACCGCCGACGTCACGCGCACCATGCCGGTGTCGGGCACCTTCACCGACGTCCAGCGCAGGGTCTACGACCTGGTCTACGCCGCGCAGGAGGCCGGTATCGCCGCCGTGGCCCCGGGGCGGCCCTTCACGGACTACCACGAGGCCGCCCAGAGGGTGCTGGCCGAGGGGCTGATCGCGTGGGGCCTGCTGGAGGGCCCTCTCGACCGTGTCCTGGAACTGGGCCTACAGCGCCGCTACAGCCTGCACGGCACCGGACACATGCTCGGCATGGACGTGCACGACTGCGCGGTGTCCCGCCAGGAGGTGCACCTGTACGGCGAACTGAAGCCGGGCATGGTCCTGACGGTCGAGCCGGGCCTGTACTTCCAGCCCGACGACCTCACCGTCCCCGAGGAGCTGCGCGGCATCGGCGTGCGCATCGAGGACGACGTGCTGGTCACCGAGGACGGCAACCGCGTGATGTCGGAGGGCCTGCCGCGCACCTCCGCCGACGTGGAGGCCTGGCTGGCCGAACACCTGCCGCGCTGACCCTTCTCAAAGGAGCGACACGGGGCCGCCCCGGGGCGGCCCCGTCGCCATGCGCGGGGGAGGGGGACGGACGGTGGAGGTGACACGGTCGTGGGACGGCTTCGAGAGGTGGACCGGGCTGTCCACCAGGAACGGAGTCCTGCTGGCCCAGGGGCACGTGGGCGAGGAGGCCGGATACGCGGGTCGTGCGCGCGCCTTCGACGCGGCCACGCTGGAACCTCTCGGCCCCGCCTTCGACGTGGAGGGAGCGGCCTGCCTGGCCTCGCCGGTCGGGCTCCGATCCGCACCCGTGGTGGTTCACGCGGTGCCCGGGGCGCTGATGCTCCTGGACCCCCGCACGGGCTCCCCTCTCAGGCGGGTTCCTTTGCGGGGAAGGGAGGGGTGGCGTGGGGATCCCACCGGCTTGGTGGTGGGCGCCGTCGGTGGCAGGTCCACGGTGTTCGTCCTGGACGAGGAGCCGGGGAACGAACACGCGTGGTGGGCCGTGGACCTCGACACGGGTGCCGCCGTGCCCGGTCTGGGTGATGGCTTCCGGGCCCACCATCTGACACGGGAGAGACTGGTCCTGGCCGGTGGGTATCTGATCGTTCCCGTGCAGCGGGTCCGCGTCGACGACTTCCTCATGGACGAGGTGGAGGACGCCTGCCGGCGCGTGTACCGGTCGTCGGACGGGCGGCGGATCGCCGAGATCGAGTGCGACGGCGGGGAGGAGACCGTGGCCGCGGTCGTCGGAGGCCGGCCCCTGATGGTCGTGTCGGGGAGGGTGTACGCCCTCCCCGGACTGGAACCGGTGGCCGGCCTGGGACGCGTCCCAGGCCGTACCGTGAGCGACCTGACCGAGTGGGCGGGGCTCCCCGTCGCGGTGTTCGCCCAGGAGGGCGGCGGTCACCTCACCGGGGGCGATCGCCCCTTCCGTCTGTTCTTCCGCTTCCTGGACGGGCCGGACCGGCCGACCGTCGAGATCCCCTGGACCGGAGCCCACGGGCTGCACGACATGGTCGCGACCGCCGACGGAACCGTCGTCGTCTCCACCGTCGAGGGCGTGCACGCGCTGCGCGTGGACCTGTGAGGACCCCCGGAAAGCCCCGGCGGGTCGTCGCCGTCGCCACGGCGTGAGCCGTCCGTTCGGACGACGGGTGCCCATGGCAGGGGGCCGCGCCTTCGCCGTGGCGACGTTTCGCCCGACCGGATCCGGATAACCGGACAGCAGGGGCCGTGGACGATCGGCCCGGGAGAAGGGGGAAGGGACATGGGGACGACGGCATCGGGCGCGGTCCGCGCCGCACTGCTGGGCCTGGCCACGGGGTCGCGTGGCACGCTGGGGAGCGCCCCGCTGTGGGCCTCCTCCGGGGGCGGTAAGCGCGCGCTCATGGCGCTGGCCTACCTGGGCGAGTTCTCCGGGGACAAGGCTCCGGGCATCCCCAGCAGACTGGCCTGGCCGATGCTGACGAGCAGAATCCTCAGCGCGGGCACCGGCGGAGCCCTCCTCGCCCGAGCCTTGGGCGCACCGGTCGTTCCCGCCACCGTGGTCGCGGCTGCCGTCGCCCCTCTGGGCGCCGCAGCGGGTGTGAAGTGGCGCGGTTACTGGAGCGACGGAGGCCGCCCCGCATGGGTCGGCGGCCTCATCGAGGACGCCTGCGCGCTCACCCTGGCCAGGGCGGCCTGCCGGGGGTCGGCGTCCGCCGCCCGCGACTGAGGGGCGCCCGCTCCCGAACGGGAGGCTATGTCCCACAACACCCCGATCTGGGGAACGAGTAGGGGGCCGGGGACGTTGGATCTGCTCGTAGAGGTTCGCGTGCCCCCGGGCGAACCTGTCGGAAAACCATGATCAGAGGACACCTGTGACAGGGCAGCCCACCCCCACCACGACCGACGGCGGTTCGGTCCCGCAGCACGACGGAGACGGCGCCCGCGCCCCTCGCCTCCTCATCCCGCTACTGCTGGTCTCGGCCTTTATCGTGATCTTGAACGAGACGATCATGGGCGTGGCCCTGCCGCAGCTCAACCGGGACCTGGGCATCTCCGTCTCCACCGGTCAGTGGCTGACCTCGGCCTTCATGCTCGTCATGGCGGTGGTGATCCCGGCCACCGGATACCTGCTCCAACGCTTCCACGTCCGGCAGGTCTTCGTCACGGCGATGACGCTGTTCAGCCTCGGCACGCTCCTGTGCTTCCTGGCGCCCGATTTCGCCTTCCTGCTCCTGGGACGCGTGGTCCAGGCGATGGGAACGGCGATCATGATGCCGCTGCTCATGACGACCGTGCTGAACATCGTTCCGACCGAACGCCGTGGGCGCACCATGGGCAACATCTCCATCGTCATGTCCGTCGCGCCCGCCGTCGGCCCCACCCTGGCCGGACTCATCCTCAGCGTGCTCGACTGGCGGTGGATGTTCGGGCTCGTGCTTCCCATCGCGCTCCTGGGGCTGGCCCTGGGCGCGTTCTTCATCCGCAACGTCACCGAACCACGTGCGGCGAGCATCGACGTGCCCTCCCTGCCGTTGTCGGCGGTGGCCTTCGGCGGACTGGTCTACGGCTTCTCGGGTCTGGGGGAGGGGGAGGCCGCCGCCGTGGTCCCGCCCCTGGCCGCGATCGGCGTCGGCACCGCCGCCCTGGTGCTGTTCGTGTGGCGCCAACTCCGCCTCCAACGCCGAGACCGCGCCCTGCTCGACCTGCGCGTGTTCGCCTCCACGCAGTTCTCCGTCTCGATCGGCCTGGTCGTGATCAGCTTCATGGCCCTGTTCGGCGTCCTCATCCTGCTGCCGGTCTACATGCAGAACGTCCTGGGCCACGACACGCTCGTCACCGGACTCACCCTCCTGCCCGGCGGCCTGGCCATGGGCCTGCTCGCCCCGTTCGTCGGACGTCTCTACGACCGGGTGGGGCCGCGCCCCCTGGTCATCCCCGGCGCGGCGGTGGTCTCCGTGGTGCTGTGGAGCATGACCCTGCTCGACGCCCACACACCGGTCGGCTTCGTCGTGGCCGCACACGTCACGCTGAGCCTGGGGCTGGGCCTGATGTTCACACCGCTGCTCACCGGGGCCCTCGGATCACTCCAGCCCAGGCTGTACTCGCACGGCAGCGCCGTGGTCGGCACGGTGCAGCAGGTCGCGGGCGCGGCCGGTACGGCGACGTTCGTCGCGATCATGTCCGCGACCTCGGCCGGTCTGCTCACCGACGGGCTCGCGGAGGTCGACGCCCAGGCGGGCGGCGTCCACGCCGCCTTCCTGGTGGGCGCGACGGTCTCGGTCGTGGCCTTCGCCATGACCTTCTTCGTGCGGCGCGTGCAGGCCGACACCGGAGCACCGACGGCGACGGCCACGTCCTGAGGAACCCCACGGTGGAGGACCTTCCGCGGTCGCACACGAAGGACCTCGCGTGTGCGGCCGCCGCCCCTCGCCGCGGGTTCCGAGCACGGGTTCGGCCCGAGGCGGGGCCGGGTAGGGGCCCGCGCAGAACGGATATCCGCCGGGGGGACGCATATGGCACACCTGATCGACCTGCACGGCACCGCGATGGGCGAGTTCGGGAGACGGGTCCGCGAGATCAAGATGACCGACTGGGCCCTGCCCACTCCCTGCCGGGACTGGGACGTACACGACCTGGTCAACCATCTGACCACCGAACAGCTGTGGGTGCCGCCCCTGCTGGCCGGAGAACGGGTCGAGGACGTCGGGGACCGCTTCGAGGGCGACAACCTCGGAGAGGAGCCCATCACCACCTGGGAGGTCGCCTCACGTGAGGCCCGCACCGCCTGGCTCGCCCCCTCCTCCCTGGAGAGCACGGTGCACCTGTCCTTCGGTGACACGCCCGCGGAGGTCTACCTGTGGCAGATGACCTTCGACCTGACGGTCCACGCCTGGGACCTCGCCCGGGCCCTGGGTGTGGACGAGACACTCGACCCCGACCTGGTCAAGGAGGTCCACACCTGGGCGAGCGCCCAGGGATTGGGGCCCGGGGCGCTGTTCGACGCACCCGTCCGGGTCGGGGACGGCGTCGGCACCCAGGACCGACTCATCGCCCTGACCGGCAGGACTCCGTGAGCCACGCCCCCGCACGGGCGGACACGTTTCGGCGGAGCGGTTACGGAAAGTGCGCCTGACAGGGAGTCCCAAGGTCTCAGGAGGCGACATGCGCGCGGTACGGGTACACGAGTACGGAGGACGGCCTTCGGTCGACGAGGTCGACGAGCCGCGGATCCGGGGACCACTGGACGTCCTGGTGCGGGTCGACGCCGCGGGCGTGTGCCGCACGGACCTGCACATCGTCGAGGGCCAGTGGGCGGACAGGAGCGGCGTCGCACTGCCCTACGTCCTGGGACACGAGAACGCCGGGACCGTGGTCGAGATCGGCTCGGCCGTCACCAACGTCCTGGTCGGTGACAAGGTGATCCTGCACCCGCTGGCGACGTGCGGCCTGTGCCGTCCCTGCCGTGCGGGCGACGACGTCCACTGTGAGAACTCCTCCTTCCCCGGCATCGACGCCGACGGAGGCATGGCCGGACTGCTGCGCACCACCGCCCGCTCCTGCGTCAGACTCGCCGACGGCCTGGAGCCCGTGGAGGTGGCCGCGCTCGCCGACGCCGGACTCACCGCCTACCACGCCGTGCGCAGGGCCGTTCCGTTGCTGTACCCGGGCGCTCACGCCGTCCTGGTCGGCGCCGGAGGACTGGGCCACATCGGGATCCAGGTGTTCACCGCGCTCAGCCCCGCGGAGCTCACCGTCGTGGACCGTTCGCCGGAGGCCCTGCGCGTGGCCGAGGAACTCGGTGCGGCGCACACGGTCCTGGCCGACGGCTCCCAGGTCGAGGCGGTCACCGACATCACCGAGGGCAAGGGCGCACGGGTGGTGCTGGACTTCGTCGGTGAGGACGGCACCGAGAAGGAGGGCGTGACCATGACCCGCGACGGCGGGTCCTACTTCGTCATCGGTTACGGTGGCGCGCTCGACGTGCCCACGATCGATCTGATCTCCCGCGAGATCTCCGTCGTCGGCAACCTGGTGGGCAGCTACAACGACCTGGAGGAGCTCATGCACCTGGCCGCGATGGGCAGGGTGCGTCAAAGGACCAGGACGTACTCGTTGGACGCCGCCCTGGACGCCTTCGACGACCTCGACCAGGGACGACTGCCGGGGACCCGGGCCGTACTCGAACCCAACGCCGGCTGACCGGCATCGACGCCGCCTCCCACCCGCCGGGCGAACGTCGTGTCGGCCTTCGAAACGCCGTCACGCGCCGAGCCGCCGAGACCGCAGGGCCCGGGCACGCGACGCGGTCACCAAGGAGGGGCTCACCTCGGTGTCCACTCCGGGCGACCACAGCACGGAGACCGGTTCGCGGTCGTCGACGGGCACGCCCGCGGCCCGCAGCAGGTCGCCCTCGTAGGACCAGGAACGCACACGGTGCAACGGCCAGGGCCGGTGCTCGACCCGGATCCACCACGTGTTGGCGGCGTGGCGGGTGTGCAGGCCCCAGCGGGCGGTGACGAAGCGCTCCAGCCTCGACACGCGGTCCAGCCGTTCGCCCACGGTCAGTCGCCAACGACCCCGTGCGCCGCCCCCGGGCAGACGGCGGCGCACGGAACCCGCGTGGACGTCGTCGACACCGCGCATGCTGACGTCCGACCACATGTAGGGCAGCCCCGTCAGGGCCCGGGCCGCCAGGACGCCGTGCGCCGCATCGGCGTCCATGGAAAGGAAGACCACACCCCGGCGACCGTGGGGGTCCACCGAGTACAGTCGCACGTTGACCTCGTCGAACCCTCCGACGGGGATCCCCGCGGCCTCGGTGAAGGGGACACGGAAGGCCACGAGGCCGACGTAGGTGAGGCCGTCGAGGGTGTCGGGCCGTGTGTGCGCGGGCAGCAACGACGCGGCGCGCGCGGGTGGGATCGACCAGTGCGCGAAGACGGCGTCGCGCCACCCCTGCCGGAGCAGCGGGGGCCCGGGCAGGGGAGGAGGATCTGCGGGAGGAAGCAAACGTGTCGGGTCCGTCGTAGGCCCTCGCACCGGATCTCCTGCGGAAAGGGTGGAAAGGGAGGCCATGGGGAGGATCTCGCGCGCAAGCCCTCCTCCACCCGGTGTTCTCCGAGGGCGGAGGAGGGCGCTCGTCCACCGAGGGCTATTCCAGGGTGTCCTTGAGCTTGCCCATGACGCCTTCGCGCTTGGTGGCCTTCGAGGCCCCCTTGGTCGAGCCCTGACCCCCCTGGCCGTTGAAGGAGGCGTACAGCTCGGGGTCCGGCGGTGGAGCGCTGGCCGGTCCGCCCAGAGGATCGGGCTGGTCGAGGTAACGCAGCTCGTGCCGACCGTCGGGCCCGGTCCCCCGGGTGGCCCAGTGGGCCCGGGAGGCCTCCGTGCCGTCGGACAGGCCCCAGATCGTGTTGGCGTGTTCCTGGTTCTCCTCGTCGAACAGCGCGTCGGGGGCGATCTCGCCCTCGACGCCGTCCTCCTGAAGTTCCTCGATGGCGGCCAGCCACATGTTCTGGTGGACGGTGTCCCGGGCCAGGTTGAACTGGAGCATCGCCTTGACCCCGGGGTCGTCGGTCATGTTGTACAGGCGCGCGGTCTGTAGTCTGCCCTGGGCCTCGGCGGCGACATTGGCGCGAAAGTCCGCCAACAGGTTCCCGCTGGCCACGATGAACTTGCCGTTCCACGGGGTGCCCCTGGCGTCGGTGAGCATGGCCCCGCCTCCGGAGACGATGGCCTGCTGCGGGTCCATGCCGCCCACGATGGCCGCCACCGCCGGGTCCTCGACCGCCTTGGCCACGGTGGTGGAGGGCGCGCCCTCCAGCAGCCGCGCCACCATCGTGGCGAGCATCTCGACGTGGCCGATCTCCTCGGTGGCCACGTCCATGATCAGGTCCTTGTACTTGCCCTCGATGCGGCAGTTCCATCCCTGGAACAGGTACTGCATGGTGACGGTCATCTCGCCGTAGGCGCCGCCGATGAGCTCTTGGAGCTTCATCGCGTAGTGGGCGTCGGGAGCCTCGGGCTTGGCCTCGAACTGCAACCGCTTGGTGTGTCGGAACATTCTCTCGCCTCACCGGGGGATGTGATCACGGACGCCGGTCGTCCTGGCGGTCGCTACCCCAGGGCACGGGCGGCAAGCACGCTTGGAACAGAATTGGACAGCGCTATGACCACCCTGAAGACGAGCGGTACCGGACGAAGGGGCGGTGCGGAACCGGCGGAGGAGGTGACGTGCCGACGGCGTCGGTGTCGTAGCCGCGTGCCGCCCGGGCGGCACGCGGGCGCTCACTCCACCCGATGGAGTTCGACCTCGCGCAGGTGCCCGTTTTCGGCCACGGCGGTCATGTAGGTGTGGTGGGGCCGGCGGCGCCGGTCCGTGGGGGAACCCGGGTTGAGGAGACGGAGCCCGGAGGGGGAGACGGTGTCCCAGGGAATGTGCGAGTGTCCGAACACCACCACGTCGCAGTCGCCGAAGCGCCGCTCGCAGCGCCTTTCGCGGCCCCGGCTGTCCCCGGTCTCGTGCACGACCGCGAAACGCACGCCGCCGAGCGTGACACGGGCGGTCTCGGGCAGCCGTGCGCGCAGTTCGGGCCCGTCGTTGTTGCCGTGCACACCGACCAGACGCCGTGCGCGCGCCGACAGGCGCTCGAAGCCCTCCAGGTCGCACCAGTCCCCGGCGTGGATCACGACGTCGGCCCGATCGACCTCACGCCACACCTGTTCGGGCAGATCACGGGCGCGGCGCGGCATGTGGGTGTCGGACATGATCAGCACACGCATGGCTCCAGCCTAGGCGCCCGAGGGCCCCTCGCTCAGCCTTCACCGCCGATGGTGTTGTATCCGTCCACCCGCTCCTGCCCCGACATCCGGTGGATGGCGTCCATGACGCGGTCGGTGATCATCCTGCGGGCCTTGCCCGGGGCCAGGTGATCGTAACCGGTGGAGAAGTCCATCGGCTCGCCGAAGCGGATGGTGAAGGGGCGGGGACGCGGCATGGACGCGCCGATGGGCTGCACGTGTTGGGTGCCGCTGAGGGCCACCGGCACGACCGGTGCCTTGGACTCCATCGCCAACAGGCCCACGCCGGTACGGCCCCGGTACAGGCGGCCGTCACGGGAACGGGTGCCCTCGGGGTAGATCACGCAGGCCTCGCCCTCGCGCAGCCGGTCCAGCATCATCTCCAGGGACAGCATGGCTCCCCGTGCGTCGGCCCGTTGCACCGGCATGGCCCCCAACGAGGTGAACAGTGCGCGGGTGAGGCCGCCCTTGAGGCCGCGGCCCTCGAAGTAGTCGGACTTGGCCAGGAAACGCACCCGGCGCTGTGTCACCGACAGGGGGATGACCACACTGTCCACGAACGACAGGTGGTTGCTGGCGAGCAGTACCGCACCGGTCTTGGGGATGTTCTCCCGGCCCTGGACGGTCGGGCGGCACAAGGTACGGGCCAGGACCGAGGCCGTTTGCCGCAACGCACCGTAGAGCACGAGTTCTCCCTCACCAATGGCCGGATGACGCAGTCCAATGTAAGGGCGACCGGTGGGTAACCACGGATCGGAGTGCTCAGAAGGTGCGCCGGCTCACCCGGTGGGGACGAGGGGCCCCACGGGCGGCGGCCGCGGTCAGTCCGTGCGGCGCCATTCGGCGTTGGCCCCGCACACCACCACACAAGGACGCTCGCCGGGAACGCGTCCCGCGAGCCAGGCCGCGAAGGGTACGGCCGCGGCCGGCTCCGTGGCGATGCGGAACTCCTCCCACAGACGGTCCTGGGCCTGGACGATCTCGGCGTCGTCGACCAGCGCCGGCGTCACCGGATGGGCGCTCAGCACCTCGAAGGGCACCCGGCCCAGGGCGGCGGCGCCCAGGGCGGAGGAGGCCACCGACTCCACGGGGCCCTGCACGGGGCGGCCCGCGGCCAGCGCGGAGTGCATGCTCTGGCAGCCCTCGGGCTCCACCCCCACCACCCGGCGACCCTGCGCACCCAGACGCACCCCGGCGACCAGCCCGCCACCGCCCACCGCGACCGCGACGGTGTCGCACTCGGGAGCGTCGGTGGCGATCTCCAGGCCGATCGTGCCCTGGCCGGCGACGACGAGCGGATCGTCGAAGGCGTGCAGGTAACGCACCCCTTCGCTCTCGGCGCGTTCCCTGGCCGCCTCGGCGGCCACGGCGTAGTGCTCGCCGACCCGGACGATCTCGGCACCGGTGGCCGCCAACGGCGCCGCCTTGGCCTGGGGAACGGTCTGGGGAACGTAGACCGTGGCCTGGACGCCGAGCATCCGGGCCGCGGTCGCCACTCCGAGCCCGTGGTTGCCGCCGGAGGCGGTGATCACGCGGTCGGTGTCGGGGCCGCCCAGCAGTGCGTTGAGCGCCCCGCGCAGCTTGAAGGCACCCGTGCGCTGTAGGTGTTCGAGCTTGAGCGTCAGCGGCCGTCCGTCGACCTCGGTGTGCAGGACCGGGGTGCGGCGGGCGTAGGGGGCGATGCGTTCGGCGGCCGCACGGACGTCGGTGGCCGTGAGTGCGACGTGCGCTGTCTTGGGGCTCATGGATACCACTGTGCCGCTACTGGGTATTAACTTAAAGTTAAGACTGCTAAAGATACTTAAGTAAAAGTTTGTACCCTTATTTGTGCCAAGGTGGTGGGTTCGATGCTGGACGCCAACCGGCTGCGCGTGCTGGTGGAGATCGCGCACGCCGGGTCGATCGCGGCGGCGGCCGAACGACTCTCCTTCACCCCGCCCGCCCTGTCCCAGCAGCTCACCAAACTCGAAGGGGAGGTCGGCTGCCGTCTGGTCGAACGTCATCGCACCGGCACCACCCTCACCGAGGCGGGCAGGGTCCTTCTGGGCTACGGCGAGCGGGTGCTGGGAGAGCTGCGCGACGCCGAGGCCGCCGTGCGCGCCCTGTCGGGGGCCTCGCCCGAACGGCTGTCCCTGGGCGCCTTCGCCAGCGCGGGCAAGGTCCTGCTGCCCGCCACCCTCGCCGCCTTCGGGAACCAACACCCTCAGGTGCGGGTGTCCCTGGCCGACATCGAGCCTCCCGGCGGGTACGACCTGGTCACCTCCGGAGAGCTGGATCTGCTGCTGACCCACCGCTACCCCGGCGTTCCCCTGCCCCGGGCGGGGGGTCTGCACCGTGAACGCGTCCTGGTGGACCCGTTGATGGTGGTGGCCCCCACCGGCCACCCGATCACCGACCACGACCCGTCCCTGGCCGAGCTGGCCGGACAGGAGTGGATATGCGGAGCCCCGGGCATCCACAACCGCGTCAGTCTGGAGAGCGCCGCCGCTGCCGCCGGGGTGCGTGTGGACGTGGTCTACGAGACCCGGGACTACGAGGTGGCCCTGGCCCTCATCGAGGCCGGTGTGGGCCTGGCCCTGATCCCTCTCAGCATCCTGGGCGCGGCCCGCGCGGGAGGCTGGGTGAGCCGCCCCCTGCGCGACGTCCGACTGGCCCGCGAGATCTACGCCGTACACCGCCCCCGGCCGCCGGAACCGGTCCCCGCCATGGTCGCCGTTCTGCGCGGTGTCGCGAGTCGGGCGTTGGAACCGGGCGCCTCCGGGGGACGGGCCGCCGGAGGCGGCTGAGGGCACCGATCCTCACAGCGGCGAGGCGCCCGGCGGGGTGGGCGCGCTCCAGCGGTACATCAGGGCCAGCAGCCGCACGGTGAAGCACAGGACCGCCCCCACCACGGAGATCCAGCCCCAGGTCAGACCGACGGTGTAGGCCAGGGCGACCAGACCCGCGCCGATCAGGGCCGGGATCGCGTACAGGTGCGAGTTCGAGCTGAGCACGGTGGGGACCCGGTTGAGCAGCACGTCGCGGATGGTTCCGCCGCCCACACCCGTCAGGACGCCCAGAAGGGTGGCCTGCAAGGGGCCGAAGCCCAGCTCCAGGGCCTTGGTCACACCGATCACCGCGAACAGACTCAACCCCGCCGCGTCGAAGATCAGGATGGGCTTGGCCAGGTGGGTGAGTTGGCGGCTGAGGAAGAAGGCGACGGTGGCGCCCAACAGGGCGGTGCAGATGTAGCGCCAGTCCTGGAAGGTCTCGGGGGTCACCCCGAGCAGCAGGTCCCGTATGATGCCGCCCCCCAGAGCGGTCACCAGGCCCAGGACCATGACACCGACGATGTCCACGCGTGCGGTCCGAATGGCGGTCAGCGCCCCGTCGATGGCGAAGGCGAGGATGCCGATGAGGTCGAGGATGATGATCAGCGTCTTGGTGGACATGGGCATGTGCCGGGGCGGCGGTTCCTTCCGTTCGACCGGATCCCGACCGGTCATTGCACCACGGCCTCCCTCGGGCCGGGCACCCCACGACGCGACCCGTCCGAGAACGCGCCGGGCCCTCCTGGGATCGCCGACGGCGTGTCGGCCCTTCCCCGTGGTCGGGCGATGGAGAACATCGGAGGCGAACGGGAAACGGGCGGAATGAGGGCGTATGCGGCACAGGGACGTGGTGGTCATCGGTATGGGGCCGGGCGGTGAGACCGTCGCGGAGCGGTTGCTCTCCGCGGGCAGGGACGTGGCGGTGGTCGAGCGTGAGCTCATCGGCGGTGAGTGCGGTTACTGGGCCTGCGTCCCCACCAAGGTGCTGCTGCGTCCCCCCGCGGTGCGCAGGGAGGCCGAGGACGCGGCCGGGGTCACCCGTCCGGACCTGGACTGGCCGGGGCTGCGAGCCTATCGCGACCAGATGATCCGTCACCTGGACGACTCCGAGCAGATCGAAGGGTATCGGAGACGAGGAGCCCTGGTGCTCAAGGGAGGGGCGCGTCTGACCGGCCGCGATCCGTGGCGCGTGGAGGCGGAAGGCACCCAGATCACCGCCGATCATGTGGTGGTGGCCACCGGTTCGGAGGCGGTGCGGCCTCCGATCGAGGGATTGGAGGACCTGGACGCCTCGGTGGTGTGGACCAACCGGGAGGCCACCTCCCTCACCCGGATCCCCGAACGGGCGATCGTGGTCGGCGGCAGCGCCGTGGGCGTGGAACTGGGGCAGTTCCTGGCCCGGATGGGTTCGCGGGTGACCCTCGTCCAACGCGGTCCCCGCCTGATGGACCGGGAGGAGCCCCGGCTGAGCTCTTTGGTCGGTGACCAGTTCGCACGGGACGGCATCACCGTGCGCCTGGACACCGAGGTCTCCTCCGTGGTCCAGAACGGCGAGGAGGTCCAGGCCACCCTGGACGACGGTGGGCGGGTGCGCGCCGACGTGGTGGTGCTCGCCACCGGACGTCGTCCCCGCACCCGCGGACTCGGACTGGAGGAGATGGGCGTGCGGACGGACCACGGCGCCCTCCTGGTCGACGAGCACTGCCAGGCCGCACCGGGGTTGTGGGGAGTCGGCGACGTGACCGCGAAGGCGATGTTCACCCACGTGGCCAAGTACCAGGGGCGCATGGTCGTCGACGGCATCCTGGGCCGTGCTCGTAGGGCCGACTACACCGCCGTGCCGCGCGTGGTCTTCTCCCACCCCGAGATCGCGGGCGTGGGCCTCACCGAGGAGCAGGCCAGGGACCAGGGCATCGACACCGTCACCGCCGAGGTGGACCTGCCCGAGACCCTGGTCCGGCCCTGGACCCATGAGACCGAACCACGCGGCACCCTCGGCCTGGTGGCCGACCGCGAACGGGGGGTGCTCGTGGGCGCGTGGGCGTTCGGGCCGATGGCCGGTGAGTGGATCCACACCGCCGCGCTCGCCATCCGTACCGGCCTGCCGGTCGCGGCCCTTGGCGACACGATCCCACAGTTCCCGACCTTCAACGAGGCCTACCTCATCGCCGTGGACCGGCTCGCCCTGTGAGACCGGTACGCTTTCGGCCTCAGCCCCCGGACGCGGCCAGGGCCTTGGCCTCCTCGGCCTCCACGCTCTGGTTCCACGCGGCCTTGGAGGCCTGCCAGCCGTCCTCGTCACGACCCGACCTCCAGTAACCCGAGATCGACAACCGCTCCTTGGGAAGGCCGTGCTCGACGCGCAACAGACGGCGCAGGTCACGGACGAAGGCGGCCTCTCCGTGCACGAAGGCGTGGACCCCGCCCTCGGGGAAGTCCAGGGAGCGAACGGCCGGCACCAGGAGCGATCCCACGGGCCGATCCCCACGGTGCAGCCACCGCACGTGCACGTTCTGGCCGCCGGCGAGTTCGATCTCCTCCTCAGGGCCTTCGACCTCCACGAACACGTGGGCGAGGGCGTGGGGGGCGAGCCGTTCCACGGCGGCGGCGATGGCGGGCAGGGCGCTCTCGTCACCGGCCAGGAGGTGCCAGTCGGCCTCGGGGTCGGGGGAGTAGCCTCCGCCCGGACCCAGCAGCCGGACCCGGTCGCCGGGCCGGGCGGCGGCGGCCCACACGGCGGCCAGGCCCTTGTCTCCGTGGTGGACGAAATCGAGGGTGAGTCGCAGGGCCTCGGGGTCCCAGGATCGCACGGTGTAGGTGCGGGTGACCGGCCACTCCTGGCGGGGTCGCTCGGCGCGGAACCGGTCCAGGTCGAAGGACTCGGGGTCGCCGGGGGCGGGCGGCGGAAAGAGCAGTTTGACGTAGCTGTCGGTGTGCCCACGGGTGGCGAAGGCGGACAGGCCCTCCCCACCGAGCACGACCCGGATCATGTGCGGCGTGAGCCACTCGACGCTCTCCACCCGGCCGGTGTGGACGGTCCTGCTCCCACGTTCCCTCTGCTGCGCCACGAAGCCTCCTCATTCGGGTCAGGTTAGCCAACCCTAAGTAAGGCACACCGTAGGGTAAGGGGAGGTAAAGGGCAAGACCACGCCGAGGTGGGAGCCCTTTTCAGGCCGCGTCGGGACGATCCTGTTCGGGGCTTTGCTCGGGGCGGGTGAACGCCGAGTGCAACCGGTGGTCCTGTTCGTGGACCCCCGTGCGCAACGCCGCCAGCCAGGCCGCGCCGCCCGCCGTGCACCCGGCCATGGTGATCGTGGACCTGGCCGCCCCCAGCGCGAGCTTGCGCGTGAGCGCGGCGCGCACCGGCTCCGACCCGGCCAGGACCCCGCCCACCAGGACCACGGGCAGTCTCTCGCCGGGACTGCGCACCTGATGCACCGAGCGCGCCAGGTGCCCGGCGGCGGCCTCCACGATCACCCCGGCCGCCGGATCCCCCAGTTCGTGGGCCTGACTGACCAAGGGGGCGAGCTCGGCGAGTGCGACCGGGGCCGCGGCGGTCAGGGCGCGGGCGAAGTCGCGGGCGTGCTCCTCGGGCGGGCGGCCTCGGCCGTGCGCCGACCCGTGCCCGGAGAGGACGCGTTCGGACACCGCACGCGCCAGCGGGCTGAGTTCTCCGCCCCGGGACAGCTGCCGCGCCGTCTCCCGAGCCGCCTGGTGGCCCATCCAGACCCCGGAGCCCTCGTCGCCGATCAACCAGCCCATCCCGTCGGCCGAACGGGCCCGCTCGCGCCCTTCGATGCGGGTGGCGATCGCCCCGGTACCGGCGATCAGTACCGTGCCGTCGGCCGCGGGGGTCCCCGAGGCGAAGGCGACCTCGTCGTCGCCGGTGAACACCCCGCATCCGGCAGGCAGGCCCGCGTCGATCAGCGCGCGTACCATCCGGTCGCGCACGTCCTTCTCCCGCAGGGAGGAGACCCCGGCCAGACCGACCACGGCGGCGGCGACGCTTCGGCGGGCGCGGGCGTCGGCCTGGTCCAAGGCCAGGCCGACCGCCTCGGAGAGCCGCTCCGCGGCCGTCCGCGCACCGTGGGCGTTGGGGTTGCAACCCTCGGCCCTGGCCTCGCCGACCCGTTCTCCTGACAACGTGGTCACCAGTGCCCGTGTGGTGGTCCCCCCGGCGTCCACCCCCACCACGAATCCGTCCCGACCGTCGTGGTCGGAGGAGTCGGACCGGGCCCGGGAAGAAGAGGTAGTAGTACGTGTCACAGAGGAAAGGTGCCCCGGGAAGAAGCAGGTTACTCACCCGCTCCGACGAAGGGGCGCCGCACGCCGAGAGGAGGGCGAAAAACAGTGGCGTCCACCCGAGCGCGAATGAAAGGGTCTGCCCATGGCGGACGTGCGACAGGACGAGCCCTCCGGGGCGCCATGTCGCGTGCGCGGGCCCGGGAACCGCGCGGGAGGGGTCCCCCGGCGTCGTGGAGGTCCACGAGGAGCCGACGCCCTTCCTTCCCCGGCCGACCTCCGAACACCGGCCGCCGACGCCCGGGCGGGTCCACGGACGCCGTCCATCCGGGTACCGCTCGTCCCCGACGCCGCTCGCCCCCGACCACCTGGGCGGGGCCGCGCGCGGAGTAGGCCCTCGGAGTCGTCGCCGCGCCGGACACCGCCGAGCACACCCCACGCCCACCCTCGTGCGGCGTGGTCTTTCGGCCGCCACGGCGCACCGGACCACCGGGCGCCGTCACCGTGCCACCGACGAAGGAACGACAGATGACGATCACTCCCGACCCCGGCGCCGACTGGGTCGTACGGGGAACCGACCGCGACGAGTACACCGAGGTGATGCGCGTCGTCAACGAGGCCCTGCTGATACCGGAGCGACCCGAGGAGCGCGAGCACCTCGTCCGCCCCTTCATGGACGCCGAGGGCTACGACCGTGTCCTGGTGGCCGTGGACGGCGACGAGGTCGTGGGGACGGTCAACGGCTTCGCCTTCGAGATGACGATGCCCGGCGGTCCCCGTGCGGTCACCGGCGTGACCGGTGTGGGGGTGTGGCCCACCCATCGGCGCCGGGGCATCCTCAGCGCGATGATGCGCCGTCAACTCGCCGACGTCCACGCGCGCGGAGACAGGTACGCCGCGCTGTGGGCGTCCGAGGGCGCCATCTACGGCCGCTTCGGCTACGGTCGGGCGGCCACCGAGATGGAGACCTTCGTACGAGCGCCCCACACCGCCCTTCGGCCCGACGCCCCCCGCGACCCGGACCTTCGCGTCCGCCTGGCGGACCCCGGACAGGTCCGCCCCGACCTGGAACGGGTGCACCGCGAGGTCGCCGCCGTCCAGGTGGGCCAGTTCCAACGCGCCGCGCACTGGTGGGACCGCGTCCTACGCGACGTGCCCGGGGCACGCGAGGGCAGGGGGCCGTTGCGGGCCGTGGTGGTCGGCGGACCACGGGGCCCGCTGGGTTACGCGCTCTACCGCACCCGCGGTGAACGGGAACAGGACGGCGCGCACGGCGAGGTGCACGTCAAGGAGATCACCGCCACCACCCCGGCCGCCTGGACCGCCCTGTACGAGCACCTGTTCGGGCGCGACCTCGTCGGCAAGGTCTCCTTCGAGTTCCTGGCCCTGGACGACCCGCTGCGCCACCTGCTCCTGGACCCCGATCGAGCGGCGCCCACGTTGTACACCTCCTTGTGGCTGCGGCTGGTGGACGTGCCCGGAGCCCTGGCCGAGCGCTCCTACTCCGTTCCCTTCGAAGCGGTCCTGGAGGTCACCGACGGGTACGCGCCGTGGAACGCCGGACGCTGGCACGTCAAGGCGGACACCGGAGGCGCCCGGGTGGAGGCCACCGACGCCGACCCCGACCTCAGCCTGGACGCCGCCCACCTGGGGGCGGCCTACCTCGGCCAGACCACACTGGACGGTCACCTGCGCGCGGGACTGCTCACCGAGCACACCCCGGGCGCGGTGGAGCGCCTGGACCGGGCCCTGCACCGCGCCCGGGCGCCGTTCTGCGGGCTGATCTTTTGACGGTCAGCCCCCGAGCGCGTCGACCAACCGGTCCACGTCGGACTCGTCGTTGTACAGGTGGAACGCCGCCCGCAACCGCCCGTTGCGGACGGCGGTGCCGATTCCGGCCTCGGTGACGCGTTCGGCGACCCCCTCGGAGAGGGGCACCGACACGATCGCCGAACCCGTCGGTTCCATGTCCATGGCCGCACGGAAACGGTCGGCGAGGGCGACGTTGTGCGCGCCCACCTGCGCGATCCCCACCTCCTCCAACAGGGCCAGGGACTCCGCCAGGGTGATCCACGCGGGCCACACCGGAGGCAGGTCCAGGCGACGGGCGGTCTCGGCCAACCGTGGCGGGCCTCCGTACAGCGACGTCGACCGGTCCAGACCCGCGTACCAGCTCGGCGCCTGGGGCCGGAGCGCGGCCAGGGCCTCGGGGGTGCCTGTCAGCATCGCGGCTCCGCGCATGCCCATCAGCCACTTGAAGGTCGAGCACACCGTGTAGTCGATCCGGCCCGCGTCCAACGGAAGCCACCCGGCGGACTGGGTGGTGTCCACCAGCAGACGCGCGCCGTGCTCGGCGCAGGCCTCGATCAGATCGTCCACGGGAGCGAGGGCGCCGTCGGCGGACTGTACGGCCGAGACCGCCACCAGGGAGGTCCCGCGGTCGACCTTCTCCGCCAGGTGCTCCAGGGGCACCCGGTGAACGTCGAGGCCGTGCTCCCGGGCCATCAGGGGAAAGGTCACGGAACTGAACTCGTCGACGGCGGTCAGCACGCGCGAACCGGGCGGCAGGCTCGCGGCGACGGTACCGACGAACGGGGAGACGTGGGTGCCGATGGCCACGTCGTCCGCGGACACACCGCTGACACGGGCGTAGGCGGCGCGGACCCGGTCGACGACGAGATCGGAGTCGGACATGGAGAAGCGGCCGGTGGCCACCTCGGCGGTGTGCCGTTCCAGGGCCCGCAGCGCCCGATGGGGCGTCAGACCGTACGTGGCGGTGTCGAGGAAGGTGACCTGAGCGGAGAACTGTCGTCGCGCGGCGCGCAGGCGGGTACGGCTGGAGTCGTCCATGCCTTGATGGTCGCCGGTGCGAGGGGACGACGTAAAGGCCCTCCGTCTGGCCGGGAGGACCTCCCTCAGTTGCGGAACTTGGCCTTGGCGTCGGTGGAGCCCGCCATGAGCTTGTTGAGCAGGCGGACGAACTCTTGACGCTCCTCGGGTTCGAGGGCCGCGGCCCAGGCGCTCTCACGCCGGTTGTGCGCGCGGAAGCCACCGAGGATCGCGCCGTAGCCGGCCTCGGTGAGGCTGAGCTGGAGGGCGCGCCGGTCGTGGGAGGCGCGTTCGCGCACGATGAGGCCGTCGCGTTCGAGGGTGTTGAGCAGCGCGGACAGGGCCGCGCGGCTCATTCCGGAGATCTCGGCGGTGGTCTTGGCCTCCATGGGACCGGCCAGCCACAACGCGAAGATCACACGGAACCCCGGCCAGGTGAGTCCACGAGGACGGTGAACGGAGGACTCCAGGTCGTAGATGACCATGCTCGCGGCTCGGCTGAGGGTCAGGATCATGCGCATGGCGTCGGCGTCGACCGAGGGCAGTTCCTGCTCGGCCTTGCGCACCGCGTAGTCCACGAAGGACCAGAAGGTGAGGTCGCTCGGGGGGAGGGCGTTGTGGGTCACGATCACCAGCGTAGTACTTGGCGTACGAACGCTGTTCACCGTTTTCCCCCCGTCCCGTCGTGTAGGGCGAGCAGGACGCCCGCTCGGCGCGTCCGTCCGTCCGGGAGCGGGACGGCGAGGCTCGGCCCGCGTGTGACCTGCGACACTCCTCAGGTGGCTTCACGCCTCTTGGTGTTGTGGCGTGGGGCACGTTATGGTCTGATTATCAAACCTTTGATTAAAAGGGTGGCGGTCGCCACCCGAAGCGAGTGAAGGGCCCGACCATGGCAGCCAAGCCGTTCGCCTCATCCGCCGACACCCAGGCCAAGGAGCAGACCCTGGAGGTACTGGCCGACGGGGTCTACGCGCTCACCGCCGAGGGCGACCCGAACGTGGGCGCCATCGAGGGCGAGGACTTCCTCGTGGCCTTCGAGGCCCTCGCCACCCCGACCGCGGCCAAGGAGTGGCTCGCCAAGCTGCGCGAGCACACCGACAAGCCCGTGCGCTACCTGGTGCTCTCGCACTACCACGCGGTCCGTGTCCTGGGCGCCAGCGCCTTCGACGCCGAGATCATCCTCACCCACGAAAAGACCCACGAACTCATCCGCGAGCGCGGCAAGGAGGACTGGGAGAGCGAGTTCGGCCGCATGCCCCGCCTGGCCAAGGACGCCGACTCCGTGCCCGGCCTGACCTGGCCCACCCAGACCTTCGCCGACCGCACCACCATCGACCTGGGCGGCGACCGCGGAGAACTCGTCCTGGAGTACTTCGGCCGCGGACACACCGAGGGCGACATCGTCGCCTGGCTGCCCGAGCACAAGATCCTCTTCGCGGGGGACCTCGTCGAGGCCCAGGCCGCCCTCTACACCGGAGACGCCTTCCACCACGACTGGGCCGGACCGACCCTGGACCGTGTCAAGGCCCTGGAGGCCGAGATGCTCGTCGGCGGTCGCGGCGCCGTCAGCCGGGGTCGCGAGGAGGTCGACGCCGCCATCGAGCAGACTCGCAACTTCCTCCAGGTCATGATCGACCAGGTCGGCGCGGTCCACCGACGCGGCGGCACCCTCAAGGAGGCCTTCGACGCCACCCACGCCGCCCTGGTCGACGACTACGGGCACTGGCCCATCTTCGAGCACTGCCTGCCCTTCGACGTCTCCCGCCTGTGGGACGAGTTCTCCGGCATCGAACGCCCCGTCATCTGGACCGCCGAGCGCGATCGCGAGGTCTGGGACCAGCTCCAGAACTGAGCCCGCCCACCAGTCGCCCGTCCCCGTCGCCCGTACGGGACGCCTACGCCGAACGGAGCCAACACATGCGACCCCCTGCTCCACGCACCCCCACCGACGAACCCGTCCTGGTACTGGGCGCCGGGCCCGTCGGCCAGACGGCGGCCCTGCTGCTGGCCCGGCGCGGCGTCCCCGTACTGGTCGTGGACGCGCGCCCCGCCCGTGAGGCCATCGGGTCCAAGGCCATCTGTCAGCAACGCGACGTGCTCGACGTGTGGGACTGGTTGGGCGCCGGAGTCATCGCCGAACAGGGGCTCACCTGGGACACCGCCCGCACGTTCTACCGTGAGCACGAACTGTTCAGCGTCCACCTGTCCGACCCGGGCGCCTCGCCCCTGCCCCCCTTCGTCAACATCTCCCAGTCCCGCACCGAGGAGGTGCTCGACGAACGCCTGGCCGAGGCCGGTGTACCGATCCTGTGGCGACACCGGGTCACCGGCCTGACCCAGGACGAACACGGCGTCACGGTCGCGTGCGACACCCCCGAGGGCACGGTGTTCCTGCGCGGCCCCTACGCCCTGTCGTGCCTGGGCGCCCACGGCGGCGTGGTCCGTGAGGCCCTCGGGATCTCCTTCGACGGCACGACCTTCGACGACCGTTTCCTCATCTGTGACATCCGCGCGGACCTGGGCGGGTGGGAACGGGAACGCCGCTTCTACTTCGACCCGGAGTGGAACCCCGGCCGCCAGGTGCTCATCCACCCCTGCCCCGACTCGGTCTACCGCATCGACTGGCAGGTCCCCTCCGACTTCGACCTGGCCGCCGAAGAGGCCGGCGGACGGTTGGACGCCCGCATCCGCAAGATCATCGGAGATCGGCCCTATGAGATCGTGTGGCACTCGGTCTACCGATTCCACACCCGCGTGGCCGACCGCATGCGCGTGGGACGCGTCCTCCTGGCGGGCGACAACGCCCATCTGGTCGCGCCCTTCGGCGCCCGAGGTCTCAACTCCGGAGTCCAGGACGCGGAGAACGCCGCCTGGAAACTCGCCTACGTCCTGGCCGGATGGGCGGGGGAGGAGCTGCTGGAGAGCTACCACACCGAACGCCACGCCGCGGCCCTGGAGAACGCCGAGATCACCAGCGCCACCATGCGCTTCCTCGTCCCCCACGACGACCAGGAGCACCGCACACGCCTCACCGTGCTGGAACAGGCCCTGACCCAGGAGGAGGCCCGCGCCCGAGTCGACTCCGGGCGCCTGGCCGAACCGTTCTGGTACACCGACTCGACCCTGACCACCCCCTGCCCCGAACGGCCCTTCCGCGGAAGACCCCCGCGTGGACAGGCCCCCGACCCCTGCCCCGGGGTCCTCATGCCCGACGCCCCCGTCACCCTGCCCGGCCACAGCACCCCCTCCCGCATCCGTTCGCTGCTGCGTGAGGGCCTGACCCTGCTGCTGGGCCCCGCCCCCGACGGCAAGGACCCCGACGCCTTCCTGTCAGGGGTACGCACCGCCGCGCGCCAGAGCACCACGGCCCCCGTCACCGCCCTGTACCTGCACGAGGTCGACGGCACCGGCGCGCTCACCAAGGCACTGGCCCCCCGCCCCGGCCAGGTGTGGGTGGTGCGCCCCGACGCCCACATCGCCGCCATCGTCACGGCCGAGGACCTCTCCACGGTGCGCTGCGCGGTGCGCACCTGCCTCGGGCTCTCCGCCTCCGCCTTGCCCGACACGGCCGGCGGCGAACCCGCCCCGACCACCTGACCGTTTCCGACCCACACGCAGGGAGAACACCGCCATGGCCTACTACCGGCAGGTGGGCGAGGTGCCCCGCACCCGCCACACCCAGCACCGCAACCCCGAGGGCGGCCTGTACTACGAGGAACTGATGGGGGAGGAGGGCTTCTCCTCCGACTCCTCGCTGCTCTACCACCGCGCCATCCCCTCGGCCATCGTCGACGCCGCCGAGTGGCGGGTCCCCGACCAGACCCGCACGCCCAACGCGCCGATGGTGCCCCGCCACCTGAGACTGCACGACCTGTTCCCCGGGCAGGGGTGGAAGGGCGCGGACGTGGTGGAGTCGCGCCGCCTGGTCCTGGGCAACGACGACGTGCGCATCTCCTACGTGGTGGCCGGAGCCCCCTCCCGGCTGTACCGTAACGGCATCGGTGACGAGTGCGTGTACGTGGAGTCCGGCACCGCGCGTGTGGAGACCGTCTTCGGTCCGTTGGAGGTCGGCCGGGGCGACTACGTCATCCTGCCGCGCGCCACCACCCATCGCTGGGTGCCCACCGGCGACCGGCCGCTGCGCGCCTACGTGGTCGAGGCCAACAGCCACATCGCCCCGCCCAAGCGTTACCTGTCCCGGTACGGGCAGTTCCTGGAGCACGCCCCCTACTGTGAGCGCGACCTGCGCGCCCCCACCGAACCGCTGCTGGCGGAGGGCGAGAACGTGGAGGTGCTCATCAAGCACCGCGGCGACGGCCCCGGCGGCATCTCCGGAACCCGCTACACCTACCCCACCCACCCTTTCGACGTCGTGGGCTGGGACGGCTGTCTGTACCCCTACGCGTTCAACATCGAGGACTTCCAACCCATCACCGGCAGGGTCCACCAGCCGCCGCCCGTCCACCAGGTCTTCGAGGGCCACAACTTCGTCATCTGCAACTTCGTGCCGCGCAAGGTCGACTACCACCCCGGTGCCATCCCGGTGCCCTACTACCACTCCAACGTCGACTCCGACGAGGTCATGTTCTACTGCGGCGGCGACTACGAGGCCCGCAAGGGTTCGGGGATCGGCCAGGGGTCGATCTCCCTGCACCCGGGCGGTCACTCCCACGGTCCCCAGCCGGGCGCCTACGAACGCAGCATCGGGGCGGAGGCCTTCGACGAACTCGCCGTCATGGTGGACACCTTCCGACCCCTGGACCTGGGAGAGGGCGGGATCGCCTGTGACGACGGCGTCTACGCCTGGTCCTGGGCCGGCGGACGAAAGGAACAGTGATGCGCGACATCCTGTACCGCGGACTCTTCGACGACGCCGCTCTCTTCCCTCCCGGTAACGCGCCCATGGCCGAGGCGCTGCCGGCCCACCGCGCCCACCGGGCGGCCCTGCGAGCCCACTACGTCGGCCCGTTCCTGGTCTCCGACGCCCGCGTGGCCGAGCTGCGCCAGGTTCTGCGCTCGGAGGAGGACGACCACGCACCCCTCACGGTCGTGGTCACCGTCCCCGGGGGCGCCGACGCCGTCGCCCCCGCCATCGAGGCCGTCCTCGCCGACCCCGCCCTGCGCCTGGCCGGAGTCGAGGCCGCCGCCGCGCCCGGGCGGGTCCCGGCCGTCGCCTCCCGGCTCACCGCACACCTCCCCGAGGGGGTGGGCGGTTTCGTGGAGGTCTCCCGACAGGCGGACGTGCGCACCGAGTTGGAGGCCCTGGTCGGCACCGGACTCCACGCCAAGTTCCGCACCGGCGGACTCACCCCCGAGGCCCACCCCGACGAGGAGGAGCTGGCCGCGTTCCTGTACACGGTCGTGGAGCTGGGACTGTCCTTCAAGTGCACGGCCGGACTGCACCACGCCGTCCGGCACAGGACCGACGAGGGTTTCGAACAACACGGATTCCTCAACATCCTGGTGGCCACCGCCGCCCTGCTCGACGGCTCCCCGCCAAAGGAGGCGGTCGGACTGCTGGCCGAACGCGACGGCCCCCGATTGGCCGGGCTCGCGGCCGAGCTCACCGACACCGAGGCCCAGAAGGTGCGGCGGACCTTCCGCTCCTTCGGCACGTGCAGCGTCACCGAACCCCTGGAGGACCTGGTCGTCCTCGGGGCGCTGCCCGCCTCCCGTACCCACTGACCCGACCACTCCCAGAAAGGGAACGCCATGCCCGACAGCTGGCTCGACCTCGCACCGGACGCTCAGTTCGGTCTGGCCACCCTGCCCTACGGGGTGTTCAGCACCGACGCCGACCCCGCTCCGCGCACGGGCGTGGCCATCGGCGACCACGTCCTGGACCTGGGCGCCGCGGCCCGCGCGCTGGACGCGCCCTTCGCCGACATCGTCGCCCGGCCCGACCTGGACGCGCTGATGGCGGCCGGGCGACCGGTGTGGGAGCGGGTGAGGGCCGCGCTGACCGACTGGTTCACCGATCCCGCCCACGCCGACGCCGTGCGCCCCCACCTGGTCGACCGGTCCTCGGTGCGCATGCACCTGCCGTTCACCGTCGCCGACTACGTGGACTTCTACGCCTCGGAGCACCACGCGAGCAACGTCGGTCGTATCTTCCGCCCCGAACAGGAGCCCCTGACCCCGAACTGGAAGCATCTGCCCATCGGCTACCACGGCCGGGCGGGCACCATCGTGGTCTCGGGCACCGACATCGTGCGCCCCACCGGTCAGCGCAAGCCGCCGACGGAGACCTCCCCGCTCTTCGGCCCCTCGACGCGTCTGGACATCGAGGCCGAGGTCGGCTTCGTCGTGGGCACCGGCACGGAACTGGGGGAGCGGGTGTCGGTGGACTCCTTCGCCGACCACGTCTTCGGCGTGTTCCTGCTCAACGACTGGTCCTCGCGTGATCTCCAGGCCTGGGAGTACGTACCGCTGGGTCCCTTCCTGGGCAAGTCCTTCGCCACGTCGATCTCTCCCTGGATCGTGCCCCTGGCCGCCTTGGAGTCCGCCAGGGTCGAGCAGCCGGCGCAGGACCCCGAACCGCTGCCCTATCTGCGGGGAAGCCGGCCCTGGGGGCTGGACCTGCGCCTGGAGGTGCGACTCAACGGGCACCTGGTCTCGACCCCGCCCTTTTCGGGGATGTACTGGACCGCCGCCCAACAGTTGGCCCACATGACCGTCAACGGCGCCCGCCTGCGCACCGGCGACGTCTACGCCTCGGGCACCGTCAGCGGTCCCGAGGTCGGCCAGCGCGGATGTCTGCTGGAGCTGACCTGGAGCGGCAAGGAGCCGCTGCGTCTTCCCGACGGCACCGAGCGGTCCTTCCTGGAGGACGGCGACGAGGTGACGATCACCGCCACGGCCCCGGGACCGGACGGCGCGGTGGTGCACTTCGGCGAGGTCTCCGGCACGATCCTGCCCGCCCGCTGAGAAGGGGAGCCGGAACGGACGGCGAAGGGGGGAGCGCCAGGCGCGCTCCCCCCTTCGCCCTACCGAGGGGATTCCTCGACCGTCGACCCGAGAGAACATGGTGATCTACGTCGTAAAGGCAGGGGTCGTTCTCCGCGTGAGGACCGAGGAAACGGCGGTGGCGCGAAGTGAACGTCGGGACCGACGCGTCGCTTCCGCCAGAACCCGGCGGGGGTGACGGGACTCTCACCCTACGTCCCTACCCTCCACTGGAAAGGTCCCCTGGTGACCATCCTGCACTGGTTTCTCCTACTTCCCGTCGGCTGGGGCGTCCTGATCGTGTGCAAACCGCAGGTGCACTGGCGCCTCCGGTCCTGGCGGTCCCGTGGCCCCAAGACCGACCACCCCGGTGACACCTGGCTCCTCATGCACCGGCTCGGCGCGGCCGTCACGGTCATCGTCGCTCTGGTGCTGTGGGCAACGCTGTGGGAGAGCGCGCCCGACGGCGGCTCCTCCACCGACCTGGCCGACGTCTCCGAGGAGTCCTCCGACGGTCCTGAACCGCGGCCGGAGAACCACACGCTGACCACGACGTGGGGGGAGGCGGGCCGTATCTCCGGCTACACCGTGGACGCGGAGGACCGGCTCACGGTCCACGTCAGCCTGGGTTCTTGTGCTTTTCTGCATCTTGTGCGGGCCGTGGAGGGCGCGGACAGGGTCGTCCTGGCCGGCGGCGCCTCCACGGGCGAGTCGTTCTGCGAGGAGGACCCGGATGGCTCCTTGCGCGAGGTGGTGACGCTGGACCGGCCGTTGGGGGACCGTGAGGTCGTGGACTTCGACGACAAGGTCGTGCCCTTGTGCGAAGAGCGCTGCTAGCGCGCGCCTGGACCACCCCTTCCCCCGCCCCGGCGTCGAGAGTCGAGAAAGGTGCTCACAGCCGCGGGCGGCGAAAACCCGTTCGCGGTCACGGAAGGGGCATGGCGCGGGCGAGGTGGGTACGGCATGCCGTACCCACGTCAGCGGGGCCGCTCCTTCGTGGTGGAGGAGCGGCCGTGCGGGCTCCGGCTTGTGCAACGGGGCCTCGCCTACGTCGGGTTCGGGGCGGATGCGGTCCCGGGCGTCACCGGTCCCTCGTCCCGGGTCGCTCACGACCACTGTCGGCCCATGCTCGTTCGACCGACGTCCGCGTGCTTGCCGACACGAGGGCCGAACCCCCTCCCATGGCCATGTTCGACCGCTTCCTCTGCCATGGCAGGGACGGCCACGATCGGAGCGTGATCCGTCGCAGGCGGCCGTTAGCCTCAGGCGCCATGAGGACACACATCGACGTGGTGGTGGCTCACCCGTTCACGAGCGAGATGGCCCAAGTGCTCGAACAGGCCGAGAGGATCGGCGAACCCGTCACCCTCGCGTTCCTGGAGGAGGGGCGTGAAGAGGCAAGGCGTGCCGTGCTGGTGCCCGCGGCCACGTTGGCGCTCTGGGAACACTGGGCGCCCGCGGCCTACCCGATGGGGGAGGAGGGGGCCGGAACGGAACGGCCGGAGCCGGCCCACCCGGAGAAATGCGGTGCGTTCACGCTCTTTCGTCGTCGTGTGGGAGGGCGCACGGCGGTCGCTCGCCAAGGCGTGGTGGTCGCCGAACTCCTGGACCCCGACGAGGCGCACTGGCTCCAGGAGAAGGCTCGCCATGTCCGCCAGAGCTTCATGGACCCGAGGCAAAGGGCGGCGTTCGAGGAGTTCCTCGCCCGACAGCCGCCCCCTGAGGAGCAGCGACGTGTCGGCTCCCGCTCGGGCCGTGGCCGCTGACGGACGCCAGAACGTGCTCCGCAAGGTCGGTCCGCTCACCGGCCCGACACCACCGGGGTCGTGAGAGGGTCCGACGTCCGCGCTCGTTCCGGTTCTTGTCCAGGTCGGCCTTGCCCTCCGACGAAAGAGTTGATCTACATCGTAAAGGTGGCGGTTTCGATGTTCATCCCACGAAGATGACGCTCCCTCACTCCCCCCTGGCTCCCAACGCCCGCAACAGATAAGGGAGCAATCGCTCCGCCATCTCCTGGCCGGGTCGGGAACCGGGGGTGTGGGAGATGAGGAAGGTGTGGCTGACCATCGGACCGATCACCATCTCGCCCACCACCGACGAGTCCTGGTCGGCCGGGATCTCCCCTCGATCGACGGCCCGACCCAGTAGGGCCTCCACCCTGGCCTGGAGGGGGAGTACGAACTGTTCCATGAGCACGTCGGCCAGAGCCTGATTGTGCGCGGCCTCGCCCAGGACGGCGCGCAGCAGACGCCCTGAGGGCCCGTCCAGGGCGGCGGCCTTGTCGTGCAGGAGTCGGGACAGGTCCGAGCGCAGGCTTCCGGTGTCGTGGTCGGGGCCCAGTTCCTCGGCCCAGGCCTGGGCCGCCCCCAGGACCAGCTCCTCCTTGGAGCGCCAACGCCGGTAGAGGGTCGCGGTGGACACCCCCGCCCGCTTGGCGACGGCGGCGGTGGTCAGGCCGCTGTAGCCGTGCAGCTGGAGTTCGGCCAGGGTGGCGTCCATCAGCGCGCGGTCTCGGGCGGCGTCGCGCGGCCTGCCGCGGCGAGGTGCGTGCGGCGCGTCCGGCAGGGGATCCATGGTCATGGCAGGATCTTATGAGACGCCCTATCGAAACGAAAATGTTTCGTTTACCATCCCTCCATGACCAACACCACCGACCAGCACACGGTCGAGGACACGGCCCCACCCGAGCCGCTGACCCTGGCCACCGAGATCCCCCCGACCGTGGCCCGTCTGCGCGCGGCCTTCGCCTCCGGCCGTACCAAGCCTCTCTCCTGGCGTCGGGCCCAGCTGCGCGCGCTGCGCGACATGCTCGTCCGGGAGCGCCCCGTCTTCGAGCAGGCACTCAAGGCCGATCTGGGCAAGAGTCCGGTGGAGGCGCACACCACCGAGATCGGTTTCGTCGTCAACGAGATCGACCACACGCTCAAGCACCTGTCCTCCTGGCTGCGGCCACAGCGGGTCCCCGTGCCGGTGTCCCTGGCTCCGGCCAAGGCACGACGCGTGCGCGAACCGTTGGGCACCGTGCTCATCATCGCCCCGTGGAACTACCCGGTGAACCTGTCCCTGGCGCCCTTGGTGGGGGCCGTCGCGGCGGGCAACACCGCGGTGCTCAAGCCCAGCGAGCTCGCCCCGGCGACCTCCGCGGCCCTGGCCGAGCTGTTGCCCCGCTACCTGGACACCGAGGCGATCGCGGTGGTGGAGGGCGGTGTCCCCGAGAGCACCGCCCTTCTGGAGGAGCGCTTCGACCACATCTTCTACACCGGCAACGGTGCCGTGGGCCGCATCGTCATGGCCGCCGCGGCCAAGCACCTGACCTCCGTCACTCTGGAGTTGGGCGGCAAGAGCCCGGCCATCGTCGAGCCCGGCGTCGACCTTTCCACCACCGCCCGGCGTCTGGCGTGGGGCAAGTTCACCAACGCCGGACAGACCTGTGTGGCTCCCGACTACGTGCTCGCCATCGGCGACACCGCCCGACCCCTGCAACGAGAGTTGGCGGCGGCCATCACCGAGATGTTCGGAGAGGACCCCGCGTCGAGCGCGGACTACGGGCGTATCGTCAACGAGCGCCACTTCGCCCGGCTCACCGCGTTGCTGGAGAGCGGGACCGTGGTCGCCGGCGGTCGGCACGATCGTGAGGACCTCTACATCGCCCCCACCGTGCTGGGGGATGTGGACCCGTCCTCCCCGATCATGGCGGAGGAGATCTTCGGCCCGATCCTGCCGGTGATCGAGGTCGCGGACCTGGACGAGGCCATCGCCTTCGTCAACGAGCGTGACAAACCGCTGGCGCTGTACGGCTTCACCGACTCGGAGCGGACCAAACGCCGTCTGACCATGGAGACCTCCTCGGGAGGCCTGGCCTTCGGTCTGCCCATCGCGCACCTGGCCGTACCCGACCTGCCCTTCGGCGGGGTGGGGGAGAGCGGTATGGGCGCCTACCACTCCGTGGCCTCGATCGACACCTTCTCCCACACCAAGTCGGTACTGGACAAGTCGTTGTTCATGGACACCATGAGGGTCGCCTACGCGCCGATCACCGAGCTGAAGGAGAAGCTGCTGCGCAGGCTTCTTTGAACGGTGCTCAGGACGGCCGGGCGTCGGTGTACACCTCGCCCGGCTCCAGGGCGGCTCCCGCGAAGACGTCGGTGACCGTGACGAAGTGGTAGCCCTGGCGGTGCAGGCCCGCCAGTACGGCCGGTACCGCCTGTACCGAGGTCTGGTGGATGTCGTGCAGGAGCACCACGCTCCCGGGGGAGGTCTGCGCCAGTGCGTGCTCGCTGATGTCCTCGGCCTCGCGGCTCTGCCAGTCCATGGTGTCCACGTCCCACAGGATGAGCGGTCGGTCCACGGAGCGACGTACCGTGGCGTTCAGTGATCCGTAGGGAGGCCTGATCGTCGGTGGGTCGCTCCCGGTCACCTCGCGCACGGCCTCGTCGGTGCGTGCGAGGTCTTCTTCGACCTCCTCTCCCGTCATCTCGGCCAGGTCGTCGTGCTTCCAGGTGTGGTTTCCCAGTTCGTGCCCTTCGGTGGCCATGCGTTCCACCGTCGCGGGGAACTCCGTGACCATCGAACCCAGGACGTAGAAGGTGGCGTGGGCGTCGTATTCGGCCAGGACGTCCAGTAGGTCGTCGGTGTGTTCGCCGGGGCCGTCGTCGAAGGTCAGGGCCACGCATTTGAGTCGTGCGCAGTCCAGTGTGCGTCCGGGGGAGCCGGGTTCCCCGCTGGTGGGCAGGTCGTCGGTGTCGTTGCCCGCCAGTGCCGCGTCACGGGCCTTGCGTCCCAGTTCGGACAGGAGCGGCTCGGTGTCCTCGGGGTCCACCGGCACCAGCACCTCGGTGACGCGGCCGGCTTCGGGGACGTGGGAGGGGTCCATGCGTACCGCCAGGCCCGCGTCGGTGCTGAAGGCCACGTCCTCCAAGGGTGAGCCCGCCCAGCGTCGGGCGGCCTCCCGGGCCCGTTCGGGGTCGGCCAGGTCGGGCCCGCTCTCGGAGGCGGTGTCCGGGGAGGGCGCGTCCTCGGCCTGTGGGGGGTGGCCTAGCGCGACTTCGCCGATCAGGCCGGGAAGCCGACGTGCGGGCATGTCGTAGCCCTCCCCCAGCGTCCGGGCGAGCGCCAGGTGGGCCTGTGCGATGGCCTCCTCGTCACGGAAGAGCGATGTCCACGGCAGGACCCGGTCGCTGTCGGCGTCGTACCACAGGGTGCTGGAGTCCAAGTCCTGGTCGCGACCCGTAGAGGTGGTCGCGGTCAGTCGTGCGCCCAGCACCCGGGGGGAGGCGGCCAGGATGGTCACGTCCTGGTGCAGTTCGGGGGTTCCCTTCTGGGGAAGCCGTTCCAGGAAGGCCGTCTGGCGTTGGGCCATGAGTGTGCGTGCCTGTACCGTCAGCGGGTGTCCGCCGCCCAGCGTCGGATAGCGGTAGCTCACCTGGCTGTGGTCGGTGGTCACCGTCACCGTCTGTGTCCGTAGGCCCTCCACGTCTTCGGGCGGCGTGCGGATCGCCTCGGCGTAGGGCAGGGCCTGCTCCAACGGACGGTGGCCCGGGATCAGGAGAAGGCACAGGGCCGCGCCGAAGGTCAGTTTGCGTCGCAAAGAGGTGACAGCCACGCAGGGACCCTATCCCGCGCGAGCCCGTCACAGGTGTTCTTTCTCGCGTGGGGCGGGGTTCGAGGGGTGGCCGTGGTGTGGTCAGAACCTGGGAGACTTTCGGTGCGTCATACCCCGTCAGAGTCTTCGCTCGGACGTTCCCCCGAAAGGCATTCATGAGTTACGGTTCCGGAACAGGCGGTTATTTCCCTCCGGAGGGAGGCGGCGGTGGTTATCCTCCCCCGCCGGGGGGCGGTCATCCGCCGCCCGGCGGCATGCCTCCGCCGCCCGGTGGTTGGTACGGGGGTTCCGGTCCCCAGCCACCGCCTCGACCCGCCGGTCAGGGGTCGGCGATCGGCGCGCTCATCGCCAACATCGTCGGTCTGTGCATGTGCTGGTTGCTGGCCCTGGTCGGCGTCGTCCTGGCGATCGTCGCCCTGACCATGGCCGCCAGTAACCCCAAGGCCGCCAGGACGTGCACCATCATCTCCTGGGTGCTCTTCGGTGTGGGGACCCTCTTTTGGGTGGTGCTGCTCTTCTTCTACGGCGCTATGGGCGTCTTCACCGTGTTGGAGGACCCTTCGGTCTACACCTACTGACGGCTCCCTTCCGCCTCGGCGGAAGGATCCTGGGCCGTGGTCTCGGCCACCGAGGAGGCCACGGCCGCCACGATCCGTCTCACCTGGGTCAGGAGCGCGCTGTCGGGGGCGGTGGTTCTGGGCAGGTGCACGTGTCCGGCCGGGATGCGGCGGCCGGACCGGTCGCGTAGCAGCGTGTTGCGGTAGGCGATCTCGTTGGACAGGTAGTCCCCGCCGCCTCCGCGTCGTGCGGTGGAGCCGGGGGTCGGGCCGTCGGGGCGTACGATCTCCTCGGTTCCGCCCTCCGGTATCTCGGTCACCTCGGTGTTGACGGTCACGGGGTAGGGGCCGTCGCCCGCCTCCGCCAGGATCCGTTCGTGGGGAAGCGAGGAACGTGTCCACTCCGGGGCGTGGTGTTCCATGGCGCGGCCCGTGCGCGACACGCGCAGGTTGTCCCGGCCTCCGCCGCGCCAGAGGCCGTTCCACATCTCCAGGTCGAAGCGCCCGGGGCGGCCGCGGCTGAGCGTCACGACCGCGTCGGCGTGGTCGTGGAGGTCGGCCAACGCCTCCTCGACCAGTCCCGCGTCGAAGTCCGCCCACCGTACGGGGAACACGGCCGTGCGTACCACGGCCGTGCGTGTTCCCACGGGGAACGTCCAACCGTTCATGTCCAGTGCCGCCGCGCCGGAGGGGTTGGAGCAGGTGGGGTCCTCGTCCAGGTGGAAGGGGTCGAAGCCGGTCACGACCATCCGGATCCACCGGTCCCCGGGCGGGAAGCGCAGGTCGGTGATGCCGCGTGAGGTGGTCTCCAACAGATGCAGCAGGTCGGCGTGCTCGCCTTCGGTGACGGAGAAGTCCGGACGCCATGACCGCAGCCCGGCGGTGAGCAGCAGTCGGGCCCAGTACAGGGGGCGGTCGTCGGCGCCGTCGCGGGCGGCTTCGGTCCACAGTCGGGAGGCGTGTGCGGCGACGGTCCGTTCGACCTGGGCCAGGTCGGTTCCGGCGCGTAGCGCGGCGTTGAACAGGGGTTCGGCGGCGGCGAATCCGGAACGGTTCAGGATCGCGCGCGGCTCGTCCAGCTTCGCGCGGTCCTCTTCGGGGGTGGTGTGGTGGTGCACGGCGTCGCTGTCCGTCTCCAAAGGGTTCTCGGTGTGCGGTGCGGGGTGGGGCCAGGTGAGTCTAGCGCTGTGCGGTGCGGGGTGCGGCGTCGAGTGCGTCGTGGTGGTGAGGGGCGGCGGGGGGTGGACCGGCGGGGCCGGAGTTGGCAGTGTGTGTGGTGACCGTCCGCCCTCTCAACGGAGAGAGAAACACATGCGCACTTTCGTCCTTCCCGACACCGAGGTCCTCGCCGAGCGCGCGCGGGCCGCCTTCGATCGGTGTGGCGTCGAACGGCCGCGGGAGGTGGAGGGGGCCTCGGGTGCGGCCAGGTCGCCCATCACCGGTCAGGAGCTCTTCGGGTTGGAGTACGACACCGAGGAGTCCACCGATCGGGCGATCGCGGAGGCCCAGGAGGCCTTCGCCGCCTGGCGGGACACTCCGGCTCCCGTCCGTGGGCGGCTCGTCCATCGGCTGGGTGAACTTTTGAGGGAGCACAAGGCCGACCTCGCCGCGTTGGTGACCATCGAGGCGGGGAAGGTCGGCTCCGAGGCCTTGGGCGAGGTCCAGGAGATGATCGACATCTGTGACCTGGCCGTGGGCATGTCCCGTCAGTTGTACGGGCGCACCATGCCCTCCGAGCGGCCGGGGCACCGGCTGATGGAGACCTGGCACCCGTTGGGCGTGGTCGGTGTGATCACGGCGTTCAACTTCCCCGTCGCGGTGTGGTCGTGGAACACGTGTGTGGCCTTGGTGTGCGGTGACACCGTGGTGTGGAAGCCCTCGGAGCTGACCCCTTTGACCGCGTTGGCCTGTCATGGTCTGCTCATGCGCGCGGCGGCCGACGTCGGTGCGCCCTTGGGCGTGCACCGTGTGGTGCTGGGCGGTCGTGAGGTCGGTGAGGTGCTGGTGGAGGACCGTCGTGTGGCGCTGTTGTCGGCGACCGGGTCGACGGCCATGGGTCGTGCCGTGGCGCCCAAGGTGGCGGCCCGTATGGGGCGTTACCTGTTGGAGTTGGGCGGCAACAACGCCGCGGTGGTCGCGCCCTCGGCCGATCTGGACCTGGTGGTGCGTGGCAGTGTCTTCGCGGCGGCGGGGACCGCGGGTCAGCGTTGTACGACGTTGCGTCGTCTGATCGTGCACGAGGACGTGGTCGAGGAGGTCGGTCGCAGGATCGTGGACGCCTACAAGCAGTTGCGTGATCGCATCGGTGACCCCTTCGAGGAGTCCACACTGGTGGGTCCGTTGGTGGGCGAGCGTGGTCATGCGGCCATGCGTGCGGCGTTGGAGCGGGCCCAGGCCGATGGTGGGGAGGTGTTGGTCGGGGGTGATCGGTGTTTCGCGGAGGAGGCGGCCGACGCCTACTACGTCGAACCCGCGGTGGTGCGTATGCCCGGTCAGACCGAGGTGGTGCGGGAGGAGACGTTCGCTCCGATCCTGTACGTGATGGCCTACCGCACTCTGGAGGAGGCGGTGCAGATGCACAACGATGTCCCCCAGGGGCTGTCCTCGGCGATCTTCACCCAGGATCAGGCGGAGGCGGAGCGGTTCTTGTCCTCGGCCGGTTCCGACTGTGGGATCGTCAACGTCAACATCGGTACCTCTGGTGCGGAGATCGGTGGCGCCTTCGGTGGTGAGAAGGACACCGGTGGTGGTCGTGAGTCGGGTTCGGACGCGTGGAAGACCTACATGCGCAGGGCGACCAACACGGTCAACTACGGTGGTGGGCTTCCGTTGGCCCAGGGCGTGAGATTCCTCTGATCCGGTGCGGTGCCCGCGCTCGGTGCGGGCACCGACCGCCATCGTAGGAAAGTTGCGCCCCATCATGTTGTGCACAACCTGATTCTGTTACGGTGGTGGCAGGGCCGAGGGTTCCAAGGTGCGGGAGGCGACACCGTGTCCGAAGACGCAAGGGACGATCCCCTGGCACTGGACGGCCAGTTGTGCTTCTCCCTGTACGCGGCCTCCCGGGCTCTGACGGGGCTGTACCGGGAGGTGCTGGAGGAGCTGGGGCTGACCTATCCGCAGTATCTGGTCATGCTCGTGTTGTGGGAGCGGGGGATTCTCAGTGTCAAGGAACTGGGTCGGGCTCTGCGCCTGGACTCGGGGACGCTCTCGCCGCTGCTGCGCCGTCTGGAGGGTGCGGGGTTGTTGACCCGTGAGCGCAGCGCCGTCGACGAGCGGGTCGTGGAGGTTTCGGCCACGCGCAGGGGGCGTGACCTTCGTGCGCGTGCCGTGGACGTTCCTCGACGGGTCCTGTGCGCCGTCGATCTGACCCCGGGCCAGGCCGAGGTGCTGCGGGACGCGCTCGGCCGACTCACACGTTCGGTGGAGGACAGGACCCGAGGCGCTCCGCGTGCCGAGGTCGGGTTCGGACCTTCATCGGAACACAGCCGACGACCATGACCGTGTGTCGTCAAGGAGAAAGGCAACCATGGCATACGACGTGATGTACACAGCCCACGCCTCCGTCACCGGTGAGGGACGCAAGGGGCACGGTCGTACCGACGACGGCCGTTTGGAGGTCGACCTATCCGTGCCCAAGGGCGTGGGCGGCGACGACGGTCCGGGGACCAACCCCGAACAGCTCTTCGCGGTGGGCTACGCGGCCTGCTTCCACGGTGCGCTCAAGGCGGTCGCCCGCAAGGACGGCACCGACGTCGAGGGTTCGAGCATCGACAGCAAGGTCAGCCTCGGCAAGTCCGAGGAGGGTCTGGACATCGCGGTGGAGCTCGCCGTCACCATTCCGGGGGTGGACCAGGCCAAGGCCGAGGAGCTGGTCCAAGGGGCCCACCAGATGTGCCCCTACTCCCGCGCCACCCGCGGCAACATCGAGGTGACCCTGACGGCCAAGACCGCCTAGCGGTCGGCGGCAGGGGCGCTGGTGGTCACCGCGCCGCGCTCCGTCCGTGCCGAGGGGGAGGACGCCTACGGCGTCCTCCCCCCGTGTGGTCCTGTGGCGCGTGCCCCCATGGGGGCACGGCTCAGGCGACCGTTTCCAGCAGCAGCAGGCGGTTCAGGATGTCCTGGAGGGTGACCAGGCCGATCACCCGGCCGTCGGACTCCACCAGCGACAGGTGGCTGCGACTTTCCCGCATGATGCTCATCGCCGTGTACATCGGCGTCTGGGAGGGGAGGGTGAGCACCGGTCGCATCAGATCGGCCGCGGTGGTCTGCGGCGGGCTCGCCAACACCTCGCGCACGTGCAGCACGCCGACGGGTTCGTCCTGGTCCATCACCACCAGGCGCAGGTGCGTGGACTCCTGCGACACCCGCTTGATCTCCTCCACACCCGCGTCCGGAGCCACCCAGGCGATCTCCTGTCGGGGGGTGATGATCTCGTCCAACGGGCGGGAGTTGACCTCCAACGCGGTGGCGAGCTGGTCGCGTCGTTCGGGGTCCAGCGCGCCGGCCTTGGCCGAGTGCTCCACCAGCTCGCGCACGTCCTCGGGGCCGTGTCCGGCCGACAGTTCGTCCACGGCGTCCACCCCGACCCGGTGCAGGCACCAGTTGGCCATGCCGTTGAGCATCACCAACAGGGGGCGGGTGAACCACATGAAGACCCGCATCGGTATCGCCAGCAGGGTCGCCGACTTCTCCGGGTGGGAGATCGCCCAGGACTTGGGCGCCATCTCGCCCACCACCAGGTGCAGGAACGTCACCACGATCAGGGACAGCACGAAGGAGACCACGTATCCGACGGTCTCGGGCAGGTCGCTGAACAGGGGTTGCAGCAGGTGGTGGACGGCGGGCTTGGAGACCGCGCCCAGTGCCAGGGTGCACAGCGTGATGCCCAGTTGCGAGCCGGCCAGCAGCAGCGACAGGTCGCGTGCGCTGCGCAGCGCGGCCCGCGCAGACAGGCTCGTCTCGGCGGCCTTCTCCAACCGGTAGCGGCGGGCCGCCACCAGCGCGAACTCGATGGCCACGAAGAACGCGCTGAGCGCGATGAAGAGGGCGGTCAGCCCCAGGGCCAACCACACGTTCATGCCGCTCATGTGCGCACCTGCCTTTCGCTCCCGGCCGCCTCACGCAGGCGTAGTTCCACGGTGTGGGGGACGTGCCGTTGCACGGTGTTGACGGTCAGGGTCAGCGCCATGTCGGGGTCGTCCTCGTGCGCGCTCGCGGGGCGGGGCAGGTGGATCAGGGCGCTGTCGCCCACCTTGGGCAGTCGGTGCAGCTCGTGGATGACCAGTCCGCCCACGGTCTCGTAGTCGCCGGCTGGCAGGTCGTGGCCGATCAGACGCTCGACCTCGTCGATGTGCAGTGCGCCGGGGACCAGGTAGGAGCCCTCGCCCTCCAGGTAGGCGGGCGACTCCTCCTCCGGGGTGTGCTCGTCGGCGATCTCCCCGACCAGTTCCTCTGCCAGGTCCTCGGTGGTGACGACGCCGGCCAGGCCGCCGTACTCGTCCACGACGCAGGCGAACTCCTCCTCGGCCTCGCGTAGTCGGTCCAGCAGCACCGGCAGCGGTAGGGAGGCGGGGACCATCACGGTCTCCCGTGCCACCTGCCTGACGTTCACCTCGGACAGGTCGCGGTCGCCCAGGACGAGGACGTCGCGCAGGCAGATGACGCCCACGATGTCGTCCACGCCCTGACCCAGGACCGGGAAGCGCGAGTGGCCCGAGGCCATCAGTTCCACGACCCGGCTGACCGGTTCGTCCTCCTCCACGGTGGTCACCTCCGGACGCGGGATCATCGCGTGTCCGGCCGTGCGTTCGTGGAAGTCCAGGGTGCGGTCCAGCAGGGTGGACAGCTCGGCGGGCAGGTCCCCGCTCTCCCGGGACTCGGCGATGATGCTCTCCAGGTCGTGGGGCGTGGCCGCGTGCTGGACGTCCTCGACCGGTTCGATGCGTACCGCCTTGAGCAGCATGATCGCCGCCTGGTCGAACAGCCAGATCACCGGTCCGAAGATCTTCAGGTAGATCCCCGTGGACAGGGCCAGCCAGCGTGCCACCGGTTCGGGGCGGGCGATGGCGAGGTTCTTGGGGAAGAGCTCTCCGAAGATCATCTGCACGATGGTGGAGAACAGCAGGGCCAGGACGGTGCCGACGGCCACGCCGGTGCCGGAGGGGACCCCGACACCGCCGAGGAGTTCGCCGACCCCCTGTCCGATCATGGGTTCGGCCACGTAACCCACCAACAGGCCGGTCACGGTGATGCCCAGTTGGGCGCCGGAGAGCATGAAGGATGTGCGTCCGGTGATGTCCAGGGCTCGTTTGGCCCCGGTGTCACCGGCCGCGGCCCGCGCTCGCAGGCGCGAGCGGTCCACGGCCATGTAGCCGAATTCCTGGGCGACGAAGTATCCCGTCGCGACGGTGATCAGGAAGACCACCAAGGCTCCGAAGGCGATGCTGAGAACGGTGCTCATCATCGGGCACGCACCGCCTGGTTCCGCCTTCGGATCGGATTCCTACGAAGGTGCGCGCCCTCCGTAGAGGGGGGCTCGTCGTCTGGGTCGCAGCATCCTCGCAGGATGCTGCCGGTACTTCGGGACGGGTCCACTGTTCCTCTCTCTGCGCTTGTGCGCGTCTGTGCGGTGGAAGCGGTCCTGCTTCGTGGAAGGACAACACCGGGAGCGGGAGGGAAGTTCCCCTCAGGCGCCCACGGGAGTGTCGGCCTCTCCACCCAGGGAGGCCCATTCCCTGCGGCGGGCCTCGGCGAGTGCGATCGCGGTGGCGACGGCCACGTTCAAGGATCCCACCCGCCCGATCTGCGGGATGTAGGTGATGGCGTCCGCGCCCGTGAGCAGGGCGGGGGAGCAGCCGTGGTCCTCGGCGCCCACGGCCAGGCACACGTCCGCGTCCAAGGGGGCGGCGTGCAGCGGCACGGCGCCGTTGGCCAGCTCGACCGCGACGACCCGGTATCCCTCGTCGCGGGCGGCGGTCAGGGCCTGGGCGGTGGAGGCCAGCCGTGTGTGCTCGACCTTGGTGGCGGTGCCCAGGGCGGTCTTGCCGACCTTGGGGTCGTCGGGGTCCGCGCTGTTACCGGTGAGCCAGAGCCGGTCCACTCCGAAGGTCGCGCAGGTGCGCAGGATCGATCCCAGGTTGAAGGGTTGGGTGACCGATTCGACGAGGAGGGCGAGTCGCCCCTCGGTGCGCCTGCGCCATTGGCGGTTCAGGCGTTTGACGTCGGTGGGACGCAACTGCGTGCTCAACTGCGGTGTGTTCCTCAGCGGGTGTGCCCGGGGTGTGCCCAGGGGTCGGTTGTCCGCCACAGAGTACCGGTCACCGCGCGTGCCCGCACGCATGACCCGGGACACACCATGGCAAAAGACGTTTCAAGCCCCAGATCGCCGTACCGCCAGCACACGGAAGCCCGCGCGTGAGGCCACGCGTTCGGTGGCCAGTCCTTGGGAGTCCAGCCATGTGTGCAGCGAGTCCGCGCCCAGGTGACGCTGCACCACCAGGTGGGCCACGCCCTGGGGGGTCAGTCTTCCCAACCAGGTGCGCAGCATCGTGTGCAGGACCTTCTTGCCCACGCGGATGGGCGGGTTGGACCACACCGCGTCGAAGGGGCCCGACAGGTCCTCTCGGGAGGGCGTCTCGTCGGTGGGGGAGCCCTCGGGCGTGACCACCGCAAAACGTGCGTTGCGCAGGCCGTGCTCGGCGGCGTTGCGTCGTGCCAGGTCCACGGCACGGGAGTTGACGTCCACGCCCAGCACCTGGGAGGAGGGTGCGCGCGAGGCCATGGTCAGCGCGATGGGGCCGTAGCCGCAACCCAGGTCGAGCAGACGTCCCTGCGGGGGCGGGGGCGGGACGGTCTCCAGCAGCACCCGCGTGCCCAGGTCGACCTTGTCGGGGGAGAAGACGCCCCGGTCGGTGTGCAGCCGCAGGTGCAGGTCCGGCAGGACCAGGTCGGCGGTGGAGGGGCGGCTGGCCGCGCCCGGGTCGGAGTCGAAGTAGTGCTGGGCCACGTCGTGACGCTACCAGTCCCGCGCGGCACGATGTGATGGACAAAATTCTCGTATCGCCCCATGAATGAAGTTCCCAACCTTCCGGACCTTCGCGGCGGGAATGTCGAAGATGGAGGTAGCCGACGTTTGCGGGGGAAGGTATGCGAGCACAGGTAGGGGACCGATTGGTGGTGGAGAGTCCGCGTGAAGACCTTCACCGCAGGACGGGCGTCATCACCGGAATCCGGGGCACCGATGGATCGCCCCCGTACCAGGTGCGCTGGTCCGACTCCGATGGGGGACGCGAGTCCCTGGTCTATCCGGGTCCGGACGCGCACATCGAACACCCGCCCGGCGGTACGGGCGCGGACGTCTCATGAGGAGGCCGATGACATGCAGACGACGAAGCGGTGGACCGTCGACGTCGTCGTCGCCGAGGAGACCGAGGCCGACAGCGCGCGGACCTGGGCCGAGGTGGACCTGGTCGCGGACGACGGGACGGCCCTGAGGGGACACGGGATGGCCCGCAAGCACCCCACGGACCTGGACGTACCCGAGATCGGTGAGGAGCTCGCGGTCTCGCGTGCCCTGTCCGACCTTTCACGTCAACTCCGTCAGGTCGCCGCCGAGGACATCAACGACAACACCGGTTCTCCCTGGCGTCCCACCTGAGGGGGCGCCCACGGCGGCCGTGACGGGCCGCGGGACGGACACGGGGGTGGGCCCGGGCCGGTACCGGCCCGGGCCCACGTGTGTGCGAAACGGCGTGGACCGTCGCCGACCGTCTTGGTCATGAGCCCTTCGCCCCCGGTGGTCACCGGTATCGGGCACACTCGGAAGGGGCCGTGACGAGGGGAGGGTGCGCCGGCCGGCACACGAGGTCCACCGTCACGTCCGAGGTAGCGGCGTGACCGTCCGGAAGGCGTCCGGCAAGGGCGCGTCACCCCGGCGAGCGCCGGGAGTACCCACGCAAGGAGACCTGTTGCCCACCTCTTCCGGATCCCAGGCCGGACCCGTCCGAGCCCTTGGCATGGTGGACGCCGTCGCCATCGGCGCGGGCGCGATGCTCGGTGCCGGAGTGTTCACCGTCTTCGCCCCGGCCGCGCTCGGCGCGGGGGCCTGGCTTCCCGTGGCCATCCTCATCGCGGGTGCCGTCGCCTACTGCAACGCCGTCTCCTCCGCGAGACTGGCCGCCCGCCATCCCGAGTCCGGCGGCGCCTACGTCTACGGACGTGAGCGCCTGGGAGAACTGTGGGGTTACCTGGCGGGCTGGTCCTTCGTCGTCGGCAAGGTCGCCTCCTGTGCCGCCATGGCGCTGACCTTCGCCTCCTATCTGCTACCGGGGTGGGAGGAACCCGTGGCGGTGGGCGCCGTGCTGGCGCTGACCGTGCTCAACCACCGGGGGATCAGACGTTCCACGCTGGTGGTGAAGATCCTCCTGGCCTGTGTGCTGGCGGTGCTGGCCGCCGTGGCCGTGACGATGCTCCTCAGCGGACGCCTGGCCGCCGTCGCCCAGGTGGAGGGGTTGGGACCCTGGCCGGGGTCCTTCGGTGTGCTCGGCGCGGCGGGAATGGTCTTCTTCGCCTTCGCCGGTTACGCGCGTGTGGCCACCCTGGGCGGTGAGGTCCGTGATCCGCGGACCACGATCCCGCGCGCCACGAATCTGGCCCTGGGCGGTGTCCTCCTGCTGTACCTGGTGATGGGCACCGGGCTGCTGATCGTGCTGGGTCGTGAACGTCTGTCCACCACCGACACCCCCATGGTCGACGCCGTGCAGGTCGCGGGTTTCCCCTGGCTGACGCCCTTGGTGGTCGCCGGCGCGGCCGTGGCCGGCCTGGGGGCCCTGCTCTCCCTGTTGCTGGGGGTGTCCAGGACCACGGCCGCCATGGCCGCCGACGGGCACCTGCCCCGTTCCCTGGCCGCGGTCCACGAACGTTTCGGGTCCGTGTACCGGGCCGAGGCGTTGATCGCGGTGGTGGTCATCGGCCTGATCCTGTTCACCGACCTGCGCGGGGCCATCGCCTTCTCCTCCTTCGGCGTCCTGGTGTACTACGCCATCACCAACGCCTCGGCGTTGCGCCTGGGACCCGACGAGCCCCGTCCGCCGCTGGTGGTGCCCCTGGCCGGGCTGGTGGGGTGCGTGGTCCTGGCGTGCAGTCTGCCGCTGGGCACGGTCATCACCGGCATGGCGGTCCTGGCGTTGGGCGCGGGCCTGTGGTGGGTCCGTGAGCGTTGGGGGCCGCGTTCTTGACCAGGGAGCGGGCGGTGTCAGGAACGGTCGTGTGGGTTCGTGTGCCTCAGGCCTCGCAGCGCGGTCCTGGACAGGTCGAGTCCGTTCACCTGTTGGGGGGTGAACCAGCCGCAGTCGGCGGTGGAGCCGTTCTCCTCCATCACCCGGGGGAGGGAGGGTCGGGCCACGAACACGTGGAAGAACGCCCACACCGAGTAGATCTCGTGACCCTCGCTTCGGGGTCGGTGGTGGCTGGAGACGGTGATCAGGTCGCCGACCTGTCCGTCCTGGCCGGTCTCCTCGGTCACCTCGCGTCGCAACGCGGCGCGTACGTCCTCCCCGGGGTCCACCCCTCCGCCCGGCAGGTGCCAGGTGCCCGCTCCGGGGAAGCCCTCGGCGATCCTGCTCAGCAGGACACGGCCACGGGGGTCGACGACGATTCCGTAGGAGGAGAACCGGCGCAGCCGGGGGCGGTCGGGTGGGAGGGCCTCCTCCTCGGCCAGTTCGGACGCGAGTGGGCGCAGGCCGGCCTTCGCGGCGGGTGAGGGCCAGTGGTGTTCGGCTCCGGGTTCGGCGAAGACCACGCGGTCGATGTGCAGGGGGGTGCCGTCGGGGGCCCGTGTCAGTTCGGTGAGCACGTCCAACGCGCGCAGGGGCGTGCCCGCCGGAAGACCGACCAGGTCGCACACCACGTCGGCCGGGTCCTGACCGAACAGCACCCGGGCGCCCCGCACCTGGGATCCGGTGACCAGGTGTGCGGTGACGCGTCGCCGTGGGGCGAGGGTCACAGGGATCCCACGGTGGGGGCGGGGCTGGTCAGGCCCGTGGCGCGCAGCAGGTCCTCCAGACCGGTGATGGTGTGCACGCCCTCGAAGCGCTGGTGGCCCCGGCGGTCGATCATGACCGGGTGCATGCGCGCGGCGATGGCGCCCACGCCGTCGGCCTGGATCTGGTCGCCCACGTGCCAGCACGCGGTGGGGGTCACCCCCATGCGCTGCGCCGCGGTGTGGAAGATACGCGGATCGGGTTTGCCGACCCCCACGGTGTCGGCGCACACCACGGTGTGGAAGTAGGGGCCCAGTTCCAGGGCTTGGAGTTTGGCGTGCTGGAGGGCCTCCACGCCGTTGGTGACCACGGCCAGGCGGTAACCGGCCGAGGCCAGGGCGCTCAGGGTCGGGACGGCGTCGGGGAAGACCTGCCAGGCCGAACGGTGCGCGTCCAGGTACAGGCGGTAGAGGTCGTCGCAGTGCTGGTCGGCGATGTCGCTGTGTCCGGCCTGGACGGCCAGCGCGCGGATGCGTTCGCGGCGCTGTTGTTCCAGGCTCAGGCGGCCGCGCAGGTAGGAGCCGAAGGAGATCTCGGTCTGTACGTCCCACAGGCGGCGCGCGGCACCGAAGTCGGGGTGACCGAGGCGCTCCATGACCGCGTGGAGCCCCGCGGACGACGCGGCGAGATCGTCGATGAGGGTGTCGTCCAGGTCGAAGCAGATCGCTGTCGGAGCTGCGGGTGTGTTCGGCATTGTTCCTCAAGTCGGTGGGCATGACAAAACATGCCAACGCTAACCCGTGAAGATGACGGAATAGGTGTAAACCCCTGCTAAAGGGATGTGACTCAGGTCACTTAAAAGGGTGTGAGTGGGGCGGCGACCGCCCATGGATCACGGGAGTCGCTGGAACCACAGTAGCGATGTCAACGCCGTGGCCAGCGACAGGACGATCGCCACCAGGACGAAACGTGTGACGATCTCCTCATGGACCACCTCGGTGCCCAGGGACGAACCGATGTCCTCGTAGACGCCGTCCAGTTCCGATTCGCTCTCGGCCTCGTAGAAGTGCCCGCCGGTGTCCTGGGCCAGGCCCCGCAACGCCTCCTTGTCGATGTCGGCCGGCACCTGGTAGCCGTCGATCTCGATCATCGCCGCACCGCTGCCGAAGGCGATCGTGGACACCGGCACCTCCTGTTCGGCCGCCACCGCCGAGGACTGTGAGATGTCACGCCCACTGGTGTTCTCACCATCGGAGAGCAGCACGATCGCCGAGGGCGGCGGATCCTCTTCGGAGTCCTCGTCGAAGCCGCGGATGGCCTCCAAGGAGGCGAACACCCCCTCGCCGATGGCGGTCCCCGGACCCAGTTGCAGGTTCTCGATCGACCCGATCACCGCCTGGTGGTCCTGGGTGGGGGAGGAGACGACCGTCGCGGTGGAGGAGAAGGCCACCAGTCCCACGTTGAACCGGTCGGGAAGGGTCTCCACGAAGCCCTGGGCCGACTCCTTGGCCGCGCTCAGACGGTCGGGGTCGATGTCGGTGGCCGCCATGGACAGGGACACGTCCACGGCCACCATGATCGTCGCCCGCTCCCGTGGTTGCTCCACCGGCATCGCGGGCACCGCCATGGAGGCGATGAGCACGCCCAAGGACAGACCGAACAGCGCCGCCGGGACGTGCCGGCGCACGTCCGGGCGGTGCGGCACCACCTGGTCCAACAGGGACAGGTTGGTGAAGCGCACCGTGTACTCGCGCCGTCGGGTCTGGGCGAACACATAGGCGCCCACCAGCAGTACGAGCAGAAGCAACCACCACAGCCGCTGGGGCTCCAGGAAGGTCATCGCTCAGTCCCCCGTACCTCGGCTTCACGTCCGCGGGTCGCCGCCCGCGCCCTCGTTCGGTTCATGTGGCCCTTCCCGTTCAGCGGGGCGTCGCCGGGGTGTGGCGGGCCAGGTGGTGCGCGGTACGCCTCTGGTGGATGACGAACCGTGCCGTGTCCACTACCCAGTCACGGTCCGTCCTCAGCGAGAGGTGGTGCACCCCGCACCGGCGCAACGCCCCGCGCACCGCCGCGCGCTGGGCGGCCGCCGCCTGCCGGTAGCGTTCGCGCACCGCCCGTGTCAGACGGATGTCGCGCACCCGGCCGGTGCGGGGGTCGCGCAGGGACACGTCCCCCACCTCGGGCACGTCCAGTTCACGTGGGTCCACCACCTCCACCACCAGGACCTGGTGGCGTGTGGCGAGTTGGCGCAGGGGCCGCTCCCAGGGGACCTCGCCGCCGAAGGCGGGGGTGTCCAGGAAATCGGAGATGACCACTCTCAGTCCGCGACGACGGCGGGCACGCACCAGGTCGGCGATCGCGTCGGCCAGGGTGGCCCGGTGGGGGGAGGGATCGCTCTCGTCGCCGGTGGGCGCCGCGGCCACCGTGGCCAGCAACGCCAACAGGGCCTCCTTGCCCGAACGTGCGGGCCAGCGCCGGATCGTGCCCCGGTGCAGGAAGTGCGCGCCGAAGCGGTCCCCGACCTTCTGGGTGAGCAGGTTGGCCGCCACCATCGCCCCGACCGCCACCTCGCGTTTGGAGCGCAGGCCGGTGCCGAAGTCCATGCTCGGCGACAGGTCCAGCAGGGTCCAGCTCTCCAGTTCGCGGTCGGCGACCAGATCGCGTACGTGCGGGATGGTGGTACGGGCGGTGACCGACCAGTCCATACGACGTACGTCGTCCTCGCCCGGTTGGTAGAGGCGGGCCTCCGCGGCCTCCGAGCCCGGGCCCAGACGCAACCCCAGGTGTTCGCCGTGCAGCAGACCCTCCAGTCGGTGCACGATGCGCAGGTCCAGGCGGCGCAGCGCGGCGTGGAGGCGGGGATCGGTGCCGATGGCGGGAGTGGTCATGGTCCTCACCTCGGAGAGGCGAAGGAGGCGGTCTCTCCGCTGGGGGGCTCGTCCCAGATCACCCGGGGGGCCGGCACGGTCGACAGGATACGGTCGATCACCTGCTCGGCGGTGACCCCGTCGGCCAGGGCGTCGAAGGTGAGCACCAGGCGGTGGGCGATGACGTCGTGGGCCAGGACCCGCACGTCGTCGGGCAGGACGTAGTCGCGCCCGCGCAGCAGTGCCAGGGCCCGGGCGGCCGAGACCAGGCCCAGGGTCGCGCGGGGGCTGGCCCCCATCTCCAGCACCTGGCGCAGGTCCGGCATCTGGTGGTTCTCGGGCTCACGGGTGGCCATGACCAGCCGCACCACGTAGTCGGCGATGAGCTGGTGGACGTGTACGCGCTGGGCGTCGGCCTGTAGTTCGCTCAGGGTGACGGGGTCCAGGATCTGGTGGGCCGTGGGCGGGGTGGTCGACATCCGGCGCAGGATCTCCATCTCCTCGTGCGCGCGGGGGTGGCCGACGTTGACCTTCATCAGGAACCGGTCGCGCTGGGCCTCGGGCAGGGGGTAGACGCCCTCGGACTCGACCGGGTTCTGTGTGGCGATGACGATGAAGGGGGAGGGGAGGGGGTAGGTGATCCCGCCCAGGGACACCTGCCGTTCGGCCATGACCTCCAGCAGGGCCGACTGGACCTTGGCGGGAGCACGGTTGATCTCGTCGGCGAGGACGAAGTTGACGAAGACCGGCCCCAGCTCCACGTCGAACTTCTCGGTGGAGGGATGGTAGATGCGCGTGCCGATGATGTCGGAGGGCACCAGGTCCGGGGTGAACTGTAGACGGGCGAAGGAGCCGCCGGTGACCTTGGCCAGGGTGGACACCGCCAGGGTCTTGGCGATCCCGGGCACCCCCTCGATCAGGCAGTGGCCCTTGGCGACCAGGGCGATGAGGGAGCGTTCCACCATGCGTTCCTGGCCCACGATGACCGTGGACACCTCGTGCAGCGCGGCGCGCAGCAGCCTGGTCGGCTCACCGGGGGCGTTCTCCGAGCCCGATGAGGGCGCGGAGCCGTTGCCGGTCTCTGCCATGTCCCGCCTTCCTCACGGGCGGCCCCGCACGGGGTCGCCGGATAGGTTGTGGATCACTCACCTGTGGTGACACTACCCGTTCTGTGGGCCGCGGTCTGGTACACAACGCCGCGAAGTGGACGGGTAGGACGGGTGTGGAGGGGGGAGTGAGATGACGGTTCCCACGATGGGGTTGAACGAGGGCGACCCGCGCCAGTTGGGCGGTTACCGGCTGCTGGGGCGGTTGCGTGACTCCTCCCTGGGCGTGGTCTACCTGGGCAGGGACGGCTCGGGCGACCCGGTGAGCGTGGCGGTGCTGGACTCCGGCGCGGCCGGTGACGGCGGGGCACGTGAACGTTTCGCCGAGGTGGTGCGCACCAGTCCCGACGTCGTGGCGGCCCGTACGCACGGGCGTTCGGCGCTGTGGGCCGCGGTCGCCGGTGAGGGGCACGCCCGGGCGGAGGAGTTGCTGGCGGCGGCGGCCGGGTCGGGGCGGGTCGGTGCGCGGGGGCCGGTGGTGATGCCGCACTGGGCGGGTTCGCGTGGCGCGGCCGCGTTGCGGTGGGCTCCTTGGGGCGGACGCCGGGACAGCGCGGTGTCCGCGGGGGAGAGCAACTGGTGGCTGATCGCCGGACTGGGGCTGGTCCTGGTGCTCCTTCTGTTGTCGGTGTCGCTGTTGTACTGGTGGATGTTGCAGTTCCCGCAGCCGGAGATGCCGGGGAGCGTGCCTCCCCCGGAGTCGCAGGAGAGCCCGGAGGGGCGGCCCGGGCCCGGGCCCGAGTCCCAGGAGGAGGGGGAGGGGAGCCCGTCCACCCCGGTGATCCCGACGCCGGGAGAGGGTGATGGGCAGTGGGACGATCTTCCCGAGGACAACCTGTAAGGGCTCTTGAGGTGAAGGGTCGTCCTCCGGCCCGATCACTAGATATCTACATCGTAAAGGTGGCGGTTCTTTTCAAGAAAAAAGAACCGCAAAGAAATATCGCGCGGCTACGCCGCCCATCTCTTACATCCTCTCGATTCGACAGATCCACCTCTGGTGGCCTTCGCCGGTGTACGGCCACAACGTGTTCAGAGTCCCTCGGTGGGTGTCGTGGGGGTGGACGGGACGGGGGAGGGTGGAGCGGCCCCGTTCACGGTGTCCGCGTCGAACTCAGAGGGCCCTGGACTCGGAGACGGACGGGGCCGCTTTCGGCGGTGCCTATGCTGGTCCGCGTGCTGACAAACGTGGTCGCGACGCGGTACGTGCTACCCCTGCGCGAAGGAGGTTCGCTCCCGGGTCTGGTCGAGGCCGACGACCTGGGAATGTACGTGGTCAAGTTCATCGGGGCGGGGCAGGGGCGTAAGACGCTCGTGGCCGAGATCGTCTCTGGTGAGTTGGGGCGGGCCCTGGGGCTGCCGATCCCGGAGCTGGTCCTGGTGGAGTTCGACGCGGTGATCGGTCGAAGCGAACCCGACTCGGAGGTGCAGGAGCTGCTCAAGGCCAGCGACGGGCTCAACCTGGGGATGGACTTCCTGCCGGGAGCGCTCGGTTTCGATCCGCTGGCCTTCGAGGTGGATCGGGAGTTCGCCGGGCGGGTGCTGTGGTTCGACGCCCTGACGGGCAACGTGGACCGTTCCTGGCGTAACCCGAACATGTTGGTGTGGCACGGCAGTCCCTATCTGATCGACCATGGTGCGACGCTGATCTTCCATCACAACTGGGCCGGTGCCGACAGGTTCGTCCAGCGTGCCTATGACGCCTCCGATCACGTGCTGATGGGCGGGTCTCCGGATCTGGCCGGTGCCGACGCCGCGTTGGCACCGCTGGTGGATGAGGAGACCCTGCGTCGGGTGGTGGGGCTGGTTCCCGAGGAGTGGCTGGTGGACGAGCCGGGCTTCGCGTCGGTGGAGCAGGTTCGTGAGGCGTACGTGGACCATCTGTTGCGGCGGGTGGCCGATCGCTCCTGGCTGCCGGAGGTGGAGGGATGAGGCGCTACAGCGATGCGGTGACGACCGGTCGGGTGGGCGAGGAGCGTGACCGTGCGGTGTTCGAGTACGCGCTTTTGCGGGTGGTGCCGCGGTTGGAGCGTGGTGAGTGTGTGAACGCCGGGGTGATCGTCTACTGCCAGGAGAGAGGTTTTCTGGCGGCGCGTTCGGCGTTGGACGAGGGGCGTTTGTTGGCCTTGGACCCGGGGGCGGACGTGGCGGGTGTGCTGCGGGCGTTGGAGGGGGTGGAGGCGATGTGTCGTGGTGGTGAGGGTGCGGGTGTGGCGGGTCGTGATCGGCCTGGTCAGAGGTTTCGGTGGTTGACGGCGCCGCGGAGCACGATCGTGCAGCCGGGGCCGGTGCATGGGGGTTTGACGGAGGATCCGGAAGCGGAGGTCGTGCGGTTGCTGGACCGGCTCGTAAGGTGACGGGCTGAGTCGTAACGGATATCACGGCGTTTGTCGGGCTGAAAAGAGGTGTCCGGGCGGGCGGGGATGTTGGTATGGGATGGTCCCCGCCGTCTGGGTTTCAGGCGGTCTTTTTCCGTTCCTGAACTGGAGTGCCTGTGCAGTCCCCCGATTCTTCCTCCACGGCCCCTGCGCGGGGGGCGTCTGTGTCGAGTTCGGTGCCCTCGTGGACGCCTTCGCGTGGGTCGGTGGCGTTGTTGGTGTTGGTGCTGGGTGTGCTGACGGCGACCGGGCCGCTTGCGACCGACATGTATCTTCCGGCCTTTCCGCAGATCACCGGGGATCTGGGGACGAGTGAGGCTCGGGTCCAGTTGACGTTGACGGCGATGATGCTGGGGTTGGCCGTCGGTCAGTTGGTGATCGGGCCGATGAGTGATGCCTGGGGTCGTCGGGGTCCGCTGTTGGTGGGCGTGGCCGTGTTCACGGTGGCGTCGGTGTTGTGTGTGTTCGTTGCGGACGTGACGTGGTTCGTGGTGTTGCGGTTCGTGCAGGGTGTGGCCGGTGCTGCGGGTGCGGTGGTGTCGCGTGCGGTGGTGCGTGATCTTTTTAAGGGCGATGACGCGGTGCGGTTCTTTTCGCGTTTGGCCTTGGTGATGATGTTGGCGCCGTTGTTGGCGCCGTTGTTGGGTGCTCAGTTGTTGTTGGTGGGTCCGTGGCAGTTGAGTTTTTTGGTGTTGGCGGTGATGTCGGCGCTGAGTTTTGTGCTGGTGTTGGTGTGGTTGCCTGAGAGTCTGCCTGTGGGTGAGCGTCGTGGGCGTGGGCCGCGTGCGTTGGTGGCGACGGTGGGTGGTTTGTTGCGTCAGCCGCGTTTTGTGGGGCCGGTTCTGACGTTGGGTTTGAGTTTTGGGATGTTGTTCACGTATGTGTCGGCGTTCTCTTTTGTTTCGCAGTCGGAGTTCGGTGTTTCGCCGCAGTTGTATGCGGGTTTGTTCGCGGTGAATGCGCTGGGGATGATGGCGGGTACGCAGGTGAACGGTCTGTTGGTGGGCCGTGTGGAGACGTTGCGGCGTTTGGGTTCGGGTTTGGTTTTGGCGCTGGTGTCGGTGGGTGGGTTGGTGGTGTTGGCGCTGGCGGGTGTGGCGGTGTTGTGGGTGGTCGTGGCGTTGTTGGCGTTGATGATGTTCAGTGTTGGTTTTGTGATGCCGAATGCGACGGTGACGGCGTTGGACGGGCAGCCTGTGGCGGTGGCGGGTACGGCTTCGGCGTTGATGGGTGGGTTGCAGTTCGCTTTGGGGGGTGGGGTCGCGTCGTTGGCGGGGTTGACGTCTACGGGTGAGCCGTCGTTGGTGAGTATGTCGGTGGTGATGGTGTCGGCGGCGGGGTTGTCGTTGCTGGCGTATGTGTGGTCGGTTCGCACAAAGGTGGGATGACCTTGTGTTTGTGGTTCGCGGTCCCGGCTTGCCGTGGATGAGGGAAGTCGGCACAGTAGGTCACGATTCCCCGATTTGAGGTGGCCTGGCGGGTCGCCTTCCGATGTGGCAGAGGATGAGTGGGTATGGGCGAGCCGAGTGTCACTCTTGGTACGTGGGCTCGGGGTCTTTCCGGGTTGAGCGATCTGATTTATGAGACGGCGACCACGGATGCGCGCGCCGAGGTGTTGGCGGTGCGGGGGGATCGGGACCGGTGGGAGCAGGTGACGGCCGGGGAGTTCGCCACGGAGGTGACGGCGCTGGCCAAGGGGTTGGTCGCGGCCGGTGTGGGTGAGGGCGACCGGGTGTTGGTGGTGTCGGGGTCGCACGAGGAGTGGGTGCGGCTGGCTTTTGCGGTGTGGTCTGTGCGTGCGGTGTTGGTGCCGTTGGCCGAGTCGGCGTCGGTGGAGCGGGTGCGGCATGTGGTGGGGCAGACGACTCCGGCTGCGGCGGTGGTGCAGGGTGAGCGGTTGCTGCGTGTGATGTCGGAGTTGCAGCGTGAGGTGCCGGATCTGGGTCGGGTGTGGAGATTGGAGCCCGGTCTGGAGGAGGTGGTGCGCTTGGGGGCGTACATGGACGCTTCGGCGGTGCGGTTCCGGCGGGATGCGACGGTGGCGGAGGATGCGGCGGTGGTGCTGTATCCGTTGAGTACGGTGTCGCGGTTGATGCGGGGTGTGGTGCTTTCGCACGGGGCGTTGTTGGCTTCGGCGGCGGATCTGGTCGATCGGATGGGGCCTCGGTTGGCGGAGTTGCCGGCGGGTGGGGCGAGCACGTTGTTGGGTCTGCCGTTGTCGCAGTTCGCGGGTTTGGCGTCGTTGGTGGCGTGCATGGTGGGCCGGGTCCGTGTGGGGTTGGTCGGGGCGGCCGAGGTGGTGCGTGAGGCGCGGAGGTTCAGGCCGACGGTGTTGGTGTGCTCTGCGGGGGAGTTGGAGGGGGCTTTCGAGGCGGAGCAGGGGGGTGCGCGTTCGACGGGGTGGGATTCGTTGAGCACGTTCAATTCGTCGGTGGAGGCGGCGGTGCAGTTCGATCGGTCGCCGAAGAGGGGTGCTTGGCGGCGGTTGTCGCGGTCGATGTATGACTGGCAGTTCTCGCGGGTGCGGGATGTGGTGGGTGGCCGGGTGCATCTGGTGGTGTGTTGGGGTGGGGGGTTGTCGGAGCGGTTGGACTCCTTCTTCTCCGGTGTGGGGATGCCGGTGGTGCAGGTGTTCGGTACGGCTGAGGCGGGGGGTGCGTTCTTGGCCGGTGCGGTGGGGGATCGTGTGCCGGGGACGGTGGGGCGTGTTCTTGGTGGGCGTGAGTTGTGGGTTTCGCCTGAGGGTGAGGCGCATGTGCGGGGTGGGGCTGTTTTTTCGGGTTATTGGGGTGATCAGGAGGCTTCGCGTCGTGCTTTTCGGGAGGGGTGGTTGGCGACGGGGTTCGGGGTGGAGGTGGACGCGGATGGTTTTGTGACGGTGGTGGGGCGGTTGCGTCCGCAGGCGGCGATGGTGGAGGTTCCGGGGAGGTTCGTGGCGTCGGGGCCGGTGGGGCGTGGGGTGGAGGCCGAGTCGGGGGCTGTGGGGGAGACGGTGGCCTTGCCTGTGGTGGGGGAGTCGCGGGAGCGGTCGGATGCGGAGTTGGTGGCGGAGTTCGAGGCGCGGTTGCGTGCTCATCCGTTGATCAGTCAGGTGTTGGTGATCGTGGAGGGGCGGCCTTTTGCCAGTGCGTTGGTGACGTTGGTGCGTGATCAGTTGGAGTACTGGCGTTTGGTGAATGGTCGGCCGTTGTCGATGGCGCCGGAGGAGATCGCGGGGGATCGTGATCTTTTGCGTGAGGTGCAGGGGTTGGTGTATGAGGCCAATCGGAGTGTGCCGCGGCATTTGGCGGTGAGGTCGTTTCATGTGTTGGCGGAGGAGTTCACTGTGCAGTCGGGGTTGGTGGATCCTTCGGGTGAGTTGCGGCGTGAGGCGGTGTTGCGGGCTTTTGCGGAGGAGATCGATGGGTTGTATCGGGTGCGTGGTGAGCAGCGGCAGTCGTAGGTAGTAGGTGGGTGTTGGGGCCGTGGCCTGACCCTGGTGGGTCGGGCTGCGGCCTTTGTGTGTTCATTGGCCGTTGAGGAAGGCGAGGACGGCCAGGACGCGGCGGCTGGCGTCGGAGGAGGGTGGGAGGTTGAGTTTGGTGAAGATGTTGTTGATGTGTTTGCTGACGGCTTTTTCGGTGATGTAGAGGCGTCCTGCGATGGCGGAGTTGGAGCGGCCTTCGGCCATTTGGGAGAGGACTTCGCGTTCGCGGGGGGTGAGTTGGGCCAGGGGTCCTTTGTGGTCTTGGCGGGCGAGGAGTTGGGAGATGACGGCGGGGTCCATGGCGGTGCCGCCGTCGGCGACGCGGCGGACGGCTTCGATGAATTGTCCGATGTCGAAGACGCGGTCTTTGAGGAGGTAGCCGACGCCTCCGGTGTCGTCGGAGAGGAGTTCTCGGGCGTAGAGCTGTTCGACGTGTTGGGAGAGCACGAGGATGGGCAGGCCGGGGATGTGGGTGCGGGCGGCGATGGCGGCCTGGAGTCCTTCGTCGGTGAAGGTGGGGGGTAGGCGGACGTCGACGACGGCGACGTCGGGTTTGTGGTGGGTGAGGGCGGTGTGGAGGTCGGGTCCGTTGTCGACGGCGGCGACGACGGTGAAGTCGTGTGCTTGGAGGAGTCGGATCAGGCCGTCTCTGAGGAGGGCGAGGTCTTCGGCGATGACAACGCGCACGGGATCTCCAGGGTCACGATGGTGGGGCCGCCTGGTGGGCTGGTGATGTTCATCGTGCCATCAAAGGCGTCGAGTCGTCGTTGGATGCCGATGAGTCCGGTGCCGTTGGTGGGGTCGGCTCCGCCTTGGCCGTTGTCGGTGATGGTGATGACGAGGCGGTCTTTGCCGTGGTTGATGTGGACGCGGGCGTGGGTGGCGTTGGCGTGTTTGGCGGTGTTGGTGAGGAGTTCGGCGATGGCGAAGTAGGCGGCGGATTCGACGGGGTCGGCGGGGCGGCCGTGGAGGTCGATGGTGACGGTGATGGGGAGGTGGTGGGTGAGGGCGAGGGCGTGGACGGCGCCGTGGAGTCCGCGTTCGACGAGGACGGGTGGGTGGATGCCGCGGACGAGGGCGCGGAGTTCGGTGAGGGCGTGGCGGGTGGTTTCTCGGGCTTCGGCGAGCATGGCGCGGGCGGTGTGGGGGTCTTGTTCGACGATGTGTTCGGCCATGCCGAGGTTCATGCCGAGGGCGACGAGTCGGGCTTGGGCTCCGTCGTGGAGGTCGCGTTCGATGCGGCGGATTTCTGCTGCTTGGGTGTCGATGGTGTTGGCGCGGCTGGTGGCGAGGTGGGCGACGCGGGCGGTGAGTCGGGCTTTTTCTGAGGGGGCGAGGAGGAGTCGGTTGAAGCGGGTGTAGAGGTCGGTGGCGGGTGGGAGGAGGAGGTAGCCGGTGGTGAGGAGGGTGAGTGCGGTGGTGAGGAGGAGGAGGTGTTGGAGGGGGGTGGTGGGTGTGTAGAAGTCGTAGAGGGCGGGGCCGGTGAGGTGGAGGAGGTGGAGGAGGTGGTAGGTGCCGTGGAGGAGGAGGGTGGTGGGGATGGTGAGGAGGGCGAGGCTGGGGACGGCGGAGATGAGCCAGAGGAGGTCTTTCCAGGTGGCGGGGTCGGTGATGATCGTGGTTCCGCGGCGGGTGATGCCGGTGGGTGGGAGGGGGCGGTAGGCGGAGTGGAGGGGGTTTTTGGGGTTGAGGTGGGTGAGGGTGCGGCGTTGGCTGTCGGCGAGGGTGCGTAGGAGGGAGCTGGTGAGGATGACGAAGGGGAGGCCGATCCAGGTGAGGGTGAGGATGGCGGAGATCAGGACGAGGGGGAGGAGGAGGAGTGCGGCGATGTTCTGGGAGAGCAGGAGGAAGAGGTAGGCCAGGGTGGTGAGGCGGCCTGCCCGGTGGTGGGGTGTGGCTGTGGCCATGGGTGGTCTTTCTTCCGTTCCTGCGTGTGGGTGTTGGTGTCCATTGTGTCCTGTTCGTTGGTGGGTGTGGGTGGGGGCGTGTCGCCGGTGGTGGAGTCGGTCGTGTCGGGTCTTGGGGCTTTTTGACGGCCTGGTGGGGTGGTGGTCCTGTGGTCGGTCTTGTGGTGTGAGAGTGGGTGGTGTGCGGCTGTCGTGGCGTGTTGAGGGGTGTTCGTGTCTGTTGTGGCGGGTGGGTGTCGGTGACCGGTTCGCCGTTCTGTGGGGCTTGGGGGCTTTGACGTGGCCTGTCCCGTCTGTTGGCTGTGGTTCTTCGGGACGGGGTGGGGTCTTGGGTGTTTTTCAGGGCCAGCGCATGTCGGTGGCGGGGCCGAGTGTGTCGATGCGGGTGGTGGGGTGCGCATTGAGGGCGTTTTTGAGCTGGTTCCAGGCTTGTTGTGGTGTGTTGTCGGTTTTGTTGCAGCTGCGCTGTTTGCAGGCGGTGTGTTGGGACATGGCGCCGGCGAAGCGGAGGGGGTCGCCGGTGTTGGCGTGGCCCCAGCGGCTGATGGTGGCCCATTGGCGGGCCTGGATGCCGTCGGTGCGGTAGATCTGCGGGATGGCGTGGATGGTGGGGTTGCCTCCTCCGGCCATGTGGTGGACGTCGGCGAGTTTCCAGCCGTTGGCGCAGTTGGTGGTGTTGGTGTTGGTGGGGCAGGAGTCGGCGGAGTTGGCGGCGTAGAGGGGGATGGTGGTGGTGTTGGTGTAGGCGGTGAGCCAGTCGCGGGCCCAGGTGGGGCTGGACCAGGAGGGTTCGGCGTCCAGGGCGGTGGTGATGGTCACGGCTTCGGTGGTGGAGTCGTGGCGTGCGGTGGTGACGAAGTGGGCCCAGCGTTGTCCGGCGTGGGCGCCGGTGAGGCCGCTGTCCTGTTTGTTGTTGATGCCCAGGGCGAGTTCGGCGGTGGTCTGGCCGGTGCGGCATTGGGTGAAGCCTTGAGCCCAGTGGTGGGCGTATTGGGCGGCTTTGGTGTAGGGGGAGCGGGGGGTGGAGGTGCTGGCGGTCCTGCCGGGTTCGCGTAGGGTGTCGTTTTTTTCTTGGGTGCCGAAGAAGAGGATGCGTAGGCCGCTGGTGCCGGTGCGGCCTTCGGCGCAGCCGTGTTCGTGGGCTTGGGCGTTGGTGACGTTGGTGAGGGGGACGTAGCGGCTGGTGGTGTGGCCGGGGTAGTCGGTGTGGGTGGTGGCGTGGGCCGGTAGGGGCAGGGTCAGGGCGACGGTGAGTGTGGTGGCGAGGAGCAGGCGTGTGGTGGTGGCCATGTGGTCATTGTGCGTGAGGGTGATCATGTGTGCACGCATAGTGATTTGGGTGGCGTGTCGGGGTTGTTCGGGGTGAGCGGGCGGCCCGATGGCGGTGTGGTGGGGGTTTTTGGCGCAACTCGCCGTCGACGATTTCCCGTGTGTTGCCACGACCTGTGATGATCAAGGGTGTGTGGCGTGAACTGATCCTGGAGATGTATCCCGAGGCCGAGTTGAACGATCCGGCCGATGAGGTGACCCTGGCCGAGGTCGAGAAGCATCTGATGCTTCCTTTGCCCTTTGAGCTGGCCTCTTTGCTGCGGGAGACCGACGGGGTGACCAATGAGTACGGGGACGCGGTGGTGTGGAGTGCGCGGCGTCTGGTGGAGGACAACCTGGCGATGCGTCAGGAGCCGGACTATCTGGAGTTGTACGCGCCCTTCGATGAGATGATCTTCTTCGGTGATTCCGATATGGGTCCGCAGTTCGCCTATGTGCACACGGACTACGGTCCGGGGATCGTGGTGTGGGACCATGAGAGCGACCGCAGGCGCCTGGTGGTGGTGTCCTTGCGCGACTATCTGGCGCGGTGCCTGATCCAGGGCAATTCCTGGTTCCGTTGAGGTTCTTGTGCGCGGGCGCGGCGGGTCCGGTGTTTCGTGCTATTTTTCGGGTGCCGGTGGTGGTGTGCCACCTGTTGTCGTCGGTCGCGTTGTGAGAGTAGGGCCATGTCGGAGCAGTCCAGACCTGCCCAGGTCGCCGCTGTCGTTCAGGGACGCCGGGTGGAGGATTTTCCCAGGTTCGCTCCGGAGGCCGCTCGTGGCAAGGTGCGGCGGATCACCGTCACGGGTGAGGACGTGCTGCACCGGCGTAACGCCGACGTGCCCCAGGAGATGCTGGGCGGGCGGGAGCTCGAGCAGTTGATCGCCGACATGTTCGTGACGATGTACGCGGCCGAGGGTGTGGGGTTGGCGGCCAACCAGGTGGGTGTGGATCTGCGCCTGTTCGTCTACGACTGCCCTGACGATGAGGGTGTGCGGCATGTGGGGCATGTGATCAACCCGGTGTTGGACGAACGTGACCTGGACGATCCGGTGGTGGTGGACTCCGAGGGGTGTTTGTCGGTGCCGGGCCCGCACGCGGAGTTGGGGCGAGCCGAGCATGCGACGGTGCGGGGTGTGGACCGTAACGGTGAGCCGGTGGTGGCCGGTGGGAGCGGGTACTTCGCCCGGTGTCTACAGCACGAGACCGATCACACCCTGGGCCGGTTGTACGTGGACCGGTTGAGTACGCGTGAGCGTAAGCGGGTGTTGAAGAAGATGAACGAGATGGCCAACGACGTTTTCGCGCGCCGTCAGGAACGCGCCGAGGAGTTGGTCGAGGAGCTCTCGGCCTGAACGGGGCCCGAGCCACGAAGAAGGAGGGGGTGCGTCCGCTCACGGCGGGCGCGCCCCCTCCTTCGTGGTTGGAGGGTGTGCGCGGTGGGCCTGGCCCGGGGTCATGGCCTTGGGGGGTCGGGGCGTCGTCGTGGACGCTCACGGGGTTGGGGTGGGTGTGGTCGGCCCCTGCCTCGTTTCGTGGGTGTGGTCGGGGTGCTTTGAGGGTTCAGAAGGGCCGTGGCGGCCGTCGAGGGGTGCTGTGGGCGGTGGTCGGCACCGGCGGGTGTGAGGGTGCCTTTGGTGTGCGTGGTGGTCCGCAATGGCGGGTCGTGGGGTGCCACTGGTCGGTTGTGGCTCTTTTTGTGGCGCGTTCGTGGGGGGATGTGGCCTTTTCGTGACCGTGGAGGGCGATAGATTGCCCGGCATGCGTAACGGGGACGAGGTCGACGAGGAGTCGACGCGGCGAGTGGTCATTTACACCGACGGAGCGTGCAGCGGCAACCCGGGCCCGGGAGGGTGGGGTGTGTGGCTGCGCTACGGCGAGCACGAGAAGGAGATGTACGGCAGCGAGAAGCAGACCACCAACAACCGGATGGAGTTGATGGCGGCCATTCGGGCGTTGGAGAGTTTGAAGAAGCCCTTGCCGGTGCTGGTGCACACCGACTCCTCCTACGTGCGTAACGGCATCACTTCCTGGGTGGAGAACTGGAAGCGGCGCGGGTGGCGTACGGCGGACAAGAAGCCGGTCAAGAACGTGGATCTGTGGCAGCGTCTGGACGAGGTGGCCTCGCGTTATGACGTGGAGTGGCGTTGGGTGCGCGGGCACAGCGGGGACGAGGGCAACGAGCGTGCCGACAAGTTGGCCCAGCGTGGGCGGGACGAGGCGGCCGGGAGGTGAGGGCGGCCCCTGAGCGGGGTCGTGATCGTGTGGCGGGGGCCGGTGGTGTGACGGGCCCCCGTTTCGGTGTTGGAGGGCCCGGGTTCGTGGCCTGGGCGCCCTCCGTGGCTAGGCGTGGTCGTGTGCGGTCGGGGTGGGGTCGGTGCCGGGGGTGCTTTCGTTCTTCAGGGCGGGGACCATCAGGTGGCGTGGTCCGGGGCCTGAGGTGGCGAGTTCGTCGTCGGGGTTGGACAGGGTGCAGGTGCTCAGGGACAGGCATCCGCAGCCTATGCAGTCGGTCAGGTCGTCGCGGAGGCGGACGAGTTGGTCGATGCGGGTGTTGAGTTCTTCGCGCCACTGCTCGGACAGGCGGGCCCAGTCCTGGCGGGTGGGTGTGCGGCTTTGGGGGAGGGAGTCCAGGGCCTGGCGGATCTTGGCCAGGGGGATGCCCACGCGTTGGGAGATGCGGATGAAGGCGACCCGTCGCAGGGTGTCGCGGCGGTAGCGGCGCTGGTTTCCGGGGGTGCGGCGGGCCTGGATGAGGCCTTGGCGTTCGTAGAAGTGCAGGGCCGAGACGGTGACTCCGGAGCGTTCGGCGACCTGGCCGACGGTGAGTTCCTTGCCTGGTGGTGTCACGGGTTCATCCTAGGGCGCGGTGGGCTCCGGCGAGGGCGTACAGGCGTGCGTAGGCTCCGCCGCGGGCCAGCAGGTGGTGGTGGGTGCCGGTCTCGGTGACACGTCCTTGGTGCAGCAGCAGGATGCGGTCGGCGTCACGGGCCAGGGTGGGTTGGCGGGTGAGCAGGAGCAGCCCGGTGTGGGGGGTGGGGGTGAAGGGGGCCTGGTCGGGTGGGGGGTCGGTGAGCAGGAACAGGCGTGCGTTGGTGCTTTGTGCG
>NZ_JASCXJ010000019.1 GCF_030271535.1 Nocardiopsis sp. ATB16-24 | reverse complement strand
TAGCGGGCCACACGCCGCGCGCGGCCGGGTCCGGCGGGGGCCGCCGGGGCGGAGGCGTCCCGCGCCGGGGCCCCGGGCGGATCGCCCGCCGTGGTGGGAGTACTGGTCACTCGCGGTCCTCCATGGTGGCGCGTCGGCGCAGCAGCAGGAATCCTCCGGCGGCGGCGAGGACGACCAGCACCACCCCGGCACCGATCCAGATCCTGGCGGAGGATGCGGAGGTGAGGGCCCCGGCCGCCGCGGAGGCGGGTTCGGCGGACCACCAGGCCCAGTAGCCGTCCTGGCCCCAGATGTTGCCGCCCTCGGTGGGCTCGTACTGGATGGAGGCGATCTGGTCGGTGCGGTAGGCCTCCATGATGTTGGGGTAGGCCAGGACGTTCACGACGGCCTCGCGGTAGAGGACCTCCTGGAGCCGGTGGACGATCTCGGCACGGGCGTCCCGGTCGTACTCGGCGAGCTGGGCCTGGTAGAGCTCGTCGTACTCCTCGTCGCAGAAGTAGGCGTCGCCCTGCATGGTGCCGGGTTCGGTGGGCAGCGCCCCGCAGGTGTGGATGCTGAAGACGTAGTCGGGGTCGGGGTTGACCGTCCATCCGGTGAAGATGAGGTCGTACTCGCCCGCGTAGAGGGCGTCGCTGAGCACGCCCGGGTCGACGGTGAGGTTCTCGACCTCGATGCCGATGTCGGCGAGACGCTCGACCAGGATCAGGCCGGTGTTGACGTTGTCGGGACGGTCCTGGTGGACGTGCATGCGCAGTGCGAGACGATCGCCGTCGGGCGAGACGCGCACGCCGTCGTCGCCCCTTTCGTACCCGGCCTCGTCGAGCATGGCGTTGGCCGCGTCGGGATCGAAGTCGAGGATGGCCTCCTCGCCCCGGGGAGCCCAGTGGAAGTCGGCGTAGCGGGGTGGGACGTACCCTCCCGCCGCCACGGCCTGGCCTCCGTGCCCCTTCTCCACGACCTCCTCGTTGTCGATCGCCATGACGATGGCCTGCCGTAGGGTGCGGTCGGCCAGGGCGGGATGGCCGTCACCGAACTCCTCCCCGTCCTGGGTCACCGCCCCGGGGTTGATGGTGAAGGCCTGGAAGCGCTTGCCATCGGCGGTGTTGACTTCGATGTCGCCCGTGGACTCCAGCGCGGAGGCCTGGGCCTGGGTGAGTTCGTAGACGAAGGAGACCTCGCCGCTGCGCAGGGCCTCGACGGCGGCGTCCTTCTCCGAGTAGTAGCGCAGGACGATCTCGTCGAAGCCGGGGGCGCCACGCCAGTGGTCGGGGTTGGCCTCCAGGGTGATGGACCTGCCCCGGTCGTGGCCGGCGAGGACGAAGGGGCCGCTGCCCACGGTCGGGAAGTCCTCGTTGCCGTAGTCGGAGAAGGCCTCTCCCTCCTCCTCCAGGATCGGCTCCCAGACGTGCCTGGGAACGATGGGGATGTTGAGGGCGGTCATGGTGGCCTGGGGCTCGTCCAACTCGACGACGACGGTGTGGTCGTCCTCGGCGGTGACCGCGTCGAAGCCAGAGACGTAGTTGCCGTTGGCGATGGCCGCGGCCTCGTTCTCCATCATCGTGGTGAAGGTCCACGCCACGTCGTCCGCGGTGAGGGGCTCGCCGTCGGTGAAGACCGCGTCGTCGCGCAGCCGGAAGGTCCAGGTGAGACCGTCGTCGCTGGAGTCCCACGACTCGGCCAGCGAGGGCGCGGGCTTGCCCGTGTCGGGATCGACGGTGACCAGGGAGTCGTAGACATGGCGCAGGATGTTGGTGGTCACCGCGAGCTGTGCGGTGAAGGGGTTGAACGAGTCGACCTGCTGGGCGATGGCGATCGTGAGCGTGTCGTCGGTGCCGCCGTCCGCGACGGCGGGGCCGGCGGACGTGCCGACCAGGACCAACGCCGCCCCCGTGGCGCCGAGCCGTCGGATGAGGGTGCCGGAGGGAGGGTGGTGGGAGTTCATGTGCGGCCCCTGTCATCAGGATCGTGGGGTTCGGTGGCGCGCCACCCTGGGGTTGGTGGTTGTTTACCAATCTCCGGAGACGACCGTCAACGACCTACGTGGAGCGCCGTGATATCGGTCCTCGAAATGGCACGGAAGTGCCTTGGGTGACGGCGGAGACCCCGCGTTGGCAGTGAATGCCGCACTCCGCTACGGTTCCGCCCATGATGGGGCACTCGCACGCCTTGAGTGGCGTGGTCGGCTGGATGGCGGTCGTTCCGCTGGTCCAGGGCAGGGAATTTCTCGGACTCAGCTTTCACCTGGGCCCCGGTGAGATCGTCGCCGGTTCTTTGGTCTGCGCCGGCGCGGCACTGCTGCCCGACCTGGACCACAAGAGCGCGACGGTGACCAAGACCTACGGCAAGGTCACCGAAACGCTGAGCGGCATGCTCGGCTTCCTCTTCGGCGGGCACCGGATGGGGACCCACTCGTTCTTCTTCGCCGTGCTCATGGGCGTGCTCGTCCAACTGCTGGCGCTGTGGTCGGAGATGGCCGTCCAGGTCTTCGTGTTCCTGCTCATCGGCATCGCGCTCCAGGGCCTGGGGTTCGGCCTGGACAAGAACCGTGTCGCCTCGGGGGTCATCAACGCGATGGCCACGGCCGGGATCACGCTCGCCCTGTACACGGCGGGCGTGAACTACAGCTGGCTGGGTCTGGCCGTGGCGTTCGGCGTGATACTGCACTTCTTCGGCGACATGATCACCAGGATGGGCGTCCCCCTTTTCTGGCCCTTCTACAAGAAGCGTTTCGGCCAGGGAAAGGGTTTCGCCACGGACGGTCCCGTGGAGAAGAAACTGGTCACCCCCCTGCTGACCACGGGTGTAATCGTGGGAGCGCTCTATCTGTTCGACTGGCCCGCCCTCCTGCCCGAGTACTGAGGGGCCGACCGGCATCTGGCCGTCGACGCCGAGGGTCCGTCCCGGCGAGCCGCTCCCCGGGACGTCGTCGGTGCCCGGGGAGCGTGGAGCGTCACCGTACCCGGATCCGGGCAGAAGGCCCTTCGTGACGCCTCGTCTCCCGCAAGGCCCGGGAGAACGTCCCCGACCTTCCCCCTCCCCTTCCTCCACGGTGGTGCTGGAAGCCCCGCAGAGGCTGCTCTAGGGTGGCCACGTGACTCGATCCTCAGAGGGCCTGAGCCCCCAGCTGCACGCCTACATCGTCGACCACAGCACGCCGGTCGACTCCGTCCTGACCGACCTCGTGGAGGAGACGGCGAGGCTCTTCCCCGACCACAAGGGAATGCAGATCGGCCCGGAGCAGGGTGTCTTCACCACACTGCTCACCCGTATCTGCGGCGCCCGCGAGATCGTGGAGGTCGGTACCTTCACCGGGTACTCCTCCCTCTGCTTCGCCCGCGGGCTGCCCGACGACGGCCGGCTGTTGGCCCTGGACATCAGCGAGGAGTGGACCTCCGTCGCCCGCCGCTACTGGGAACGCGCCGGGGTGGCCGACAAGATCACCCTCCGGATCGGCCCCGCCCTGGAGTCCCTGCGTGAGCTTCCCGAGGAGCCCCGGTTCGACCTCGCCTTCCTGGACGCCGACAAGGAGGGCTACGTCGACTACTGGGAGGAGCTGGTCCCCCGCGTCCGTCCGGGCGGCCTGATCCTGGCCGACAACACCCTCTCCCACGGACGGGTGGTGGACACGACCAACACCTCACCGGCGGTACAGGGCATCCGTGACTTCAACCGCCGTCTGGTGGAGGACGACCGCGTCACCCAGGTGCTGCTGCCCCTCGGCGACGGCCTCACCCTCGCCCGCAAGGACTGATCCCCTCGGGGAGAGGATCTCCACAGGAGGAGATTCTCCCGGACGGGGCGGCCCCGTGTTCGGTAGTGTCCGGTGCCATGCGTCTGCTGCACACCTCGGACTGGCACCTGGGTCGCTCCTTCCATCGGGAGAACCTCCTCGACGCCCAGGCCGCCTTCCTCGACCATCTCGTCGACACCATCCGCGAGCACCGGATCGACGTCGTGGTCGTGGCCGGTGACCTCTACGACCGCGCGCTGCCCCCGGTGGACGCCGTGCGCCTGTTCGACCGCGCGCTCGGCCGTATCCGCGCCACCGGGGCCCGCGCCGTCCTGATCAGCGGCAACCACGACTCCATGGCCCGGATGTCCTTCGCCTCGGGCCTGATCGACGCCTCCGGCGTCCATCTGCGCAGCTCTCTGGACGGGATCGACACCCCCGTCGTCATCGACGACGAACACGGGCCCGTCGCCTTCTACTGCCTCCCCTACCTCGAACCGGAGATCGCCCGCCACCACTGGGAGCTTCCCCAGCGCGGACACCCCGCGGCGATCGGGTACGCCATGGACCTGGTCCGCGCCGACCTCTCCCGGCGCCCCCGAACCCGCTCGGTGGTGCTGTCCCACGCCTTCGTCACGGGCGGCGAACCCTCCGACAGCGAACGCGACATCTCCGTGGGCGGTGCCTCGCACGTGCCGGTCTCGGTCTACGACGGGGTCGACTACGTCGCCCTTGGCCACCTGCACGGGCGCCAGACCATCACCCCGTCCGTGCGTTACTCGGGCAGTCCACTGGCCTACTCCTTCTCCGAGGAACACCACACCAAGGGCTACTGGGTGGTGGATCTGGACGGCGACGGTCTGGCCGGGACCGAGTTCGTCCAGGCCCCGGTGCCCCGCCCACTGGCCCGTGTCCGCGGCCGGATCGAGGATCTGCTCACCCGCCCCGAGTGGGAGGCCTACACCGACCACTGGCTACAGGTGACCCTCACCGACGCACGCCGTCCCGCCCACCCCATGGACCGGCTGCGCGAACGCTTTCCCCACACCCTGGTCCTGGAGTTCGCCCCCGAGGGGGGTCCCCCCTCCACACGTCCGGTCACCACCCCCGTCGCCGACCGCAGTGAGCGTCAGGTGGTCGGCGACTTCATCGCCTGGGCCCGTGGCACCCCCGCCACCTCCGAGGAGGAGGCCCTGGTGAACACCGCCGTCGAGCAGGTACGGCTTCAGGAGAGGACGCGCTGATGCGACTGCACACCCTCACCATCGAGGCCTTCGGCCCCTTCGCCGGCACCGAGAAGGTGGATTTCGACCGCCTCAGCGCCGGTGGCCTCTTCCTCATCCACGGCCCCACCGGCGCGGGAAAGACCTCCGTGTTGGACGCGGTGTGCTTCGCCCTGTACGGCAACGTTCCGGGCGCCCGCGGCAAGGACCGCTCCCCCAAGAGCGACCACGCCCCCCTGGACCGTCTTCCCAGGATCACCCTGGAGTTCACCGTCAGGGGCCGTCGCGTCCGTATCGAACGCAGCCCTCGCTGGGAGCGGCCCAAGAAGCGCGGGGCCGGCACGAGGGTCGAGAACGCCAAGGTGCTCGTCCAGGAACGGGTCGACGGCCGCTGGGAGGGGGTGACCAACCGTCCCGACGAGGCGGGACAGTTCGTCGGCGACCTGGTCGGGCTGACCCTCGAACAGTTCTGCCAGACCGCCATGCTCCCCCAGGGGGACTTCGCCCGTTTCCTGCGTGCCAGGTCCGACGAACGTCGCGACTCCCTGGAGCGGATCTTCAACACCCGGGTGTTCCGCGACGTGGAGGAGTGGTTCAAGGAACACACCAACCGACTGCGCCACGAGGTGGAGGCCTCCGACGAGGAGGTGCGCGCGATCGCCGCGCGGATCGCCGAGGTCGGCCGCTCCACCGCCCCCGAACCACCCGAGGAGCTGTTGTCCGCCTGGGCCGCGGAACTGGCCTTGGTCACCTCCGCGACCGCGCGGGACGCGGAGTCGGTGACCGCCGGTTTCACCGAGGCCAGGGAGAGCGCGCAGCGGGCCCTGGCCGAGGCTCGGGATCTGCGCGACCGCCAGGAACGACTGGCCTCCGCCCGCCGCCACCGTGCCCGGCTCGCCGAGCACACCGCGTGGCGTGCGGAGATCGACGTCAAGTTGGAGGCCGCCGAGCGGGCCGAGACGGTCCTGCCGTTCCTGCGGGCCCGTGACAGTCGACGCACCGAGGCGGACAAGTGCGAACTGGCCGTCGCCGAACGTCTGTCCCTGGTCGGCGATATCACCGGTATCGACACCGCCGCGCTCTCGCCGACCGGCACCACCGACCGGGCACCGCAGGAGGTACTGCGCGAGGCCGAACGGGAGCGTCGCGACGAACTGGCGCGGTTGGACCTCCTGCGGGGGGAGGCCGAACGCTGCCGGACCCTGGGGCGCTCCGTCACCGCCCTGACGGCACGTCTGGCCGACCTTCGCGGGCAACTGGAGCGCCGGCGTGCGCTGGCCGCCGAACTCCCCCTCCGCCTGGAGCGACTGACCGAAGAGCTGCGCGAGGTGCGGGAGCGGGCCGCGCGGACGGAGTCGGCCGAGGCCGCTCTGGCCGCCGCCCTGCGACGTCGGGACGCGGTCACGGAGCACGAGCGTCTGAGCCGGGAGCTGGAGACGGCGGAAGGGCTGTGGCGCACGGCCGTGGACGAGGCCCAGGCCGCGCGCGAGCGCGCGCTCCGACTGCGTGAACGTCGGAACACGCACATGGCGGCCGAACTGGCGGCCGGTCTCGTCCCGGGCGAGGCGTGCGCGGTGTGCGGGTCGATGGAACACCCCCTTCCCGCCCGTCCCTCCGGCCAGGGTCTGGTCTCCGCCGAGGAGGAGGAAGGGGCCCGGGAGGCGGCCGAAGCCGCGACGGCCCGCCGCACCGAGGCGGAGAGCGCCGTGGCGGCGCTACGGGAGAAGCTCTCCGCGGCCCACGAGCGCGCCGAGGGCCACACCGCCGACACCGCCCGCGAGGAGGTGGAGACCCGCGGCGACGCGCTGGCGCGCGCCCGTGCCGCCGCCGAGGAGGCCCTGCGGCTGGAGGAGGCCCTGACACAGGCCGCCGAGGAGCTGGAACGGGCCCGCTCACGCGAGGAGGAGTTGTCCCGCCAGGAGATCCAGGTGAGGGCCGACCTGGACAACTCCGTACGCGAACACGGGCGGCTGACCGCGCTGTTGGACCAGGCGCGTGGAGACGACGCCGGGCTGAACGAGCGGATCACCAGACTCCACGGTGAGGCCGACCTGTTGCGCGCCGCCGCCGACGCCGTCGACGATCGCGACCGTGCGTTGGAGGAGCTTGGGACCGCCACCGGAGAGGCACAGAGGTCCCGTGAGGAGGCGGGGTTCGTCGACGAAGCCGCCGTGTGGGAGGTCGCTTTGGACGAGCGGCGGCGGCGCTCGCTGCGCGAACGCGCCCGTTCCTTCGACGCCGAGCTGGCCGCCGCCGAGGCCGCGATGAGCGACCCCGCCCTGGTCGCGGCGGCGGAGCTGCCGGCGCCCGACCTGGAGGGGGCGGCCTCCACGGCGAGGCGGGCCGCGGAGGCCGCCGACCAGGCCGTGAGCCGGCAGAGCATGCTGCTGGAGAGGGCGCGCCGCCTCACCGCGCTGCGGGCGGAACTCGGTGAGTGTCTGGCGGGCCGTGAACCGGTCCTGCGCCGCTACGCCGTGGCCCGGGGACTGAGGGATCTGACCACGGGTCTTTCTTCCGACAACACCGACAACGTACGCCTGTCCGCGTACGTGCTGGCCTCCCGGCTGGAACAGGTGGTGGCCGCGGCCAACGACCGGCTGGTGACGATGTCGGACGGCCGGTACGAGTTGCGGTACACGGTGGACAAGGCCGCCGGGGACGGGCGGGCGCGTTCGGCCGGCGGTCTGGGCATGCGGGTGGTCGACGCCTGGACGGGGGTGGAACGCGACCCGGCCACGCTCTCGGGCGGGGAGACGTTCTTCAGCTCCCTGGCCCTGGCCCTGGGGCTGGGCGATGTGGCCGGCGCGGAGGCCGGCGGAGCCGACATCGACACCCTGTTCGTGGACGAGGGGTTCGGCACCCTGGACGAGGACACCTTGGAGGAGGTGTTGGAGGTGCTGGACAGGCTGCGTGACGGCGGACGGGCCGTGGGTGTGGTGAGCCACGTCGCCGACCTCAGGCAACGCGTGCCGACGCAGTTGAAGGTGGTCAAGGGCGCGGCGGGTTCCCATGTGAGGCACGTGGGTTGACCCCCTCGCCGGGGAGGGGGTCCCATGACGACCCCGGAACCGGCCGACCCGGGAGCGGTGCGACAATGTCCAACGTGAATTCGCTGGTCGGCATCGCCGTGTTCGGAATCGTGGGCGCCATCCTGATGGCGGCCCTCCTTGGTCTGCTCCTCGTGCTCTCGGGAAGCTCGCGCGGGGCCGCGCCCGGAGTGCGTGTGGCGTTCGGGGTCGCCTCGGTCGTGGTGTTGGTGGCGCTTCCGACGTCGACCGCCGTCGACTTCCTGTCCTCCGGCTCCGGATTCTGGCCGGCGTTCGCCGCGGCCGTCTGTGTGGCGGCCATCGTGTGCGCGGTGAACGTGGTGATGTTGCCGATGGTGGCACGCCGTCAGGCCTCGACCGGAGACCGGTCCGCCCTCGCCTCGCTGCGACCGTCCCTGCCGGTGTCGGCCGCCGGTCTGTTGATCTGCCTGGTGCTCGGGTTGGTGGGGACGTCCGTGGCCGCCCTGCTGGTCTGATCGTTCCGGTGCCGATTCGCCGCCGTCGCCCTTTTGTTTCCTCCTCCGCCGCGCGGACCGGTGGGGCCGTCTCGGTCGGCGCGTCCCGGCGGGGACCGGGGCCACCCCTGACCTGAGCCGTACCTCGCTCAAGGGTCCGAAGGCGTGCGCGCCCTCTCCCGTGGGGCGTCGAACAGCGGGTACGGCCTCTCCCACAGCGGTCCTCCGGCCACCCGGGGCCCGCCTTCGGCGAGGTCTCCGCGACGGTCCGCTCCAGGTCGTCGACCGCCGCGAACAGTGGCGCGCACGGCGGGTCCGCTCCGAGACGGCCGGGGACGAGCGGAACGTCGAACCCCGTTCCTCGACGGTGCGGCGGGCGCCGTTGCGGTCCTTCTCCCGCCGTGAGGCCGTGTCGACCCCCGAGCGGGACCTCCTCGTGCCGCCCTCCGACATGGCCGTTCGCTCCAGGTCGGGGAGCCCCGCACGTCGCGCGGTCTCCGCCGTCCGGGCGAACGCCCCTGGTACGGCGGCGGGGGCGCACCGAACGGTACGCCCCCGCCATGGACCGGTTCAGGTTCCGCTGCTGGAGCGAAGGTCCGGGGAATCGTCCGGGGAGTCCTCACCCGACCCGGTGCGCTCCTCGCGCCCGGCCTTCGGTTCCACCTCGTCCCCGTCGGCGTCCCGGGGCGTCTCAGTGGTCAGGGTCCGCTCCGCGGTCGCCTGGGCCGTACCCTCTCCGCGCGAACGCCGGTCGAGTTCGGCCAGGTATGCGTTGTAGGCGTCGAGGTCGGCGTCCTCGGAGCCGCCCCTACGACTGTGCCGTTCGCGGCGCCGCTCCTGCCTTTCGTCGTCGCGTGCCCACTGCCAGACCAACGCGACCATGACCAACGCGGTCGGGATCTCGCCCAGCGCCCAGGCGACGCCACCGCCCGCGTACTGGTCGTCGAGGCGGCTTTCGATCCACGGCACCTCGAACCGGCCGTAGAACTCCATCGCCATGGGCACCGACTGCATCATGATCGCGATGCCGAAGAAGGCGTGGAACCCCATCGCCAACAGCAGCAACAGGATCCTCAGCAGGTAGGGCACCTTCCGCGGCGCCGGATCCACTCCCACGATGATCCAGTAGAAGAGGAAACCGGCCAGCAGGAAGTGCACGTTCATGATCATGTGACCGACGTGGTCGTTCATGAGCACGGGGAACAGCGGGGTGAAGTACAGCACGTAGAGGCTGAGCACGAACATCGGGGTGGCGAATCCCGGATGGGTCACCACCTTGGAGAAGCGGCTGTTCAGGAACAGGGTCAACCACTCGCGCGGGCCACGGTCACCGCGCCGTACGGCCGGCTTCAGCGCGCGCAGGGCCAGGGTGGCCGGTGCTCCCAGCACCAGCAGGATGGGCGTGACCATCGCCAGCACCATGTGCTGGATCATGTGCGTCGAGAACAGCACCTTCGCGTAGGTCGCGAAGCCGGTCAGCTGTACGAGGACGATGGTCAACATCCCCGCCGCGAAGGCCACCGTGCGTCCGACCGGCCAGCTGTCGCCCCGGCGCAGCAGTCGTGTCACGGCGGCCGCGTACAGTCCGCCCGCGACCACCACGAACATGATGAAGAACAGGTCGGGGCGCCACAGGGTGAGCAGGGTCTGCACGCTCATGGGCGGTGGGACGGGGAAGCCGAGGATGGCGGCGGCCGGGTCCACGGCGCCCGCCGGCGGAGGGGGCGGCGCGGTGCGGCCCAGGCCGACGGACACACCGATCACCACGGCCATGATGAGCACTTCCACCAGGGCCACACGGAGGAACAGGGGGCGTTGGAAGGCCTCTCCCCCCGAGCCGGGCTCGGCGCCGTCCAGCCGTGTGAGGGCGAACTCCCGGTGCATGTAACCGAAGACGCCCAGAACCGCGAACAGGATGATCTTCACCAGGATGATCAACCCGTACTCGGTGAGGACCAGCTCCATGGGAGAGGCCAGGCGCGCCAGCGCGCTGGCGACGCCACTGACGGCCACACCCACATAGGCCCACAGGGCCAGGCGGCTGAACCGGTGGGCGGCGACCGAGGGGTCCTGCGCCTTCGGCCGCATCGCGTGGTAGGTGAGGGCGAGCACGCCGCCCACCCACACACTGATGGCGATGACGTGCAGGGCCAGCCCGGTCACCGCCAGTTCGTGCGAGCCCGAGGAGGCCGAGTGGCCGGTCAGGGCCGGTGGTGTGAGCGCGACCAGGGAGAGCCCGAGCAGCCACAGGCCGCTGGTGGCCGTGGTGGCCGTGCGCCCGAACAGGGCGATGCCCGTCGTGACGAGGATGACGAACATCAGCGCGATGCCGCCGGAGACCGACCCGGCGTAGGCGGTGACCTCGTCCACGCTGACCTGACCCGCGGGTCTGGCGAGGAACTCCGAGGCCTGGAAGTACAGGGTCATCACCGCGGCCAGGGCCCACACCAGGGCCGCCCAGGTGGCGCCGTGCACGTAACCGACCGCCTGCGGGGAGAGCCTGCCCTTCTCGGACGGCAGCAGTACCACCGTGAGCAGTAGCAGACCGACCGTCACGACCGCGGCGGCGTCCATGGTGACCTTGGCCAAGGGCATGCCCCAGCGGACCGCCTCGCCGGCGTCGGGCAGGCCCGGGATGACCTCGGGGAAGGCGGCTCCACCGAGCACGAGGGTCAGAGCCAGCCCGAGGAGGCACAGTGCTCCGGCCGCCACGGCGAAGAGGGGGAACCGCTCCAGGCCCGGAGCGTCGTCATGGTGTTCGTTGAGGGGGGATGTCGGATTCTGTGCGGGAGGAGCCACGTGCCACTCCGTCGTCGATCTCGTTGGTTATGGCTGGTCAGGGCCCTTGGTCGTGTGTCGGTCTCGTGCCTGTTCGGTCCTTTTTCCGGCAGGGGCCGTGCACTGAGGAACACCTCGATCAAGGTTAGACCGTCACTACACGGTGTCGGATTCGGGCGTGCACCACCACCCCTGCGCGCTCGGCTCACGCCTTGGCGGACCGGGTCCGATGATGTGATCTCGCGCTCACGTCCCAGCGCGGCGGCCCAGGCCGCAATGTCCACGGATCCGGGCGGATATCGCGTTTTCACCCCTGCGAAGGGCACCCCGCGATACGCTCGGTGCCCGGGGGATGACCGGAGCACCGAGGGGTGTGACCTGGAAGGTCGCGCCCGCGTCGGTGAACGGGGCCGGGCCCCGGTCGAGACGACGGTTCCCCGCCCTCTCTCCGTGCGCCGCCCCCGTCACGGCCCCCACCGTGGCTTTTGACAGCACACCCTCTCGTCGCGAGCCTATCGAAGGGGACGGCGTTGACCGTGTTCGACAGTGTGGTCAGGTCCAGGCATGTGGTCACCGCCGAGGGGGTCGGCCCCGCCTCCGTGGGGGTGCGCGACGGTCGGATCGAGGTCGTGGGCCCCTACCGTGCCGACATGGCGGCGCACGAGGTGACCGACCTCGGCGACGTGGCCCTGATGCCGGGGGCCGTGGACCTGGGCACCGGGGTGTACGTGCCGGGGCAGGAGCTGTCCAGAGCCTACCTCCTGGCCGGCGAGGCGGCCCTGCGCGGCGGGGTGACCTGTGTGGTGGTCTCCCCCTCACCGGCCCGTCCCGCCATCACCTGCGCGGATTCCCTGCGAGAACACCGACGGGCGGCGGCCGGGGCCGCGGTGCCCGTGCTCTTCCTGGGCGGGGTGACCTGGGGCACCACCCCGCTCGACCTGGCCGACCTCCAGGCGGCGGGCGCGGTGGGGTTCTCCTGCTCGTTGTCGGACGGAGGGGCACCGGACACGGCCGCGCTCGGGGAAACGTTGTTGCGCAAGGTGATGGCCGAACTGACGGCGTTGGACAGCGTGCTGTTGGTGCACGCGGAGGACGCCGCGGAGCTGGGGTCGGCCCAGGGTCCGGCCGATCAGCGCCTTCCCCGAGCGGAGCGGCGCGGGTTGGAACGGGTGATCGCCGCGGCCCGCATGGCGGGGACGCGCACGCACGTGTGCCCTTTCACCGCGGCCGAGTGCGCGGCGCTGTTGGAGGCCGCCGGTGCGGTGGGGGTGTCGTTGTCGGCCCAGACCTGCCCCCACTACCTGTGTCTGCCGGCGGAGTCCCTGGCACCGGATTCGCCCGCGCACGCCTGTCGTCCGCCGGTGCGTTCGGACGCCAACCGCAAGGCGTTGTGGAGCGCGCTGCTCGCGCGGGGATCGTCGATCACCTCGGTCGGGTCGGGCCACCTCCCGGCCCGCGGGCTGTACACGCTGGAGTGGAGCCTGTCCGCGCTGTGGACGGCGTCCCACCGACGCGGGAGGGACTTACGTGATCTGGCGCGCTGGACGTCCGGCGCTCCGGCCGAGCTGCTGGGGCTGGGGACCAAGGGTCGGATCGCGCCCGGCTTCGACGCCGACCTCGTCGCCTTCGACCCCCGTGCGCGGGTGGCGGTCCCCGCGACGGATCCGAGCCCGTACGCGGGCAGGGAACTGACGGGGCGGGTGCGGCGGGTCTGGGTCCTGGGTCACGGTCGGGGCGGTGCGCGATGAGGTCCTCGGGCACAGGCACGCACCCGCCTCACACTCTTCGGAGCCCGCCTTACATACTGTCGACAAGGCCGCTGACAGCCACACGTGTTGACGGCAGTACGAGCGTGCCTCCGCGAACGGCAGTGGAGGTGTAGACGAAGACGACAGCAGGAGGAACCGTGCGCATCGGCGTGCCCCGCGAGATCAAGAACCACGAGTACCGGGTGGCGATCACCCCCGCTGGAGTGCACGAGCTGGTCGGTCGAGGTCACGAGGTGCTCATCGAACGCGAGGCGGGGCTCGGATCCTCCATCTCCGACGCCGAGTACGTGTCCGCGGGCGCCCGCGTCCTGGACACCGCCGACCAGGTGTGGGCCGAGGGCGAACTCATCCTGAAGGTCAAGGAACCGACCCCCGACGAGTACCACCTCCTGCGTGAGGGGCAGACCCTCTTCGCCTACCTGCACCTGGCCGCCACGCGCGAGTGCACCGAAGCGCTGTTGGAACGACGGGTGACCGGTATCGCCTACGAGACCGTGCAGTTGCCGGACGGCTCCCTGCCTCTGCTGGCCCCGATGTCGGAGGTCGCCGGCCGTCTGGCTCCGCAGGTGGGGGCGACGGCCCTGCAAAGGCCCCACGGCGGCCGTGGCGTGCTGATGGGCGGGGTGCCGGGCGTGCGCCCGGCACGGGTGACCGTGATCGGCGCGGGGGTGTCCGGCCTGAACGCGACGCAGACCGCGGTGGGCATGGGCGCGGACGTGACCGTGCTGGACCTGGACGTGCACAGGCTGCGGCAGGTCGACGCCCTGTGTCAGGGTCGTGTCAAGACGGTGGTCTCCAACGCCTTCGAGCTGGAGCGGTCGGTGTTGGAGTCGGACATGGTGATCGGCGCGGTGCTGGTGCCGGGTGCCAGGACGCCCACGTTGGTGTCGAACGAGGTGGTGTCGCGGATGCGTCCGGGGTCCGTGTTGGTGGACATCGCCGTCGACCAGGGCGGTTGTTTCGAGGACTCCCGTCCCACCACGCACGCCGACCCCACGTTCCAGGTGCACGACACGGTGTTCTACTGCGTGGGGAACATGCCCGGCGCGGTGCCCAACACCTCCACCCACGCGCTGACCAAGGACACCCTGCGCTACGTGGTGGCTCTGGCGGAGAAGGGCTGGCGGCGGGCCATGCGCGAGGACGCGTCCTTGGCCAGGGGTCTGAACACCTTCGACGGCGACGTGGTCTCGGCTCCGGTCGCCGAGGCCCACGGGTTCGAGCACCGGCCGCTGGAGGAGGTACCGGCCGACGCCTGAACCGCCTGGCCGGCCAGGTGGTACGCGCCGCACCGTTCGGGGTGGTCGCGCTGGTCGGCCGGGGGTACCGTCGAAGGGAACGCCCGCTTTCCGGTCCCGACGGCCGAGTGACCTGCGGGAGGACGAGCACCGAGGTGGAACAGCGTGGCACAGACCGGCTCGGCGACCGTGACCCGGATTGTCGAACTCGAACTGATGCGGCTCCGGCGGCAGGCCGGCGGCCGGAGCACCCTCACCGAGGGGCCCGTTCTGGTCAGGGTGTCCGACGGCGAGGGTGTCAGCGGCTGGGGCGAACTCCCGCACGCCACCGCGGCCCAGTGGGAGGCGCTCACCTCCGCCTTCGCCCCCGCTCTGCTCCACCATTCCTGGCAACGGCCCACGGAGGCCGGTGAGGTCTGGGCGGACCTGCCCTGGGAACCGGCGGTGGTCAGCGCCCTGGACACCGCTTGCTGGGACCTGTGGAGCCGTCGGCGCGGCTCTCCGCTCTCCCAGGCCCTGGGTGGGGAGCGGACCGCCCTCACCGCGGGGGTGACCCTGCCCCGGCAGGTGTCGGTGGAGTCGGTGGTCACCGAGGTGAACCGTCAGGTGGGCGCGGGTTTCCGGCGCGTTCGCCTGGAGATCCAGCCCGGTTGGGACGCCGACGTGGTGCGCGCGGTGCAGACGAGCTTTCCGTTCCTGGTCCTGCAAGTGGACGCGGGGGGTCGGTACACCGAGTCCCCCGCCGACCTCGACGCGCTGCGCGTCCTGGACGGTCTCGGCCTGTTGGCGATCGAGGATCCCTTCGCCCCGGAGGACCTCGCCGCGCACACCCGGTTGAGCGCCGAGTTGCGCACTCCGGTGGCGTTGGGTCGTTCGTTGCGGTCGGTGGAGGACCTGAGTACGGCGATCCGCGCCGAGGCCGGTGGTGTGGCCAACGTCGACCTGACCCGACTGGGCGGCCTGACGCCCGCCCGCCGTGCGGTGGACCGTGCCGTGGACGCCGGATGGCAGGTCTGGTGCGGTTCGTCCGCGGTGACGGGGGTCGGTCGGGCCGCCACGGTCGCGCTGGCGTCGCTGGCGGGTGCGTCCCTGCCGGTGGAGATGCCCGGGGCGGGGTCCCGTGGACGCGATCTGACGGTCCCCCCGGTGCGCGCGCACGACGGGGTGGTCCCGGTGCCGCTGGCCGAGAGCGGGTCGGGGCACGGCGTGGACTTCACGGCTTTGGCCGAGCGCGTCGAGCTGGCCCTGCTGATGGACGCCGACGGTGTGCGCGAGACCCGGCGCGGCCGGGACGCCCGTGCCCACCACGATCGCCGGTGAGACGGATCCGAGCCCGTCCCCGGCGCGAGGCGTGCCTCGTTCCCGCGTTCCCCACGTCGGGGGCGTCCCGTCGGCTCCTTCGTCCTCCCCCTTCTCCCATAACCGAACAGCGTTAGGTAGAGTTGCGGCACCGTCCGGCTCCCCGATCCTCCGGACCCGACGATCAGGAGACATGGTGCGCGTATTCGCCGACATCCACGAGGTCATCGCCTCCCAGGGAGAACACCTGGGCTACACCGACTGGGTGACCATCGACCAGGAACAGATCTCCCTCTTCGCCGACGCGACGAAGGACCACCAGTGGATCCACATCGACCAGGAGAGGGCGGCCGAGGGCCCCTTCGGCGGCACCATCGCACACGGATACCTGACCCTGTCGATGCTGGCCCACTTCTCCCAGTCGCTCATCTCCCTCACCGAGAAGCCCACCATGTCCATCAACTACGGACTCAACAAGGTGCGTTTCCTCCAGCCGGTCCTGTCCGGCTCGCGCATTCGTGACGGCGTCGAACTCAGCTCCGTACAGGAGTCCCCCAAGGGCTATCTGGTGACCACGACCCACACCGTGGAGATCGAGGGCCAGGAGCGTCCCGCGTTGGTCGCCGAGGCGCTCGGTCTCTGGGTCCCGTAGAGGGCACTGCGCGTGCGGGTTCGATCCTGCGACGATCCTGCTCCCAGCGTCGCCCTCGACGATCCACGATGACGCTGGGAGCATGGTCCTCACCCGCAAGAGGTGCCCCGCTCAGCGGGCGACCTTGCGCAGTACACGGCGTACCAGGTCCGGCGTGAACCAGCGCAGCTTGCGCTCGGCCAGCTCGGCGCGGCGCCGTAGCCTTCTGGCCTCCCCCTCCGCTCGCCTGAGACGTCGAAGCAGGCGTTCGCTCCCCTCGGCGGCTCCGATCTCCTCTCCGGGAACGTCGAAGATCCCGTCCCCTCCCGTCCACTGGACACCGCAGACCAGCTCCACCAGGCGGTCGAGCTCCTCAGCGGTCGACTCCGGGGACAGGTGGCGTGCCCTGGCGTAGGCGCCGACCCGTTCCAGGCGCAGCGCCCCCTCCCCGCCCGTCTCCCCGGGCGGGAGCGCGCACAGCAGGCCCACTCCGGTGCGGTCGGCCGTGCGCACCAGTGTGGCCAGGGCCTCGGGGGCCAGGCGTGCCCCGAGGGGGAGCCTCATCAGGAACGGGGTCCGAGGGTCGTGCTCGGGCTCCGCGACGGCGAAACGCACCCGAGGGTCCGCACGGAAGATCTCCCGGATCAGACGCAGGTCCAGACGCTCCTCCTCCAGCAGCGGCCTGCGCCCCTCGCCGAGCGCGTCCCACGGTCCGAGCAGCCACAGGCGGATGTCGGGGGTGGTGCCCGACAGCAGCGCCGTGACGGTGCTCTCCGCCTCCTCCAGGGTGGCGCCCTCCACGTCCACCACCACTTCGGCCAGGGGCACCTCCCACTGCCGCTCCGGACGTTGGCGGCGCAGGTGGAAGTCGGGCACCCGGTTGGCCATGTACGGCATCCGGAAGCGCGTACCCGCCTCCCGCTGGGACTGCATCTGGGAACGCCCCAGGTGCCAACTGCTGCTGTCCAGGTCGGGGACGAAGACCGCGCCCTGCTGGCCCAGCCGGTGCCCCAACTCACTGTCGCCGCCCAGGACGAGCCGGGTGTCCATCCCTCCGGCCCGGTCGAACAGCGCGCGGTGCAGGGATCCGGTGGCGCCCACGAACACCTTGTGCGCCCTGTGGTGGGCGGTGCGCAACCGGTCGTACCTCGCGATGGACTTCTCCACCCAGTGCGGGTCGGCGGACTCGCGGTCGAACAGGTCGGCGGCCCGGCCCGCGCGCACCTGCTCCGCCACGTATCCGGGGTCCATCGTCTCGGGGTCGAAGTCCACGAACATCTTGTGCCCCATCACCACCGCGTAGTCGAGCAGGTGGTGCCAGCGCATCTGCGACTCGACGTGTTCGCGGTAGACCAGCATGTCGGCGTCCAGGCGCAGGACGACCGTTCCCGACGAGGCCGCCACGCCCGTGTTCACCGCGTGACCCGAACCCCAGTCGCCCGGCGCGGAGGTGATCAGGCGCGTGTTGTCGGGTCGTACCGGAGGCAGGGTGAGCGGTTCGGGGGAACCGTCGTCGACCACGATCACCTCCATCAGGTGCGAGGGGTAGCTCTGCGCCGACAGGGAGGCCAGCACCATCGCCAGCTTGTCCGGGTGACCGTGCGCGGGAACGACCACCGACACCGACAACGTCGGCTCCCATGCGCCCAACGGCGGCGGACACAGGACCGAGTAGTCGTTGCGCCACACCCTCGGTGAGCCCTCGGCGTCCTGGGTCCGTACGGTCTCGACCATCGGGTCGGTGCGGGTCGGCGGCCGGCGAGGTACCAGTTCCGGGCCGGGCGTGCTCTTCGAGGTGCTCAACGGTGTCCTCCCGTGTACTCGCTCGCTCCATCGGGGCTGTCCAACGGCTCCGGCGCCCCCTCCATCAGGGCGCTGGGACGCCAGCCGGACCACTGTCCGGAGCTCTTGCGGAGGAAATAGCCGACGTCCTCGTTCCAGGTGTGGCCCTGACCCGCCCGACGCAGCATGTAACCCAGTCCGTGGGCCCGGTAGACACGTCCACCGAGGCGCCGTACGGCCAGGAGGAGTTGGCTGTCGATCGCTCTGGGCAGGGGGCGAAAGCCTCCGACCTCCTCCAGCACGGAGCGGTCGGTCACGATGGTCCCGCCCGCCACGTTGGGCGAGGGGATCTCCGACCGGTAGCTCCGCCACACGGTCAGGTCGAGTTCCTCCAGGTACACGTAGTCCGGGCTGCATCCGACCAGGTCGGCGCCGGAATAGGTCCGTGCCAGCATCAGGTCGGCCAGGTGGTCGGGGCCGTACCAGTCGTCGTCGTCCCACTTGGCGATGGTCTGCCCCGACGCCCTGTCCACGGAGTCGTTGAGCACCGAGCCGAACACCTGGTCCGCGTCGGCCTCGTGCACCGTGATCGGGGCCCCCGTGGCGGCGAAGGCGGTCACCGCCGAGTTCACCTCGGGAAGGGAGGCGGAAAAGCCGTGCAGGGTGAGCACCACCTCCAGGCGCACGTCGCGCTGGCGGGCGATCTGGGCCAGCGCGAACCCGACCATCTCCGGACGTCGGGTGCACAGGACCACGGAGACCAGGGGCTCGGGCGGCAGGGGGATTCCGGCCCGCCTTCCCAGACAGCGCCAGCGAGCGAGTTGGCCGTGGGCGCGCAGAGCGGCACGGCGCAGTCGGATGCTGTGCTCCTCACGGACCAACGGGTCGCGCAACGCCTCCTCCCCCACCGTGGTCAGCAGGTCGGCCAGGGGTCGTCCGAGAGCCGCCGTCCATGCGGGGAGGGTGCCGCTGACCAGGGGCACGCCCGCCGCCGCCAGGGAGGCCACGGCGCGGACGGCGGCGACGGGGCCGCTGTGGCCGAACCAGTCGACGCGGACACCGCGCAGGTACCGGCAACGGCCGACGTCCAGGTCGGTGACCGTGCCGTCGTCGGGGAGGGTGGCCAGGATCCTGTCACCGTCGCGGACCACGGCGTGCGAGCCGTGGACGGTGAGATCGCCCATGGGACCTTCGGACTTCCTGGTGAAGCCGACGGGGTTGACCACGCGCTCGTCCACCGGGGCGACCAGCAGGGTCGGGTCCGCGGTCAGCACGTCCAGGGCGCCGTCGGCCCTGGTGGCGCCGTCCTCCGCCAGGTCGGGGACGGTCTCGATGTGGGCCAGGTTCTCCCACGCACCGGCCGAGGTGGTCCGCACGTCCAGGCAGGCGACGGCCTCGTCCCGCCAGGCGGGCAGCGGACCGCCGTCGTCCGTGCGCACGACGAGGTCGACGACCGGGGTGACCCGGCGCAGCGGGACCGGCCCCGTGGCGTCCAGTCCCGCGGCCGAGACGTCACCGGAGCGCCACAGGGCTCCCTGGGAACCGTGCAGTCCTCCCAAGGGGACGGGTCGGGGGGCTCTGCGACCTCCGCCCGCCCCGTGCAGGATCCTGTCCAGGGCCGCGGCGGTCTCGGTCCCCCCGGGGAAGTACAGCTCGCAGACCCAACCGCGTCTGCCCGTCCTGCGTACCCGTAGCTCCTGGAGACCGCGCCACTCGTCCAGGCCCGGCGGTGTGGGCACCAGAGGGCCCTGGTGTCCGGGGGTGTCGAGCACGGCCGCGACCAGGTGCACGGCGGGCGGCAGGTGGAGCGCGGTGGTGAGGCAGCGTCGCAGATCGGTGAGGCTGGCCGCGACGACCGCCACCAACCCGACGGTCGCGCTCCCCTCTCCTTCGCCCTCTCCCCCGATGGGCAGGCCCATGGGGCAGGTGTCCAGGTCGACGAGACTGTCACGGGCCCTGAGCCGGAGTCGGGCGAGGGGGGCGCAGCCCTGTCCCCGGAATCCGGTGTGGCACAGCACCGCGGGTTCTCTTCCGCGTGTACGCAGGCCCTGGCGGAGTACGGAGGTGATCATCGGGCGACCTCGGTGGGTGTGGGAAAGCGGCGTCGCACCCCAACAGGGCACGCACCAGATCTAAAAACCCAGAGTAGTCAAATGATCACATTCAGACTTGGCGTGCGGCGGTGTGTCGGCACAACCGGCGCACCGCCCGCCTCCGTGCTCCGCCCATGGCGGAGCCCTCCTCCGGGCTCCGCTCGGCCCCGGCCCCGGCCCTCGCGCGCCGGCCGGACACCCCCTCGGCTCAGCGGGCCAGCTTCCGCAGCACCCTGCGACCCAGACCGGGGGTGAACCAGCGCAGCTTGCGTTCGGCGCGTCTGGCCCGGGCGCGCATCCGCTCGGCCTCGGCGAGCGCGTGGGCGAGTCTGCGACGCAACGTCTCAGGGCTCTCCGGCTCACCCCGTTCCTCCACGACCACGTAATCCTCCCCCGGTGTCCAGTGCGTGCCGTAGACCTCCTCCACCCCACGGTCCAGTTCCTCGTCGTCGGCGTCCGGCCACAGGTGGCGGGCCCGCGCGTAGGCGGCGGCCCGTTCCAACCGCAGGACGCCTCCGCTGCGGGTGGCCCCGGGCAACGGCGCGCACAACAGTCCCGCCCTGTTCTCGTCCACCGCCTCCAGCAGGTCCGCGACGGCATGTTCCCGCAGCGCCGTGTCCACGGGCACGCGCAGCCGGAAGGGCACGCGGGGGTCGGGGGCGGGCGCGGACTCCACCAGGCGCACCCGCGGATCTCCTCGGAAGGTCTCCCGGACCAGGCGCAGGTCGAGCCGTTCCTCGTCCAGAGGGGAACGTCGCCCCTCCCCCAACCCGCTCCAGGGACCGACCAACCACAACCGGATGTCGGGTGTCGTTCCGGCCAGCAGCGCCGAGGCGGTGACGTCCACCTCCTCCAGGGTGGCGCCCTCCACGTCCACGACCGCGTCGACGATCGGTACCTCCCACTGCCGTTCCGGTCGTTGGCGGCGCAGGTGGAAGTCGGGCACCCGGTTGGACACGAACGGGGAGCGATAGCGGGTGCCCGCGTCCCTTCGGGTCTGCATCTGGGAACGGCCCAGGTGCCAGGCGCTGGTGTCAAGGTCGGGAATGAACAGGGCGCCCTGTTGGAAGACCCGGTAGGCGAACTCGGTGTCGCCGCCCAGGACCATCTCCGGGTCCAGGCCGCCCGCTGCGTCGAAGAGCGTGCGGTGCAGGGATCCGGTGGCGCCCACGAACACCTTGTAGGCGAGGCGGTCGGCGGTGCGCAACCGGTCGTGCTTGTCGATCAGCCGCTCCACCCAGTGCGGGTCGGCGGACTCGCGGTCGAACAGGTCGGCGGCCCGGCCCGCGCGCACCCGCTCCGCCACGTACTCCGGCGTCATGGCCCCCGGGTCGAAGTCCACGAACATCTTGTGGCCCAGGGCGACCCCGTAGTCGAGCAGGTGGTGCCAGCGCATCTGCGACTCGACGTGTTCGCGGTAGACCAGCATGTCGGCGTCCAGGCGCAGGATCACCTGTCCGGAGGAGACGGCCACACCGCTGTCGACCGCGTGCGCCGAACCCCAGCCGCCGGGGCCGGAGGTGATCAGGCGCGTGTTGTCGGGTCGTACCGGAGGCAGGGTGAGCGGTTCGGGGGAACCGTCGTCGACCACGATCACCTCCATCAGGTGCGAGGGGTAGCTCTGCGCCGACAGGGAGGCCAGCACCATCGCCAGCTTGTCCGGGTGACCGTGCGCGGGAACGACCACCGACACCGACAACGTCGGCTCCCATGCGCCCAACGGCGGCGGACACAGGACCGAGTAGTCGTTGCGCCTGGCGTGGGGCTGGTCCCGGTAGTCGACCTCCCCCCAGGGCAGGGCGGTACCGGACTCGGGCGTGCGGGCGAGGGAGCCCGGTTCCGGGCTCATGTCCAAAGTGGTCAACGGTGTTCCCCTGTGTACTCGGTGGTGGGCCGGCCCAGAGGCGGAGGTTCTCCCTCCAGGAGGGAACTGGGACGCCAGCCGAACCACTGTCGGGCGTGATCGTGCAGGAAGTAGGCCATGTCCTCGGACCAGGTGTGGCCTCCGCCGGTGCGACGCAGGACGTAACCCAGGCCGTGGGTGCGGTGGATCCGGCCGCCGCTTCGGGCGACGGCGATGAGCAGCTGGGTGTCGACGGCACGGGGCAAAGGCCGGAAACCACCGGTCTCCTCCAACACCACCCGGTCGGTGAGGAGGGTGCCCCCGGCGACGAACCGGGTGGCGATCTCCGACCCTCTACCGCGCCAGACGGTGACGTCCACCTCCTGGAGGTGGACGAAGTCCTGTCCGGTGCCGACGAGTTCGGCGCCGGAGTAGGTGCGGGCCAGTACCAGGTCGGCGAGATGGTCGGGGCCGTACCAGTCGTCGTCGTCCCACTTGGCGACCAGACTCCCCGAGGTCCGGGCGACGGAATCGTTGAGCACCGATCCGAACACCTGGTCCGCGTCGGCCTCGTGCACGACCAGGGGAAGGCCCAGAGCGGTGAAGGAGGCGATGGCCGCGGCCACCTCGGGAAGGGAGGCGGAAAAACCGTGCAGGGTGAGCACCACCTCCAGGTCCACCCCACGCTGCCGGGCGATCTGGGCGAGCGCGAACCCCACCATCTCCGGGCGTCGGGTGCACAGGACCACGGAGATCAGGGGCTCGGGTGGGACGGGAACGCCCGCCTCGGCGGCCAGAGCACGCCACCGCGAGCGCCGCCCGTGGTGTCGCAGGGCCGCCCGGCGCAGCCGGACGCTGTGCTCCTCCCTCTTCAACCGGTCGGCGAGGTCCGCCTCATCGACCCCGGTGAGCAGGTCCGCGAGGGGACGTCCGAGCCCGGCCGCCCAGGTCGGGACCGATCCGCTGACCAGGGGCACGCCCCCGGCCGCCAGGGAGGCGACGGCGCGTACGGCCGCGGCGGGGCCGGTGTGCCCCGACCAGTCCACCCGCACGCCGCGCAGGTGGCGGACCCGGGACAGGTCCACGTCGGTGACGGTGCCGTCGGGCGCGACGGCCACCAGGTCCTTGTCGCCCTCGCGGACGACGGCGCGGTCACCGTGGACGGTGAGGTCCCCCAGGGGCCCCCTCTCCGCCTTGGTGAATCCGACGGGGTTGACGGTGAGCTCGTCCACGGGGGCGATCGCCTCGACCGGGCCGACCGTCCGCGAGACGATCCGGGCCCGTGTACGCCCCTCCGCTCCGGCGAGGCGTTCCCAGGAATCGGTGTCGGTGGTGACGCGATCCACCACGGGTACGACGGGATCGGCCCACCGGGGCCGGTCGGCTCCCTCTCCCACCCTCAGCGCCAGGTCGCCCACGGGGGTGACACGGCGCAGCGGAACCGGCCCGCCGGCCTCCACGCCGTGGGCTCGGGGATCTCCTGGACGCCACAGGGAGGCCTCGGATCCGTGCAGGACGGCCGACGGCGCGACGGCCGGGCCCCGTCGACGCCCCCGGGTGCCATGGAGGACCGCGTCGAGGACCTCGGCCGTGTCCACGCCGTTGGGGAAGAACAGCTCGCACAGCCAGCCGCGCCGGTCCACCCGACGCACACGCATCTCCTGTAGGTCGCGCCACTGGCCCAGGCCCGGGGAGGCCGGAAGGGGAGGCTCCTGATGTCCGGGGGTGGCGATCAGGGCGACCAGGACGTGCGCGGCCCGGGGCAGGTGCGCGGACGCGGTGAGGGCGCGGTGCAGGTCGGTGGTAGTGGCCGCCAGGACCGCGACCAGTCCGACCTCCGCCCCCTCGTCCCCGGGGCGGGCGCCGGGGACCTCCACGGGCCGGCCGAGGGGGTGGGAGCCCAGATCCAGGATCGGATCGTCGGGACGCAAGGGCAGCCCGGACAGGAGGGGACGGGTGTCGGCGCCCGTGTGGCAGAGCACGGCGGTCTCGCTGCCGCGGGCACGCAGAGCGTGCCGCAGGGCGGTGATGATCATCGGACGTCCTCGGGTGTGCGGAACGGTACCGGCATGGGGGTGGGGGTTCAGGAGCCCTTGCGGCTGAAGACGTGAGCGCCTTTCTCCGCGGTCTCCTCGGTGCGGTGGAGTTCGGGGTGCTCGGCCATCCAGCGTTCGCCCACGGCCCGTTCGTCGGGACGCGCGGCGTCGTCCAGGACGATGACCACGTCCTCCGTGCAGCGCGGCAGCAGGACGGGCACGGCCGGGTAGCGCGCCTGGAGTCCGGTGGCCTTGGGCGGGCCGTCCACGAACACCAGACCGATGCCCTCCAGGTCGGCGAAGACCGCGGTGTCGTACCACAGGTCCGCGGTGGACCGTTCCCGTCCGTCGACGGTGACCGTGGTGGCGGGGATCTCCGTCAGCGGCGCGTGGCGGATCTCGACGATGTCGTCGAGTCCGTGCGCGGTGACCAGTTCCCGACTCAGATCGGCGTAACGGGCGTCGTGCTCCACGGCCACGAGCCTGCCGCCGCCCGCGCGGCGCAGCGCGTAGCCGAGCCAGACGCTGGAGGCGCCGCTGCCGCACTCCACGACCAGCGTGGGACGCAGCCGGTCGATGTGGCGCACCAGGACCCTGAGCACGTCGGGGGAGGCCGCCCAACCTCGGAGCGGGGGCATGAAGGCGGCGGTGTCCAGGTACTCGCGCAGTTCGGTCCAGGCGACCTGCTGTTCGTAGTCGTCTCGTCCCTGTGCGGCGATCGCGTGCCGGATCTCTCCGCTCATCCTGGGCAGAGCGCGCTCCCGCAGGTCGCTCAGGCGCTCCTGAACGCCCTCCAGGGCGCGGGCCGTCTCCAGCCGGTCGCCACCGAGGACCTCGGTGACCCTGCGGCTGTGGGTCTCCATCGCCGTTCCCACGCTTTTGGACAGGTGGCCGACCCTGCGCTGCAACAGGAGGGTCCCCAGCGCCAGGAGCGCCACCGCGGCGCCGAGCAGGCCCAGGAACGTGAGGGTGAGCACGTCCACCCCGTCGAGCAGCCCCCACAGCCCCAGCACGGAGGGGAGACAGAGCACGAGGGCACCGAACACCGTCCCGACGACGAGGAGCGGACCGAGACGGTTGCGCAGCGGCCGCATGGGCGGACACCTCCACAGGAGTTTCTGCCACGGCTCCGCCGAAGACGGGCCGTGAGGGGACAGGAGGGGAAAGGTCCGCCTCCCCCGGATGGAGCCGTTGATTCCACCACTCTTCCAGGAGGAGCGGGACCGAACCGCTCAGACACTTTCGACCTTAACGCTTCAACGAAATAACGGACGCTTCCCAGAGGAGAACAAAACCCGGAGCACACACAATTCTCCTGTTGTTCACCGGAGTCTCATGAATTACTCATGTACGCGTATCCGACGCTTTCGCCGAGGGCCCCACCACCCTCACGCGGCCCTTCGACGGGAGCTCCCGGGCAGAGCGCGGACACCGGTCACGTCGATGCCCGGCCGCGCTCGACGGCCAGAGCGACCGGAGCGAACGGCAACGTCCGTACCAGGGGCCGCCCTCGGCCGGGAGGCGATCGGCGGCCGGAGTGAGCCTGCGTACGGGACCGACCCCGGAAGACCAGGAGACCGAGCCCGCTCTCGCGCTCCAGGGGTCGGAGCGGGGAGCCGGTGACGCACGCCCCGGTGAACGGCAGCGCCACGTACGCGCCGTGGAGGGCCGATCGCACCGGAGGTGAGGGAGGGCCATCGGCACGACGGTGACGACGTGCGGCCCGGAACGAGGGGTGGGCGTGAACGGTGACGTCCTCACAAGGACAGGGTCCGGTGCCGCACGGGAAAGCGGCTCGGGCCCTCGAATCGAGCGTTGCGTCACCCCCGCCCTCGATGTTCCTCGGAGGAATGCCGGAAGAACGAACGGCCGACGATCCTTCGGAGAAGGATTTTTATCGGAAAAGCGCATTATCCTCCTCCACGACCCACGTTCTGAGAGGCTCTCCCATAAAAGCCATGATTAGGGAAGGACGCGCGGGGAAGTGCTGAGGGGGGACGGTGGGACCACGGACGGCCCTCTCCGGCGACAGCGCGCACACCCAGGGTCACACGGGCTCCGGTCCCCTCCGTCCCGTCGCCTCGGTTTATTCCCGAGCCGGAGTGTAAACGGCCTGACACCGGGCACACGGCCGTCCGACTGATAGCTTGCTGCCTAGCGATCCCATCGCTGGTGAACACGACGAATCGCGTCATTGGAAAGGTGCGTCAGAGATGTCTGCGCCGTATTCGCTCCCCGAACTGCCCTACGACTACGCGGCCCTGGAGCCGTGGATCTCGGGTCAGATCATGGAGCTGCACCACGACAAGCACCACGCGACCTACGTCTCCGGTGCCAACACGGCCCTGGAGAAGATGGCCGAGGCTCGCGAGAGCGGCGACTTCGGAACCATCCCCATGCTGGAGAAGAACCTGGCGTTCAACCTGGGCGGCCACGTCAACCACTCCGTCTTCTGGAAGAACCTCTCCCCGGAGGGCGGTGACAAGCCCGAGGGCGAACTGGGTGCGGCCATCGACGACCAGTTCGGCTCCTTCGACGCCTTCCGCGCGCACTTCACCGCCGTGGCCACCACCATCCAGGGCTCGGGCTGGGCGATCCTGGCCTGGGACACCCTGGGTCAGCGTCTGGTCATCGAGCAGCTCTACGACCAGCAGGGCAACATCGCCCTGAGCTCCATTCCGCTGCTGATGCTGGACATGTGGGAGCACGCCTTCTACCTCCAGTACAAGAACGTGAAGGCCGAGTACGCCAAGGCCTTCTGGAACGTGGTCAACTGGGCCGACGTCCAGGAGCGCTTCGCCAAGGCCCGTGAGGTTCGGATCGGCTGAGTCCGGTCGGAGCACGGCGGAGGGCGGCACCCCGGGGGTGCCGCCCTCGCGCTTTCGGGCCAGGGGGAGGGCGCGAGCCGGTCCGTGTGCTCCCCTCAGGGGCCCGCCCCCGGGTGCCGTGACCTTTCACCGGTGACCCCCGCCTCGAACGGCGGAGGCGAAGGAGTCTCCTGGTGCGAAGGGCCGGGTCGCCCCAGCGGGATCGGCCATCGCCGGGTCGGCTCTTCCTCGCGTCCGCGTCCGCCGTGCGGCCGTGCGGCACCTGGCCTTCGAGACGTCATCCGGGCAAATCTCCACGGGTAGTCTTACCTGTGGACAGAAGCCGTCCGGGATGTGGGAGGCGGTAGCGGACGTGCCAGCACGCGGTGAGGACCCCGACGCGCCGAAGTCGGTCCACGACGCTTCCCCGGCGGCCTCCGGCCCTTCACCGAACACCGATCCGGCCGTGCCCGACCCGGCCCAAGGGGGCGATGAAGGCTCCACCGGTGGCGGCGCGGGCCACGGCTCCGGTGGCCACGAAGGTCCCGGTGACACCGGTGGACCGGAGGACGGGGGCGGGCGACGCCCCCCGAGGCGGCGCCGGATCGTCATCGCCACCTCCCTCACTCTGGTCCTGCTCCTGGTGGCCACACTGGCGCTGCCCTTCACCCGCGAGGGCCTGGTGGACCTGTGGTGCGAGGTCACCGACGGCGTGTGCCCGGTCGAGGAGCTCCCACCCCTCACCGAGGAGGAGGAGACCGACTGGCGGGTCCGCATGGAGCCCGAGGAGGCCGCCCTGTGGGGCAACTACGTGGCCCTGGGCGACTCCTATTCCTCCGGCGACGGCGCGGGCGACTACCTTCCCGGAACGGCCGAGCCGGGCGGCTGCTGGCGTTCCGAGAACGCCTACCCCCGGGTGATCGCGGAGGAGTTCGACTTCTCCGGTTCACTGGCCTTCTACGCGTGCAGCAGCCACAAGGGCTCGGACATGATCAAGCAGATCGGCACCCCCGAGTCCCAGATCGAGCGGGTCACCGAGAACACCTCCCTGGTGACCCTGGGCATCGGCGGCAACGACCTCGGCTTCATCCCGGTCCTGCGCACCTGCATGGTGCGGATGCCCGTGTTGGACAGCAGCGTCTGCGTCGAACAGGAGGAGGACATCGACGAGCGCATGGAGACCTTCGAGGAGACCCTGGAGGAGATCCTCGCGGAGATCCGTGACCGTGCGCCCGACGCGCGCGTCCTCGTCCTGGGCTATCCCCGCCTGTTCCCCGAGGATCCTCCGGGCATGTACTACACGCTGAACCGGAGCGACCAGCTGTGGTTGAACGACCTCGCCCTGCGGTTCAACGAACTCATCCGTGACGTGGCCTACCGGGTGGACGGGGACGTCTACGGCTCGCGCTCCACCGGCAGCGTCGAGTACGTGAACATCCTCTCCGCGCTGAACGGCTACGAGGTGAGCGCCGAGGAGGCCTGGTTGAACGGGATCATGCTCGGTCGGCTGGGCGAGGGGCTGCGCGTGGACCGGGCCACCTTCCACCCCACCGCCCAAGGGCAGATGTCCATCGCCGAGCGGGTGCGCCTACAGATCATCGAAGGCCCCGAACGGCAGATCCACGTGTCACGGGAGACGCTGGACGACGTCGACCCGGACCAGCTGAGATCCGAGCTGGGCGGCCCGCTCGACCCGATGTTCGATCCCGACGCGCCCGAGGTCCCCGCCTCCCCGTCCGACGGAGCCGGTGACACATAGGCGCCGACCCTCGGGGCGCCCCACCGTGCCTCGCCCGGCGGAACGCCCCGTCCTCACACCACTTTCCGTCTACCGGCCCGCCTTGAGCTCCTCGATCACCTCGGCGAAGCGGTCCAGACCCCAGTTGAGGTCCTCCTCGCTGATCACGAGCGGCGGCGACATCCGTACCGTGGAACCGTGGGTGTCCTTGACCAGGACACCGTGCTCGGCCAGCCTTCTGCACAGTTCCGCGCCGGAGGCCAGGGACGGGTCGACGTCCACGCCCGCCCACAGTCCGATGCTGCGTGCGGAGACCACCCCGTCGCCGACGAACTCCTTCAGTCGGCGTTTGAGCACCTCCCCCAGGCGGCGTGCGTTCTCCAGGTACGGTCCCTCCGTCAACATCCGGACGACCGTCCTCCCCACCGCGCCCGCCAGCGGGTTGCCACCGAAGGTACTGCCGTGCTGGCCGGGTCGGATCACGCCGAGCACGTCCTCGTCCGCGACCATGGCCGACACCGGCAGGATGCCGCCGCCCAGTGCCTTGCCGAACAGGTAGGCGTCGGGGGTCACCCCACTGTGCTCACAGGCTCGGATGGTACCGGTGCGGCCCAGACCGGCCTGCACCTCGTCGGCGATGAACAGCACCCTCTCGCGGTCGCAGATCTCCCTGACACGCGGCAGGTAGTCCTGCGGCGGCACGATCACGCCCGCCTCGCCCTGCACCGGTTCGATGAGGACCGCCGCGGTGGTCTCGTCGATGGCCGCCTCAAGGGCCTCCGCGTCCCCGTAGGGCACCGATCGGAAGCCCGGTGTGTAGGGCCCGAAACCCGTCCTCGCCTCAGGGTCGGAGGAGAAGGAGATGATGGTGGTGGTACGTCCGTGGAAGTTGCTCCCGGCCACCACGATGGTCGCCCTGTCCTCGGGCACCCCCTTGACCTCGTAGGCCCACTTGCGCGCCACCTTGATGCCGGTCTCCACCGCCTCGGCGCCGGTGTTCATCGGCAGTACCTTCTCCTTGCCGACCATGTCGGCCAGGGCGCTCACCCACGGACCGAACTGGTCGTTGTAGAAGGCGCGGCTGGTCAGCGTCACCCGGTCGATCTGCCGATGCGCCGCCGCGAGCAGTTCGGGGTTGTGGTGGCCGAAGTTCATGGCCGAGTATCCGGCCAGACAGTCCAGGTACCGTTTGCCCTCGACGTCGGTCACCCAGGCGCCACGGCCCTCGGCGATCACGACGGGAAGGGGGGAGTAGTTGTGCGCCGAACGCGCCTGCGCGAGCGCGATGTGGTCCGTGCTGGAGAGTTCCCCCGCGCCGGGGTCTCCGGCCGGGTCCCGCTGTTCCAGGTTCTGGGTGTTGCCCATCTAGCCGCTCCGATCACCATTGACCGATGTCAGACAAGTGATACCCACCGGCGGACCGGGTAGCGCCCTCCGGCGGGAAGTCCCAAGAGTTGAGCAGATGATCCGGTCAGCCCACAAGGGGTGAGAGGAATCACAGCTCTTGGCACAGGCCCGAAACCCCCGTGCGACGAGCACCCCGCACACCCCCTGAACGGGACCGGAACGCCTGGCGTGACCTGGAATAACACACCTGGTGATGCGCTCCACAGCCCTGGTTGCGGCCTGGCCTCCACCCGAGAGGTAGCGTCACACCAACAGCCACCCGGCCGCCGCGAGCGACGAAGCCGTGGACGGTCCATCGATCGTGCCAGGGAGGTCAGGCGTGTCCATCTCCGCGTCTCAGGACGCCCCCTTCTCCCTTTCCCGGTTGTTCGCAGCCGTCACCGACGCCGTACCGGACCGGGCCGCCCTGGTCGCGGGGCCCCGCCGTCTCACCTACCGCGCACTGCGCGAGCGCTCCCTGCGCCTGGCCCGCCACCTGCGAGAGGCGGGCGTGCGGCACGGTGAGCACGTCGCGATCCTGTCCTTCAACCGCGCCGAGTGGCTGGAGTCCTTCCTGGGCATCCTGTTCGCGGGGGCGGTTCCGGTCAACGTCAACTATCGCTACGTCGCCGGCGAGCTGCGGCACGTCCTCGCCGACTCCCACGCCGTCGCACTCATCGCGGAGGACTCCCTGGCCGGGAAGGTCACCGCGATCCGCCCCGATCTGCCGAGGCTGCGGCACGTGATCCTCGTGGAGGACGGTTCCGCTCGCGAGGCCGTGGGGGTCGACTACGAGCGCGCACTGGCCTCGGCCTCCGGGGACACGCCGTTGCCGTCGACCGACGGCGACGACCACTACCTGCTCTACACCGGCGGTACCACGGGCTACCCCAAGGGCGTGCTGTGGCGACAGGCCGACGTCTTCCGTGCCGCCCTGGAGCGCCGCTCCCCCGGTGCTCCCCGTGCCCGCACCCTCGACGAGGTGGCCGAACGCGCCACGCGCCTCTCCCCCCAGCGCATGCTCGTCCTGGGGCCGCTGATGCACGCCGCCGGGCAGTGGAACGCCCTGAGCATGCTGCTGTGCGGCAGGCAGCTGGTGCTGTACACCGACCGTAGTTTCCGCCCCGACCGGGTGCTGGAACTCGCGCACCGGGAGGAGGTGCACGTGCTACAGCTGGTGGGCGACGCCATGGCCCGTCCGCTGGCCCGTCACCTGCTCACCGAACCGGGGTCGTGTCCTCGGCTGACGTCGGTGTTCTCCGGCGGCACGCCGCTCACCCCGGCGGTGCGCGCGCTCTGGCGCGCCTGGCGCGAGGACGTGTCGCTGGCCGACTCCTACGGAGGCTCGGAGACGGGCGTGTGCGGCTCGGCGACCGGCGGTGAACAGGGCTCCGCCCCTCCAGAGGAGACTCTGGCGGGGTCCGCCGAGAACCGCAGCTTCACCATGGGCGGCAGCATCGCGGTGCTCGACGACTCCCTGCGCCGGCTGCCTCCGGGCTCTCCCGAGGTGGGGCGGATCGCGCGTACCGGACGTATTCCGCTGGGCTACTACAACGACCCCATCGCGACCACCCGCACCTTCCCCACCGACGGCGAGGGACGCCGGTGGGCGTTGTCGGGCGACTTCGGCCTCCGGGCCGCGGACGGCTCGACCGTTCTGCTGGGCCGGGGCAACGCGGTCATCAACACCGCCGGGGAGAAGGTCTACCCCGAGGAGGTGGAGGCCGTGATCAAGGCGCACCCCGCGGTGGAGGACGCCATCGTGGTGCCCGCTCCCGACGAGCGACTGGGACAGCGGGTGACCGCGCTGGTCTCCCTGGCCCCGAACGCCCGCTTGGAGGCTCCGGAGTTGCGTGCGTACTGCCGCGTGAGACTGGCGGGGTTCAAGGTGCCGCGGACCGTGCACTTCGTGGACCGGGTGCGGCGCACCGCGGTGGGCAAGCAGGACTACCGGTGGGCGAAGTCGGTCGCGAGCCGGAAGGTGGACAGGTCCGAAGAGGGCCTGCCGGACCCGCTCGCGCTCTGAGGAACGCGAGCGTGCGGTGTCTTCGCCACCGGCGATGGGCCTACGATTTCGCGGCGCCCCTCCCGACGTGGGCGCCCCCTTGTTTCGGGCAGGAATTCCGTTCAAGCATGATCAACCGAAAATCGGGTCCATCACCTTCGAGACATACCTTCGTCCATCGCGTCAAGGCTAGAATGGCGTCGCCTGGTTCCAAGCCCCCGGTCTCCTCTCCTCTCTGGACGGCCCTGCCCCGGTCCGCGCCGAAGGCACCTGTCGCGTCTCCGGTCGGAACCTTGGAGCGCTTGCGCAACCCCTTGACCCACCTCCCACCCGTGCACACGGTGCGCGTGCGGTGGCACCACTAGGACGGAGGAAGGCGCCCCACTCCGGGGCCGGCCCCCGGAGGGCGCCCAGCAACCCAGATGCCCAAATCAGTAGGCAGCTACATCTTCAACGCGGTACGCGGTGGCGCCGTGGGCGCGACCGAGGCCCTGCCCGGTATCAGCGGTGGCACGGTCGCCCTGATCGTCGGCCTCTACGACAAGCTCATCGGTGGTGCGGGCCACATGGTCAGCGGCATCAAGCGCTACGTCACCGACGTCCCGCGCGGACGTGGCAAGGCCCGGGCACAGGAACAGTTCCGTCAGGTGGACTGGAGCGTGCTGATCCCCGCGTTGATCGGCATGGTGGTGTGCCTGGGGTTGGCCGCCGTCCTGCTCGCGCCCTTGGTGGAGACCTACGTCCAGTACGCCTACGCGCTGTTCTTCGGCCTGGTCCTGGCGTGCCTGTGGATCCCCTACAGCGGCTCGGGCCGGAAGTGGCGGGCCTGGCACTACCTGCTCGCCCTGGTGTTCGCCGTGGGCGCCTTCCTCCTCACCGGCCTGCCGGGCGCCAACCTGCCCGCGCATCCCGTGGTCGTCTTCTTCGCCGCGGCCGTGGCGATCTGTGCCTTGGTCCTGCCCGGCCTTTCGGGATCGTTCATCCTGCTGGTCCTGGGCCTGTACGAGCCCACGATCGGCGCTGTGGGAGACATGGACATCGCCTACCTGTCGGTGTTCGCCCTGGGCATGATCACGGGCCTGGCCCTGTTCGTGAAGGTCTTGCAGTACCTGCTGGAGAACTTCCACCACATCACCCTGGTCGTGCTCACCGGCCTCATGGCCGGTTCGCTGCGCGCCCTGTGGCCATGGCAGACCGAGGACCGCGTCGTCCTGGCCCCCACCGACGTCCCCCTGACCGTCGGGTTCGCGGTGTTCGGCTTCGTCGTCGTGGTGGCGGCCATGGTGTGGGAGCACCGCAAGAAGGCCCGGATGGAGGAGAACGAACGCCCCCAGGTGCCCACGCACGTGTGAGACCCGAGGATGTCGTGGAGGGTGCGTGCCCCCGGACCCTCGGGATCCCTCTCGCTCCACCAGTCCTTCTCAGGGCCCATCCGCCTCGCGGGTGGGCCCGAGTCGCAAGGTACCCTCATCGGCGAGGACCACGACCGTATAAGAGGCGGGGCCGCCACCGCGGCCCCGCGGCGCGGGGTGCCGGACACCGTTCCCGGCTGAGAGCACACCCGTCGAACCTGCTCTAGTTAGCGCTAGCGAAGGGACGCCAGTGAGCGCGTACAACATCGTGTCCATCGCGGGCAGCGATCCCAGCGGAGGCGCGGGGATCCAGGCCGACCTCAAGGCCTTCTCCGCACACGGGACCTTCGGGATGACCGTGGTCACCGCCCTGACCGCCCAGTCCACACGCGGTGTCACCGGGGTCCACACGATCCCGGCGGAGTTCGTCACCCACCAGATGGACACCCTCTTCACCGACGCCACCGTCCACGCGGTCAAGATCGGCATGCTCGGCACCCCGGAGGTCACCGCGGCGGTGACCGAGGCGATCGACCACCATCGCCTGCCGAACGTGGTGGTCGATCCGGTGATGGTGGCCAAGAGCGGTGACCGTCTCCTGGCCTCCTCCGCCGTGGAGGCACTGCGCGGCAAGCTTCTGCCGCGCGCGGACCTGGTCACCCCGAACCTGCCCGAGGCCGCCGATCTCCTGGAGGAGCCCGAGGCCACCAGTCTGGAGGAGATGCGCGCCCAGGCCGTGCGCCTGCTGGAGTTGGGCCCACGGCACGTCCTGCTCAAGGGCGGCCACCTGGACGGCGAGGAGAGCGTCGACGTCCTGGTCTCCCGGAACGCCGATCCGGTCGAGTTCGGCGCCCCGCGGGTGCACACCCTCAACACGCACGGCACCGGATGCACCCTGTCTTCTGCCATCGCGGCCCTGCTGCCGCAGCGCCCGGACATGGCCACGGCCGTCGCGGACGCCAAGGAGTATCTGACCAAGGCCATCCGACGAGCCGGCGACATCGACGCGGGAAGCGGTCAGGGACCGGTCCACCACTTCCACGCGTGGTGGTAGGCGCGTGCTCCGTCTCCACGGACATGGGGAAGGGGACCGGTCCGTATCGGACCGGCCCCCTCTTCGGATGTCCGGTGCGTGGCCGAACGCGTGCGGGGAGCTCCCCGCGGTCACCGCCGGACGTCCTCCATGACCGCGTCCGGGTCCTTCCAGTTCGCGTACCCGAAGAACTTCTTGGTCTCGGCCACCACCACCGGGGACAGCAGGAGCAGTCCCAGGAGGTTGGGCAGGGCCATCAGACCGTTGGCGATGTCGCTGAACAGCCACACCGAGTCCAGGCTGGCCACCGAGCCGATGAAGATGACGACGATGAACACCAGCCGGTAGGGCAGGACCAGTCCACGTCCGCCCAGGAACTCCACGCAGCGCTCTCCGTAGTAGGCCCAGCCGAGCAGGGTGGTGAAGGCGAACACCGAGACCGAGAGGGCCACCACGTAGACGCCGACCGGAGCCAGGGCCGGGCTGATCCCCGACAGGCCCTCGCTCATCGCCTGGCTGGTCAACAGCGACCCGTCCTCGTTGTCCTCCGCCTGCCAGACACCGGTGGTGATGATGACCATGCAGGTCATGGTGACCACGATGATGGTGTCGATGAAGGTCTGGGTCATCGACACCATGGCCTGACGCACCGGCTGCTTGGTCTTGGCGGCCGCGGCGGCGATACCGCCCGTGCCCAGGCCGGACTCGTTGGAGAAGATGCCGCGGGCGAAGCCCATCTGGATGGCGAGCAGGATGCCCGCGCCCGCGAAGCCGCCCGCCGCGGAGGTGCCGGTGAAGGCGTCGGTGAAGACGAGCTGGAAGGCGGGCAGGAGCGAGGCCCAGTTGGCCGCGAGGATGATGAGGGAGATGCCGACGTAGCCGATGATCATGATGGGCACCAGGCCGGAGGCGACACGGCCGATGCTCTTGATGCCACCGAGGATGACGGCCCCGGCGACGATCATCAGGACCAGACCCACCATCCACGGCTCCAGCGGCGTGATGCTGGTGACCTGTTGGGAGACCGTGTTGGCCTGGGTACCGTTGCCGATTCCGAAGGCCGCGATGGCACCGAAGACCGCGAAGGCCACACCCAGGGTGGTGCCCAGGCCGCCCTTGATGCCGTACTTGAGGTAGTACATGGGCCCGCCGCTCTGCTCGCCCTTGGCGTCGGTGCGACGGAACTTCACGCCCAGGAGGGCCTCGCTGTACTTGGTGGCCATGCCGAAGAGGGCGATGACCCACATCCAGAACAGCGCGCCGGGGCCTCCGATACCGATCGCCAAGGCGGCGCCGGCGATGTTGCCGACACCGACGGTGGCGGCCAAGGCCGTGCTCAGTGCCTGGTAGTGGGAGATGTCGCCCTGGACGGAGGCGTCCTCCTTGCGTCGGACGAACGCGAGCCACAGCCCGTGGGGCAGGCGGACGAGTTGGAGCAGGCGCAGGCGGATCGTGAGGAACACGCCGACACCGAACAGCAGCGGGATGAGGACGAAGGGCCCCCAGATGATGCCGCTGACGATGTCCGCCATGTCGAGGAGTTGGTCCATGGAGGATCTCCCTATCGGTGAGTGTGTGGGGGCGGGTCCGCCGGCGGTTCGGTACGGGGAGGTCCGGTGTCCCCGCTGTCGTGTCGGCGTTGCCGAGACCCTCGCGGTATCGGCAAAGAATCGCACCGTCGCATAACGAACACGTCACACATATTCCACATGCCGGTTTCTTCAGGAACTCGTGCGAATTCTTTGACGCGGGCGCGGCCTCAGACGCCTTCCTCGTCTCGTTGGGCCAGGGCGAGCCTGCTCAGGAGTTCGGCCGCCTCGGAGGGATCCGTCCCCTTCCCCACCGCGATGCCCAGGAGGTAGGTGGTCAAAGGGGCCGCGGGCCGGGCCACCGAATGGGCCGCGTCCCTGGCCAGGTCCAGGACCCGGTCGACGTCCTCTTTCCGGAGCGGCTCCATGCCGGTCAGTTCCAGTTCTCCCTGGACCATTTCGGCCCATTCCGTGAGGGTCACCGCAGGACTCCTTGTCATGACAGAACGATGACGCGGCGCTCGCGTCCACCGGAAGGTCGCTCGGCGGACGCACGGGCGCACGGGCTCCGTCACCGCCCGCTCGGCGGGCTCGTACCCGCTCTTTCCGCACGGTTTCCCCACGCCCACACCGCGGTTCACTCCAGGAGCCTAACGTCGGAGACGGTCATCCCCCGGCTTTGGAGCCACTCGCATGTCCCCGAAGAACACAGGCGGGCCACTTCGCGTGGCCATCGTGACTGAATCCTTCCTTCCGCAGGTCAACGGAGTGACCAACTCCGTGTGCCGGACCGCCGACCTGTTGGCCTCCCAGGGGCACCAGGCCCTGGTCCTGGCCCCCGGCACCGGTACCCCTTCCCATTCCGGTTTCCCCGTGGTCCGTCTACCGTCCCTGCCCCTGCCCTTCTACCGTGACTTCGCCGTGGGGCTGCCCGCCCTGCGCACGATGACCGCGGCGATCCGCGCCTTCTCCCCCGACGTGGTGCACCTGGCCTCGCCCGCGCTGCTCGGTTCGGCGGCCGTGGAGGTCGCCCGTAGGTGGGCGCTGCCGACCGTGGCCGTCTTCCAGACCGATCTGCCGGGATTCGCCGGACGCTACCGGCTCCCCGGTGGGGAGGCCCTCTGGTCGTTGCTGCGCCGTGTCCACTCCGCGGTGGACCGCACGTTGGTGCCCTCCTCGGCCACCATGGAGACGTTGTCCTCGCGGGACTTCCCCCGGTTGTACCTGTGGCGACGCGGGGTGGACACCCTCCGTTTCCACCCCGACCACCGTGACGAGGGGCTACGCCGCAGACTGGCGCCGCACGGGGAGAGGATCGTGGGTTACGTCGGCAGGCTCTCCCGGGACAAACGGGTGGAGCTGCTCGCCCACGTGGCGAGGCTGCGCGGCATCAGACTGGTGGTGGTGGGCGATGGGCCCGAGCGGGCCCGACTGCGACGGCGGCTGCCCGACGCGGTGTTCACCGGCGAGCTCGGCGGTCGGGACCTGTCCCGCGTGTACGCGTCCATGGACGTGTTCGTGCACACCGGCGCCGACGAGACGTTCTGTCAGACCGTCCAGGAGGCGCTGGCCTCGGGGGTGCCGGTGGTGGCTCCGGCCTCGGGCGGTCCCCTGGACCTGGTGATGCCCGAAGACAACGGTCTACTGTACGCACCGGAGTCCGTCCGTGAACTGCGGGTGGCGGTGGGTCGGCTCGCCCACAACGGCGACGTTCGTCGACGGATGGCGGAGCGGGCGCGTCCGTCGGTGGAGCACCGCACGTGGGAGGCGGTGGGTGAACAGCTGCTGGAGCACTACCGAGCGGTGATCACCCCGAGTCGGGACCTGGCCGCCCGCGAGGCGGACCGCGCCGCACGCCTGCTCTGAGGCCGGTCGGCGCGAAGGGTTCGGCCTCCCCCGGAAGGAGCGGCCGGGGGAGGCCGAAGGCGCGTCCGCCCCGCCCCCTTAAGCGGGATGGACGCCAGGGGGATCAGGAAGTGTTCCCGGATGCCCGTGCACCCGGGAAACGACCTAACCCACCGTCTGTGGGGCCGAGACCCGGGGCTGCGTGAGCACGGTCTTGGGCGACTCGGCGAGCAGTTCGCCCAGGACCTCGTCGAGGCGGTCCAGGTGGGCGCGGATCCACGGCAACTTCAGTGGGTCGGTGGCGGCCAACGCGGCGTAGCGACGCTCCTCGGTGTCTCCGTAGAGCAGGCTGGTGGCGACCCGCATGCGCAGGGTGTCGACGCTCTCCCCGAACTCGGCGGCGGGAAGCACGCCCATGCCGAAGCGTTCCAGCAGCAGCCCGGTCAGTTCCGGACCGGTGGTCACCCCGTACCGGGCGGCCAGCCGTTCGCGGGCCGGCTCGAAGTCGGGGTAGAGGTAGAACGCCGCGCCGGGCGGAGCGACGGTCGCGCCGGCGCGGAGGAAGACCTCGGCGACCGCACCGGCGACGATGCCGTGCAGGCGCCGACTGCGGTCGATGTGGTCCAGGAGCTCGTCGGGTTCGGTGAAGGCGTGCGCGGCGGCCTCCTGGACGGGCGCGGCCGGACTCGACCAGATCTCACTGGCCACACCGAGCAGCCCGCCGCGCAGACGCCTGCCGATCTCGGAGTCCGGCAGGCGCATCACGCCGATGCGCCATCCGCCCAGGGCCAGGTTCTTGCTCAGACCGGTGGAGATGATGGTGCGCTCGGGCGCGTACTCGGCCGGGCTGTGCACCCGCGTGGGCTCTCCCTCGGGCCCCACGGGGTGGACGAGGTCGCGGTAGATCTCGTCGGAGATGATCACCAGGTCGAGTTCCCGGGCCACCTCGCACAGGCGGCGGACGGTCTCCGCTCCGGCCACGGTGCCCGTGGGGTTGTCGGGCAGGGTGACGATGACGGCGTTGACCGTGCGCCCCTGTTCACGGGCCGCCACGACCGCCGCGTGCAGCAGGTCCGGTTGGGGTACTCCGCCCTGCCCGGTGGCTGTGGGCACCATGACCGGGTTCTGACCCACCAGGCGGCTCTGCGCGGCGTAGCTGACCCAACTGGGCGCGGCGATCGCGGTGTCGCCGCCGATCTCCAGCAGAAGGCTGTACAACAACGGCTTGCTGCCGGGGCCGGCTATGACCGTGTCGGGGTCGGTCGGTAGCCCGCGGCGTTCCCAGTACCCGGCCGCGGCTTCGCGGAGTGCCACGGACCCGGCGACGGGGCCGTAGGCGTTGGCACCGTTTCCGGCGGTGAGGCGGTCACGCATGACCGGGTGGACCGGAAGTCCGGCCTCACCGAAACCCAGGGGGAGCACGCGGACTCCCTGGCGTCGTTTCTCGGCGAGCGCTTCGTTGACGGCGAGGGTCGCGGACACAGTGACGGTCATGGATGACTCATCTCCGGTTTGTCGTGGAAAGCGTGGCCGCTGGTCACGGCTTGTCATCCACAACACTGCCCACAGGCAGGCATCAGTACAAGCGACTCTTTTCGATGCTGAGCTTAAGATGTTCTTATGATTGACCTTCGACGTCTCCAGATCCTCCGCGAGTTCAGTGTCCGGGGCACGATCGCGGCCACCGCCCACGCCCTGGGTTACACCCCCTCGGCGATCTCGCAACAGCTGACCACGTTGGAGAAGGAGACGGGCGTCGCGCTCCTGGACCGTTCCGCCCGGGGCGCCGAACTGACCGACACCGGACGGTTGTTGGTGATCCACGCCGAGGAACTCCTGGCACTGGTGGAGGCCACCGAGTCGGTCCTCGCCGAGCAGTCCGACCGGGCCCTGGGAGTGGTCACCGTCACGGCCTTTCCGACCGCCGCGGTGGCGTTCGCCCCGCTGCTCGTCCCCCCGCTGCGCCGCCACGACGGGATGCAACTGCTGCTGCGTCAGACCCTGCTGTCCACGGGAACCCAGAAGGTGCGCTCCCGGGAGGTGGACATCGCGCTGGTGGACGACTGGTCGGGACAGCATCCGGGGCGCGGGGCCGACAGCGCCCTGCGACACATCCACCTGATGCACGATCCGATGGTGTTGGCGGTGCCTCAGGAGCACCCGCTGGCCGACCCCGCGGTCTCGGTGGTGCTGGAGGACCTGCTGAACGAATCGTGGATCGTGGCCCCTGAGAGCGAACGCTCGCGCTACGCCACGGACCGGCTCCTGGCCGAGGTGGGCGGACTGCCCTCGGCCGCATGGGAGTTCGAGGGGCTGGGGACGATCCTGAGCCTGGTCTCGCGCGGAATCGGTATCGCCGCCGTTCCGGCGTTGGCGATGGTGGGCGGGCCGGCCGGGCTGGTGTACCGCAGGCTTCCCTCCTCCGCGCCCAAGCGGCACGTGTACGCGGTGGTGCGCCCGAGTTCCGTGCGCCGTCCGGCGATCAAGGTGACCCTGGCCGCCCTGCGCGACGCGTCACAGCAGGTGAGTGAGGAGATCGCCCAGAGCATCGGGTCCTGAGCGTGGAGGAAGGTCCTCGGGGGCGCCGTCACGTGCGGGACCTTCGCCCGAGATCCGGTGATCCGGGTGGCCTTCACCAGGAGGATCGGGGCCGTCGCGGCGTCCCACGCCACGGCCGGGGCGGAACACGTTCGGCCCGGACCGAGGTCCGGGCCGAACATGGAACGGGGAGTTCGGTCGTGGCGGTCCGTCGTACACTGCTCACTCCCGACCCGTCTTGCGACGTGTCCGGTCGATCCGGCGGCGCAGTCTGCGACAGACGTGGAGTGCCCGGTCCCGGTCGTCGCGGGCGTTCCACCATCGCGCGTAGGCTTCCAGTCTTCTTTTGCGCAGTGCCTCCAGTTCGGCTTCCATCCGGTTCACCCGATACTCCAGGTCGATGCGTTCGCGTTCGAACACCGACATGTCGCGCTCATGGAACCCCGCCTCGCGTTCGGCGCTGACCAGCCGATCGGTGAGGTCCTCGGGCGCGTTGCCACCCCGGGCGATCCGGCCTCGGCCGGACTGTGCACTTATTCCTTCGAACCACACAACATCTTGTGTTTCCCGCATAAGGACAAGATCACAGGACGCTACGCAAAAAATACGGAAAGTGGCAACGAGTAGGAGATGCCCACAGGCATCTCATTCCAGACATAACGAACACCATGTCTCCGTGTCGCCTCGGTCCCGAACACGCCCTCCGCGGGCGCCCGGACGACCGCCGCTCCCGCGCCCCGCCGGTCCGGCGCGTCTCCTTCCGGCAGGGCCTCCACCTCGTTCCGTGAAGACCACGGCAGCGGATCGGCCCCTCTCCGGAGCGGGGGCGCGAACGGTCACCGAGGCCGCGAGCAGGGATCTTCCTCCCCGGGGGTGTGACTCAAGAGCGGCTCATGACACTATGGACAGGACTGGTCTAGACCGGATAGGAGCGCTTCCTCGTGCCTCATGACTCCCCCTCCTCCCACTCCCTCGTCCCCCGCCCCGTCACGGCGGACGGAGGCTCCACCGGCGGGCTGACCCTCACCGCCGCGACCAGGGTCTCCTCCGATCCCGCAGCCCGGGGCACCCTCATGTGGCTCCAACGTGAACTCGGGGCGGCGACCGGACTCCCCCTGGCCACCGGGGACGAGGCCGACGCCCGGATCCGCCTGAGCGTCGACGCCGGGGCCGGTCTGGGCGACGAGGGCTACAGGCTGATCGTGGACGACGAGGGCGCCATCATCGTCGGCAACGATCCGGCGGGGGTGTTCTACGGGGCCCAGACCCTGCGTCAACTCCTGCCCGCCGACGCCTATCGCGACGCGCCGCTGGGGAACGGCGCATGGACCCTCCCCTCGGTGAGCGTCACCGACGCTCCGCGCTTCGCCTGGCGCGGGGTGATGCTGGACGTGGCCCGTCACTTCCAGCCCAAACGCGAGATCCTGCGGTTCATCGACCTGCTGGCCATGCACAAACTCAACGTGCTCCACCTGCACCTGACCGACGACCAGGGATGGCGCGTGGAGATCCGCCGCTATCCCAGGCTGACCGAGGACGCCTCCTGGAGGACCGAGAGCCAACTGGGGTCCAGCAGGCCGCCGGTGTTCGACGGCCGTCCGCACGGCGGCTTCTACACCCAGGACGACATCCGCGAGATCGTCTCCTACGCCAAGGCACGACACGTGACGGTCGTCCCCGAGATCGACGTGCCCGGACACTCCCAGGCGGCCATCCACGCCTACCCCGAACTGGGCGAGAGCGGCCGGATCCCGGTGGGCACACGGTGGGGCATCTTCGAGGACGTGCTCGCGGTGACCGACGAGGTCCTGGAGTTCTACCGCAACGTCTTCGACGAGCTGATGGAACTGTTCCCCAGCGCCTACATCCACGTGGGCGGAGACGAGTGTCCCACGGCCCAGTGGAAGAAGAGCGAGTCCGCCCAGAGGCGGATCGAGGAGGAGGGGCTGGCCGACGAGGACGAGCTGCAAAGCTGGTTCGTCCGTCGACTCAACGACCACCTGACCGCGCGAGGACGCCGTCTGGTGGGTTGGGACGAGATCCTGGAGGGAGGACCGGCCCCCGGGGTCACCGTGATGTCGTGGCGGGGAGAGGAGGGCGGTATCGCCGCCGCACGCGCCGGACACGACGTGGTCATGAGCCCCACCCGTACCTCCTACCTGGACTACAAGCAGTCCGATTCCGAGCACGAGCCGGTCAAGGTGGGCACGCTGCTGCGGACCGAGGACGTCTACCTCGCCGAGCCGGTGCCCGCCGCCCTGACCGAGGAGGAGGCCGCACACGTCCTGGGCGCCCAGGTGAACGTGTGGACCGAGCACATCGACACCCCACGCCGACTGGACTACATGGTGTTCCCGCGACTGTCGGCCTTCGCCGAGCAGGTGTGGTCCACGGGCGAGCGCGACTACGCCGAGTTCGAACCGCGTCTGAGAAGGCACCTGGAACGCCTCGACGCGGCCGGGGTGGAGTACCGGCCCCTGGACGGCCCGCGTCCCTGGCAGACCCGACCCGGCGTGGTGGGCTGGGGCTGAGGTCCGTCGCCTCCCTCCCCGTCCCCGACCGGGCTTCAGATGTAGGTGGCCACCACGTCGACCCCGGTGTCCCCGTCGTCCGCCACCGGGATGATCCGCCGGCGGCGAAGGCCGTGCAGGGGTGGGAGATCCCGAAGGAGACCAGATCGCCGGGGCGGACCTCCGGCCCCGGCGGGACGCTCAGGTAGGCGTGGTGGTCGTTGAGGCCGGTCACCTCCAGGCCGTACGCCGGCACCGTGCCGCCGTCCACGCGGCGCAGCGGGCGCGGGATCGGTGAACCCTGGTCGTGGTCGGCGGCGGCGCGGGCCACCGCGAGCACCTCCTCGCGGGTACGGCAGCCGGTGCGCCCTCCGGGCACGCCCCGTTCGACCATCACCCGCGGCGGTCTGCCGCCGCTCCGGTCGGACGGCGGCGCCGTCCGACCGGAGCGGGACCTCGGTGTGGGTCGGTCCGATCGTTCCACCGGCACGGCCCGGCGGCCAGGCCCGCCCGGGGCGGGGCCACGCCGCCACTCGGTGGTCCTCGGCGATGCGGGCCGGCCGGTCAGCCGAACAGGGACAGGGGAGGCTTGACGATCCGGACCGAGGGCCGTGACTCCACCCGGCGGGCGGCGATGGCCTGCTGGCCGACGTCGGGGAAGTCGGTGATGAACCCGTCGACCCCCCAGCCGAGGACGGTGTCCATGCGGGAGCGGTCGTTGATGGTGTAGGGCATGATCGTCAGCCCCGCGTCCTGGACGCGCTTGACGTAGGCCTTGTCGATCGTGGTGTGGTTGGGGTTGATCATCTGCGCCCAGGCGTGGTTGGAGATCTGGCTCTCGGGGACCCTTCCGAGCAGTGCGTGGGGCACGGACGGCAGCAGCTCCTTGGACCGGCGCACCACCTCCCAGTCGAAGCTCTGCACGACGAGGCGGTCGGGCCGGTGGGGGGAGGCGGTCTCCAGCCACCTGTCGCGTCCGCTCAGTTCCGCGGCGATCTCCTCCTCGATCCCCGGGTAGAGCTTGGGTTCCTTGATCTCCAGGAACAGGTTGAGGTCCAACTCCTCCAGCCGGTCGAGCGCTTCCTCGAAGGTGGGGACGGTCTCACCCTCGAAGGCGGGGTCGAACCACGAACCCGCGTCCAGTCGTCGGATCTCGGCCATGGTGAAGTCCGCCACGCGGTAGGAACCGCGGTCGGGGAAGACCTTCACCACATCGGTGGTGCGCTCCAGCGTGGTGTCGTGCATGAGGACGAGGACGTCGTCCGACGTGCGCTGGACGTCGAACTCGACGGTCTCGGCCCCGAGCCTGCCCGCGGCGTCCAGGGAGGCCAGGGTGTTCTCAGGTGCGTGTCCGGAGGCCCCCCGGTGGGCGACCGCGATCAGGGGTCGTTCGGAGAAGGCGTACTCGACGGATACGGACACACCCCTCTTGGGCTCCGACTGCTCGGGAACCTGTGCTGCGGAAGCGGTACTCGTACTGACGGCGACGACGAACGATACGGCTGCGACGACGATCCCAAAGCGTGGCACCGGACCTCCCAAGTGCGCGTGAACTGGGCAACTTCCTCCAGATTGAGTGCGCTTGGTGTCCATGTGGTTACTAAGCGCGGAGCCGCCGGTGGACCGGCGCCCATCATCTGGTGGTGGTTCCACGAGTTCGACAGAATTCTCACTTAATGCATCCATTTGGCTACTTCATGTACTGTTTTTGACCCCGTGGCCTCTGGATAATTACGCAGAGCCTGGAACCATCACTATGAGTAGTCGATGGGAAGGAAGTCTCATGCGCAAGCACCACAAGAGGTGGGTCGCGCTGTTCGGTGCCGCCGCAATCGTGTCCTCGGGACTGGTCGGGCTCCCCGCAGCGGCGGCCGAGGAGAAGGGCACGCCGGTTCCGTCCTGGCCGGTCATCGACCAGGGCACCTCCTCGTACAGCCTCGACGGCTACGAGATCGGGTACCTGCCCGAGGGACTGGAGGACTACGGGGTCAGCGCCTCCTCCATCACGGACCGTATGGGTAACAGACAGTCACAATTGTCCTGGGTCCAGGGCCCGGACCAGCTGTTCGGCCGGGTCGCCGTGCTGCGCTCCACACGCCTCCAGCAGCTCGACGACCTGCGCTCGAGCCGCTACAGCCATCTGCCCGAGGCGACGTTGCAGCGGTTGGTCCAGGGAGAGGCCCTGCCACAGGAGGCCTACCTGTCCCCCGAGACCGGTGATCTCTTCTGGGTGGAGGAGCCGGGTGTGGCCGTGTCCATGCACCTACAGCCGGACCGGTGGAGCAGCGGTGAGCTGGTCAGGATGGCGGAGTCCCTGACCGCGCTGGAGTCCGGACCCGAGCAGCTCCCCGAGGCCGAACAGGTCCCTGAGACCGGACAAGGCCAGGAGGCCCCCGCCGAGGCCGGCGGGGAGGAGTCCGCCGAGACCGCGGAGTTCGTCCCCGTCGGGCGGCCCGGGGACCCGCGCCCCTCCGCGGAGGAGGGGTCGGAGACGCCCGGCCCCGCTGTTCCCGAGGCACCGCAGGAGACCCCCGTCTCCTCCGAGACCACCACCGGGCAGGAGCAGGGGACCGCCCCGACCGAGGATGAGGCCCCCGCTCCCAAGGGCGGGGAACCCGCGCCGGAGGGCGAGGGGAACGCCCCGGAGGGGACCACGGACGAGGGCGCGGTGACGCAGGAACCGGCGGAGGCGGAGACCTCCGGCACCGGGGAGGACGTGGACGGACGGCAGCAGGAGAGTCCCACGACCCAGCAGGTCAAGGAATGCCTCATCGACCGGTCCGTGAACATCAGGAAGAACGAGACGAACCTGGGCGACACCACGCTGACCCCCGCCGAGAAGGAGCTCGTCGAACGAGCCCTGTCCAAGGAACGGCTCACCGCCACCGAACGCGACCGTCTGCTGGCCACGCTCTGGTACCACGGCGACGAACGCGACAAGACCAACGCCGTCGACGGCTGTGCCCAGGACCTGGGCCTGGAGCGCGCCGACGTGGAGAGGATCCTCTCCGGTCTGGCCTGGCTGATCGCCGAACTCGTGGGGGAGGTCAACGCCCAGCACAGGGCCGAGCACGAGGAGAACGTGGCGCGCACGCTGAGGGGTGAGACCACCGACCCGGCCATGGAGCCGGTCGGGGCCCAGGAGTGGCAACAGCTGATGGAGTTCCTGCCGTGGAGTCTGCCGGCCACGCCTGGAATCGACACCGGCCAGGACGCCGGGACCGAGACGGGCGCGAAGAGCCCGTGAGAGTCCCCAAGTCCCGTGAGGGCGCCGGAGGATCCCGACTTCGGGGAGCGCCCCAGGACGGGCGACGAGTGATCCGAGGTTCGCGACGCCGAGCCCTCTGAGAAGGGCGGGGAGGGCGGGCAGGCGGTACACCGCGTACACGACCGACGTTCCCCGTCGTCACCGCGACCCGGGGCCGGGCACGAACACCGGCCCCGGGTCTGCTCTGTGGAAGCCCCCACCTCATGGAACCGAACACGGGCCGCCCCCCGGAACAGCCCATGTTGTACCGTCGCCTCAGGTCCACGGCCCCGAGCGCACCGCCACCCACCCCGGTCGCCACGCCCCCACCCGGGACGCACGGGCCCCGACCGCGTTGGCGATCCCCGCCGCCCCACCCCCGAGGAGGACCCGCCTGATGTCCGGTTTCACCACCCGTCCCCAACTCAGCGGCGATTTCGGCATGGTCGCCTCCACCCACTGGCTGGCCAGCGCCACCGGCATGTCCCTGCTCGAACGCGGTGGCAACGCCTTCGACGCCGCCGTCGGCGCGGGCTTCACCCTTCAGGTGGTCGAACCCCACCTCAACGGTCCCGGTGGAGAGGTGCCCGTCATCTTCCAGGCCGCGGGGGGCGCACCCCGTGTCCTGTGCGGTCAGGGCGTCTCACCCGCCGCCGCGACCATCGAGGCCTACGGGGGGATGGACCGTGTCCCGGGCAGCGGTGTGCTCGCCGCCACCGTCCCCGGATCCTTCGACGCCTGGATGCTGCTCCTGCGCGATCACGGCACCATGACCGTCCGCGAGGTGCTCGACCACGCCATCGGGTTGGCCGAGCGCGGTTACCCCGTCCTGGACCGCATCGCCGCCGCGGTCGAGTCCCTCGCCCCCGTCTTCTCCCAGCACTGGACCGGATCCGCCGCCGTCTACCTCCCCCACCGCGCCGCGCCCGCGCCGGGGTCCCGGCTGCGCAATCCCGCCTTGGCCGCCGCCTACCGACGCATCGTCGCCGAGGCCGAGAGCGTCGGAGGCGACCGCGAGGCACAGATCGAGGCCGCGCGCCGGGCATGGTCGCAGGGTTTCGTCGCCGAGGCCGTCGGAGAGTTCCTGTCCCGCCCCGTCCCCAGCGCCACGGGAGAACCCCAGCAAGCCCTGCTCACCCCCCAGGACATGGCCGAGTGGAGCGCCTCCTACGAGGAACCGGTCAGCGTCTCCCACGGCGCCCACACGGTGCACAAGACCGGCCCGTGGGGTCAGGGCCCCGTCATGCTCCAGCAGTTGCGTCTGGCCGAGGCGTTGGGCACCGGTCACGACGTCCGGGAGGGGGTCAGCGCCGACTTCGTGCACCGGGTGACCGAGGCGGCCAAGCTGGCCTTCGCCGACCGTGAGGCCTGGTACGGCGACCCCGACTTCGTCGACGTCCCCCTCAAGGAGCTGCTCAGCTCCGACTACGCCGCCGACCGGGCCGGCCTGGTCGACGACACCCGTGCCTGCCTGGAACAAAGGCCCGGACGGATCGGCACCCGCCTCCCCTTCGAACCCCCGCTGTACGTACCCGGCCAGACCCCCGAGGACCGCACCACCGGCGAACCCACGGTGCGCACCACCACCGAGGCCGCCGAGCCGCGCGGGGACACCTGCCACGTGGACGTGGTGGACGCTCACGGCAACATGGTCTCGGCCACTCCCAGCGGCGGCTGGCTCAGCAGTTCCCCGGTCATCCCGGCGCTCGGTTTCCCTCTGGGCACCCGGGGCCAGATGTTCTGGCTCGATCCGTCCTCCCCCAACGCACTGGCGCCCCGCAAGCGTCCCCGCACCACGTTGTCCCCCACCCTGGTCACCCGCGAGGACGGTCAGGCGGTCCTGGCCATCGGTACCCCGGGAGGAGACCAGCAGGACCAGTGGACCTTCACCGCTCTCCTGCGGATCCTCAACGGGGTGGAGAACCTCCAGGAGGCCCTGGACACCCCGATGTTCCACACCAACGCCTTCCCCTCCTCCTTCCACCCCCGCGAGACGGTGCCCGGCGGCCTCGTCGTGGAACCGCGCCTGGGTGAGGCGGTCATCGGGGAACTGCGCCGCCGTGGGCACAAGGTCGAGGTGGTCGGAGACTGGACCCTGGGGCGTCTCGCCGCCGTGGCCCGCGACCCCGATTCGGGCGAGCTCCGCGCCGCCGCCGACGCCCGGGGCTCCCAGGGATATGCGGCGGGACGCTGACCACATCCGGTCGGCGGGAAGAAGAAACGGAACGGAACACGGTCCCGTATTGGTCAGGAAGAAAGGGAGGGACGGAATGAGGGCGTTGTTCGTCCCGTCCCTTCCTCTTGCAAAATCGCCCTGGCACTGCTTATGTAGACCCTGTGCGACGGCACAGCGGGAAAGCCCTTGAGCGCTCTCCGTCAAACTTCATACCATCACAGCAGGGTGTGCACTGTCTCCCCCTCCCTCAGTAGCGGCCCTGCTCCCCCCTCCTAACCGAGGCCTGCCTTCCCCTCCCGGCTGGGTTGTTCGGACAAGGAGAAACGGGTGGGCCATGGTGTCACCACGCCGGTGACACCATGGCCCACCCTCGTTTCTCGAAAGCCACTCCAGCGACTTCGTTCCCTTTGTCCGCGTACTGTTCCTCAACCCCGAAAAGGCTCGCGCTCAAAAAGAACGGGCACAATCTTTTTGTGTCCATACAGAGCGGGTGACCCTCTGACGCGCACCGTCCCCGACACCGTTCGGTGCCGGGGACGGGTGACACGGTATGGGCGCGCGGAAGACGGACTCAGGTGTTGACCCGCACGGCTCCCGCGTAGTTCCTGGTCCGCACGGGGGTGACGTGCACGTTCAGTCCGGTGCGCGGCGCCTCCAGCATCATCCCCTCGCCCAGGTAGATGGCCACGTGCGAGATGTAGTCGGGCGCGGTGGGGTCGGAACGCCAGAACAGCAGGTCGCCGCGTTCGATGTCGTCGAAGTCCACACGCTCCCCCGCGTTCCACTGGTCGTGGGTCACCCGGGGGATGGACACGCCCGCCTCTCGGAAGGCCCACTGGAGCAGCCCCGAGCAGTCGAACCCGACCCCCGGCGTGGTGCCGCCCCACACGTAGGGGACCCCCAGCTGACTCTCGGCGTTGGCGATGACCTGTTCGATGACGGACGGGGGGACGGCCTCCCCGCTGACCAGGGGCTCGGGCGCGTCCGCGACGAGTTGGAGGGAGACCTCCTCCCCCAGCGCCTCGACCAGGGCCTCGTGCAGTTCCCACAGGTCGGCGTCGGGGGCCGAGACCACCAGGGCGTTGCCCCTGGGCATACCGAGCTCGGCGGCACGCGCCCGCGAGACCAGGGCGTCGATCCCGGCGATGCCGGAGGTGGCGTGCGTCCACACCTCCAGGGGGATCTCACCGCGGCCTCCGGCCACGCTCACCTCACCGCCCACCTCCAGGCCCCGCTCGGTGCCGACGTCGTTGGACAGGGCGATGTGGCCCTCGGCCACCCCCTGCCAGATCTCGTCGGACTCGGCGGAGGGCCCGGGGGCGTGGTTACGGAAGCTGGAGGGGGTCACTCCGAGTACGGAGACCGGTTCTCCGTCGATCTCCACGCGGGCGGCGTCGACGCTCAGGACGGTCCGCACCCCGTCGATCGCACGGACGGCCGAGACGGCCTCGGCCGGCAGCGTGGCGGGCGCGACGGCGAAGTACTCGATGCTGCGGGCCTCACGGAAGGGGGCGACGTAGGCGTCGCGTCGCAGCCGGGAGGTGTCGGAGACATCGGGGGTCCCGCCCGCCTCCTCCTGTGCCCGCTCCCCCTGTCGGGGGTCGATGCCGCTGGGAGAGTCCTGGGCGAGCTGCTCGCTGATGGGGGGGCGGTCGTCCACCACCGGCTCGGCCCAGGCGGGGGCGGCTCCGAAGGCGGTGAAGGCGACCGCGAAGGCCGCCGTGGTGCCCGCACACGTTCTCAAACGGCTCCTCACGGGGGGTCGCACCTTTCTGCGAGCCGTCTTGGGGGCGGAGAACCCCTGCGACGCACGGCTTTTCGATGACTTGTCCGCGTCCAAGAATGGGCGTACCCGGACGAGTTTGCAAGAAGTCCACGCCGTCCGATACCAGACGTCCACCTTGCGGTCATTCAACCGTTGGTGAGCAGAGCGTAGTTCTGGGTGACGACCGGGGACAGGGGGAAACGGACCGGTGTGCCCGCGAAAAGGGTGGAGCGGGCCTGGGCCTCCGCCTCGATGACCGCGTTCACGGTCTCCTCCGCGAGGTCGGCGGGCACGTGCAGGACGACCTCGTCGTGCACGAAGAAGACGATCCCGGCCCCCTCCGGCATCACGGGCAGGCGCCGACGCAGCGCGGCGAGCAGGACCAGGGCCCACTCGGCCGCCGTGGCCTGGACGACGAAGTTGCGGGTGAAGCGCCCCTGGGCACGGCGACGGCGCTCCCCCTCGGGGCCCTGGAGCGAGGCCTGCCACCCCCGGGGGACGGGCGAGGTCCGCCCCAGCCAGGAACGCACGATCCCGCCGTTCTCCCCCGTGCGCGCGGCCGAGTCCACGTACTCCAGCGCACGCGGATAGAGACGGCGCATGGTGGCCAACAGGGGCGCGGCGTCACCGGAGGTCTGCCCGTACATGGCCGAGAGCATGCCGATCTTGGCACGCTCGCGATCTCCGCCCACGTGCGCGGCCAGGCGTGCGTACAGGTCCTCCTCCGCCGCGGCCGCGGCCAGGGCGTCGTCCCCGGAGACCGCGGCGAGCACCCGGGGTTCGAGCTGCCCGGCGTCGGCCCGGACCAGGACCCATCCGGGATCGGACCGCACGGCCCCGCGCACCGACCTGGGGATCTGTAGGGCGCCGCCGCCCCGGGTGGCCCAACGCCCGGAGACGACCCCGCCGACCACGTAGTCGGGGTGGAACCGGCCCAGGACCCGGCCGTCGGGTCCCCGGCGTGTGCGCACCCAGGTGTCCGACCAGGCCCACCCGTTGGCCGAGTGCAGTCGCGCGAGTTCCTTGTACCTCAGGAGCAGCGGTACGACAGGGTGATCGACCTTCTCCAGGACCCAGGAACGGGTGGACTCCACGGGGTGCCCGATCCAGGCCATCGCCTTGAGGACCTGCGCGGGGGAGTCGGGGTTGACCTCACGCCCGACGGCCTCGCCGATGCGGGCGGCCAGGTCGGCGAGCACGGGCGGGCGCTGACCGGACGGAGGACGGGCCCCCAGGAGTCCGGTGAGGATCCGGTCGTGGACGTCGGGTCGCCAGGGTAGACCGTCGTGGCTCATCTCCACCGCCGCGAGTCCGCCCGCCGACTCCACCGCCGTGAGCAGTCGCATGCGCCCGGACTCGGGAAGCCGGGCGATACGGCGCATCTGGTCGGCGTGGACCTCGACCAGGGCGGCGAGACGGTCGGCGCCCGGGGGCAGGGTGGAGCGGTCGGCCTCGAAGAGGGCCGGCTGGACGGTGGTGCCCCCGCCGAGGGGACGGACCGGATCGTCGGGAACGGGACGTCCGTGCAGGCGGGCCCAGGCCGCTCCCAGGGAGGTGGCCTCGCCGTGCCGAGCCTCGTACCCGAGCAGGAGCGCCTCGGTCAGGGCGACGTCGTGGCAGCGTCGGACCCGGGTTCCGGCGCGGACGAGGTCGGGGTAGACGTCCTCACAGGCCGACCAGACCCATCGGGGCGGCTCGTCCGCGCTCCGCTCCGCCTCGCGGACGGCCGCGGCGAGATCGCCGACGCGACGGACCGATCCGGTGAGCTCGGCCGGTTCCTGGAGCCAGCCCCCGCCCTCTCCGTCGGCGACCACCGCTATGCGCATGCTCCCAGTCTGTCCTTCGCCACCGACGATCCGCGCACCGACTCCTCCCTCACCGGCGCCGGTCTCGGACGGCAGGGGTTCCACCGCGACCGGGCGGTGGGCGGACGCCTATCGGTCCCGGTGGGCGCCTCGTCGGACCACGTTGGCCAGGTCCTCCCCCGCGGCCCACCGGGCGAGCTGGGCGTCCATGAAGGCCTTGGCCCTCGGGTAGAAGGAGGCCGATCCGCCCGCCACGTGCGGGGTGAGGAACACCCCCGGCGCCCTCCACAAGGGATGGCCCGCGGGCGGGGGTTCGGGGTCGGTGACGTCGAGGGCCGCCCGGACCCGGCCCCTCTCCGCCAGCAGGGCCTCGGTGTCCAGGACCGCTCCACGTCCCACGTTCACCACGAGCGCGTCGTCGGGCAGCAACGCCAGCTCCGCGGCGCCGAACAGTCCGCGCGTGGTCTCGGTGAGCGGGGTGACCAGTACGACGACGTCGGTGCCGGGCAGCAGCCCGTGCAGTTCATCGATTCCGTGCACGCCGGGCCGGGCACGACTGGCCACGCGCACGATCTCGGTCTCGAAGGGCAGCAGCCGGCGTTCGATCGCCCGGCCGATGCTGCCGTGGCCGATGATCATGACCCGGCGGTCGGCGAGAGAACGCAGTACGACCGGTTCCCAACGGTCCTCCTTCTGTGCCAGCGCCCACCGGGGCAGCTCCCGCTGGGAGGCCAGGATGAGGGCCAGGGCGTGCTCGGCGGTGCCGGCGTCGTGCAGTCCCCGCCCGTTGCACAGCGTCACGTGGTCGGGCAGCAGCGGCAGCACGTGCTCGTATCCGGCGGACAGCAACTGGACGACCCGCAGCGACGGCATGCGGGCGATCATGTCGAGCCGTGCGTCGACGTCCTGTGTGGAGGGGGTGTAGGGCACCTGGTAGAAGACCACCTCCTCCAGCCCCTCGTCGGGGGCCGGTCCCCCGGTGTAGAGGTCCACCGTCAGGGGGTCCGGGGCGTTGTCCCTGTTCTGTTCCCACTGCAGCAGTATTCGGCCGCCCATCCGCCTCCTCCTTCTTCTTCCGTCGCCCTCGTGGTCCGTCGTGCGTCCAGCCCATCACACCCGTGGTGTCCCCGGCCGGTCCCACGGTCGGTTCCGTGGCCGAACGGTCTCACCGCCCGGCACGGGCCAACTCGTAGCAGGCGATGGCCGCGGCGGCGGTGACGTTGAGGGAGTCCACGTCACGGTCGGCCATGGGGATGTGCACCCGGGCGGTGGCGCCGGTCAACCAACGGGAGGACAGCCCCTCGCCCTCGGTGCCCAGAAGAAGACCGACCCGGTCGTGGGGGCCGAGGGCGGCCATGGCCTCGGCCAAAGGCAGGGAGCCCTCCCCGGGGGTGAGCGCCAGGAGGTGGAACCCGGCCTCGCGCAGGACGTCCAGACCTCCGTACCAGTCGTCCATACGCGTGTGGGGCAGGGTGAAGACCGCCCCCATGGACACCTTGACCGCCCGCCGATAGAGGGGGTCGGCGCAGCGCGGCGCGAGCACGATCGCGTCCACGCCCAGGCCGGCGGCGCTGCGGAAGACGGCGCCCACGTTGGTGTGGTCCACCAGGTCCTCCAGGACGACGATGGTGCGCGCCTTAGCCAGGACGTCGTCGAGCGGGGGCAGGGCGCGGCGGTGGAAGGCGGCCAGCGCGCCACGGTGCAGGTCGAAGCCGACGAGTCTGCGGGCGGTGTCCTCACCGACCACGTACAGGGGCGCGTCACAGGCGCGGACCACGTCGTCGAGCGCTTCGGCCCGGCGCTCGGTGAGCAGGAAACTGCGGGGCGAGAAACCCGCCGCGACGGCCCTGCGGATCACCTTGTCGCCCTCGGCCATGAACAGGCCGTGCTCGACCTCCAGGTGGCGGCGCAGGTTCACGTCGCGCAGGCGGGTGTAGTCGGCCAGGCGGGGATCCCCGGGATCACTGACCTTGATGACGTCCATGGAGGACGATTATCTCCCGCCTCAGCCGATCCTGTCGGTGAGGGGGCGCAGGCGTTGCCAGCGCGCCTCCTCGCAGGAGCCCTTGCGGGTGACGGTGGTGTCGATCTCCTGCCCCTCCCAGGTGCCCACGATGACGGCCTCCTGGGGACCGTACAGCTTGTCGGTGCACACGGTCCCCTCACGCACCTCGGTGAAGAGGTGCTCCCCACCAGGGGAGGCCGCGGCCTCCGGTTCGACGCTCTCGGCGTCCGTCACCCCGTCGTCGGACCGTTCGTCGGCGTCGCCGTGGAACTCCTCGGACGCCCTGGCCACCTCGGCGCAGACCTCGTGGTCCTCCTCCAGGTCCCCGGTGCACGTGATCGTCTGCACCCAGGCGCGGTCACGGTCGCTCACGTGGACCCGTAGGGAACCGACCGGTCCCGCCTCCACCGCCTCCTCTTCGGTCTCCTCCACGTCCGGACCCACCTGCGTGATCATCGCCGTGGTGGTACGCACCTCCTGCGGCGGCATCATCGACGGGCCCACGATCACCCCGTAGGCGACCGCACCGGCGCAGCAGGCGCCGGCCAGCAGGACCGTGCCGACGGTACCTCGGCTCCGATGCTCTCTATGTGATGGGGACATGCCAGCAAAACCCTCGGGGGTCGGTGTCAGGGGACGCCCACAGGGGACTGTGAGACAGGAGTGGGCGTGGGGAGCAACAGCCTAGCGAGAAGCCTCGGCCGCTCCTCGGTGTGCACCGTAACAAAGCGATCACCTCGTCGTGGCCGTCGCGGTCGTCCCGGGACGCCGCCGGCCCCTTCCACTCGCGCATTACCAACGAGTAAGGTCCTGGGAGGGAACCTCGTCCGCATCGGCCTCTCACACTCCGCACACCCATGTGACGCCCCAGGACGTGTGACGGTTCGCCTTCCCCACCTCCGGTGTGGGATCCCGGCCCCGTGGCCGCCCCGCACCACCGGCTTCCGGACGACCACCGGCCGGAGACCGCCCACAGCTACATCCCCGGAGTGCCCGTGCCCAGTGGACGCCACCGACTCGCCTCGCCGAAGACCGAGATCGCCCGCAGGGTGTTCAGGTCGCCGCTGGGGGTCACCGCGATGGTCGTCGCTCTCATCGCCGTCGTCGCGATCGCGGTCCCGTTCGGTCTGAACATGTTCGGATGCGATGACACGCGCTACCTGCGCGTGTCGGCGACCCAGAGCATCGCACCGGTGTTGCGCGAGGCCGCCGACGAGTTCAACTCCGACCGCCCCGTCTACGGCGGCGAGTGCGTGTACGCGCAGGTGGACGAGATCGCTCCACACCGCATCATGACGGCCCTGGTCGGAGGCCGCGCCGGGGACTCCACCATCGCACCGCACGTGTGGGTGCCCGAGTCCTCGGCCTGGGTCGAGCTGACCCGCGTGTCGGAGGGCGGCACGCACGTCATCGAGACCGATCCGCCCTCGTTGGCCAGTTCCCCGGTGGTCCTGGCCGCACCGGAGGGCACCGAGGGCATGCCGGATCCCGACGACACCCCCTGGACCCTCGTCCTGCCCGGCGAGCGCGACCCCCAGCGCCCCCTGGTCATGGTCGACCCCAACCGCGGCGCGGACGGCATGACCGTCATGCACGCCGTCCGCCGTCACCTCGGCAGCGGCGACGACGCCGACACCGCCATGACCGACTTCGTACGCGACGTGCAGCTCGACAGCGCGTTCGGGGAGATCGACCTCGGCACCTTCTACACCGGTTCGCGGACCGCCGAGGAGCGCGTCGATCCGGTGATCGTGGTGCCCGAGCAGGCGGTGGTGTCCTACAACGCCGACCGCGCCCCGTCCGCGCCGCAGTTGGAGGCCCACTACCCGATCGAGGGCACCGTCGGTATGGACTACCCCTACGTCACCACCACGGAGTCCTCCGCGCTGCGCTCGGCCGCCGCCGACCTGTACGAGGTGCTGCGGCAGGACACCTATCGTTCGCGCCTGCGCGAGCTGGGCTTTCGCGAGCCGGACGGCACCGCGTCGCGGAAGCTGGCGCAGCAGCCCGGCCTGATCGCCGAGGAGCCGCCCACCCACGAGGACCTGACGGGGGACGCCCTGTTGGCGTCGGTCACCGACTGGAACCGGTTGTCGATGCCCAGCCGCACCCTGGTGCTCGCCGACACCTCCGCCGGCATGGCCGAGGACCTGGACGGGGGGCCGACCCGGTTGGAGATCGCCCGGCAGGCGGCACTCCTGGGCCTGTCACTGTTCCCCGACGAGACCGACATGGGCCTGTGGCTGATGTCGGATGAGTACGGACGGAACGGTCGCGACGAGGCCGCGGACATGCACCAGTTGGGCACGGCGGACCGAAGCGGTGAGGGCACCCGCCGCCAGGAGCTCATCGAGGTGGCCGAGGAGATCGCGGTCCAGGGCGGCGAATCGCGTCTGTACGACAACATCCTGGCCGCCTACGACCAGGTGCAGGACAACTACCACGAGGACAAGATCAACAGCGTCATCCTGCTGACCGCCGGGCAGGACGAGGGGTCCAGCGACATCTCCCACGAGGAGCTGGTCGCGGCGCTACAGGACCGCTTCGACCCCCGACGTCCGGTCAGTACCTTCATCATCGCCTTCGGAGCCCAGGCCGAGACGGAGGAACTGCGCCAGATCGCGGCGGCCACCAGCGGGTCGTTGTTCGTCACCGAGGACCCGGACGAGATCGGCGACATCTTCCTCAGCTCCATCTCACGGCGGCTGTGCGTGCCCGACTGCGACAACTGAACACCTCTCTCCTCGGAAGCGGTGTTCCCGGAAAGGCCGCCCACCGAAGAAGGGACGGAACCGGACCACCGGCTCCCCCGCTGGTCCGTACCGGGGGAGGGGCCACCACGGAGAGGGTCTCGATCGGATATCGGAATCAGGTTTCGGCCCGACCGCTTCCCCTCGGGAGGCACGGGTAGAATCAAGAGAATTTCCCGAGGTAATCGGCACTGTACTCAGGTTTGCTCGGGGGCCTCTTCGGCTCCACCACCCCATGGTCGTTTCGGGGGAAATCCCCCCGACCTGAACCGTTGAGTACCGTTCCCACCACGAGGACACGTGCGGTCCCGTTCACCGCACCGGTGGCGCGTACCCTCCCGTACCGCTCGCCCCGTACCGACACATCCCCCCGTACGACATTCGTTCCGTACACCACCCCGTGAGGAAAGCTGTGGGACGTCACCGCGGAAGATACGCAGAAGAACCCTCTCGCCGATCCCGGCGCCGGCGCGGCCGCGGCGGCGCCTTCGCCGCCCTGGCCGCGGCCCTGGTGATCGTGCTCGGCCTCGCCGTGGCGGGCGTGTACGTGTTCGGCCAGTCCGACGGCTGCCGAGGCTCGGCCATCACACTGGACGTCGCGGCCAGCCCGGAACTGGTCCCGGCCCTGGACGACGTCGCCGCCGACTTCAACACCGAGGAACACCAGGTGGACGGGCGCTGCGTGCACGTACAGGTGCGCCAGGTCGACTCCGCCAACGTCGCGTTCGGCATCACCGGAGCGGGCGCCACCATGGGCGACACCGACTCCGACGTGTGGATCCCCGACTCCTCGGTGTGGCCGCGCCTGGTGCAGAGCCAGGCCGGCGACGCCGTCATCACCGAGACCGGAACCTCCGTGGCCCGTTCGCCCCTGGTCCTGGCCGAACTCGCCGAGTTCGCCGAGGACGGAGAGGAGCCCGCCACCTGGACGGACGTCATCCCCACCGGCGCGCCGACCGACGAGACGGACCGCACCGTCCGCGTGGTCGACCCCGCGCGTAGCTCCACCGGCCTGGGCACGCTCTACCTGCTGCACGGGGCCCTGGAGGAGGCCACCCCCGACACCGACACCTTCAACGCGCACATGACCGCCGCCCTCCAGACCCTGCACCAGGGCGCGTCCGCCGACGAGGAGTCGGCCTTCCTGGCCTTCAGCGGCGGCACCGCCGAGGCCCCTCCGACGATGGTGATGTCGGAGCAGGCCGTGTGGCGCTACAACGCCGCGCACGGGGACTCCACCGCCCGGGCCGGCTACCTGGAGGGCGGCACCTACTACCTCGACTACCCCTACATCGTGCGCAGCGAGGAGAGCGACATCACCCGCGCCGCAGAGGAGTTCCGTGCGGCGGTGCGCGGCGACGACGCCCGCGAGCACCTCCTGGCACAGGGCTTCCGCGGCCCCGAGGGGGAGATCGACACCTCCGTGCTCACCAAGGAGACCGGCTTCTCCGAGGAACCTCCGGCCGAACTCCCCAACCCGTCCGAGGGTATGGCCGGTGACCTGATCCGTTCCTGGAACCAGCTCAAGATGGACTCCCGGGTACTGACGATCGTGGACATCTCCGGGTCGATGCTGGCGGAGGTGCCCGGAACCGGGATGACCCGCATGCAGGTGACCAGCGCCGCCGCCACGCAGGGGCTACAGATGTTCACCGACTCCTCCGAGCTGGGACTGTGGGAGTTCTCCACCGACGTCAACAACGGCCTGCACCACCAGGAGATCGCCCCCATCCGCGAACTACAGGCCACCTCCGACGACGGCACCGAGCACAGGGACGTCCTGGCGGGGGCACTCTCCTCCATGGAGCCGTTGCCGCAGGGCGACACGGCGCTGTACGACACCTACCTGGCCGCCTACCAGGAGATGTCGAGCACCTACCAGCCGGACCGGACCAACGTCATCCTCATGCTCACGGACGGCGACGACGACAACCCCGGCGGCGGGCTGGAACTGGACGAGTTGCTGTCCGAGATCGACACGATCTCGGACCCGGCGCGGCCGATCCCGATCATCACGATCGCGTTCGGACCCGACGTGCAGAACCTGGAGCCGCTCCAGGAGATCGCCGCGGCCACCGGCGGCGCCGCCTACATGACGGAGGACCCCACCGAGATCGGTGACATCTTCCTCCAGGCGTTCTCCCTGCGCATCTCCGGGAGCGACTCCGAGTGATCCTCGCCCCAAGGCGGACGGGTCGTGGTGCATGGCACCGCGGCCCGTCCGCTCTCGTGGCTCCGGCGCGATCCCCCTCCCCCCTTCCGGCCGATGATCCGTCCTCGGCCGGGCCGAACACACCCCGCCGGTGACAAGTCCCTGTCCTTGGGGCGAGGGGCTATGGACTTCTCCCCCACGCCGGCGTACCCAGAAAAAGGGGCCGGGAGCGCCCCTGGAACGGAAGGGGAGGACCGTGGCGAGAGCGTGGATGCCCGAAGCAGAGAGGCTCGGTGGCGACACCGCCCCGGCGCCCGCGGGGATCGGTGCTCCACGCGCCGTGTGGACGGTGACGGGATCCGATCCGCGGGCCTGGTCCGCGCGCGAGGAGGCGCGGCGGATGCTGGACGGTGGACACACCTCACACCTGGTGTGGAACCCCCTGACCGGAGAGGTGGTCCAGACACTGGCGGCGACCCGTCGGGGACGCCTGGACCTGGGTGGTACCCGGCCCCACGGCCGACCTCTCGACCACGGCCATGAGGGGCGCGTGTGTCTGGTGGTGGCGGTGGTCGCCTCGCGGGAGGAACCCTTCACCGACGGTCCGATGTGCGGCCGAGAGCCGATCCTGGCGTGGCTGGACTCCTGGGGCGTCGCCCGGGTCTGGCCCGCGGGCCGGCCCGGAACGGGCGGCGGCACGGCCGAGGACGCGGCGCGCCTGTGGGCTCGGGGCGGCCACTTCGGCCACGACCAGGTCCCCGGCTCCTGTTCCAAGGGGCCCGGTCGCATCGACACCGCACGACTGCTGGGCTGTGCTCCGCCCACCGACGAGCGCCTCCGGCTTCCTGACACACCCCCACGACCGCGACCCTCCGCGATCGGATGAGCACACCGCGATAGGACCGAAAAGCCCCACGGCCGCGTGATCAGGGAGAACGGGGTACCACTGGTTCATCACCGGTCCGAAACCCCTTAGTCTGTCGCCCATGGGTGGATCTATCGAGCCGGGTTGGTATGCCGACCCGCAGGGCGATGCGCAAACGCTCAGATGGTGGAACGGTGACGAGTGGACACGGCATACCCGTTCCCTGAGCGAACTCCAGGGCGGTACCGGCGGCTCCGACGACGAGGAGGCTCCCACCACCTCTCTGGGCGGCTCCGGGCAGGAGCCCTCCCCTCCCATGGAGATCGAGGAGGAGGACCCCGGGACGGTGCGCCTGGGTCCGGCCGCTCCCCCCGAACCCCAGATCGGCGACGAACCCGGCACCGTCCGGATCGACCCGGCGTGGGCACAAAGAGCGGCGGCGGCTCCTGATGCCCCCGTGGACGACGAACCCAGCACCATCCGCATCAACCCCTCCTCGACACCGGACCCCTCCTCGCAGGCCACGCCCCCGCCGCCCTCCCCGCCCCAGATCGGCGACGAGCCCGGCACCATCCGGATCGACCCGGCGTGGGCACGCGACCCCTCCTCCGCCCCCGTGGACGACGAGCCCAGCACCATCCGCCTCGCCCCCTCCTCGACATCGGACACCGGCGACGAGGAACCCACCACGGACCTGGGCGCCACCGCGTCCGCCATGCGAACCGACCCGTCCGCTCCGGGAGGTCGGGACGACGACGAGATGCCGACCGCCGACCTCACCGACGACGACCTTCCCACCTCGGACCTGAGCGATGACGCGATCCCCACGTCGGACCTGAGCGGCAGCGTCGGCCAGGAGGTCCCCCGCACGGCGGTGTTCGACCCCGACGCCATCGGCCAGACCCCCCGCACCGCGGTGTTCGACCCCGATACCGGCGGCGAGACCTCCGGAACGGCCGTGCTCGAACCCGGCGACCCCGCGCTCTCCGGGGGCACGGAGGAGGACGACGGCAAGAAGGGCGGCAAGTTCAACAAGTTCCTCGGCAACCTCAAGGAGGGGTGGGCCGACCTCTCCGAGGAGCGCAAGGAACAGCGCCGCCAGGCCGAGGAGGAGGCGGCCAAGCGCCAGGAGGAGGAACGCCGACGTAAGGAGGCCGAACTCCGAGAGGCCGCCGAACGGCAGGAGGAGACCGAGCAGCGGCGGGAGGAGGCACGGCACCACTCCGAGGAGCAGGCCACCCCCCAGGAGCAGAACCCGGACTCGGCCTCCGGCGCACCCAGCGGCGCCCAACCGGCCGCGCCCTGGCCTTCCCCGCCCCGGCCGGACCAGCAGGCTTCGGGCCCCCAGCCCTCCGCCCGCCCCTTCCCCGGTGGACAACCCCCCACGTCCCATCCCTCGGGCCCCCAGCACGGATACTCCGCACCGCCCGCGGCCCCCTCCGGGCCCCAGCCCGGCGCGTTCCCCTCCCCGCCGCACTCCGGACCCCAGCCTCCCCCCCTGGGTCCCCCACCCGGGTACCAGCAGCCCCCCGGCTACTCGCCGCCCGGGTACCCGCCTCCCCAGCAGATGGGCGGAGCCCCTCCTCGCCCGCCACAGGGCCCCCACGGCCCGCCCCCGCACGCGATGGGCCGTCCCCCCGGCCCGCCGCCCGGCTACCCGCCCGTCCCGGGCCCGATGCCCGGTGGCCACGGCGGCCCGCCTCCGATGGGCGGAGGCCACGGTGGTCCACCTCCGATGGGCGGAGGCCACCCCGGCGGTCCTCCGCGCTCCCAGTGGGACCGGCCCGGAGTCCCGGGAGGACCCCCGCAGCCCTACCAGCAGCGGCCCCCGCACCAGCCCAAGAAACGACGCGGCTGCGGATGCGGCTGCTTCACGTTGCTCTTCGTCGTGCTCGTCCTGGGCATCCTGGCCTACCTCCAGTTCTGGGACGTGTGGGACTGGATGTACGCGATCTTCAACGTGGGCGCTCCCCCCGGCGTCTCCGACAGCTGGGTCTGGGACTGATTCCCTTCCGCAAGGGTGGCCGTGGCCGACGGTGCCGTCGGCCACCCTTCACCATCCCGGTCATACCGCGCGAACCTCTAAGCTGACCGGTATGAATGACAGTTTGGTGTGGATCGACTGCGAGATGACGGGCCTGGACTTCGAACGCGACGCGCTGATCGAGGTGGCCTGTCTGATCACCGACAGGGAGCTCAACATCCTCGACGAGGGTGTGGACGTCGTGATCAGACCCCCGCAGGCCGCACTGGACAACATGGGCGACTTCGTGCGCGAGATGCACACCTCCTCGGGCCTGCTCGACGAGCTGGACAAGGGCGTGACCCTGGAGGAGGCCGAGGACCTCGTCCTGGAGCACATCCGCCGGTACGTGACCGAGCCGCGCAAGGCCCCGCTGTGCGGCAACTCCATCGCCACCGACCGCACGTTCCTGGCACGTGACATGAAACGCATCGACGATTTCCTGCACTACCGGATGGTGGACGTGTCCTCCATCAAGGAGCTGCTGCGCCGCTGGTACCCGCGCGTGTACTACGCCAGCCCCGACAAGAACGGCGGCCACCGGGCACTGGCCGACATCACCGACAGCATCCATGAGCTGCGGTACTACCGCGCCGCGGCCTTCGTCCCCGAGCCCGGTCCGAACTCGGCCACCGCCCGCGCGATCGCCGCCGAAGTGGTCGCCGGCGGCACCGGAAGGAAGGCCCGCGAGGCCGCGGCCGGGGCACCCGAAGACGACTCGGCCGAAAACTGATCGAAGCACTCCTCAGAGTCGGCTAAGATCTCATACGTACGCAGGGCCGAGAGGTCAGGCGCACGTGGTGGGTGTAGCTCAGCTGGCAGAGCACTTGGTTGTGGTCCAAGATGTCGCGGGTTCAAGTCCCGTCACTCACCCCAGAGGCGAAGGCCCCTGACAAGCGCGAAAGCGCAGTGGTCAGGGGCTTTTGCGTGTTCGGGGGGTGCTCCGGCGGGTGCACGGGGCCGCGATCCCGGGTCGGTGAGTGCGCACCACCCATCCCGTCACTCACCGATGAGGCGGGGGTGCACCCGGATCCACAGCCGCGCACCGCACTCACAGATCTTTTCGACCATCACCGGCGCAGTCCAGCAGAACTTTCCCGACCAACCAGCCTTACCCCGATCGTTACGGGTGTGCGAGAGGAACCCTGGCACCCAGGGGTTCTGGGAGGTCGTGAGGCCCTTAAGTGACCCAGACACCGATCTCGACCTGTGTCTTGTCACTCCCCGCGCCTATTTGGCGTCGGCCTCCGGCGTCTGGGTGGCCGCCGACGAGGTCTACGGACGCAACCCCGATCTACGCGCCTTTTTGGAGGAACGCCGCACCGGGCACGTGATGGCGGTCTCTGTCACCGACCGCCTGGCCACCCCGCGCGGCCCGCTCCCGCTCAAAGAGCCGGCGGTGTGCTGCCCGGCACCGCCTGGCAGAAGCGCTCCGCGAGGGCCGGCGCCAAGGGGGAGCTTCTATGACTGGGCGCTCCTCCACGGCCGTGCGAACCGGGCCGGGGTGTGGTGGGTGCCGCCGCGCCACAATCGGATCACTGGTGAGCTGGCGTTCCACCGGTGTTACGCCCCCGAGCCGGTGCCTTTGGCCCGCCTGGTGGCGGTAGCCGGGTACTACTGGCGAGTGGAGGAGTCCTTCGCCCAGGGCAAGGGCCTGGCCGGACTGGATGAGCACCGGGTGCGGACATAGACCTCCTGGCACCGGTGGAGCTTGCTGGCCATGGTCGCCTACGCGTTCGTATCCCTGTGCCGTCCGCGGGAGGTTCGCCACCATCCGGATCCGGACGGGGTGGTGGCGTTGACCTGCAACGAGATCGCCCGCCTGTTCCACGCCCTGTTCAGATCCGAGTCCACCCAGGAGCACATGCTGGTCCGGTCGGTATTCAGACGCTCCCACCAAGCGCAGGTCCGGCACTGCCACTACCGCATACAGGAAGCCCGCGGATCATGACAAACCGGATCTACGAATGGAGCACTAAGGCCATTACCTGCGGAAGTGTTCTTGTCCGCACTTCTCGACATCCTGCCAGAAGCGCTTCCAGGGACTGTTCATCCCACGTGGTTTTTCCAAGTGTCCGCCCTCGACAATGGCCCGGAATACAGCGGGTGCGTCGGACTTGGAATAGCGGCGCCCTGCGGCTTTGGAAACCTCACGCATGAGGATCCCTTTGGGATCGGGAAACCGGCCGGTGTCTTTGCCCAGGCGCTTGGCGGGAAGTTTCCACGCCTGCATCACCGCGGGCAACGCTTCAGGGAAGAGGAGCATCCACGCCTCCATCTCGGCAACCGCCAGAACATAGTGTCCATGGCCCAGTTGCCTATGGATTTCCTGCTCCACACGCCGATGGGCTTCCACGTGGGCCGGACCGTCGACCGCATCGAAGTCCTCATGTACGTAGAGGCAGGCGACTCGGGTTCCAGGGCCGTGTTTCTCGGCGACACCCTCTGCTTTGTTGATAATCGAACGGACCCTTTTGGTGAGGTTCGTTCCCGTGGCCCTGTGCAGTCGGACCGTGTCTCGAATCTGCACGATGCTTCCGCGTAGGCCGGGCCTTTTCTCCTCCAGAAGGATCTTCAGGCTTTCACGGTCGTTGCGGTCCTCCCCGGCAATGACCACGACGGAGTGGGCTCGGCCCTTACCTCGCTTGGGGTGACGGCCACTCACAGACCACCGCCCAGCACTCCCGAAAACCACAGTTCACCCAGGGGAAGACCTTCGCTTCGTTCCACGACAGCCTCCAGTTGCCCCCGTGTGACAGCCGGGATCCGGGACGCTCCATCACTGTCCCGCTCACAGACGAGGAGCTCGTCCGGCCTGAGTCTGTCAGCCAAAGCCGGCGAATGGGTCGCTATGAGGAACTGGGTACGTTCACTCGCCTCACGTATCCGTTCCACGAGGAGTTCCAGGGCTTGAGGATGGAGCCCATGGTCGATCTCTTCAATGCAGGTCAGGGCTGGTGGACGTGGATCGTACAAAAGTGCGAGGAGATCGAGGAGCCGGATGGTTCCGTAGGAGGCGTCCGCCAGTTCGGTGGGCACACGGAGGCCACTTTCATGGAGAACCACGATGACCTCGCGTGCCGCTCCAGAAGGAAACTCGAAATCGATGCTTTGGAGTTGTGGAAGCACTTCCCTGGCATCGTTCACCAGACGCTTCCATGCCTCCAAATCGTTTCTCTTGAGCATGAACAGAAAAAGCGCGAGGTTCGAAGCGTCCTCGAAAAGGGCAGTTCCTGGGAGTGCGTGTGAGGGGAAACGCGAGGGAAATCGAGCCGAAGCCACATCCACGTCGAAAACACGAAACTCCGCAAGTCCTTCAGCCAAGGCCACCACCTCAGTGCCCCCGGCATCATCACTCAGACGAGGAAGGGTCGACAAACCGCTACTGAAGCGTTGCAGGCCGATTGAGTGGGTGATCGGGTCTTCGTCCTCGCTTTTACGCGTGTCCACGACCTGGGCCTTCTCACCCTGGATGGTGATACGCCGTCCGCGGCCTTTGGTTCTCTTGAACTGGAAACTCTCCTGCCGAGAGAGGGTTTCCCTGCCCTCCCTGCGACGTCTCGTGATCTGAAGCGCATACTCGTCGGGTGCGTTGGGGCTGCTGTGTTTCGTCCATGTCGCTTTGAGCCGAACGCGAATGTTGGAGGGAGTCCTATTCCCGCCACGAAACGCCGTGCTCTCGAACCCACCACGCGCTGCGAGCGCGGGCTCGATGTCGGTTTGGATGATGTCGGCCAGGAACCTGAAGACGTCCAGCACGTTGCTCTTGCCTGCCCCGTTGGGCCCGACCAACACGTTGAGCGGGCCAAGCGGGACACTGACTTGGCGCAGACTGCGGAAGTTCTGAACTTCGATTTCCAGCAAGCGCTTGTGCATAGCTCCCAGCGTTCGTTGTCGTCGTTCCAACCGGCCCAGAGAAAGAGATGTGATGGGCGGGCTCCGCCCCATGTGCTCGGAGAAGCAATTGCCACCGCAGTTGGAGCATCGGCATGCTCGGAGAGCAGCCCTCCGAACACTTCCCCTAAGCACCTTAGTAGCACCCATCCCCGCGTGCGCGGGGAGCACAAGGCAGTCGGACTACGCGCCTAGTCGCAAAGGACCATCCCCACGTGCGCGGGGAGAAACCTGCCCAGGCTCTGGGACATGTACTCCAACGCGGACCATCCCCACGTGCGTGGGGAGAAAGCCAGCTCATCAGCGACTTTATCCCTTAGGACCGCGCTGAGAGATGCCATCCTGAGAACACCTCGTGTCAGGCGTACGACCAGGGACGAGCGGGTCGATGTGCGGCCACATCCTCAGCAAGAGGGCATCGACATCGTGGGCTTCGACCAGACGGGAGGCCGTCGCGATCCAGAAGGACTGGGTGGTCTCGCCGAAGTAGGCGAGCAGGCGGCGGCGGAGAGCCTGGACCCGCACGGTCTGGGCATGTTCGCGTGAGGACTCGGAACAGTGCCCTCCCAGACACGGAAGGTGTTGAACGCTGCGGTCGCGACAAAAGGAGCGTCCACAGGTCGGGCAGGCCAGGTCGACAAATGGGTGGAGAGGACCGGTGCGTGCGGTACAACGGATCAACGGAGAAGTGGGGAGAGAAGCGGGCACACCAACGAAGCCGTAGCTGCGCGCCCGGCAGGAGAAGTGGGCAACGGAAACGTCCAGGTCCACCTGAACGAACAGTCGCGCATCAGCCACATCGTGGGGCCCGCGCGACGATCCTAGGAGTACCAGGTCGACGCTTAACCGGCGCGTCGACCGCCAGGGACGCCAGGGCACTCTCAATCGTGATGCCACAACGCATACCGGCAAATTTTCCAGCCGCCCCGATAACAGACACCGCTGTGCCCGGTCACCACCTTCTTCCAACTGTGCCTGGTCACAGCCCCTCCGCTCCCGACCATCCCCCTCCGTGGTGTTCGCCCCCGTGCCGACCTCTGGCTCACCAGCCCCACAAGGCCACTTTCTACACCTCATAAACCCCAGCGTTCACCTGCACCAATTTCCCGAAAACCCTTCCTGTCGATCTGACAAGAAGCTACGCTCGGGCCCATGCCGAACGAAACCTGGCGACCACCCCCCGTACTGCTCACCGTCGACCTGGTGATCCTCACCCTGCGCGCCTCGGCCCTGCACGTCCTTCTCATCGAGAGGGGCATCGAGCCCTACAAGGGCGAACTCGCCCTTCCCGGCGGATTCATCGCGGACGCCGGCGAGGACATCTTCGACGCCGCTCGCAGAGAACTCCGGGAAGAGGCCGGCCTCGACGCCACAGAACTCCACCTGGAGCAACTGGGCGCCTACGGCCGCCCAGGCCGCGACCCACGGGGGCGCATCGTCTCCGTCGCCTACCTCGCCATCGCCCCCGGCCTGCCCGAACCCGAAGCCGGTACCGACGCCTCCGCCGCCTCCTGGCTCCCCGTCGAGGAGGTCATCACCGGTGGTCGAACCCTCGCCTTCGACCACCGAAAGATCCTCGACGACGGGCTGGAGCGCGCCCGCACCAAGATCGAGCACACCGCGCTGGCCACGGCCTTCTGTGCCCCGACCTTCACCATCGCCGAACTCCAACGGGTCTACGAAGCGGTCTGGGGCTTCGACCTCGACCCGCGCAACTTCTACCGCAAGGTCCAGTCGGTGCCCGGTTTCCTCATCCCGCTCAACACGGACCGTCGCACCACCGGGGGCCGCCCCGCCCGCCTCTTCCGAGCCGGTCCCCAGCAGGAACTACGCCCACCGATCCTGCGGCCCCTGCCCCCGACCCGGAACGAGGAAGCGCGATGAGCAACGATCTCGTGGTGGTCCTGACCGCCCTGAACCTGGAATACCAGGCCGTGCGCGAGCGACTCCACTCTCCACGACCACACCGACACCCGCGAGGTACCTTGTTCGAGATCGGCGCTCTGCCCGGCGGTCGAGGGCGTGTGGTCCTCGGGCTCACGGGCAAGGGCAACCAGCCGTCCGCGGTGTTGGCCGAGCGGGCCATCCAGGAGTTCTCCCCCGCCGCACTGCTCTTCGTGGGTGTGGCCGGAGCCCTGTGGGACACACCGCCGTTGGGCGACGTGGTGGTGGCCACCCATGTGTACGCCTACCACGGCGGAACCAGCGAGGACGACGGTCTCAAGGCCCGGCCCCGGGTCTGGGAAACGGCGCACGAGATCGGCCAGACCGCCGCCCACCTGGCCAGGGTCGGCCAGTGGGCCCGCCACCGCCCATCGGACCACCCCCTTCCTCAGGCCCATATGGGGGCCATCGCCGCCGGTGAGGTCGTGCAGAACTCGCGCATCTCCCGAGAGGCGGAATGGATCCGGCAGACCTACAACGATGCGCTGGCCATCGAGATGGAGGGCGCCGGCGTCGCCCAGGCCGGGCACCTGAGCGGCTCCCCGGTGGCGATCGTGCGCGGTATCAGCGACCGGGCCGACGGAACCAAGGCCACCGAGGCGGACCGCAGGTGGCAACCGCTCGCCGCCGCGAACGCCGCCGCCTTCGCCCTCGCACTGGCCACCGAACTCGTCGAAGAGGAGCCTCCCACCATGCGCGAGAACAACACCCCCCGCGACTCCGGCGACGTCACCAACACCGCCTACGGCAGCGTCGGTGTCCAGGCCGGTCACGTCAGCGGCGGCACGTTCCATGTGTCGCTCGCCTCCCCCGGACCCGAGCCCATGGAACTCTCGGCCCGGATTTCGGCCCTGCGGGAGGAGCTGGCACGAGAGCGTTCCGCGGGGCGGATCGACACGGAGACCCACGAGGCCGCCTCCCAAGAGATCGACATCGCGAGCAAGGGGGTCGAGGAGGCCACGCCCCAGAGCAGGAAGACCTCCCTGCTGGCCCTGAAGCGACTCATGGGGCTCCTCGGCGACCTGACGTCGCTGGCCGCCAAGGTCGCGTCACTGATCACCGCGGTCAAGGGGGTCTCGTGAGCGGTCCCGAGACCATCAACACGGCCGGCCCTCATTCCTTCGTCGGAGTGCAGGTCGGGCAGATGCACGACTCCCACGTCTATGTGGTGGGCCCCGACGACCCGCCCGAGAACATCTACGAGGTGGGCGTTCGTTACCTGGAGTCCGGCGTCCCGGGTAAGGCACGCGAGCATCTCGAACGCGCCTATGCCCGAGGACTGGACGGCCCGGAGTTGCATTTCCACCGAGCCCTGGCCATCCTCAGCAAGCGCTCCTATCGAGACCTGGGCACAAGGGACCGCGCCGTCCTGAAAGAGCTGGAGTCGCGGACGGAGTCGATGGGCCATGATGAGCACGGGCAGGGCCTGAGCGTGGTCTTCGCCCTGCTCTCCTGTGTGGACGGCTCCGGCGGGAACTCCGACACCGCGATCACCCGGCTGCGCGCCCTTCCCTCTGTTCAGCGCACTCTGATCCTGCGCCATCTCGGCCTGGTCCTCACCGGCGGCATGAAGCAGGGTCTGTGGAACCAGGTCCGAGGCAACGCCCAGGAAAAACGCTTTTCCCGTGACCGGCGCGAGCGTGTCTGGTCCTACTTCGAGCCCGAACCGGCACCGGCCAGAGCCAGACACCCCGAGTCCGCGTCCTTCACCGGATGGGACGTCTTCAGCGGGCTCCTTCTGGCCATGGCGACCCTGACACCCATAGCGCTCATCATGAAGGCCGCTCTGACCCACGGCGACTTCCTGTCCTTGACCTCCTGCCTGGCGATGCTGACCCTGGGGCCGGCCGCGGCGTGGGACCTGTGCTCATGGCACCACAAGCACCGGCGCAGAGCCGCCTTGGAACGCGCGTACGGCTACCTGCGCTCCACCTCGTCACCGCCCAAGGGCGGGTTCGCCGACCGGGTGGACGAGGCGTTCGACCACTACTTCTTCACCTACGCCCCCGACCCCGCGGACAGGGCCGCGTGGCTGGACGGCACCAAGGGCGTGCGCCGATACCTGCGCGACGAGGTCACTCGCACCTACCGGGAGACCGGTGTCAGGGCCGACCAGGTGCGCTGGCTGATCCGGTTCATGGTCCGTGACGTGCGGTCGCGCTGGAACGAGGGGATGCCGCTGGAACCGCGCGATGTCCACAAGGTGAGCACGGCGGCCAAACTCCGGTGCACGACCCTGTTCCTGCTTCTGGTGGTGGCGACCGCGTCGGCCCTGACCTCGGCGTTCCAGCAGGCCCCGGTGGCCACGGTGGGCTGCGTCCTCCTCGCCTCGGTCACCGCCAGGTTCACGGTCCCCCTGTGGTTGAAGATCCACAGCGAACGTCGACGCTTCCGTGAGCAGTCGCAGGAGCGGCGGGAGATCATCGGCGCCCGTCGAGCCGAGCACGAGCGGTGGAAGAACAAACTGGAGGCACTACGCCCCTCTGAGGAGGAGATGGAGGGTTGGCTGGACGCGGACAAGACGCTGATCCTCGACGAGGTGTTGAAGCACTACGGCCTGGCCTGGCACGAGGTGATCGCCCACGCCTTCCTGCCGACCCCGAACCGGCCCTGCAAGTCCGCCCATGTGCGCCGGGGCCCTTGGCGCTATTCGAGGTATGAGATCAGGCTCTTCCTGGTCACCGACGAAGGGGTACGTGAGGCCGCCGCCGACCTCGACTTCGAGCGGGGGTGTTGGCGGCGCAGCGAGCGGAACAACTACCGCTTCGACGCGCTCTCCTCCGTCCAGGTGGAGATCGAGAGCGCACGCCGCTACACGTTGAACATCACTCTGACCAACGGGCCGACCCAGGAGATCCCGGTGTCCGACGTGCCCACGCTCGACACCGTGGAGGAGTCGCCGCAGAGCGAGAGTTCGGAGATCAACCTGGACGCCGCCGGGTTCTCCCACACGCTTCGCATCCTCGAAGGCATCGCCGCTGAGGGCAAATCGTGGTTCGAACGCGGTGTGGACCCGAAGCCCGCGTTCTCCTCCGACCGGCCCGTGACCGACGAACCTTCGCACGCGGGCACCACGACGGCGGCACGGGGTAGCGTGACCGTGCGCGAGCGGTCGACCCAACCGCTCCCTGGATGACGCAACGGCGCCGTCCGCCCTGTGCCGTACCGCGGGGACCGACTTCCGGACCCCCGATCGCACCCGGCCACCGGGGGTCCGGCACCGAACACCCCCGACACAACCCCCCGGAAGAACCATGACCTCCCGCATCATCGTCCGTCCCGGGCTCGCCCTCGACCAGGTCGAGCGGTCCCTGGGCATCACCGGGAATCCCCTGGACCGCGCTCACGCAGACCACGACGAGCACATGGCCACGGCTCGTGGTTTCGCCTGGGCTTCCCTGATCATGTCGACGGTTCTCGTGGTCTCCGTGGTCGCCGGTCTGGTCTGGCTCGGCATGCTCTCCGTCCTCGTCCTCTTCGTGACGGCTCCCACCGCGTTCGAGCACCGGAGACGCGGTGAAGCCCTTCCCGGGCCGCTCGACCACCCCGAGCGCCGATTCGCCTATGCCTGTCCCGACGACTACATCTGCCTTGACACGCTGACTCCGAAGGAGCGTGAGGTCGCCGACCGGCCGGCCACCGACGTCGACACCATCCTCGATAGCCGTCTGCCGGCTCCCTACTCCGGTCTGATCGACCACGCTCACAACCACGCCGTCCTGCCCACGGTCCAATGGCAGATCGCCAACGACCTGTTCAAGGTCGGCGACGGCATCCGACGCCTTGAGGACATCGACTCCTCCGGAAAGGCCGACCCCGCGGCCCGCTCCCGGGTCCAACGGGCTCTCGGTTCCCTACGGAGCCGGGCCACGAGGCGGGTCGAGGTGATCTCCTCCTACGCCGAGGCGATCCGCAGGGCCCGTGAACGTGTCGCCGACGCCGACGCCACCCGCAGGATGAACGAACTCCTGGCGGAGCTGGAAGACCTTCCCTCCGACTCCTCCCAGGAGCAGTCGCTCGCGTCGCTGGAGAACCTCAGGGCCTCCGCCGAAGCCGTCGCCGACCTGTACGAGGAGCTCTCCTAGGTCTCGGTTCCGATGACACGGAGACCCGCGGGTCCCTCACACCCGCTCTCCATGGCTTCTCTCCTCCAGCGCGAGACGGGGTGTCCCCGCCCTTTCCGTGGACGGGGACACCGTGGAGGGAACCTGTCAGCCGGTGTAGATGTTCAGGCCCCAGGAGTTCACCATCGGCAGGACCTCCTGGTAGTAGGTCATGCCGCCGGTGCGGCAGTTGCCCGAGCCGCCGGAGGTGAGGCCCTGGGCCTGCGTACCGGAGACGAAGGGACCACCGGAGTCGCCGGGCTCGGCGCACACGTTGGTGCGGGTGAGGCCGTTGACGGTGCCCTGCGGGTAGCGGATCGTCTGGTTGCGGGCCTGGATGGTGCCGCAGCGCCAGCCGGTGGTGATCCCGGAACGGCACACCGCCGAACCGAGGGGCGCCTGGGTGGTGCCGGTCACGAGCTGGTGAGCACCGGAGCTGTAGCGCGACACCAGGTTGCGCAAGGTGAAGTTGGAGACCTCGCGGACGAAGGCGGCGTCGTTACCGGGGAAGACCGAGTGCTGGAAGACCCCCACCCCGTCGGGAGGCACGGTGACCTGGGTGCCGGCCCGGCCGCAATGGCCCGCGGTCACGAAGCCGCGCCGGCCGAGGCCGTCGGTCGCGGCGAACCCGATCGTGCAGCGGCTACTGCCCGAGTAGAAGGGCATACCGCCGATGATGTCGGCGTAGACCTGGGGGGCCTGGTCGGTCTCCACGACCTGGACCGCGGAGGCCTCCACCCCGACCTCGGCGATCAGACCGTCGATGTCGGCGCCGGAGCCCTCCAGCACCTCGATCACGACCGTGTCGCTCTCCACGTCCGGGTACCAGCCCAGCACGCCCTCCTGGACGGAGGCCTCGTTGAGGTCCTCCACCACCTCGGCCAGGCCCTCGGTGCCGTAGGAGACCACGGTGGCCTCGGCGCCGGTGGCCTCCACGGCCTCAACGGCCGCGGTGTCGGTCACCAGGACGGTGAGCTCGTGGGTGTCGGTGTCGAACAGCGAGCCGGCGTAGGCCGCACCGGCGGCCTCCGTGGCCTCGGCGTCGGTGTCCAGGGCGTCTTCCTGGGCTTCCAAGAGTGCTTCGGCTTCGGCCTGAGTGAGGTCGAGGTCGCGCTTGAGCGCGTCCACCATGCCGGCGGCGGCGACGGTGTCGTCGGCGACGGGGTTCTGGGGTACCGGTCCGGGCGCCGCAAGGGCTCCGGGGGCCATGGACAGTGCCAAGCCGAAGGCCAGTGCTCCTGTGCCTACGGCGGAGATAACGGGGGAGGGTCGCATAGGTCCCTGATTCTCCAAAGGGGGATTGGCGGGTCGGGCCTCAGTTCCTGTAGGAACGGAAAGCCCTTTTTACACATCGGAGTTGATCCGATTCACGAAGTTCACCGATACATCCGGTAAACGGTCCCCCACCATAGGTGCCCACACGGGCAATGGAAAGACCCCTTATAAAACGGATTCTGTTGTTTCTCATGGTGTTATAGATGCAAAAATCATGGCGATGACCTTCGCATCGCCATACACGAGTTCTCCCCCACACCACAAGAAACACGACGGAGAAGAGTGGCCGAAGCGATCGGCCACGATTCGCCCCGGACCGAAGCCGTGCGGGTCCTCTGCACCGGCCCGAACACGCTCCGACACCGACGCCGCCGCCAAGGGACAAGCGGGACCACCGTTCGGGTCTGGGACGGGAACGCACGGGGAACGCTCACCGGCCGGGACCGGCGCGTGAGCGTCAGGAGTCCATGGCCGTCCATTCGGACTCACCGCGCAGCACACAGAACTCGTTGCCTTCGGGATCGGCGAGGACCGCCCAGCCCGAGCCATCGGGGTCACGGTGGTCGGCGACGAAGGTGGCTCCCAGACCCAGCAACCGCTCCACCTCCTGGTCCCGCGAGATCTGGGGACGCAGACACAGGTGGATCCGGTTCTTGACCGTCTTGGCCTCCGGCACCTGGTTGAAGTACGGCATCAGCCCCTCGGCCAACGGCACCTGAGTCTCCCCGTCCCCCGGTCTGCTCTCCGGATGCGGCGGACGGCCGGTCACACCGCTCCAGAACCGAGCCAGTTCGTAGGCATCCGCACAGTCGATCGCCACGTTCTGCACCACCGAGACCATGCGCGTAAGCCTTCTCGTCCTTCGCGCCGAAAGCAACGGGTCTGTTCCTGAGACGCCATCGTTTCCGGGGCCGGAAACACCCCCGGACGACCGGCCCATGGGCGACGTCATCGCGAAAGGACGGGGGTCTTTCACTGAGCGGCGGACCGGATGGCGGTGGACACCGCGTCCAGGGCCATCAATCGGACGGTGTCGACGTGGGCGTCGATCTCGCCCGTGGAGGCGGCGACGAAGGCGTCACCGTCGAAACGCGTGTGAGGCGGGGTCAACGCTCTGGCGAGGCCGTCATGGGCGCCCTGCGCCACGATGTGGCACTCGACCTTGTTCAGCTTGGCGTTGGTCACCACCACACCGATCGTGGTGTGGACCCGGGAGTGCTCGAAGGCGAACGGCTCGTCCAGGGCGGCCACCGCGTCCAGCTTCGGTGCGCCGTCTCCGTTGTCGACGTCCCCGTAGGCGTTCACCGCGCAGAGCGCCCCGACGACCAGGTCGTCCAGGTGCGACTCGGCGTAGCGCAACCCGCCGGGGCGGCGGTGCTCGGGGCCGCGCCAGTGCGAGGCGTGGGCTCCGGTCCCCGCTCCGAGCCGACCCGACACCGGGCTTCCCGATGCGCGGGCCGCGGCGGTGGCCGCCCGATAGCCGTCGTCCGCGGTGGGACGTACACGGGAATCACCCACCGCCAGGTCGAACAGGGCCAGGGTCGGGACCACCGGCACACGACCGCCCGGTGTGGGCACTCCTCGCCCGCTCTCCTCAAGGAATCGCATGGCGCCGTCCGCGCTGGCTAGCCCGAACGCCGATCCGCCGGTGAGGACCACCGCGTCGATGTTCAGGACGGCCTTGTCGGGGGCCAGGGCGGCGAGCTCCCGTGTGGCGGGGGCGCCACCACGGACCTCCGCCGAGGCCACCGTGCCGTCCGGAAGGAGGACCACGGTGCAGCCGGTCCGCGCCACGGGGTCGGTCCAGTGCCCCACGCCGACGCCCCGGACACCGACCACATCGGTCACGGTCGCCATGTCGACCCCCTCGGTCTCTACCCGTCGATGCTTTCCCGCCGACAGTGGACTCCTCGTCGAGTCCCCGCCCGGTGGCACGCCGGCCAGGAGGAGTCTCCGAACCTTCCACGGGAGCGGTGAGGACCCCCGCACCGGACGACCACCGTCCGTGCGTCCTGACCTCGGCACCGGTGAACGCGCCGGCACGCTGGTTCCGTGGGGTGGTGTCGACGTCCTCGCCCGCCGCGGTCCCTCCCCGAAGAAGAGGCCGTCCATTCGTACCGGAAGCCTCGACCCTAACGCAGTCCGAACCCACCCCTTCCTTCTCCCTCGGCGCCGTGGACGGCATGTCGGGGCCCGCTCCCCCGAAACGATCGACGTTCCCGAAGCCGCATCGGTGAGGAACACATCCGGGTGCGACCCGGCCCCACGGCACCGAGGATCGGCGTGAGGGCGACAGTGATCATGGACTGATCTGCGCAAAGGCGAACGCCCGGCAGGGAACGCCCGGGTACGCCCTATTAAGGAGATCCGCGTCAAAGGGGGATTTTCACGACCCACCACCGTACTCACGGCTTCGGACCCTGCGAACGCGGATCGGGGCCTGGCGGAAAACGGTCTCCTCGCCCAAGGACCTTCCAGGTTCTCCCGGTCGTCGACCCCAAGAAGATCGACCGGTCAGTAGAAGAAGCCCGCGACACCACGACCGGCCGCGACAGCGGTCCCGCACCAGCCCATGCACGACTCCGCGGCTTGCAGGACATAGGGGTCGATGGCGGCCTTGCGTTCCTCGGTGACTTCCTCCCACTGTGCCAGGGCCTTCTCGCACTCCGCGAGGCTCCACTCCCCGTAGCAGGGAAAACCCTCGGACGAGATCGGAATCGGGGAGGGAGCGCTCCCCATACCGAGGTCCTCGACCCTGACCGCGGTCACGCCCAGTTCCGCCAGTCCCTCGCCGACCGTCTCCAGCCACCCGGCCTTCATCGGGGAGAAGTTGGAGTTGTCCAGAAAACGGCCGTGGAACTCACAGATCCACTTGAAGGCGTAGTTGTACGTGACGCTGTGCTTCTCGTCGAAGGGGCCACCGTCCGATGACCGCGCGGATCGCCTCGTAGATGGGAAGGTGTTCGTCCTCGGTGAGGGGAGAGGACTGGTCGTCGAAGTGAGCCAGGTGCTGTTTGAACCGACCGCCGATCATCCGGCGCATCTTGGCGTCCTTCGAACCGACAGAACCGTTCAGAACGTCGAGGTCGACCACATATGTCATCAGTCCGTAGCTCATATTCGAAAAACTATCGGTGGCCGCCGACATTTCGGGGCCGGATGTTCTCGGGAGGGCCGTCGAGCCCGGAGATGTGGCCGGAAGACCCCAAGGGTGCCCAGGCGACCGTGTCCCCCACGTCGGCGACCTCAAGCCGTTCGGCAGGTACGTCATGAACGACGTCGACCGTGTCGGTGGCGTCCCCGTCCTGATGAACGCGCTCCTGGGCGAGGGACTCCTGCACGGTGACGCCCTCACCGTCACCGGCGGAACCGTCGCGGAGAACCTCCACGGCCTCGCGCCGGAACCGATCGACGGGACCGTCCTTCGTCGCTTCGACGACCCCCTCCACCCCACGGGCGGTATCACCGTTCTCCACGGGTCGCTCGCGCCGGAGGGCGCGGGGCTGGGCCGCGACGTCATGCTCCTGACCGACGGGCGCTTCTCGGGCGGGACCACGGGCCTGTGCGTGGGCCATATCGCCCCGGAGGCCGCCGAGGGCGGACCCATCGCGTTCGTCCGTGAGGAGGACCGCGTCACGGTGGACATCTCCGCGCGCACCATCACCCTCCACGTCGACGCCGAGGAACTCCGCGCACGCCGGGCCGGTTGGCGGCCCCTCGCCCACACGTTCCCCGAGGGGGTTCTCGGCAAGTACGTCAAACTCGTCCGTTCCGCCTCCACCGGGGCCGTCACGGGCTGAGCCGTTCCGGCTGCGCCGACTTTTCACGATCTGTCGGCGATGGCCTGGAGTCCGCCTGTGTGGTGCCCATGCACACAGGCGGATCCAGGCGCTCTGTGGCGTCCGGGGCAGAGCTCCTGCCAGGCTCTGCCGTACGAACTCCGTCCGGTTGCGGGAACGGACGCCTTCCTCTCAGCGGCTCGGAGCCTTGCCACCGCGGTCGGTCACCATGCCCTGTGACTGTGCGGTGATGCGGCCCCTGTGGTCGCGTCCGGAGTCCTCACCCGTACAACGCTCCGGGAACGACCGACCCGCATCCCCTCGGGCCGCCGCCGGTGCGCTCCTCCGCCCTGTCGGAGGCCCACACCGGGAGAGCGGGGCGCCCTCGTCCGTCAACCGGTTCCCTGTGGTCGGTGGATCTGAGTGCGATCCCCGACCTTGGCCGGTCCCGGGGGGCCTCGGGCTCTTCGCAGATCGTCCCCGTCCCGTTGTCGACCGCCCTGCGGCGCGACAGGACGGTCCGCCGATGTGCGTGTCCCGGAACGAGCCTGCGCGCTCTCGTTCGGGGCACGATGGGCCGGAACGGGGCCGGGGGTAAGAACGGTGTCGGTCTCGGTGACGGAGGCGATCCCGTCCCCGGGGAGGGCGGACCCTTCCGACCCTCCGGATGGGAGCGGGCCGGGGAACTCCTCCCCGGAGTCGACGGTGTTCCGAAGGTCGGACGGCTCGGGAGCGGCGGCTCCGGTCGGCGGTGTGCGGTGGTCGACCACCAGTACCGGCGCAGCGCCCTCGACACGAAAGCGGCGCCAGGCCGTGGTGCCGGCCTCACCGCGCTCCTTGAGTCGCAGGTGGAGGTGGGACTCCCCGTTGTGCACGGCCCATCGATAGGCCTCGGTCGCGTCGAACTCCACGCCGCCGTCCACCGGGCAGGTGGGCCGGCCGCCCTCGACGGCCTGGGTGTCGAGCAACGCGTGCGCGGTCGGCTGGTCGTTCCAGGTGGCCTCGGCATCGAAAGGGTCGATCCGGTGCAGCTGGACGTGGGAGGGGCTGTGGCAGTCGTAGGACCACGCCACCTCCACGCGCAGTACCGCCGATTCGACGACGGCGCCGGGGTCGAGTTCGACGGGGAACCGGAGCAGGGCGCGGCGGGTGTAGACGCGGTCCCACTCCAGGCGCCCCGTGCCCACACTGGCGATCTCGGCGTCGTCGTAGTCCTGGTGGGGGAAGGCCCGGTCCACGTAGGTCCAGCGGGAGGTTTCGGTCTCGATCCTGCCTCGACCCGCGTGTGCGAGGACGGGAGCGGCGCTCTTGCCCTGCTCCCCGACGCGCTCCACCTCGATACCGCGCTCGCCGGAAGCGGCGGTGCCATCGGTAGCGGTGGGGGCCTCCTCGCCTGCCGTGGCGGGGACGACCGCCCACAGCGACAGCGCCAGAGCGGAGGCTGCACAAGCCGCCGTCGCACGGGCCAGGGGGCGACGCATTACGGGGAGTACCTGTCTATTTCATCTATGACCGAAAAAGGGCCGAACCGGAATCCGAAGACCCGCTCCGATGACGAGGAATTTACCAAATTCCCGCGGCATCCCACAAACCCCAAGAGTATAAATACAGACCGAAACGACAATTACCACCATCAAGAACAGGAGCACCACCCCAAGCCCCCATGACCAGGGGCTCCATCCTCGCCCGCACGGACCCTCTTTATCCATCAGACACCAAAATCCAATTCTCGGAAGACCGAAAATAACGACCTGCGCGCGAGGAAAAATATTCTACTTTTCACACAGTCGCGCCTGCGCCATAGGAAGAACACTTGTTCTTCGTCGGAAAAAGGGTGGCGGAGGGACTTCCCCACCGGACGGGACGCTCCTTGGCACGGCGACCCCTGAGGGCGGCGGTGCGGCGCCACGGCGCCCGCTTCCGGACAGCGGGCGCCGAGAGCGGCTCAGGCGGTGGTGGCGAAGGCGATGAGGTGGCGGGCCACCGGGCGCCACGTCGAGGGGACCACGGACGGACTGCGCACGAGGACGAAGATCGGCCGCGTGTGACGATCCCGCCGCCCGCGCCATGAAGGAGGCGACGGTCTCGGCCGACGGCAGGATCTTTCTTCTCGGGGCGGCCGACGCGCTTCGTCGCCCCGGGGAACGGGCGGTAAGGCCGGCACTCCCCTACTCCTCCCCCGTCCCCTCTCCGGAAGCAAAGCGGTGGGAAGGGTCTGCCGTCACGGCGAACCGGCCGCCTCCACCCCCTGGGGAAGGAGGGCGTCACGGGCCAACCCCAGTTCGACCTCCGCGAACGTGCGGACCATGGCGGTCAAAGGCGCGGACCGCTGCGGCGCACTGGTGTTGGTGTAGGAGTTGGTCCCGTCGATGGCGGCCATGACCCGCACGGCCGAACCCCACGGATCCTCGCAGCGGAACACCCCCTCCTCCACTCCGGAGGCGATGACCCTCTCCACCCGCCGACACCAGAGCAACTCCTGTCGCACGACCCTTTCGTGCAACACGGGCCGGTAGCGCGAGAGGTGGCGGGCGTTGAGCCACAGCCTGCTGACGTCGTCGAAGGCGGTACCCGACATCCGCGCGAGGAAGCCCCGCAGGACGTGCACCGCGCCGTCTGGAGCCCTGTCCGTGGACTCCTCGGGGAGCAGGGCGTCCAGTTCCCCCAGTGCGGCGCTGGTGAAGGCCTCGGCCACCAGGTCCTCGACCGCGGGGAAGTAGTGACCGACCAGGCCGGAGCGCACCCCCAGGTCGTCGGCCACCCGGCGCAGGGTGATGCGTTCCAGGCCTTCGATGAGCCCGATCCGGGCGGCCGCCGCGACGATCTCGTCCCGGCGCTCCTCGGGGGCTTTGCGGGTTCGTTTCCCGCCACCTCTTGACGTCATGGCACAGATGCTATTGGGTAAGCACCCAATAGCCTTATTGGTCGCGCGGCCAATAGCTTAGACTTGGGGTGACCTGCCCATACCCGGCCCTCGGTGGGACCTCCACCGTCGGCCCCGAGTCCTCACCCCGGCCCACCGCGGCGTGTTCCGTACACGGACACCGCCCCTCCGCCGACAGCACGGGGGCCCGCTGAAGTCGTCGCGCACCCCTCACAGGAGACGAACGTGGACCACACACGCACCGACGCCAGGGAACTGGCCGAATACGGTTACCAACAAGAACTCCGACGCAGCCTGTCCGTGTGGGCCGTGTTCGCGATCGGATTCGCCACCATCTCGCCCGTGGTGGGCATCTACGCCGTCGTACAACTCGGGTTCGTCTTCGCCGGACCCGCCTGGATCTGGGCGGTCGTCGTCGCCTTCCTCGGCCAACTGACGGTCGCGACCGTCTACGCCGAACTGTCCTCACAGTTCCCGGTCACCGGCGGCGTCTACCAGTGGGTACGCCGCCTGGGCGGCCCGCGCCTGGGCTGGTTGGTCGGCTGGATCTACCTCGCCTCGGCGATCGCCTCGCTGACCACGGTGGCCTACCTGGGGGCGACGTGGCTGCACATGCTCTTCAGCGACGCGCCGCTGGAGCCCCTCCACCACGTGCTGCTGGGCGTGGTCTTCATCGCCGTGGCCCTGGGCATCAACCTCCTGGGCGTCAACCCGGTCAAGCACTTCCTCAACGCGGGCATCATCGCCGAGGGCGTCGCCTCCATCGCGGTGAGCGTGTTCCTGCTCGTCTTCGCGCACAACAACGGGTTCGACCTCCTCTTCCAGACCCTGGGGGCGGAGTCGGTCTCCAACGGGTCGGTCTTCGCCGGCTTCCTGACCTGCCTTGCCGTGGCCGGTTGGGCGTTCCTCGGTTTCGACGCCACCACGCAGGTCGCCGAGGAGACCTCCCAGCCCAGGCGCAGCGTTCCCCGGGCCCTGCTGCGCGCCTACCTGTTCGTCGCCTTCACCGTCCTGCTCACCGGTGTCGCCGTCACGCTGGCGCTGCCCAACCCGGAGGACGCCGTCGCCGGACGGATCGCTGACCCGGTCTTCGACGCCGTCACCGGAAACCTGGGCGCCTGGAGCGAGAAGCCCTTCATCGCGGTCGTGCTCGTCGCCTTCATCGCCTGCGCCATCTCGATCCAGACCTACATCGGCCGCGCGGTCTTCGCCTTCGCCCGCGACCGGCAGCTGCCCTTCTCCGGCACGCTGTCCACCGTCGGACCGCGTCAGATCCCGTGGGTCTCCCTGCTGGTCACGGCGGTGCTCGCCAGCCTCGGGCTCCTGCTCGGACTGAACGGCAACGCCGCGGCGACCCTGATCGCGTTCGGGTCCGGCGGTTTCTACTTCGTCTTCCTGTCGGTCGCCCTCGTCGCCCTCGTCTCCCGTCTGAGCGGGCGGTGGCGCCCGTCGCAGGGGCGGGTGCGCCTGGGCCGCGCCGGCCTGGTGATCAACGTCGTGGCCGTGGTGTGGCTGCTCTTCGAGGCGACCAACATCGCCTGGCCGCGGGTGGAACTCGCCCCGGTCGGCGGCAGCTGGGTGCAGGTCTGGGCCGTGATCCTGGTCTTCTCCGTGCTGTTCGCCATCGGCCTCGTCTACGTCATGGTCGCCAAGCCCCACACCCGGCTCCCGGCGAGCCAGAACCAGGAAGAGCAGGAAGAGAAGGTGGAGACGCCCTGATGTCGTCGCAATCCTCCCCGGCCGTCGTCGTCGACCCCGGCCGCGGGATGCACACACGCGAGGTCTCCCTCAGGCCCGTCGGCCCCGGTGAGGTGGAGGTCGAGGTGCGCTCCGCCGGTGTGTGCCACTCCGACCTGCACGTGCTCAACGGGGACTGGCCCACCGACCGGCCCCTGATCCTGGGGCACGAGGCGGCGGGCGTGGTCACCGCCACCGGAGCGGGAACGACCGGGCTGGAGCCGGGCGACCACGTCGTCCTGTCCTGGTTCGCGCCCTGTCGCCGGTGCCGTAAGTGCGCGGCCGGCAAAGCCTGGCTGTGCACGGAGACCCGCGCCGTCGACAACACCCTGCCCGACGGGACCACCCCCTTCACCGACGCCGACGGCGAACAGGTGTGGCCCTACCTGGGGCTGGGGGCGTTCACCGAACGGCTCGTCGTCCCCGAGTCCGCCGCGGTGAAGGTGCCCGAGGAACTGCCGTTCGACGTGGGCGCCCTGCTCGGGTGTTCCATCACCACCGGGATCGGTGCGGTCGCCAACACCGCCGAGGTCCGCCCCGGCGAGTCCGCCGTGGTCATCGGCACCGGAGGGGTCGGTCTGTCCGTGGTGATGGGGCTCCGGCTGGCCGGGGCCGACCCCATCGTCGCCGTCGACCTGTCGCCCGAAAGGCGGGAGGCGGCCCTGCGGTTCGGTGCCACCCATGCCCTCGACGGCGCCGCGACCGACGTCGCCGCCTGGTGCCGGGAGGAGCTCGGCGGCGCGGACCACGTGTTCGAGGCCATCGGCAGTCCGCGGGTGATCGAGACGCTTCCGGACATGCTCACCTCCGGCGGCGCCGCCGTCCTGGTCGGCATGGCCCCCATCGGGGCGACCGGCGCGTTCGACCTCTTCGACCTCGCCGACCAGGGCAAGCGGATCCTGGGCTGCAACTACGGTTCCAGTGTGGGACAGGTCGACATTCCGAGGCTGGCGCGCCTGTACCTGTCGGGGCGGCTGCCCATGGACGATCTGATCGGCACGATCCGGCCGATGTCCGAGGTCGAGGCCGCGTTCGACGACCTCAAGGCGGGCACCGGCCTGCGCACGATCCTGCGGCCCTGACATCCGGTCGGTCCCGCCCCTCGCGGGGCCGACCGGCCTCCCGCACCCGCACACCTTTTCTGGAGAACCGATGTACGCCGTCACCGACCCCGCCACCGGCGAGGTCATCGCCACCTACCCGACCGCCACGGACGCCGAGATCTCGTCGGCCCTGGAGCTCGCCCACCGGGCCACCGCCTGGGGACGCACGAGCACGGCGGCCGAGCGCGCCACGGCGCTGCGCCGCCTGGGCGACCTGCACGCCGAGCACCGCGCGGCCCTGGCCGAGGGCATCGTGCGGGAGATGGGCAAACCGCTCGCGGAGGCCGAGGGGGAGATCGACTTCTGCGTCGAGATCTACCACTACTACGCCGACCACGCCGAGGAGTTCCTCGCCGACGAGCGGATCGACGTCACCTCGGGGCCTGGCGAGGCCGTTCTGCGACGCTTCCCGGTGGGCGTGCTCCTGGGCATCATGCCGTGGAACTTCCCCGCCTACCAGGTCGCCAGGTTCGCCGCCCCGAACCTGGCGGTGGGCAACACCATCGTCCTCAAGCACGCCCCGCAGTGCCCGGGTACCGCGGCTCTCCTGGAGGAGCTGTTCGTCCGGGCGGGCTTCCCCGAGGGCGCCTACGTCAACGTCTACGCGACCAACGACCAGGTCGCCACGATGATCGCCGACCCGCGTGTGCAGGGCGTCTCGCTCACCGGGTCCGAGCGGGCCGGTTCCGCGGTCGCCGAGATCGCGGGGCGCCACCTGAAGAAGGTGGTCCTCGAACTCGGCGGCTCCGACCCCTTCCTGGTGCTGTCCGCCGACGACCTCGACTCCGTCGTCGACGCGGCCGTGGCCTCCCGGCTCGACAACACCGGCCAGGCCTGCAACGCGGCCAAGCGGTTCATCGTCGTCGCGGACCTGTACGAGGCCTTCGTGGAGCGGTTCGCCGAACGGCTACTGGCCCAGCAGTCCGGCGCCCCGCTGTCCTCGGTCGCCGCCGCCGAGAACCTCCAACGCCAGGTCGACGCCGCCGTCGCCCAGGGCGCGAGGCTGGTCAGTGCCGGAGAGCGCAAGGGGGCGTACTTCCCCGCGGGCGTCCTCACCGGCCTCACCCCCGACCTGCCCGTGGCCCGAGAGGAACTCTTCGGCCCCGTCGCCCTGGTGTTCTCCGCCGCCGACGAGGAGGAGGCGGTACGGATCGCCAACGACACCCCCTACGGCCTGGGCTCGTACGTGTTCACCACCGACCCCGCGCAGGCCGAGCGCGTCGCCGACCGCATCGAGGCCGGGATGGTCTTCATCAACGGTGTCGGCGCCGAGGGCGCCGAGCTGCCCTTCGGGGGCGTCAAGCGCTCGGGCATCGGCCGTGAGCTGGGCCGTCTGGGCATGGAGGAGTTCGTCAACAAGAAGCTCATCCGCACGGTCGCGTGAAAACGCCCGTATGACCACGGGGTCGTATCGGCCTCGTGAGGGAGCCGGAACCGGGGATGCGCCCGGGGTCGGCTCCCTTTTTCGTGGGCCGGGTCCGGTGTGCGGCGTGCCGGGTCGCCCGCCCCGCCGTCTTCCCGAACTCGGGGTTCCAATCCCACGGAGCCGCCGGAACCGGACTCGGCCGAGCCGTGCGTGAAAAGGCGCCGCGACCCTTCCCCGACGGGTACCGGGAAGGGTCACGGCGGTGTGCGGGCACGGACCGATCAGGCCGGGACGGGAACCCGGGTGTGGCCGATCGCCTGCGCCCAGGGACGGATGGCGGGCGGATCGGTGTACTTCCACAACATCAGCAGCAGGGTGTCGACATCGTGGGCCTCCTCCAGCCCGGTCGGCGTGGCGACCCAGAAGGACTGGGTGGCCTCACCCCACCAGATGAGCAGGTGGCGGTGCTGTGCCCGGAGTGCGGCGGCCTGGGCGTGCTCGACGGCGAACTCGGCTCGGTGTCCGCCCAAGCGGGGAAGGCGTTGGGCGCGGCGTTCCCGGCAGGAGGGGTGGTCGCACGACGGAGAGGACTGCGCCGAAGGCGTCCGTTGAGGGTGGTGGAGGGCGACGGGCGGGCAGTGGGGACCGGCCAGCGGGGTGCGGCGGGGCAGCATCGGCAGGGGCAGAGCCTCGGCGGAGCGGCGGGGTGAGGGGATAGGCTGACGCATCAGATCCTCGTTTCCTTACATATGACCGTGTTGGGTTTTGGGGGTTCAGGGCCCGGGACGAGCGTTGGCGCGCTCTCCTGGGCCCGCTTTCATGTCACAGGTCGGTGGTGTTCCAGCGGTTGCCGGTGAGGTCGTAGGCCAAGTGGAACCACACCGTGCGGTAGTGAGCGTTGCCGTTGTCGCCCCACTCGGTGGCCAGGGCGTCCACCAGTGCCAGCCCTCGTCCGGACTCGGCGGACGGGTCCAGCGCTTTCTCCTGGGGCTTGAGGTGGCCGTCCTGGTCGCGGAGTCCGCCCCGGTCACGGCAGGACAGGTGCAGTCCGGTGCGGTGGCGGTGCACCAGCAGCGTGTAACTTCCGCCTGCCTGCCCGGAGAGGCTGTGGCGAAGGGCGTTGGTGACCAGTTCGCCGCCCAGCAGGGTGAACAGGTACCGGTAGTCGGTGGGCTGGTCGGCGGCGCAGGTGTCCAGGAACGCCCGCACCAGCGGCATGAGGGCGGGAACGCCGGCGAAGGTGTAGCGGCGGGCTCGGTAGTTCGGGCGGTCGGGCCGGCGGGTGAAGTAGTGGCGATGGGCGGGCTGGACGAAGGCGGCCAGCGGCACGGTGGCCTCACCCGGTACGGGCACCGAGCGCGCGGCGGCGGAGGCAGAGGTGTCTACGGGCATGACGAGCACACTCCTTGGCGTAGAGCCGTACATGAGCAGGGGTTTCGTGGGCCCGTTGGAGAAGTCTCACGGATGCCGTGATGCGAGGAACGGGCAAGGCGTAGCCTGACCGACATGAACCCTGAGTGATCCACCGGTCACTGACCACACCTCTAAGCTAACTTGTAAAGTACAGGTTATACAAGCACTTCTCGAAAATTACTGATCAGCATTGAGCTAGGTTCATGCCATGCAAGACCCCCGAAGCCCTTCCCTACGCCTCCGCCGCCTTGCCTCTGAGCTTCGCCGCGCACGCGAAACTGCTGGTTATACAGCAACGAAAGCCGCCAAGGAGCTCAAGTGGAGCCCTCCCAAGGTCACCCGAATGGAGACAACCGAGGCAAAGCGCATCAATGCGGATGATCTCGATAAGTTGATGGATCTGTACAACGTCACTGATCCAGAAAGACGCGAGGGCATGCATGCCCTCGCTAGAGATGCTCGGGTGCGTGGTTGGTGGTCGAAGTACAAAGACGTCTTCAAGAACGAGACACTCCCCGACTTCGAGACAGAAGCGTCCGTCTTACGGTCCTATGACGGACAGGTCATCCCAGGGCTACTCCAGACCCCCGACTACACCAGAGCCCTATTCCAAGGAGGGCGTTATACCAGCCCTAGCGAGATGGAACAAAGGACTCAGGCTCGCATGAAGCGACGGGAGATCTTGACACGACATCAGCCTGTACATCTTCGCTCGATCATCGATGAGGCGGCGTTCCATCGCCCCGTTGGCGGAGCCAACGTGATGCTGCATCAACTCAAGCACCTGCTACACATGGCACAAATGCCGCACATCGATGTCCAAGTATTGCCTTACAGCAAAGGAGCTCATGCCGGGCTAACTGCCCCCTTCATAATCCTGGAGTTTCCTCACCCTCTCGACACACCTATCGTCTGCGTGCCAACCCTTACTGATGCGCTTTACCTAGAAGATCATGAGGACATAGAGGCTTATAAAGCCACCTTTGGGGACATACAAGGGTCAGCAATCAGCTCGGCAGAGTCTGCCGAGTACATCACCAACCAGATCAAGACTCTAGAGAGCGCCTCATGAGAGACCCTGAGTTGACCTTCTACAAGAGCAGCTACAGTGGCCAGGACGTCAACTGTGTGGAGGTCGCCCACATCCCCGCAGGCTTCCGCAAAAGCAGCTACAGCGGTGCTGGGCAGGACTGCGTCGAGGTCGCCCACATCCCCGCTGCCTTCCGTAAGAGCAGCTACAGCGCCCAGGGACAGGAGTGCGTCGAGGTCGCCGACCTTCCCTGCGGCGCCGCCATCCGCGACTCCAAGCACCCGGACGCCGGGCACCTCCCCTTCCCCGCCGCCGAGTGGGCCGGCTTCCTCTCCGCCGCACTCTCCCGGTAGCGCCCCGACCCACGCCCGATCTGCGGCGACGCTTCTACGTCAAGTGGCAGGCCGATAAAGCCTCCTCGGTCTGCCCCTTCCCCCGTGATCTTGCTCCCAGCGTCACTGGAGGCGCCCGGCAGTGACACCCAGAGCAAGATCACCGGGGGAAAGCGCGCTTCTCCACCCGAGTGGCCCTGAGGAAGGCCGTCTGTCGTTCCCCGACAGGGAGCCGGGAGGAGCCGGGTGAGCTGGACCAGGAGGAGACCGGGTGAGCGTGCCACGGTGGCGACCGGAACCGGGAGGCGGCGAGCCTTCGACCCCCAGGGGCCGGTGCTTCCGCCGTCCGGGCGCGCGAGCGCCGGCAGAACGAACCAGTGGATCTTGCTCCCAGCGTCACTGAGCGCGCCTGGCAGTGACGCTCGGAGCAAGATCACGGGGGCTCGAATCCCACCTGTCACACCCGCCACGGTTCCGGCTCGTCTATCAGCCTCCAGGTGGCCCTCAAGAACACCGGGGCCCGGCCGGGCCCCGGGCCGGGCAAGGACCACAGACCACGACCAGGCGCATCTGCCTCCCCAGGCCGGGGACTTCAGCCATCACTCGCACACCCACCGGGCATCAGGGAAGGACTTTCCATGGCCTCCCCAGCCTCCCTGGGCTTCCCACGGACTCCCTCGATCACCTTCACTGAGGTCCAGCCCGGATGACCGGCTTTCCATCAGTGCCTCCTCTCCTTGTTTCTGGCCGGACGGAGTCCCCACCGACTAAGGCCTGGCAGTCCCATAGGACGCGCACGGCTACCGGGTCAGAGCCCCCGCCCCGCCGCACCCCTTTCCGGGGCCATCGCGAGGCTCGAAAACGGCCCTGGAAGGGGGGTCGGTCACCGACTCCGCACGGACCGAACACGTCGCCGACCACATCGCCGCCCGCATCGCGTCACCGAACGCTTCGCCCCGCTCGCCCCACCCTCACCCACGGTCACCGCTCGACAGCCCACAAGGACGCTGGTCGCGGTTGGGCGACCCGAAGGCCGGGTAATGGCTAGGTCATGCTGCTAGTGAGACCTCCGGGTGTGTACCGGGCACAGGAGGACACGTCGTTGCTCCGCGAGGTACTGCGCCGACACGGTCAGGTCTCCGGTAGCTCGGTCCTGGACGTCGGGTCGGGCACCGGTGCCCTGGGCATCGAGGCCTTCCGTGCCGGCGCGGCCAGCCTCACCGCGATCGATCTGTCACGACGCTCGGTGCTGGCGAGCTGGCTCAACAGCCGACTGCGCGGGATCCCCGCGACAGTCCGACGAGGCGACCTGTTCGCCCCCGTGGCCCCGCACCGCTTCGACCTCGTGCTCGCCAACCCGCCGTACATGCCCGCCACCGGCCTGCTGCCTCCCCGCTACCGGATGGGGAGGTGCTGGGACGCGGGACCGGACGGGCGTCTCCTGCTGGACCGCATCTGTGCGGGGGTGTCCTCGGTGCTCAACGAGGACGGCGTGCTGCTCCTCGTGCAGTCCGAACTCGCCGACTCGCAGGCCACGTTGGACCGGCTCGGTGAGGCCGGGATGGTGCCCGAGGTGCTCGCCAGAGCCCACGTCCCTTTCGGGCCGGTGCTGCGGGCACGTGCTCCGATGCTGCGCGCCCGCGGGCTGCTCGCCCCCGATCAGACGGAGGAGGAACTCGTGGTCATCGAGGCACGCCATGCCTGAGGACCGCCGTCGGGTCATCGTCACCGAGGACGGCCCGATCCTCGTCTACGGTCCGGTGGACGTGGAGATGCCCGACGGGACGCGTGTGCCCAGCGACCGGGCGGTCACCGCCCTGTGCGCGTGCGGTCGCAGCGGGCGGCGCCCGTTCTGCGACACCAGCCACCGTCGACGTGTACGCGGTGAAGAGCGGAAGGAGTACGACCCATGACCACGACGCTGCCGAAGGCACCGACTCTGCCCGCCCCTCGCGGCCCGATCTCCGAGAATGTTCTGTCCGTGCTGCGCGGAGAACGATCCGAACCTCCCGCCGTGGACGACTCTTCACCCTACGGTGACGACCTCCAGCTGGCGCTCTACTGCTGTTACGAGCTGCACTATCGCGGTTTCGAGGGGGTCGACCCCGGCCTGGAGTGGGATCCGGCCCTGCTGGCGATCCGCGCCGAGCTGGAAAGGGTCTTCCTCGGCGCGCTCCGGAACGACGTGCCCGCCGGCACGGACGTCGAGGGCGAGCTCGACGCACTCCTGGTCGAGCACCTCGACGCGTTCGGCCTGTCCCATCACCTGCGCCGCCGCGGGGAGATGTGGCAGCTGCGCGAGTACGTCGCCCACCGCTCGCTCTACCACCTGAAGGAGGCCGACCCGCAGACCTTCGTCATCCCACGGCTGGACGGCACGCCGAAGGCCGCCCTGGTGACGGTGCAGCACGACGAGTACGGTGCGGGCGACCCCGAGCAGGTGCACTCCAGGCTCTTCGCCGAGATGATGACCGAACTCGGGCTCTCCGCGGCCTATGGCGCCTACCTGAACTCCGCGCCCGCCGAGATGCTGGCCGAGGTCAACTTCATGTCGCTGTGCGGACTGCATCGTGGGTTGCGGGCGGCGCTGATCGGGCAGTTCGCCACCGTGGAGATCACCTCCTCCCCCGGCTCGGACCGGCTGGTCAGGGCCATGCGGAGGTTGGGCTGCGGACCGGCCGCGATCCGTTTCTACGCCGAGCACGTGGAGGCCGACGCGGTGCACGAACAGCTCATCCGGCGCGGGGTGATCACACCGCTGTTGAGCGCCGAGCCGGAGTTGGCCGCCGACATCGTGTTCGGGGTCCGCAGCAGCACGTTCCTGGCCGGCCGGTTGGAGGAGCGGCTGTTGCGCTGTTGGAACCGCGGCGAGTCGAGCTGCTACGGCACCGTGGAAGCGGGGAGGGCGTGAACCCGCCCGGACCGGCGACGCGAGCCCGTGTCCTCCCCGTCGCCGGCAGAGGTGAGGAGATCCCGGAGGAGGACGTCGTACGCGAGTGCCTTCGGCGGACGCCGCCCCACCTACCGCCCTGGCTGGGCTACGACGCGGTCGGCTCCGACCTGTTCGAGCAGATCACCGAGTTGCCCACGTACTACCTGACCCGTGTGGAACGCGCCCTGTTGGAACGCCACTCGCCGGAGATCGCCGAGCTGCTGGCCGGTGGACGGATCGCGGAGCTGGGCAGCGGAAGCGCGAAGAAGATGCGGTTGCTGCTGGAGAGCTGTGTGCGCCTACGGCGGACCACGTACCTTCCGATCGACGTCGACGAGGGCATGTTGCGCTCCAGCGCCGCCGAGCTGTGCTCGCAGTTGGACGACCTGGAGGTCACCGGGCTGTGGGGACGCTACGAGGCGGCTTTGGACTGGCTGCGCGACCACACCGGCGAGCCGCTGGCGGTCATCTTCCTGGGGAGCAGCTTCGGCAACGCCACGCGTGAGGAGCGGGACGGCCTGCTCCACGAGATCGCCCGCACCCTGAAGCCGGGTGAGAGCTTCCTGGTCTCCGCCGACCTGGACAAGAGTCCCGAGGTCCTGGAGAGCTGCTACAACGATCCCGTCGGGTACACGGCCTTCGCCGACTTCCGGCTCAACTACCTCACCCGGCTCAACGACCTCTACGGCGCCGACTTCGTGCTCGACGACTTCGTTCCGGACGCTTGTTACAACACTCAGACCTCCACGGTGGAGGGGCGTCTTCGCGCTCGCGCCGATCGGACGGTGTCGATACCGGGGCTGGGGGTCACCCTGCACCTTCCGCGCGGGCACTTCCTCAACGTGGGCTACTCGGTGAAGTTCGACGAAGAGGGCCTCGCCCGGGAAGTGGGGGCGCACGGCTTTCACCTGCGGACCCGATGGCTGGATCCCGAGGCACGGTACGGGCTCTTCCTCTTTCGTCGCGACGAGTCCTCGCCCTCACGGTGACCCCTCCCGGCGTCGTCTTCGAGCCTGGGAACGGCTGAGGGGTCGACCACGAGCGGGATCTCCGTTCCCACGCCGTCGTCGCTCTCCCGTTCCGCCGGAGGGGGCACGGTGCCGAAGGTCATCCCGACCAGTGAACACCGTCACTTCCCTAACTCTGTTCCCGTGAGCCCCCTGAGGGCAAAGTGGACGGATGCTCACCCGTCTGCCCCGGTTCCTGGATCCGTTCCTGCTCCTGCTGCTGCTTCTGCCCGTCGTCGCGACGCTGGTGCCGGCCCGCGGGGTGGCGGCGGAGGCGCTGGACCACCTCACCGTCGTGGCGATCTGTCTGCTGTTCTTCCTCCACGGGGCCAAGCTCTCCCCCGCGGAGACCCGGCGCGGGTTCTCCCGGTGGCGCTTCCAGCTTCTCGTGCTCGGCGGCACGTTCCTGGTCTTCCCACTCCTCGGCCTGGCGATCGTGGCGCTGCCCTCGTCGGTGTTGAGCCCGGTGATGGCGACGGGATTCCTGTTCCTGTGCATCCTGCCGTCGACCGTGCAGTCCTCGATCGCCTTCACCTCGATCGCCCGTGGCAACGTGGCCCTCGCCGTCAGCTCGGCGTCCATCTCCAACGTGCTCGGGGTGGCCTTGACCCCGCTGCTCGCCGCGATCCTGCTGGGGTCGACGGTGGAGATCACCGCCGAGTCCCTGCTGGGGATCTTCGGGCAGCTCGTGGTCCCCTTCCTCGCCGGACAGCTGTTGCACGGGCGGATCGGGCCGTGGTTGAAGAGGCACAGGCCGGTCGTGTCGGTCGTCGACCAGGGGTCGGTGCTGCTCGTGGTCTACGCGGCGTTCAGCGCCGGCGTGACGCAGGGGCTGTGGGAGATCGTCCCGCCGTCGCAGTTGCTCGTCGTCATCCTGGTCTCGTGCGTGCTCCTGGCCGTCGTGCTCACCCTGTTCACCGTGCTCGGTCGCCTGGTGCGTCTGGAGCGGGCCGACCGTGTGGTCCTGCTGTTCTGCGGGTCGAAGAAGAGCCAGGTGAGCGGGCTGCCCATGGCCATTTTGCTGTTCCCCTCCGAGCAAGTGGGGATGTACGTGCTCCCGCTGATGATCTTCCACCTGATCCAGCTCTTCGTCTGCGCGGTGATCGCCCGCAGGATCGCTCCCGCCGATCCCGAGAGCGACGGCGTGCGGGCCCGCTGAAGCCGCGACGCGGCTCCCGACGCCCCACCGCCTTCCCCGCGGGTCAGCGCAGGATCTCGATGAGCAGCACCCAGGTCTGGGTGAGCCCGCCGAGCACCGAGGCGATGACGGCGACGGGAAGCCAGTAGAGCCCGCCGAGCGTCCCGAGGAGGACCCCCACACCGGCCAGCACGGTCGAACCCACCAGCAGCACCACCGGAAGGACGGGGGCGATCAGCCACTGGACCAGGGAACGCTCCTGCGGTCGGTGGGACGGCGCGACGATCACGCCGAGGACGAGACCGCTCCCAAGGCCCACCGCCAGTAGGAGGGAGCCCGTCACGGTGGGCGAGATCGCGGGGATCAACAGCACCACGGAGAAGACCAACGGCGTCGTCAAGGTCACCAGGGCCAGGACGACCCGTCGGGGTAGTCCCTCGTTGGCCAGGATCGGCTGCAGGTTGATGGACACCGCCACCACGAGCAGACCGGCCAGCGCGGCACTGGCGCCGATGACCGCGACACCGAAGTCGTGCCACTGGGCGGCGTCGACGGCGGCGTCCATCCTGGTTCCTCCGCTGGTGTCGAGGACCGACCGGTCGTAGCAGGGGCTTCGACCCTAACGCGGGCCTCGGCGGTTCCCGCACCCCGCCCTCGGAAGGGGGCCCCTACCGGACGGGCACGCCGTCCTCCAGGTAGAGGGTCGTTCCCTCCTGACGGGCGCGTACCGCCTGGTCGATCCGACGCGCGAGGCGGGGGATCGTCGCCCCGGGGATCGAGGCCACGTCGTGGAAGGCGTAGTCGGTCAGTTCGGAGGGGTCGAGGACGATGCGGTCCAACCAACCCTTGTCGAGCACTCCCCCGTCGAAGACGAACAGCTGTTTGTCGCCCTCGGCGGGGGTGGGTGCCCAGTCCACGACCAGGAGCCGCCCGATCGGCGGAGTGATCCCCAGTTCCTCCTTCACCTCGCGTGCCACGGCCTGGGTCGGTGTCTCGCCGTGTTCCATGAATCCGCCGGGGAGGTCCAGGTGGTCCTTGTAGGAGGGGACCACCATCATCACTCGACCGAGATCGTCGAAGAACAGGGCGCCGGAGGCGACGCGGGGGCGGGCGAAGGACGCCGTGGGATCGAAAGCCATGCCCCCGACACTAACCATCCCGGAGGCTGCGTGCCCGGATAGGGCGGACTCGCCCGTCTCCGTGCCCGGCCGGACGGGGCACACCTCACCCCTGACGGGGTGTCCGGTCGCGGAAAGTGCGGCGGTACACGTCGGGAGGCACACCGACGTCGCGGCCGAAGTGCCGGCGTAACGTCGTGGCGGTACCCATGCCGACAGCGGCCGCGATGGCCTCCACGCCGTCCCCGGTGGTCCCGAGCAGCTCCTGGGCGCGACGGATCCGCTGCGCCAGCAGCCACTGCAGGGGCGTGGTGCCGGTCATCGCCCTGAAATGGCGGCCCAGGTTGCGCGAGCTCATGTTCGCCCGGCGGGCCAGGTCCTCCACCGTGAGCGGCTGGTCCAGCCGTTCCATCACCCAGGGGAACAGCTCGGCCAGGGGGTGGCCGTCCTGGGCGGGGACCGGGGCGACAACGAACTGCGCCTGCCCACCGGGCCGGTGAGGGGGCACGACCAGCCGGCGGGCGACGGTGTTGGCGACCGCCGAGCCGTGGTCGAGCCGGACCAGGTGCAGGCACAGGTCCATCGCCGCGGCCTTGCCCGCGGAGGTGAGTACTCTGCCGCTGTCGACGTAGAGCACCCCGGGGTCGACCTCTACCCGCGGGTAGCGAGAGGCCAGGGCCTCGGTGTGGGCCCAGTGCGTGGTCGCGCGCCGTCCGTCCAGGAGGCCCGCCGCGGCGAGAACGAACGCGCCCGTGCAGAGGGAGGCCACCCGTGCGCCCGCGTCATGGGCCGCGCGCACAGCGTCGACCATGTCGGTCGGCGGGTGTTCGTCCACATCGGCCCACCCGGGCACGATCACCGTGTCGGCATGTGCCAGCCGGTCGAGTCCGTGGTCCGGCTCCATGAGGAACCGACCGATCCTTGCGGTGCCGGGTCCGCAGAGGGCGACGTCGTACCAGGGATCGACCCTCCCAGATAGGTCTGCGCCGAAGACCTCGTGGGCCATGGAAAGCTCGAAGTGCAGCATCCCGTCGGTGACGACCAGCGCGACCGTAGGCATGTCCGGAATTGTACGCATCGTGTCGTTCCGGACACTGGTGCGGCTCGGCGGTCGGCGACATGATCTTTCCGTGGACCATTCAAGCGGTGAGGAGAACCGGTGGAACCGGGACCTGTGGTTGCCGTGTTCGGTGCCTACGGGCACACCGGGCGGCTCGTGACGGCGGAGTTGCGCGACCGCGGGTACGTCCCCGTCCTCGTCGGCCGTGACGGGCGCAGGCTGCGGGCGCTGGGGACACCCGACCTCGCCCTTCGGACGGCGTCGACCGACGCCCCGTCCTCGCTCGACCGCGCCTTGGAAGGCACGGCGGCCGTGGTCGACTGCGCCGGCCCCTTCGCCGTGACCGCCGTCCCCGTGGTCGAGGCGGCGTTGCGCGCGGGCATCCCGTACGTGGACGTGGCGGCCGAGATCGAGGCCAACCTCGACACGTTCGCGCGCTTCACGGACCGCGCCCGTGCCGCGGGGGTGGCGGTAGTGCCCGCGATGGCGTTCTTCGGTGCTCTCGGCGACCTGTTGGCCGTGACGGCGACGGGGGACTGGAAGAGGGCCGACGAGGTGCACGTCGCGTACGGGCTGAGCGGTTGGCACCCCACGGCCGGAACCCGCGTCGCGGGCCGGGTGTCCCAACAGCGGCGGGGCGGCCGGCGCGTCCTCCACACCGGCGGTCGGATGGAGTACCTCTACGGCCCCCGGTCCCTCCTGGAGTGGACGTTCCCGGATCCCATGGGCACCAGGGCCGTCGTCGGCGGGTTCACGATGGCCGAGTCCGTCACGATCCCCCGCCACCTGGCCGTTCCCGAGGTGCGTGCGCACATGACGGTCGAGGCCGCCGAGGAGCTGTCGGCCCCGGAACGCCGCCGCCGGCCCCGGCCGACGAGCGCGGCCGGTCCGCGCAGACCTTCGTCGTCGACGTCGTCGTGCGGGCCGGCGGCAGGGACCGGCGGGCTTCGGCCCGCGGCCGGGACATCTACGCGGTCACAGCTCCGCTGGCGGTGGAGGCGGTCCACCGCATCCTCACCGGGCGGGTCAAGACCACCGGTGCGGCCTCCGCGGGCGAGATCTTCGACGCCCCCGCGTTCCTGCGGGCGCTGTCCGCGCACATCGCGCTCGGGTCGCACCGAGACGGGGTGTCGACCCGCGCCGGGAAACGCTCGCCCGGGGCCGGGTAGAGGGAGGGGGTCTCCTCCTGCCACGGGGTTCCGGCCCGCTCCGGGCCCCGTTCCTCCGGGGCGGCTCTACGGACCCGCCCCGTCACCGGAGGTGCGCCGGAGGCCCGGCCTACACTCCAAAGGGGGGTGGGAAGGTGTTGCGTTTCCTTCGCGGTCAGCCTTTGGTCCTGGGGGCGGTGGCCGCCCTCATCGCCGCCTTGGTCCTCACGGCGCTGGGTCAGACCACCGCGGTGAGTGTTCTGGCGATCGTCGCCATCGGCTTCGTCATCGTCGTGACCGCGTGGGACATGGTCAAGGACCTCATGGCCGGGCACTGGGGCCTGGACGTCCTCGCCGTCGTCGCCATGATCGCCACTGTGCTGGTCGGCGAGTACATCGCCGGGCTCATCATCGTGCTGATGCTCACCGGCGGAGAGGCTCTCGAAGACTGGGCGGCCCATCGCGCCGGTCGTGAACTGGACACCCTGCTCGACCGCGCCCCCGCGTTCGCCCAACGGATCGACCCCGTCACCTCTGACGTGGAACGTGTGGCGGTCGGCGACATCGCTGTCGACGACCTGCTGGTGGTGCGTTCGGGGGAGGTGATCCCGGTGGACGGCGTCCTGGTGTCCGAGCGGGCGGTGATCGATGAGTCCTCCGTGACCGGTGAACCGATGCCGGTCACCTACTCCCAGGGGGAATCGGTGTTGTCCGGAACGGTGAACAGCACCGAGACCTTCACTCTTCGCGCCGCGGCGACCGCGGAGGACTCCCACTACGCCTCGATCGTGCGACTGGTACGGGAGGCGGTGGAGTCACGGGCTCCCATGGTCCGGCTGGCGGATCGCTACGCGGTGCCCTTCACCATCGTGTCGCTGACGATCGCCGGACTGGCCTGGTATTTCAGCGGGGACCCGACCCGCTTCGCGGAGGTCCTCGTCGTCGCCACCCCGTGCCCGTTGCTGATCGCGGCGCCGGTGGCGTTCATGGGCGGTATGAGTTCGGCGGCGCGGCTGAACGTGATCGTCAAGGAGGGGGGCTCCCTGGAATCCCTGGCCCGGGTGCGCTCGGCCGCCTTCGACAAGACCGGCACCCTCACCCGTGGTGAGCCCAGGGTGGTGGACATCCGCTCCGGTGCCCTGTCGTCCGAGGAGACGCTGCGGTTGGCGGCCGCCGCCGAAGGGTACTCCGTGCACGTCTTCGCCGGTCCGATCATCGCTCAGGCTCGGCGGCTGGGGCTGGAGCTTCCCGGCGTGGAGTCGGCCGAGGAGGTCGCCACCAACGGGGTGCGGGCCGTCCTGGAAGAGGGCACCGAGGTTCGTGTGGGCAAACCGGCGTTCATCCAGCAGGCCATCGGTGGTCTGGAACGGGCCGAGCTGCGCGCGGGAGAGACCGCGGTGTACGTCTCGGCGGACGACCGCCTGGCCGGGGTGATCGTGTTGTCCGACCCCTTGCGTCACAACGCCGCCGCCACGGTGGACCGGCTCAGGAGCCAGGGCGTGGAAACCATGGCGATGGTCACCGGCGACGTGGTCTCGACGGCGGAGTCGGTCGCGCGTAAGGCCGGCATCCCACAGGTGCACGCGGAGACCACACCTCAGACCAAGGTGGAGATCGTCGGGGGCATGGAGCCGAAGCCGGTGCTGATGGTCGGGGACGGCATCAACGACGCCCCGGTGCTGGCGGCGGCCGACGTGGGGATCGCGATGGCCGGGCGCGGAGCGACCGCCGCGAGCGAGTCGGCCTCGGCGGTGATCACCTCCGACGACATCGGCCGGGTCGCGGACGTGGTGCATGTGGGCAGGCGCACCGTACGTATCGCCCTGCAGTCCATCTGGGCGGGCATCGTCATCTCGGTCGGCCTGATGCTGGTGGCGGCGTTCGGCCATCTGCCCGCCGTCGTCGGTGCGCTGCTGCAGGAGGTCGTCGACCTGGTCGCCATCCTCAGCGCGTTGCGCGCCCTACGGGTGCACCGCGAGGTCGCTCCGTCCTCCTCCACCGGCTCTCACGCGGACCGGAGCGGGCCGAGGACCGGGACGTACTCGACGTAGCATCCGGGCACCTCGCGTTCCCAGGCCTTCTCACCTCGATCGGCCCCATGAGATCTCGGCCCTTGAGATGCGTCACAATCCCATGACTCTCCGCACGACCGTTGATATGATGATTTCATCATGCCATTTAATCAAGGTCAACGGCCGCTCTACGAGGTGAAGGCCGGACTCTTCAAAGGACTGTCGCACCCGTTCCGGGTGCGGGTACTGGAGGTGCTCTCCGACGGGCGCGAGCACACCGTGGCGGAACTGCTGGAGGACACGGGCCTGGAGGCCTCCCACCTGTCGCAACACCTCGCGGTACTACGACGGCACCGGCTGGTGGTGTCCGAACGACGTGGAAGTTATGTCCACTACCGGCTCGCCTGGCCGGAGGTCGCCGATTTCCTGGTGGCCGCCCGACGGTTGCTCGTGCAGATGGTGACGAGCGACGGGGAACGCCTCACCGAGGTGACCAACCTGCCGGAGCTCAGTGAATGATGAAGAACGTCTCCTCCCGTCTCCTTCGACTGCTGCCCCAGCGCCGGGACTATCGGGGTCTGCGGCACACCTGGCGCTCCGACCTCCTGGCCGGACTGACGGTGGGCATCGTCGCTCTCCCCCTGGCCCTGGGCTTTGGCATCTCCTCGGGTGCCGGCGCCGAGGCCGGGCTGATCACCGCCATCGTCGCCGGCATGGTCGCCGCGGTGTTCGGCGGCTCCCACGTCCAGGTGTCCGGACCCACCGGCGCCATGGTGGTGGTGCTGGCGCCGATCGTGGCCACCCACGGCATCGCCGCGGTCGCCCTGGTGTCGATCCTCGCTGGGATCCTGGTGCTCGTCGCCGGAGTGCTCCGACTCGGCCGCTCGGTCTCCTTCATCCCCTGGCCCGTCATCGAGGGCTTCACCCTCGGTATCGGCGTGATCATCTTCCTGCAACAGGTACCCGCTCTGACCAGCCCCGACGAGCACGGCGCCAGTCACACCAACGTCGCGGTGCAGGCGGTGCGCTCCGTGGCCTCGGCCGACCCGGTGTACCTGCTCTGGGGGCTGGGCGCGGTCGCCATCGTCGCCGCGTGCATGGTGTTCCTCCCACGACTCCACCACGCCGTACCCGGGTCGCTCATCGGCATCACCATCGTCACCGTGCTGGCGCTGTTCATGTCCACACCGCTGTCGGTGATCGGGGAACTGCCCAGCACACTGCCGGCGCCGAGTCTTCCGGTCCTGGACCAGGCCACCGTGATGACCCTGCTGCTTCCAGCGGTGACCGTCGCGGCCCTGGCGGGGATCGAGTCGCTGCTCTCGGCACGGGTGGCGGCCTCCATGGCCGACACCGGTCCCTACGATCCCGACCGTGAACTGGTGGGGCAGGGTCTGGCCTCCGTGGCCGCCGGAATGTTCGGCGGCATGCCGGCCACGGGCGCGATCGCACGGACGGCCGTGGCGGTCCGCTCGGGGGCCAGGACCAGGTTGGCGTCCGCCGGTCACGCCGTGGTGCTGCTCCTGATCGTGGTCGCGGTCGCCGGACCGGTCGGGCACATCCCGTTGGCGGCCCTCTCCGGAGTGCTCATGGTCACCGCACTGCGGATGGTCAACCTGCGCACGGCCTGGTCCATCCTGCGCTCCACGCGCTCCGACGCCGCCGCCTTCGTGGTCACCGCCATCGTGACGGTCTCGGTGGACCTCATCGTCGCGGTGATGATCGGGCTGGTCGTGGCCGGTGTCTTCGCGCTCCGGGGACTGGCGCGGGCGAGCACGGTACAGCGCGAGGAACTTCCCGGAGACTCCCAGCCGGACGACCACCGTATCGCCCTGTTGCGCCTGGAAGGGCCGCTGTTCTTCGCACCCGCCGACCGCATCCTGGAGGACATCACCGGCCGCGAGAGCGTCTCGGTGGTCATCCTGCGACTGTCCCGGGTGCAGCTGCTCGATGCCACGGGGGCGCAGATGCTCGCCGAGGTGGTCCAGCGGCTGGAGGCCCGTGGCGTCACCGTCCTGATCAAGGGGGTGCAGGACGACCACGCCCTCCTGTTGCGCCGGGTGGGCACCCTGAGCGCGCTACGGCACCACAAGCACCTGTTCTCCGATCTCGAGGCCGCCGTCGCCCACGCCCGTACCCACACCGCCCGTGAGCGGGAGGCCCGGTCGCCGAGCACCCGCTTCCACGTCGGAGCGCAGCGAGCGCGGTAGACGGCCGCGTCGCATCCCTTCGGCCCGCCGTCGGGGTGGGCCGGTCATCCCTCCTCGTGGGGAGGGGCGACCGGAGGCTCCTGCGGCGGGCCGAAGGAGCGGAGCCGGCTCATGAGCCGGTGGTCGACGTGAACGTCTCCCACCACGGGACGTCGGGAAGATCCAAGGGGACCGAAGAATTCGCCTTCGCCATCGGGAATGAACCGGCGCTCTCTTTCGTAGGCCTGAGCACGGCTTCCGCACTCCATCGCGGGCTCGTTTTCTCGACGCGAAACCGCGAAGGGCCTCTGATTCTCGTCCGATGACGCCACGGATCCCGCACGCTCAGGTTCCTCGTGAACCGCGCCCCTCGCGGCCTACGCACCGCTCGGACCCCGTCTCCGACCTGGGAAGACGCCACCGGCAGGGTCGTTGAGGCGGCAGGGGACCCGCTACGGGAGACCGGAGCCACCGGAGCGAGGACACGCGAGAAAAGACACATTGTCCTCCCGGCACGGAAACCCTGTGCTACCGTTACGGAAGTTGCAGTAGTGGTTCCCGCTTGACTTTTGCGGAAATCGGCTCGGTAGCCGGTTCTCCTCACATGGTTATCTCCACTCGGGACATCATCACGGTGGCGTTGGAATCCCGCACGGTGTGGAATTCCCGAAGACGATGTGAGGTAGTTCATCATGACAACCGGTACCGTTAAGTGGTTCAACAGCGAAAAGGGCTTCGGCTTCATCGAGCAGGACGGGGGCGGAGCCGATGTCTTCGCTCACTACTCCAACATCCAGACCGAGGGTTACCGCGACCTGGCCGAGGGCCAGGCCGTGAGCTTCGAGACCAGGCAGGGCCCCAAGGGCCTCCAGGCCGAGAACATCACGCTGGTCTAGTCAAGACCCGACCGCGTACGGGGCCCGCCTCCACCGAGTCGGGCCCCGTAGCGGTGTCCTCATCCGGTCCGGTTCCAGTCCGTCGCCTCAGTCGACCGGGAACCGGCCTTTTTCGCCCCCTCGGGCTCTCGCCCGGGCAGGAGGCGCCGACCTCTTACACACCACGCGCGCTCCCCGTGTCCGCGGGTACCGAAGCGCCGGGTGGTGTCGACCTCGAAAGGTCCAGATTGCGCACGACCAACGTTTCCAGAGAACAACACGGCCAAAAAAGGCACGTCCGCCGCGGAGGCGGGAGTCGGAGGCCCGCCCGGGCGTCCGCTCCCCCGCGGAACGACTCCTTCCCGGCCTCGACCACCCCCGCCCTGCCCGCCGTGACCACCTTCGGCGAACTCGGGCTGCCCGCTCCCCTGCTGTCGGTCCTGGATCGGCGGGAACTGACCGTGCCCTCGGCCATCCAGGCCCAGACCCTGCCGAGCTCGATCGCCGGCCGCGACGTCCTCGGACGCAGCCGGACCGGATCCGGTAAGACCCTTGCCTTCGGTCTGGCCCTGCTCACCCGCCTGGAGGGGAGGAAGGCCGGACCGAGGAGACCGCTCGCCCTGGTCCTGGCCCCCACCCGTGAACTCGCCCAACAGGTCACCGACGCCCTGGAGCCCTACGCGCGCTCACTCGGGATCCGTTCGACGACGGTGGTCGGAGGCATGTCGCTGTCCCGCCAGGCCCAGACCCTGCGCCGGGGCGTCGAACTCGTCGTCGCCACCCCGGGCCGCCTGCGCGACCTGGTGGCCAGGGGCGACTGCCAGTTGGACCGTGTACGGATCACCGTGCTGGACGAGGCCGACCAGATGACCGACATGGGATTCATGCCCCAGGTCACCGCCATCCTCCAGCAGATTCCCCGGGAGGGGCAGCGTCTGCTCTTCTCCGCCACGCTGGACCGCAACGTGGACACCCTGGTCCGACGCTTCCTGCACGATCCCGTCGTGCACTCCGTGGACCCGTCCGCCAACACCGTCTCCACGATGGAACACCACGTCCTCCAGGTGGACGCCGGAGACAAACGGGCCACCGCGACGCACATCGCGGCCCGTGACGGGCGGGTGATCATGTTCCTGGACACCAAACGGGCCGTGAACGCCATGGCCGAGCACCTGCTCGCCAACGGTGTACGGGCCGCGACCCTGCACGGTGGCAGGTCGCAGCCGCAGCGCACCCGCACCCTCGAACAGTTCAAGGACGGCAGGGTGACCGCGCTGGTGGCGACGAACGTGGCCGCCCGCGGCATCCACGTGGACGGGCTGGACCTGGTGGTCAACGTCGATCCCCCCGCCGACCACAAGGACTATCTGCACCGGGGAGGCCGCACCGCGCGCGCCGGGGCCTCGGGCAACGTGGTGACCCTCGTCCTACCCCACCAGCAGCGCGAGATGAAACGCCTGATGGACCGGGCCGAGATCAGGGCCCGCACGATGAAGGTCGCCGCGGGGGACACCGAACTCGCCGAGTTGACCGGTGCGCGTGTCCCCTCGGGCGTGCCCGTGTCCCTTCCCATTCCGGCCGTTCCGGCTCGTCAGGGGGCCGGTGCCTCCGTCGGCGCGAAGCAGCGGCGGCGCAGGCCCAGAAGGTAGGGCACGAGCCCAGGAACTCCGCCTGCCGGTGGCCACCGCACCGGAGGCGGCTTCCCCGGCCGCTCACACGGGCGCGTCGGCGGACAGCCGCACCGCCAGGAGTACGACGTCGTCGTCGTGCGCCTCACCGGCGACCTCGTCGGCGATCGCTCCCAGCAGTTCGGGCAACGGCCGCCGTGTGCCGGCCCCGAGCATGCGCGCGACACGGTCAGTAACGGTGTCAAGGTCGTGGCCACGATGTTCGACCAGACCGTCGGTGAACAACAGCAGTGTGCTCCCCGGCCGCAGCAGTCGCCGGCTGTCGGTGCGGGGGTGGCCGGGCACGTCGGGGTGGAAGAGCAGGCCGTGCTCGTCCAACCGCTCGGTCTCCCCCTCCGCGGAGGCGACCAAAGGCGCCATGTGACCGGCGTTGGTCCAGGTCAGCGACCATCCCTCGGGGCTTGGACGTAGGTGGGCGTGCACCATGGTGCCGCTGGCCCCGACTCCCAGTTCCCGGTTGGCGTGTTCGAAGGCCGTGAGGGCACGTGCGGGCCCGTGACCGAGGTGGTCCATGTCGGCCTGGCGCAGCATGCTGCGGACCTGCCCCATGAGTGTGGCGGCGTGGATGTCGTGGCCGGTGATGTCGCCGACCGTGAACGCCACGCCCCCGTCGGGCAGGGGATAGACGTCGTACCAGTCGCCACCCACCATGTCCTCCCGTACGGCGGGTCGGTAGAGCGCGGCGATCCGCAGTCCGGCGATGGAGGGCAGGTCGGTCAGCATGGCCTGCTGCATCAACCGCGCGGTCTCCACCCGACGGCCCACGAACTCCACCCTCTCCACCGCACGGGCGGTGTACTCGGCGAGGGAACGCAGCAACGCGCGTTCGACGACGTCCATCTCGTGGTCGCTCTCCCATCCCAGCACCAGCGCGCCCAGAGGAGAGGGGGCGGCGGGCAGCGGCACGCACACCATGCTGGACAAACCCTCCATGGCGAACCCCTCCCCGGCCTCGGGTCCGTAGCGCTTGAGGTCTTCGGGGCCGGACACCTCCACGAGGGTGTTGGTGCGCACCGCCAGGGCCGTGGGCCAGTCGCTGTCCAGCCCGTAGTCCTGGTAGGCCACGTCCATGGGAGAGGGGTCGTCGGTGTCGACGATCCGGCGCAACCGATCCCCCTGGACCAGCACCAGGCCCACGTAGACGGGACGGAGTCCTCCGTCCACCAGTTCTCCGAGGCTGCGACGTATCTGGGGCAGATCGGTGGCGCCGGCCAGGACGTCGGCCGCGTGCAGGAGCAGCCGGGAACGCTCGAAGGCGCGTCGGGCCCGGACACGGACCCTCTGGGCGTCGTGCGTCAGGATGCGCAGGCGCAGTTCGGTGCCGCAGGCCAGGGCCATGTCCCGCATCGCCTCGCGCTCCTCCTCGTTCCAGGAGCGCGGCACGGTGTCGATCGCGGCCAGGACGCCCAACACGTTGTCCCGGTGGTCCTTCAGGGCCATCCCGGCACAGGCCTTCGCCCCGATCCCGTCGAGACCGAGGTCGCGAACGAGGAGATCACAGCGAGCGTCGTCGTAGTACATCGCCGGTTCGTGCGCGAGTGCCATGCGCAGCCGCGAGGGGTGGGGAAGCCGCACCTGTCGGGAGGAGGACCAGGGCTCTCCCAGACCCACCATGCCGGGGAGGATCTGACGTTCCTCCTCCAGCAGCGCCACGAGGGCCACCGGGACCCCGAGCAGGCGTGCGGTCACACGGGCGAAGCGCTCCATGCCCTCGTCGGGTTCGGGGCCCAGTCCGAGAGCCGCCGGTACACGGAGAAGCCCCGGTTCCGTGGGCCGGTCGGCTCCACCGGAGAGCATGTCGTCGTTGTCCATCCCGCTCCGCCTGTCCCGCTGTTCGACAACGGCCCCCACAGCACCGTGTGTCACAGGATAAGGGCCGCCCCTCAGAACCGGCGGACCTTGTCAGGAGTGCCGCCGGTCGAAGGACGGTGCCCGCGAGGCCGCGCCGGGGTCGCCTCCGATGCGGCATCGCACGCGCGGCGGGCGTGCGCCGGTGACGGGGTGTGGACCCCACGGGGCCCCGGGGCTCAGGAACCGCCTTCGGTCCCCGAAGGGCCGTTCGTCCCCGCCGCGCCATCGCCCAGGTCCGGGAACTCCGCGCGGACGCGCCGCGCCACTTCGCCGAAACCGCCCCGTTCCAGGATCTCCACCTGGGCGCGGGCGAACTCCGCGCGGTCCGCGCCTGCGGGGAGCGAGGCGATCATTCCCCGAAGGATCGCGACCTGCACGTCATGCTCGACGGACTCCTGTCCGCCTCCCTCGGCCGGCCACCAGTAGCTCTCATAGCCCTCGACGTCGACGTCGCTGCCCGGACCGGACGGCATGAGGGCTCCGTCCTCCTCCAGGTCCAGCCGACCTTCGAACGCGTCCAGTCCGGTGCCCGTCGTAGAACGCGACGGGAGACCGATCCCGGTCTCCCGTAGTTCCTCCAGTTCCTCCTCCGCGTCGCGGACGGCCTCGCGCAGCTCGCGGTCCTTGCGGATCCGGGCCATGCTCCGTAGTCGTTCGACGTCGTCCTCGGGCAGGCGCAGTGCGACGTCCTCGGCCCACACCACGATCCCGGTGCCGGTGACGGCGGTCTCCACCGCGAGCCGGGCCGCGAGTTCGCACTCGGCCATGCCGTGGTCGGCGGGGTCCACGCCCCTGGCCAGTTCGGCGGCCCGGGTGACGATCGCCAGGACGGCCGGAGCGACCGGGTGACGCAGACGCAGGTCCACGTGTCCGTCCCACTGCCAGTGCACCACGGCGGAGAAGACCAGGTCGTAGTCCTCGACGGCGCTGGGAAGCGCCACCGGTCGCACACGGGTGCCGCGCGTGGTGCCGGGTGCCGTGTCGGGGTCCTGGGGGGCGCCGTCGTCCGGGGCGTCTTCGTTCTGGACACGAAGGTAGAGAGCCCCCATGAGCAGTACGGCCGGGATCCACAGCAGGGTCCACGGTCCGACCAGAGGGTGGAGCACACAGGGAACGGCGACCACGACCGTGACGGCCGTCACCGCCATCGCGAGGCGCGTCGGGGTGGGGGGAACCACGGCGTGCCTCCTCTCACGGCGCGCGTACGGGGTGGGCACCCTCGGCACCGGGGTTCTGCTTCGGGCGACATCCGACAGTCTGCACCAGATCCGGAGTGGACGCGTCACGAACGGCCATGGAGGCGCTCCCAGAAGAACGTCCGGGGGCGGGGGCGCGTCCGCCGCGGTAGGGGAACGCGCGTGTCGACGCGCAGTGCGACTTCCCGGCGAGCGCGGGGCGGAACGGAGGGAGGCCCCGCCGAAGGACCTCGGACGGCGGGTCGGGCGGAAGCCGGGAACCGTGGGGCGCGTGGCGCCTCCCCACCATCACTTCCCCGTCTTTTCCCTACCTTTTCCACAAAGCCCGGAAAAACACAACTCCTCTCACACATAGCAACGTTTCCTCACTTCAGGACCTTTTCCGGCACATCGATAAATCTGCTACAGACACGCACACCCAAAAGTCCTGGGTTCTCCTGTCAACGCATTGCTGGGAGGTATGCTCCTGAGCTGAAAAGGACACAGCGTGAATGCGCTCGGGAAAAGGCGGGGAGAATGCGTTCACCACCACGGCACCGCGGCATGGGCGAGCGGAACCCTTCCCACCCTGGTTGAGCGCGCCCCGCCCCTGGCTTTCGACCCACCGCCACCCACATCCCCATCACCCCCTCACCGGACCGTACGACCACGACCACACGAGGGGAGCGGCACCGCACGATGCCCTGGGACGCACAGGACCGCACACGTTACGAGGACGAAGTACTGGTGGCCGCGCGTGCCCACGGGCTCCCGGCGAACCCGTTCACGCGTTACGGCGTCGACTCGCGTCTGGAGCGGCGGCTGCGCGCCGACCCCGGCGCCTTCACCGCGCATGTCACGGAGGTCTGCGCCCACTGGCGCACGCTGCGGGACAGCCGGCGTTCGCTGCGCAAGGTGCTGACCGACCTGATCACCGAGCACGAACGTCTGGAGGGCGAGGGAGCCCTCACCTATTCCCATTTCCACCGGATGCGTGAGGAGGCGGCCCGGCGCGCACTGGCGGAGTGGTCGGAGATCGCCGAGAGCCTGACCACCGCCATGGTGGACAGGGACACCTTCCGTTCGATGATCGCTCCTGTGGGCGTGTCCGAGACCGACGCCGAACGCGTCCTGCTCGACCGCGGCGTGCACGTGGTGGAACGTCTGCCCGAGCTTCCCGACGCACCGCGTCTGCGGGCCTTTCGTGCGCTACGTGAGAACCTGCGCGCCCGGGGCCTGGCCTTCTCCCCCATGGTGGTCTTCGGAGAGGAACGTCTGGCCGAGGGGTTCACCGTGTTGGACGGTTTCCGCCTCCATGACGGCACACCCCTGGACAAGACCGCCTTGGACGAGGCGGTCCAACGGGTGCGGTCGGAGGAGACGGCCGAACACAGGATCGCGTCGGAGAACGTGCTGGAGAGCCTGCGCGCCGACGGCGACGAGGCACTGCGTGAGGCCCTCGTGCTGTGGGAGGTCGTCAGCGACATGCGCGAGCAGCCCACGTCCGTGACGGAGTCGGAACTGGTCCGCACCTGGGCGGCTCGGGGCCTGTTCGAGAACGAGGCGATGCTGCTGGCCGCGACCGTGCGGCGCTCGGGCCCTCGCTCCGAACCCTCCGCCCACACCGAGCGCAGCGTACGTGACCTGCTCGTGGACAACCGGTTGCGGCAGGCGCAGGAGGCCGCCGAGGACCTGCCCGAGGACCACGACCTGCACGCCCGCCTGCGCGTACGGATGCGGCAGGTGGAGGAACTGACCGGTGAGGCGGACCGCGCACTGCGCGCGGGCGACCGCGAGGAGGCGGCACGGGCACTCGCGGCCGCGGTGGACGTGGCCGCCGACGACGAGGGGCTCGCCGCCCGTCTGGGCGAGGTCGAGCCCCTGCCCCCGCGCGGGGCGGAGGCACGGGTCGAGGGTCGCAGCGTGGTCGTGACCTGGCGGCCCAGCCCGAGCGTGGCGGGGGCTCTCACCTATCGTGTCAGTCGCCGCACCGGACGCGACGGCAAGACCCGTGAGGTTCCGGTGGGCGAGTCGTCGGGGACCGAGATCACCGACGCCGGCGCGCCCGTGGGCTCTGAGGTCCACTACACCGTGGTGGCGGTACGCGGGGGGCGCGGGGTCTCGGAGGCGGTGTCCACCCCGCCGGTGGTGATCGCCCCGGAGGTCCACGCTCTGCGTGTGTACGCCGGGGAACGGGAGGTGTGCGGCACTTGGGAGGCCCCTGCCGAGGCCGTGCGCGTGGAGGTGTTGCGTGGTGAGGGCTCCCCTCCCCGCGGGCCGGGCGACGGGGTGCGGGTGGAGACGGACGGCGCGGGCTTTCGCGACACCGACGTCCAGACCGATGTGGAGTACCACTATCGGATCCGGGCCGTCTACGTGACCTCGAACGGGCACGCCCGGGGATCGGTGGGCCTGGTGCGACGGGCCAGCCCGGGGCCGTGCCCCGATCCGGTACTGGACCTGGAGGTGAGGCCCAGCGACGGCACGGAGTTCGTGGCCTCGTGGACGAGCCCGCCACGGGGTCGGGTCGCGCTGTGGGTGGGCACGGAGCCTCCTCCGTGGGAGCCCGGCACGGCGGTGGGTCCCGAAGAACTGAACGCCTACGGCCGCGAGGTGGCCCAGCGCCCCATGGCCGAGGACGTACGGGGGCGGGCCGGTGTCACCGGGCACGCCGGGGCGGGGATCATCGCCGCGACGGGCGGCACCGGACCGGCGCGTGCCGCGCGTCAGCCCCGGATGCCGCACGAGGAGAGAGAGGGTGTTCGGCTCCTGGGGCCCGACGACGAGGGCGAGGTGGCCGTGCGCAACAGCCGGCCGCCCACGACCGACCCTCCCGCCGAGGTCTTCGGAAAGACCGGGGGCGGACAACGGGAGGGCGTGCGGATCCTGGACCCCTCCGAGCAGAAGGAGGCGGCCGAGGTCGACGACGCCGAGGACACGGGCGAGCCGACCGGAGCTCCCGCCCCCCGAGGGGCGGACCCCTTCCTCACGGCGCCCGCTCCCGGGTCGGCGGATAAAGACCCCGTCTCCTCCGCCTCGCAACGGCCCGCCCCCGCCTCACCGGGGCAGGAGCAGGCGCCTCCGGTTCCTCGCGGGGAGACCTCCTGCGCGCCGCCGGAGGAGGATCCCGGGGACTGGGAGGGCATCCGGATCCTCGGCCCCCAGGACAAGGCCGAGACCGGCGCCGGAGCGGACTCGGCACACGTCACGCCCCCACCGGGGCCCGAGGTCGCGACGACGAACGGGCGAGGCTCCGCACCGTCTCCCGCGTCCGAGGAGCCGGCCGCGGGCCGCCTCACGGAGCGGGCGACACCGGCAGGTCCCCGACCCGGCACGGGCGTCGGGGGCCACTCCCCGATCGACTCCCCGATCACCTCGGAAACGGGCTCCCCGACCACGGACGAGCCCGCCGAGGCGGCTGCGCCCTCCCCCGCCACGAGCGACGCTCCCGGGTCTTCGTCGGTGAAGGACGGTAGCGGGCCGGCCCCGAGGACACCCGGGGCGTTGTGGGCCGGAACGGCGGGTCGGGCGGAACGGGGACCGACGAGCGTCCCCCGCCCGGCGACCTCGCAGGGGAAGGGCGGTGAGCCCGGCGGCGAGCACGTCCGGCCGGGCCCGGCACACGTGCCCGAACCGGGTCGTCCCTGGGCTCCGCGGGATCGGACCTCCCACACCAGGACGGCCCGGCCCCAGACGGTTCGGCCCGAGCCGCCCAGAGCCCGGGCCGCGGTGACCCTGGACTCGGGAACCAACCACGTCGTGGCGGTCACCGTGGCGGGCGACCAGACGGTGGTGGGCTCCCATGTGCGTGTCGTGGCGGCACCGCCCGTGCGGGATCTGCACGCACAGCGCTTCGACACCACGATCCGGTTGGGATGGACCTGGCCGGACGACGCCGCGTCCGCGCTGATCTCCTGGCGACCGGAGGTCCCTGGCTCCGAGCCCTGGATCGGCGGTGAACTGCGTTGCACCCGACACCAGTACGCCTCCGACGGCGGTTTCGAGGCCCCCATGGGCCCGGACTCGGTACATGTGGCCGTGCGCGCCGTCGTTCCCTTCGAGGGCGGGGAGGCGGTGAGCTCCCCGGTCGACGTCATCGTCCCCGGTCGGGCGGTGTTGGACTACCGCGTGGAGGCGGCGGGGTTGCTGCGCCGGGACCGGGTGATCCACGTGCTCGCCGAGGAGGACTGCGACATGCCGGAGTTGGCGGTGATCTACTCCGAAGGTCCGGTCCAGCCGCACTCGGCCGCTCAGGGGGTCGTGCTCGCGATCTTCCCCGCCCAGCGTCTGGAGGCGGGCGCGTGGCTCTCGGTGCGCGTACGCCCGCCCCGGGGGACGGGTGAGGGCTGGTTGATGTGCTTCCCGACCGACGACACCGATCACACCATCCGGCTGCGACAGCCTCCGGTGAAGGAGCTTCGGTGCTGATCCTCGCACCGGCCCCGTGAGGGGCCCGACCGCCCGCTCCGCGACCCACGGTCGGGGCCCACGCCACCCGCTCCGGCCGGGTCGCGACCGACATCAGCTCTGAGGAGGACAGAGGAGGACATGCTCGCCTGTCTCTCGCTTCGGCCTCTCCTGCGCCCGCGGGTCCACGGCCGGAGCCGAACACGGTTCCACGTCCGCCCACCGTCATCGCCCGCTGTGCGGGCCGGTGGCTTCCGGTTCCGGGGGGAGGGCCGGTGAGGACCCTGGAACCGCTGCGTTCCCTGATCCCCGGGGACGGCCGCCCGCTGGTGTGCCCCTACTGCTACTCACGGTTCACCGAACGGCACATCCGCTTCCGCTGCACGGGACGCCCCGGACCCAAGGGGCTGATGTGCGAGCCGGTGGAGGACGACGCCATCCGCGCCCACCTGGGCAGGCGCGAGCGACTGCCACCGGTGTTCGCCGCCGACGGGCGGCGCGCCCACGCGGTGTGCCCCGCCTGCTCCGCGGCCACCGGCATGCAGGTGTGCTCCACCTGCCACGCCCAACTGCCGGTGAACTTCGGCCGGATCCGCAGTCGCATGATCGCCCTGGTCGGGGCGCGCGACGCGGGCAAGACCGTGTTCATGACCGTGCTCATCCACGAGCTGATGAACCGGGTGGGTTCCCGTTTCAACGCCTCGGTCGGTGGCTCGGACGACCACACCCGGCACCGCTTCCACGCCGACTACGAGACCCCGCTGTACGAGCGGTCACGCCTGCTGGGCGCCACCCGACGCACCGGGGTCACACGCGAACCACTGGTGTTCCGGTTCACCACCCAACGCCGTGGCCTGTACGGCAGACGGCCACAGCACACCTTGTTGTCGTTCTTCGACACCGCCGGGGAGGACCTGACCTCGGTGGCGAGTGTGGAGGCGAACCTGCGCTACCTCAACAGCGCCGACGGGGTCATCCTGTTGCTGGACCCGCTCCAGATGGAGGGCGCCCGGCGGCTGGTCCCGACGGGCACGCGGACTCCTCCGCCGGGCAGGGTGGAGAACCGGCCGTTGGACATGCTGGGGCGTGTCACCGATCTGTTGATGAGCCGTCCGGGGGCCGCCAACAGGCTGATCCGAGTGCCCATCGCGGTGTGTCTGACCAAGATCGACGCGTTGCACGGCGAACTGGACGAGGGCTCGCCCCTGCATCGACCACAGCCGAGCGCGCCGTTCTTCGACGAGTCCGACAGCCAGGACGTGCACGCCCAGGTCCGGCAGCTCCTGCACCGGTGGGACGGCGGCGGCGTGGACGGACACGTGGGCAACCACTACCGCAACGCCCGCTACTTCGGGGTGTCGGCTTTGGGCGGCGTCCCCGACGAGGGCAACCGGGTCCGGGGAGGCGTACGCCCCTACCGGGTGGCCGACCCCTTCCTGTGGATGCTCAGCCAGTTCGGAGTCATTCCCTCACGAGAGGGGCCCTGACCCCACCGCCCACCGCGACCCGCGTCCTCGGGTCGATCCGGGCGGTGCCTCCCCTCGGGCCCGCCGCTTCCACCGACGACCGATTCCGACCACGGACCGACTCCCCCCTTTCCGACCCGGCGGTCACCGACCGCCTTCACGAACGACCAGGAAAGGGCGCACCGATGGGTTTCGCCCAGCTGTACTACACATCGTGCGAACACGGCCTGTCCGGCTACGCCGGCTACCAGTTCAACGCCGCGACTCCGGGCGTGGACCCCCGGGTCCTACGGGAGATCGAACGGTTCACCGTGTACGAGCCACCACGCTCCTGCCCGCCCGACCGGGTGGACGAACATCCGGTGAACCTGTGCTACTCACCCGACGTGGGAGGGGTTCCGGTACTGAGTCGGGTGGTCTCCAGCGGAGACGACCCCTCGGGCCGTCCGGGCAACTACTTCGCGCACAGCCTGGTGGCCGCCGCACCGGGCACCGGTCCGCTGCCCGCGGAGCTGTGGGAGGCCGACTTCTGGGTGGAGACACCGGTGGACGACCCGGCGGCGGTGGAGTTGTCGGAGCTGTCGGAGTCGGAGGTGGGTCCCGGGCCGTTGGACCGGGAACGCACCGACTCCTGGGTCCGGCGTTGGTCTCCGGAGGTGGTGGCGCGGCTGTTGCTCGCCGTCGACGGCGCCGTGGACGGTGAGCGACCCCTGGCGCTGGTGGCCGACAGCGCGTCCGTGGCGCACTGGGTGGCGACCCTGACCCACCTGATGCCACCGCAACGGTCCCGGATGTTGTCGTTCTCGACCTACTGCGGCAACCCCGGTGAGGCGTTCGTGCACGTGGTGGGCGTGCCTCCCGGTTCGGACACCGCGCCGTGGCGGGACCGGTTCACCGTCTACGACCCCGAGCTGGGTTCGCTGGACGACCTGCCCGTCCCCCGACCTCGGGCGTGGGCGGTGGCCGAACGCCTGGCCCGGCTGGGCACACGCCGGGCCGCCGCCCTGTGGCGACAGGCCCGTTCCTACTCCTCGGGCGGGGAGGCTTCCCTGGCGGACTGGCTTCCGGTCCTGGCCGCCGTCTCGCTCCTGCGAGAGTGGGCGGCCTCCGCCGAGGACCTCCGCGCGGTGCGCGAGTGGCTTCCCGAGGCGGTGGAGTGGCTGGCCCCCGAGGACGCGGCGACCCTGATCCATCGGATCCTGGACGCCGACACGACCTCGGAGTGCCGATCGTGCGCACGGAGCACGTGCGGTTCCGTCTGTGAACGGGAGTCCAGGCCCCTGGTCGCGGCAGCGGCGGCCACCGCGGGAGGACCGGGCGGGAACGGCCCCGGCGACTTCCCCCACACGGTCGGTGCGGGTCTGGCGGTGAAGGCGCACGGCGTCTCCGAGGGCATGACCCTGGACCACGGAGCCCTGGCCGGGTTGCAGAGGGCGGCGCACCGCGTCGGCGGGGTGTCGGGGGTCACCGACCGGATCGAACGCGTCATGGTGCGTCGGTCGCTGGACGACATCGCCGCCGGAAGGACCGCCCCGTCGGTGGATCCGGTCAGGTCGGAGTCGGTACGTGAGACGGCGCGTGAACGTGTGGCCGCCCTGCTCTCCGGGGAGCGGGGCGAGGTCGCGCCCGAGCGCGCGGTCGAACTGCTGCGTTGGGCACGCGCGGGCGGACTGGCACCCCCGACGACGAGTCTGGAACGGTACGGCGGCCAGGTCCTGGCCCCCTTGCTGTCCGGCTCCCTCCTGCCCGATCCGGCGGTACGGACCCTGATCACCTCGCACGCCGGAATCCGGCGTGGTGCGGCCACGGGCCTGGCACAGCTCCCCCGTGACCGTCTGGCCACGTTGGCGGCCGGGCCGGTGGGAGCCCTGTTCGCCGACGACCGTGACGGTTCCACGGCCGTCCTGCGTGAACTACGACTCCTGGGCACCGCCGACCGCACCGACCCTCCCGGTCTGTTGTCGCACGCGGTGGCGGTGCGCAGGGACGGCCGGGCCGCCCGTGCCCGGGGGATCGCCGCCTACGACGTGGACGAGGACCTGCTCGTCCGGGTGTGGGGACCCGACCACGATCCCGGGGCCGCTCTGCTGACCCTGCGCGTCCTGCGCCCGGGAACCCTGGTGGCGCCGGGGGTGGGCGACTGGGTGTCCGCGGCGATCACGTCCGCCCCGCCCTCCGGACAGGAACGGGCCTGGCGTGAGCTGGTGGACGAGGTGTCCGGGCACTGGCTGCGCGGCCGGTTGCCCGAGCCCGGCCAGAGGGTGCTGGCCGAGTGGTCCCAGGTGCGTCCGGTCCTGGTCGCGCTGCGCGCCGCCGGCGCCGAGCAGGGCCCCGATCGGCTGGAGGCGGTGCACCGGGCCGTCGGGGGGACCCACCCCGTGGTGCGGGAGGTCACCCGGAGGCTGGTGGCGCGGATGCTGCTGGGGTGGCGACGGTGCGCGCCCTTGGCCGAGGCCCTGCGGGACTGCCCCGAGGAGGTGTTCGAGGCCTATTGTCGGACGGTGTCCCTGCGGTTGGCCGACGAACGTCCGGACACGGCCACGGCCGCGCTCGTCTACCAGGCGACCGGGCAGGAGGCGCTGGTGGGCCACGAGCGCGCGCGATACCTGGAGACGGTGGTGCTCACCCCCGCCGTGGCCGCGTGGAAGCGCCGTCACGTGGCCCGGATGCGCAGGCAGCTGTCCCGGGAGTCGGGGGGCGCGTTCGACGAGTGGGCCTCCCATGTGCGCGGCCCGCGCGCGCGTGGACTGTTCGGGCTGGGTCGACGGGCGGGCGGGGGGCGCCCGTGAGGCGGGCGACGCCCCCACGACCACGGTGTGACGACGGCGCCGCGCGACTCGCCGTGGCCCTGTTCGTCGCGGCCGGAGTGTTCCTGGTGCTGGTCGTCGCCTACCTGCTGCGGTGGTGGCTGCTCGCGGGTCTGGTGAGCGCGGTGGTGATCGTGGGGGGCTCCGTCGCCGTGGCCGGATGGTGCGGCCTGGTGTGGCTGTACCTGCGCCGCGCGCACGCGGTCCTGCTCGGCGGCGAGCATCCCGACGCACCGCTTCCCGGTGCCGGGGACGATCCCGCCCACCTCGCCTATCACGGCGGCCCGGCCTGGTGGGACCTGCGCGCGGTGTGGGGATGGTGTTGGGGCACGTCGGCGCCGTGGAGCGTGTTCCTGCTGCCTCACCTGCTGGTCCACGCCCTGGTGGTGGTCGTCTACCTGGCCGCGGCGTGGACGGTCGCGGGCGCGCTGCGTACGGCGGATCGGTTCCTGCTGTTGGTGCGCCGGATCCGGATGGTGTGTCCCGGATGTTTCCTGCACCTGGCCTACCCGGCGTACCTGTGCACGCGGTGCGGTCGTCGGCACGGCTCCATCCGGCCCGGCGGCCGGGGGCTGTGGTGGCGAAGGTGCCTGTGCGGGGCACGGCTGCCGACACTGCTCCTGCTGGGTTCGGCCGATCTGGAGGCGCGGTGTCCGCACTGCGACCGGAACCTGGAGCACCGGCCGGGAGAGTCGCGGGAGTTCGTGCTGCCGCTGTTCGGTGGTACCGGAGCGGGTAAGACACGCCTGGTCACGGGGATGCACCTGGCCCTGACACAGGCCGTACGCGAGGTTCCGCGGGCCTACGTGGAGCCGGTGGGCGAGGAGGCCGTGCGGCGGCTGCGCGACTGCGAGCGCCTTCTGTCCACGCGCACCCCGCCCACTCCACCGGGGCGCGAGGTGCGTGGGCTGACCGTCCGCCTCGGTGCGGGCGGCGCGAGCCTGGTCCTACAGTTGTTCGACGCGGCCGGTGAGCGGTTCAACCGGTCGGCGACCGCCGAGGAGCTGGCCTACCTGGGCAAGGCCTCGACGTTCGTGCTGGTGGTGGACCCGCTGGGGATCGAAGCGGTGTGGCGGTCACTGACCTCTCAGGAGAGGGGGAGGTTGGCCGGGGAGCGCTCACACACCCGCGATCCGGAACTGGCCTACGGGGCGGTGCGCGACGAGATCCGTCGGCAGTACCGGATGCCGGGACTCGGTCGTGCCCCCGAAGTCGGGCGGACCCGCCTGGCGGTGGTGGTCACGCGCGGGGACTTGCTGCGGGGGACCGCCGTCGCCCCCGGGTCGGAGGACGCCCGCCGGTGGGCGGAACGGACTCTGGGCCTGGGGAATCTGCTGCGCGACGCCGAGGCCCACTTCGGAAAGGTCCAGGTGCTGGTGACCTCGGCCGTCATGGACGCCTCCGGCAGGATCGATCCCAGCCTGGGCGCGCTGCTGCGCTGGCTGCTGGCCGAGGAGGACGAGGCGTTCACCGCGCTGTTGTCCCCCGTCGACGCCCCGGGATCGCCCTCCTCCGACCTCGACGCGGCCGGATCGGAGCGACCCGAGCGGAAGCGGGGCCCCGAGTCGGAGCGTGTGGAGGAAGTGCGATGACCCAGCCGGTACCCGAACACCGTGCCGCCCGGCGCACCGTCGCCGCGATGGTCTACGCGCTCGCCGGGGTGCTGACCGTCGTCGGCGTCGCGGCGATGGTGTGGCTGGGCGTGGCCATCGTCCAGGGAGTGTGGGCCTACGCCCTGGACCGTGTGGCCGAGGGAGTCTGAGGAGAAGGCGCTCGTCGGGCGCCGGGGTGAACCTCACCACGTTGGCCGGAAGCGGCCATTCCACGAAGCAGCAGGTATCAGGTGTCCCTTCACTCAGGGGGAAAAGTTCGCCCGCGTCACCAGGAGTTACGCGTGCTAACTTGCGGACCATCCCCACCCACGCACCCTGTTCGCCGAGCAGAGGAGTCCCCCGACATGACCAACGAAGCCGGCGCCAATCCGATCGAGGCAATGCAGGGCGGCGAGTACGCCGAGACCCTGGCCTCGGCCATGGCCGGAATCGCCGACATGTTCGACCTGATCATGGAAGACGCCAAGACCGCCTCGGGCCACCCCAACGTCGCCTTGGGCTTCGGGCTGTTCAAGAACGACATGCAGCCAATCTTCCAGGAGGTCCAGGACCACGGGCTGCAACTGGCCGAGAACATCCAGGCGGGTGCGGGAGAGACCGCGCTCAACGATCTGGAGTCCGCCGAGGAGTACGACACCCCCTGGGAGTTCCACCGGGACATCAACTCCGACTGACCCCACCCACCCCCGTATCGGCAAGAAAGACCATGGCCTCCTTCCAACTCTTCTTCTCCCCCCGCTCCATCGAGTCCTTCGTCAGCATCATCCGCCCCGTCAGCGAGGAACTCACCATCCTGGAGGCCCGCCTGCTCGGCAGGGCCGGCGACCTTGAG
>NZ_JASCXJ010000018.1 GCF_030271535.1 Nocardiopsis sp. ATB16-24 | reverse complement strand
CTGCCTTGCTCGAACAACGCTATCGCTTCATAGCGTTGGTCCGGGGTGAGTGAGCTGTTCGCTCTCATGGGACTGCTCCCTGGTCGATGGAACTGGATTTCCAGTCCAACTTCCAGGGAGCAGTTCACTGGGACCCGGGCCCTTCCCACCGCCGATGCGGCGGTCACTACTCGTCGTCCTCGTCCTCCAGTCGTGCCAGCCATGTGGCCAGTCGGTCGACCGGGGTCTCGAACTCGGGATTGAGGTCGGTGAACACGCGCAGTTGCTCGGCGAGCCAGGCGAGACTGACCTCCTCGCCGCCGCGACGCTCCTCCAACTCCTCGATCCCGCGGTCGGTGTAGTACACGCTCTCTCCCTGACTCCTAGTCGGCGGGAGGGAACACGGTGTCCACCAGGGCACGCTGTTCGGCCTCGTGCCGCTTGGCCGAACCGGCCGCGGGCGAGGAGGAGGCCGGGCGCGAGATCCGGGTGAACGGACGGTCGAGCTGCTCGGAGAAGACCAGCGCGACGAAGGGCCACGGGCCCATGTTCGCCGGCTCCTCCTGCACCCACAGGACCTCGCCCGCGTTCGGGTAGGCCTTGAGCTGCTCGCGGATCTCCTCGATCGGCAGCGGGTAGAGCCGCTCCGCGCGGATGATCGCGGTGTGCTTGTCCCCGTTCTTGCGGCGTGCGGCGTCCAGATCGTAGTAGATCTTGCCCGAGCACAGCACGACGCGGTGCACCTTGTCCGGCGCGATCGAGTCGTCCGTGATCAGCGGCTGGAAAGCACCCGAGGTGAAGTCCTCGGCGGCCGAGGTGGCGGCCTTCAGACGCAGCAGCGACTTGGGCGTGAACACCACCAGCGGGCGCTGGATCGGCGACTTGGCCTGCCAACGCAGCAGGTGGAAGTAGTTCGCCGGGGTGGTGGGGTTGGTCACCGTCATGTTCTCCTGCGCGCACAGTTGCAGGAAGCGCTCGATGCGCGCGGAGGAGTGGTCCGGCCCCTGACCCTCGTACCCGTGCGGCAGCAGCAGGGTCACGCTGGAGCGCTGCCCCCACTTCTGCTCGCCCGCGCTGATGTACTCGTCGATGACGGTCTGAGCACCGTTGACGAAGTCACCGAACTGGGCCTCCCACATCACCAACGCGTCGGGGCGGGTGAGCGAGTAGCCGTACTCGAAGCCCAGTGCCGCGTACTCGCTCAGCAGCGAGTCGTGCACGTGGAAGCGGGTGATGCCGTCGTCGAACTGCTTGAGCGGCGTGTAGGTCTCACCCGTCTCACGGTCCACCAGCGTCGCGTGGCGCTGGCCGAAGGTGCCCCGACGGCTGTCCTGGCCGATCAGGCGGACCGGATGGCCGTCCAACAGGAGCGACCCGAAGGCCAGCATCTCGCCGGTGGCCCAGTCGATGGCGTCGGTCTCGACCATCGTGACGCGGCGGGACAGCTGGGGCGCCAGCCGCGGGTGCGGCGTGAAGCCCTCGGGCAGGGACACCTGGGTGTCCACGACCCGCTTGAGCGTCTCGCTGCTGACCGCGGTCTCGACGGAGGAGTGGTCCAACGGACCCTCGGTGAAGACCTCGGGCTTGACCACGGCGCCCGGCTCGATCGGCTTCTTCTCGACCTCACGGGTCTCGGTGAAGGCGCGTTCGAGCTGGGACTGGTAGTCGCGCAGAGCCGACTCCGCCTCCTCCACGGTGATGTCGCCGCGGCCGATCAGGGCCTCGGTGTACAGCTTCCGGGTGGAGCGCTTGGCGTCGATGACGTCGTACATCAGCGGCTGGGTGAACGCCGGGTTGTCGCCCTCGTTGTGACCGCGACGGCGGTAGCAGACCAGGTCGATGACGACGTCCTTGTGGAAGGCCTGCCGGTAGGCGAAGGCCAGGTGCGCGACCCGGACCACGGCCTCGGGGTCGTCCCCGTTGACGTGGAAGATCGGGGCCTGCACCATCCGCGCCACGTCCGTGGCGTAGACGCTGGAGCGGCTGTCGGCCGGCGAGGTGGTGAAGCCCACCTGGTTGTTGACGATGACGTGCACCGTGCCGCCGGTGCGGTAACCGCGCAGCTGCGACAGGTTCAGCGTCTCGGCGACCACGCCCTGACCGGCGAACGCGGCGTCGCCGTGGATCAGGACCGGCAGCACCGTGAAGCCGTGCGGTCCCTTGTTGAGCACGTCCTGCTTGGCGCGCACGATGCCCTCGGCGACCGGGTTGACCGTCTCCAGGTGGGAGGGGTTGGCCGCCAGCGAGATGCGGATCTTCTCGCCGTCCCGGGTCTCGAAGACACCCTCGGTGCCCAGGTGGTACTTGACGTCACCGGAGCCGTGCGCGCTGCGCGGGTCGAGGTTGCCCTCGAACTCGCCGAAGATCTGGGCGTAGGACTTGCCGCAGATGTTGGCCAGCACGTTCAGACGACCACGGTGGGCCATGCCGATGACGGCCTCGTCCAGCTGGGCCCTGGCCGCCTTGGAGATCACACCGTCCAGCAGCGGGATCAGCGACTCGCCGCCCTCGAGGGAGAAGCGCTTCTGCCCCACGTACTTGGTCTGGAGGAAGGTCTCGAAGGCCTCGGCGCTGTTGAGCAGGTGCAGGATGTGCAGCTGCTCGTCGCGGTCGAGCTTCTCGTGCTCACGCTCGACGTGCGACTGGATCCACTCCCGCTCCTCCGGGCTCTGGATGTGCATGTACTCGATGCCCACTGTGCGGCAGTAGGTGTCGCGCAGCACGCCCAGCACGTCGCGCAGCTTCATGACCTGCTTGCCGCCGAAGCCCCCGGTCGGGAACTCACGGTCCAGGTCCCACAGGGTCAGGCCGTGTTCGAGCACGTCCAGGTCGGGGTGCTTGCGCTGCTCGTGGGCGAGCGGGTTGGTGTCGGCCATCAGGTGGCCGCGCACGCGGTAGGCGTGGATCAGCTCCTGGACCCGGGTGGTCTTGTCGAGCTGGGTGGCCTTGTTGACGTGGATGTCCTGCACCCAGCGCACCGGCTCGTAGGGAATGCGCAGCGAGTTGAAGATCTCGTCGTAGAAGCCGTCCTCGCCCAGCAACAGCTGGTGGATCCGACGGAGGAACTCACCGGACTGCGCGCCCTGGATGATGCGGTGGTCGTAGGTGGAGGTCAGCGTCATGACCTTGCTGATGCCCAACTCGGCCAGAGTGTCGGAGGAGGCCCCCTGGAACTCGGCCGGGTACTCCATCGCGCCCACGCCCAGGATCATGCCCTGGCCCTGCATCAGGCGCGGCACCGAATGCACGGTGCCGATACCGCCGGGGTTGGTGAGGCTGATGGTGGTGCCCTGGAAATCCGGCACGGTCAGCTTGTTGTGGCGCGCCTTGCGCACCAGGTCCTCGTAACCGCTCCAGAACTCCTGGAAGTCCATCTCGTCGGCCTTCTTGATGGAAGGGACCACGAGTTGACGCGAACCGTCGGACTTCTGTAGGTCGATCGCCAGACCGAAGTTCACGTGTTCGGGCTTGGCGACACCGGGCTTGCCGTCGACCTCGGTGTAGGAGTGGTTCATCTCCGGGGTGGTCTGGAGAGCCTTGATCATCGCGTAACCGATGATGTGGGTGAAGGAGACCTTCCCGCCACGGCTGCGCCGGAGATGGTTGTTGATGACGATCCGGTTGTCGAAGAGAAGCTTGACCGGCACCGCGCGCACACTCGTGGCGGTGGGCAGCTCCAGGCTCGACTCCATGTTGGTCACGGTCCGCGCGGCCGCTCCGCGCAGACGCTCCTGCTTGACCTCGAGGGCCTTTTCGCCCTCCTTTTCTTCCTTCTTCTTGTCGCTCTGCTTCGAGGCCGGAGTGGCGGGGGAGCTTGGCTTCTTCTTCGGCGTGGAGGCCGCAGGGACCTTCTCGCCCCGCGCCTTCACGCCACCCCCACCCCTCACGTCGGTGCTCTCCGCGGGCTTGTAGTCCGCGAAGAAGTTCCACCAGGCCTTGTCAACGGAGTTCGGGTCGTTCAAGTACTTCTGATAAAGCTCCTCGACCAACCACTCGTTGGGACCGAAGTCTGTCAGGGGTTGAGACGCCTCAGACGACACGGCGGAGATCGCCCACTTCCGCAGCTCGCTTGTGAATGTTGAGAAGACGGGTGGCTGCCGGCAAGGCGGGCTCAAAAACATGGGAGCAGTCCCGCTTACGCGGGCAGCTTCTGGCCTGGCCGGCACTCGTCGGGTACCAGGCTACTTGTAGCGGCCCCCTGTCGGGGAACCCGAGCGTTATCGAAACTAGGAGATAGGTAACAATTTTTCACATCCAAGTTTTCGCTACGTAGCGGTAACCAAGCCCGGAGTGCTGGATTCGACGCACTTGTGGGTTTTTTGGGCTTTTGAGTGTGAAGCCTTCGGCCTGCCGCGACCGAAAACGGTGTGGTGTGGAACACGGTACGTCACGGGGAACCCCTCGTGTCGGGCCCCCGTCGGAGGAGAGGTGAGCGGCCGGGCAGGACGGCCGGGCTTCCTCCACCGTTCTTCCCAGCGGCGCGGAGGGGCCCGGGCGGCCGCGGACCCCTCCCGGCCGTCGTCGCCTCCCCACGGCTTTCGACCTTCGGTTCCCCCGTCGTCGGGGCGCCCCGACTGGTGAAACGCCGGTGGGCGGCGCCGAAGAGGTGCGGATCTGTGCGTTCTTCGGAGTTCTTCCCCATCGCCGGCCCCGCCGTGCCTACGATCTCGACGACGATGCCGGGACGGACTGCGGGTGGGGAGGCCCATGAAGGGGCTGGGGGAGTTGGAGGCGGCCATCATGGACGTGCTGTGGCGGTCGAGGGAACCGCTGTCGGTGCGCCGGATCCGGGAGACCATGGTCTATGACCGGCAGGTGGCCTACACGACCGTGATGACGGTCGCCGACATCCTCTTCCACAAGGGGCTGGTGGACCGGGAGAAGGACGGTCGGGCCTGGGCGTACTGGCCACGAGAGTCGCACGCCGAGTACACCGCCAGGATGATGGACGAGGTCCTCAGCACCGGACCGGATCCCGGTGCCACCCTGCTGCGTTTCGTGGAGCGCTTCAGCGACGAGGACATGATGCGTTTCCACCGTGTTCTCAGCCAGGTCCGGGACCGTCGGGGCATCGCCGGATGAGCCGGGACGAGGGCCCGCCGTCCTCCGGGTCACCCCAGCACCCAACTGCGGCCCTCGGCGGCGAGCTTCTCCACCAGGGTGGCGCTGTCGTGCTCCTTGGCGAACAGGTGCTCGGGTCGGGTGATCGGCACGATCCACAGCCAACGCACGGGGTCTCCGTGGAAGGAGAGCCCCGAGGTGTCCGGCGGTGGATGTCGGGGGTCGGTGACCAGGGGAGAGGGGTCCTCCAACAGCAGGACCGCCCCCGCGCCGCCGCGCATGGCCCTGTCCTCGGGGTTGTCCAGCCACTTGACGGTGTGTCCGGTGCCGAACCAGGTCACCGCCCGCCAGGGGAAGGCGCCGATCCACCGGAAGACACGGGCCGCGTGGTGGGCGGGCAGGGTCGTGGCCAGCGCCAGCTCCACCCGGGCGTGTTGGGAGGTGTCGGCCATGTACCGGTCCAGGGTGGGCATCCGTTGGCCGCACATCCCGACGGTGGACAGGATCGTGAACGGACGTCCGACCGTGGGCGGGCGTTCCGAGACACGCAGTAGCGGCGGATGTCCGTCGGACACGTCCCAGTAGTGGCCGGGCTCGCCCACACGCCGGTTCAGGTGGCCGAGCACCGTGCGCTGCACGCTGCGCCAGGCCCCCGACGCGCGCCGCCAGTCCCAGTAGGCCTCGGCGTGGACCACCCGAGGCCACAGTTGTCCGTGCACCGAGTCCAGTTCCCAGGCGTAGGCGCTGCGACCGATCGCCTCGCGCGCGTACCCGGGCAGGCCGCTGTCTGCCTCGGCCCAGCCGGGGATGACGGCGAGAAGCCCCTCCTCGTCGATGAGCGCGACCCCGTCCCCCTCCTCGAACCACACGGCGCGCAGGTGGTCGGGGTCGAAGCGCGGACGTCCCTGGGGGTGCTTGGTGTAGGCCTCGGGCATGAGCGGGGCCCGGCCCTCGTACAGTCCGGCGGACTCACTGTCGAGGGGGGCGATCTCGTGGTTGGCCAGCCACACGGGGACGCGGATGCGGCCGCGTGCGTCGAGCAGGTAGGCGGCTGTCGTGTGGGAGTCGCACTCGACGACGACCCTGCGGCTCTGGTACGGGCTGATCTCGTCGAGCAGGACGTCGATCCCTGTCACCGGCCCTCCCACACGCCGATCCCGGTCGTTCGATCCGGCGGACCCGTCCGGTCCGCCCGCACAGCACGTAGAATCGACGGTAGTGCCCTGACAGGCGGAGCAGCAGCGCGACGGCGTATAGGTCGTATAACGACCCGGGTCGCCGCCGCACCGCGCCGGGCGCCAGACCACCGACTCCACGTCCTACGGAATGTCTATGCCCGCCGAGCTCACCTTTGTCGCCCCCCGACGTGCCAAGCCTCCCCGGCACCTGGCCGACCTCAGCCCCCAGGAGCGGGCCGAGGTGGTCAGCGAGCTGGGGGAGAAGCCCTTCCGGGCCAAGCAGCTCGCCCGACACTACTTCGGCGCCCTGGAGTCGGACACCACGGCCATGACCGACCTGCCCGCCTCCTCCCGGGAGAGGCTGGGCGAGGCGTTGCTGCCCACGTTGCTCACCCCGGTGCGCCACATCACCTGTGACGGCGGGATGACCCGTAAGACCCTGTGGAAGGCCTTCGACGGGGTGTTGTTCGAGTCGGTGCTCATGCGTTACCCCGACCGCGTCACCCTGTGCATCTCCTCGCAGGCGGGATGCGGCATGAACTGTCCGTTCTGCGCCACCGGGCAGGCGGGGCTGACGCGCAACCTGTCCACCGGCGAGATCGTCGACCAGGTGGTCGCCAGTGCCCGTGACCTGGCGCGCGGAGAGGTCGCCGGAGGGCCGGGGAGGATCAGCAACATCGTCTTCATGGGCATGGGCGAGCCCATGGCCAACTACAAGCGCGTGCTCCAGACGGTACGTCGCATCACCGATCCGGTCCCGAACGGCCTGGGTATCTCCCAGCGTGGTGTGACCGTGTCCACCGTCGGTCTGGTCCCGGCCATCGACAAGCTCATCGAGGAGAGGATGCAGGTCCGTCTGGCGGTCTCCCTGCACGCCCCCGACGACGAACTGCGCGACGAACTGGTGCCGATCAACACCCGATGGAAGGTCGGCGAGGTGCTGGACGCGGCCTGGCGCTACGCCGGGACCACCGGTCGCCGGGTCTCCATCGAGTACGCGCTGATCAAGGACATCAACGACCAGGCGTGGCGCGCGGACAAGCTGGGCAGGCTCCTCAAGGGTCACCTGGCGCACGTCAACCTCATCCCGCTCAATCCCACACCCGGATCCAAGTGGACGGCCTCGCGCCCCGAGGACGAGCGCGAGTTCGTGCGGCGGCTACAGGCGCACGGGGTGCCGGTCACGGTCCGCGACACCCGGGGGCAGGAGATCGACGGAGCGTGCGGGCAGCTCGCGGCGGCCGAGAACTGACCGGCCCCGCCCCACCGCGTGGGAGCGTGGGATGACCGAGACCGTGTTGGCCTTCGTGGTCGCCCTCCTCTCCGGGCTCGTCCCGGTGGTCAACATCGAGCTCTACCTCGTGGGCGCCGTCATGGCCGTGGACGACGGCGCCCTGGTCGCCATGGCGGTGGCGGCCGGTCTGGGCCAGACCTTCGGCAAACTGCCCTACTACTACGCGGGCCGGGGAACGCTCTCCGCGCGGTGGCTCCGGCGCAGGACCCGCACCCCCGGCCGGTGGAGCGCGCGGGCGGCGGAGTGGCGGCACAAGGCCGAGGAGAGGCCGGTGTGGGGCGCGGGGCTGTTGGCGTTGAGCTCCTTCGCCAGCGTCCCGCCGTTCATGGTGGTGGCGGTGTTGGCGGGGGTGGTACGGATGAACCTCGTCCTGTTCTGCGTGGTCACCTTCGTCACCCGTACCGCCCGTTTCCTCGTCGTGGTACTGGCCCCTGCCTGGGGGCTGTCCTTCCTGCCGGACTGAGCGCGGACCGCTCGGGAGCAGGTCAGCGGACGTGGTCGGCCAGGCGGGTGAACGCGGCCACCACCTCCGGCCCGTACGTCAGGTCCGCGTCGTTGTGCCCCAGACCCTCCAGGACGACCTCCTCGACCAGGTTGGGACAGGCCCTGGCGACCTCACCGCTCTGTCGAGCGGGCACGACCGTGTCGGCATCGCCCATCACGACGGAGGTGGGCACGTCGAGGTCTTTGACGGTCTCGGTCACCGGATAGGTGTCGCGAAGAAAAGATCCCGGCACGAACGGGTAGTGCACCGCGGCCACGTCGGCGAGCGAGCTGAACGGCGAGCGTAGGAAGAGTCCCGCAGGCGGGCGCTCGTGGGCCAGGCGTGCCGCGACCGCCGCGCCGAGGCTCTCACCGAAGTAGAACGTGCTCTTCGGATCGTGACCGAGCTCGGACAGGGCGTCGGCCGCGGCCCGTGCGTCCGACGCCAGACCGTTCTCGGTAGGGCTGCCCGGATTGCCCCCATACCCCCGGTAGTCGAACAACAGGACGGCGAACCCCTCTTCCGCCAGCGCACGTGCCAAGGGCGCACGCGTCTCACGGTTCCCCGCGTTGCCGTTGACGACCACGACCGCTTCCCCGAGGTCGCCGTTCCGGGCGGGGACGTACCACGCGCCGAGTTCGAGTCCGTCGTCGGTGTGCAGGAGCACGTCCCGCGCCCCTGCGATCACCTGCCCGGCGGAAGGCGGCTTACCGCCCGTGGGCAGATAGACGAACGAGCGCTGCACGCTCCACACCAGACCTCCCGACACCGCGATCACGAAGGCGGAGACGACGCCCACGGCGGCGGCGCGGTAGAGGCGCCGACGTGGGGCGTTCTCGTCCGTCATGGACACACCGAGCCTCCTGTCCGACGGTGATCTGTCGTGTGCGCACCATCCTGACGGCCGTGTACACCTCGGCGCCACCGTCGTCACCGTCGCCACGGGTGGAATCCCCTTTTCCGCACTGAAACCCACAGGGTCCGTCGGAGCCGGACGACGGACGCCGTCCGGCTCTGGGGGACCGGCCGGCGGATCAGGCGGTGGACAGGTCCCGATGGCGGAAACCCGCCAGGGCGAACACGCCGGCGACGAGTACCGCGACCAGCGCGAGGACCACCGGCAGGACCTCGAACTCCTCAGTGGGAAGCGTGGGCAGCATCTCGAATCCGCTCAGGTTCACCAGGCGGTCGTCCAGGCCCACCAGAGCGCCGAACATCGAGACCAGGAGGCTGTACCCCAGCCAGGCCCACACCAGTGGGAGCAGACGCGGTGCCACCCCCGTCAACACCGCCGCCGCCGCGGCGAACAGCAGCACCGCGGGCAGTCCGGCCAACGAGGCCCCGACCATGGTCCCCGTCCAGGAGGGGTCCTCCAGGACCAGCGAGGCGCTCGATCCCAGACCGAGTCCGCCCACCACCACGATCAACGCCGAGGACAGCACGCTGACCGACAGCGCGCCGCCGAACCAGCTCACCCTGCCGACGGCGGTGGACAGGAGGAGTTCGGCGCGTCCGGAGGTCTCCTCGGCCCGTGCCCGTGTCACCGAGACGACGGCGTAGGCCGAGGCCGCCATCAGTACGTAACCGGACATGACGCCGAGGAAGCCCTCCGTGACGTCCGCGGCGGCCTCCCCGAGGAAGGCGACCAGATCGGGGTTCTCCTCCAGCATCCCCTCCACCTCGCTCACCAGCGAGCCGAACGCGAGGGTGAAGAGGAAGACGGCGACCGTCCAGGCGAGGATGGCGCCGCGCTGCTGGTGCAGGTGCAGCGCGAACGTGTTGCCCAACAGCGCGCCCGCACCGGCCGGGCCGGGCCGGGCGGCGAACAGGCCCGCACCGAGATCGCGTCGCTTGGCCAGGGCGTAGGTCAGGGCGAAGAGCACCCCGATGAGCGCGGGGTACAGCGCCAGGGGCCACCAGAGCAGGTCGTGGAACACACGGGTCTGCTGGACCCAGGCGAACGGTGACAGCCAGGACAACGCGCCGCCGCCCTCCTCGGCCATGTCGCCCACCACCCGTGCCATGAACGACACACCCACGACCAGGAACGCCAGGCCGGCGGCGCCACGTCCGTGTTCGACGGTCTGCGCGCATACGGCGGCGACGGCCCCGAAGGAGATGCCGGCCAGGGCCAGCCCCAGGCCGTAGGCCACCGAGTCGGCGCCCTCCAGGCCGTTGCCGATCAGCGTCAGAGCGGTCAGGCCGCCGACGACCAGGTTGACGATCGAGACGGTGATCAGTGCCGCGGTCAACTGGGCGCCGGCCCCGAGCACGCCGGCCCGGAGCAGTTCGGCGCGTCCGCTCTCCTCCTCGGCACGGGTGTGTCGGACCACGTGCAGGACGCTCATGACCGCCAGCGCGATGAGCAGGCTCATGGTCAGCTCGTTGACGACCATCGGACCGAGCCCGTAGTCGTCCAGTCCGTACCCGGGGCCGCCGAAGACGATCCCGGTCGGGGTGTCCATGACCGCGGCCCGGGCCTGGCGCTGGGCGTCGGTGGCGAACATGTCGTCGAGCGCCGGGACGGTCGCGGCGACGGTGCCGACCAGGGCCAGGACCCAGACCGTCAGTCGGACACGGTCGCGGCGCAGGACGAACCGTGTGAGGGCACCGGTTCCGGTGAACGTGCTCATGCCGCCGTGCTCCCGTCGCCGTCGAGCGCCGCCGGCTCGTCGCCGTAGTGACGCATGAACAGTTCCTCCAAGGAGGGCGGGTTGCTCACCAGGCCGCGGATCCCGAGTCCGACGAGCGCGCCCATGACCGTGTTCATGTGGGTGTCGTCGACGTCGAAGGTGACGGTGTCACCGTCGACGCGCAGGTCGTGTACCCCCTCGACGCTCTCCAACGCCCGGGGGTCCCCCTCGACGGTGGCGCGCACGGTGGAACGGGTCAGGTGGCGCAGCTCGTCCAGTGTCCCGGACTCCACCGTGCGCCCCCCGCGGATGATGGTGACGGTGTCGCACAGCTTCTCCACCTCGGACAGGATGTGGCTGGACAGCAGGACGGTGCGGCCACGGGACTTGGCCTCCAGGACGCACTCGGTGAACACGGCCTCCATGAGCGGGTCCAGGCCGGAGGTGGGCTCGTCCAGGATGAGCAGTTCGGCGTCGGAGGCCAGCGCGGCCACCAGGGCGACCTTCTGACGGTTGCCCTTGGAGTAGGTGCGCGCCTTCCTGGTCGGGTCCAGCTCGAAGCGGGCCAGTAGTTCCTTCCTGCGGTCGGGGTCGATCCCGCCTCGCAGCCGTCCGAGCAGGTCGATCACCTGCCCTCCGGTCAGGTTGGGCCACAGGGTGACGTCGCCGGGGACGTAGGCCAGACGGCGGTGCAGGGCGACGGCGTCGCGCCAGGGGTCGCCGCCCAGCAGGCGGACCGACCCGGCGTCGGCCCTGAGCAGACCGAGCAGGATGCGGATGGTGGTGGACTTTCCGGCGCCGTTGGGGCCGAGGAAACCCGCGACCTGGCCCTTGTGGACGGTCAGGTCGAGCTTGTCCAGGGCCTGGAACCGGCCGAAGTACTTGTCGGCGCCGCGGACTTCGATGACGGGGGAGGACATGGTGGGACTCCTGTGGAGGTGGTGGGCTCGGGAACCTGGTCTGTCAGTCGGCCTCCTCGGAGTGCTCTTCGGTGTGTCGGAGGTAGGAGTCGAGGAGCGTGCGTTCGGTCAACAGGCCCTCGGTGTACAGCTCCAGGGCCGGGAGCATGTACTCCGTCTCCCACTCCCGGAACACCTCGGCGAAGTCGATCTCCTGACCCGCTCGGCCCAGGGTGACGAGCATGAGGATCGACCCGAGGGCACCGGCGGTCAGCCAGCGGGCCCGCCTGGCCGGGTCCCGGCTCGGACGGATCGTGCCCTCGGCCTCCCCCGCGGCGAGGTAGAGCTCGGCGTCGGCGACCATGCGCTCGAACAGCGAGGCTCCCAGGGGGCCTCCGGTCTGTAGGGCCCGGAGGATGTAGGCGAGGTAGGGGGCGTACTCCTCCATGGAGGCGAGCTGTCGCAGGAAGCCCTGGTCGTCGTGGGCGGTGACCGACTCCGTCTTCAACGCGCCGACGAGGCCGACCACATGGTCGTCGCAGGCCCGCTGGAGCCCGGCCTTGGACCCGAAGTGGTGGATCACCAGCCCGGGGGAGACCTCGGCCTGGTCGGCGATGGCGCGCACGGTCACGTCGAAGCCGTGTCGGCCGAAGCACGCGATGGCCGCGTCCCGGATGCGGGCGCGTGCGGTGAGGTCCGATCCGCCGTCGCGCCTGATTGCTGAACACATGTTCAATAGACTAAACGACGGTTCAATCTCAAGGCAAGCACGAGACTCCGGACGTGCCCGGCTCCTCGGGGGACGGGGGTCGCGGGCGGTCCCGTGTGGGGCGGAGGCGGTCCGGGGGCCGGTCGTACACTCGGTGCACGGCGCCCCTGGAGCGCCCACGCCGACGAGGAGAGGTCCGATGGTGCAGGTCGCGGTCGCCCAGTTCGCCCCGGGGCAGGACAAGGAGGAGAATCAGCGCTCGGTGGCGCGGTTGACGGCCCAGGCCGCGTCGGAGGGCGCGGACGTGGTCCTGTTCCCCGAGTACACGATGTTCACCGCCTCGCGCATCGGCCCCTCCTATGTGGAGGTGGCCGAGCCCCTCGACGGCCCCTTCGTCACCGCCGCGGCCGAGACCGCGCGCAGGGAGGGCGTGTACGTGGTGCTCGGAGTCAACGAGGTCGGGGCGGAGGGCGCCGATCGCTTCGCCAACACGCTCGTGGCGCTCTCCCCGGAGGGCGTGCGGGTCGCGCTGTATCGCAAGATCCACCTGTACGACGCCTTCGGGGTCAGGGAGTCGGACGTGCTACGGCCGGGCCCGATCGAGGAGCCGGAGACCTTCACCGTGGACGGCGTGGTGTTCGGGTTGCAGACCTGCTACGACCTGCGTTTCCCCGAGGTGACGCGCCGTATCGTCGACGCCGGTGCGCATGTGGTCCTGGCCGCCGCGCAGTGGGTGCCGGGCCCGTTGAAGGAGGAGCACTGGCGGACGCTGGTGCGGGCGCGCGCCATCGAGAACACGGTGTACGTGGCCGCCTCAGGGCAGTCGGCTCCCACGGGTGCGGGCAACAGCATGGTGGTCGATCCCATGGGGACACCGCTCGTGGCGTTGGGAGAGCAGGGCTTCGCTCTCGCTTCGACCCGGGTTTCGGCCGCTCGTGTGGAAGAGGTGCGAGAGCTCAATCCGGCTCTGTCTCTGCGCCGTTTTTCGGTCTCTGCGCGAGCAGATGATTGAGGTTCGGGCTGCTATCGCTCGGTAGATAATCCGGCAAAACAGGTGAAAATCTTCGTAGAGTAAGGGGCCTTCCCAGGGTTGGTTACGTACGGTTATGATTCACCTGCATGATGTGATGGGGATCGGTCCGACCCCTTCTCGGTGCCAAGAGCTTCTGATTCAATAAAGAGCCGGTAACTATCGGCCCGCCAGACTGTCCTAAACCACGGGGGGAGCAAGGACATTGCGCGGAACGAGCATGATGTGCGAACCAGACACACGGCCCGCCGTCGACGCCTACGCCTACGACCCGGGCCTGCTGAGCTGGGCGCAGTGCATGGGGGATGCCTGCGTCGTCTGCCACACCAAATGGCCCCGGCCCCGCCGGGTCCTCGGCCACCTGCCCGACGGCAGTCACGTGTTCGGTTGTGAGGAGTGCGCGGCTCTGGTCGGTGCGGAACCCTCGGTTTCCGCCGACGAACGGCTGTTCGCCGCCCGCTAGGAGGAGACGATCGCGCTCCGGGTCCCCAGGGGAGAGGGGCCCGGAGCGCCTCCTTCGGCGCCCTCGCCTCCCACGGGGAGGAGGGCACCGAAGGAGGCGCTCCGGGAGAAACGGCTCCTGGTCGGTCTGCGTCGCCGACCACGCCCCGCGTGGCGCGTCGTAGAGTAATACTACTCCCTGTGTCGACTTCGCGACTGCAAGTGAGAGGAATTCGCCCCCGTCGTCCGCGCTCCTTCCACCGCCCCTCGACGGGGAGGCCCGCGAGGACGCCCCGCTCGTAGGGAGCACCTTCCCGGCGCGGGTCGCTCCCCGCCCCCTCTCAGGCTCCGGAGTCCACCTCGCGTACGGTCTCCAACAGGATGTCGCGACCCTCCACGGCCTCCTGCTGGGACAGGGTCATCGGCGGTGCCATCCGCAGCACGTTGCCGTGCACCCCTCCCTTGCCGACCAGCAGCCCGCGCTCACGCGTGGCCTCCAACACCTTCCCGGCCAACGACGCGGACGGTGCCCCGGTCGCGGGATCCATCATCTCCACGGCGAACATCAGCCCCCTGCCGCGCACGTCCTTCACGCTCGAAAGGGCGGTCAGGGCACTGAGCCCCTCCAGGATCAGGGCGCCCTGCCGCCGTGCGTTGTCCTGGAGGTCGTGCTCCAGCACGTAGTCCAGGGTCGCTCCGGCCGCGGCCATCGACACCGGGTTGCCGCCGAAGGTGGCCACGCCCAGAGCGCCCAGCCGGTCCATCAGGTCGCCGCGCGCCACGACCCCGCCCACGGCGAAACCGTTGCCCAGCCCCTTGGCGAAGGTCATGATGTCCGGGGTCACCCCGTGGTTGCCGATACCGAAGAAACTCGTGCCGCTGCGGCCCCAGCCGGTCTGCACCTCGTCGGACACGAACAGGATGCCGTGCTCGTCCAGCACCTCCTTGTAGGCGGCGTACAGACCGTCGGGCGGCATCGCGAACCCGTTCACGCCCTGGATCGGCTCGGCGATCAGACACGCCACGTTCGGCGCGGTCGTGTCCAGTACGTCCCGCAGGTCGGCGACACAGGCCTCGATGTACTCCTGGTCGCTCATCGTGCGGAAGGCGGGGGAGGCGTGGTCGGTCCCGTGCAGGTAGTGCACGTTCAACGGTGACAGCGAGGAGTTCTTCCACACCCGGTTGCCGGTCACCGCCACGGTGCCGAACGAGCGTCCGTGGTAGCCGCCGCGCATCGCGAGCACCTCGTCGCTGCCACGGGCGTAGGTGGCCAACAGCAGAGCGGTCTCGTTGGCCTCGGTACCGGAGTTGGTGAAGAACACCTTCGCGTCCGGGATCCCCGACAGACGGGCGATCCTCTCCGCCAGCTCGACCTGACCGCGGATGAGGTACAGGGTGGAGGTGTGCACGATCCCCTTGGCGATCTGCCGCTCCACGGCCTCGCGGACCTCGGGCACGTCGTAGCCGAGCGTGTTGGTCGCGATCCCGGCGAAGAAGTCCAGATAGGTGTTGCCATCGGCGTCCGTGACACGTGAGCCCTTGCCGCTGACGATCTCCAGCGGGGACTCGTAGTACAGAGGGAGCCAGGCGGGCATGACCGCGCGGTGACGCGCAAGGAGTTCCGACATGCCTCCAGTCTGACTCAGGAGCCGCGCGCTTGGCCACGACCGGCCGTGTTCGCGACGCCGTCTCAGGGAGCGGGTCGTGGGTACGTGGACGGCACCCACGACCCGCCGAGTGTCACAGCAGGGAGAAGGCCTCCTCCAGCAGGTCCAGGCCCTCGTTCAGCAGATCGTCGCCGATCACCAGCGGCGGCAGCATGCGGATCACGTTGCCGTAGGTGCCCGCGCTCAGCAGCACGAGGCCCCGGGAGTGGCAGAAGGACATCACCTTGGCCAGGGACTCGGGGTCGGGTGTACGGTCGGCGTCCTTGACCAGTTCGACCGCGATCATCGCACCGCGTCCGCGCACGTCGCCGATGACGTCGTACTTGCCGGCCATGTCGCGCAGACGGCCCAGCATCAGCTCGCCGATCTCCCGGGCCCTCTCCACCAGGCCGTCGGACTCGATCGCCGACAGCGAGGCGAGCGCGGCGGCGCACGCGGCCGGGTTACCGCCGTAGGTGCCCCCGAGGCCCCCTCCGTGCACGGCGTCCATCAGCTCGGCGCGGCCGGTCACGGCCGCCAGTGGAAGACCGGCCGCGATGCCCTTGGCGGTGGCGATCAGGTCCGGGACGATGCCCTCGTGCTCACAGGCGAACATGTGGCCGGTGCGGGCGAAGCCCGTCTGCACCTCGTCGGCGACGAACACGATGCCGTTGGCGCGGCAGAAGTCCACGATCGCGGGCAGGAAGCCGGGCGCCGGCTCGATGAACCCGCCCTCGCCCTGGATCGGCTCGATCACGACCGCGGCCACGTTCTCGGCGCCGATCTGCTTGGTGATCTGGTCGATCACCATGTCCGCGGCCTCGGGGCCGCAGTTGTCCGGGCCGGTCGGCCAGCGGTAGGCGTAGGCCATCGGCATACGGTGGATCTCGCCGGCGAAGGGACCGAAGCCCTGCTTGTAGGGCATGTTCTTCGCGGTCAGGGCCATGGTGAGGTTGGTGCGGCCGTGGTAGGCGTGGTCGAAGACCACCACCGCCTGGCGGCCGGTCGCGTTGCGGGCGATCTTCACCGCGTTCTCCACCGCCTCGGCGCCCGAGTTGAGCAGGATCGACCGCTTCTCGTGGTCTCCCGGGGTGATCCGGTTCAGGGCCTCGCACACCTCGACGTAGGCCTCGTAGGGGTTCACCATGAAACAGGTGTGGGTGAACCGGCCGAGCTGTTCGGACGCACGCTCGACCACGCGCGGGTCGGCGTTGCCGACGTTGGTCACCGCGATACCGGAACCGAAATCGATCAGGGCGTTGCCGTCGACGTCCTCGACGATGCCGCCGCCGGCTCGCTCGACATAGACGGGCAGGACACTGCCGACGCCCTGGGCGACGGCCGAACGGCGGCGCTCCTGGATCGCGCGGGACTTGGGGCCGGGGATCTCGGTGACGACCCGGCGGGACTGGGCGACCTCGGTCGCTGCCATACGGCTGCCTCCTTCTGCGATGGGTGGACGGGAAGTCGAGAAGGTCGGAGAGGGGTGCGCCGACCTGGCACGACATTAGGAGGCGCCGAGCACCGCGCACATGGACACAGTGGATAATCAAGACGGGTACTTGCGCCAACACGTCAGGTTTGTGCACATGCGATCACGGGGGAGGAGGACAGGATGCCGCCGACCCTGGGCGCTCTGATGCGTACACCGCGCCTGCGGCTGAGCCTGCTCACCGGACAGGAGAACCTGGACCGCCAGGTGGAGTGGGTCGCGGTCAGCGAGCTGGAGGACCCCACCCCCTACCTGGCGGGTGGTGAGCTCCTGCTCACCACCGGGGTGCGGTGGGCCGGTGGCGTCCCCGACCTGCGCGACTACGCGCGACGCCTGGCCGAGCGCCGGATCACCGGCCTGGGCTTCGCCGCGGGCGTGGTCCTGGAGCGCACACCCGTCCGGTTGCGCGAGGCCGCCGCCGAGTCCGGACTCACCCTGGTGGAGGTCGGGCGGGAGACCCCCTTCATAGCGATCGGCAAGGAGGTGTCCCGCCTCCTGGCCAAGGAGGAGTACGAGGGACTGAGCCGCGCCTTCGCGGCCCAACGTGAACTCACCCGTGCGGCGCTCACCGGCGCCTCGGCGATCGTGGGCCGTCTGTCCCGCGACCTCGGGGCCTGGGTCGTGCTGCTGTCCAACGACGGCGTCGTCCGACACGCGGCCCCCGCCTCGGCCGCGGAGCACGTCGCCGGCCTGACGGACGAACTGGACCGCCTGCGCGCCGCGGGCGTGCGCGCCAGTGTCTCGGTCACCTCCGGTGACGAGCACGTGTCCGTGCAACCCCTGGGTACCGGCCGACGGATACGCGGCTTCCTCGCGGTGGGCGCCGGGGGCGGACTGGGCTCCGACGAACGTACACTGGTCAACGCCGCGGTGTCACTGCTCTCCCTCGAACTGGAGCGCGCCGCCCACAGCGTCCCCGCCAGGATTCGCGAGGGGGTGCTCACCGCCCTGCTCGCCGGGGCCCTGGACCCCCTCCACCCCGGGGCGGAGAGGTTGCGGGAGGCCCTGCCCCCCGAACCCGTCGTGGTGGCGGTGGCGGAGCGGAGCGGCCCCGCGCACCCGCCCGAGGGCGTCCTGATCGCCGAACAGGACGGACGCGCACTGCTGCTGGCCGGCGCCGACACGGCGAACGGCGTCATCGGCGAGGTACTGGAAGGACCCGTCGGGGTGAGCGACCCCTCCTCCTACGCCCAGCTTCCGGGAGCCCTGTCCCAGGCCGAGCGGGCGTGGGAGGCGGCGCACGGATCGGGAGAGGACCTGCTCCGGTTCGGCGACCTGCCAGGGGGGCTCCTCGGACTGACACGGACTCCGGCGGGAGCCCGCATGGCGGAGGAACTGCTCGCCCCGCTCCTGCGGCAACGCACCTCCGCCGAACTGCTCGCCTCACTGCACGCCTACCTCGCCGCCTCGGGACGCTGGGACGCCGCCTCCGAGGTCCTGGGGGTCCACCGCCACACGCTGCGCTACCGCATGCGCCGTATCCGCGACCTGCTGTCGGGGGACCTGGACGATCCCGACTACCGGACCGAACTCTGGATCGCCCTTCGCGTCCACGGCCTCGACGGGCGGGAATGAGGCGGGACCGGGGAGGCGGCCCGCGAACCCCGGGCCTCTCCATCGGAACCGGAAGCCGGGGCGGATTTCGGCGTTCGAGGGGTTCGGCCACGCTCCGTCCTCCACAATGGCCTTGCTGTCATCGGGCGGCCGGTCGATCACACACCTGGGGGCGGGGCGGCGTTGAGATCACTGAGGGACGACGAGCACGAGATCGGGTACGGGCACCCGCAGAGGTCACCGGGCGCCCCGCCCGTGCCCCCGGGGCCGACCGTGGGCGTGGGGGCCGCCTCGCTCCGCTGGAAGCCTCCGGTCGACCGTTCCGAGGTGCTCTCCCTGCTGGCCTACCTCCGCTCCTGCCTGCGCCGCGAGGCCGTGCACGCGCACACGGTCCACGCGCGGGACCTGGGCACAGACGCCTGCGTCTGCCTGCCCGCGGGGCATGAGACCCTGTTCAGCGGCGCCCGCGAGACCCTCGTGCTCCCCTCCGACGCGGCCCGGGTCCTGAGCGTGGCCCGAAGGCTCGGGCAGACACCGCGTTACGGCTATCCGCTCGTGATCCTGGGCGAGGGCGCCGATCGCGTCGCCCTGCCCCTGCTCGTCGTCGACGTGGCGCCCGTGGACGACTCCCAGGAGGCCTCCCCCGCCTCTGGCGACACGCTGGTCCGGGCGGTGGGACCGCCCGACGTCAACCCCGCCCTCCTGCGGCTGCTCGACGTCACCGACCCCGAGGACCTGTTCGAGATCCGCGCCCGGCTGCGCGCGGGAGCGCCCGATCCCGCGCGGCGTCCCGCAGCCGTGTCCGACCTCGCGGCCAGGGTCCGCCTCCTGCTCGCCCACCTGGAGATCGAGAGGGTGGACGACATCGCACCGCTCGGCACTCGGGGCGCTCCGCGCACCGACACCCGCGGAGCCCACAACGTCGCCGTGCTCCTGAGGGCGGGGCCCGGGGGGAGGGAGGAGACCGACGCCTGGGGGCCCCGGGACGTCGAGGACGTCCTGGCGGACCTGGACCCCTCCTCCGGCCAGAACGGACTCGATCCCGCCGCCGTCACCGGAACGGCTCTGGGAGCCCTTCTCGGGCCGGGACCCGTGGCTCCGTGCGAGGGCGTGGACACCGTTCCCACGGCGGGGACCCGCCGTGGCGGACGGACGGACTCCCGGCACGGCGCACGCGGGCTCCCCCCTTCCACGGAGACGGCCGGGGACGACGACTCCGTCGTCCCGATCTGCGTCACCGAACTCGGCCAGTCCCAGTACGAGGTCCTGCGCGTGGCCATGCGAGAAAGGCTCACCGTGGTCGCCGCGCCTCCGGGGAGCGGAGTGCACGACCTGGTCGACTCCCTCGTGCGCACCGCCGTGGGCAACGGCCGGCGCGTACTGGTGTGCGCACAGACCGAGGCCGACCTCGCCCGGATCGACGTCCGCGCCGAGGCACCGCCAGCCCTCCCTCTGATCCGGACCGGCGGACACGAGCACCGTTCCGCCGAGATACCGATGCTCGACCGCCTTCTCCTGGAGCGTGCCCGCAGCCTGTCCGAACCCTGCACCGATCCATACGGGGCCGATCCGGAGGAGCACCGGGCGGCTCTGGCCGAGGACTGGGCACGTGTCCGCCGGATGTGGCGGGCGATGGACACCATGGCCTCGGGGGGACACGCACTCGCCCGCCTCGCCGAGGAGCGCGGGCGCGCCATCGCCCGAGGCTGGGACCCCGACGCCCTCTTCACACCGGAGCGGGGAGGCCCCGAGTACTGGTGGCGGCGGGCGGAGCGCGCCAGGCAGAAGGGGATGGTCGGACTGCACCACCGCACCGCGATCCGCCGTGAACTGGGGGTGGCCACGGACCCCGCCGCTCTGGCCGAGCTGTGCGAGGTCGCGCGGTTGGAGAGCGAGTGGCGCGCGGCGGTGGACCGGCGTACCCGTTGCGCGCCGTTGGGAGAGCTGACAGAGGAGTTGACCGACGCCCTGGCCCGGCACCGTAGGTCCAGCGCCGGCTGTCTGCGAGCGGTCGTCGAGCCGCGGCTGCGGCGGGGGCACGCCGCGATCGAGAACCGGTTGGAGGCGCTCAACTGGCAGCGCGGCAACGGCCGGCCCGGACTGGAGAACGTGCTGGACACCCTGCCCGCGTGGGCGTGTCGAACCGACCAGGTACGCGCGCTGCCGCCGCGTGCGGGGCTGTTCGACCTGGTCGTCGTGCTCGGCGCGGAACGTTCCCGCGTGGCCGAGCTGTTGCCGGTGCTCTACCGCGCCGACCGCGCCGTGGTCTTCGGCGACCCCGTCCACCCGGGACCGACGAGTGCCCTGGAGCCCGCCGAGGAGAGCCTGGCGTCGGCCGCCGCGGGCCTGACCGTGGAGCGTCTCGACGAAAGGGGCCTGCGCCACGGCACGGGATCGGCGATGCGGGCCCTGTACCGGTCGGCACCTCCGATGCTGTGGCTGGACGAGCACGACGGTGCGCCGCCGGGCCTGGCCGAGACCGCCTCACGGCACTGCTACGGAGGCAGGCTCTCGGTGCGCACCGCACCCGATCTCACGGGAGAACCGGTGTTCGAGTGGTGGGACGTCGCCGGCGTCTGTGAGCCGGCGCCGGGCGCCTCACACGTCAACCGTGACGAGGCCTACCGTGTGACCGTCGTGGTCGACGAACTCGACGCCCACCTGCCGCCCGCCCTGTCGCTCGTGGTCATCGCTCCGACGCAGCCGCAGGTGGCGCTCATCCGGCGCCTGCTGAGCCGGCGTGTCCACCGCCGTGACGTACGGGTCGGTGGCCCCGATCTCCTGTCCGTGGACCGCGACGCGGTGGACGTCACCGTGCTCTCACCCGTCCTCGCCTCCCATGCCCCGGCCGACGCCCAACGGCGGATCCTGCGCATGAGTCACCTGTGGTCGTCGGTGCTGACCCGCACCAGGAGGAGGCTCGTGGTGGTGGGCGACCGTGGCTACTGGTCGGGTCGGGAGACCCCCTTGGCGGACCTGGACGCCTCGGCCTCCGGCACCGTGGTCCGGACCGATCCGGCCGTGTCCGCCCTGGTGGAGGAGTTGCGCCGAGCGAGAACCGAGGTGACCTTCCCCGGTGAGGTCGGTGGCCTGGCCGCGGACATGGCGGTCGGCTTCGGCTCCCGTCGCCTGCTGCTCCTGCTCGACCGTGAACCCGACGGCCGCTCCCTGCGCCACCTGCTCGCCCGGGGCGACTCCCTCAACCGCGCCACCGGGGAGTCCGTGGTGGTGGTGCCCGCCTGGCGTTGCCTGGCCGACCCGCGCACGCTCGTGAAGGAGATCCTGACCGCCCACTGAAACCCGGCGCCGTGCCCCGCCTCCACCAAGGGGCGCGGCCCGGGGGAGACGCCCTCTCCTCGCCCGGAGCGGCGGGGCGGCACCGGCCTGAGCGGGGCTCTCCCAGGGCGGTCACCGCGGGCGTCCTGGACGAGGACCGGGCACTACCCTGGAGCCGGACGCCCGGAACGCGGTGGTTCGTTCGTCGGTCCGGGCCGAGGTGAGAGGGGAAAGGGTTGCCCGAGGGGCACACACTGCACCGACTGGCGGCGCACTTCGACAAGACCTTCGGTGGTGGCACGGTGCGCGCGACCAGCCCGCAGGGGCGTTTCGCCGAGGGCGCCGCACGCGTGGACGGCCGGGTGCTGGTCGAGAGCGAGGCGCACGGCAAGCATCTCTTTCTCGGGTTCGACTCGGGAGAGTGGTTGCGGGTCCATCTGGGCCTGTACGGTGCCTGGACCTTCGGGGACGCCGACGGCGAGAGTCACCTGGGCGCGCCCCGCGCCGAGGGAGGGGCGCGTTCGGAACTGGTCCGCGACGAGGAGGGCTTCGTCGTGCCCCCCGAACCCGTCGGTGCCGTACGCCTGCGTCTGGTCAACTCCTCCGGATGGGCCGACCTGCGCGGACCCTCGGCCTGTGAGGTCATCACCGAGGAGGAGAAACAGGCCGTCCGCTCCCGGCTGGGACCCGACCCCCTACGGGACGACGCCGACCCCGAACAGGCCTGGCGTGTGATCGGCCGGTCCCGGACGAGCATCGCCGCGCTGCTCATGCGCCAGGACGTCGTGGCGGGGATCGGCAACATCTACCGAGCCGAGTCGCTGTTCCGCGCTGGCCTGGACCCCATGACCCCCGGACGCGACCTCACCCGGGATCAGTGGACCCGATTGTGGGAGGACCTGGCGGGTCTGCTCCGTGACGGTGTGCGCGACGGTTACATCATCACCACGCGTCCCGAGCACCGCCCCGATCCGGAGGCGTACCCCGTCCCTCGCCCGGACACCCTCTACGTCTGCTACCGGACGGGGGAGCCCTGTCGGGTCTGCTCCTCGTCGATCGCCGCCCGCGAGCTGGCCGGACGCACCCTCTACTGGTGTCCGGGATGCCAGGAGGACGCCGGGACGACCCCGGAATGACCATCCGGTTCATGAAGTAGAATCCCCAACCGTTTGCTTAACCGGTTCAGTTCTGTGTGCTCAGGGGGGCTGATGGGGGGTTTGATGCGGCGTCCGACCATCGTGGACATCGCCAAGGCCGCGGGGGTCTCCAAGGGGGCCGTGTCCTACGCCCTCAACGGACGTCCGGGCGTCTCCAAGGAGACCCGTGAGCGCATCCTGGAGATCGCCCGCGAACTGGGATGGGCGCCCAGCGGCCCGGCGAGGGCGCTCTCCCCCGGCGGGCGGATCGGTGCGATCGGTCTGGTGATCGACCGTCCCGCCCACTCGCTCGGACTGGAACCCTTCTTCATGCAACTGATCTCGGGCATCGAGACGGAGCTGGCCGCCTCGGGGGTGGACCTGTTGTTGCAGGTCACCGAGGACACGGGGGCCGAGATCGCCGTCTACCGACGTTGGGCCGCCGAACGCCGGGTCGACGGTGTGGTCCTGGTCGACCTGCGGGTGGACGATCCACGGGTCGAGGCGGTGGAGGAGCTCTCGCTGCCCGCCGTGATGCTGGGCGGTCCCGAGGGCGTGGGCTCCCTGCCGTGCCTGTACACCGATGACGCCGCCTCCGTGCGCGAGGTCGTGCACTACCTGGCCGCGCTCGGCCACCGGAACATCGTCCAGGTGGCGGGACCGGAGCACTTCGTGCACACCCGCACCCGTGTGGAGGCCTTCGGGGAGGCGGCGGCGCAGGCCGGACTCGACCGGGCCCGCTCGGTGCACGCCGACTACACGGGCGAGGCCGGCACGAGGACCACGCGCAGACTGCTGGCCGCCACCGACCGGCCGACCGCCCTGGTCTACGACAACGACCTCATGGCCGTGGCGGGGCTGGGCGTGGCGCACGAGATGGGTGTGGACGTGCCCTCCCAGCTGTCCATCGTCGCCTGGGACGACTCGGTGCTGTGTCGTCTGGTCCGCCCCTCCCTGACCGCGATCGTCCGCGACGTGGTGTCCTACGGGCGCCAGGTGGCGCTGATGCTGGGCGAGGCGATCGCGGGTGGACGGGTGGAGGACCGGGAGACGGCCCGGGGCGAGTTGTATCCGCGGGCCAGCACGGGTCCGCGGGCCGTGTGATCCTTCCGTTCCACGACGGCGCCGTGCGCGTTCGCGCGAGGTCCGGCGACCCTGGGCGGAGGCGCGGGGGCATGCCCCCACCACCAGCTCAGCGCGGGCAAACTGACTGGCATACCCGCATCTGCGCTGTTACAAGCCAATAACAGCGAAGTCATGGGGATTGACGGACTTCCAGCGGGCATGTTGTTGTTAACCTCACTTACCCGGTTCAGCAACGGTCCTGCGCGCTCACCCCTGGGAGCGCTCCCACCCCTCCGGCTCTCGGAGGGGACTCCCCCCACAGGCCGACCGGGTGGAAGGAGGAGTCGAGATGAGAGTCCTGCGGCTTCCCGCGGCGCTCGCGGCGCTGGCCATCGCGGCCACTGCCTGCTCGAGCGACGGAGGGGACAGCGGCGGCGGGGGAGAATACCCCCGTAACGAAACCCTGTACACCACAGGTACCGCGTGGGGTCCGCCGACCAGCTGGAACCCCATGATGCGGGGACAGTACACGGTCGGCACGATCGGTCTGGTCTACGAGCCGCTCTTCCTCTTCGACGGAGAGACGGGCGAGTACGTGCACTGGCTCGCCGAGAGCGACGAGTGGCCCTCCGAGAACGTCCACGAGATCACCCTGCGTGAGGGCGTGACCTGGACCGACGGCGAGCCCCTGGTCGCCGACGACGTCGTCACCACCCTGGAGCTCGGCAAACTCGACGGGTCTCCCTACAGCAACGTCTGGAACTACGTCGAGAGCGTCGAGGCCACCGACGAACGCACCGTCACCGTCACCTTCTCGGAGAACCGTCCGCAGGAGTGGATGAACTGGGCCTACGCCAACCCGATCGTTCCGGACCACATCTGGAGCGAGCTGTCGGAGACCGACGTCACCGACGGGCCCAACGAGAACCCGGTCGGTACCGGCTCCTACGTCTACGAGTCCCACACCGACGACCGCATGGTCTGGGAGCGCAACGACGACTGGTGGGCCACCGAAGCCCTCGACCTGGACATGGACGCGCGCTACATCGTCGACATCGTCAACGCCTCCAACGAGGTGACGATGGGCATGCTGAACCAGAACGAGGTCGACCTGTCGAACAACTTCCTCCCCGGAATCGACCAGGTCCTCAACAGCAACGAGAACATCACCAGCTTCTACGACGGCCCCCCGTACATGAAGAGCGCCAACACGGCGTGGCTGGTGCCGAACCTGACCCGTGAGCCGCTCGACGACCCGGACTTCCGTCAGGCGCTCGCCCACGCCATCGACCTCGAGCAGATCGTCGAGGGCCCCTACGCCAACCTCGTGCAGCCCGCCAGCCCCACTGGTCTGCTGCCGGAGTGGGACGACTACATCGACCACGAACTGGTCGAGGACAAGGGCTTCACCTACAGCGCCAGCGAGGCCGTGGCCATCCTGGAGGAGGCCGGCTACCTGGACGAGGACGGCGACGGTTACGTCGAGACGCCCGACGGCGAGCCCATCTCCCTGACCCTGGAGGTCCCCTCCGGCTGGACCGACTGGATGGAGGCCGCCCGACTGATCGCGACCAACGCCCAGGACGTCGGCATCAACATCGAGGCCCAGTTCCCCGACTTCGACCTGTTGGTGGACAACCGCAACGCCGGTGAGTTCGACCTGATCATCAACAACGAACGGCAGCTGAGCAACACGCCGTGGACCTACTACGACTACCTCTTCCAGCTGCCGGTCCAGGAGCAGCAGAGCACGGTGAACTTCCACCGCTACGAGAACGAGGAGGCGTGGGCCCTCACCGAGCAGCTCGCCGCGGTGCCCGTGGACGACGTCGAGGGCGCGGCCGAGATCACCTCGCAGTTGCAGGAGATCCAGCTGACCGATCTCCCGGCCATCCCGCTCTGGTACAACGGCCTCTGGGCCCAGTCCACCAACGAGTACTGGACCAACTGGCCCAGCGAGCACGAAGGCACGCCCAACAGCCCGGCCACCCTCTGGAACGGATGGTTCGAACTGGGCGCCATCACCACCCTCGCGGAGATCGAACCGGTCGAGTAGGAGCGGGGGAGCCACACCTCTCCCCTTTCCGCTGACCGCTCCCATCCCCGGCCGAGGCCCGGCGCGAAAAGCCCGGCCGGGGAGCCCCTGGCGGGCGCGGCGCGGATCCCCCCACTGGATCCACGCCGCGCCCCGCCGGGGCCCTCGACTGTCCGTCGCCATCACCTGGAGGAAAGTGTGTGGCGCTACATCGGTCGTAAGCTCTTCGTCTACCTGCTTACGTTCATCGTCGCGGTCACCATCAACTGGATGATCCCGCGTTTCATGCCGGGCGACCCCGTCCGGAGCATGCTCTCCCGTGCCTCGGTGGGCGACCCCGAAGCCCTGGAGCGCATGACCAACTACTACAACGAGGTCTTCGGCCTCGACCAGCCGCTGCACCAGCAGTACCTGAGTTTCTGGTCGGGCCTGTTCAAGGGCGATCTGGGCATCAGCACGATGCTCTACCCGCAACCCGTCCTCGACATCATCCTGCGCGCGGTGCCCTACACCCTGGGCCTGCTGATCCCCGCGATCCTGCTCAGCTGGATCATCGGTAACCGCTTCGGCGCCTTCGCCGCTCGCAGCAAGGTGCTGGACAACACGGTCCTGCCGGTCGGGTACATCCTCACCGCAACGCCGTACATGTGGCTGGCCCTGCTGCTGGCCTGGAGCCTGGGCATCGTCGCCGGGGTCTTCCCTGTCGCCGGCGGCTACAGCTACTCCCTACGCCCGGACTTCAGCTGGATGTTCATCTCCAGCCTGCTCACCCACTGGTTCCTGCCCTTCCTGTCCCTGTTCATCGTGGCGCTCGGCGGCTGGGCGATCGGCATGCGCAACATGATCATCTACGAGCTGGAGGCGGACTACGCCAACTACCTCCAGGCCCTCGGCGCCCCGCGCAGGCTGGTCCGGCGCTACGCGTTCCGCAACGCGATGCTGCCGCAGATCACCGGACTGGCGGTCCAGCTGGGAACGATCATCGCCGGGGCCCTGCTCACCGAGATCGTGTTCAACTACCCGGGTCTTGGCACCCTCATCCTGAACTCCCTGAACAGCCGCGACTTCTTCCTGCTCCAGGGCATCTTCCTGTTCGTGGTCGTCGGCGTACTGATCGCCAACTTCATCATCGACATCGTCTACGTGCTGATCGACCCGCGTACCCGGGTCCAGATGACGGGAGGCTCCTCATGACGAACGTCGCCGGAGCTCCGGGCACCGCGGACGCCGCGGGCGCCCCCGAACCGGCCGGCGAGCGCAAGGGCTCCGAGACCCTGCACTTCGCCCGGCGCAACCCCAAGCTGCTCATCGGCCTGGGCATCGTCCTGGTCTTCCTGCTCATCGGCGTCATCGGCCCGTTCTTCGTCAGTGACAGCCCCAACGACTACGTCGGACCCAAGAGCCGGCCGCCCAACGGCGAGTACTGGCTCGGCACGAACACCTTCGGCCAGGACATCTGGGCCCAGTTCGTGTACGGGGTGCGCGCCACCTTCCTCATCGGTGTCTTCGGCGGAGGCGTCGCCTTCCTCATCGGCACCGCGGTCGGTTTCGTCGCCGGTTACAAGGGCGGGATCATCGACGAGATCCTCAACATGCTCACCAACGTGGTCCTGGTGCTGCCCGCGCTGGTCGTGCTCATCGTCGCGATCGCCTACCTGGACGTGCGCGGACTGTTCGTCCAGGGCGTGTTCATCGGCCTGACGACCTGGCCGTGGGCGGCGCGTGCGGTCCGCTCCCAGGCCCTGTCGCTGGCCACCCGCGACTACGTGGACCTGGCCCGGCTCAGCGGGCGGCGCACCTGGAAGATCATCACCACCGAGATCGCGCCCAACATGAGCTCCTACCTGGTGATGTCCTTCATCCTGCTCTTCGGCGGCGCGGTCCTGACCGCCGCGGGTCTGGACTTCATCGGCCTCGGTCCGTCGAACGGCGTGTCCCTCGGCCTGATGCTGGAGAGCGCCGTGAAGTGGAGCGCCCTGCAACTCGGCATGTGGTGGTGGTTCATTCCGCCGGGGCTTGGCATCACGGTGATCGTGGGTTCGCTGTACATCCTCAACGTCGGGTTGGACGAGGTCTTCAACCCCAAGCTGCGGGAGCTGTGATGACTCTTCGCGTCAATGACCTGAAGGTCTACTACCAGACCCTGCGCGGGGACGTCCACGCCCTGGACGGCGTCACGTTCGACCTCGCGGACGGGGAGATCATGGGCCTGGCCGGCGAGTCCGGCTGTGGCAAGACCACCCTGGGCAAGAGCCTGATCCGCCTGGACTCGCGGATGCGCCACGTCGGTGGCACCGTCGAACTGGACGGCAAGGACGTGCCCGTCGGCGACGACGAGGCGATGGTCCCGTTCAGGTACCACGAGATCTCGCTGATCCCGCAGTACGCGATGAGCGCGCTCAACCCCACCCGCAAGATCGGGCGGATGGTCAACGAGCTGTTGCGCGCACGCGGTGTCCGCCCCGCCGACATCGCCGACGAGCTCAAGCGGCGGCTGGAGCTGGTCGGCCTGGACCCCGACGTGCTCGACCGCTTCCCGATCGAGCTGTCGGGCGGGATGAAGCAGCGCGTGGTCATGGTGATCTCCACCCTGCTCAACCCCTCGCTGCTCATCGCCGACGAGGTCACCTCGGCCCTGGACGTGTCCACGCAGCGGGCGGTCGCCGAGTCGCTGGTGGAGTTCCGCGATCGCGAGTACGTCAAGAGCATGATCTTCGTGACCCACGACATCTCGCTCGTGTACCAGATGGCGGACACGATCATGGTGATGTACGCGGGCCACATCGTGGAGAAGGCGTCGGCCAAGACCGTCATCAACGAGCCCAGGCATCCCTACACCCAGATGCTCATCGGCGCGCTGCCCGAGGTCGGCTCCACCACGGTGCAGGGCCGACTGGAGGGCATCCCCGGTACCCCGCCGGGACTGCTCGACCCGCCCACCGGCTGCCGGTTCAAGGACCGCTGCCCGTTGGCGTTCGACAAGTGCTCCGAGCGGCCGCCGCTGGTGGAGATCGAACCCGGCCACTGGGCCGCCTGCTGGAAGACGGGGTGAGGTAGACCGTGCTGGAACTCAAACACGTGCACAAGGTGTACAGGGTGGGCGCGTTCGGCGGCGGGCGCCTGCGCGCCGTCCGCGACGTCAACCTGACGGTGGAGCCGGGCGAGGTCGTCTCGCTGATCGGTGAGAGCGGCAGCGGCAAGAGCACCATCGGCAAGATGGTGCTGGGCCTGACCAGGCCCTCGGCCGGGAGCATCACCTTCGAGGGCACCGACATCACCACGATCCGGGGCCACTCCGCGCGCAAGGAGTACTACCGCCGGGTGCAGGGGGTCTTCCAGGACCCGTTCAGCTGCTTCAACCCGATCTTCAAGGCCGACCGGGTCTTCGAGATGATCCGTACCTCCTACTTCCCGGAGACCTCGACCCCGGTGTGGCGGGAGAAGGTCCTGGACGCGCTGGCCACGGTGCGTCTGGATCCCGACAACGTCCTCGGCAAGTATCCGCACCAGCTCAGCGGCGGCCAGCTCCAGCGGTTGCTGATCGCCCGCGCGCTGCTGCTGGACATCAGGCTGTTGGTGGCCGACGAGATCATCAGCATGCTGGACGCCTCCACCCGTATCGACGTGCTCAACCTGCTCGCCGATCTCAAGGAACGCGGGCTCGGCATCCTGTTCGTGACCCACGACCTGTCGTTGGGCAACTACGTCAGCGACAGGTCGGTGATCCTGCGCAAGGGCGCCATCGCGGAGATGGGTCCCACGTCCAAGGTGTTCGACAACCCGCTGCACCCCTACAGTCGCCACCTGCTCTCCTGCGTGCCGCAGCTGCACAGGACATGGGCGGAGGTCGACGCCGAACTGGAGGCCGACCCGCCCGAGGACGTCGTGTTGCCCGTGGCGACGGACGATGCCTCGGCGCCGCTCCTGGAGGTCGAGGAGGGCCACTTCGTGGGAATCGACCAGGGCTGAGCCCCGCCCCCTCGCCTGGCGCCCGCCGTCCCCGCGGGCGCCTCGGCTTGGGTCCGTGCCCTTCCGCCGTGCGTACCTCCTTCCGGGGCGTTTCGCCCCGGGGACGACCCCTTCCCGAGAAAACGCCGACCGGGGAAGTCCTGGGGCGGTACCCGGACGAACACGGCGGTTCTTCGTACGGAGGCCGCGGTGGCTTCGGAAAAACCGAAATGTGACACGCCCCCCGAGCCCTGGGCGCGGTTTTACGGGGAAGTGTGCTTCCTTGAGGGTTTTCGTGCGCCTCGGCACCGGGACCCCGCGCCGGATCCGAGCCCGCTCATGGCCGGGGAGGGTGGGCGGACCGGCCCTGAAGTGCGTGAACCGGGGGTCGGTGGCCGTGGACCCACCAGCGGTCGTCGGTGGTGCGTCCGTCACGTGGGCCACACCCTTACCCCTCGGGGCTCCGAATATTCCCTCCGCGGCCGTGCGTGTTGCCACATCGGAATGCTTCGCTTCCGCTCCCGACTGTGGTAACTTCGAGGAAGATTGTTAGTCGTTGAATTTCGCAGTTGGTGTCTTGCCCGCGGAGTTTGTGACCGGCGGGCGGTTTCTCTGAGAAGTCGGCTCGCGGCAATTTGCGGGCGTGAGTATGCGCCCGTGTACACCGAGCTGAAGGAGATCAATATGGCTCAGGGAACTGTGAAGTGGTTCAACGGCGAGAAGGGCTTCGGCTTCATCTCTCCCGACGACGGTGGCCCCGACGCCTTCGTTCACTACAGCGCCATCCAGGGTTCGGGCTTCCGTAACCTGGAGGAGAACCAGCGCGTGGAGTTCGAGGTGGTCAACGGCACTCGCGGCCCGCAGGCCGAGAACGTCGTCGCTCTCTAGAACGCACAACGTCGTAGAACGCCCCGGAAGGCAGAGCCTTCCGGGGCGTTCTCGTTGCGGTGCCGACTCCTGTTCGGGGCCATGCGCGTCCGGCCCCTCGGGGTGTCCGGCCGTTCGCCGGACACCCCGTCTCGTTCGCCGATGACGGCCGCGGCTCAGGCGCCGAACCCGGTCAGCTTCCAGATCCAGGCGCCGATCACACCGCCCAGCAGCGGACCGAGGATGGGGACCCAGGAGTATCCCCAGTCGGACGACCCCTTGCCCGGGATGGGCAGAAGCGCGTGGGCGATGCGGGGACCCAGGTCACGGGCCGGGTTGATGGCGTACCCCGTCGGGCCGCCCAGGGAGAGTCCGATCCCCAGCACCAGAAGACCGATCAGCAGCGGGGCGATGCCGGTGGTGAACAGGCCGCTCAGGTCGGCGCCGCCCTCGACGGACACGTGTCCGGAGTTCGCGCCGATGCCCAGGACGCCCAGGAGCAGTATCGCGGTGCCGATCACCTCGGTGACGAAGTTGGCGGCCTTGCGGCGTACGGCCGGGACGGTGCTGAAGATGACCAACTTCGTCTCGGGCTCCTCGGTGAGTTCCCAGTGCGGCAGGTAGGCCAGGTAGGCCAGGACGGCGCCGGTGAATCCGCCGACCACCTGTGCCGCCATGTAACCGGGCACCATGGCCCAGTCGAAGTCGCCGATACTGGCCAGGCCGAGGGTGACGGCCGGGTTGATGTGGGCGCCGCTGGTGGCGCCGACGACGTAGACGGCGATCGCGACCGCCATACCCCAGCCGAACGTGATGACGATCCAGCCGCCGCCGAGGGCCTTGGACCGTGCGAGTAGGACTCCGGCGACGACGCCGCAGCCGAGCAGTGTCAGGATCGCCGTACCGATGAACTCCGCCAGATACACCATGAGGACCTCCGCCCCTTCAGGGGGAGCCGGGTCACGGGAGGTCTCACCCGACCGCGCGGGTTCACGGCGCGGTGTGTACGGGATAATCGGACGCACCCGTCACAGGAATGGGATGGAAGCGGAGCGCGTTCCGCGCCCCGCGGACCGCTCCCGGGGGTCGAAGGTGGCAGCCGGGACCCCTGGGAGTGGTTTCGGTGGGGTGTTCACCCCCTGTCACGCGTCCTCGTGCTCGACCCAGTCCAGGGTGCGGTGCACGGCCTTCTTCCAGTTGTGGTACTCGCGCTCGCGGACGGTGGACGACATCTTCGGTGACCACGAGGCCGACTTGTGCCAGTTGGCGCGCAGGGTCTCCATGTCCGGCCAGTACCCCACGGCGAGCCCGGCGGCGTAGGCGGCGCCCAGACAGGTGGTCTCGGCGACCAGCGGACGGACGACCTCGGTGTCGAGCACGTCGGCCAGGGACTGCATGAGCAGGTCGTTCTCGATCATGCCGCCGTCCACCTTCAGCGCGGTCGGTTCCGCGGGGGAGTCGGCGTCCATGGCGTCGACGACCTCACGGGTCTGCCACGCGGTGGCCTCCAGCACCGCGCGCGCGATGTGGCCCTTGTTGACGTAACCGGTCAGTCCCGCGATGACCCCGCGCGCGTCGCTGCGCCAGTGCGGGGCGAAGAGACCGGAGAAGGCCGGCACGATGTAGCAGCCGCCGTTGTCCTCCACGGTGAGGGCCAGGTCCTCCACCTCCGGAGCGGTGGAGATCAGCCCCAGGCTGTCGCGCAGCCACTGCACAAGGGCCCCGGTGACGGCGATGGACCCCTCCAGGGCGTACACGGCCTGTTGGTCGCCGATCTTGTAGCCCAAGGTGGTGAGCAGACCGTTCTGGGAGGTGATCGGCTCGGTGCCGGTGTTCATGACCAGGAAGGTGCCGGTGCCGTAGGTGCCCTTGACGTCACCGGGGTCGAAGCAGGTCTGGCCGAACAGGGCGGCGTGCTGGTCTCCCAGGGCGGAGGCGACGGGGGTCCCGGCCAGGTGTCCTCGCGCCTGGCCGTAGACCTCCGAGGAGGAGTGGATCTCGGGCAGGACGGCCTCGGGGATGTCCATGGCCTCCAGGATCTCCGGATCCCACTGTAGGGTGGCCAGGTTCATCAGCATGGTGCGGCTGGCGTTGGTCACGTCGGTGACGTGGCGGCCGGTCAGCTTCCAGATGATCCAGGAGTCCATGGTGCCGAACAGGACCTCGCCGCGTTCGGCGCGCTCGCGCAGGCCCTCGACGTTGTCCAGCAGCCAGCGCAGCTTGGGTCCGGAGAAGTAGGTGGCCAGAGGCAGTCCGCACTTCTCGCGGAAGCGGTCCTGACCGGCCTCGCCTCCGAGCCGGCGGACCAGGGTGTCGGTACGGGTGTCCTGCCAGACGATGGCGTTGTGCACCGGCTCGCCGGTCTCGCGGTCCCAGACCAGCGTGGTCTCGCGCTGGTTGGTGATGCCGATGGCGGCGATCTGGTCGGGAGAGACGTCCTTCTTGGCCAGAGCCTCGCGGATGACCGTCTCGACGTTGGTCCAGATCTCCTCCGCGTCGTGCTCGACCCATCCGGGTCTGGGAAAGATCTGCTTGTGCTCACGTTGGTCGACCGAGACGATGTTCCCGTCCCGATCGAAGAGGATGCAGCGGCTCGACGTGGTCCCCTGGTCGATCGCGGCGATGTATTGCTGGCTCATCGGGTGCTCACCTTCAGGTGGAGGGCTCCGGCCAGGGTCGGGCGTACGCGAGTTCGGGCGTACCCGCCGCCCCGGGTGCGACGCCGACATGGGAGCGGAGTCGGTTTTCTTCCGTCTCCTTCCCACGGCAGCGCATTCTGACGCTCTTGTGTGCTTGTCACGTAAAAAGTGCCAGGTGGAGGGAAAGCGGGAAAGTCGCCGCGCGGGGCAAGGCCTCCGACGGAAGAGGGGCGGGCGTGTCCGTCTCACGACGAGAGGGCTACGGGAGTGCTCCCATGATCATCGTCGTCGTATGCGAACGCACCGGAGCCGCGTCCTCGGGGCACCCCGGGGCCGGCCCCGGGGTGCCCCGAGGACACGGAGACCCGAAAGGAGACCCCGAAAAGGGCCTCACAGGTCCGCGGCGGCCTTGGCCACGCCCCGAGCGGCCCGGTCGATGTCGTCGTCGGTGATCTCCAGGTGCACCACCAGACGGACGGCGTCGCCGATGCCGACCCCGGCGACGCCGTGGCGCGCGAAGGCCTCGGCATAGCGGGAGCCCTGTCCGCCCGGGGCCTGGACCAGCACCATGTTGGTTCGGGCCAGCGCGGTGAGCCCCGACATCTCGTTGATCATCCGGGCCAGTTCCGCGGCGCGCTCGTGGTCCTCCACCATCCGCTCCCGGTGGTGGCGCAACGCGTACAGCGCACCGGCGGCGATGACGCCGGCCTGACGCATGCCCCCGCCGAGCAGCTTGCGTCCGCGTCGCGCCCGCGACACGCTGTCGGCGTCCCCGGCCAAGGCGGAGCCCACGGGGGCGCCCAGTCCCTTGGAGAAGCACACCGACACCGTGTCGAACCCTTCGGCGACCTCCGCGGGCGTCGCCTCCAAGGCGGTGGAGGCGTTCCACAGGCGTGCCCCGTCCAGGTGCGCGCGCAGCCCGTGCCGATGCGCGAAACCGGTCACTCGACGCTGTTCGGGCAACGGCACCACCCGACCGGTGAACGTGTTCTCCAGCCACACCAGGGCGGGCTCGGCCCGGTGGACGTCGTCGCGGCCCGCGATCCACGACTCCAACAGCTCGTCGGTGGGGAAGATCCCCTCCGAGTACAGGCGGGGGAACGCCCGGGCCAGCACCACCGTGGCGCCCTGTTCGTTCCCGATGAGGTGGTGGTGCTCGTGTGCCCAGACCTCCTCACCACTGCGGACGGACACGTACAGTCCCAGCTGGTTGGCCATGTGCCCGGACGGCACGTACAGCGCGGCCTCCTTGCCCAGGAGGCCCGCGGTCTCCTCCTCCAGCTCCCGCACGGTCGGGTCCTCGCCCCACACGTCGTCGCCGACCTCGGCGTCGGCCATGGCCCTGCGCATGGCCGGGGTGGGGCGGGTGAGGGTGTCGGAGCGCAGGTCGATCATGGCTGTTTCCTCCTGGTGGGACACGGGCCCGGTGCGGGGTCCGTCAACGACGATACTGTCCCGTCCTCACCCGTCCCCGATCCGGTCCAGGGCCAGCGAGAGCCGGCGCAGCGACTCCAGTACCCGTCGGCTGTCCTCCTCCCCGAGTTCGGTGACCAGGGCCTCGGCCATCCGGGTGTGGTCGGGGTCGATCCGGCGCAGGGTGTCCAGGCCCCGCTCGGTGGGGGCGAGCAGCTTGGCGCGGCTGTGCGCCGGGTTCGGTCGGTACTCGGCCAGCCCCTGTTCCACCAGCAGGTCGGCGAGGCGCTGCACGCTCTGACGGGTGGTGCCGAGGCGCCGCGCGATGGCCGACACCGACAGGGGCTCCGTGGTCACGGCGCCCAGCACCTGCCAACGCGCGGCGGTCAGCCCGGCCGAGCGGGCCAGTTCCTCGGCCACCGACAGGAGCTGGCCGTTGAGGCGGAAGACGGTGAGCGCGGTTCCGGCGAGCAGCTCGGAGGGGCCGTTCTCGGTGTGCGCCATTCTCAGGTCCCCTCCACCAGGACGTGGTAGGCGCTGGGGTCGTGCTCAGCGTGCAACCGGTACCAGGCGTCGAGGACGCGGGGTGTGTACAGGTCCAGGACGGCGAAGATCTCGCGGGCGAACTCCATGGGCGCGGTGGGGCCGGCGGTGACGAGGCCGCCGTCGCGGACCGCGAGCCGGTCCCGGTAACGCCCCACACCGGCGTAGCCGGTGGCCAGCAGGTACTCCGGTGCCGCGCTGGTGTGCTCGCGGTGGTCCAGCAGACCTTCGCGCGCGAGGCCGGCGGTGGCCCCGCAGATGGCGGCGACGGGCACTCCGGCGTCGAGCCAGATCCCCGCGGCCGAGGCGAAGGGGGAGAGGGACTCGGGGTCGGTGTCCCAACCCTCGGCCCCCGGCAGGATCAGCATGGCGCTGGCGGAGGGTTTGAGCTGAGGAAGGGTCAGGTCCGGAAGGATGGTCAACCCTCCGGCGGTGGTGACCGGTGCTCCGGTGAGGCCGACGGTCACCACGTCGTAGCGGTCGGGACCGCGCTGCCGGTCGCCACCGCGGATCGTCGCGGTGGCGTGCCCGATCTCCCAGTCGGCGAGCTGGTCGTAGACGGCGAGGTGGACGGTCTTCCCGGTGTCTTCTTTCATAGCAGCATGCTGTCAATTCGACAAGGTGCTGTCAACGAAGCGGGCGGCCGATCCGCAGGGCTTTCCAGGTCCCGTACGTGCTCGGGGCACCACGGTATTGCGTGGAGGCGGGAAAGGGGGCCCGAATCCGAAGATCGGACGTCCTCACGGGGGCGCGTCGCCAGGGTGCTCGGCCCACGTGGTCCGTCCACCGAAGACACGAGCCACGGCGGGGCCGGGCCGGTGTCCTCGACCGTCCACGGGGTGCCGGGGGACGGCCTCGTGGGCTCTTCGCGTGAGAGCGGAGGAAGGCGGCCCCGTGTGGTGGGAGAAGGCGTCTTCGTGGAGCACGGTGCGCGCCCGCCGGAGGGTGTGTCCGACCCGCTCTTGGAGTCCACCGAGGACTTCGCGGTGCCGGATCCCCTCCACGTCGGAGGTCTCGGGAGCCACGCCCCCGGCCATGACCGGGAGAGGACCGCGCCGGGAGCCTGGCGCGCTCCCGAGCGCGGGGCCGGAGGAGAAGGGAGCGGGACCGCGGTGGACGGGGCTCCGCCGGTGTCCACCGCGGCGGTCTCAGAGCAGGCCCTCCTTGTAGGCCCTGGTCACCCAGGGGACCACCTCGTCCAGAGTCTCCTCCAACGTGGTCGTCGCCTCCCAGCCCAAGAGCTCACGGGCCTTGGAGACGTCGGGTTGGCGCTGTGCCACGTCGGTCGGGTAGGGAGGGTCGTTCTCGATCCGCAGCACGGCCTCGGGTCCCCGGACCTTGAGGTGGATGAGTTCGGCGAGTTCCCGAATGGTGCACCCTGTCGGTGAGGAGAGATTGAAGTCCTCGTTCAGCGCGCGGGGGTGCTCGATCGCCGTCGCGATCCCCGAGGCGAGATCGCGCGCGGCGGTGAAGTGGCGTACCTGCTGACCGGAGCCGAGGATGCGGAGGGGATCCTGGCCCAAGAGCAGCTTGTGGATGAGGTCGGGCACGACGTGGCTCATGGCGATGTCGATGTCGCCCGATTGGGTCGTGGGAACGCCCACGGCCTTGACCTCTCCCGTGCCGACGCAGTTGAAGGGTCGGATGATGGTGTACGGCAGTCCGTACTGCTCGTGCGCGGCCCGGGCGAAGTACTCGACGGCCAGTTTCTGGAAACCGTAGGCCATCCGGGGTGGTGGGATCGTCAGTTCCGAGCCCTCGGCCGTCGGCCACGAGGTCGAGGCGTCGAAGACCATGGAGGAACTGATGAAGACGGCTTTCCGTAGTGACCCCGTCCGGTGTGCGGCGATGGCGGCGTCGCACGCGGCCGCCGTGATGCGCTCGTTCGTCGCGAGGATGTCATAAGGGAAGGTGTGGAGATAGGGGACGCCCCCGACCAGGGCCGCGCCGGCCACGAAGTAGTCGCATCCCGTCGCCAGGTCGGTGATGAGATCGACGTTCCTGGCGTCGTCGAGGATGAACTCGTACCTGGAGTGGACGATCGGAGAAACCGCGTCTCCGTATTTCGAGTTGTCGTCGACCCCCACGACCTCGTGTCCGCGGGTGAGGAGTTCCTGGACGAGATAACGGCCGATGAAGCCGTTGGCCCCCGTCACCAGTGTTCTGACCATCTGAGGGTTCTGCCTCTCCGATGAAGCCGTTGACCTTGGTTGTGCGGCCCGTGGCACGCGGGCCGGTTCTCACCGTGGTGCGGTGAACGTTGTGGGAGAGTGTCAGAAAAGGAAGCCCATGCGATGGTCCGCTCTGAGCTTCTCCATGTCCAGACCATGGTCCCGGAGCATCGACTGGGCGTACCCCTTGATCTCGTCCGACGCGATGCCCGCCTCCGAGGCCAGCTGGTCGGCCTGGCGGGCGCTCAGTTCGGCGTAGTGTTCCGAAAGACCCCTGTCGGAGAGTTCGTCCGCCAGGAGGACCTCGAACAGGTCCGTCAGGCGAAACCTCGCCAGGTACTCGTTGCTCGCGCCCTCGTTCCTCATACGCTGCCGGTACCCGCTCGCTCCGACGTGGATGATCCTGTCCGTGATCTGTCGGTTCCCCTCACTCAGCCGCCGGGCGCGCAGGCCGTTCTGACGGAGTACGGCCTCGGCCAGGATCGGGGTGTCGATGAGCCAGCCCGTGCGCGGCATGTCGGGACCGAACCACCCCACCGCTCCGGCGCGGTTGCGGCTGTTCACGGTCCGGCCGTTCGCGTAGATGTCGAGCAGCCCGTCGTGAGGACTCAGGGAGCCGTCGTCCTCACGTCCGAGCACGTCGCCCAGTGCGTCCAGCTGGTGCTGTCCGGCGACGCGTGAGATCGCGTAAGGGGAGATGCGGCCGGCGTTGGTGGGCACCTGTGCGTAGCTGTTCAGCGTTGTGCCCGTGTCCGCCAAGGGTTTGCGGATGTTCCGCGACCACATGACGAGCGGTGTCTTCGCGAAGCCGAGCGGTTCGTACGTGAAAGCCGCGTGCGCACTGGTCGTCTCGTCGATGTCGGCCAACAGTTCCGACCACAGTGAGGGATCCAGGACAAAGCAGTCCGCGTCGACCCAGCCGAAGTCACCGGAGGTGCTGTCCATCAGCATCTCGTACATCAGCTCGTTGTCGAAGTTCAAGGGATGGTTGAAGACGAGGTGGCCGGCTGCGGAAAGGTAGTCGATCTCTTTTTCGGCGAGATTCGCGCAGACCAGGACGATGTGGACGTCTTTCGGTATGAATTCGAGAGCTTTCACGGCGAAGTGAAGACCGCCGTTGATGAAGCTCATGCCGAGGATCGGCTCGTCGGTTCCGTGTAAACCGTTCTCCCGCAGAAATTCTTCAAATGCCTGGCGCACGGGGAGTTCGAGTAGGTCAAGCTCTTTCTCCGAGGCAACGGGCGTCCGGCGGTACACGGGATTCATAGGGGGCTCGCTTCGGGGGTGATCGTGATCAGGCTCTTGGTTTCCTGAATGATAATGGGGGCTGTCGACATGCTTGGACGAGGTCGGGGTTCGAACCCCGACCTCGTCCAAGAGTAGGTTCGGGAGAGTCAACTTTCAACACCGTGGCCGCCTGAGTTTCATGGAAGTCAAAGGTCGACATAAGCTCCGAGGCGGATTCCCGATCAGGAGTGGGAGATGTCAGGTGACAAGACGGGCACACAGTGTGGTGTGGCAGGACGCGACCTTCGGCGCGGACCACGCGGACCCCGAGCGCGCCGCCGACGCGCTCACCAGGGCTCTTGAGGGGCTGCCCTTCAGTTCGGACCCGGACCTGGTCCCCCTACGGCCCATGGTCATGCGGCGCGAGGCGCTCGACGAGCTGGGGAGCGCGGCCCGAGAGCTCGTGAGCCTGGTCGAGCGTGTGTGCCGGCGGCTCACCGAGGACCCGTGGGAGCTGGCCCGACTGTCCGGGATGCGTCCCGACCAGGTGCCGTTCATCGGGGCGGGCGGGGTCGAGGACGAATGGTCTTTCGCCGCGTGCAACGTTCGACCCGACGCGTACATAGTGGACGGAACACCGATGTTCCTTGAGTGCAACTTCGGTGCGGCGAACAGCGGGCCGATCACCTCGCACATGCTCCGCAAGACTTATCATTCCCTCTACGGGATCTCACCCCGACCGCTTCGGGGAGAAGCCGAAGGTGCCTTCGAGGCACGTGCCGACTTCTATAGGAGAATCTGTGAGAAGCGGGGAGTTCCGCTTCGGGTCGCGATTTTGGGGACGATGCGGGAAGAGGATATCGACGACCCGCGTTATTTTGGCGTCGAAGCCGAGTATCTGGAGTCGGTGGGGATTGAAAGCTCTTTTGTCGAACCCGAGGAGCTGGCCGATGACCCACGGCGGTGGAGTGTCGTACAGAAGCACTTTCTTCCCGAGGAGTGGATTCGGCTCGGGATTCCCTTGGAAGGAATTTCCAAGGCGCATCGGGAATCGGCTTTCATGGTCTCGGACTCAGGCCTGAGTCTGTCCAGTAAACGTGTGTTCGCGTGGCTCGGTTCCGGCCAGGTCCCTCTGTCGCAGAGTGAGCGGGAGTTCGTGAGACGCCATGTTCCGTGGACGCGCGAGGTCGTGGCCGGTCCCGTCGACTTCGAGGGGCGGGAGCACGGTATCGAGGAGTTGGCGCTCCGCTCCAGAGAGAAGTTCGTGCTCAAACCGGTGAACGCCTGCGGAGGGGAGGGGGTCGTGGTCGGCCGTGCCACCACGGACGAGCGATGGAAGGCGGCTCTGACGGCCGCGCTCGGCTCGGGGAACCACGTGCTCCAGGAGTACATCGAACCGGACGCGGGTCGGATGGAGTTCTGGGACCGTGCTTCCGGCCGGGTCCGGGACCTTGAGGTCGACTACGTGCTCGGTCCCTACATCGTCGACGGAGTGAGCGCCGGATGCACGGTTCGTCATGTCCAGAAGGGGCGGAACGGAGTCGTCAACCACGCCCGAGGCGCCGCGCTGAACATCGTGCTTCCGGCGGATCCCGCGGAATCCTGAACCCGATCGGGAGGCACGCGGCCGCGAAGTGAGCGGCGATGGGAGGCCTCCCGCCACCGACCCTCACCGGGGACACCCCGAGCCTCGGGCGCCGGAGGAGCGGCTCCCCTCCTCCGGCGGCCCGGCGAAGCCCGGGACGACCTCTCGGTCCCTGGGTCGGACATGGATCGGGTTCAGGCCCCGATCACCGTGCCCAGGGAGGAGCCGGCGGTCGAGCCGGGCAGGCCGGGCCAACCTTCTCCTGCCGGCTGCTGGGCGAAGATCCCGCTGTCCGCTCCGTCGACGACGTAGGGACCCAGGAAGACGGGGTTGTCGACGGCGACCATCCGCTCCTCCTCGATACTCCAGTACAGGGAGCGCCAGGAGTCCGGCTGTACGAGTTCCTGGACGATGTGGTCCTCGGAGGAGACGGCCCGTTCGACCTCCTGCCGCCACCGGCTCTCGTCGGTGAAGCGGCCGATCACCACGCCCCGGGAGCCGAAGAGGTGGAAGGGCTTGAGGACCGCCCGTTCACGGTTGTCCAAGGCCCACGTGACCGGATCGACCTTGTGCCCGTCCCTGAGCGCGTGGTGTTCGGAGAGGCGGGCCGTCCAAGGTATGTGGTCGACCACCCGACGATCCGCCGCGGACAGGTGTTCGCTCTGCCGAAGGTCGGCGAGGATCGCCTTGCTCGTGAAGAGCTGGGAGAGGAGGCTCCCATGGAAGGTGGTGCCGCTCGCCCGTTCCAGTGCGATGATCGCGTCCCGGTGCTCCACCAGACGGCCCGAGAGCATGAAGTACCGTACCGCCCGCGTGTAGCGTCGTCCTCGCCAGACCAACACGCCGTCGTCGACGTCGAGTTCCTCCACCGGCACGAAATCGGCGGTGATGCCACGGGAGGAGAGGAACCGCGCCTGGTGCTCCGCCCATCGGAGCGCCCCCTCGTCGGAGGAGTCCACGGACGAGACGAGAGCGACGCGACCGGCCGTGTCTCCTCCACCCGTACGCAGCCACGCCGCCAACCCGGCGAAGAAGCTTCCGGCCACGAGCTCGTGGGCCTGGGAGAGGGAACGGCCCACCTGCGTTTCCAACAGGGTCTCGTTGAGCACCGGTGTCGAGGTGGAGCCGTTCAGACACGTACCGATGTTCACTTCGAGTGCGTACGGGGTCCCCCCGGACACCAGGAAGTCGGTTCGACAGGACTCCACCGCCGGCCCCAGTGGTTTCCCCGTGTTCAGGATCCACCGCTCCGACTCCGGCCATCCGACGTGGTCGGCCAGGCGGTGGAGGTCTCCGTCCGCCAGGGCCAGGGCGTGTTCGACCGCCAATTTGTGGAGCCTTCGTCCCAGTCCGTGCAGGCGGGCGACCGCGGCTCGGGCAACGACGAACGGCTGGAGCGGGATCAGGCCCCCTGCGTTCCAGATGCTCAGATGGCTCGCGTGGTCGCGGATACGGCCGACTTCGTCGCGGAGAGTTCCGGGAGGAATCTCCGCGAGACGTCTACCCCATTCATAGTGCACAGGAGAAGGTTCGATCGGGGCATGCTCATTTTCACTCGGAAGCATGCCTTTCAGCATAGACCAAAGTCTTCTTCAGTAGGCAAGAGAAAGGGATTGGAAGTGCGGTTCCTTTGCTTTAGGGACCTTTTTCGGGCACGAGTGGAAGAGGGTCGGGACCGTCCTGGTCCCAGGACGCGCGTACGTCTGTTCCGTTCGGCGGACCTGTGCGTCCGGTGGTCGAGGGCCCCAGGCGGGGCGTCCTTCTTCCGAGGAGTGGAGCCCGCGGCCCGCGCATGGCGGCGCGCGGTCCATGCGGAGCGTGGTCCTTGAGGGAACGCCGTCAGAGCCTTCTCCTGAGGAACTTCGGCACGCGCAAGTTCCATCGGGAGGCGCCCGTGCTCGGTGACACGCTCACGGACCCGGGCCCTCCCACGCGGGGGCGGCCCATGAGAGGGGACGCGACCGGAGGCATTCCCGGCCCAGGTCCTCCCGGTGGGGGAAGGGTCGGAGCGGATCCCCTTTCCGCTCGGGTCGTCCTCCGACGAGGCGCGGCGAGGGACGCAATATATTTATTATCGCGTTTCGATATCGCCTCATTTTTGTATCTGGTTGATCAAAGCTAATATCTTGACTTCATTCTCCTTCTCTGGAAGGGTGTGCGCATGCGATTGCAAGCCCGATTCTGGCGCCTGGCGTTCGCGTCCGGAGTGTCGAATCTCTCCGACGGCCTGGTCAGCGTCGTCCTACCGCTTGTGGCGCTCCAGTCCACCGGGTCGGCCCTTGCGGTCGCTGCGGTCGCCGCCGCGACGCGCCTGCCATGGCTGTTGTTCGCGCTGCCGGTGGGCGCCGTGATCGACAACGTGGACCGCCGCGCGCTCATGGTGGGTGCCCAGATCTTCCGAGGTGTGGGACTGGCGGTTCTGGCCGTCTCCGTGGTCACGGGCCTGGTGGCGGTCTGGCAATTGGTCGTTCTGGCCCTGTTGTTGGGCACCGCCGAGGTCCTGTACGACTCCGCCTCGCAGACGATGCTTCCGTCCGTGGTCCCGAAGGACTCCCTTCCGGCGGCGAACAGCAGGCTTTTCGGGATCGAGGCGACGGCGAACACCTTCATCGGCCCGCCCTTGGGAGGGCTGCTGGTCGTCCTCGACTCGCAGACCGCCATCGCGGCCGGGGCCGTCGCCTACCTCGGCGCGGCCGTTTTCGTGCGTTCCATCCCCGGAGACTTCCGCCCGCGGGTACGGCCGGAAACGTCGTCCGTGGAACCCGTCGGTCCGTCGGTTTCGGGATCCAGGCCAAGCCTTTCGGTGGCGGGCACGGTGGTCGGGATTCGCGAGGGGCTCCGGTACCTCCTGGCGGACGCGGTGCTGCGACGGCTGTCCATCCTGGTCGGGGCGGTCAGTTTCACCATGGGAGCGATCGGTGTGATCCTGCCGGTGCACGTCGTCGAACCGGGACCGATGGGGTTGAACGAGGCCGGCTACGGCCTGCTCGTCGCCTCTTCGGGGATCGGGGCGGTCCTGGCATCGCTGACCTCCGAGCGGGTGCTCAAGCGACTTCCCACGGTGTGGTGCCTGCGTTCCGCCATCATCGCGGTCGCCCTGATGCAGTTCACGCTTCCCTCCACCCAACCGGTGCTCGTGGGACTCGCTCTGGCGTGGGGCTCCTTCTTCGTCGTCCTTTGGAACGTGGTCACCGTTTCCTACAGGCAGGCGGCGGTCCCGGACCATCTCCTGGGGCGTGTCAACTCCGCCTACCGGATGTGCGCCTGGGGCTTTGCGCCGCTCGGTGCGCTCGCCGGTGGCGCTCTGGCGGCCGCGACCAGCACGGGGGTGGCCTTCACCGCCGCGGGGGCCTGTACTCTCCTCATGGTCTTCGTCGTCTGGGGCATCAGGGGAATCGCCTTCCCCGGGCGCGGTTAGACCGTTTCCCGTCCGGTCTCGTCGGCTTCCCCGCCTCAGGCGGGGAAGCCGACGAGAACAAGGACGGTCGGGGCTTTCGCGCCTCGGAAGGCGTCGGCCCCTCCCGCCCGGAGCGCCCGAGGACCGAAGGAGACTTCTCTGTGTCCACCTCGGGCCGGGAGGAACGAGCCGCCGCCCCCGGTTTCGAGGAGGGTGCGGCCCCGCCGCTCCCGCGGAGGGGTCCGACGGGGGTCAGTCGACCACGAACACGCTCGCCAGTGCTCCGGTCTCCGCGCTGATCACACCGCCCGAGCCGATGAGGGAGCCGGTCCTGGCGAGGTAGCCGGTCACCTGACCGTCGATCACGAACGGACTGATGACCGCAGCGGTGTCCAGGAGTTCGTGCGTGGCGGAGGGCCCGTGCCAACAGGAGAGGGAGAAGGTGTCCGGGTGGGTGTAGACCTGGACGATGTACCTCTCCTTGAGGCAGTCGTCGACCGCGGCCGCCCACTCGGCCTCTCCGGTCGTCCTCCCCACGACGACGCCATGGCCGCCGAAGCCGTCCACGGGTTTCAGGACCAGTTCCTCCCGGTCGCGTAGGACCAGGGGCAGCAACTCCTGCCGGACCCCCTTGTACACGACCCGTGAGTCCTGGAGCTCGGCCGTCCAGGGGACGTGGCGTTGGATCGTCCGGCGGTCTCTCTCGGGAAGGTCCTCCGCCGAGGAGGTCAGCCAGGCGAGCACGGTCTTACTGGAGAACAGGGACGACAGGTCGGGGTTGGCGACGAACGTCGAGTCGCGGTCCACGGCCGCCTCCAGGGCCGCCATCGGCTCACCGTCCCTGTACGCCCCCGCCGCGATGAACTTCTGAAGGAAGAGGTCCATCGGCGGCTCCGACCCGCGTCGCAGCCCGCCGTCCTCGGTCAGATCCTCCAGTTCGACGAAGAAGGCGTCGATACCGTGTGCCGCCGCGTCTTCGACGACCTCGGCGAAGGTGGCCTCACTGTGCCCCGCGATGCCCATCCGCAGTCGTCCGAGAGCGCCCCTGTCGCGTGCGATGCGAGTGAGCAGCTCGCGTCTGGCCTGGACCGTGCGGCCCGATCGGACGCCGTGTTCCCGACGGAACTTCTCCGCGGCCGAGCTTCCCCAGAGCAGCGGATCCAGTCGGGCGAGGTCCTCGATCCCGCCGATGGCGCTTCCGATGTTGCATTCCAGGACCTTGGGAACGCCCTGCGAGACGACGATGTCGGGTCTTGCCTGGCTGGCGGCCCACCGATTGTAACTTTCGCGTTCGGACAGGAGCGGGCTCGGCTCGATTCCCAGGAGGTGGGCCAGCCGCCGAGGTGAGGAGGTACGCCGCATGCACTCCTCCACCGCGAGCCTGACCACCTCGCGGCCGGCGTGTGCGACCTCGTCGGCGGTCCGCCTTGACAGGAGCACGGGGCTGATGGGGAGGGGGACCTCCGGGTTGTACGGTGAGGCGACCGACAGGCCGGATCTGACCGCCTCGGCCAGTTCGGGTACTTCGGGTGCCCGCTCGGTCAGCAGCGTGTGCCATTGCCGGGACAGGGCGGATTCCGTGGAGTTCACAGACCTCAACAAGACTCCCAGGGGTGTGGGGTCGGACAGGATCGGGAAGCGGTGCGCTACTCGGGCGTGTGCATACGGAAAGTCGTGTTGGCGACCCCTCCTGTGATCCCCGAGACCACGTCGCCCAGCCCCGAGTCCGAATGACGGACCAATATGCCCCCGCACCGTTCTCCGATGAGCAGGGGACCGTACACCACACGGCTTTCCGGCCGCATCACCCGTTCGTGGACATCCGAGTAGACCGGGATCGGCAGGAGATCGGTCTCGATCCGTCGCTGTACGACATGATCACGGGATCCCAGAGCCTCGTCGACGAGGGACAGCCATTCCGATTCGGTGCACTCGCGTCCCACCGTGACGGTATGCGCCGAATGCCCCTGGTTTCCCTTCAAGAGGAGATCGTGCTGTTCGCGAAGCAGGCGCTCGCGTACGGCTCGCCTGCTGGAGCCGAGGGTGCCGGGAGCCTCCACGATGTGCGTCTCGGGGATGTGCCGTTCGACGAAGGCGCGGTCCTGGGCGGACATACGATCGGCGGCCTCGGTGATCCAGGCGAGGATCCGTTTGCTCGCGAGCGGTCCCGCGGCCTCGGGGGAGAGCACGACGGCGGCGTCCTCGGCGATGACGCGTTGCAACGGCTCGATGTCGATACCGGCGGCGGGGGCGTCCGCGGAAACGAACATCCGTAGGAGGATGTCGAGGCGGACCCGGCCCGCGTAGGCCTTTCCGTGCCGGACCCGGACATCCTGTGCCGGGACGTACACGGCGGGTATCCCGTGGGTGCGCAGTTCGTCGATGAGATCGATGTAGGTCTCTTCGCTTCCCCCCTTGTCCTCATCGTGTCGGAAGCCTACGATTCCGACGTGCGGCACGCGTCGATCCATCGAGTCGCCGACCGCGCACAGAAGTCGTGACAGAGCGGATGCGACACCATTGGTAGAAACCGGATGTTCCCGCCAGACCTCCCGCAGGTCGGCCCTCCTCAAGAAGGCCCTGTCCAACCTGGAAAGCTGGGTCATGCCGCCGAGGGCGCTGTTGACGTTCACCTCGAAGACCTTCGGGACGCCGTTCGCCATGCCGATGTCCGGCCTCGCCATGGCGGACGCCCAGCGGTTCTGTACAGGAGAGTCGCTCCACAGGGAGACCGGCGGGTACTCGAAGTCCACCGCCCGGGCCAGGTCCCGATAATCCCCGGCACGGCTGAAGGCGACCTCCCGGAGGAGCCGCATGACCCGCTGGGCGGTCCGGACCATGTCCTCGTACCGGTCCGGGGCCATCAGCACGGGCCGTAGTGGAATGGGCGAACCGGGAGAGCGAAAGCCGTCCGAACTCATGATCATATCCAGCGACCGAGCGTATTCAGCGGCCTCCGAGTAGTCGATCACGTCGTCGATGTGCATTTCAGGGCCATCGTCCGATGGTATTTCGGGGCGGTCACTGGGTTTGGTGCTGCTTGGCAATGTCGGATCTTTCTGGGCATGCCCTGGCAGGGTTACGTTCCGTGCTGTTTCACGATGCGGGCATCTCGCCCGTAGGTTGCAGTTGCATGATTAATGGTGGAAACCCTACCATTTTGCCCTCGGTGTGGCTAGAGTGTCCGGGAGACACCGATCAAGGTTTGAGTGATGCAGAGAGGGCAGCTGTCAGGAATGCACGAGCTCGCGGCCAAGAGGGCCTCCGCCTTCCTTGAGGCATTGCAAGAGGAATGGCAGACCGAAGAAATACCGTCACTGTCGATATCTGACCGAGAGCCCGCTGTCGAGCTGTCGCGTGTGAAGATAGCCGACCCCATGGACCTCACGGATTCCGAGGTCGAAGAGCTCACAAGTGCATTCAATTCTCGTTTCGGGATGGTGGCGTTCGAATGCGAGCGGGTCGCCTCGGACGGCGGCCTCCACCCGCTTGCCAGGATCGGTGAGCGGCTCCGCGAGCACATCCCGGCGCGCTGGGCCGTCGACAACCGCTCCGACGGACCCGACGGAACGACCAAGATCCACGACCTGGGGACGCCGCAGGACAGCAGGTCCCTGACGTCGCTGGGCATGGCCGCCCATCAGGACGGATGGCTGAGTCTGCGCGGTGTGCTGTCGGTGACGGGTCTGTGGGCCGACTCCGCGCCGCTGCACGCCGCCTCGACGTACGGGCAGAACATCGTGAGGCTCGCGCTCGAACTGAGGGGCCGTGACGAGGAGGCGTTCCACAGCCTTTTCGTGGACGACGCGGTCACCATCCGACGGACAAAGGATGACACCGTCGTCGCGACCTCCCCGGTGTTGTACACCAAGAACGGATGGACCTATTCGTTCTTTCGGGAGCCGAATGACGAGTACGAGGTCGGCAGTCGGTCGCAGCACCCCGCGGCGTCCCGTGCCATTGATTTCCTGATCGCCCATTCGCATTTCGGTGCACATGGCTCTGCGTTCACAAAATTGGACCGCGCCGGGCGAGGTCTTATCTTCAACAACAGGCACTGCATTCACGGTCGAACGGCCTTCACTGACGATCAAAAGTCCGGCAAGAAGCGTATTATCGCCTCTAAGTGGTGGATTTGCGACCCAGAATACCGGAGTCTTGTCTGGGATTAGTGTAATTTTTTCTCCATCTGTCGGGAGAGGCGTTCTCTTGCGCTCTGATTTTGTTTTTGATGTCGCTGTCGTGGGTGGTTGCGGACGCGTTGGCCTTCCGCTGGCGATCGCCTTGGCCGAAAGTGGTCTGGAAGTGGCGGTACACGATATCGACCGCTCGGCCCTCGAAAAAGTGAAAAAGGGTGTCATGCCCTTCGACGAGGAGGGGGCACAACTGGTCCTCAGCGAGGTCCTGTCCCGTGGGCGGCTGCACGCGACCGCGGACCCCTCTGTGATCGGTCAGGCGGAGACCGTGGTCATCGCGGTGGGCACACCGGTGGACGAAGAGCTCCGCCCCGACAGCACGGCGCTCGACAGCGCCGTCGAGGCGTGCCGCGCCAATCTTCGCCACGGGCAACTCTTCATCTTGCGCAGTACCGTTTTCCCCGGGGTCACCGCCTCCTTCGAGAAGGCCCTCAAGAGTTCGGGGAAGAATGTCGACACGGCCTACTGCCCTGAGCGGATAGCCGAGGGCCACGCCATGAGGGAGTTGCGCGAGCTGCCGCAACTCGTGGGAGGGCGGAGCGAGGCGGTTCGTGATCGGGCGGCACGCCTTTTCGAGCGACTCGGGGCGGAGCCCGTCCACCTGGTGACGGAGGAGGCCGAGTTCGCCAAGCTCGCCACGAACGCGTGGCGGTACATGACATTCGCGATCACCAACGAGCTCTTCATGATCGCGAGCGACCACGGGCTGGACTACGCGCGAATCAGGGACGGGCTCCAATACGGGTATCCGCGAGCGGCGGGGCTGCCCGCGGCCGGTTTCTCCGCCGGCCCCTGCCTTCCCAAGGACACCGCGCAGTTGGCCGCGTTCGCCGGCAGGTCGTTCACGTTGGGTGCGGCCGCTCTGGAGATCAACGAGGGGCTGCCCCGTTACCTCGTCCGCCGGCTGGCCGAACGGTACGACCTGGGGAGCACGGTCGTCGGGTTGCTCGGAATGTCCTTCAAGAAGGATTCCGACGACATCCGCGACAGTCTGGCCTACGTGGTCCGGGACGAGCTGGAGAAGCGAGGCGCGCGTGTTCTGTGTACGGACCCGAACGTGACCGGCGATCCGTCGTTGCGGCCCTTGGCCGAGGTCCTGGACGAGTCCGACGTCCTTGTCGTCACAGCACCGCACACGGAGTACCGGGGACTCGCCACCCGCGCCCCGGCACTGGACATCTGCGGGGTACTCGGTGACGCACGGGGCGCCGTGGAGGGCGGGGACTCCCTCCTGTACCCCGTCGGCTCCAAAGGACTTTCCGCCAAGGGCGCGGACCGTAGTCCCGCCCCGGCCGGATGAACCCTCGCCCGAGGGCGGGGCGCGAAGGAAGACAGAGTCAGAGAAAAGCAGTCCATCCATGTCCCGGGCGGCCGCACAGGGCCATGCCCGGTCACAGGTTCGGCTGAGATCTCCCGGTCGAGCGGGTTCGTCTGCTCGGTTTCCGGCGCACACAGGATCTCGGCAGAGAAGGGGATATCATGTCCGCGGGAAAATTCGCCAAACTGACGGTGCCCGGAGCGGTTGCGTCCCAAGCCGGCGCGGTCACGCGTAGAACCCTGAACGACCAGGGGCTTCCTCTGGCCCTTCACTTCCATGAGGACATCGACATGGCGGTGTGGGTACGTGAGCACCGTGAGGAACTCAGGGACGACCTCCACCGCCACGGAGCCCTTCTTCTGCGTTCCCCCCGACGTCCCGACTTCGACGCGGTCTACGACTCCTTCAGCGGAAAGCCCGTCGACTACCAGGGCGGCGCGGCCATACGCAGCCGGGTCGACAACTCCACCTACACCGCCAGCGAGTACCCCGAAGAGCTGGACATTCGCCAGCACAGTGAGTTCTGCTACGCCCACGACTGGCCCATGCTCCTGTTCTTCCAGTGCGACATCGAGCCGAAGGACCGCGGCCAGACCCCGTTGACGGACAACAGGCTGCTCATGCGCGAGATCCCCGAGGAGATCCGCGAAGAATTCGCCGAACGGGGCCTGCTCTACGTCCGTGGCTACGGTTACAACCGCACTTGGCAGCGCTCCTACGAAACGGACAGTCGTGAGGAGGTCGAGGCCCTGTGCGCCGCTGAGGGCCGACGGGTCGAGTGGGTCGGCGACGATCAACTGCGCACATACGAGAGACGCGACGCGATCTCCCGCCACCCCGTGACGGGGGAGGAGGTGTGGTTCAACTACGCCCACGGGTTCCACATCTCCCGCATGGACAGCGGGATCCGGGAGGCGCTCTCCACGTCCCCCGACGACACGGACGAACAGTTGTGGCCCAACAACGTCTACTGGGGAGACGGATCCGAGATCGACGGCGAGATCATCGGTGTGGTCAATGACGTCATCGAACGCTGCACCGTCCAGTTCGACTGGCGTGAAGGAGACATCCTGATCGTGGACAACATGCTGGCGGCCCACGGACGCCGCCCCTTCACCGGGCCCCGACGCATCCTCCTCAAGATCGCCGAGTCCTACCAGGAGACCCAGGCGGTGCAGGCGTGAGCACGACTCAGGACATGACCCGTACGGAGAGCGGGCAGGAACCCCGCGACCTCGGCCCGTTCCAGCGCGCGGCGATGGGGACAGTTCCGCACATGGTGGTGCTCCGGGCCTTGGCCCCGGCCGGTCCGGTGGAGGAACTGCGTGACGCGGTCGTCGCGGCCGTCACGGCGGCGCCCGTTCTCACGGCCGAGCACGTCGAGGTTCCCGGCATGCGGGTGCCACGGCAGGTCAGCACGCCCTGCACGGTCGACAAGGGCGACGACGGAGAATGGGTCGTCCGGGGAGGGACGCTGCGCGCGACGGTCACGGCCTCCGACGCCGGACGCGAGCTGGAGATCGTCTGTAGCGCGGCCTTCGCCGACACCTCCTCCCTGAACCTGCTGCTCGCGAACGTCTCCCTGCACCTGGAAGGGAGGACCCCCGAACCGGCCGTGGACTTCTTCGTCGTGGCCCCCGGGCACATCGCGATGCTGCGTGAGGGCGAGTTGGACGCGGAGGAGACCTACTGGGCACGTCGCCGTGAGGACGCCGGTGACGGCTTGGGCCTGGACGACATCATGCCCGTATCCGACACCGAGGAGGACTCCTCGGCCGCGGACGTGAGACGTCCGCTCACCCCCGAGGAATCCGAGGGTCTGGACGCCCTGGCGGAGAGCCTGGGTTGTGAGGTCGCCGATCTCGCCCAACTGGCGCTCGACACCGTCCTCCTGCGCCTGGGAGCCGCTCCGGGCGTCCTCGGTCGATTCGAGGACGCCCGGGGTCTGATGGGGTTGGAGGGGACCATCGGTCCCCTCGGCCAGGTGGTCCCCGGCTCGGGTGCCCTCGTCGATCTCCTCGGTACCGCACGGGACTCCCTGGGAGCCCTCACCGAGCAGCGGAAAAAGGACGCCGAGATGTCGGGGGGTCCGGCCTTCCAGCCCTACACGGACCGGCCCGGCCTGGTCCTGGACCGTACGGGCGGTCCGGTCGCCCCCCAAGGCTGGCGGATCCTCTCCTGGTGGAACCCGGTCGGCGGTGGTATCGCTCTCGGTTCCTGGCGACATGACGGCGTCTGGGAACTTCGGGCGCAGACGGAGCGAGGCGGAGCCGAACGGCTCAAGGCCCTGGTCGCCATGTGGTCGGGGCTGCTCCGAGACCTCATCGCCCGCCCCGGAGCCCGACTCTCGGAGTTGCAACTCCTCCCCGACGGGGTCTCGGCCGGCTTCATGGAGGAGAGGGAACGGCCCTCCGGAGAGTCGGTCACCGCACGCCTGGAGAGGCACTTCACCGAACGCGCGGACGTCCCCGCCTGCCGTCAGGGAGAGCGGACCTGGACCTACGGCATGCTCCGGGACCGGATGGGGCGGATCGCCGAGGCCCTGTCCCACCTGCCACGGGGGGCGGTGGTCGCGGTCGCACTGGAGCCGGGGTTCGACTTGGTGGCGGCCCAGGCCGCCGTCCTGTGGGTCGGAGCGGTGTTCATCCCCCTCTCCCAGGACGAACCCCCCGCCCGCCTCCTGGACGCGCTCGAACGTTCGGAGGCGTCAGCGCTGATCGTGGAGGGGGAAGGAGGCCCTGAGCTCCGTCTGCCGCCCTCCTGCGAGCGAATCGAGCTCGCCGGACTGGACACACGGCCCTTCTCTCCGACCGCACCCGCGGACATGCCTTCCGAGGCACCCGCGTACATGATGCGCACGTCGGGGTCGACCGGCAGACCCAAGCTCCTGGAGATCAGCCGAGGGAGCCTGGACAACTATCTGCGATGGGTGGAGGAGTCCCTGTTGGGTGAGGGCGAGGAGTTCCCCTTCGTCTCCAGCCCCGTCTTCGACGCCAGCATCAAGCAGACGCTGGGATCCCTCTACTCCGGTGCGGCCGTGCGCCTACTGGAGTCGGACCGCCTCGACCCGGAGGCCGTGCGCGACGAGCTCGCCGGACTCGACGGCCGGATCGTCCTCAACTGTGTTCCCGGCTACCTGTCCGAGCTGTTGGCCGCCGACGAACGCCGGGAGACCGTCATGCCGATCACGCGGTTCCTGGTCGGGGGCGAGCCGTTGCCCTCCGAACTGGTACGTCGAGTGGGGAAACGCTACCCGGACGCCGAGATCTGGAACCTCTACGGGCCGACGGAGGCCACCGCCACCGCCACCGCCGGACGGATCACGGACCCCGACCGTGTTCACGTGGGCCGGCCTGTGGCCGGCGCGGGGCTGGCGGTGGTGGACTCCCACGGCGCCGTCCTGCCCAGAGGCGTCCGCGGTGAGGTCGTCATCACCGGCCCGGGACTGTCCAGCGGCTATGTGGCGGGGCACGAGGGCCCGTCGCCGTTCACCCCCCTCGACCTGGCCGGGTCCTCCCGTCCCTCCTACCGCACCGGAGACGTCGGGTACATCGACCGCGAGGGAGACCTGCGGCTCATGGGCCGCGCGGACAGCCAGGTCAAGATCAACGGCTGGCGTATCGACCCCGGGGAACTGGAGCGCGTGGCCCAGGGGATCGAGGGCGTCCAGGACGCCGTGGTGGTCCTCGACGATCGCTCCGAGGAGCGGTGTCTGCGGCTGTTCACCACGGGTGGGGCCGAAGCCGAGTACGTCCTCGAACGCCTACGTGAGGTACTGCCGACGCCCATGCTGCCGGCTTCGGTGACGCCTTTGGAGCGCCTCGACACAGGGGTGACCGGCAAGGTCGACCGCAAGGCGCTGTTGGAACGCTCGGCGGAGCGGGAGGCGTTCTCACCCGAGGAGTACACACCGCGGGAGCTCGCCGTGGCCACCGTGTGGAAGGAGATCCTCCAGCAGGGGTGGCCTGATCCCCGCACCGACTTCTTCAACGCCGGCGGACACTCCCTCCTCCTGGCGAGGCTGGTGAACCGGCTCCGGGCCGGAGGCCACCGCGAACTGTCGTTGCGGCAGGTGGTGCGCAACCCGACCGTGGCCTCGATAGCGGCTTTGATCGACCACACCTCCTGACCCTCTCATGACAGGGGCTCGTGCCCGCCCCCTAGGCGTCGGACCGCGTCCTACGGGGAAGCGCCCGCACGCCCGGGGCGGGCACGCTCCGGTCCACCCATGTGGAAAGCAGATGAACCACAAGAGCGACAACCTTGTCCTGCTACGGGAGGGCGACGAGCCGGCCATCGCCCTCGTCCATCCCGCCAGCGGGCTCTCCACCTCCTTCCGTCGCCTGCTCCCGCACCTCGCGGGCCGAAGCGCGGTCTACGCGTACGAGAACCTCGAACCGGGCCCGCCGGAGCTGTGCGCCGTCGAAGCTCTGGCCGAGTGCTACTGGGGCCAGCTGCGGCGGGAGGATCCCGGACCGTTGGTGCTGGCGGGATGGTCTTTCGGGGGCCCGGTGGCCGTGGCCATGGCCGCCCTCGCCGAGGCCGAGGGACATCGGATCCTGGGTGTGGCCGCCATCGACTCGGGCACCCCCGACCTGTTGGGTTCGCGGGAGGAAACGCTGTTGGGCCGCCTCGCGGGACTCTTCGAGGTGGACCCGGCCGTGTTCCCCGAGGAACTGGCCCGGCGGACGGAGACGGTCGAGGACGCGTTGGAGACGATCGCGGCGTGGCTGCGGGGAGAGCGGGGAACGGACGCCGTGGAGGCCGACGACCTCCGTCCCTTCGTCGACGCCTATCTCTGGCACCTGGAGGTCGTACGCCGGGGATGGGACGCGGTGCGTCCCCGCGCCCCTTTCCTGCTGGTGCGAGGGCGTGACGAGAAGGGGTGGCACGACGCTCCGGAGGACCTGGGGTGGTCGGCCGCGCTCGGCTCGGCGCCCCGGATCGCCTGGGTGCCCGGCACCCACTACAGCGTGATGAGCCAGGAGAACGCGCCTTTCGTCGCCCGGCTGCTGTCCTCGCTCTCCGTCTCGGGGGACGACGGAGGACCGAACGCCACTGGACCTTGGAGTGCGGGAGCTCTGACATGAACGAAACCGGTTACGACCCCGAGTTCGACATCGCGGTGGTCGGGATGTCGGGCAGATTCCCCCAGGCCCCCGACATCCCCTCGTTCTGGGCCGCATGCCGCGACGGTGACGAGTGCGTCAGCAGGTGGGAGGGACCCACGGGCGAGGGCAGGGTCCTCGCGGGGGGCCTGGTCGCCGACCAGGACCTGTTCGACCCCGAGGCCTTCGGTGTCAGCCCGGCCGAAGCCGAGCTTCTGGACCCGCAGCACCGGTTGTTCCTGGAGATGTGTTGGGAGGCCTTGGAGGCGTCGGCCGTGGTACCGGACGGGGGCGCCCCGGTCTCGGTGTACGCGGCGGCCGCGCCGAGCCGGTACCGCCCCGAGCCGGGAGGCACCGGGGACGAGAACGCGCGCTACCAACGGATGATCGCCAACAGCCCGGACTTCCTGGCCACCAGGGTCGCCTATCTCCTGGACCTGCGGGGCGAGGCGGTGAACGTGCAGACGGCCTGCTCGTCCTCGCTCGTGGCGGTTCACATGGCCTGCCAGAGCCTGCGTGGAGGGCAGAGCGACATCGCCCTCGCCGGAGGCGTCTCCGTGGACCCCGACCAGCACCTGGGCTACGTCCACCAGGAGGGCATGATCACCTCCCCCGACGGCAGGTGTCTGCCGTTCGACGCCCGAGCCAGGGGCGCGGTCCCGGGCAACGGAGGCGCGGTGGTCGCCTTGCAGCGTCTGGGGGACGCGTTGGCCTCGGGACGTCCGGTCCACGCGGTCATCCGGGGAAGCGCCGTCAACAACGACGGGCGTGCCAAGTCGGGCTTCATGGCACCCAACGTCCAGGGCCAGTCCGATGTGATCGCGACCTGCCTGGCGGCCGCCGATGTGCCGGCTGAGACCATCGGCTACCTGGAAGCGCACGGAACGGGGACGCGCCTGGGCGATCCCATCGAGATCCAGGCGGCTCGGTCCGCCTTCGGGCTGTTCACGGAGCGGACCGGTTTTTGCGCCTTGGGGTCGCTCAAGGCCAACTTCGGTCATCTCGACCGCGCCGCCGGGGTCGCCGGCCTGGTCAAGGCCGTGCACGTGGTGAAGGAAGGGGTCATCCCCCCTCTCCTCGGTTTCGACGACCCCAATCCCGAACTGGATCTGGACCATTCCCCCTTCCGTGTGCCGAGGGCCGCGACCCCCTGGCCCACGGAGGGACCTCGCCGCGCGGGTGTGAGCTCCTTCGGGGTCGGCGGCACCAACGCGCACGTCATCGTCGAGGACTACGGCCCGGCCCGGGACGACACCCCCGGAAGGCACACGGGTCCGGTGGCCCTGCCGTTGTCCGCTCACGATCCGGTTTCCCTGGCCGGGTTCGCGGCGGATGTGGCGGACCTCATCGACGCCTCCGGCCGAAACCTCACCGAGGTCGCGCACACGCTCGGCGCCGGGCGCAGGGAGCGGGCCCACCGCCGCGTCGCGGTCGTCGGCGACCCCGCCGAGGCGCGACGCTCCCTCACCGGTCCGGTCCAGACGCGACCCGCGCCCGAACAGGCGCCCGCTCTGGCGTTCCTCTTCGCCGGGCAGGGAGCGGAGGTGTCCTACGCGCCCTGGGACCTCTATGAGCGTTTCGGGGTGTTCCGCGATGAGATCAGGAGCTTCGCCGAAGCGCACGGCATGTCCGACCGCGAACTCCTGGACGGAGTGAGCGGAAGAGACCCGGGCATGCGCGAGCTGGCCTATCAGCCCTCCCTGGCCGCGGTACAGGTGGCCCTGGTCCGACTCCTGGAGGACCTGGGGGTCGAGGCCGGAGCGCTGTGCGGCAGCAGCGTCGGCGAGTACGCCGCCGCACACCTGGCAGGGGTCTTCGGCAGGGAGGAGCTCATGGTCGTTCTCGCCGCCCGTGACCGACTCATGCGGGCCACCCCCGAGGGCCGCATGGTGGCGGTGTCGTGCTCCGCCGAGAAGGCGGTCGACCTGCTTCTGCCAGGAATGGAACTGGCGGGGGACAACGCCCCCGACCGGGTCCTGTTGAGCGGTCCGGTGGACTCGGTCGGCGCACAGCTCACCGCTCTGCTCGATCATGGGATCGACGCCCGCGTCCTGCCCGGCCGCATCGCACCGCACAGCGCCCTGATGTCGGAGGCGGGTGCCGAACTGCGGGAGGTACTGACCTCCGTCCGGCGCGAACCCGCGCGGCGCCCCGTGGTGTCCACGCTCACCGGTTCCTGGTCGAACCCCGGAGAAGCCGAGGACCCCGACCACTGGGTGCGGCACCTGTGCCGCCCCGTCCGGTTGCGGCAGGCCCTCGGGACACTGCGTGAGGCCGGGTACACCGACTTCGTCGAAGCCTCACCGGGCGACTCCCTCACCAAGCTGGTGCGCAGGAACGTCGACGGTGGACAAGCCCTCACCGTCGGAGCGGTCGACGGTGAGGCCCCCCTGACCGGCCTGCTCCGCGGAGTGGGCCAGGCGTGGGTCAGGGGGACACCGGTTCGCTGGGACCTCGCCAACGGCACGCGAGGCGAGCGTTTCACGATCCTGCCCCCCTACCCCTTCCAGAGGCGCCGCCTGTGGAACCACACACCCGCCGGGCATACGCCCGCGTCCGTCCGGCCCGGCACGCGGTCGGACCGGGTGCTCGACGTACCGGTGTGGCGTCCCGACCCGGCGCCGACGGGCGGGGCCCGTGGCACACTGCCCTCCCGCGTGCTCATCCGGCACACGGAGGGAGACCGGCTCGGCCCCGCGCTCGCCGCGCGGCTGGCCGACGCCGGTGTGGACGCGCGGTCGCTCTCCGACCCCTCCTCCGTACCGCTGCCCGATCCGGACGGTCCGGCTCCGGTCCTGGTGGACCTCACCCTGACGGCACCGGACACGGCCGTCGGCGCCCCTCTGGACCGTCCGGCACTGGAGGCATGGCTGGAACACGGTCTGATGCGCCCTCTGCGCCATCTGCGTGAGAGCGCTCCGTCCGGGCTGATGGTGGTGACCCGGGGACGGTGCTCCGTGACACCCGGAGAATCCGGTGACGCCGGGTCCTCCGCGGTGGTCGGCCTGATCAGGTGCGCGCCGCACGAATGGCCGGGACTGACCGTTTCCACCGTCGACCTGGACCCGCGGTCCGCGGAGTCTCCGGAGAAGGAGGTCGAGGCGATCGTCGCAGAGCTGGCCTCTCCCGGAGGGCGTGACCTGGCCCTGCGTCAGGGCATCCGTTACCGTCTCTTCCACGAACCCGCCACAGAGGACCTGCCCTGCCCCCTCAAGGAAGGGGGCACCTACCTGCTGCTGGGAGGCACCGGCAAGCTGGGTCCCGTGGTGGTCGAAGCCATCTCCTCACAGGTGAGGGCCACCATCGTCCTCACCGGACGGGACCCCGATCGCGTACCCGACGAGCATGTGCGGTCCCTGCTCGACACAGCGCGGGATCGCGGTTGCGTCGTCGTCCACCGCAAGGTGGACCTGGTCGAACCAGGGGCACTGGAGCGACTGCTGGATCAGCTCACGACCGAACACGGGCGGGTGGACGGAGTCTTCCATCTGGCCGCGCACACCGAGACCGGGGACTTCCCGCTCCTGGCGGACCTGGACACCGGTTCCGCGCTCGACCTCACCGAGGCCAAGGTGGTGGGGGCCGCCGGCCTGTACCGTGCCCTGCACGGGCGAGACCACGACTTCGTCGTCCTCTTCTCCTCCATATCGACGATCATCGGCGCACTGCGTTTCGGCGCCTACGTCAGTTCCAACGCCTATCTGGACGCGCTCGCCACCGAGGCGGACGGGCCGGGCGGGCGGTGGATCTCGGCGGTCTGGGACGGCTGGAACGGTGACGGTGGAAGCACCGCCGACGGACTCGGGACCGCGGACGGCGCCGCACTGCTCCTCAGGAGTCTGCGCGTCGATAGGCCGGTCGTGGTCCCCGCGGTCCGCGACGTGGAGTCGCGGCGCGCGCTGGTGGAGGAGGAACTGGCCAAGGTCGCCGAGGCGGCACGGCTCGACACGGAGGACCCCTCGAAGGACCAGACCTCGAACATCGTCCTGGCCACGGTCCGGGAGGTCAGCGGACACGAGCACGTCGACCTGGGCCGGAGCTTCGCCAGTCTGGGCATCGACTCCTTGCAGATGATGCAGATCGCCGCCCGCTTGAGGCCGGCCCTGGGCGGGAGCGTGTCCTTGGGCACCCTGTTGGCGGCCGAGTCGGTCGCGGACATCGTCGACCTGGCCGAGGAGCCCGGGCCGCGGACGACGGGCGATGAGGCGGACAGGGTGGGGGAGGGCGCCATGTCCAGCATGCAGCAGCGCCTCTGGTACCTCTACCAGCTGGACCCCGACAGGACGGACTACAACGTCCCCTTCGGCTGGGTACTGCCCGACGGCTTCACCGTCGAGCGGACACGGGAGGCCGTCCGCGAGCTCCTCGCCCGGCACGAGGTCCTGCGCTCGGCCTACCGCTGGGACGAGGATCAGGTCCCCCGGCGTGTCGTGCTCGGCGTGGAAGACGTGCCCGTCGAGGTGGAGGAGCTGGATCACGGTGATCCCGTGGAAGCCTTCGCGGCCACGGCCCGTACCCGGGTGGACCTCTCCTTCGATCTGGCGTCCTTCTCCACCCGCGTGCTCATAACGCACAGCCGGAAGGGCCCGGTGCACGTCCTCTTCGTCTGCCACCACATCTCGATCGACGCCTGGTCCATCAAGATCATCCAGGAAGAGCTGGAGGACCTTCTGGAGGGAAGGCTCCTGCCCGAACCGGCGGCTCCAGGCGGGTACGGCGACTTCGTCCAGTGGGAGCACGATATCCGTGCGGCCCCCCAATACCCGGGAAACCTGGACCACTGGAAGCACCGGTTGGCGGATGTCGGCCCCACCGTCCCGCCGGCCGACCGTGAGATCGCCGAGGACGCGCCCCGCGAGGTGGCGGTCGCGACGCGTCTCCTACCGTCGTCCGTACTCGAAGCCCTGCGCGGCATCACCCGCGAGGCCGGGGCCACCCTCTACACCGCGGGACTGGCCGGACTGGCGCTGGCCCTCTCCCGGTGGTGCGGAGAATCCGAGGTCGTCATCGGCACCAACCGGGCCAACCGGGCCCGCGCGGAGTTCGAGGGCGTCGTGGGCATGTTCGTCGATCCCGTCGTGCTGAGGTTGGACGTGGGCGGGGAAGGGGCGGAGGAGACACTCGGGTCGGTACTGAACAGGACACGGGCCGTGTTCTCGGAGTCGCTCACCCACGCCGACGTTCCGTACCTGGACCTGGTCCACCACCTGGGCCGAGGCGGCGGGGACGAGGACAACCCTCTGTTCGCCGTCATCGCCACCATGTTCGACACCGAGTCGACGGACGGCGGGGTGCGGCCGATCGACGTCCCCCTGCCCACCACCCCCAAGTTCCCGCTGGCCGTGGAATTCCTGCCCCGTGGCGATGGACTGCTGGTCCATGCCCTGTACGCGGCCGACCGGTACCTTCCCTCCAGCGTGGAACGCCTGCTGGCGCGCGTCACACGCTTTCTCGAACTCTTGGCGGAAAGGGGCCCCCGGACCCCGGTCGAAGAGCTCTTCGACCGGCGTGGCCCCGCCGCCTCGGGCCGTTTCGTATGGCGCCCCTGACACCGGACGCGCCTGGGACACGACCGCCGAAGACCCGAGGAGGAGCCTCAATGAAGTTGCCAAGCCGTCAACGGGACCACTGGGACGGCGAGGGACGACCGCGCACGCTCCAGGAGGCGTTCGCCAGGCAGGCCGCGCTCCACCCCGACCGGGAGGCACTCCGTCCCGCCACGGGGCCGGGTCTGACCTACTCCCGGTTGCTCGGCAGAGCGGCCGCATCGGCCACCGCCCTGGCGGAGCGGGGGGTGCGTCCCGGAGGGCGGGTCGCCGTTCTCGGCGGACGGGAGGCCGAGACGGTCGTGGCCCTGCTCGGGGTGCTGTACGCCGGCGCCGCCTACTGCGTGGTGGACAGCGCACTCCCGGCCTCACGCCGCGAACTGCTCATCGCCGACCTGGAGCCCGACGCCCTGGTCGTCGCCGACCCTCGTGCCTCTTATGACGGCGGGCGACCCTGCCTGCGGTTGGACGAGGTGGAGCGACCACCGGCGGATGCCCCGGTACCTCCTCCCGTGTCCCGTCCCTCGGACGGTCTCGCGTACGTGATGTACACGTCGGGTTCCACCGGGCGGCCCAAGGGCGTCCTCGTCGAGCACGCCGGCGTGCTGAACATGCTGGACTCCTACGAGGCGCTGGCGCCCTCGCCCTCGGAGTTCGCCGGCTGCCTGGTCGCGCCCACGGCATTCGACGTGTCGGTGTGGGAGATCTTCTCCACTCTCGCCTACGGCGGCACACTCCACGTGCCCCCGCCCTCGTCCCTCCGAGGAGGGGAGGAACTGTGGCGGTTCCTGTCCGACCGTGACATCGACAGCGTCTACGTTCCCCCCGGTCTGGTGGCTCCCGTGGTCGAGGCGGCCGAACACCTCGGCGGCCTCGGCCTGAAGCGCGTGCTGGTGGGAGTCGAACCCCTTTCCCAGGGGGTCCTGGAGCGTTTTCGTCAGGCCTGCCCCGGGCTGCGAGTCGTCAACGGTTACGGTCCCACGGAGACCACCATCACCGCCACCCTCCACCTGTTCGACCGGGTGTCGGATCCGGCTCGGCGGACTCCCATCGGGAAGCCCGTGGCGGGGAGCGGTGTCGTCCTCCTGGACGAGAGCCTGCGCCCGGTGGGGTCCGGCGAAGTCGGCGAGATCGTGGTGTCGGGCGCGTGCCTGGCACGTGGTTACTGGAGGAACGAGGCGGAGGAGGCGGAGCGGTTCGTCCTCCTGGACGGTCGGCGGGCCTATCGGACGGGGGACTACGGCCGTCTTCTGCCCGGCGGTGAACTGGAGTTCGTCGGGCGCAGGGACGACCAGGTCAAGGTCAGCGGGTTCCGCGTGGAGCCGGGTGAGATCGAGGCGGTCCTCAGTCGAGTGCCGGGGGTGCGCCGCTGTGTCGTCGGCGTGGTCGGCGATCCCGGGCGACGGAAGGTGGTCGCGGCGGTGGAGGCGGACGAGGACACGCGGCCCTCCTCCCTGAGGGAACACGCGGCGGCCGAACTCCCCGCCTACATGGTGCCCTCCCGTGTGGTCGTCACCTCCGCCTTCCCGCTGACCGGTAACGGGAAGGTGGACGTGGAGGCCCTCTTCGCCGAGGGACGGCGTCGGCCTACGGACGGCCCTCCGTACGTGGCGGCGAGCACACCTCGGGAACGACTCATGTGCCGGGCCTGGGCCGGTGCGCTGGGCCTCGACGAGGTGGGTGTCGATGACGACTTCCACTGGTTGGGCGGCGTGTCCCTGGACGCGGTGCGCATCTCCGTCCGGCTACGGGAGGAGGGGATACCCGCCACGGCCTCCGACGTGCTGTCGGCACGTACCGTCCGCGCCCTGGCGGACATGGACACCTCTCCTCGGGCAACGGAGCCTCCCGCGTCCACCGGGCGCTACCCCGCGACCCGTGCGCAGCAAGGACTGTGGGCCTGGCGTGAACTCCACCCGGACTCGTCGGCGACCACGGTGGTGCACGCGCTGTACATACCGGAGTCCCTCTCCGATGAGTGTCTGCGTGAGGCGCTGGAACAGGTCGTCGCCCGGCATGAGGCCCTGCGGACGACCTTTCGACGCACCGAGGAGGGGACTCTCGCCCAGCACGTCGCCGAAACGGTCTCCGTGGACCTGCCCGTGGTCCGCGTGGCGGACAGGTCGGAGGTGGACGTACGGGTCCGTGAGGCGCTCACCCGGCGCTTGGACGCGGGGTCTCGGCCGTGGACGGCCGAACTGCTCCGGGGGCCCGGATTCGGGGCGTTGCTCTTCGCGGCCGACCACCTCGTGTTCGACGGAGAGTCGGCGGCGATCCTCGAACGCGATCTGGTCCACGCCTGCGAGGGACGACCGACCGGTTCCCGGTCAGAGGGTGTTCCCGGCACCGCTTCGATCAAGGCACTGGCGGGTCCGGACCCCGAGCGCGCCGAGGCGCTCCTGGCCTACTGGAAGGAGCGACTGAGGGACGTCCCGGACGTGCCCGCCCTGCCTTCACCGATGGAACGGGACGCGGACCGAACGCGACGGTTCCGCCTCACACGAGGACTCCCCCTCTGGGAGCGGGCACGGGAACTGGCCCGTGAGTCCGGAACGACGCCGTTCGTTCTCGTCCTCGCGGTGTTCAAGGCCCTCTCCCGGCGTCGTCAGGGCCATCCTGACAACACCGTCTCGGTTGCCGTGTCCCGGCGTCACGACATCGGTTGCACCGATGCCATCGGACACATGGTGAACCTGCTCCCGGTGCGCGACCATGTGGACCGGGCCGGCGAGGGGCGGAGTCTGCGGACCTACCTGGAGGCGGTGGCGAGCCTCTTTCGGGAGGCGATGGAACACCGCGACCTCTCCTTCGAGGACATGGCCGCGGACCTGAACCAAGGAACGCGTCGGGAGAACCCCGCGCACGCCAGGGTCGTCCTGGCACAGCGGGTCCAGGGGCTTCCCGAAGCCGGCGAGGACGGAGGAGAGGAACGGATCCGCAGGTGGCCGGGTCTGCCCTCGAACTCCCACCACGAACTCACTCTGTTCCTGGACGAAGGGGGCGACGGCCCACCCCGTGTCGAATGGGTCGGGACCGCATGCGCGCCCGGCGCTCTGGAGTCCGTGGCGGAGGCCTTCAGCGGCTTCTGGGCGGCGGCGATGACCGATCCCGACGCTCCGCTGGCCGATCTGCCACACCTCGGCCCGGACGAGGAGGAGCTCATCAGGACGACGGCTCTGCCGAGCACGGAGGCGGTCGGTGAGAGCGTCGTGGACCTGGTGGCCGAACAAGTGCGGGAGCGGTCGGAGACGGTCGCCGTCCAGGAGGGCGACCACCGGATCACCTACCGGGAGCTGAGCGAGCGCGCCGACCGGATCGCCCTCGCCCTGGGGCGCACGGTCCCCGACGGACACGGTCCGGTGGCCGTCGTCCTGGACAAGTGCGCCGATCTGCCCGCCGCGCTGCTCGCCGTGCTGCGCACGGGTGCCCCCTACCTGCCCCTGGCCCCTGAGCACGCCCGGACCCGCCTTCCCCGGCTGGTCGGACGTGCCGCGGTCAGCGCCTGGGTGACACGATCGGACATCGCCGAGGACCTCGGTCTGTCCGAGCAGCTGCCGTGTGTCCTCGTGGACGCCCTCGAAGCGCGAACGGATTCGAGCGGAGAGAAGGTGGCGGCGGCCCCGGGGCCCGAGGACCTCGCCTACGTCATGCCCACCTCCGGCACGAGTGGGGAACCGAAGCTCGTCGGGGTCCCGCACAAGGCCGTCGTACGCCTCGTCCGCGGCAACCGCACCCTGCCACTGGACCACGGCCACACCACGATGTTGGTCTCCAACACCTCCTTCGACGCGGCCACGTTCGAGCTCTGGGGAGCCCTGGCCAACGGAGGCAGGCTCGTGGTGCCCGGCGACAGGGAGCTGCAAGACCCCAGGAGGCTGTGCGAGGCGGTCGAACGCCACGGTGTCACCGCCGGTTTCTTCACCGTCTCCTTGTTCGAGAGGCTACTGGAGGCCGAGCCCGCTCGGCTGGCCGGTATGACCCACCTCCTGGTGGGTGGCGAGCCCGTGCCCCCGGACCTGTTCGTACGGGCTTCGGCCCATGTCCCCCGCGCCAACCTCGTCAACGGTTACGGTCCGACGGAGAACACCACGTTCTCCTGCTGCTACCGGGTCTCTCGCGACCTGTCGGGCCTGCGTTCGACGCCCATCGGGCCGCCGGTCGACGGTTCCGGCGCGGTGGTCGTCGACGACGCTCTGAACGCGCTGCCGGTGGGTGTGCCGGGAGAGCTGGCGGTCACCGGCCACGGCCTCGCCCACGGGTATCTCGACGACCCCGAGCTGACCGCACGCCGTTTCGTCACCCTGGAGGGCTTCGGTGGGGCGAGGGCCTATCTCACGGGAGACAGGGCCCGGCTGCTTCCCGACGGCTCGTTCGAGTACCTCGGTCGTCTCGACCGCCAGGTCAAGGTCCGCGGCCACCGTGTCGAACCGGACGAGGTCGAGGCCGAGTTGGAGGCGCATCCGTCGGTGCGCAGGGCCGCGGCGTACGCGGAGCGGATAGCGGGGACGTCCACCCTGCGGGCCGCGGTGGAGGCGGACGGGATCGACGGCCATGAGCTGCGACGATGGCTGCACGAGCGCGTGCCGGGCTACCTGGTGCCCGATCTCGTCCACGTGTTGGAGGCCTTTCCCCTCACGGAGAACGGCAAGCTCGACTACGGCGCCTTGAGAAGCGAGGTCCGGAATCGTCCCGGTGTGGTCGACGGCCCGTACGTCGAGCACCCGGAGACGGGCACGGTCGTCCGTATCTGGCAGGAACTGCTGGGGCAGGGGGAGGTCACGCCCGACAGTGACTTCTTCCGCCTGGGGGCCAACTCCATCACCGTGCTCGCCCTGACCGCGAGGTTGCGGCAGGAGTTGGGCTGGGACGTGCCGACGCATGTCGTCTACTCGGCGCGGACGGTGCGCGCCATCGTCGGGTACGCGCACTCCTCCCCCCGCGAAGAGGAGGCCGCACGCGACACGCAGAGGAACCAGGTCCTGGAGCGGGCCGGAAGGATGAGACGGGCGGCACGGAGGGGTAAGCGGTAACGGGGGGAGGGGCGAGGGAGTCGGCGCGGATCGACCCTGGTGCCCGTCCACCGGTGTCTGTTCCATCTGACACGGGTGTGAGGTGGTCCGCCGCCACCTCGCCCGGGTCGGATGAGCGGCTCCTCCCTCGATCCTCCGGGTGAGAACGCCCCTGGCGCGGGGATGTGCCGGATGAAGCCCGCCCCAGGGGCGGCGTGGGACCTCCGAACGGCCCGCCGGGATCGGCGCCCCGCGCCCCCTGGGGCTGGGGGTGTCATACATCACACCAAACGCGGAAGTCATCATATGATCGGCTTTTTCGAAGCCGAGCGACCTGGTGTTCGTCACACGTGAGAGCGTCGGCGTTCACAGAACCTCACAAATGGTATTACCATTCTCGGCGCCTGCCTCCGTGCGGGACGAAGCCGTACCCCCAGGCGGCCCGACACCCACGCACACCGACGGAAGGCTTCCGCCGTGGAGAACTTCGAACCCGTTTACGGAACGGGCCCCCTCCTCGGGATCGCCGCGGGCGCCATCGCCCTCCTGCTGTTCCTGATCATCCGTTTCAAACTGCACGCGTTCATCGCGCTCGTCCTGGTCAGCCTGCTGACCGCGCTCGCCACCGGCATCCCCGTGTCGGAGGTGGTGCCGACACTCCTGGGCGGCTTCGGCACCACTCTGGCCAGTGTCGCCCTGCTCGTGGGCCTGGGAGTGATGATCGGCCGCATGCTGGAGGTCACCGGCGGAGCCGCCGTCCTGGCCGGTGTGCTGATCAAGGCCTTCGGGGAGAAGCGCGCCCCCATGGCCCTGGGAGTGGCCTCGCTGCTCTTCGGCTTCCCGATCTTCTTCGACGTCGGCCTCATCGTCATGCTGCCGATCGTCTTCAGCGTGGCCCGCCGTGTCGGCGGTTCCGTGCTCCTGTACGCCCTGCCCACGGCGGGCGCCTTCGCGGTCATGCACGCCTTCGTGCCCCCGCACCCCGGTCCGGTCACCGCCGCGGTGGAGATCGGCGCCGACATGGGCCTCACGCTGTTGGTCGGCCTCGTCCTGGCCGTTCCCACCTGGTATCTCGCCAGCTATCTGTTCGGCCTGTGGGCGGGCAGGAAGTGGGAGCTCCCGGTTCCCGAGGACATCATGTCCGACGGCACGGTCACGCACGAGAACCCGCCCGGTCTCGCCACCGTGCTCAGCGTCCTGCTGCTGCCGATGCTGCTCATCTTCACCAACACGGGTGTGACCACCCTGGTCGCCACCGGCGTCTTCGCCGAGAACGCCCTGTGGACGCAGGCGGCCCAGCTCATCGGGCAGACCCCGGTCGCGCTGCTCATCACCGTGATCTACGCGATGCTCGTACTCAGCCGGGGCCGCTTCACCCGCCAAAGGGTCGAGGAGATCGTCGGCGGGGCGCTCGGCCCGGTCTGCGCCATCATCCTCATCACCGGTGCGGGCGGCATGTTCGGCGGTGTACTGCACACCAGCGGTATCGGAGCCGCCCTGGCCCACACCCTGGAGTCGACCGGTCTTCCGGTCATCGTGGCCGCCTTCGTCATCGCGCTCGCCTTGCGCGTGGCCCAGGGATCGGCGACCGTGGCCATCACCACGGCGGCCGGCCTCATCGCCCCGGCCGTCCAGGCCTCCACCGGCCTGTCCTCGGTCGACCTGGCGCTGATCGTCATCGCGATCGCCTCCGGGGCCACCGCCCTGTCGCACGTCAACGACTCGGGTTTTTGGCTGGTCGGACGCTTCCTGGGTATGGACGTCAAGACCACGCTCAAGACATGGACCGTCATGGAGACCCTGATCGGCTTCATCGGTTTCGGGCTCGCGTTCGGCCTCAGCCTCGTGCTGTGAGCCGTCGGGGCGGGCGCGGTCCGGCGCCCGCCCCGTCAGCGCGCCGGCTGCGTGTCGAGGTCGCCCTGGGGCTCCTCCTCCAGGGCCGCGGAGACCTCGGTGACGATGGAGCGCATCGCCGCCTCCGCGACGTCGGGCAGACCGTCGCGGATGGCCTGGGCCACGGCCTTGTGCAATCGCAGGGCCTCGGGTCGGGGGTTGCGCGGCATCAGGTGATAGGAGGTGCGCCCGACCAGAACCTCGGACACGACCTGGGACAGGCCGAGGAACATCTCGTTGCCGGACAGTTCGAGGATGCGGCGATGGAAGGTGATGTCCAGTTGGAGGAAGGCCTCCAGATCCCCACTGCGGCCGGTGCGGACCATCTGGTCGGCGATCACGACCAGCCCGGCACGTTCCTCGGTGCCACCGCGCTCGGCGGCCAGGGCGGCGGCACCGGGTTCCACCGCGGAGCGCAGTTCGTTGAGGGACCGGAGCTGTTCCATCCGCTGCGGTCCGGCCAGGCGCCAGCGGATCAGCTGGGGATCGAAGACGCTCCAGTCACCGCGGGGGCGCACACGGATACCGGTGCGGGGGCGGCTGACCACGAGCCGCATGGACTCCAGGACACGGACGGCCTCGCGGGCGACGGTCCGGGAGACGCCGAAGTCCTGTTCGAGGCCCTGGAGGGTGAAGGTGTGACCGGTCGCGTACTCACCTGCGGCGATGGCCGGCCCGAGCACCGCCAGCACCCGGTTGTGCAGCGTGCGGTGGTCAGTTCCCATCGTTCTCCTCGGGCTCCGGGACGGGTCCGGCCTGGCCACATCCGGCCAGGGGTCAGGCTGAAGCCTAGCCGGACTGATTGATATCACTATTCATGGTGGCGCTTGCGGCCGTGCAGGGGCACCAGGACACGGAGAAGCCATGCATTTCGTCTTCATGGGAGTCGCCGGCAGCGGTAAGAGCACCGTCGCCCGACGAGTGGCCGAACGGCTCGGACTCCCCTTCGCCGAGGCCGACGACTTCCATCCACCGGCCAACATCGACAAGATGGCCGCGGGTATCGCCCTGACCGACCATGACCGATGGCCGTGGCTGCGCGAACTGGCCGGGTGGATCACCGAGCACGACGCCCACGGTGATTCCACCGTCATGGCGTGCTCCTCCCTGCGACGCGACTACCGCGACGTCCTGCGCCGGGGCGCGCCCGAGGTGTACTTCCTGCATCTGAGCGGGAGCCCCGAGGTGATCTGGGAGCGGATGGAGACCCGCAAGGACCACTTCATGCCGCCCGCGTTGCTGCAATCGCAGTTCGACACCCTGGAGCCGTTGGAGAGCGGAGAGCCGGGGTTGGAGATGGACGTCCGTGAGGACGTCGAGACGCTCCTCGAACAGGCCTTGGAGTACGTGCGATCGCGCCTGCCGGAGGCGAAGGCGCGGAGCGTCGTGGACTGAGGGGCCGTGGCGGCGCGGTGGCGGACACATCACCGTCGGATCACCATTCGTACGCGGGTTCGGTGGACGCCTTGCACGGGAACGTTGCGCGCGCGACCCTGTTCGGCATGCAGAATTCCGTTTCGTCCCCCACACCGGTCATCTCCCAGCGCCTCGCGTCGGTCCGGGCCTCCACGGCGGCCCTCGTCGAGGTGCGCCGACCCGGTGTGCGACCCCCGTTGGACGTGCGGCAGACCTGCGTCCTGATGTTCGCCCTCCTTCCCGCGTACGGCCTTCTCGCCTACGTCGCCTGGGACAGCAGGGCCGGCCTTCCCGCGGAGCACGCCGGTGATCTGCTCACCCTGATGGTCGTCGCGATATCGGTGGGCGCCGTCCTGGCCGCTCTGGCGGTCCCGGTGCGCCGTGGAGGTCACATCCTGTGGCGCACCGCCCAGTTCGTGGCCGTGGTGGCGCTGGGCCTGACCCTGGCGACACTGCACATGGCCGCACGCCTGGCGGACACGCCGTTGATGCTCGTCGGGCTTCTCGGCGCGCTCGCCTCCATCGCCGTCAACATCGCGCTGTGGAGCACCGAGGTCCGTCGTTGGTGTATGCGGTGACCGGACGAGGAGTCCCCGGTGGAGGGGTCGTGGCGCCCTGGCACGGGGACGGGGGACTCCGTCCCCGGCACCCTACCCCTGGTCCTCCTCACCGTCGGCGAGGGCGTGCAGCCGCGCCAGGTGCTCGCCGCCGTCCTCACCGTGGCGCCTGAGGTAGAGCTCGCGCGCCTCGTCGGCGATGTCGGCCGACTCGTCCTCGAAACCGTAGTCGGCGAGGTCGTCCAGCACGTCCAGAACCCGGTGCAGGGCGTCGGTGCCTTCGGTCGGATCCTCCGGGAGATGGTCGGCGACGCCGGTCAGAACGGCGTCGCGCGCCTCGTCCACGGCCTTCTCGGATCCGGCCGCGGCGGTCAGTCGGATCCGGACGAGGGGATCCTCGTCGGCGATCAACATGAGCTGCTCGGCCAGCCAGGCGGACTCCTGGCCTTCGAGGAACGCGGTCAGTTCCGCGTCGTCAAGGGGTGTGGTCACATCGGCACATCATAGAGTGCCGCGTCCTCGGCGCGGGCACCGGAATTCCGATGGTCGAAAAGGGGAGGTCGCGACATCGCCATGATTCATCCCATGATGGGATGGAAAGCTTCGCTTTTCTGGGAGGTGTCCCGGACGAAGAACCGGGGCGTCACCCATAAGGCGTGGTGACGGAAGCCCTCCGCTCGACAGGTCGTCGGTGAAAACACGTCTATGGATCGCGGCACAGATGTGAAACGGTTGTATTAATACCCAGCCGTCTACCTTCACAGCCGCTCTCGGCGCGGTCTAGTGTCCACTCAATCGTTCCAGGGCCTCCCCTGCACCCGGCCCCACATTGAGGTGGACCATGTTCACGAAGTCTTCCCGAAAACCGCTGGCCCTCCTGGCCTCGGCCGCGGCCCTCACCATGGTGGCCACGGCGTGTGCCGAGAGCACCCGCGAGGGCGGTACCGACGAGTCCGAACCCTTCGTCTTCGCGGCCGCCGGTGACATCAGCACCCTCGACCCCTTCCTCACCAGTGACGGTGAGACCTACCGTTACAGCCGACAGGTCTTCGACACCCTGCTGGAGCACGAGTCGGGCGGCAGCGAGATCATCGGCGGACTCGCCGAGGAGTGGGAACAGTCCGAGGACGGCACCGTATGGACCTTCCACCTGCGCGACGGCGTCGTCTTCCACGACGGTGACGAGCTCGACGCCGAAGCGGTCTGTGCCAACTTCGACCGCTGGTACAACCTCACCGGCGGCTACCAGAGCACGAACAACTCCTACTACTGGCAGTCGATCTTCGGCGGGTTCGCCGAGAACGAGAACGAGGACACCCCCGAGGCCCGCTTCGTCTCCTGTGAGGCCGAGGACGAGCTGACCGCGGTCATCACGATCTCGGAGTACTCCTCGATCTTCCCCGGTGGCTTCAGCCTCGCGGCGTTCGGCATCATGAGCCCCACCACCCTGGAGGCCATCGCCGACCAGGAGATCACCGGTGAGGAGGGCAACTACACCCTTCCCGAGTACAGCCAGACGGCCGGGACGATCGCGGGCACCGGGCCCTTCACCGTCGAGGAGTGGGACCACGACCAGGCCGAGGTGACCCTCAAGCGCTTCGACGACTACTGGGGCGAGCCCGCCGGCTTCGAGACGATGATCCTGCGCGCGATCCCCGACGAGAACGCCCGTCGCCAGGCGCTGGAGGCCGGGGACATCCACGGCTACGACCTGGTCGCGCCCGCCGACGTGGAGCCGCTGATCGAGGCCGGCTTCCAGGTGCCCACCCGCGACGTGTTCAACATCCTCTACATGGCCTACCAGCAGGAGGCCCACGAGGCGCTCGCCGACATCGAGGTGCGTGAGGCCCTCGCGCACGCGGTGGACCGCCAGCGCATCGTCGACACCATCCTCCCCGAGGGCGGCGAGGTCGCCACCCAGTTCCACCCCGACACCCTCGACGGCTGGTCCCCGGACGTGCGGACCTTCGAGTACGATCCCGAACTCGCCAAGGAGAAGCTGGCCGACGCCGGGCACGAGGACCTGACGGTCGAGTTCTGCTACCCGACCGACGTCACCCGCCCCTACATGCCCGCGCCGCGCGACATCTTCGACGTCATCGCCGCGGACCTGGAGGCGGTCGGCGTCACGGTGGAACCGGTCACCTACGAGTGGACCGAGTACATCCCGAAGACCAACTCCGGTGAGTGCCCGCTGTACCTGCTCGGCTGGACCGGCGACTACAACGACGCCTACAACTTCATCGGTACCTGGTTCTCCGGTTACACCGGTGAGTTCGGCCTCCGCGACGAGGAGCTGTTCGACGCCATGGAGGAGGCGAGCACCAACCCGAACGAGGAGGAGCGCATCGCCGCCTACCAGGAGTTGAACGAGCAGGTCATGGAGATCCTGCCGGGGCTGCCCATCTCCAGCTCCCCGCCCTCCATCGCCTTCGCCGAGAACGTCAACCCGCCCAACGTCAGCCCGCTGACGCAGGAGAACTTCTCCGAGGCCTCCTGGAAGTGACCCGCCCCTCCTCCCCGTGAGGGGAGTGGGGAGGGCCCGACCGGACACCGGTCGGGCCCGTGCGGTGCCCGGGGCGGTGAGCCCCGGGCACCGCGGGACCCCCGTACCGCGACCCGGGAGGGATCGCGGTCCGCCGAGCCGGCGGGACGCGGGGAGCGGACGGCACACGGACGCCCGATCTCCTGCGAGGGGCCCGACCCTCCGCCGACGGTCACCGCCCACGGCACCACACGTGCGGGCGCGCGCCGTTCGGTGTCCCACCCCGTGACCGACCATCCGAACTCCCGCCACACCCCGGCGGGGACGCTTCGCGTCCATCGTTCCCACACTGGCGAAAGGCGGCGAAGGTGCTGCGATTCATCGTCAGGCGTCTCCTACAGCTGATCCCGACACTGGGCGGCCTGTCGATCCTGTTGTTCGTCTGGCTGCAACGGCTGCCGGGCGGACCGGAGTACGCCCTCCTCCCCGACGACGCGACCGCCGAACAGCGTGCCCAGCTGCGACGGTCCTTCGGCCTGGAAGAACCGCTCACGGTTCAGTACCTCGCCTTCCTGCGCCGTATCGTCCAAGGCGACCTCGGAACCTCCCTCATGACCAGTCGGCCGGTCACCGAGGAGTTCATGACACGCTTTCCGGCCACGTTCGAACTGGCCGTCACCGCGATGCTGATCGCGGTCGCCGTGGGCGTCCCCCTCGGTTACCTCGCCGCGCGCAAGCGAGGGTCCGCACTGGACTTCGCCGCCGTCGGCGGCTCCCTCCTGGGCATCTGTACACCGGTGTTCTTCCTCGCCTTCATCCTGAAGGTGGTCTTCGCCGAACGGCTCGGACTGTTCCCCTCGGCCTTCCGGCTGTCCCCGGGCATGAGTCGCACCGACCTCAGCGGTTTCGTCGTCCTCGACGGCATCAGGACGGGTGAGTTCGACGTGGTGTGGGACGCCCTGCTCCACCTCGCCCTGCCCGGGGTCGCGCTGGCCTCGATCCCCCTCGCCGTGATCGTGCGCATGACCCGGGCCAGCGTCCTGGAGGTCCTCGGCGAGGACTACGTGCGCACCGCCAACGCCAAGGGACTGCGGCCGGGCACCGTGCGCACCCGCCACGTGATGCGCAATGCCCTCCTGCCGGTGGTGACCGCGGTCGGTCTGCTCACCGGAAGCCTGTTCGCCGGAGCGGTGCTCACCGAGAGCGTCTTCGCCTTCCCAGGGATCGGCTCCTTCATCTACGCCGCCACACAGACGCGCGACTACCCGGTCCTGACCGGGTTCATCCTGCTCATCGCGACCCTGTACGTGTTCATCAACCTGTTGGTGGACATCTCCTACAGCCTCCTCGACCCGAGAGTGCGGGCCCAGTGATGCCGACGACACCGAGCTCCCAGAACCGGTCCGAGACCCAGGACGCCCCGGAACACACCGACGCCACCGACGAGCGCACCCCCCTGCTCGGACGCAAGGCGGCCAAGATCGACAGACTGGCCGAACTCATGGGCCGGCGCGAGGAGAGCGACCACGGCGCCGGCGTCTGGCGCACCGCCCTGGCCCGGATGCGCCGCAGCCCCATGGCCATCACGGGCGCCGTCCTGGTCGCGATCTTCCTGATCGTGGCGCTGTTCTCGCCGCTCATCGCCCCCTACAGCCCCACGGCCCAGACGTGGGGCGCGGAGGTCTTCCCCAACCGCAACGTGTTCGTCGGCCCGCGCGCCGAGAACTGGCTCGGCCTGGACAACCTGGGACGCGACCAGTTCTCCCGCATGGTGATCGGCGCCCGACAGACCCTCCTGGTCGGTGTGGTCGCCACTCTGGTCGGCTTCGGCGTCGGCGCCCTGCTCGGCGGCACGGCCGGAGCGGCCGCGGTCCTGGGCGGATACTGGGGGCGCCAGGTCGACAACGTGGTCATGCGCGTCATCGACATGATGCTGGCGTTGCCCACCCTGCTCCTGGCGGTCACCATCGCCGCTCTCGTCGGCCCCAGTCTGACCACGGTCATGCTCGCGGTCGGCGTCGCCCAGGTCCCGATCTTCGCCCGCTTGCTGCGCGGGGCGATGCTCTCCCAAGGCAGTCGCGACTACGTGCTGGCCGCCCGCGCGCTGGGTGTGCGCAAACACAAGATCGCCCTGGCGCACATCCTGCCGAACTCGCTCGGACCGGTGATCGTGCAGTCCACGCTCACCCTGGCCACGGCCATCATCGACGCGGCGGCCCTGTCCTACCTGGGACTGGGCAACCCGGACCCGGCCTTCCCCGAGTGGGGGACCATGCTCGCCGACGCCCAGCGGTTCCTGTCCAGCGCACCGCAGCTGGCCGTGTACCCGGCACTGGCCATCATCGTCACCGCCCTGGGCTTCACCCTGTTGGGCGAGGCGATGCGCGAAGCACTCGACCCGAAGCTGAGGAAGTGACCATGAGTTCCAGCACGCCGCTATTGGCGGTGGACGAGCTGTCCGTGGTGTTCGGCGGGCGCGGCTCCGACGAGGTGCGGGCCGTGGACGGGGTGTCCTTCACCCTGGAGGAGGGCCGGGTGACCGGCCTGGTCGGCGAGTCCGGCTGTGGAAAGAGCGTCACCTCGCTCGCCCTGATGGGGTTGCTCCCCGAACGGGGGGTGAAGGTCGGGGGAAGCGCCGTCATGCGCCTGCCCGAGGGCCCCGTCGACCTGCTGAAGCTCTCGCAAAGAAAGATGCGCGACCTGCGCGGGTCGCGGCTGGCGATGATCTTCCAGGACCCGCTCAGCTCCCTCAACCCCGTGGTGCCGATCGGCCGCCAGGTCACCGAGATCCTGAAACGGCATCGGGGCATGCGCGGCTCGGCCGCGGAGAAGGAGGCCGCGGAGCTGCTGAACCGCGTGGGCATCCCCGACCCGAACCGCCGCCTGCGCGAGTACCCCCACCAACTGTCGGGCGGTATGCGCCAGCGCGCGCTGATCGCCATGGCGGTGGCCTGCCGTCCTCGGGTGATGATCGCCGACGAGCCCACCACCGCCCTCGACGTCACCATCCAGGCGCAGATCCTGGAACTGCTCAAGGACCTGGTCACGGAGGAGGGCACCGCACTGCTGATGATCACGCACGACCTGGGCGTGGTCGCGGGCCTGTGCGACGACATCAACGTCCTGTACGCGGGCAGGGCCGTGGAGAAGGCCCCCCGCGCGCCGCTGTTCGCCGATCCCACCCACCCCTACACGGTCGGACTGCTGGGCTCCATCCCGCGGCTGGACGCTCCCCGGGGCGAACCGCTCACCCCCATCCGCGGATCGATCAACGACAACATCGCCTGGGCGAAGGGATGCGCGTTCGCGCCCCGCTGCGACCACTACACCTTGGAGTGCCTGCAAGGACCGCCCGCGCTGGCGGCGGTGGGCACCGCGGCCGGGGTGGAGGGTCGGGAGCGGAGCGACACCGCCGGAGCGGGGGGCGCCGAGCACGTGCACCGGTGCGTGAACCCCATCGGCCACGCGGACGTCCTGGACCGGCCCTCACTGGAGGGCCCGGCCCTGGTCGGCGAAGACGAGGAGGCGCAGGGATGAGTCTGCTGCGGATCAACGACCTCAAGGTGCACTTCCCCATCCGAAAGGGAGTGCTCTTCGACCGAACGGTCGGACACGTACGGGCCGTGGACGGGGTGAGCCTGGAGATCCGGCGGGGCCAGACCTACGGCCTGGTGGGGGAGTCCGGCTGCGGCAAGACCACTCTGGGCCGGGCCGTGCTGCGGCTGGTGGACATCACCGAAGGCGAGGTGCTCTTCGACGGTCGGGACCTGGCCGGACTGGACGGTGAGTCGATGCGCCGTGAGCGCAAGAACCTACAGATGGTCTTCCAGGACCCGTTGGGCAGCCTCAACCCCCGACAGAACATCGGGTCCATCCTCCTGGAGGGGTTGCAGACCCACGGGATCGGCGGTCCGGCCGAGGGCGAGGGGCCGCAGGGGGGCGGGCAGCGTCGCGAGGAGGTTCTGAAGGACCAGCGCAGACGCGTGGTCGAGGCACTGGAGAGGGTGGGCCTGTCGGCGAAGGCGCTCACCCGTTACCCGCACGAGTTCTCCGGGGGACAACGTCAGCGCATCGGTATCGCCCGCGCGTTGGTGCTGGAACCGGACCTCATCATCTGCGACGAGCCGGTGTCGGCGCTGGACGTGTCGATCCAGGCACAGGTGCTCAACCTGCTGGAGAGCCTACAGAAGGAGCTGGGGCTGACCTACCTGGTGATCGCGCACGACCTGGCGGTGGTCCGTCATGTCAGCGACATGGTCGGGGTGATGTACCTGGGTTCGCTGGTGGAGGAGGCCTCCAGCGACGAACTGTACGAAACACCCATGCACCCGTACACGCGGTCACTGATGTCGGCGGTACCGGTACCGGACCCGCAGGTGGAGGACACCCGGGAGCGCATCCTGCTCTCCGGGGACCTGCCCTCGCCCGCCGATCCGCCCACCGGATGCCGCTTCCACACCCGTTGCCCGTGGCGGCAGAAGGAACGGTGCGACACCGAGCGGCCCGAGCTCCGCCCGCTCGACGGGGCCGCCGAGGGCAGCACCCACCGTGTCGCCTGTCACTACGCCGAACAGATCCTCGCAGGTGAAATCCACCCCAACGAGGACATGGCCGAGCGCATCGTGCACGGCGCCGGTTGAGCCGACCGGCGGCGGGCGGTTCCCCGGGACCCGGGGAACCGCCCGTCAGGTCGACGCCGCCGTGCTCCGGATGGGACATGACACCTGTCATCCCGAGGCCGTGGATCCCTCACGGCCACGTGATGACGGGGACGACTCCCCTCGGGAGGCGTTCTGCGAGAATCTGGGTCATGACCTTCGTCGGCTCCGCTCCGTGACTCCCGGGCCAGGGGACGCGGGGGCGGTTCCGGCGACCTCGGAGCCATGTCGCCCGGGGAGGCGACGGTGTCTTCGTCGGGAACCCCCGCCCGGTCGACGACGTCCGATCCGGTGACGACCCTCAGATGGTGGTGCTTCTCTCGTGCTGTTGATCTCCCTCCTGCTCCGCCATGTCACCCTGGGCATCCAGCGCCTGCTGGACCGGACGCGGATCTGGTCGCTGTCCCTGGGCTCCTCTCTCTGGCTTCTCGCCGACCAGGGGCAGGGTGAGCGGATGACGGACCCGATGGTGCTGTGGGCACTGGGCGTGGGCCCGGTGGTCGCGGGGGCCACCGTCGGTATGTGGCATCTGGCGCGGGTCGCGGCCGATTCCGTGGGACGGCGCGGACTACGTGTGCCGCTGTTCGTCCTGTCGGTCGTCTTCTGTTCGGCCCTCGCCGGCCTGGCGCTGTGGAACCCGGACGGCGGGGCCTGACGCAAGAGCGGTCCGTCCGCTCCGCGCTCCCCCGTGCCGGACCGGACGGGGACACTCCTGGAAGCGGGGCGACCGAGCCCAGAAGAGGGGGAAAGACCCGTTCGGCTCAGGCCTGTTTCTGCGCCGCCGTGATGCGCCGAGCCAGGACCTCGGCGTCCGGAACGACCACGACGTAGCGTCGCCCCTGGTCGAGGGTGAGTTCGACACCGTCGCCGCCCCGCATCAAGAGTCCGGTCGCGCCCTCACCGCCCAGTCGGATCCCGATGCCCCCGAAATCAGCGAGGGGCTTTACCGGAACGATCTTCAAGGAATGGATCCGATCGACCTGGATGGATTTTTTCCACAACGGCCACAGGCGTAGGAAGAGTGTGTCGCCGGACAGTCTGACGCGGACATGGGGCAGGCACATCAGGAGCGGCGTCACGATCAGTGCCGCGACGATGACCAGCATTCCTCCCACTTCCTCGGGGCGCGAACGCATGGCCGCGAACAGGACGCCGAAACCGATCAGCGACGTGATGATCATGGGGATCACCAATGCCGGACCCGCGATCACCTTCCTGTGGTACGTATTCATGGGAATCACTTTTTATTCGTTTTCAACATACATATTCTTCATGATTCTGGTGCGGTGTTCCACCGTACTCGGGGGTTCTTCTTCGGAAACAGCGGGGTCGCGGTGAGGGAGGACCGGAACGCGGGGGAGGAGGCGAGAACGAGGATCCTCTCCGCCACGCTCCCGTTCCCCTACGACCGACGGAGGTTCCACCGACGTGCGGCCGGCCTCGCACGGGCACGTGTGTCCGCCCCGATCTCCTCCCCGCTCCGGCGGGGGCGACTCGGTCGCCGTCGGGCCCACCGCGACCCAGAGAGCGCAGGCCGGGCCGCGAGGGTCGACCGTCATCTCCGCCCGCCCGGGCGCCCGTTCCGCGAACACGCCCTCGGACCGGCGGAGCCGGGGACGCCTGTCCCACGGCGGGGACCTCAGCCCTCGCGCAGGGCGCGGCACACGTCGAGCAGGCGTTCACGCAGGACCGCGCCGCGCCCGGCGAAGTCCTGCTGAGCCCGCATGTAGTCGGCCTTGCCCTCGGCCGTCTCCACGCGCACCGGTGCGTATCCCCACGCGGTGAGGTCATAGGGGGAGGCGCGCATGTCCAGGGTCCGGATCTCCCGTGCGAACTCGAAGCAGTCCACCACCAGTTCCGACGGCACGGCGGGGGTCAGCTTGTACGCCCACTTGTACAGATCCATGTTGGCGTGCAGGCATCCGGGCTGGTCCATCGCGGTCTGCCCCTCGCGGGTCGGTCGCAGGGTGTTGAGGGGACGCGCGGGCTCGGTGAAGAAGCGGAAGGCGTCGAAGTGGGAGCACTGGATCCGGTGCGACTCCACCACCTTGTCGGTGCCCTCACGGCCCAACCGCAGCGGTACCCGGTCGTGCCGCACCTGCTCGGTCCGGTACACCATCGCCCACTCGTGGAGGCCGAAGCAGCCCAGGTGCGGCGGGCGTGAGGCGACCGACGACAGCAGCCGTTCCACGAAGGCCACCACCGGACGTGCGGCCAGGAAGGCCTCGGTGTCCAGACCCACCGTCCCGCCGGGAAGCTCGGTGTAGAAACGCTCCTCCAGGCGGACGCGCGCCCCCCGGCCCGCCAGGACCGTGCCCACCCCCGGGTGCCAACGTCGTAGCTGGGCGGGCTTGAGGTTGTAGTACGTGAAAAGGAAGTCCTCCACCGGATGGCGCACGCCCTCCCGGCGTCGCCGTAGGTGGTCGGCCACCAGTGCGTCCACACGTTCGCCGTGCCGTTCGGCGCGCTCGCGCCACCGCTGTTCGGTCAGCACGGTCGGTGCCTGGATGCTCGTCTTCCTCACGGCCCCAGGGTACGTAAGGTCAGTTCGACTGCTGCACGGGCAGATGCCGCCCCAGGTAACCGACGTACACACGGTTGGTGGTCCCCGGACCCAGATGAGGGTAGAAGTACAGCCTCGGACAGATCCCGTACTCGATGTCGAGCTTGATGTGGGCGTACATGGGCACCCGCCCTCCCGGCTCGACCTCCTCGGGCACCCGGAACAGACGTTTGTCGTTGAGCTTGCCCCGGTTGCGCACGTAGTCCGACTCCTGTGAGGCGAGCCGCTTGAGGGGGATCACCTGGTAGCCGTCGGGGTTCTCCCTCAAATAGGAGTGGAAGCCCATGCCGCTGCCCGGATTGTCGAACTGGTACCGGGCGTAGTCGTTCAGGGCCAACAGCGCCTCCCAGGCACGGGTGACCCACAAGGACTCCTTACGACTGTCGGACAGTTCGTAGACCGTCTGGTCCTCGATGGTGAAGTACAGGTGCGGCAGCTCCGAGTCGTCGGTGATCCGCTCCAAGAGCTCGCTCACACTGCCGGGCGGGGGCCGGCGCGGATCGCGCGGCGCGACCGAGGCCGCCAACCGGAACATCCCGGCCTCACGCGCCTGCTCCCGCAGCCAGCGGATCTCGTGGCGTGCGACGCGCAGCCGCTCGCGTGCGGCGTCGAGCTCCTCGCTCAGATCGGCCGTCTCGGCCAGGAGTTCGTCGCGTTCCTCCGCCAGGTCCCCGATCCTGGAGCCGAGTCGGGTGATCTCCTCCCTCAGACGCTGGGTCTGCTGCTCCCACACCTCGCGCTCCTGGGCGAGGACCGGGTCGGGATCCTCCGAACCCGGTACCGTCCGAGGGACGGCGGCCCGATCCCGAGGATCGGGTGGGCGCGACCCGGAACCGGGACCGGTGCCGGCCGGGAGACGTCGCACGTCGTCGGTCTCCTCGGCCAGCAGGGCGTCCACCGCCTGGAGCGCTTCGGGCAGGCGCACGTCCAGGGCGTTGTCGCGTACCCGACGGGAGAGGGCGGCGCCCACCCAGTTACGGATGCGTTCGCCCTCGCGCGCGGTGTCGAGGGTGGCCGGACTCATCCGTGGGTGGCGTGCCGCGTCGGCCTCGTCGTGCAGGTCCACGCGCGGTAAGAACGTGCGCACCCCGCCCGAGGGCACGTCCAGACTCCGGGGCAGCAGGGCGTCCATGCGCTCCTGGGCGGCGGCGTCGAGGACGTAGCCACCGCACATCCCGGTGCAGCGGGAGAGCGCTCCCGCCATGGCGCCGCGCCAGTCGGCCACGGTGACGTCCCGGGGCGCGCCGGTGACGACCACCGCCATGCGTCGTCGAGGGTCGCGGATCGTGGCCACCAGGGTGTCCACCAGGAGGTCGTCCCGGCCACGCACGATCCGGGGCGTGGCGGGGAGGGGATGGTCACCGTCATGCCCCTCCACCTTGTCCAGGAGCATCCGGGCGGACTCGGGAGGCATGATGTCCAACCGCGAGGAGTCGACCACGTCCACGGCCGGGCCGGTCGGCTCCACGGTCATGTCGATCCACACGTACCTGCGGGGGGAGAGGTCGGGGTCCACGACCACGGTGGTGATGGTCCGCCACAGTCCGTCCGCCTTGTCGGACTCGGTGGTCAGCCGTAGGAAGGACAGGCCCTCCTCGGGGTTGTCGTGCCGTACCACCAGGGCCCGAGAACGGTTGCTCAGCTCGAAGCGGCCCGAGGCGGTGAAATCCACGCGCGCGCCCGAGTTCCCGCGCTTGCTCAACCACCGGGACAGGACCGCGGCCGCGGTGGCGACCAGATCACCGTCGTGCTCCGGGACTGCGACGAGCGTGCGGTAGACAAGTGGCAATGAGCACTCCCGGGCTCCCGGCGGAGGCGGACCCGAGGGTCCGGCCGAACACGTCGGCAGAGCCCTCTTCCCCACTGTGGACGAAGGAGACCCGCCGCGCCAGTCGGTCGACCGAAGATCCCCGCGCGGGCTGTGGACCCTCCCTACGGATGCGTGGTGGCACGACCCCGGACCCCGCCGGACGAAGCCGTTCCCGTGTTCCCGGCCCGGGGGCCGGTGGTCCCTTACGGTACTACTCTCCAGCTGTTCTCCACCCGCAGAACCCGGGCTCTCCGGCCGCTGGATGCTACTCCAACACGTCCAATTCCCGATCTCCGGTTGGCAGAAGTGGACAAGGCGGACGTGCCCGGTGCGGCACTAGCGTCACGTGCATGTCTACGCGTCCGTTCTGGCTGGCCGGCACCGCCGCGACCGGCGACACCGAGTTCACCGTCGTCAACCCCTACACCGGCGAGAGCGCGGGCACGGTCTCCGTCCCCGACGTCGAGCAGATCGAGCAGGCCGTGGCCGCCGCGCACGCGGTCGCCTCCCGTGCGGCCGCCCTGCCCGCCCACGTACGGGCCGATGCCCTCGACCACGTCTCCCGACGCATCGGCGAGCGCGCCGAGGAGATCGCCCGGACCATCACCGCCGAGAGCGGCAAACCGATCAAGTGGGCCCGTGCCGAGGCCGGGCGCGCCGTGTCCGTGTTCCGTTGGGCGGCGGAGGAGGCCCGCCGCGACAGCGGCGAGCTCCAACGCCTGGACACCGACCCCGGCGGCACCGGACGCATGGCCCTGATCCGCCGTGTGCCCAAGGGGCCGGTCCTGGGCATCTCCCCGTTCAACTTCCCGATCAACCTGGTCGCCCACAAGGTGGCCCCGGCCATCGCCGTCGGTGCCCCCATCATCGTCAAGCCCGCTCCCGCGACCCCGATGACGGCGCTGCTCCTGGGCGAGATCATCGCCGAGACGGACCTGCCCGGCGGCATGGTGTCGGTGCTGCCCATGCCCAACGACCGCGCGGCCTCGCTGATCACCGACGAGCGCCTGCCCGTCATCTCCTTCACCGGAGGCCCCTTCGGTTGGCGGTTGCCCGAGCTGGCCCCGCGTAAGCACGTCACCCTGGAACTGGGCGGCAACGCCGCCGCGGTGGTGCTCGCCGACGCGGACCTGGACTGGGCGGCACAGCGGGTGGCCCTGTTCGGCAACAACCAGGCCGGCCAGGTGTGCATCGGCGTGCAGCGGGTCGTCGTCGAGGACGGCGTCTACGACGAGTTCGTCTCGCGCCTGGTGGAACGTGTGGAGGCCCTGGGCGTGGGCGATCCGGCCGATCCGGCCACGGACGTGGGCCCGCTCGTGGACGAGGCCGCCGCCGAGCGTGTGTCCGCCTGGATCGACGAGGCGGTCCAGGCCGGGGCCGAGGTCCTGACCGGGGGCACCCGCGACGGGCTCACCGTCGCGCCGACCGTGCTCGCGCAGGTGCCCGCCGACGCCAAGGTGGTGCGCGAGGAGGTGTTCGGGCCGGTTCTGGTCCTACAGCGCGTGGCCGACACCGATGCCGCCTTCGCCGCGGTCAACGACAGCGACTTCGGACTCCAGGCGGGCGTGTTCACCCGTGACCTGCACACCGCCTTCCGCGCCCACCGAGAGTTGGAGGTGGGAGGCGTCGTCATCGGCGACGTGCCCACGTTCCGCGCCGACCAGATGCCCTACGGCGGTGTCAAGGGCTCCGGTGTGGGCAAGGAGGGTGTGCGTGCGGCCATGACCGACCTGACCTACGAACGGGTCATGGTGCTCACCGGTCTGGACCTGTAGGAGCCTGGCCCTCCCGTACCACGGGGGACGGGAGGATCGCGGCGGCGCCGTGGCGCCGCCGCGTCAGGGGGCCAGGAGGGTCCCCCACGAGTGGAGTCCTCCGGCCCGTTCGCCGCGTTCCTCGCCCGGGGGCGCCCCCGGGCGAGGAACGCGCGGAGCGCCCACCGCCGGGCGGGCGCCTCAGAGCCGGACCGCGTGGTCGTACAGTTCGCGCGCCTGCCCACCGAACCGGGGACCGTACTGGGTACGGCGGTCGTTGGCGTACTTGAAGCTGATGACCGAGGAGATCTCTCCCTTGCCGGTCGCGGTGTCGAAACCGGTGAACCACGGTCCTCCGCTGGAACCCTGGGTCATGGCGCAGCGCACGCCGTTGGCCGTGGTCCCTCCGGTGTCGGGCTTGGTACGGCCCGAGCAGTAGTACAGGTTCCTGCCGTTGTAGGGGGAGGAGGCCGGGTAGCCGAAGGTGTACACCTGCACCCCTTCGCGCGCGCCGCCCCCGCCCCAGGAGTCGAAGGCGATCCGATGGGCGCCGACCCGGTCCTGCACGGGCGTGCCCTTGTCGGTGTTGACCACCACCATGGCGAAGTCGTAACTGTCGTCCGCCTGCCTCGACCACTGGGGCGGCACCAACATATCGCGGGCGGTGTACCTGCCGTACGGGGCCTTGCCGGAGGCGTAGGCGGGGATGAAGGTCCAGTTGCGGGCCCAGGCGCCCTTGCCGTCCTTGGCGCAGTGTCCGGCGGTGACCAGGGTGCTCCTGTTCGCGGCCTCCACCACCGATGCAGAGCAGGTGAAGTCGCGCCCGTTCATGGTCAGGTAGACCTTGCCCGTGGTCTTGGCGACCAGCCCCCCCGCGGTCCAGCGCTCGCCGCTGCTGTTGGGGTGCGGGGCGGCCTGGTGCTCCACGATGTCCGGGGACAGGATCTCCCCGGGAAGCGACAGTGCTCCCTCCACCATGTTGGTGATGGGTGTGGCCGCGGCCATGCGCTCTTCGGTCCAGTAGTCCAGGACGGCCTGGTGCTCGGTGCCGGTCACCGCCGCCGACTGATGGGAGACCCCGTCCACCCGCGACAGTGCCTCACGGTTCGTCTCGGCCGGAGTCTCGGGGGAGTCCGCCACGTGGATGGCCTGGGTGACGGCGGAGACGGGGGCCGGAGCGGGAAGTCTCTCGACGAGGGCGAGTCCTCCCAGCGTGACCGCGGCGGCGGCGAGGGGAGCGAGGATCTTGTGTGCGGTGGGCGAGGTCATGGCCGCATCCTTGCACACATTAAGTCACAACGTGGCTACTTTGGGTTTGTGTTGTGAAGGTGGGGGAACAGAGCCGGCCGCCTCCGGAACGGAGACGGCCGGAAGCCGCCCGGGACGGAGCGCGTGCGCACCGCCGTCCCGGGTCCTCGGTCAGGCGAACGGCACCGTGATCTGAGCGGGTGCCCCCTCGGGGGAGGTCACGGTGACCTGGTCGCCGACCACGCTCTCACTTCGATAGCGCGCGTCGCGGCTGTCCACCACCAGGGCCAGACGATGTCCGGCGGGCACGTCCCACACCACCGGTGCCAGTTCGGTGTTCACCGTGACGGGCTCTCCGGGAGCGACGTCCCGCAGGGTGTAGGGGGTGTGGGAGAGCAGGGAGCCGGTCCCGTTGCCGTTGACCGCGTACAGATACACGTACACCGACTGGTTCGCGGTGGTCGGCGTGAACGTGAACGTGACCTCCGGGGCGCCCGCCACACGGGCACCGTCGGGGTAGGCGGGGCCGGTCCACACGGCCGCACGGTAGCGGTCCACCGTGGGCAGCAGCACCCCGGTCGGAATGTCGAAGAACTGCTGGAGCGCTCCGGACAGCATCAGCGTGCCGCTCTCGGCCGGAGTGCCGATGCCGGTCCGGAACCGGTAGTTCCACCCGGTGGAGGGCGCGGACTCCATGGCGCCGCTGCTCTGCCAACGGAACCAGTCGGTGCTCGGCTTGGCCAGGTAGTACTGCTCGGTGTCCGCGGTCACGGACGGCCAGTCGGGGTGGGAGGTCCAGCCGCCGCGCCCGTTGTTGGGCTTGACGTGCACGGGACCGTCGACGTCCACCTCGTTGTCCTCGCCCTTCAGGTGGTGGTCGAACCAGTCCGCGAGGGCCTCCCAGACCTCACTGGGCAGACCGAGCGCGCCGAAGGCCTCCTGTGTGGCGTGGTCGCCGGGGGTCAACATCAGCCTCTTGGGGACGTCCAACTCCTCGTAGAAGTCGGTGATGTGGCCGACGGGGAAGATGCCGTCGTTCCAGGCGTGGGCCATCATTACGGCCGTGCCGTTGGCGTTGATCGCGTCGACCTTGGTGGCGGCGGAACGGTCGGGGGCCATGTCCAGGGCGGGTTGGATGTCGCCCCGCCGGTACGCGCTATCGACCTCCCGCAGAGTCGTGCCGGGGTTGCCGGTGAGGCTTCCGGCGAGCAGGAGCAGCTCCGCCGACTGTGCGTCGATCGTCTGGTCGGGGTAAAGCGAGACGGCCAGGTCGGCCCAGCCGCTCAGCGAGGCCACGGCCCGGACGCGGTCGTCCTCGGCCGCCGTGAGCAGGCTGATCCCACCGCCGTAGGAGATCCCGGCCATGCCGATGCGGTCGGGGTCGGCGTCGGTGTTCTCCAGGGCCCAGTCGATGACGGCACCGGCGTCGGCGCGGTCCTCGGGACCGGCGATCTCGATCGCGCCTCCGGAGTCCCAGAAACCGCGTGAGGTGTAGGCGACGACCTGGTAGCCGGACTCGTGGGCGAGCTTGGCCGCCGCCCCGACGTAGAGGATGTGGGGCGTGCCCCAGGCCGCGGGCATGACCAGCAACGGGTGCGGGCCCTCCACGCCCGTGGGGGTGATGACCTTGGCCTTCAGCCTGGTGCCGTCGTGGCTGACGATGGTCTCGTAGTCGACGGTGGCGCCGATGGCGGCGGACGCGGGGGTGGGGGCGAGCGTCACGGAGACGAGCACGGCCGCCATGACACAGGACAACAGTCGGGGAAGGAGGCGCGCGGCGGCACGAAGGCCTGATCCGGGTCCGTCTTCGGTGGGGGAGGGGTCGCCCGTCAGTGGGGCGGAGCGGGGGGTGTTCCTTGCAGAGCGCATGGGGGTCCTCTGATGGACGGGGAGGAAGGGGGAACCGATGGCTCAACGCGCCATATCGCCATCGGGTGAGGGCCGGCACCTCGTGGTGTCGGCGGGGTCGTGAGGGGTTTGCTTAACTGTCGGGTAACTTACTCACCGGTCAAGTTAGGCCACCGGACACGGGTTGTAAAGACCCGATGACGGCCGGAGGGGGAAGGGTCGCCGGCGCGCTCCTCCCGGCGCTCTCGTCCACCTCACGGAACACCCGAGAAGGACTGCTCCCGGGCCCTTCGGGGCGAAGGACGCTCGGGGCGGGGCCGCCGTCCTCGGAAAGAGGCGGCAGCGCACGCCCGGGGGCGAGGAGGCGTGCGACTCACCCGGACACGTGCCCCCGACCGGTTGGGCGACAATGAGACCGTGCGAGAAGAACAGCAGCGAACAGTAGTGATCCTCGGCTCCACCGGCTCGATCGGGACCCAGGCCATCGACATCGTGCAGCGCAACCCCCACCGCTTCCGGGTGGTGGGTCTGGCGGCCGGCGGCGGCAGGGCCGACCTGCTCGCCAAGCAGGCCGCCGAACTGGACGTCGACCGGGTCGCCGTCGCAGATCCGGGTCGCGCCGCGGAACTCTCGCGCTCCCTCGCCGAACACGGAAGCCGCGCCACCGTCCTGGCCGGACCCGGCGGGATCGCCGAACTCGCGGGGAGCGCGTGCGACGTCGTCCTCAACGGCATCACCGGAGCCCTGGGACTGGAGTCCACCCTGGCCGCCCTGCGCGCCGGGCGCACCCTGGCCCTGGCCAACAAGGAGTCCCTCATCATCGGCGGGCCGCTCGTACGGGCCGTCGCCCGGCCGGGTCAGATCGTCCCCGTGGACTCCGAGCACTTCGCCATCGCCCAGTGCTTCCCGCACCTGCCCCAGGGCGAACTCACCAGCCTCGCGCAGGGCCTCCTGCACGCCCGTCGCGACGAGGTGCGCCGCCTCGTGGTCACCGCCAGCGGCGGGCCCTTCCGGGGCAGGGGGCGCGACGAACTGGCCTCGGTCACACCGGCCGACGCCCTCGACCACCCCACCTGGAGCATGGGCCCGGTCATCACCGTCAACTCCGCCACCCTGGTCAACAAGGGGCTGGAGGTCATCGAGGCCAACCTGCTGTTCGACGTGCCCTTCGACCGGATCGACGTGGTCGTCCATCCACAGTCGATCGTCCACTCCATGGTCGAGTACGTGGACGGCTCCACCATCGCCAAGGCCAGCCCGCCCAGCATGATGATCCCCATCGCCTACGGCCTCGGCTCGCCCGACCGGGTGCCCGACGCCGCACCCGGCATGGACTGGACCCGTGCCCAGAACTGGACCTTCGAGCCCCTGGACCACGAGGCCTTCCCCGCCGTCCGCCTGGCCTGCGAGGTCGGGGAGGCGGGGGGGACGGCCCCCGCGGTCTACAACGCGGCGAACGAGGAGGCGGTCGGTGCCTTTCTCCGTGGAAACCTCGCGTTCCCGGCGATCATGGACACCGTCTCCCAGGTAGTCTCAGAGCACCAGCGAACGGAACGTCCCGGGGGTTCCCCCGGCTCGAGCGGGGAGCTGAGCCTGGACGACGTGTACGCCGCTGACGACTGGGCCCGCTCGCGGGCGCGTGAGCTGCTCGCGCGCCAGGCCTGACACGCCTTGAGGAGAGTTGCATGGTCGCTCTGATGACCGTGATCGGGATCGTGCTGTTCGTCTTCGGGCTGCTGTTCTCGATCGCCTGGCACGAGCTCGGACACATGTCCACGGCCAAGATGTTCGGCATCAAGTGCACCGAGTTCATGGTGGGCTTCGGCAAGACCCTGTGGTCCTTCCGCAGAGGCGAGACCGAGTACGGGATCAAGGCCGTCCCCTTGGGGGGCTACGTGCGCATGGTGGGCATGCTCCCGCCCGCGCGGCAGCGCTCCGACGACGGCTCTGGCAAGCTCTCCCGTTGGCGGGCCATGGCCGAGGACGCGCGCGAGGCCTCCTACGTCGAACTCACTCCCGAGGACCAGGACCGGCAGTTCTACCAGCGGGCCCCCTGGAAGCGGCTCATCGTGATGTTCGCCGGACCGGGGATGAACGTCGTCCTGGCCGCGATCCTGCTCGGTGTGCTGTTCATGGGCATCGGCGTGCCCCAGAGCACCACCCAGATCGGGCAGGTCAGCGAGTGCGTGGTGCCCGCCGGCAGCACCGTCACCGACTGTGAGGACGCGCCCCCCACCCCCGCCGCCGAGGCGGGGATGTTGCCCGGCGACGTCATCGTCGCGGTCGACGGCGAACCCACCCCCGACTGGAACACGGCCAACCGTCAGATCCGCGAGTCCCTGGGCGCCACGGAGATCGTGGTCGAACGCGACGGCGAGCGTCTGCCGCTGAACGTCGACATCGTGGAGAACGAACTCCCCGCCCGCGACGCCGAGGGCGAGTTCGTCTACGAGACCGACGCCGACGGCGATCCGATCTACGACGACCAGGGCTACCGCGTCTACCAGACCGAGACCGTGGGTTTCCTCGGCATCGTCTTCGCCACCGAACGCGCCCCGCTCACCCTCGGCGAGTCCGCCGCGGAGATGGGGAACATGCTGGTGGGGGTCGGCGAGGCGCTCGCCTCCCTGCCCGGCAAGGTCCCCGACGTGTTCGCCGCCGCCTTCCTCGGTGAGGAGCGCAACCAGGACTCCCCGGTGGGCATCGTCGGCATCTCCCGCATCGGCGGCGAGATCATGGCCCAGGGCCTGCCCGTGGCGGACACCACCGCGATCATGTTGCAGATCCTGGCGGGGGTGAACCTCTTCCTGTTCGCCTTCAACCTGCTGCCGATCCTGCCGTTGGACGGAGGGCACATGGCCGGCGCCCTCTGGGAGTGGATCAAGCGCGGCTGGGCGAAGCTGCTGCGCAGGCCCGAACCCGCTCCGGTGGACGTGGCGCTGCTGACACCGGTGGCCTACGTCGTGGTGGCCTGCTTCCTGGTGTTCAGCGTCGTCCTGCTCGTCGCCGACCTGTTCAACCCGGTGAAGCTCTTCGGTTGAGCCCCCGGGGCACGTTCGCGAGGGGTGTCCACGCTGGTCCGGCGGTGACCGACCGTGCGGGACACCCCTCCGGATACGGGTAACCTGGGTTCGCGATCCGGGAACGACGGTGTATCCGAGGCCGCCCAGAGCGGTGCCTTCCGGACGCGTCTCAGCGCGCTGCGCCGGACACCCTTTCCCGAAACGGACGAATCAAGTGCCGCCTCCCTCCGGTGGCAGACGAGGTGAAACAAGCGTGACCGTCGATCTCGGTATTCCCGCCACTCCGCCGCGCCCGCTGGCGACCCGGCGCAAGACCAGACAGATCATGGTCGGGAACGTCCCCGTGGGCGGGGACGCCCCGGTGTCGGTGCAGTCGATGACGACCGCCCGTACCGCCGACATCAACGCGACCCTCCAGCAGATCGCGGAGCTGACCGCCTCGGGCTGTCAGATCGTCCGGGTGGCGGTGCCCACCAACGACGACGCCGACGCGCTGGCGGTCATCGCCAAGAAGTCGCCGATCCCGGTGATCGCCGACATCCACTTCCAGCCCAAGTACGTGTTCGCGGCCATCGACGCCGGTTGCGCGGCGGTGCGGGTCAACCCGGGCAACATCAAGAAGTTCGACGACAAGGTCGCCGAGATCGCCAAGGCCGCCGGCGACGCCGGCACGCCCATCCGGATCGGGGTCAACGCCGGCTCGTTGGACAAGCGGCTGCTGGCCAAGTACGGCAAGGCCACCCCCGAGGCGCTGGTGGAGTCGGCGCTGTGGGAGTGCTCGCTGTTCGAGGAGCACGGTTTCCGCGACATCAAGATCTCGGTCAAGCACAACGACCCGGTGGTGATGGTCAACGCCTACCGGCAGCTGTCGGCGGCCTGTGACTACCCGCTGCACCTGGGTGTGACCGAGGCCGGGCCGGCCTTCCAGGGCACCATCAAGTCCGCGGTGGCCTTCGGCGCGCTGCTGTCGGAGGGCATCGGCGACACCATCCGGGTGTCGCTGTCGGCGCCTCCCGCCGAGGAGGTCAAGGTCGGCAACCAGATCCTGGAGTCGCTGGGCCTGCGTGAGCGGGGTCTGGAGATCGTCTCCTGCCCCAGCTGTGGTCGGGCCCAGGTGGACGTGTACTCCCTGGCCGACGAGGTCACCGCCGGACTGGAGGGCCTGGACGTGCCGCTGCGCGTGGCCGTCATGGGCTGTGTCGTCAACGGCCCCGGCGAGGCGCGCGACGCCGACCTGGGCGTGGCCTCGGGCAACGGCAAGGGCCAGATCTTCGTCAAGGGCGAGGTCATCAAGACCGTGCCCGAGTCCAAGATCGTGGAGACCCTCATCGAGGAGGCCATGCGCATCGCCGAGGAGATGGGCGAGTCCGTGGACGGAGAGGGCGGTCCCACCGTCTCCGTGGCCGGCTGAACCCCCCTTCCGGCTCGCTGCGTCCGTGAGCGGAGGCGGCCCCTCTCCTCCCCGTGATCTTGCTCTGGGTGTCACTGCGGGGTGCTCCCGGTGACGCTGGGAGCAAGATCACGGGGGAAGGTGGCAGACCGAGGAGGCTTGTCGGTCTGCCGCTGGAAGTAGGGGCGTCACGGGGGAAGGTGGGGTCTGTGGCGCCAATGGCAGGTGAGGGCCCTCGTGTCGCACTGGCAGCGTTTTCGGTCGGGCCCTTGACCGCGTGGGTGGTGGGCGGCCCCTTCCTCACCCGGTGTGCGTGATGGCGCGACCGCCTCCCCCGTCTTTCTCGCCTCCCTCATCTTCCCCGCCTCCCTCGTCTTTCTCGCCTCCCTCGCCCCTCGTCTCCCTGGACGCGATCTCCGTCCATGGTGGTGGCGCGCCGTGGGTCAGGCGGTAGGCGGTGCTCCACGCGCGGAGGCGCCGCGCTTTTTCCCGGTGATCTTGCTCTGGGTGTCACTGCGGGGTGCTCCCGGTGACGCTGGGAGCAAGATCACGGGGGAGGGGTGGGGCGTGGGGGCGGTAGGGGCCGTCGTCCCTCCCCCCGGCCCCTCTTCCCGGGGCTCACCGTCTCACCTCCCGGGGTGTCCCGGCGTGGCCAAGGCCCCCGCCCGGGCGATCAGAGCGGATCGATCCGGCCCTTGAGCAGGCAGAATTCGTTTCCCTCGGGGTCGGCGAGCACATACCAGGGCTCCTCCCCGGTCTGGCCGATGTCGACGGCTCGGGCACCGGCGGCCAGGAGGCGCTGGAGTTCGGCGTCCTGGTCGCGGTCGGTGGCGTTGACGTCGATGTGCAGTCGAAGCTTCCCGCTCTTCGGCTCGTCGGTACGGCTGAGGACGATCGCCGGCTGGGGGCCGCCGAACCCTTCACGCGGGCCTATCTCGATGTCGTTCTCGTCACGGTCGAGCACGACGAAGTCCAGGACCTCGCACCAGAACCGCGCGAGGGCCTCGGGGTCGTGGCAGTCGAGCACGAACTCACTGATACGGCATGCCATGGAAGAAACCTGTCTCTCGATGTGGGAGTGCCGAGGCGGCCATGCGGGTTCCAAGGGCCTCCTTCGGTGCGAACATTTCGCGAACACCTCCGCGACGGTATCGGGCGAGAAGGGCGGGGGCGAGGTGTCTTCCGGACGAGGGCTCGGAACGTCATCCTCTCCTTCGTGCTCGCCGCGCTGGTTCCTCTCGGGCCACTCGCCGACGCCACCGCCATCGGCACGCTCTTCGCGTTCGCACTGGTCAACGTCGCCGTGGTGGTGTTGCGCCGCTCCAGGCCCGACCTGCCTCGGGCCTTCCGCGTGCCCGGTGCCCCGGTCACCCCGATCCTGGGCGTGCCGGCCTGCGCCTACCTGATGTTCAGCATGTCGCCGAGCGTGTGGGCGGCCTTCCTGGTCTGGCCGGCCGTCGGACTGATCGTCTACTTCGACTACAGCATGCGCCGCTCCCGGTTGGAGACCGAACCCACGGCCGCACCACTCTCCTGACGGCGTGCCCGGAGGGGCTCGGGGAATTCCCCGAGCCCCTCCGGGCGTTCCGGTGAGTAGCGATCTCGTGCGCGGAAAAGCGATATCGCGCAAAGAAAGGCCGCACTTAAGGTCAAACACGCAGCGTTTCACGCCTTCAGTGCAATTTTTCGGCGCCTTTGCGCCCCTAGAGTGGACGCGGACCCCGAGACCACACGAGAAAAGGAAGGTGAGGAGTGACACGCGGACCCCTGCGCGTGGCCCTGGACCAGGGCACCGGGCACAGCGGTGATCCCGCCGACGCCCTCGACCGGCTCGCCGACCGGGCCAAGGTCGCCGCGGACGCCGGAGTACGCCTGCTCATCGGCCCCGAGATGTCGCTGACCGGTTACAACCTCGGCCCGGACACCGTGTCCGAACTCGCCGAACCCGACGACGGGCCCCTCAGCCGGGCCGTGGCGAGCATCGCCGCCGACACCGGTGTGGCGATCGTCCACGGGTTCCCCGAACGCGCCGACGGCGCCGTGTACAACACCGTCCAGCTGGTCGGCGCCGACGGGACCCGACTGGCGCACTACCGCAAGACGCACCTGTTCGGTGACCTGGACCGCGACGTCTTCACCCCCGGCTCCGTACAGGTCGTGCAGGCCGACATCGAAGGGCTGCGCGTCGGGCTGTTGATCTGTTACGACGTGGAGTTCCCCGAGAACGTGCGCGCCCACGCCCTGGCCGGGACCGAACTCCTCCTGGTGCCCACGGCGCTCATGCTGCCCTTCACCGAGGTCTGCGACCGGCTCGTGCCCGCGCGCGCCCTGGAGAACCAGATCCACCTGGCCTACGTGAACCGCTGCGACACCGAGGGCGATCTGCGCTACGCGGGCCGCAGTGTCCTGGTGGCACCCGACGGTTCCGAGACACTGCGCGCCGGCCCCGAGGAGCAACTCCTGATCGGTGAGGTCGACCCGGAGGCGATCACCCGGACCCGCGCCGAGCAGTCCTACCTGCGGGACCGCTGCCCGGAGCTGTACCGCTCCCTCACCTCGTGACCCTCCCCCTCCGCCGCGCGGACGCCCACCGCCCGCGCGGCCAGGGGCGCCACCCCGTACCCGACCCGCCCGGACCACACCCACCGAAGGAGGAACCGATGACGTCCGCCGTGCCCACCGCCGCCGGCGCCGCACCCGAGCAGAGCACACCACTGAACATGTGCGGACCGGACTTCCCGTTCGCCTACGACGCCTACCTGGAGCATCCCGCCGGGCTCGGGCAGGTCCCCGCCGAGCAGCACGGCACCGAGGTCGCCGTCATCGGCGGCGGCCTGTCGGGGATCATCACCGCCTACGAACTCATGAAGGCGGGCCTGAAACCGGTGGTCTATGAGGCGGACCGCATCGGTGGACGACTGCGCACGGAGAGGTTCCCGGGCTTTCCCGACGACGTGGTCGCCGAGATGGGAGCCATGCGCTTCCCACCCTCCTCCACCGCCTTCTGGCACTACGTGGACCGGGCCGGTCTGGAGACCAGACCCTTCCCCAACCCGCTCTCCCCGGCCACCCCCAGCACCGTGGTCGACCTCAAGGGCACCCCCCACTACGCCACCACCCTCGACGACCTGCCCGAGGTCTATCGTGAGGTGGCCCGCGCTTGGGACGCCACCCTGGAAAGGGTCCAGCACACCCGTATGCAACAGGCCATCCGCGAGCGTGACGTGGCCACCCAGAAGAAGATCTGGAACGACCTGGTCGCCCGGCTCGACAACCAGACCTTCTACGGGTTCCTGTGCGAGTCCCCGCACTTCTCCTCCTTCCGTCACCGGGAGATCTTCGGGCAGGTGGGCTTCGGCACCGGAGGGTGGGACACCGACTTCCCCAACTCCATCCTGGAGATCCTGCGCGTCACCTACACCGGTGCCGACGACGACCACAGGGGCATCGTCGGCGGTGTGGACCGACTGCCGTCGCGGCTGTGGGAGGACGCCCCCGACAAGATCGTGTACTGGGCTCAGGGCACCACGCTCTCCTCCCTGCACGGGGGAGAGCCACGGCCCGCGGTCACCGCGTTGCGCCGTACCGCCTCCGGACGGTCGAGGTCGGGGAACATCACGGTCACCGACGCCTCGGGGTCCATCCGCACCTACGCGGCGGCCGTGTTCACCGCGCAGAGCTGGATGCTGCTGTCCAAGATCGACTGCGACGAGGACCTGCTGCCCATCGACCACTGGACGGCCATCGAGCGCACCCACTACATGGAGTCCTCGAAGCTCTTCGTTCCGGTCGACCGGGCCTTCTGGCGGGACAAGGACCCCGAGACGGGCCGTGACCTCATGAGCATGACGCTCACCGACCGCATGACGCGGGGCACCTACCTGCTGGAGGGGGAGGACCCGAACGGGCCGGCGGCGATCTGCCTGTCCTACACCTGGTGCGACGACTCGCTCAAGTGGCTCCCGCTGTCGGTCAACGAGCGCATGGAGGTCATGCTCTCGTCACTGTCCAAGATCTACCCGGGGGTCGACATCCGGTCGCACATCACCGGTGACCCGGTGACGGTGTCGTGGGAGGACGAGCCCCACTTCATGGGGGCCTTCAAGGCCAACCTGCCCGGCCACTACCGCTATCAGCGACGGCTGTTCACGCACTTCCGTCAGGACGACCTGGAGGAGCGCCACCGCGGCTTCTTCCTGGCCGGCGACGACGTGTCCTGGACCGCGGGCTGGGCGGAGGGGGCCGTGCAGACCGCGCTGAACGCCGTGTGGGGCGTGCTGCACCACCTGGGGGGCGGAACCGACCCGTCCAACCCCGGCCCGGGCGACCTGTTCGACGAGCTGGCCCCGGTCGCCCTTCCCGAGGACTGAACGCCACGACCGTCGGCCCCGGGCGCGCGAAGCCGTGCGCTCGGGGCCGACGGGGGTCCTCGGGACCGCTCGTGGAGGGTCTCAGGGCAGGTCGGCCGTCCCGGCGAGAATGGGCTGCTCCACCAGGCGGGAGAGCACCAGCGTGCTCTTGGTCCGCACCACGAACGGCTCCGCGCCCAGACGCTCGATGACCTCCTCCAGGTGGTGGGTGTCGCGGGCCCGAACCTGAACGATGGCGTCCGCCTCCCCCGTGACCGTGCACGCGAAGGTGATCTCGGCGTACCCCGCCAGCCCCGACCGGATCTCCCCCGGTGAGGTGCGGGCGCGGCAGTACAGCTCGATGAACGCCTCGGTGGTCCACCCGACGGCCTGGGGCTCGACCACGACCGTGAACCCGCGTACCGCCCCGGACTCGACCAACCGGTCCACGCGGCGTTTGACCGCGGAGGGGCTCAACCCGACCTGACCGCCGATCTCGGCGAAGCTCATCCGTGCGTCCGCGCCGAGTATCGCGATGATCCGTTCGTCGACACGATCCAGCCGCATCGCACCCCCTTGTCCCTGGCCGATCCCTCCGCCCGGCTTCAGGCAGGGCACATGCTACCGGGGTGTGTTCGCCTGCCCGGTATCGCTTCGTGTCGCTTCTCTTGATCGCTCTATGTAGTTGCAACAATCCATGTGGTGATCAAGAGTGTGAGGGGACAACGCGTGCGAGTACGAACCTGGGCCGTCATCTCGGCCGGAGCGGTCCTGGCCTCCCTGGTCGCGGCGATCCCCGCGCAGGCCGCCCCGGGGGAGCGGGGCGCCACGGTTCCCCGCGCGGACCAGAAGGCGCTCACCTGGGAGCCCTGCGGAGACCTCGAACCCCTCGTGGACGAGGACCTGGAGTGCGCCACGCTCATCGTTCCCATGGACCACGACGCCGAGGAGGGGAGTGGCGAGACCGTCCGACTCGCCCTGTCCCGGGTGCCCGCCACCGGGCAGGCCCGGCACACCCTCCTGGTCAACCCGGGCGGCCCGGGAAGCGCTGGGCGCATCTGGGCCTCCCACACCCACAGGCGTATGCCCGAGAGCCTGCGGGAGATCTACGACGTCGTCTCCTTCGATCCGCGCGGAGTGGGAGCCTCCACGCCCTCGATCAGCTGCGACCCGGAGTTCTTCGCACCCGTGCGTCCCGACACCGTCCCGGCGGACGCCACGGCCGAGGCCGCGCTGCGCGCCGACGCCATGGCCTACGCACAGGCGTGCGCCGACAACACCGGTCCCCTGCTGGAGCACACGCGGACCGAGGACACCGCCCACGACATGGACGCCATCCGGGAGGCCCTCGGTCAGGAGCAGATCGACTATCTCGGCTACTCCTACGGCAGTTACCTGGGCACCGTCTACTCCGCCCTGTATCCCGACCGGGTCCGCGCCCTGCTCCTGGACAGCGTCGTCGACCCCGACAACCCCTGGTACGAGAGCAACCTCGTGCAGACCCGTGCCCTGGAGCGGTCGGCGTGGGGCTTCTTCGACTGGATGGCCCGCCACGACGACGCCTACGGGCTCGGCGCCACGAAGGAGGAGGTCGCCGAGGCCTACTACGCGCTGCGCTCGGAGCTGGGGAAGACCCCCGTCAAGGACACCGTCGGCCCCACCGAACTGGAGAGCGCCGTCGTCATGATCGCCTACAGCGGTGTCGTCTGGCCCACCGTGGCCGAGGCGCTCGCGGCCCGGATCAACGACGGCGACGACGAGCCCCTGCTCCGACTGCACGAACGCTACGGGGAGGGACCCGACTCCGACCAGGAGTACGGCGGCTACCTCGCGGTCCAGTGCACCGACGCCCCCTGGCCCCGGGACTGGGAGACCTGGCGGGCCGACGCCGAGGAGGTCCACGGCCAGGCGCCCTTCATGGGGTGGCACAACATCTGGTACAACGCTCCCTGTGCGGACTGGGCGGCCGACTCCGGTGACTGGTTCCAGGTCGGCGACGGCCCCGGTGAGCACCCCGCCTACCAGGGCCAGGCCCTCCTGGTACACGCCGCCGCCGACGGCGCCACCCCGGTGGAGGGCGCCTTCGCGCTGCGACGGCGTCTGCCCGGAGCCGCTCTGGTCCTTGAGCGGGACGGCATCACCCATGGAGTCTCGTTCGCCGGCAACACCTGCGTGGACGAGGTGATCGTCGCCTACCTGCGTGAGGGGGAACTTCCCACGCGCAACGAGGACGACGGGCCCGACGTCACCTGTCAGGCACGCCCCGAACCTCGGCCGGACACCGCGCGCGGGGAGGACGAGGCCGGGATCGAACCCGGCGTTCGGGGTGGGGCGGAGGCATCGGAGCAGCCGGTCGAATAGGCTGGAACCGGCGCGAACAGGCTCGGCCGATCGTGCCCGGGACTCCTGTGAGGGCACCGGGAAGAGGGGGAGAAGCGATGCTGAGGACCTCGCCGGTACGGATCCTTGGAGAACGCGACCGGGGAGCCGTCCGCGCGCTCTTGGACACCGACCCGGTCGGCAACGTGTTCGTCACCTCCCGCCTGATGTCCACCGGTATCTCCGCGGGCACCGGTGGGGCGGAGGTGTGGGGGTACGTGGAGCGGGGCCGCCTGACCGCCCTGTGCTACTCCGGGGCCAACATGGTCCCCGTCAACGCGGGGCCGGCCGCCATCCGCGGCTTCGCCGACCACGCCCGCTGGCGGGGACGCCGCTGCTCCTCGATCGTCGGTCCCGTCGAAGCGGTCAGCGACTTCTGGCGGCAGGTCACCCCCTCCTGGGGGCCGGCCCGCGCCATCCGGGCCAGCCAGCCCGTCCTGGAGATCAGCGGGCCGCCCGCCGTGCCGGCCGATCCCCTCGTGCGCCGTGTGCGCCCCTCCGAACTCAACATCCTCGTGCCCGCCTGCGTGGCCATGTTCACCGAGGAGGTCGGAGTACCCCCGGACTCCGGTGACGGCGGTGCGCTCTACCGGGCCCGGGTGGAGGAACTGGTGCGCACGGGCCGGGCCTTCGCCCGGATCGAGGACGGTCGGGTCGTGTTCAAGGCCGAGATCGGCGCGGTCACCCGGCACGCCTGTCAGGTCCAAGGGGTGTGGGTCCACCCGGAGCTGCGCGGAAAGGGCCACTCCACGGCCGGAATGGCGGCGGTGGTCGAGTACGCGCTGGCGGAGATCGCGCCCCGCGTCACCCTCTACGTCAACGACTTCAACACCCCGGCCAGGGCCGCCTACAGGAAGGTCGGTTTCCGCCAGGTGGGAGAGGTCATGTCGGTGCTCTTCTAGCGCTTCCGAACGGACCTCGCAGGAGAGAGCCCCTCCAGCCGGGCCTCCCGAACATCCGTGTCCCCTTCGGCGAAGCGGTGCCGCCGATCCGGCGGCACCGTCCGGTTCCCCTGTCAGGTGGTGAGGGCCGTGGGGCCCATGAGGAAGTCGGGGTCCAACTGCGCCGCCAGATCCGCGCTTTTGGCCTCGTTGCCCCAGGCGCGCGCGTTACGCAGATGGAACTCGGCCGACTGTCGGGTGAACTTCTCCCAGTCCTTGGGCACGGCGTCCACCATGTCCCGCATCAGGGCCAGGGTCTTGACGTTGTCCTCCTCCAACTCCCACAGTTCGGGGCGGTGCCCCTTCTCCATCGACCGCACGAACCCCGAGTGCGTCATCCAGCCGGACAGCGCCTCTCCCACGTGTTCGCGTAGGAACTCCACGTCCGAGGGGTCCTGCACCTTGTTGCCGATGACCCGGATGGTCACGTCGTGGTCGCGGGCGTGGTCGGCGTATTGGTGGTAGACGCCCACGCCGCGCACGGTGGGCTCGGCGATCAGGAAGGTCATGTCGAAGCGGGTGAACATGCCCGAGGCGAAGGCGTCGGCGCCCGCCGTCATGTCCACGACCACGTACTCACCGGGGCCGTCCACCAGGTGGTTGAGGTACATCTCGGCCGCCCCCACCTTGGAGTGGTAGCAGGCCACGCCGAGGTCCCTCTCGGCGAAGGGGCCGGTGACCATGAGCGTGGCACCGTGGACGGACACGCCGAACCGGTCGTGCAGCGGGTTGTCGCCGGTCACCGTCAGCAGGCGTGAGCCCCGCCCCGGAGGCGTCGTCTTGATCATCGACCGCGCCGAGGTGATGCGCGGGTTGTCCCCGCGCAGCAGTTCCTTGATCTGCTCCAGGTGCGCGCCCATCGGCGGGATCTTCGCCAGTGACTCCTCGTCCAGGCCCAGGGCGGCGCCCAGGTTCTGGTTGATGTCGGCGTCGATGGCCACCACGGGGACGTGCTGGTCGGCCAGGTGGCGGACGAACAGGGAGGACAGGGTGGTCTTGCCGCTGCCGCCCTTGCCCACGAAAGCGATCTTCATCTGGGTCCTTCGTCATCGGAGGGTGGGCGTCACCGCACGGTGACGCCCACCCGGGTCGGATGGGGTCGGGAACGAGCCCGACCATGGAAACGATTATCGTTCCTCGTCGGTCGCTCTGTGGGCGGAACGGCCGAGGGAGGCGTGTATTGCCAACGTGTTGCACGTCACATGGGCCTCCCTGGGGTCCGGACTGTTTCCTTTGTCCACATCGGGGATGACACGGAACGGGGTTTTGGGACCAATGCAGGGCAAGGGAAAGGCGGGTGTGTTGTTCTGGAGGCAGCACACCCTTGTCTAAGGTGAGTGCAGGCGGCGCAACCCGCGCTCGTCGCGGGTGATTGGAGTGACCGGATGGCTGAGGCGAGGCAACTCCGGGAGTACGTGCCCGCGGAGACACCCGAGAGCACGCCCCCGACGACACCGACCATCGAGACGGCGGACCTCACCGGTGAGTCCACCGATCACACCGTGTGGAGCTGTGCCGGGAACCTGACCGCGGTGCGCTCCATCCGCGCGCGGGTACGCGACTTCCTCACCCGCACGGGCCACTCCGCGACGGCGCTGGACGACGCCGAACTCGCCGTCAGTGAACTGGCCACCAACGCTCTGCTGCACTCGCGTTCGGGGCAGAGCGGCGGTGTCATGACGCTGTTCCTGCGGTCGGGGGGTGGGCGCCTGCGCGTGGCCGTCGCGGACCAGGGCACCCGCGACGGCGAGAGCCTCCACGTCCGTGAGGACGGCGACGACTTCGGCCGGGGGAAACTCATCGTCGACAGCTGCGCCACCCGCAGCGGCGAGTACTGGAGCGACGCCACGCACGTGGCCTGGTTCGAGATCGACGATCCGCTACCCGGCTCCCAGGTACAGGGGGAGCCACCACCCGCCGAGCGGCCGATCGAGAACTGAAGGGTCTCGCGCGAGAACCCCCGCGGTCCCCGTACCCCGCCGCGACCCCGATCCCCCCACTCCCTCGCTCCGGCACGCGGCTCTCCGCCGCCCCCGGAAACCGCGGACCGAAGGCCCCGGATCTCCTCGCCCCGGTGCCCCGCCGCCCTGGGACTCAGTACGCCCCGTCGACCTCGGGGTAGGCGATCCGCTCCGGTTCGGGGGCGCAACGCACCGTCACCCGGCGGCCCTCCGGCGGAGGACATTCCGCTCCGGCCAGTACACAGGCCCCCGTCCACAGGGCCAGCGCCACCAGTGCCACCCGGGTGGCCTCATCACCCCGTTCGTCCACCGCGACCACGTCGTCGGCGGTCAGCTCCAGCCGTTCACGCAGTCGCGAGAAACGCGCCATGAGGTCGTTGTGCGGATACAGGGTGGTCAGCAGTCCACCGCTGGTGCGCTCATAACCCAGGATGCCGTTGTCGAACAGGCCGCGCGTGGGGTTGTAACAGCTGCCGTCGGGACTGGGCCGCAGCAGTTCGTCGAAGGTCGTGGCCCCCAGCGCCCGGCCGAAGGTGATCACCTGTCGGACCCGTGAGCGCTCCGCCAGCTCCAGCGCGGCCGGGGTCAGATCGGCGCTGACCAGCAGCAGGCGTGCGTCGGTCTCGCTGAGCGCGGCGCACTGGGTGTCCGGATCGGAGGCGGTCGACAGGGGAAGGGCCCGCCCGCCCACCGCCATCACCGTGTACGTGGCCAGGAAGCGGTCGGGTGAGACCGGTGCCAGGATCCCCACCACGTCACCGAAGCACAGCCCCCGACGGCTGAGGCCGGACGCGGCCTGCTCCACCTTGGCCGCGAAGGACCGGCTGTCCACACGTTGCCCCGTGCCCCGGATCGAGCCGCCCCGCGCGGGACGCAGCCGGAGCCGTTCGTACAGACCTCCGGTCAGCGAGCCGATCGGATCGTCCCGGCGCGGCAGGTGGCGCCCCGGCCTACCAGTTCCCGAAGACAGCCCTACCCCCATACGTACCCCCAGTTCACCTGTCGTTCGGTGGTGCCACCGCCCGGGTTCGTCACGCCCCCTCCGCATGGCGAACCCGGGCGATGGTACTCCGCTCGGTGAACGGAAGCCTCCCCAGGACTCATCCCGTACCGACACGGTCTTCCACCGGCCCCGAGAATCCTCCCGGGGCTGACGGACCGCCGCGAAGAACCGATTCTCGGCGGCCGTTCTCGGGGCCCCGACGAACGTGTCATCCTCATGTCACGAACGTGGTGTCCCATGGCGTGAAGCCTAGCGCGTTCACAGCCAGATGCACATGCATATTGCCATGCACATGCATATGTAGATTCTGTCCGAAGAGGGCCACGTGCGTCGCGAGTCGGGCGGAAACGGACAGGCGGGGTCAGCCCGAGCCCTGATGCCGCTTCACCCACGCCGCGATCTGCGTACGCGAGTGGAAACCCATCTTGCGATTGATGTTGGCCACGTGCCGCGCCGCCGTGGCCGAGGTGATGAACAGGGAACGGGCGATCTCGGGATTGCTCTCGCCTCGGCTCACCAAGAGGGCGACCTCCAGCTCACGCTTGGTCAGTACCCGCGCGGGGGTCACCGACTCCGGAGCGGGCGCGGGACCCTCCTGAGGTCTGCGTCTGCGCTGGGGGCGGGCGGCCCGAGACGGGGAGCGGCGGTAGGACTGCGGGCGCCGTCCCTCCTCGGCGAGCTGCTCGCCCTCCCGGACCGCGTCCGACAGTCCGAGGCTTCGACCGTGCTCCCAGCACTCCACCAGGCGGCGGTGGCGCCGACGTGTGACGCCCTCCGTGTTCGTGAACGGCCACGGCGCGTCGTGGCCGGGCAGCCCCAATCGCTCGCGCACACTCACCGCCGCACCCGCCAGACGGCACGCGGCCTCGTGCAGGCCCGCTCCGAAGGCCACCTGGGCGATCGCGACCAGGGCGCGGGCGGCGTCGGCGCGCTGTCCCGCGGTGTGGCTCAGCAGCAGCCCCTCGCTCAGGTAGTCGTAGGCCTGTTCCGTGTAACCCAGGGCGTGCGCGACCCGACCGATCCCCGTGAGACAGCGTGCCTCCTCCGCCGAGGAACCGATCAGCCGCTGGGTGTCCAACGCCTCCCGGTAACAGCGGTCCGCCGTCAGCAGGTCGCCACTGGCCTCGGCCGCCCTGGCGTGTCCCAGGAGGATGACGCCCACCCCCCAGCGATGGTCGATACCGCGCAGCAGGGTCAATGCCGCGTTGTAGTGGTGACCGGCGGTGGGGTGGTCGCCCTGTTGCGAGACCAACGCCGCCCGGGTGCTCAGGGCGATCGCCTCACCCCACTGGTCACCCGCCTCGCGGGACAGTCGCAACGCCTCCTCCACCCGCACCGCGGCCTGGTCGGGAACGCGCTCGCGCACCTCCACCAGCGCCAGCAGGTTGAGCGCGGCACGGACGAAGGTCTCGTCCCCGGCCTCGCGGCACAGCCGCAGGCCCTCCTCGCCCAGCGACAGCGCCCGCCCGTGGTCGCGCAGGGCCCGGGCCAGTTGGGCCCTGCCCACCAGGGCGCGGGCACGGGAGGGCGCCTTCGCCGAGTCCTCCGCGTTCAAGAGCAGGTCCATCCAGTACGCGCCCTCGGAGTAGCACTGTCCGCTCACCCAGTGCGCGACCAGACTGACGCACAGACGCAGCCCCGGCTCGGTCGCCCCCCGGTCGGAGGACCAGCGCAACAGCGAGCGCAACGTGTCGTACTCGGCGATCACCCGCCGAAGTCCGGACTCGCGCTCGCTCCAGGGCATCGCCCTGCCCGACTCCAGCTTCCGGCTCAGGTCCTCGACCAGGAGCAGCATGCGTTCCAGGAGTCGCTCCTGGAACGACTCCGCCTCGCCCTCGGCGACCAGACGGGAGTGGGCGAACTGCCGCACCGCGTCGGGCAGGCGATAACGCACACGGCCCTCGAACTCGCCGGTCACCGTGATCAGGGAGCGGTTCAGTAAAGACGTCAGGGTGTCCAGGACGGAGGGCTCGGGAAGGATCTCGTCGGAGCACACCTGCTCGGCCAGCTCCAGGTCCCAGTCCCAGAACACCGATAGGCGGCGCAGCAAGGCCTGCTCGGCCTGCGACAGACCGCCGTAGACGAAGTCCAGCACCAACGGCAACATCTGGATGCGCGAGACGGCCTGGCCCGGTCCCGGCCGTGCCGCGGGGGAGTCCAGATAGGCGCGCAGGGCCAGGGCCAGGGCCTCGGGGCCGGTGCCCGGAGCGCTGGCGCCCAGGACCTCGATACCGAGCGGGATCCCACCGGCCATGTCGCACAGCTCCGTCACCGTCTCCAGTTCCTGTCGGGAGACCGAGAAACGGGGATCGCGCGTGCGAGCGCGGTCCATGAACAGCCGCACCGCCTCCGACCCCGAGGGGTCGGGCGGAGGCCCCTTGCGCGCGGGCAGTGGTAGTGCCATCGGGGTCACACGCCACACCGTTCCGCCCGTCAGACGAATCGGGTCCTCGCTGGTGAGCAGGATCGACACGGCGGGGCACGCCGCCAGCAGGGCCTCGCCGACCTCCGTCACCTCCTCGGCGACGTGCTCACAGGAGTCCAGGACCAGCAGCAGGCGACGGTCGCGCAACGCCTCCGTCACCGTGGCCGACAACGGTTGACCGGGCTCCTCCACCACATCCAGCGCGACGCACAACCGCGCGTACACCTCCAACGTCGTATGCGCGTCCGCCAGGCACACCATCCACACACCGTCGGGGAAGGACACGGTGGCCTGCTCGGCCAGACGTATGGCCAGACGGGTCTTTCCCATTCCGTCGGTTCCGCTGAGGGTGACGGAGCGGCTGGAGTCGAGCAGACGGAGCAGGTCGCTCAGATCCCGCTCGCGGCCCACGAATCCGGTGCCCGGACGGGGGAGGTTGTGCCGCGCGGGCGCGGTCAAAGGTGCCATGGCCTTCACATGTAGGGGCGGTCGGGGAGGTTGTCACCAGGAACGGGGGAAGGGCGGCAGAACTGACGCGGTCGTATGGAGGGATGGTGCCTGGAGTTCCTGTCTTAGCGGGTGTACGCGCACTGTGCAAGTGCTTCCGACCCATCGTGATGCTCTCAACCACCGTTGCCCGAGACGCTCCGGCCGGTCAACTGTGTCCTTGAGGAAATCGAGAGTTTTCTGAAGATGTTCGCGATATGTCGGGCCGCGGTCGCCTGACTGATGGTCAGCCGCTCGGCGATCTCACGGTTGGACAGGCCCTGCCGGGCGAGTTCGGCCACCTCCTTCTCCCGGGGCGTCAGCGATTCCGGCCCCGAGGGTCCCGAGGGAACGGGCCTGAAGGCCAACGCCCTGTCGAGTACCTGTTCCAGGGGCAGGGAACGCCAGGCGTTCCACGCCTCGGCCACACGCGTACCGCCCACACGCCGCTCCGCGGCCGACCGCAGACGCAAGGTCTCGGCCGAGGGACGTTCCAGGGAGGTCCGAAGGTCGGCCGCCACACCCACGAGGGCGGCGGCCCGCTCCGCCTCGTCCTCGGCCAGGGCCAGCTCCGCTAGGGCCTCCAGAGCGCCGGCCACCGCGATCCGCTGCCCGGAGGTGAAGCTCACCCGTAGGCACGTCGCGAGGGGCTCTCGCGCCGCCAGCACCTCACCCTGGGCCAGGTACAGACGCCCCAGGTCCTGGGCGCAGTGCGCGGTGGCCGGGGCGGTCTCCAACTCACCGAAGACCGCCAACGCCTCGGTGAGCAGGTCGCGTGCCCGTGTGAAGTCCCGGTGCTCGGCGGCGATCGAACCCAGTACGTGCAGCGAGCGGGCCACGCTCCACCGGTCGCCCAGCTTCTCGGCCAGCGCGATGCTCTGCTCCAGGCAGGCGCTCGCCCGGGCGGTCTCACCACGTCGGCGGGCCAACTGTGCCGACACTTCGAGAAGGGCCGTCTCGGTGAGGGGATCACTGACCTGGGAGACCCACTCCCGGGCCCGGTCGGCGTGCCGCCCCGCCTCCTCCAGAGCGCCGGTACGCAGGCAGAGCGCGGCCATGGTGGTCAACGCCGACGCCGCGGCGCCGGCCTCCCTGCATGCCCGCGCCGCCTCCAGCGCGCACATGGCCAGGGTCATCACGCGCGGTACCGGGTCCAGGTCCAGGCGCAGTTCGGCGTGGAGTGCCAGGGCGCGAGCCCTCAGGTGGGGTGACTGTCCGTCGGGATCGGAGTCCAGAGCCCGCTCCAGGGCACGGCTGCCCTCGGAGGCCAGGGCCCGCACCATCCAGTACGGGCGCTGTGCCACGCAGACCCGCAACGCCTCGTCCACACGACCTCGCGACAGGGCCCAGTCCACCATCCGGGCGTGGTTGTCCCGGTGGTGGTCGAGCAGTCTCAGGTGGGACAGGCGCTCGTTCCAGGACAGAGGGGCGCAGCAGGCCTTGGACCACTCCTCCAGGTGGGCGACGCAAAAACGCAGGTAGCGCTCCCAGCGTTCGTCCTCGCCGCCACTGCGTGCCAGTTGTTCGGCGGCGTAGGCGCGTACCGTCTCGGTCAGCCGGTAGTGGGCGGTGCCGTCGATCTCCGCGTCCATCACCACCAGCGACTTGTCCAACAAGGAGAAGTGCAGCGGCAGGATGTCGGTGGGATCGACCCCCTGTCCCGAACAGACGTCCTCGGCGCACTCCAGGTGCCAGGTGGAGAACACCGAGAGGCGGTGCAGCAGGAGCCGCTCCGGCTCGCTGAGCAGGTCGTGGCTCCACTCCAGGACGGCGCGCAGTGTGCGCTGGCGTGCGGGCAGGTCCTCGGAGCCGTCACTGGTCAACAGTTGGAAGCGGTCGTCCAGACGCCGCAGGATCTGCTGTACCGACAGGACGCGCACCCGGGCGGCGGCCAGTTCGATGGCCAACGGGATGCCGTCCAGCATGCGGCAGATCTCCGCGATGTACCCGGAGTTCTCCCGGGTCATCTCGAAACCGGCGCGCGCGGCGTGCGCGCGGGTGACGAACAGACGCACCGACTCATAGCGCTGGGTGTCCCGTCGGGGGATGGGCGCGGGGTCGGCGGCGTAGGGGTCGATGGGGGTGGGGCGTGCGGGCAGGGACAGAGGGGGCACCCGCCACACGCTCTCCTCGGGAACGTGCAGCGGCTGACGGCTGGTGGCCAGGATGCGGACCCGAGGGCAGTCGCGCAGTACCGCCCGGCACAGTTCGGCCAGCGGCTCGACGGCGTGCTCGCACGTGTCCAGGAGCAGCAACAGGTTGCGGGTGCGCAGCGAGGTGATGACGGCGTCCCCCATCGTGGGCGCGTCGTCCTCCACCGCCTGGAGCGCGAGGGCCACGGTGCGCAGCACCTGGTCGCGGGTGGAGGCCTCGCTCAGGTCGACGAAACGTATCCCGTCGGGGAATCGGCGCATGACGCGCTCGGCCAGGTGGAGGGCCAGCCGCGTCTTGCCGATGCCTCCGGCACCGGTCAGCGTGACCATCCTGGCGGTACCCAGGAGGTGGCCCAGGTCGACGATGTCACGCTCACGCCCGACGAAACTGACGAACTCGCCGGCGGACAGGGGCAGGTTATGGCGGGGAGGAGACATGGCCTCGATCAATAGGACACCGAATATCCGCGTCACCGTGGCCTCGCGGACACGGTGACGCGGGCAACTCCGTTCCCAGTGTCGCATCGAAGGGACCGAACTGTCCCCTGGATGGCCGGTTCCGGCATGGGCGGACCGAAACCGCCCGAGTGGGTCACGAAGGTGCTATGGGCTCCCGTGTCACCCCGTGGTGCCCGGGGCCCAGGTGGCGGGGTCCGCGGCGACCTGCTCGCCCGACCCCATGTCCTTGACCTCGTGGGCCCCGTCGTCGCCGAAGGGCGGGAACCACACGAAGGGGATGCCCTTCTTGGAGGCGTACTGGATCTGCCTGCCGATCTTGGAGGTGGCGTGGAAGACCTCGGTGTTGAAGCCCCGTTCGCGCAGCAGTTCACCCGTGCGTAGGGCCTCGCGGCGCTGCTCGGCGTTGGGCACCACGACCATCACGTCGGTGGGGCAGGCGCGTCCCTCCTCGATCCGACCCTCCGCGACGAGTTTGGCGAAGATGCGGGTGAGACCGATGGAGAGGCCCACACCCGGAAGGCGCCTGCGGATGAACTGTCCCGCCAGGTCCTCGTACCGACCGCCCGCGCAGATGCTCCCGTAACCGGGATCGTCGTCGAAGGAGGCCTCGTAGACCGTACCCGTGTAGTAGTCCAGGCCTCGGGCGATGGAGAGGTCGGCCACGACGTCGCCCTCGGGAAGGTCGGACAGCTCCTCCAGGACGAAGGTCAGCTCCTCCAGTCCCTCGTCGAGCAGCTCGGAGGACACCCCCAAGGCGCGGACCCGCTCGGCGACACCGGTGCCGGTGCCCCGCACACGGGCCAGCTCCAGGCACGAGTCGGCCTGCGTGTCGGTCAGGCCGTCCGCCAGCAGGAGCCCGCGCACGCCGTCGTCACCGATCTTGTGGAGCTTGTCCACGGCACGGATGACGGCGATCGGATCCTTGATGCCGAGGCCCTCGTAGAAGCCCTGGAGCACCTTGCGGTTGTTGACGTTCAGCGTCCACGCGGGAATGTCCAGGCCGCTGAGCACGCGGTGCACGATACGGGGCAGTTCGGCGTCGAAGTGCAGCGGCACGGAGTCGACGTTGATGACGTCGATGTCGCACTGCGTGAACTCGCGGAAGCGCCCCTCCTGGGGGCGTTCGCCCCGCCACACCCGCTGCATCTGGTAGCGCTTGAACGGGAAGGTCAGTTCGTTGAAGTGCTGGGCCACGTAGCGGGCGAAGGGCACGGTCAGGTCGAAGTGCAGTCCGAGCCTGGCGTCGGAGTCGTCCTCGGCGTCGGCCTGGAGACGGTGCAGGGTGTAGACCTCCTGGGAGGTCTCGCCCTTGGCCATGAGCACGTCCAGGCTCTCCACGGAGGGCGTCTCCACCGACGCGAAGCCGAAGGACTCGAAACCGGTGCGGATATGGTCCAGCCAGCGCTGCTCCACGGCCCGGATCTGAGGGGTCCACTCGGGAAAACCGCTGATGGGAGTGGGTCGGACGACGCGCTGATCGGACATGTCGGGGTTCTCGGCTCACAGTTTCGTCTAGGACTTGCTTGCCCCCGGCCGTGACCGTCGCGCACGCGCGCGAAGGCCCGGTTTCTCGGACGGGGGAGGGCCTGCCCATACTACGTCCAACCCCGACCGAGGCGGGGGAGTCAGGGGTCTCCACCGGCCCATGTGGACGGTTATGGGCCGGTGGAGCGCCGAAGCGGCGGCCGAGGGTGTGGACCGGTCGACGCCGAAGAGCGAGACGTCGGTGGGTGGCCGTCCACCCCGGGACGACGCCCGGGCTCCCGCGGATGGTCGCGTCCTCGTGCCAGGAGTCTTCGTCGCGACCGCACTCACGTGCGGGTGCCCTGTCCCCACCGTAGACTCCGGGAGACCACGGGGAACAGGGATCGGCACGGCTGAAAACGGCCGGAAGTGGCCGCTCACAATGTCGTAAAGTCGGCTCTTACGGGTAGAGGTCTGTGCTTTTCTTGTCACGTTCGGTTTCCGATGCGGGACGCACCGCCACCGGAGGGTCCTCGGTGCCCGCGGCCCCTTCCCCGCCCGGAGTCCGGTGGATCCCGTGTTCCCCCGATGTGTGTTCTGTTGCACCAGAACGCCGAAACGCCCTCCCCACCGACGATCCGGTGCTAGGTTCCAGGAGCGGCGACTCTCGTGACGGTGCCTGCCCGACGAGTCCCCTACCCCTCAGGACCGGGCCGTGGGAACGCCAGCGTTCCACTGACCCGGCACTCCCGCTAGGACTAACTGTGATCGATCCAGCCAACAGCACGAACTCCGTTCACACCTCCGCCGAGCTGTCCACCAAGATCATCATCGCCGGGGGGTTCGGGGTCGGGAAGACCACGTTCGTCGGCGCCGTCTCGGAGATCCCGCCCGTGCGCACCGAGGCCGCGGTGACCGCGGCCAGCGCGGGCGTCGACGACCTCTCCCACACCCCGGACAAGACGAGCACCACGGTCGCGATGGACTTCGGCCGTATCTCGCTGGACACCGACCTGACCCTCTTCCTGTTCGGCACGCCGGGTCAGCAGCGTTTCTGGTTCATGTGGGACGACCTGGTGCGTGGCGCGTTGGGGGCGGTGATCCTGGCCGACACCCGTCGCTTGGAGGACACCTTCCAGGCACTGGACTACTTCGAGCGCCAGTACCGGCTGCCCTTCGTCGTGGCCGTCAACGACTTCGACCCCGCGATGTCCTACAGCGCCGAGGACCTGCGCGACGCCCTGGACCTGCCGGCCGAGGTGCCGATCGTCCACTGTGACGCCCGCGATCGGAACTCGGTCGTGCGGGTCCTGGTGAGGCTGGTCAAGCACGCCATGGCCGTGGAGGCCCGTCAGCGCCACCAGCGTCAGTTCGCCTGAGCCCGTCGGGCGGCCCCGTGCGCGTCGGGAGGCGGGCGCGGCCGAAGGGCCCGAATAGGGGGGATCCCGGACTTCTACGATTGTTGTGTCCGGCGTTACTCTGTGGTGGTGTTCGGACGAATGGCGGAAAGCGTCCGCCGCCTCCTGGGTAAGCCCGGTGCGGTGGACCTGCGGCCCTATACCAAGCTCCTGACGGCGATCGAGGACGAGGAGGACGGGCTTCGTGAGCTCAGCGACGCCGAGCTGACCGAGAAGGCCATCGACCTCGGGAACGCCGACCTCCCCTACGAGCGTGACGACCTGGTGTCGCTGTGCGCCGTCGGCCGCGAGGCCGCCCGGCGCTCCCTCGGCGAGCGACCATTCGATGTGCAGCTCCTCGGCGTCATGGCGTTGCTCGACGGCCACGTCGCCGAGATGGCCACGGGCGAGGGCAAGACCCTCGCGGGTGCGCTGGCCGCCGCCGGGTTCGCGCTGCGCGGTCGGCGTGTGCACGTCCTGAGCGTCAACGACTACCTGGCCAGGCGCGACGCGGAGTGGATGCGCCCCCTCTACGACATGCTCGGCGTCACCGTGGGCTGGATCAACGAGGAGTCCACCCGGCGGGAAAGGCGCGACGCCTACTCCTGCGACGTCACCTACGCGGCCGTCAGCGAGTTGGGGTTCGACGTCCTGCGCGACCGCATGGTCACCGACATCGAGGACCGTGTCGTGCCCGAGCCCCACGTGGCGATCGTCGACGAGGCGGACTCGGTGCTGGTCGACGAGGCCCGTGTGCCCCTGGTACTGGCCGGCGCGGCGGAGAGCGTGGCCGCCGACGTGGAGATGGCCGACGTCGTTCGCACGCTCAAGCCGCGCCTGCACTACGAGGTGGACGCCGAAGGGCGCAACGTTCAACTCACCGACGCCGGGATCGACGTGGTGGAGAAGGCGTTGGGCGGGGTGGACCTGTACTCCGAGGAGGACACCTCGGTGCTGCCCCAGGTCAATCTGGCCCTGCACGCGCACGTACTGCTCCAGCGCGACGTCCACTACGTGGTGCGTGACGGTGAGGTCCGGATCATCAACGAGTCGCGCGGCCGCATCGCCCTGCTCCAGCGCTGGCCGGACGGTCTTCAGGCCGCGGTCGAGGCCAAGGAGAAGGTGGCGGTGAGCGAGACCGGCGAGGTCCTGGACTCCATCACCGTCCAGTCCCTGGTACTGCGCTATCCCACGCGCGGTGGCATGACCGGTACCGCCATGGCCGTGGCCGAACAGCTCCGGGAGTTCTACGAGCTGGAGGTCGCGGTCATCCCCTCCAACAAGCCGAACATCCGCAAGGACCACGGCACGCGCCTGTACGCCACCCGCGAGGAGAAGGAGGACGCCCTCGTCGCCAAGGTGGAGGAGGTGCACAAGTCCGGGAGGCCGATCCTCATCGGAACCCAGGATGTGGCCGAGTCCGAACTGCTCGCGGGACGCCTGCGCGAGGCCGGGCTGGAGTGCGTGGTCCTCAACGCCAAGAACGACGCCGACGAGGCCTCCATCATCGCCGAGGCGGGTACCTACGGGGCCATCACCGTCTCCACGCAGATGGCCGGCCGTGGTACGGACATCCGGTTGGGCGGCAGTGACATGGCCGACCGGGAACGCGTCGTGGAGACCGGCGGCCTGTACGTGATGGGCTTCGGCCGCTACCCCAGCAGCCGTCTCGACGGGCAGTTGCGGGGACGCGCCGGACGTCAGGGAGACCCGGGCGACTCGATCTTCTTCGTCAGCATGGACGACGACCTGTTGGTCGACCACGGCTCCGAGTCCACCGGGTACACGACCACGGCCGAGGGTGAGATCACCGACGAGGGCTGGCTGGGCATGGTGGACCACGCGCAGAGGGTCGCCGAGGGCCAGCTCCTGGAGGTGCACCGCAACACCTGGCGCTACAACCAGCTGATCGACGTGCAGCGGGACGTGGTGCTGGAACACCGCGAGATGGTCCTGACCGGGGACCAGGGCGACCGTCAGGTGAAGGCCGACCGCAAGGAGCGGCACGCGGAACTCGTGGAGGAGTTGGGCGAGGAGAAGGTCGCCCGGGCGGCACGCCTGATCACCCTCTACCACCTGGACCGGGGCTGGACCGACCACAACGCCTTCCTGGCCGAACTGCGCGAGGGGATCCACCTGCGCTTCTTGGGACGCAGGGACCCGCTCGACGAGTTCAACCGCGAGGCGGTGCCGGTCTTCAAGGGCTTCCTGGACGACGCGCGCGCACGTGCGGCGGAGAGCTTCGAGAAACTGGAGGTCCAGGACGGAGAGCTCGACGTCGGCATGGTGGGCGTCAAACGACCGTCGATGACGTGGACCTACATGGTGCACGACCATCCGTTCAGTTCGGCGCTGGAGACCTTGGTGGGCAGATTGAAGGGCGGACGGGGCTCCTCCTCGGGAGATTGAGCACCCATAACCGTTCGATGCGCGGGTCGGGACCAAAGTCCCGGCCTGCGCATTACCTTTGTCAGTTGCTCCTTCCGAATCCCCGGACGAGAGGGAAAACGGCGTCCCGACCAAGTCCCAACGGGTTAGCATGGCTGCGTTTTCAACAGAATTCGAGACGGTTGGGACTGAATCCACTGTGGTCCACGAGATCGGCGCGCAGGAGAAGATCAGCTACGGGCGTAATGACCGCTTCGAGGGAGGTCCGGTCGGCGGAGGAAGCTTCTGGATCGACGACGACGGCCGGCCGGTCGCCAAGATCGGCGGCCCCAAGGAGTGGCGTCCCACGCCCATGATCGACGTCCGTGTGGGCGATGTGTTCAGTGTCGGAGGGCAGGCCTGGCGGGTGACCGACATCGTCGACGCGGACTCTCCCTCCGCGTATCTGCTGGCCACGCGAATAAGTTGACTTCGCGTCCGGGCTCACGGCCCGGTGTCCTTTGTCCTTCTTGCTAGGGCCGGGAATCGCGACCTTGTGCCACCTTTCCCCGAGGTGGAGGACATTGTTGCGCTTCCCGGTTTTGTCATGTCGGGCTCTTTCGACGATGGAAGCGTATCTCTGGGTTCGTGGTGATTTCGTGGTTCATGGGGGAGAGGGGCATCGAGGGGGCCTCGAAAGAGGAGTGAGGCGTCGGGAAGGGTGTGTGTCGGGGCAGGTCGGGGCGGGTGGATCCGTTCCGGTCGGAGGAATCGAGACGTTCCGGTTATCTGTTGGTGGGTGTCCGTGTTACCAGCGCATCGTTAACGTCTGTGGGGCAAGGCGCGCCCCGGCGCTTCCAGGGAGGTTCCCCACTCCCGGCGATCACGGGCCGCTGCGCCCTGCCGCCCCCGAGGTCGGTCCCAGGGGCTGTCCCCCGCCCCTGGGCCTGACCGCCCCGCTGAGGCGGGGAGGGTCTTTCCCCGTCCGGTTGTCCTTCGATGAGGGCCGTCGTGACTCTTCACTCCGTTCCGCGCCAGGGGAATGCATCCTGTTCTACTTCTGGTGCCCCTCTGTGGTCACCCCGCGGGGACTCAGGTGTACGAGGGGATGTGGGGCTTGCGGTAGAACGTGTTTCAGTATTACTCTCGGGGCAGCCTGGCCCGGTGAGGACGCTCGACCGGTTCGGGACGTCAGCGGACGGCAGGCGAGCACCGTCGCCCGCCGAGGTCGGATCGCGCCCCGACCTCGGCGGGCGACGTCCGTCTCGGGGGTGGTGCGCGGGAGGCGTCCCACGGCGACGGTGCCCTCGTCCGCGCCGTGGGAGCGGAGGCGAGACCGTCACGGAGCGGCCCTCGCGGTCGTCGCGCATGACACGCCGACCGCGTGGTCTCCTCCCGCCGGCCTTACACGGCGCCTGTCGTATCCGTTGGCAGGACGCCTACTGGTGGCGGGTTCCGACCCATCACCGCCGGTCCAAGGAACGCACCCCTGAGGAGAAGTCCCTCCGCCTCAGGTGAGGAGCCGGCAGAGTTCGGTGAAGGTGGGGCAGGGCCAGGCCTGATGGCACCCCTCACAGCGGTGCGCACCGCGTCCCTCCCCGCCGCCGGGGACGTGGAGGCGCAGCAGGTCCACGCACACACCGGCCAGTGCGGACACCTCCTCACGCGCGTTCGCGTAGAAGGCGACGTCGTTGATCCGCGCCAGGCCGCTGGGGGACCGCGCGGCCGGGATTCCGACGGTGTCAGGATCCCAGGGGACCGCCCGGGCCGAGCGCTCCCGGATGCTCAGCACGCACCGCAACAGTCTGGCGTGTTCGGAGAGGTGGCCTTTTCCCGACGCGGGTCCGGTGAACGGTGACATCGTCTCCCCCAACGGGTGGATACGCAGCCTCACGTAGTGACACAGCGTATACATGTTATTGCCGAAAGTCGCGGCGTGTGTGGGGGGTGGGGCTCGACGAACGACACGGGCCGCCCTTCCGGGCGGCCCGCTGGGGGGATGCGTTCTTCGGTCGTCACGGAAGCGGCGTGCCGCGCCGGCGACGGTCCTCAGCGGCAGCTTCCGCCGCAGCTACAGGAGCCGCCGCCCTGGCAGCCGCAGCCACAGGCCGAGCTGCAATTGCAACCGCGAAGGTCGGTGGTGGTCGTCGGGGGGTGGGTCATGATCCCTCCTCAGGGGCTCGACGACGCCCGTGTGCGATCACACCGGGGGCTCCCAGGACGGGAGAGGCGTCACGGGCGTGTTTCCCGGACAGTGACGTGCCCACTGGCCGGTCCTTCCAATCCGGTCCGATCCCTCTCCGTGACGGCGGAACCGAACTCGCGGGCGTCACGACGCCGTCACGGCCCGCCCATGCCCACGATGATCTGGGACTTCTCCGGACACGGGGGTCAGGTGAAGAAAGTCCGCTCGTCGGCCGGACGGCGTGTCATTCGGTAAAGCCAAACCTGGCCGACGAACATGACCGGAACCACGGGAACGAGGGTCGCCCACACGAACACGGCGGTCGTGGGGGGAATCGGTGCCGAGGGCAACGGGGCCGCGACCGCCACCAGAAGACCCGGGATCGCGATCGCCACGGCCGACGTGTGCCGGGACAGCATCGGCCCCAGGAGGCCGCTGGTGACCGCCAGCACGGCTGACAGCAGCAGGGCCAGGGCCAGAGCGGGAGGTCCGGCGGCCTCCGGGGTGGCGGAGAGAAGGGCCGACGCCGTGGTCAGCACCGCCGCTCCCAGCGTCGCCCGTGCGATCAGGCGAGTGCCATGGGCGGCCACGTCCGCGCACTCGGCGTCGCGGTCCGTGCCGCAGGCCGCCGGACCGACCAGACGTTCGGCCCCGAAGGCCGAACCGCGCAGCGCGAACAGCCCGATGACGGTGACCGTGCACAACAGGGTGAACGGGTTCATGGCGAGGCCGCCGGAGAGCAGACCCGCCAAGGCCAGTCCCCAGGAGGCGGCGAGGGTCCAACTGCCCGCGACGATCGCGCCGTCGCAGACCAGCCGCCAGCGCTCGCCGTCCACCCGGGCCCGCAGCCACAGTCCGGCGTCACGCACCAGCCATCCGGCCAGGAGGACCGTGAGGACGGGCCACAGTTCGACGACCGCGTGGTGCTCAAGGGCGGGGAACAGGCCGGCCAGGACGCCGAGGGCGGCGACCAGCCACACCTCCGAGGCGAGGAAGTAGGGGGCGATCGCGGCGACGACGCGGCGGCGCTGCGCGGGGCCCCGCGCCACATGCGGCATCAGCATGCCGAGGCCCACGTCCGCTCCGGCCAGGACGAGGTAACCCACGACGAGCAGAGCCAGGAGTGCGGCGGAGAGGAGGTCCATTGCCTGAGGTCCTTTTGCTCAGAAGGTGTGGACTGGGGCGGTGGGCTCCTGGGAGCCGTCGGACGCGGCGGGGTCGTCGGGCTCTCCGGTGCGCCGTTCGGCCAACGGCCCGCCGTCGGGGCCGCGGCGCGCATAGCGCACCAGGAGCCAGAAGGTGATCACCGCGAGGGCGGCGAAGGCGAGTGTGAAGAACCCGAAGGAGACCACGGCCGTCCCCGGGGACAGGGGGGTCACCGCGTCGGCCGTGGTCAGGTGGTGCACCACCGTCCAGGGCTGGCGGTTGGTCTCCCGGAACACCCATCCGCCGACACTCGCCAGATAGGGCAGGAGCGGGGTGAGCACGAGCGGGGCGAGGAGCCACCGCCACCGGTCGAGACCGCCCAGAGGCCAGGCCGCCAGCAGGACGGGACCGAGGAGGAACATCAGAGTCCAGGCGGTCATCATGACGGCGTCACCGGTCATGTTGGCCGCCTGGAGAAGAACACCGTTCTCGGCCGCGGATTCGATCGCCTCGATCTCGGTGGCTGTGTAGGTCAGACCACTGGTCGGCGGGGCCTGATCGAACAGTTCGAACTGTACCCCGCCGAAGCCCGCCACGGGGATGGGCACGACGCACAGCACCAGGGTCGCGTAGCGGATGCCGCGACGGAAGATCCCGTGCCCGTCGTCGCCTCCGATGAGATGGTGGGCGCTGGTCGCGGCGATGACGAGCGCACCGACCAACAGGGAGCCGGTCACGACGTGGCCGAAGGCCATGGTGGCCGCGGGGTTGGTCATGAGGGCGACCGGATCGGTGAGGTGGGCGACGCCGTCGACCATCGTGAAACCCACCGGGTCGCGTAGGAAGCCGTTGGCGACCAGGACCCACCACGCCGACACGTAGGCGGTCGTGGTGACGACGGCGAAGCACGCCAGGTGCGCCCACCGACCCATCCGGTCCCAGCCGAAGATCCACAACCCCAGGAACGTGGACTCGACGAAGAACGCCGTCATCGTCTCCAAGGCGAGCGGCGCGGCGAAGGTGTAACCGAACATCGCGTGCAGGCCGCTCCAGTTCAGCGCGAGTTGGAGTTCCATCACCAGGCCGGACAGGACACCCATGCCGTAGTTGACGAGGTAGAGCCCGCCCCAGAACCGCACGGCCGTCATCCGGGAACGGTCGCCGCGTACCGTCGCGATCAGCTGGGTGGTGAGGATGTACGGGGCCAGACCAAGGGTCAGCGCCACGAACACGTAGTGGGTGGCGGCCGTCAGGGCGAATTGCAGCCGTGCCAGGAGGAGTGGGTCTTCGAACATCGTTGGGCCTCGCGTCTGCGGTGGGAACGCGATCGAGCATCCGATGACGGCCGCGGCGGACACATCGTCCGGCGGAGGGCTTCCGATGTTCGTCCTCGGGGGTAGGCGCGCTCCGGGAGGTACGCCGGGACGTCTAGGGGACCTCCCCGAGCCGACCCCGAACTCCCCCTGGGACGGTCAACGGCTCCACTTGGGAGTGACCAGGGCGGTCTCGTAGGCGATGACGACCAACTGGGCGCGGTCGCGCACACCCAGCTTGACCATGGCCCGACTGACGTGGGTCTTGGCCGTGGCCGGACTGACCACCAGGTGGGCCGCGATCTCCTCGTTGGACAGACCACCGCCGACCAGGGCGACCACCTCGCGCTCCCGGTCGGTGAGCCCGTTCAGCCGGACCGAGGGGGCGGGTGTCTTCGGTGGACGGCGTGCGTAGTCGGCGATCAACCGTCGGGTGATACCGGGGGAGAGCAGCGCCTCGCCGCCGTGCACCACCCGTACCGCCTGTAGCAGGTCCCGGGGCTCGGTGTCCTTGACCAGGAAACCGCTGACGCCGAGGCGCAGCGCCTCGAAGATGTACTCGTCCAGGTCGAAGGTGGTGAGCACGACGATCCGGGTCGAGGCGAGGGCGGGGTCGGCCAGGATGCGCTCGGCGGCGGCCAGGCCGTCCACACCGGGCATGCGGATGTCCATCAGGACCACGTCGGGACGCTCGGCGCGGGCGAGCCGGACGGCCTCCTGGCCGTCTCCGGCCTCGGCGACCACCGTGATGTCGGGGGCGCTGTCCAGCAGGGCGCGGAACCCTCCGCGTACCAGAGCCTGGTCGTCGGCGAGCAGTACCCGGATCAACGGGATCCCGTTCCTTCCGTGCCGGAGGTGGACGTGGGCACGGCACCGTCGATCGGCAGCCGGGCCCGTACCCGGAATCCTCCACCCTCCCTCGGGCCGGCGTCCACCGTGCCGCCCACGAGGGCCGCGCGTTCACGCATCCCGGTGATGCCGTTACCGGGTACGGGCGGGCCGACGGTTCCGCGGCCGTCATCGACGACCTCGACGATCAGGAAGGACGCCCCGTACTCGACGCGGACCAGGGCCCGGGAGGCCCCGGAGTGGCGGACCACGTTGGTCAACGCCTCCTGGACGGTGCGGTAGGCGGCCGCATCGGTGCTCGCCGGCAGGCGCCCGGGTTCCCCGACCGACTCCACGGTCACGTCGATCCCCGTGCTCCGGGTCCCCGCGGCCAGTTCCTCCACGTGCTCCAACCCCGCGGCGGGGGTCCTCGGCGCGGCCTCGTCCACGGCGCGCAGCACGCCGAGGATGCCGCGCAGTTCGACGAGGGTGTCCTTGCTGGTCTGCTTGATGGTGGCCAGGGCCTCGGCGGCGCGCTCCGGTTCGGTCTCGATCAGGTACAGGGCCGTACCGGCCTGCACGTTGATCAGGGAGATGTTGTGCGCGACCGTGTCGTGCACGTCCCGTGCCAACTGGACGCGCTGCTCGAAGACCCGGCGCAGCAGCTCCTCCTCGCGGGTCCTGGTGGTCTCGGCCTCACGTTCGCGGTCGGCCCGCAGGTACTCCTGGCGCCAGCGCACGATCTCGGCCGCGCACAGAAGGACCAGGACCCAGGCGATGATCCCCAACGCCTCGGGGCGGAAGGTCCCCGTCAGGGCGAACTCGTAGGCGTTGACCGCGACGAACTGCCCGATGCCCAACATCCATCCGAACGTGCGGTGCCCCCGACGGACCACCGTGTAGAGCATGACCGCGGTGCACAGCATGACCATGCCGTCGGGAAAGCCCAGCGGATAGTACGCGGTGGCGGCCACGACCGAGATCGACGCCGTCGTGCGTGGGAACGCGGTGCGCCACAGGACCGGCAGGCACGCGGCCAGGATGAGCGCGTACCCCCATGGCCACGGGTTCCGATCGTGCGGTACCGGAGCGAGCAGTGCGATCAGGAGGGTGCTGCCCAAGGAGACGAGCAGCAGCCCGGCCGTGAGCCATGTGTCGACGCGCGTGGGACACGGAGGACGGAAGGACTCGGGACGTGGTGCCGGCACGACTTCGACGATACGGGGAACACGTCGGGGTCGCGCGTCACCCCGAGGAAGACTCTCGGGGCCGCGCCGTACCCCCTGTGGAGTAGTCGGGGCTCCTCCCGTCGCCCTCCGGGCGAGACCAGGCCCTCGGGAGCACGACCACCCCGGGGGTCCCCTCCGTCACCGATTCCTCCAGGCCGAACGGAGGGGTCCCTGAGGCCTCCTCCTTCCCGTCGTTGGAGAACTCCACGCTTCCGGAGACGAACTCCGACCTGAAGAAACTCGCGCTGGTCTCGCCGAAGTGCGTGTCGTGGAACAGGACGCGGGCCCCGTCGAACCGTGCCCGGGCGAAGTCGGCGTGCGTACCGCGCAGTCGTGCGGTGAGGGGGTTGTCCTTCCATCCCTCCTGATCTCGTCGACCCGCGAAGCGCACGTGGCGGAAGTTGACGGTCCCGCCGTTGAAACGGGCCTTGCGGAAGGAGACGGTGGCGGTGCCCAGGCGGGAGTAACGAAAGTCCACTTCGCCGCTGTTGAAGTGGGCCTCGTTGAAGTTCAGGTGCCCGGAGTCGACGTCGATCCCGCGGAGAGCGCCGCCGTCGAAGACGGCGCCCGTGAAGTCGAAGTGGTGGCCCTGCCAAGGGCTGTCGGGCTCCCTCAAACGGTCGCCGATGGCGCGCAGGATGCTGTGCCGGACCTCGCGGAACGAGGCGTACTCCAGGACACGGGCATGGTGTTCCTCGGCCCGGCGCCTGTCGGCCTCCTCGCCCTTCCTCCCGAGAACGAGGGAGGAGGCGGGTTCCACGGCGAGGACGGGTTCGGGCTCGGGGGCGTAGGGCATGCGGAGATAGGCGCACAGCACGTCGATACAGGTCTGCCTGAGCCTGCGGTTCGGAGCGTCGTCGGCCAGGTGGGCCAGGGCCTGGACCGCGCCGAGCCGCACCGCCGCGTGCTCACTGCCCAGTTCGGTGTAGGCGGAGGTGAAGCGATCGTCGAAGAGTTTGATGTCCTCGCGCTCGGCGGCCTTCTGCGCGCGCAGGTTCTCCTGGTCGTTGTTGCGCTGACGGTGGTAGGCGATCACCAGCAACGCGATACCGCTGAGTCCGGCGACCACCGCGAAAGCGCGGGTGGCGATGCCGTCCAGAGCGGACGCGGAGACCGTCTCGGGGCGTTCGATCTCGGGAAAGCCCAGGAACCACAGGACGCCGGCGCCGATCAGGGACACCCCGACCGCGGTGATGGCCCAGGCTCCCAGGATGTGCGGCCAAAGACGGGAGGAACGCTCCTCCCCGGGGCGGGGGGCGAGGATGCGGGCCCGTCCGTGTGCGAGGGGTTGGAGCAAGACGCGCATCGCCCCAACATAGGGCTTTTCCGGCTTGTGTCGCTATGGGCTAGAAGACGTTGTCGGGTGGCGCGGGGGAGTCCACGGCGTCGGCGTCCCGCACGGGCTTGCGGCCCGAGACGAAACGGTCCAGGTCCTCACCCTCCAGCAGGCGGGCCATCGCCGGATCGCGGTGGGCCCGGCGCCCCAGTTCCTCGACGGGAAGAGGCCGATGGGAGGCGGTCAGGACGAGATTGCCGAACCGGCGTCCGCGCAGCACCGCGGGTTCGGCGGACAGCGCCGTGTAGGGCAGCACCGCCCGGGCGGTCGCCACCTGGCTCCGGGTGTGGGCCAGGTTCCCGCCGTCACCGATGTTGACCACCAGCAGCCCCGCGGGCCGCAGGACCCGCGCCAGTTCGGTGTAGAACTCCACGGACGTCAGTCGGGCGGGGGTGCGCGCACCCGCGAACACGTCACTGATCACCAGGTCCGCACTGCCGGGGTGTCGGGCGGAGATCCACTCCCGGGCGTCGCCGATGCCCACGCGCAGCCGGGCTCGGCGGTCCCAGGGCAGGCGTCGGCGCACCATGTCCACCAGAGAGGCGTCCACGTCCACCGCGCGCTGGCTCGACCCCGGGCGGGTGTGGGCGATGTAGCGGGCCAGGGTGAGCGCGCCCGCGCCCAGGTGCAACGCCTCGACGGGCTCTCCCGCGGGCGCCACCAGGTCGGCGGTGTGAGCGATCCGGCGCACGTACGAGAAGTCCAGGTAGGAGGGGTCGGCCAGGTCCACGTGGGACTGGGGGGTGCCCTCCACCATCAGGATCCAGGAGTCGGAGCGGTCCGCGTCGGCGAGGAGCTCCGTGCGTGGTGCCCGGTCCTCGTCCTGTTCCGGTTCGCACCGCCGCGTGCCTTCCCTGCCCACGTTCCTCCTCCGTCCGTCCACCCCAGGTTATGCGCGCCGGTCGGGCGGCCGTGCCCGGGATGGCGCCGGGGCGCGTTCGGTGCACGCGGCCCGTCGCGTAGCAGGCTAGGTGTCCGCCGAACATGCCCTAGCCTTGTCTCCCGAGTCTTTTGCGTATCCCACGAGGAGTGGCCGTGCTACTGCGGATGTCGAACCTGTTCCTGCGCACCCTGCGCGAGGACCCGGCGGACGCCGAGGTGCCGAGCCACAAACTGCTCGTGCGCGGCGGGTTCGTGCGTCGTGCGGCCCCCGGCGTCTACTCCTGGCTCCCCCTGGGCAAGATCGTCCTGGACAACGTCTCCCGGATCGTCCGTGAGGAGATGGACGCCATCGGTGCCCAGGAGGTCCTCCTCCCCGCGTTGCTGCCCAGGGAGTACTACGAGTCCACCGGCCGCTGGGAGGACTACGGGGAGACCCTGTTCCGCCTCCAGGACCGCAAGGGCGCGGACTACCTGCTCGGCCCCACCCACGAGGAGCTGTTCACCCTCCTGGTCAAGGGCGAGTACTCCTCCTACAAGGACTTCCCGGTCATCCTGTACCAGATCCAGGAGAAGTTCCGCGACGAGGCGCGTCCCCGGGCCGGCGTGCTGCGCGGACGCGAGTTCCACATGAAGGACTCCTACTCCTTCGACATCGACGACGAGGGTCTGCGCGCCTCCTACGACAAGCACCGGGAGGCCTACATCCGGATCTTCGACCGGTTGGGCCTGGAGTACGTGATCGTGTCGGCCACCTCGGGCGCGATGGGCGGTTCGGCCTCGGAGGAGTTTCTGGCCGTGGCGCCCACCGGTGAGGACACCTTCGTTCGCAGCACGGAGTCCGACTACGCGGCCAACGTCGAGGCCGTGGCCGTCCCCGCCCCCGCCCCCCGTTCCGTCGAGGGGCTGCCCGAGGCCGTGGTGCACCACACCCCCGACACCGCCACCATCCAGACCCTGGTGGACTTCCTCAACGGGGCGGGCCTCGGCCGCGACTTCAGTGAGGCCGACACCCTCAAGAACGTCCTGGTCAAGACGCGGGCCCCCGGCTCCCAGGAGTGGGAACTGCTGGCGATCGGCCTGCCCGGCGACCGCGAGGTGGACTTCAAACGCCTGGAGGCGGCGCTGGAGCCCGCCGAGGTCACGATCCTGGACGAGGCCGACTTCGCCGCCAACCCCTTCCTGGTCAAGGGCTACATCGGGCCTCGGGCGCTTGTGGACAACAAGGTCCGCTACCTCGTCGACCCGAGGGTGGTCACCGGGACCGCCTGGGTGACCGGGGCCGACAAGACCGACCACCACGTCATCGACCTGGTCGCGGGCCGCGACTTCACCCCCGACGGCACCATCGACGTCGCCGAGGTGCGCGACGGCGACCCCTCTCCCGACGGCAGGGGCACCCTCTACACCGCGCGCGGTATCGAGATCGGTCACATCTTCCAGCTGGGACGCAAGTACGCGGACGCCTTCCACCTGGACGCCCTGGGACCCGACGGCAAGCCCAGGCGGATCACGATGGGCTCCTACGGCATCGGCGTCTCGCGCGCCGTCGCCTCGATCGTCGAACAGTCCCACGACGACAAGGGCATCGTGTGGCCGCGTGAGATCGCGCCGGCCGACGTGCACGTGGTCGGCACCGGCAAGGGGGAGCAGGTCGAGGAGGCGCTGCGTATCGCCGGTGAACTGGAGGCCAGGGGCCTGCGCGTCCTGGTGGACGACCGCAAGGGCGTCTCGCCCGGTGTGAAGTTCACCGACGCCGAACTGTTGGGCGTCCCCACCGCGGTCATCGTCGGTCGTGGCCTCAAGGACGGTGTCGTGGAACTGCGCGACCGTGCCACCGGCGACCGTGAGGAGGTCGCCCTGACCGAGGTCGTGGAGCGCACCGTCGCGGCCTGCCGCGGCTGACACCGGCGGGCGACCCGAGACGGCGAGATCCGTCGCGGGGCGCCGGAGGCGGGACGGTGGAGAACAGGAGCCGCCCCACCTCCGGCACCGAAGGTCTCGTGCGCGCGGGGACCTCCTCCCCGAGCTCCCGGAGGACGAGGGCTACCCGGCCCCGTCGAAACCGGGGAGGGCGTCCAGCGCCGCGCCCCACTTCAGCGCGCGCACGGTCGCCTCTTGCAGGGCGCGGGCCCCGGTCACCCGGAGGTCGGTGTCCCGCGAGGCCGTCAACCACAGGTACGCGCGCGCCGTCGCCTCCTCCAACCCCACGGCGTAGGAGTCGACGGAGTCCGCGTCCCGCCCCTCCGAGAGCGGATACGACGTCAGCGCGGGGGGCGGCCGCAGGCCGCGTTCCACCGCGGCCGCGTGGAGTGCGTCGCGCAGGGCCTTGTGGTTGTAGGCGGTGTCCCTGGCGCGCTCGCGACGGTCCTCGTCCTCGGCGGCCCCGCCGATGTGCTCGTACCCGTACACGGCCGCGTGCTCGGCCCGCAGCGCCTCGGCCAGAGCCTCCTGGCCGACGTCGGGCTCCTCCTGAGCGGACAGGGGGGTCTCACTCACCTGTCACCCGCCTTCCCTTCCGGGGCTCTGGGCGCCACGGACCCGAGGGTCCCACGCGCACACGGCCCCACCGATTCACGCTTGTGCCAACAGGTGCGCATGCCCGGCCTCGCAGGCGCCGATCGAGCCGAGGAGCTGGGCCAGACCCGGGTCGGTGACGGCGCCCGCCTGATCGAGCCGGGCGCTGGTCGCGGCCGCCTCCAGTGCTCCCAGCCCGGCGGCGTCCAGCCCTTCGACGGGGGCGGGGGCCTCCTCGTCCGTGGGGGGTGAGGCTTCCGACTCCGGGAGCGCGGCGTCCTCCGGCAGGGCCTCCGACAGTGCGTCCAGGTGGGCGAGGTGGTGCTCCAGGAACCGTTCCAGCAGCTCGACGGGCCCCGAACCCTCGGAGATCGCGGCCTCGTAACGCGCGATCATGCGTTCCTTCTCGCGGATCACGGCGCGGAGCACGTACTCGTCCGGGGTCACGTTCGCGGGATACCACTCGGCTCCGCCGCAACCGCCCAGAAACCCGACGCCCAACGCGACCGTAGCGCCCAGCATCACGCGACGGCTGACGCCGACGATCCCCACGCGTACTTCCTTCCGTCCGTGCCGGAGGCCGGCTCCGGACGGCCGGCGGTGTCCCATCCTTCCATGTTCCGCGCCGGTCGTGTGTCGCCGCGGGGCGCCTTCGAGGCCTTAGCGAGGAAGCGCCCGACGACGCGCCCCGGCCGTTCGAGGCGACCTGGAAGGGCCCCGGGTGTGGATACCCTTGCAGCACAACCGCCGTCGCACGCGACGCGCGGGCGGCCCCTTGTCCCCGACGCGGGGGCGGGCCGTTCGAAGACTACGTACAGAGCTGGTCCGCCCCGTACACCGGTCGAAGGACCGAGCGGGCGGGATTTCGCAGCTGGAGGGGCAACACCACATGGGAGCGCAGTCGCGCGAGAAGCGCATCGCCGAGCTGCTGGAGCCGGTACTGGCGGAGGCCGGGCTGGACCTGGAGGCCGTCGAACTGACACCGGCGGGCAAGCGGCGCGTGCTGCGCGTGGTCGTGGACTCCGACAACGGGGTCGACCTGGACACGGTCGGCGAAGTCAGCCAGGAGGTCAACACCCTCCTGGACTCCTCGGACGTGATGGGCGAACAGCCCTACGTCCTGGAGGTCACCTCGCCCGGGGTGGACCGTCCTTTGACGCAGCCGAGGCACTGGCGCCGCTCCCGTGGGCGTCTGGTGAAGGTCTCCCTCGTCGCAGGGGGGCAGATCGCCGGACGCGTCACCGACGCCGACGACCAGGGGGTCACCCTGGACGTCGACGGCCGGCCCCGAGCCTTCACCTACGCCGAACTCGGCAAGGGCAGGGTCCAGGTGGAATTCCGCCGCGAAGCCGACACCGACGCGGCGGACTAGAGGGGGAGCCCCGTGGATATTGACATGAGCGTTCTGCGCAGCCTGGAACGCGAGAAGGACATCTCCGTCGAACTCGTGGCCAAGGCCATCGAGGACGCGCTACTGATCGCCTACCACCGCGAGGAGGGGGCCGACAAACAGGCCCGCGTCGAGCTCGACCGTTCCACCGGGCACGTGACCGTGTGGGTCGCCGAGACCAACGAGGACGACGAGGTCGTCGGTGAGTTCGACGGCACTCCCACGGGGTTCGGTCGTATCGCCACCTCCACCGCCAAACAGGTCATCCTCCAGCGTCTGCGCGACGCCGAGGACGAGTTGACCCTCGGCGAGTTCGCCGGTCGCGAGCACGACATCGTCTCCGGCATCATCCAGCAGGGCAGGGACCCGCGTAACGTGCTGGTGGACCTCGGCAAGATCGAGGCGACCCTGCCCCCGCAGGAGCAGGTGCCCACCGAGACCTACAACCACGGCGAACGCCTGCGCGCCTACGTCGTGCAGGTGCGCAAGGGCCACCGTGGTCCCTCCATCACCCTCTCCCGCACCCACCCCAACCTGGTGCGCAAGCTCTTCGAGCTCGAAGTGCCCGAGATCGCCGACGGCACGGTGGAGATCGCGGCGATCGCCCGTGAGGCGGGGCACCGCACCAAGATGGCGGTCCGCTCCAACCGAAGCGGCGTCAACGCCAAGGGCGCCTGTATCGGCCCCCTGGGCAGCCGTGTCCGCAACGTCATGGCCGAGTTGCACGGTGAGAAGATCGACATCGTCGACTACTCTGAGGACCCGGCCGTGTTCGTGGCCAACGCGCTGTCCCCGGCGCGGGTCAATTCCGTGGAGATCCTCGACATGGCCTCGCGGGTCGCGCGAGTGGTCGTCCCCGACTACCAGCAGTCCCTGGCGATCGGCAAGGAGGGCCAGAACGCCCGACTGGCCGCGCGGATGACGGGCTGGCGCATCGACATCCGTTCCGACGCCGAACCCGTCGAGGCCCCGGAGGACGAGAACGGGGCCGAGGGCGGCGACGCCACCGTGGCCGGGTAATCGGGTCGCGCCGATGGCTCAACGCGATAGGGTGGGGGGAGACGGTCCTGACCGTCCCGTGCGTACATGCGTGGGGTGCCGGTCGCGGGCAGTCCAGTCCGACCTCGTACGGCTGGTGGCTGTGGGCACGGCCATCATGCCTGACACGCGGGGTCGACGTCCGGGGCGCGGCGCCTATCTTCACCGCGATCGGCGGTGCTTCGAGCTCGCCGAGCGGCGGAGGGTATGGTCTCGCGCCTACCGGAGGGGAGCAGGGGACGCCGGGTGGGACACCTCACCGGTGGCGTCCTTGTTCGACGACGCCCCGCATGGCGGATCGGGTCGGCGCTCCCGATAGGGTTGGAATGTCTGGACCGATCTCTGGGTTGTACTGGCCGAGGTCGGTACCAGTGCTGTGTCGGCACCTAAGAAACCGGCCCATTGTTGTGTAGCGATGAGGAAGCAGGTCGAGATTGCGATGAGCGCCTGATGAGTACGCAGCGATGAGTGACTCAAGCTAACGACGGTCCGGCACAGGCCCATGTCCCGGACCGAAGCTGAAGGAGAGTAGTGGCGAAGGTCCGGGTATACGAACTCGCCAAGGAGTTCGGTGTGGAGAGCAAGGCCGTTCTGGCCAAGCTCAACGAGATGGGCGAATTCGTTCGTTCGGCGTCCTCGACGATCGAGGCCCCCGTCGTACGACGCCTACAAGAAGCTTTCAACAACGGTTCCGACGGTGGACGGAAGGGTTCGGCTCCCAAGCCCGGCCCGCGCCCCGCCGCGGACAAGAGCGCCGCCCCGAAACCGGGTCCGGCTCCCAAGCCAGGCCCCAAGCCGGGTCCGGCTCCCAAGCCCGCCGCGCAGGACGACTCCGCCCCGCGCCCCAGCGTGCCCAAGCCCGGCCCCAAGGCACCTCGTGGCGAGGCCGGTCCTCGTCCCGGCGGCGCCCCCAAGCCCGGTGCTCCGGCGAGCCGTCCCGAGGGCGGTCGCTCCGAACGTCCCCAGCGCGGTGACCGCCCCGAGCGTGGCGACCGTCCCCAGCGCGGGGAGCGTGGCGAGCGTGGTGGACCCCGTCCGGGTCCGCGTTCGGCGGGTCCGCGTCCGGGCAACAACCCGTTCGCGTCCAACGCCTCCGGCATGGGAGCGAAGCCCGCTCCGCGTCCGGGTGGTGGCGCCGGTGCTCCGCGTCCGGGTGCTCCGCGCCCCGGACCGCGTCCTGGTCCGCCCGGTGGTGAACAGCGCGCTCCGCGTCCGGGTGGTGGCGCCGGTGCTCCGCGTCCGGGTGCTCCGCGCCCCGGACCGCGTCCCGGTCCGCCCGGTGGTGAACAGCGCGCTCCGCGTCCCGGTGGTGGCGCCGGTGCTCCGCGCCCGGGTGGTGCCGCGGGTGGACCGCGTCCCGGCCCGCGTCCGGGCGGTCCGCGTCCCAGTCCGATGAACATGCCCTCGTCCCGTCCGACCCCGCCCGCGGGTGCCGGACGAGGTGGCGGTGGCGGTCGTCCCGGTGGCGGCGGCCGTGGTCGTGGCGCGCCCGCCGGCGCGGGTCCGCGTCCCGGTGGCGGCGGTCCGCGTCCGGGTGGCTTCG
>NZ_JASCXJ010000017.1 GCF_030271535.1 Nocardiopsis sp. ATB16-24 | reverse complement strand
CAAGAAGCAACCGTTCTTCCCGTACGAGTCTCAACCGTTTCCGGTTGCTTTTCCGTGGAAGACGTCTGCGTTTCCGCTTTGTTGTGTCTTCACTTTATCAGGGGTTCCGTTGCCCGCCAAATCAGCGGTTCCGGTGTCCTTGATCGGGGTGAAGCCCGTTGGGTTCTTCCGAAGCCTACCGGTCCACGACACTGCTCGAACCGGTCTGCCGAGAGAAGGAGGATGCCGCCGATTCCGGTCTGGTTCCGAGTCGGCCCTGAGGGCCGCTCGCCATCCCTGTGGCGGCTTGAGAACACTACCCCCGATCCCGGGGAGCGGCAAACCGAAACCTCTGTGTCACCGCTCACAGGCACGGAGACGGGTCGCGACCCGCTCGGACTCCCTTCCCTCCTTCCCTCGTACCCGGAGGTGCACGGCGCTGTTCGCGGTCCCGGTGATGCTGCGTCGGGTCATGGACCCTCCCCAGGAGACACGCGACCGGTACGACACCTCCTCACTGCGGATCGTGGCGTGCAGCGGTTCGTCGATGAGCCCGAAGCTGATCACGGAGTTCATGGACGAGTTCGGGGACGTGCTCTACAACCTGTACGGGTCGACCGAGGTGTCATGGGCGACGATCGCCACACCCGCGGACATGCGCAGGCGCGAGGTCGTGGTGACCGGTGTGCCGGACGAGGAGTTCGGCCGGCGCTTCGCCGCCTTCGTGGTACCGCACGAGGGAGAGAAGGGGGACCCGAACGAGGTACGAGCGCATGTACGTGACGCGCTCGGCAGGTTCTCGGTACCGCGAGACGTGGTGATGCTGGACGAACTTCCGCGCAACGCCACGGGCAAGGTGGTCAAGCGTCTACTGCCACGCCAGGCACCACGTGAATGGCGCGGATCGGAGACACGGAGACGGACGCTCTCGAAGCCGGAGTACGTCGCCCACTCCTCCGCCATGACGGCCCGACCCTGCGAGGAAACGCTCGGAAACGGAAAAGGGATACCTGCGCACGTGCCGGTGTCCCCTGCGTTCGCGTGGGTATCCGCACGAAGGAATTCCTCGGAACGCCGTACCGTTTTTCTTTGCGCGCAAGGGAATTGTGGACTTTGAGTATCAGCCGGGGAATAACTACCATGATGCCGATGTCCGACCGACTTCCCGCCCCTGCGGACGACTTCTCTCTTCCCGCCGTCGACGAGCAGATGTGCTTCGCGCTCTACGCGGCGTCGCGTGCGATCACCAACCTGTACCGGCCCCTGCTGGAACCCCTGGGGCTGACCTATCCCCAGTACCTGGTCATGATGCTCCTCTGGGAGCGCGGCGAGTGCTGGGTGAAGGACTTCGGTTCGGCGTTGCAGCTGGACTACGGCACCCTGACGCCCCTGCTCAAGCGCTTGGAGGCCCGGGGGTTGGTGGATCGGGCCCGTGACCTGCGGGACGAGCGCTCGGTCCGGGTCACCCTCACCGCCGAGGGAGAACGGATGAAGGCTCGCGCCAAGGGCATTCCGGAAGCCGTCGGCGAGGTCATCGACCTGCCGGAGGACGAGTTCGAGGCCACGAGGCTGGCACTGCGGCGCCTGACCGCGAACGTGCTCGCGGGGCAGGCGCGACCTCCCGGTGCGGTCGAGGAGGAGACCACGACGCCGCCGCCGTAGGGGCACGGCGGTGGCGGTGTCCACTTCGGGGCGGGCACCGGTGGACACGCCTCGCGCTCGGCGCGGCCCGGGCCACCGAGCCGGTCGGTGCGGGGCGGGGAGGGCCCGGTGTCCACCCGGCCCTCCCCGTCTCGTGTACCTGACCTGGCAGGTCAGTACCTAGCAGCCTCCGGACGTGAGTTCCCAGTAGCCTGGCGAGGTCTCGGTCAGCGAAGTGGTGACGAAGACGTTCCACAGGCCGAGCGGGTCCTCCGAACCGACGGCGTAGACCTGTCCGAACCGCTGGACGGCCCGTCCCTGCGACACGTGCCCGTAGTTGCTGGCGGTCACGCACTCACCGGGCTCCGCCGGGTCGGTGGGCTCCTCCGTGGGCGGATCGGTGGGCGGGTCGGTGGGCTCCTCCGTCGGGTCCGGGTCGGGGACGACGGGCCCGTCTCCGATACCCCAGAAGTCCACCGTGTACCCGGTCGAGCAGACGGCGGCCAGGAAGTAGGCCCCCGCCGTGCCGCAGCCTTCGGAGGGGTCGACGGGGGTGCCGTGGCCCATCCCCGAAACCGAGTAGTGGGCGACGGAGGCGTCGGTCGCGTCACCTCCGTAGTAGGAGGCGGTGGTGGATCCGGGCAGTCGTGCGGTGGAGTCGGGGGCTCCGGACAGTCCGTGCACGTTGTTCCACTGGTTCACGGTGGCGGTGCCGTTGGCGGGGGCCACCGTGGTGTCGGAGGTGCCGTGCCAGACGGCCACGCGCGGCCAGGGTCCGTTCCAGCCGGGGTTCTTGGCGCGAACGGCGTCGCCCCACTGTTGCGGGGTCTTGCTCTTACCGGGGTTCATGCAGGTGAACGCGTCGATCATGTTGCCCGCGCATCCGGTGGGGACACCCGCGACGACGCTGCCTCCGGCGAACAGGTCCGGGTAGGCGGCCAGGAGTTCGCCCGCCATGGCGCCCCCCGCGGAGAGTCCGGAGACGTACACCCGGTCGGCGTCCAGCCCATGGGCGGACACGGCGTGCTCGACCATGGAGCGGATGGAGCGTGCCTCTCCGGAGTCCCGGGCGGTGTCGCCGCGCTCGAACCAGTTGAAGCAGCTGGTGGCGTTGTTGGCGGACTTCTGTTCGGGATAGACCAGGGCGAAGCCGTTGGCGTCGGCGTGTTCGGCCCATCCCGAGTGGCCGTGGTAGGCGGTGGCGTTCTGCGCGCACCCGTGCAGCAGCACGACCAGGGGCGCGTCGGCGGGCAGGCCGTCGGGCACGTAGGCGTACATCGCCAGGTTGCCGGGGTTGGTGCCGAACGAGGACACCGGGGTCAGTGTGGCGGCCGAGGCGCGCGGGGCCAGGGCGATCAGCAAGGCCCCGACCGTGAGGGCCACGGTGGCCAGGGCGGCGAGGAGGGGAAGGAGCCGGCGCCCGTGGGCGTCGGCCACAAGGGTTGGAGGGAGACGGAACGGGGGTCGATGCGGGGTCATGCGGTGCCTCCGAGAGAACCTGACGGTGAGCGGGGGTCCGTGTGATCGGAGACTAATTCGACAGTGGCGCACGCGACATGGGTGAGAGACCCTGGTCACATGACGTCGGCCAGTGTGAAGTCCACAGCCGACCCCGAGCCCATGGCCCTCGGCCACATGTCCTCGATGGAGGGTGTGTATGACGAACCTATCCCTCACCCGGGAAGGCCCGCCTATTTTGCTGCCATGACGACGCACGAGTTCCTGTCGGACACGACCCGACAGGCCACCCAGCCCCCTTCCCCCACAACGACGGTGGTTCCCCACACCACTCGGGTCGACCTCACGGGGCGCACCGCCCTGGTGACCGGGGCGGCCAGTGGCATCGGTCGAGCGTGTGCCCTGCGTCTGGCGGACGCCGGCGCCGACGTCCGTCTGGTCGACCAGGACGGCGAGGCCCTCAAGGTCCTCGCCGACCAGGGCGTCGGTGAGGCGGTCGTGCTGGACCTGACCGACCTGGACGCCGCGGAGGAGACCGCCCGGGGGTCGGACATCGTGGTCAACAACGCCGGCGTCCAGACGGTCGCCCCCGTCCAGGACTTCCCTCCGGAGCGTTTCTCCCTCATCCTTCGTCTCATGGTCGAGTCGCCTTTCCGCGTGGTGCGCGGTGCGTTGCCCCACATGTACCGGCGGGGGTGGGGCCGCGTCGTCAACATCTCGTCGGTGCACGGGCTGCGCGCCTCGGCCTACAAGTCGGCCTATGTGGCCGCCAAACACGGTTTGGAGGGTTTTTCCAAGGTGGTGGCCCTGGAGGGCGCCGAGCACGGGGTGACCTCCAACTGTGTGAACCCCGGATACGTGCGTACCCCGCTGGTGGAGAAGCAGATCACCGAGCAGGCCGCCGCGCACGGTATCCCCGAGGAACGGGTGATCTCCGAGGTGCTGTTGGCCCGGACACCGCTCAAGCGGCTGATCGAACCCTCCGAGGTCGCCGAACTGGTCGCCTACCTTTGCAGTGCGGACGCGTCGTTCGTCAACGGCGCGTCCCTGCCCGTGGACGGAGCATGGAACGCGAGCTGAACATCACCACATCCGGTACCCCAGACATGAGCGGATCGACGGATCCCGACGGTCAGGCCTTCTTCCTCGACCTGTTGTTGCGCGACGCCCCGGCCGTGGAGTACGAACGGCCGGTGCTTCGCGCGCGCGCCCGCGGTGACGATCCGGAGGTGGTGGCCGCGCTGGAGGCGGCCAAGCTCGCGGCGCTGCGTGTGCGCTCGGTGATGCGGGACCGACAGCGCCGTGAGTCGGAACTGAGCGCGCTGTTCGAGACGGCCAACGACCTGGCGGGGATGCGCAGCCTGGACCAGGTGCTACAGGCGATCGTGGAGCGGGCGCGCAACCTGCTGGGGACCGACGTCGCGTACCTGACGCTGAGCACTCCGGAGTCGGGAGGCACCTACATGCGGGTGACCTCGGGGTCGGTGTCGGCGTCGTTCCAGCGTTTGCAGTTGGCGCCGGGCAAGGGGTTGGGCGGCCTGGTGGCCACCACGGCCCTGCCCTACGTGACGGCCAACTACTTCGCCGATCCGAGGTTCGAGCACACGGAGAACATCGACCACGCCGTGCGCGAGGAGGGCCTGGTGGCCATCCTCGGCGTGCCCCTGAAGATGAACGGGCGCGACGTGGGCGTCCTGTTCGCCGCGAACCGGCATGAGCGGCCCTTCTCCCACTCGGAGGTGGCGTTGCTGTCGTCGCTGGCGGCGCACGCGGCCATCGCGATCGACAACGCGAACCTGATCGATGACACCCGACGTGCCCTGGACGAACTGCACACCGTCAACGAACGTCTGCAACGGCACACCGCCTCGGTGGAGCGGTCGGCCGCCGCGCACGACCGACTGACCGACCTGGTACTGCGCGGTGGCGGGGTGCGCGAGGTCGCGGCGGCGGTGGCCGAGGTCCTGGGCGGCACGGTGTTGATACACGACGCGACGTCGGAGGAGTCGGTGACCGCCGGACCGCAGGGCGTGGTGGAGTCCACCGTCCGCGGTGGTGCCCCCTGGGAGCCCGGAGAAGGGGACCTGGCCGAGGCGGTACGCACGTCACTGGCCAGCGGGCGTGCGGTGCGGGCGGGTCGGGCGTGGGTGGCGTCGGCCGCCGCCGGCAACGAACCCCTGGGAACGCTGGTGTTGCGTGGGGTGGAGTTGGACTCCACCGACCAGCGCGTACTGGAGCGGGCGGCGATGGTGACGGCTCTGTTGCTGCTCATCCGGCGTTCGGTGAGCGAGACCGAGCATCGTGTGCGCGGAGACCTGCTGGACGAACTCCTGGAGGTGCCCGCACGTGATCCGGTGTCGTTGCGGCAGCGTGCCGCCCTGTTGCGCGCGGACCTGGACGGTCCGCACGTGTTGGTGGTGGCCGAGGCTCCGGGAGGGGATCCCGGAAGGCTGCGTTCGGCGGCGACCTACATCGCCGAGACCACCGGAGGGCTGGCCGGGAGCCGGTCGGGTCGCCTGGTGCTGGCCTTGCCGGGGACGAATCCGTCCGCGGTGGGTCGTCGGGTGGCCGATGAACTGTCGATGGCGGCCAACGGCAGCGTGACGGCGGGGGCGGGTGGTCCGACGACCGGACCCGAAGCGTTCAGGGACGCGTTCGCCGAGGCGTCCCGATGCCTACAGACACTGCGGGCGTTGGGACGGGAGGGCGATGTGGCCACCACCCAGGATCTGGGGTTCTCCGGCCTTCTGTTGAGTCAGGATCGGGACGTGCCGGGGTTCGTGTCGACGACCCTGGGCCCGTTGCTGGAGTACGACGCCAGGCGGGGCACGCTTTTGGTGGAGACCCTGCGTGCCTACTTCGCGGCCGGGGGCAACCTGTCGCGGGCCAAGGACGAGCTGCACATCCACGTGAACACGGTGGCCCAGCGTCTGGAGCGGATCGGCCAGCTGATCGGAGCGGACTGGCAGTCCCCCGAACGCGCGCTGGAGTTGCAGCTCGCCCTGCACCTTCACGGTCTACTGGACAAGGGTGTGGATCTGCTCGGCGACCAGGGCGGCGGTTGAGGAGAACAGCGGACTGTAGTGGTTGTCGTCGGGGAGTTCGACGACGTCCACCTTCTCGGGGAGTCCGGCCAGCCTCTCGGGCGTGTAGAGTCCGGGGCTCTCGTCCATGAGGCCGCGTGCCGTCCACAGCAGGCGGGCCGGGCAGGGGAGGTCGTGGACGGCGCCGAGCGCCTCGGGGTCGGAGATCACCTGTTCTCCGTCCGTGCGCACGGAGTCCTCGTCACAGGCCGAACGCATGGCGGGCGGCTCTCCCACCAAGTCCCGGAGAACGTAGTGGTCCACCCAGGTGTTCCACCCCTTCGTGAAGGCGGGGTGGCGTCGCCAGAACTCGCGGTAGTGGTCGGGGCCCTCGAAGGTCATGCGCAGGCGTGCCATGGCGGGACCGAGCACCGCCTCGATGTCGGTGCCGGGCGGGACGGGAAGCCCGTATCCGCCGTCGACCAACAGCAGTCCGGCCACCCGGTCGGGGTGACGCACCGCGGCCAGGCAGGAGACGAACGCGCCCATGGAGTGGCCGACCAGGACGGTTCGACGTACTCCATGGCTGTCGAGTACGGCGATCATGTCGTCGGCGTGGGCGGCCAGACCGTGCGGTCCCGTCAGGTGTCCGCTGTGTCCACGGCCGCGGAGGTCGGGCGCGATCAGCGGCGGGCCGCCGAGCCGGGACAGCTCGGCGGCGACGCGGGCGAAGGCGTGGCCGTTGGCGGTGATGCCGTGGACGGCCAGGACCGGGGTCGCGGGGCCCTCACCCCACCGGGTGACGGCCAGTTCGCCGCCGGGGACGGGGACGGAGTACTCGTCCCCGGCGTTCCAGGAGAGGTCTTCGGTCATGTTCGCGCGGTCCTCCTGTCGCGTAGGGCCGAACGGACGCGCCCGGGGAGGGCGACGAGTCCACCGGGGAAGAAGAACACCATCAGCACGAACAGGGTGCCGAGGATGAACAGGGGTTGGGACAGCGGCGCGGCGATCCACGCGGGCAGTGCCGCGAAGGCGTCGGAGCCGCCCAGTTGGAGAAGACGGTGGTCCGCGTAGGTGTACAGCACCGCTCCCAGCAGCGGACCCCAGCGGGTGCCCGCGCCGCCCAGGGCCACCATCACCAGCAGTGTGAGGGTGAACTCTGCGGTGGTGATGACGGGGGTGACGCCTCCGGTGACCAGCAGGTAGGCGACACCGCCCAGCGAGGCCAGGCCGCCTCCGACCGTGAACGCCACCAGCTTGTAGGGGTAGGGGTTGACGCCGAGGACGGCGACGCGTTGTTCGTTGGCGCGGATGCCCTGCCAGACCCGGCCCACCGGTGAGGCGGTCAGCCACCAGACGACGCCCACGGCGAACACGGCGTAGGCGAGGGCCACCCAGTACAGGTTGACGGTGTTGAACACTCCCACGAAAGAGTCCGGGACCATCGCGGTGTTGAGGGACAGACCCTCCTCGCCCCCGGTCAGACGGCCGGGGTCGCGGGAGATGAGGATCGACCCGGCCTGGGCGAAGGCGAGGGTGACCATGGCCAGGGCGATGCCGTTGACACGTAGTGAGACGGCTCCCAGGACCAGGGAGAGCAGGGTTCCGCCGACGACGGCGATCAGCGCCGACCACAGGAGCGGGAGTTCGAGTACCCGCATGAGGAGGGCGGCGACGTAGGCGCCGCAGGCGAAGTAGAGGGCGTGCCCGAACGAGAGCAGTCCCACCCGGCCGTACAGCAGGTCGTAGCTGGTGGCCAGGCCGCCGAAGACGAGGCAGAACGCGACCAGGTGCAGGGTGGGCGGGCTGTTGAGGGTCCCCTCGAACAGCCCCGGGACGTACAGGGTGGAGAAGGGCAGGGCCAGCGCCACCGCCAGGAGGACGACCGGGGCGGTCCACCCGGGGAGGCGGCGCCGTGCGCGCACGTCCTTCATCACCGGTGGTTCGGTGGTCTCGGGGGCCTTGGCGGCCACGTCGGTGTCGGTCATCATGCCACCCTCTCCGCGGACTTCTTCGCGGTCAGACCGCCCTGCCTGGTGAGCAGTACGAGGGCCAGGACGATGACCACGGCGATGTCGCCGAGTCCGGCGACGGTGTAGTAGTTGGCGAACTGCTGGATGAGGCCGACCGTGATCGAGGCGATCGCACAGCCGGTGAGCGAGGTGGTGCCGCCGATCACCACGACGATGAACGCGAAGATCAGCAGTGACAGTCCCTGCGTGGGGGTGACCACGCCGAAGTACAGGCCGCCGAGGGCCCCGGCCAGGGCCGCGGCGGCGCCCCCGATGGCGAACACCAGCGTGAAGGACTTGCGCACGTCGATCCCCAGGGCCGTCACCATGGCGCGGTCCTGCACACCCGCCCGGACGATGAGCCCGTAGCGGGTACGCGAGTTGAACAGCCACAGGGCGACGAACACGGCGACGGCGGCCAGGATGAGCAGGAAGCGGTCCTTGGGGATGTTCACCCCGAGGACGCCGACGGCGCCGCGGACCAGCTCGGGTTTGGGGAAGGTGAGCGGGTCGGCACCCCAGATCGCCTGGATGAGGGCGGGAACGGCCAGGCTCAGACCGACCGTGGCGAGGATCTGTTCACGGTGTCTGCCGTAGAGCGGGCGGATGATGCAGAGTTCGACCAGGGTGGCGGCCAGGGTGCCCGCCGCGACACCGAACAGCACGGCGACCAGGAAGCCGAAGCCGGCCGGTCCCGCTCCGGGAAGGTGGTCGGCGGCCCACCACGTGCCGTAGGCGCCGATGGCCAGGAAGGCACCGTGCGCGAAGTTGAGCACGTCCATCAGACCGAAGATCAGCGAGAGCCCGGAGGCGATGAGGAAGTAGAGGGCGCCCAGGCCCAGCCCGGTGATGACGAGGAGGACGACGGTACTCACGCGGTCCGCCTCCCTTCGGCTCCGGCCGTGGTGCCGGAGGAGTCGGTGACGGTGCGGGACACGCCGAGGAGTTCGCGGACACGGTCGGCGTCGTCGAGCAGTTCCAGGGCGGACCCGGTGTGGATCACGCGGCCCGCGTCCAGGACCACGGCCTGGCCGGCGACCCTGCGGACCAGGGACAGGTTCTGTTCCACGAGCAGGACCGGAACCTGTTCGGCCGCGCGGGCGACGGCGTCGGCCACCTCCCGGACGATGCGGGGCGCCAGACCCTTGGTGGGTTCGTCCACGATGAGGAGCTTGTTGTCGTTGAGCAGGGACCGGCCGATGGCGAGCATCTGCTGCTGACCGCCGGAGAGGGTGCCCGCGGGTTGGGAGGCCCGTGCGGCGAGCTCGGGGAACAGTTCGTGGACGAGCTCGTAGCGCGGCTTGGGGTGGCGTTCGGCCAGGCGCAGGTTCTCGGCGACGGTGAGGGCGGCGAAGATCCCGCGCTCCTCGGGCACGTAGCCGATGCCCCGGCTCACGATGGTGTACGTGGGGTGGGTGGTGATGTCCACGCCGTCGAAGACCACCCGGCCGGTGCGCGGCACCAGACCGAGCAGGGCCTTGACGGTGGTGGTCTTGCCGACACCGTTGCGGCCCATGAGCGCGGTGACGCCACGGTCGGGCATGGAGAAGGAGACACCCTGGAGGATGTGCGAGCCCTCGATCCACACGTGCAGGTCGGCCGCCTCCAGCAGCGGCTCCGCGGCGCTCACGCTCCGTCTCCGAGGTAGGCGGCCTGCACCTCGGGGTCGGCCATGGCCGATTCGGGGTCGGTGAAGGCCAGTAGCGCGCCGTGGTGCATCACGGCCAGCCGGTCGGCCATGTCGAGGAGCACCTCCATGTGGTGTTCGACCATGAGGACGGTGCAACCCTGTTCGCGGTGCACGTCCCTGATGACTGTGGTGAGCTCGCCGATCTCCCCGGCGCTGACCCCCGCCATGGGTTCGTCGAGGAGGATCAGGCGGGGGCGGCGGGCCAGGAGGAGGGCGAGTTCGAGCTTGCGCTTGTCGCCGTGGGACAGGTCTCCGGCGAGGACCTCCGTCCGGTGGGAGAGCCGCACCAGTTCCAGGGCCGCGGTGGCCTCGGCGCCGCCGTCGGGGGTGGCCCGGCGCCAGAAACGGCGGGACTCGCCGGTGCGCGCCTGGACGGCCAGGCCGACGTTGGCTCCCACGGTGAGGTCGGCGAAGACGCTGGAGGTCTGGAAGGTGCGGCCCATGCCGAGCCGTGCGCGACGGTGGGGCGCGTACCGGGTGATGTCGGTGCCGGCGAGGTGGACGTCGCCGCCGGTGGGACGGGTCAGGCCGGACACCAGGTTGAACAGGGAGGTCTTGCCCGCGCCGTTGGGGCCGATGAGGGCGACGAACTCCCCCTCGTCCACGTCCATGGTGATCCCGTCGACGATGACCGCTCCGCCGACCGACCAGCTCAGGTTCTTCAGGGCCAGTACCGGGGTGGCCCCCGGGGCGGGCGTGTGCGCCGCCCCGGTGCCTGCCGCGGCCTTCGTGGCTTCGGTGGCCATGGATTACTCCGCGACCGTGGGTTCGACGTCGGCGGCGGGGATCTCCGCGACCAGTTCGGGGTGGGCCTCCTCGCCCTGGCCGATCAGTTCGACCTGGTACATGGGCTGGATGAGCGCGTGGTCCTCGGCGCGAATGGTGATCTCGCCCTTGACCCCCTCGAAGGTCCAACCCTCCAGGGCGCTGATGCGGTCCTGGACGTCGTCCCCGGCGGAGGCGGCGTGCACGACCATCTGCGCGGCGGTGAAGCCGTCGGGTGTGAAGAGGTCGACGCTACCGCCGGCGGCCTCCACGCTGTCCTTCATGATCTCGGCGACCGCGGTGTCGGAGGCGCCGTCGAAGTAGTGGGAGAGGAAGGAGATGCGCTCCCCGGCCTCACCGAAGATCGGGTAGGACGGCTTGATGTCCAGGCCGGTGACGACCTCGGTGGAGTCGAGGATGCCCTGCTGGTCCAGGGACTGCCACATCGCGGAGGCGGTCTCGCCCGCCCAGGCGACGAAGACCAGGTCGGCGTCGGCCTGGCTGACCTGCTCGGCGAAGGGGGTCAGGTCGGTGGTGTCCGGCGGGGCCAGGACGCTGTCGACACTGGCGCCCTCGCTTTCGAGGACCTCGGTGACGGCGGCGACGTTGTCCTGCCCGAAGGCGTTCTGCTGGGCGAAGACCACGACCTCGGCGCCCGCGGGGTCGTCCATGAAGGTGCCCGCGGTGAGGATGTCCTGGTAGGTCTGGCGTCCCGAGCGGAAGGTGTGGTCGTTGATCCCGGTGATGGCATCGGTCGCGGCGGGGCCCGAGATGAAGAGGATGTCGTTCTGCTCGGCGAGCGGGGCGACCTGGACGGCGATACCGGAAGCGGTGGATCCGGCGATGATGTCGTGGCCGGTGCCGATGAGGTCCCGGGTGGCGGACACCGCCTTGGTGGGGTCTCCGGCGTCGTCCATGTACTCGACCTCGATGGGACGGCCGTCGACCTCCATGGACCCGCCCGTGGCGTAGTCGAGGCCGGCCTCGAAGCCCTGCTTGTACTGCTCGCCGTAGGTGGCCAGCGGACCGGAGGCGGAGTAGACGATACCGACCTTGACGGGCGCGTCCTCGCCTCCCCCCGCGGCGTCGCCGGGACTTCCGCAGGCGGTCATCGCGAGGACGACCGCGCAGGAGGCGGCGGTCAAGGGGACCTTACGCATTTTTCTCCTCCAGATCTGCACCCGCCTGTGCGACGCAACCGCCCGAGCCGGGGGATGGGGTGCCGATCTGAAGGTAGGACTCGAATGATCTATTTCACATGTAGTGGCCACATACATTCAGTCCCGAATCGGTGTACGCGGAACCCACACGCGTGGTCGAAGAGGTGTGCCGGGGCGCCGCCCGCCGCCCCGGCACCTCGGATCGGTCACCGAGGAGTCCTGTTCCGTCACAGGGGTTCTCCCGTGTAGTCACCGAACGACCACAGGTTGCCCTCGGGGTCGCGCACCGAGAACTCGCGGGCTCCGTAGTCGGTCCTGTCGAGTGGCCGGACGACGTCGGCGCCCCTGTCCACGACCCTTGCGTACAGGGCCTGGGGATCGGAGGTGACCACGTAGGTGCCGGCCGTGCCCGGCTCGCGGGACCACCCCCCTCCGGGTCGGTGGCTGCCGAGCATGACACCGCCGGAGCCCTCGGGCCACCGGAGTTCGGAGTGGGCGACCGCTCCGTCGTCCATGTCATGGCGTGTGGTGAGGACGAACCCGAAGGTGTCGACGTAGTAGTCGATCAGCGCGGGAGCGTCGTCGGCCTGTAGTGTCACCCAGATCGTGGGATCGTTGGTGGTCATGTCCTCAGTCTGCTGAGAGCGCGTGGCCGCCGTCTTGTATGTTTCGGAACTCCTCGGCCGGCCATGTCCGCGGTGGGACTCCGGCGAAGCGGACGAACTCGTGGCTCAGGTGGGCCTGGTCGCTGTACCCGGTGTCCGCGGCGACCAGGGCCAAATCGGTACGGCCGCGCAGTCGGACGTCGTGGGCGATGCGCGTCGTGGCGTGCTCGAAGCGCATCAGCGTCGCCACGGTCTTGGGCGAGCGCCCGACCTCCCGTCGGAAGAGCGTTCCCAGGTGGCGGGGGCTCAGCCCGACGGTGCGGGCGAGGGAGTCCACGGAGGCGCGTCCCCTGCCGCGTTGCAGCAGGTGCCAGGCGTGGGCGACCTCCGGACGGGGGCCCGCGCCGCCACGGTCACCGTAGCGCTCGACGAGGTAGGCGCGGACCAGGGCGAAGGCCTCGCGCCATCCGTCGACGCCGGTCAGTCGCTCGTGCAGTTCCAGGGCCCGACGTCCCAGCAGGCCGGTGCCGTCGTAGTCGCTCACGTCGAGTTCGGCGCTGGGCGTTCCGAAGAGCGCGCGGGAGGCCAGGGGATGCACCGCGATCTGCACACCGGCCTGGCCGGTCCGCTGTCGGATGTGGCCGGCCCGCAGGTGGAGTCCGCCCAGGACCAGTGGGTTCGGGCGGGCCTTGGCCAGGGCCTCCCCCGTGTCGGCGGCCTCGACCCCCTCGTCCAGGGCCACGATGAAGGTCAGGGAGGAGGAGGGCAGGCCTCGGTGCAGACTCTCGGGCACGTGCAGGCCCCGGTAGCCGACCATCGAGACGACTCCCGGAGCACTGTGCGGCGGAGCGAGGGCGAAGTCCCACCGCCGCGGGTGTCGGTCCACAGGAAGACGCTAACACGCGGGTCCGACGAGCGGGGGTCCTCAACAGCGGCCCTTGTCCTCCCACACGCCCCACTCGCTGCCGCTCGGCGGATAGCCCTGGATCCACCAGCGCGCCTCGTACTCGCGGCCCTGGTACCGCACCCGGTCGCCCCGGTCATAGGTGGTTCCCGGGTCCCACTCGGGGACTCCGCAGGAGTTCGCCTCCCTGTCGCCGCGGCCACCACCGTCCCCCTCGCCGTGATCGCCACCACGGCCACCACCACGGCCGCCACCGTCGCCACGGTCGTCCTCGGTGGGAGAGGACTCCTCCTCGGTCGTGTCCTCGGCTTCCTCCTCCTCTTCCTCCTCTTCCTCCTCCGGCGCGGGCCCGAGGGACACCGTGAGGGTGACGGCGCCCTCCTCGGGCAGGATCGTGCCGGGTTCGGGTGTCTGTCCGCTCACCTCACCCACCGGCACGGTGTCGTGGTGGTCCTCGGTGGTCTCCACCGTCAGGCCGAGGCCGGTGAGCGCCTTGACGGCGTCCTCCTGGGACATTCCCACCAGGGTGGGGACGATGACGCCCTCGCTCACGCGCAGGACGACCGGTTCCTCACGGTCGCCCTCCTCGCCCACGGCGGGTTCGGAGGACAGCACCGTGCCCGGCGGTTCCTCCGCCGAGTGTTCCTGGACGACCTCGATGTCGGTGAAGCCGGCCTCGCGCAGCATGTCGCGGGCGTCGTTCTCGGTGCCTCCGACCACGTCGGGGATCGCGACGAACCGGGGTCCCGCGGAGACCCACAGAAGAACCTCGGCCCCTCGCTCCACGGCGCTTCCGGGCGAGGGCGTGCTCTCGGCGACCGAGCCGGGTGCCACGGCGTCGTCGTAGGTCTCCTCGAAGTGCACCACCAGGTCCAGTTCGAGGGCCGTCAGGTATTCCTCCGCCTCCTCGGTGGAGATCCCCACGACGTCGGGCAGTGCGACGGCCTTCTCGGGCATGAGCGCCCACCCGGCGGCGAACAGCGCCATGACCAGGATTCCCGCGCCGAGGAGCACGGGGACACGCCGCCACCACGGGACCGGCGGACCCTCCTGTCCGGGGGGAACGCTCGGGGCGACGGAGACGATCGGGATCGGCCTGGTGTCGTCGTCGGTGGGTTCGGTGGAGGTTCCGGGAAGCGACCGCAGCACCTGCTCGACCACGGTGAGGTACTGGCCCGCGTCCCGGGGGCGGTAGCGCGGGTTGGGGTCGGTGGCGTTGGCCACCAGCATGTCCAGGTCCGGCGGCAGGCCGGGCAGGACGGACGACGGTCGCAGGGGGTGGGTGTCCGGGTCGACGGCCGCACCCGTCATCAGGGTGTACAGGAGCCGCCCCACGGCGCCCACGTCGGTGCGCGTCTCGGGCCCCTCGTCCTCCTCCTCGTCGAAGAGCAGGGGGAATCCGATGACCCGCACCGTTCCCCCACCGGCCACGACCACCTTGTCCAGGCCCAGGTCTCCGTGGACGACGCCCGCGTCGTGCGCGGTGTCGAGGGCGGTGAGGATCCCGGCCACGATGGCCAGCGCCGCGTGCGGCGGGTAGCGCAACTCCCCTCCGCCCAAGGCCTCGGCGAGCGTCTCCCCCTGCGTGTACTCGGTGACCGCGTACACGTGGTCGCCGTCCCGACCGTGGCCGAGGACCCTGGCGAGCCCCACGTGGTCGAGGTCCTCCAGTGTCTGGGCACGACCGAGGAACGCGTGCACCGCGCCGTGGTCGTTCACCAGCCACGGGTGCAGGACCGTGACCGTGACGGTCCGGTCGGCTTCGAGGTCGTGTGCGACGTGGACGGTCCCCGAGGCGCCGCTGCGGAGCCGCTTGCCGAGAATGTAACGCTCATGCAGCGTGATACCGAAGAGGGGATCGGGAGTGGGGGTCTCCATGTGACGGATTCTATGCCGCAGCTTCCTCGCACATCGCCCGCTATCAGGCCGAATATGGACAGGGGCGACCGCTAGGACCAACTCGCAGCGCCCCTGGGACCGAAACGTTGCGCGCTCCGTGTGAACCTCCAACGGCCTGCGACGATGCACGAAGGTCGGGCACACGGCCTCTAGCCTGGAGACACACCCCTCCTCCGCGCCTTCGCGGGGAGACCTTCCCTCCTTCGACGACAGCGAGGTATGCCATGTCCGGTGAACTGAACTGGGTGCGTGCGGACCTGCACCCGGAACTGTTGGCCGAGCCGGTGCTCACGGCGGTACGGGGAATCGACGAGGCACGGGTGGCGGAGATCGATCCCGCCCTGGCGGACACGGCCGCCTTCTGCCAGCGGTACGGCATGCCCCTGAGCACGAGCGCGAACTGCGTGGTGGTCGCGGCCAGGCGCGGCGGTGAGGTGTCCTACGCGGCCTGCGTGGTGCCGGCCACCCGGCGTGCGGACGTCAACGGCGTCGTCCGCCGCCACCTGGGAGCCCGCAAGGCCTCCTTCGCTCCCATGGAGGAGGCCACCGGGCTGACCGGCATGGAGTACGGCGGCATCACACCGTTCGGCCTGCCGGGGGACTGGCCCGTCCTGGTGGACGAGGCGGTCGTGGCCGAGGACGAGGTGGTCGTGGGAAGCGGGGTACGCCGCTCCAAGCTCCTGGTCCCCGGCAAGCTGCTCGCCGGCCTTCCCGGGGCGGAGGTCCTGGCTCTGGCCCGGTAGCGCCCCGGCCACGACGTGACTCGCCGACCAATGTCGACAAATCGACTTGTCGACCCCCGCGACCGGTCGTCGACGCGCGGGGAGGGCCCCACCCCTCCCCGCGTGTGCGGACGGCGCGGGTCGCGGGCTCCTGCCCGCCGGGAGGGAGCGAGAGGGTCGCACACGGCCTTCTGACGTGAAAAACGCAGGTGGAAGCGGGTTCCCCCCTCCAGGCACTATTTACTGACCGATCGGTCTGTAATACTGTTCGGCAAGAGACCGACCATCCGAGGAGAGGACCGTCAGGTGTCGGAAACACTGCAGAGCTACGCCCAGGGTGCGTGGTTCACCCCTGCGGACGAAGGCACGCCCCTCGCCGACGCGAACACCGGCGAGACCGTCGCCCGCGTCTCGGCGAACGGCCCCGACATCGCCGGGATGGTGGACTACGCACGCCGTGTCGGCGGGCCCGCGCTGCGCGCGCTCACCTTCCACCAGCGGGCCAACCTCCTCAAGGAGGTCGCCAAGCACCTGATGGAGCACAAGGAGGAGTTCTACGCGCTCTCGTACCGGACCGGTGCGACCAAGCGTGACACCGCCGTGGACGTGGACGGCGGCTTCGGCACCCTCTTCAGCTTCTCCAGCAAGGGTCGCCGTGAGCTGCCCAACTCCACCGTCATCCTGGACGGCCCCCTGGAGCCCCTCGGCAAGCAGGGCACCTTCGTCGGTCAGCACGTGTACACGTCCCGTCCGGGGGTGGCCGTGCAGATCAACGCCTTCAACTTCCCCGTGTGGGGCATGCTGGAGAAGTTCGCTCCGGCCTTCCTCGCCGGGATGCCGAGCATCGTCAAGCCCGCCGGGCAGACCGCCTACCTCACCGTCGCGGTCGTGCGGCGGATGGTCGAGTCGGGGCTCCTGCCCGAGGGTTCCCTCCAGCTTCTCGTCGGCAGCCACAAGGGGCTCCTCGACGGCCTGGGGCCGCAGGACATCGTGGGCTTCACCGGCTCCGCCGCCACCGGCGCCATCCTGCGCAACCACCCGAACGTGGTCAGCGGCGGCGTCCAGCTCAACGTCGAGGCCGACTCCCTCAACTGCTCGATCCTGGGCCCGGACGTGTCCGAGGAGGACCCCGAGTTCGAGCTGTTCGTCAAACAGGTCGTCACCGAGATGACCGTCAAGGCCGGACAGAAGTGCACCGCCATCCGCCGGATCATCGTGCCCGAGCAGAAGGCCGACGCCGTCATCGGTGCCCTCACCGACCGTCTGTCCAAGGTGGTGGTGGGCGCGGCCGACCACCCGGAGACGCGGATGGGCGCCCTGGTCTCGCTCGACCAGCGCGAGGAGGTCCGCAAGGCCGTCAAGGCGCTGAGCTCCACCAGCGAGATCGTCTACGGCGACCCCGAGAACGTGGAGGTCGTCGGCGCCGACGCCGAGTCCGGCGCGTTCATGTCACCGATCCTGCTGCGCGCCGGCTCCGACGCCCGGGAACCCCACGAGGTGGAGGCCTTCGGCCCGGTCAGCACCGTGATCACCTACGACGGTGTCGCCGAGGCCGTGGAGCTGGCCGCGCGCGGCAGCGGAAGCCTGGTCGGCTCGGTGGTCACCAACGACCCCGACGTGGCGCGCGAGGTCGTCCTGGGCCTGGCGCCCTGGCACGGGCGCATCCTGGTGCTCAACCGGGACGACGCCAAGGAGTCCACCGGCCACGGATCACCGCTTCCCGTCCTGGTGCACGGTGGTCCGGGTCGCGCCGGCGGCGGTGAGGAGCTCGGCGGTGTGCGGGGCGTCAAGCACCACATGCAGCGCACCGCCGTGCAGGCCTCCCCGGACATGGTCACCGCGATCACCGGTCACTGGACCACGGGGTCGAAGCGCACCGTCGAGGAGGTGCACCCGTTCCGCAAGGACCTCTCCCAGCTGCGGATCGGCGACACCATCCAGTCCGCGGAGCGCACCATCACCCGCGCCGACATCGACCACTTCTCCGAGTTCACCGGTGACACGTTCTACGCGCACACCGACGAGGAGGCCGCCGCCGCCAACCCGTTGTTCGGCGGGATCGTGGCGCACGGCTACCTGGTGGTGTCACTGGCCGCGGGCCTGTTCGTGGAGCCGAACCCGGGTCCGGTGCTCGCCAACTTCGGTGTGGACAACCTGCGTTTCCTCACGCCGGTGAAGGAGGACACCACCATCCGGGTCACCCTGACCGCCAAGCAGATCACCCCGCGCACCAACGCCGACTACGGAGAGGTGCGGTGGGACGCCCTGGTGACCGACCAGGACGGCCAGACGGTGGCCACCTACGACGTGCTCACCCTGGTCGCCAAGGGCGACGAGTAGGTTCGTCGCCTTGGGGAGAAACGGCTTCGTCGAGAAGTGACCTCGTCGACGAGTCGACATGGGGCGCCTCCGGCGGTGAACGTCGGCCGGGGGCGCCTTCGGCGGCGGCATGAGAGGACCCTGGGCCGCCTGGGCCGCCGGACCCTCCCGGGCCACCGCCCCGCGGAGCCGGCACGGAGCCCCCGGCGGTGAACGGCCGTCGGGGGCCACGGGCCCCGCGCCCCTGTCCTTCGGGGTGTCTCAGCGCTTGACGGGACTCACCAGACAGAACTCGTTGCCCTCGGGATCGAGCAGCACCTGGAAGGTTCCCTGGGCGTCGGTGACCGGATCGCCTCTTCGGCGGGCGCCTTCGGCCACGGCCGCCTCGGTGGCGGCGAAGATGTCGTCCACCCGCACGTCCGGATGGACGCGGTTGCGCTCGGTCTTGGGCGCGGGATCGGGCTGGAAGGACAGTCGTGGCCGTCCCCGACCACCCTCCACCAGTGCCCAACCGTCCTCCCTGGCCACCGGTTCACCTCCCAGCACGAAGGCCCAGAAGCGGGCGAGGGCGTACGGTTCGGCGGCGTTGAGGACCCACTGGTCCACGGTTCCTAAGGCCATGGCGACCGAGCATAGGCACCGCCTTCACGGAAACGGGGACGCGGTGACCGAAAAGGGTGCGGCCACTTCCCCGTGATCTTGCTCCGGGTGCCACTCCCGAGCGTCCCCGGTGACGCTAGGAGCAAGATCCACTGATCCGCTCCGCCGGCGCTCACACACCCCGAAGAAGCACGCCTTTCCCCGTGATCTTGCTCCGGGTGCCACTCCCGAGCACTCCCGGTGACGCTGGGAGCAAGATCACGGGGGAAAGAGGCAGACCGAGGGAACACAGAGGTGCTCTGGGGACGGCCGTTCCCAGAGCACCTTCCTTCCCAGAGTCCTCAGGGTTCTCAGGATCCTCAGGGTGAGGTGTCTTCTTCGGCCGGGGGCAGAGCGTTCATGAACGGCGCTCCGGCCATCCGGCCGTCCAAAGACCGCCAGGCCGTCACCCACCGCTGGAAGTACTCCCCCTTACCGCCCAGCGCGACGATGATCGCGTTCAACATGGCGAGCTTCGGCAGGCGGTCACGGTTGAGGGCCTCCCAGAAACCGGCGGCCGAGCCCGTACCGACCCTCTGGACCATCTCGCGGTAGGACGGTGACCCGGCCCAACGCCGGTAGCGACGCAACGTCTCCATGAACTCGGCGACCGTCTCGGCTTTCAGCGGATCCGGCTTGAGCTGGTACCCGGGGAGGTCATCCGGTACATCCCCGAGAGTCCCGGTGTCCGGATCGCGAGGATTCTTGACCGGTGTGAAGACCGTACGGCCCCCCTTCGTCGGCTCGAAGGCGACTTCCCGATAGAGGACCAAGGGCACCTCGCCCCAGAGCGTGCCGTCGCCGGCCACACGGATGTTCCGAGGACGGGCTCCTGGTGTGACCATGAAGCGGATGTCGCCGAACACACGGCGAGACCGGCCCGTCATCGCGCGTCCCGGGCCAGGACGTGGCGGGCCGCCTCGCCGGAAACGGTGAGGGCCGCCGCGGCCACGAGCAGGGCAAGAGCGACGTCGTAGCCCTGACGGTGAAGGAACAGAGCGACGATGACAACGGTGATCACGAGCAGAACGCGCCAGGTCATCGCGTCCACTACAAGATGAGCGGTCATGAAGTGACTTTCGTGAGTGATTTTCAGATTCGACTGGATGGCCGCATAGAGCCCTGAGAAGCGCGCCGGTGACGGGATATGGAAGATGCCACAGACACGCAGGGATGCGGCTGAAAGGTCGGTGAGGAAAAATTACCTTATGTCAGACCAGAAGACCACGCCAAAATCGAAGGTATGTCCGAATAAGGCCGTGTTGTCTTTGCAAGTCACGTTAACTCCTTCTCGTCACCCACAGGCTCCCTTGCCGTTCGGCTTCGTTCGGAACAGTTCGAGGACGTTCGGGAAAGCCCCTGAATCCGCCTATGGCGTTCTGAGGGTTCGAAATCCGATCGAAGGGGTAGAAAAGGAAGCGGCTGGATGGAAACTTTCATCACAGTTCCGGCCATCCGTATCCTGGATTAAGGGATAATGGAAAACCGGGTGAGGGACTCGACTGGATGACGGCGGGCGCGGGCCGGAAGATCTCGCGCCGGCCGGTGACGGGTCCTCGGGCGGGCCCCTGTTCTCCTCTGTGGGCGGGGACCCGCCCGGCACTTCCCCGTGATCTTGCTCCGGGTGCCACTCCCGAGCGCCCCCAGTGACGCTAGGAGCAAGATCCACTGGACCATTCCGCCAGCGCTCGCACACCCCGAAGAAGCACGCCTTTCCCCGTGATCTTGCTCCGGGCGTCACTCCCGAGCGCCCCCAGTGACGCTGGGAGCAAGATCACGGGGGCAGGGGCAGACCGCGACTCCCCCAAAAGACTCCCCCCCAAAAAAAGAAGAGGGAAGCGCCCCGGGGGCCGACTCCCCGGGGCGCTCGTCCATTCTTCCGGCGCCTGCTCGACGCTCGCTCAGGAACCGCTCAGGCACCGCTCAGACGCCTGCTCAGACGCCTGCCCAGATGCCTGTTCCGACGCCCGTTCAGGCACCCGCTCGACGTCTGCCCAGATGCCTGTTCCGGCGCCCGCTCAGGAACCGCTCAGGCACCGCTCAGGCACCGCTCAGGCACCGCTCAGACGCTCGCTCGACGTCTGCTCAGACGCCCGCTCAGGCACCCGCTCCGGACCCGGCCCCGCCTACAGACGGGCGATGGCCGCGGCCGGATTCTCCATGGCGTCGGCGACCACGCGCATGAAGCCCGCGGCGGCGCCGCCGTCGCACACGCGGTGGTCGAAGGCGAACGACAGCTGCGTGATCTTGCGGGCGGTCAGCTCACCGTCCACGATCCACGGCCGGTCCATGATCCGGCCGAGGCCCAGGATCGCCACCTGCGGGTGGTTGATGATGGCGGCGCTGCCGTCCACCCTCAGCGATCCGTAGTTGTTGAGGGTGAAGGTGCCCCCGGTCATCTCCGCCGGGCTCGCCTTGCCCTCCCGGGCCGCCGCGGTGAGCCGCTTGATCTCGGCGTCCAACTCCATGGTGGTGAGCCGGTGCGCGCCCATCACCGCCGGGGCGACCAGGCCCCGGTCCGTCTGCACCGCCAGGCCCAGGTTCACACCGTCGTACTGCACCAGTTCGCCGCGCTCGGCGTCCACCAGCCCGTTGAGCTCGGGATAGGCGCGCAGGCCCGCGAGCACGAACCGCGCCACGTAGGACAGCAGGCCGGGGCCGGACGGGTCGGACTGGCGTAGGCGAACCAGTTCGGTCGCGTCCACGTCCACCCAGACCGTCGCCTCGGGGATCTCCCGGCGGCTGCGGGAGAGCGACTCGGCCACACTCCTGCGGAAACCGCTCATGGGTACGCGCTGGGACTCGACCAACCCCGTGCGCGCGTCCACCGCACCCGTGGGAACGGGCTCGGGCCTTGCGGTGGTGGCCGCGGCGGCGGGCACGGACCTGGCCGCCTCGATGGCCTCGCGCACGTCGCGCCGGGTGATGAGACCGTTCGGACCGCTGCCGGTGATCTCGGAGATCCTGATCCCGGCCTCACGGGCCATCTGTCGGACCAGGGGCGAGGTGACCAGGGGAGGGCGCTTGGCGGCGGGGGTCGTCGCCGGCGTGGGCGCGGCGGGCTGGGCCGGCCGCGCGGGTGGACGTTTACGCGGACGGCGACGGCGTCCGGAGGCGCTCGCGTCCGGGGTGCCGTAACCGATCAGCACGTTCCCCGATCCCGCTCCGGCGCGCTCCTCCTCCCGGTAACGTTCTCCCTCCACCGACACCGGGGCGGCGGGCTCGGGGGAGGAGTCGTCGTCCACGCTGATCAGCGGCTTGCCGACCTCCAGGACCTGACCTTCCTCTCCGTGCAGCGCGCTGACGGTGCCCTGGTAGGGGGAGGGGACCTCCACGATCGACTTGGCGGTCTCCACCTCCACGATCGGCTGGTCGATGGCCACGGTGTCGCCGACGGCGACGAGCCAGCGCACCACCTCGGCCTCGGTGAGCCCCTCTCCCAGGTCCGGGAGCTCGAAGGTCTGCGTCGTCACTGGTCCTCCCACTGAAGGTCGTCGACGGCGTCCAGGATCCTGTCCACGCTCGGCAGCTGGAAGCGCTCCAGCTTCGGCGGCGGGAAGGGAATGTCGAAACCGGTGACCCGGCGCACGGGCGCGGCCAGGGAGTGGAAGCAGCGTTCGGTCACGCGCGCGACGATCTCCGAGGCGACGCTGGCGTACCCGCTGGCCTCGGCGACCACGACGGCACGACCGGTGGAGCGCACCGCCTCGCACACGGTGGCGTCGTCGAAGGGCACCAGGGAGCGCACGTCCACCACTTGCAGGCTGCGGCCCTCCTGCTGGGCGATCTCGGCGGCCTCCAGCGCGGTGGACACCGAGGGTCCGTAGGCGATGAGCGTGGCGTCGGTACCGGGACGGCGCACCACCGCCCTGCCGATGGGGGGTTCGGGGGCCGACGTGTCGACCTCGTCCTTGCCCCAGTACAGCTTCTTGGGCTCCATGAACACGACCGGGTCATCGGACCTGATCGCCTCGCGCAGCAGGAAGTAGGCGTCGGCGGGGGTGGAGGGGGTGACCACCGTCAGGCCGGGGGTGTGCGCGTAGTAGGCCTCGGAGGAGTCGCAGTGGTGCTCGACCCCGCCGATGCCGCCCGCGTAGGGGACGCGGATGACCATGGGCAGGGCGACCCGGCCGCGAGTGCGGTTGCGGGTCTTGGCCACGTGGCTGGCGATCTGTTCGAAGGCGGGGTAGGCGAAGGCGTCGAACTGCATCTCCACGACCGGGCGCATGCCGTTCATCGCCATGCCCACGGCCATGCCCACGATGCCGGACTCGGCGAGCGGGGTGTCGAAGCAGCGGTCCTCGCCGAACTCGGCGGTGAGGCCGTCGGTGATGCGGAAGACGCCGCCGAGGGGTCCGACGTCCTCGCCGAAGACGTACACCGTCTCGTCCTCGGTCATGGCGTCGCGCAGGGCCTGGTTGAGGGCCTGCGCCATGGAGAGCTTGGTGGAGTCGGTCGCCATGTCAGTTGGTGCCCTCTCTGCTCAGTTCGTCGGCCAGGAAGGCGGCCTGCTCGTCCAGCTGCGGTGTGGGGGTGGAGTACACGTGCGCGAACAGTTCGGCGGGCTCGGGGTCGGTGTCCTTGGCGATGCCCTCGCGCATGGCGGCGGCCACGGCCTCGGCCTTCTCCGTGATCTGCGCGATGCGGGCCTTGGTGAGCACGCGCTTGCGCTTGAGGTAGGTCTCCATGCGCAACAGCGGGTCACGGGCCTCCCAGGGGTCGACCTCCTCCTGGCTGCGGTAGCGGCTCGCGTCGTCGGCGTTGGTGTGCGGCTGCATCCGATAGGTGTGCGCCTCCACCAACTGGGGTCCCTCGCCGGCGCGGGCGGCGGCCATCGCGCGGTCCAGCACGGCGAGCACCGCGGGTGTGTCGTTGCCGTCCACCCGCTCGCCCTTCATCCCGTAGCCGACGCCCTTGTGGGCCAGGGACGGGGCGGCGGTCTGCCTGGCCAGGGGGACGGAGATGGCGTACTCGTTGTTCTGCACGAAGAACACCACCGGAGCCTTGAACACGGCCGCGAAGTTCAGCGCCTCGTGGAAGTCGCCCTCGCTGGTGGCCCCGTCTCCGCACAGCGCCATGACCACGGTGTCCTCGCCGCGCAGGCGCGCGGCGTGTGCGACGCCCACCGCGTGCAGCAGTTGGGTGGCCAAGGGGGTGGCCTGTGGCGCCACCCGGTGCGCGTAGGGGTCGTAGCCGGCGTGCCAGTCGCCCTTGAGCAGGGTGAGGACCTCCACCGGGTCCACGCCGCGCGCGACCACGGCGGCGGTGTCGCGGTAGGTCGGGAACAGCCAGTCGCCCTCCGCCAGGGCCATGGCCGCGCCCGTCTGGCAGGCCTCCTGCCCGTGTGAGGAGGGGTAGACGGCCAGGCGGCCCTGGCGAACGAGGGCGCTGGCCTGGTCGTTGACGCGGCGGCCGATCACCAGGGAGGTGTAGGCGGCGAGCAGCCGCTCCGAGTCCGGGAAGGGCAGAGCGGCCCCGGCCACGGGGCTCCCGGTCTCGTCGAGCAGCTGCACGGGCTGCTCGGAGGGAAGAAGGTCCCGGTCATCAGCCATGGCTTCCAACCTCCAATGTCAGAGAGATGTGTACAGACATATGGTGGTGTTTCCTGCCATATGTTCGCCACATCGGGAGAAAAATAAAGAAAACGTCGATAAACGCGGGGGTTCTTCAGGCAGAACGTCCACTGGTGTGACACATAACACTGGCCTTCGTGGACAAGTGGCCTGGAACACCTTCCCGGCTGCGTGAACGGGATCCGCGACGCCCCTCGGCGTACGGAGGTATCGCCCGTACGCCGAGGGCCCGGCTCCCTCTCGCGGGAACCGGGCCCTCGGTCCGTCTCGACGTCCGGTCGGCGTCATGCCGTGTCGGGACGCTTCACCATGTCAGTCCTGGGAGTCCCTGGCCTGGGGGACGCTGACACCGCCCTCCCCCTCTCCTCTTGCGGCCTTCCCCTCCTCCAGCCGTCGGCGCTGGGGGATCACCGTGTACTTGGGGTCCTCGACGGACTGCGTCCCGGCGTAGAAGACCCCGAGCCGGGTGCAGGCCGACCCGGCGACCAGGGCGGCACCGCTCACCGCGGAGGCCAGGCGGCTGTGTCGGCCGATCACGGCTCCGGCGGCCCCGGCCAGGGTGAGCGCCTTGGCGGCGCGCATGAAGGCGCCCGCCCGCCCCCGCCGGTAGGGCTCCCCGGACAGTCCCATGCGGTACTCCATGGTGCTGGAGGTCACGCTCTCCACCAGGGCCCCGCCCACGGCGGCACGGCGCGCGGGCCCGCTCTGGTCCAGGGGAGCGGTGATCAGTCCCATTCCCCCCGCCGCCGCTGCCGCCGAGGAGGCGAAGACGAACGGCATGTACCGGTAGCCGTCGTGCCAGGAGGGCACGGCGGTGTCGCAGACCAGGGGCGCGGTGTAGGTGGCGACGAGCGGACCCACCACCCCGGCGCCGAGCGTGGCCGCGCGGCCGATCCGGGGGAACCATCCGGTGGCGGAGGTCACCGCGGAGACCCCCGCGAGGGGGCCGTAGGTGAGGAGGATCCACGATCCTACGCTCATCGGCGAGGTCGGCTTGAACACGCGCAGCATGTTGAGGAAGCGCTCGGGCCGTCCCAGGTCATGGATGAGCGCGGCCGTGGAACCGGTGATCGCGCCCAGGGCGGCGTATTTCAGCGGTCGGGCCAGGGCGGGGCGGCCGGTCAGTTCGGCGCCCGCGGCGAGTACCGACGAGGCGCCGGCCAGGCCCCCCAGGAAGAGGTACCCGCCGATGTCCGGGGCCTCCCACACGATCTGGTTGAGGATCGGCTTGCCGTAGTAGGACCGGAACTCGGCGTCGGGTACGCGCGTGGGCTCTCCGCGTCCCTTTCGTCTGCGGCCCTCCCCCCTCTGCCGACGTTGCTCCGCTCCGACCACGTCCGCGGCCCCGGTGATCGCGTCCCGGCCGGGGGTCCGACCGCGGACATCCTCCTTGGTCACTTCCGACCTGTTCATCAGCGCCTCCCCGCGAACATCGCGACCGCTCCGACCAGCAGTGAGGCGGCCGCGACACCGGCGTGCCTCCACATCGACGGCAGGTCCCGGGTGGTCACCACCGGGTCCGGCGGAAGTCCGTAGACCTCCGGCTCGTCCAACAGCAGGAAGAAGGCGCCCGCGCCGTCCACCCCGTTGGCCGGGTCCTCGCCGTACAGGCGGGCGGAGGACACCCCCGCCTCCCGAAGGTCCTCCACGCGCTTCTCGGCTCGCTCACGCAGTTCGTCCAGGTTGCCGAACTGGATCGATTCCGTGGGGCAGGCCTTGGCGCAGGCCGGTTCCAGCCCTTCCCCGAGCCGGTCGTAGCACAGGGTGCACTTCCAGGCCCGGCCGTCCCCCTCACGCCGGTCGATGACCCCGTAGGGGCACGCCGGCACGCAGTACCCACAACCGTTGCAGATGTCCTCCTGTACCACCACGGTGTCGAACTCCGTCCGGAACAGCGCGCCGGTCGGGCACACGTCCAGACAGGCGGCACTGGTGCAGTGCTTGCACACGTCCGAGGACATCAGCCAGCGGAAGTCACCGCGTTCCTCGGCCCCCGTGGAGGCTCCGGGCAGTTCGAAGGCCGGCATGCCCAGGTCGACCGGCCCGGGTCGGCCCACGCCCGGGTCCTGGAAGCCCAGGGGTTCGCGCTGCTCGACGAAGGCGACGTGACGCCAGGTGTCGGCGCTCAACCGCCCGGTGTTGTCGAACGACATGGACGTGAAGTCCATACCGTCCTCGGGGACCATGTTCCATTCCTTGCAGGCGACCTCGCAGGCCTTACAACCGATGCACACACTCGTGTCGGTGAAGAAACCGACCCGCTCGGGCCTGCCGTTTCCACTGCTGTCCACGGACACCCTCACACCTCCAGTCCCGTCTGTTCCGTGATTCCGGCCCTCGCGTGGTACTCCCTCACCAGGGCGAGGCGCTCGGGTCCCCTGGGCCGACGACCCGGTCGGATGTCGGCCGTGATCGCCTTGACCTCCTGGATGTGCACGTTGGGATCCAGGGAGATGGACATCAGCTCGTTGGCCGCGTCACCGGTGGAGTACCCGTTGGGCCCCCAGTGGTAGGGCAGACCGATCTGGTGGATCACCTTCCCCTGTACCCTCAGCGGGACCATCCGGTCGGTGACCATGACCCTGGCCTCGATGGCGTTGCGCGCGCTCACGATGGTGGCCCAGCCGCCGTGTTCGAGTCCCCGTTCCTCGGCCAGTTCGGGCCCGATCTCACAGAAGAACTCGGGTTGCAACTCCGACAGGTAGGGCGTCCACCTGCTCATGCCCCCCGCGGTGAAGTGCTCGGTGAGCCGGTAGGTGGTCACCACGTACGGGTAGACCTCGGCCTCCGGTGTGCCGGGGTCGGGGTGGTACAGGTTGTACTCGTGCGGATAGGTCAGTCGCGTCGGGTTGCGCTGGTGTCCGTACAGGGGGTTGGCGAACGGTGTGTCCTGGGGCTCGTAGTGCGTGGGCATCGGTCCGTCGTTGAGCCCGGCCGGCGCGTACAGCCACCCCTTGCCGTCGGCCTGCATGATGAAGGCGTCCCGTCCGCTCAGCGCGGCCACGCCCTGCGCGTCCTCGGGCGGACGGTAGTCGGGTGCCTTGCGGTTCTCGAAGTCGGGCGTGTCGTGCCCGACCCAGCTGCCCTGCTCCGCGTCCCACCACACGAGGCTCTTCCGGGCGCTCCACGGTTCCCCGTTCTCGTCGGCGGAGGCTCGGTTGTAGAGGATGCGCCGGTTGTCCGGCCACGACCAGGCCCATTCGGCGGCGATCCAGTCCTGTTCGGTGTGGGGCTTCTTGCGTGCCGCCTGGTTCACCCCGTCCTTGAAGACGCCGCAGTAGATCCAGCAGCCGCACGAGGTCGATCCGTCGTCGCGCAGTTCGGTGTAGACACTGAGCGGACGGCCCTCGGAGTCGTGGCCGTTGATCTCGCGCAGGACGGCGGCGGCGTCGGGCTCACCGTCCTCCTCCAACGGGTAGTCCCAGGTCAGGTCGAGGATCGCGCGATCCTTCGGGTCGTCGGAGTCGGCGAGCATCTCACGGATGATCCGTCCCAGGTGGTACATGAACCACAGATCGCTGCGCTGGTCCCCCTTGGGGAGCACGGCACGGTCGTGCCACTGGAGTGTCCGGTTGGTGTTGGTGAAGGTGCCCGACTTCTCGGTGTGCGCGGCGGCGGGGAAGAAGAACACCTCGGTGGCGATGTCCTCGGTCCTCTTCTCCCCGGACTCGATCTCCGGACCGTCCTTCCACCAGGTGGCGCTCTCGATCAGCGAGAAGTCGCGTACGACCAACCAGTCGAGTTCGGCCATGCCCATGCGCTGGGCCCTGCTGTTGGCCGACCCCACCGCCGGGTTCTCGCCCATGAGGAAGTAGCCCTTGCAGTCCCCGGCGATCTGGGCCATGACGGTGTCGTAGTGGCTGTGGGAGCCGGTGAGCCGGGGGAGGTAGTCGAAGCAGTAGTCGTTCTCGGCGGTCGCGTTCTCGCCCCACCACGCCTTGAGCAGGCTGATCATGTAGGAGTCCATGTTGGACCAGAAGCCCTTGTGCGGGTGCCCGTTGGCCCGGATGTAGCCCGCCAGGGACTGGTCCTTGTGGGCGTGCGGCATGGGCAGGTACCCCGGCAACAGGTCGAACAGGGTCGGCACGTCGCTGGAGCCCTGGATGCTGGCGTGCCCGCGCAGTGCCTGGATACCGCCCCCGGGCCGCCCGATGTTGCCCAGCAACAGCTGGAGGATGGAGGCGGCGCGGATGTACTGCGATCCGACGGTGTGCTGGGTCCAGCCCACGGCGTAGCAGAAGGCGCTGGTGCGGTCACGGCCGGAGTTCTCGGTGAGGTGGTCGCACACGCGCCGGAAGGTCTCCTGCGGGATGCCGCAGACCTCCTCCACCATCTCCGGCGTGTAGCGCGAGTAGTGGCGTTTGAGGATCTGGAACACACAGCGTGGATCGGTGAGCGTCGGGTCCTCCTTGGAGGCGTTCCTGATCACCGCGCCCCCCGAGCCCTGCTGTTCGGGGTGTCCCGAATGGCTGATGGAGACATCCGCCTCCGAGCGCGTCTTGTACAGCTGGTTACGGTTGCCGGACGCGGCGGCGACCTCCACTCCGTCGTAGCTCCAGCTGGTGACGTCGTAGGTCTTGCTCTCCTCGGAGAACCCCGAGAACAGGCCGTCCAGGTCCTCGGTGTCCTGGAACTCCTCGCCGACGATCGTCGCGGCGTTGGTGAAGGCGAGCACGTAGTCGCGGAAGTACTTCTCCTCGGTCAGGACGTGGTTGATGATCGCGCCGAGGAAGGCGATGTCGGTGCCCGCGCGGATGGGCACGTAGAGGTCGGCGAGGGCACTGGTGCGGCTGAAGCGGGGGTCGACGTGGATGACCACCGCTCCACGCGCCTTGGCCTCCATGACCCACTGGAAGCCGACGGGATGCGCCTCGGCGAAGTTGGAACCCTCGATGACGATGCAGTCGGAGTTCTGTAGGTCCTGGAGGAACATGGTCGCCCCGCCACGACCGAAGCTCGTCCCGAGTCCCGCGACGGTCGAGCTGTGGCACACCCGGGCCTGGTTCTCCACCTGGATGACGCCGAGCGCGGTCAGGAGCTTCTTGATGAAGTAGTTCTCCTCGTTGTCCAGGGTGGCGCCACCGAGGCTGGCGATCCCCAAGGTGCGGGCCACCTTCAGCCCGCGGTACTCGTCCTCCCACGTCTCCTCGCGGGTGCGGATCACCCTCTCGGCCACCATCCGCATGGCGGTGTCGAGGTCGAGTTCCTCCCAGTCGGTGCCGTGGGGACGGCGGTAGAGGACTTTTTCCTCCCGGCTGGACCCGGTGGTGAGCTGGAGGCTCGCCGCCCCCTTGGGGCACAGGCGTCCGCGGTTGACGGGGGAGTCCGGGTCGCCTTCGATCTGGACGACCTTCTCGTCCTTGACGTAGACGTTCTGGGAACAACCCACCGCGCAGTAGGGACAGACGGACTGCACGACCCTGTCGGCGTCCTCCGTGCGGGTTCTGAGGTTCTCCGTCCGGCTCGACTTCGCCGCCGCCCCGAGCCCCATCCGGTCCTCACCGGTGAGCTGCCGGTACACCGGCCACGACTCGATCCACGTGCGCACGCCCATGCTCGCCTCCGCATCGGCCCCGGGGGCCCGTTGACGTCTCCAGATCTCCCGCTACCCACGGACAGGAATGGGACCGGTCCTCCACCGTGTGCCAAGGGGCGGTCCCCGTGGGTGGGGACACGCCGCCCCTGGTCGATCCGTGGGGATCCCATGGTGTCGGCGGTAACGAGGTTTCACGTGAAACATGGCCCGCCGTCCACGGACCCGGACCACTCCTGCAACCCCTCCTACCAGGACGGAGGTCTTGGCACGTCCCCCGATTGGTAAGGACTTCCCCTGCTCTTCCCTGGCCGTGAGTCCCCGGGCGCGACGGTGGGCAGGGGAGGTCTGGGAAGCGAACATGACGACGTTGTGGGGGAGCAGTCATGACGGACGTATCCAGTCAGGGTCCGGCACCGGGGGACGACCGGGAGGTCCTCACCAACCGCCAGGGGCACCCTGTCTTCGACAACCAGAACCAGCGGACGGTCGGCGAGCGGGGGCCCGCCACGCTGGAGAACTACCAGTTCCTGGAGAAGATCAGTCACTTCGACCGTGAGCGCATCCCCGAGCGGGTGGTGCACGCGCGCGGCGTGACCGCGTTCGGCTACTTCGAGGCCTACGGCAAGTGGGGTGACGAACCGATCAGCCGCTACACCCGGGCCAAGCTCTTCCAGACCGCGGGGAAGCGTACCGACGTCGCCGTACGCTTCTCCACCGTCATCGGCGGACGGGACTCCTCGGAGTGCGCCCGCGACCCGCGCGGGTTCGCCGTCAAGTTCTACACCGAGGAGGGCAACTGGGACCTGGTGGGCAACAACCTCGCGGTGTTCTTCATCCGCGACGCCATCAAGTTCCCGGACGTGATCCACTCGCTCAAGCCGGACCCGGTGACCTTCCGCCAAGAGCCCAACCGCATCTTCGACTTCATGTCGCAGACACCGGAGTGCCTGCACATGCTGGTCAACCTGTTCAGCCCGCGCGGCATCCCCGCGAGCTACCGGCACCAGCAGGGCTTCGGCGTCAACACCTACAAGTGGGTCAACGACGTGGGCGAGACCGTTCTGGTCAAGTACACGTGGATGCCCAAGCAGGGTGTGCGCAGCATGACCGAGGCCGACGCCGCCAACATCCAGGCGACCGACACCGGCCACGCGACGAAGGACCTGCACGAAGCCATCAATCGGGGCGACCACCCCGAATGGGAGCTTCTCGTGCAGATGATGAGCGACGACGAACACCTCGAACTCGACTTCGACCCGTTGGACGACACCAAGACCTGGCCGGAGAACGACTTCCCGCCCAAGCCGGTGGGGCGGATGGTGCTCGACCGCACCGTGTCGGACAACTTCACCGAGAACGAGCAGATCTCCTTCGGCACCGGTGTGCTCGTGGACGGCCTGGACTTCTCCGACGACAAGATGCTGGTCGGTCGCACCTTCTCCTACAGCGACACCCAGCGTCACCGGGTGGGGCCCAACTACCTCCAGCTCCCGGTGAACCAGGCCAAGAACGCCACGGTGCGCACCAACCAGCGCGACGGCATGATGGCCTACTACCAGGACTCCACGGGGGAGAATCCGCACGTCAACTACGAGCCGTCCATCACCGGCGGCCTGCGTGAGGCCCAGTACCCCACGCACGACGAGCAGGGCCCGGAGATCCGGGGCCGGCTCACCCGCAAGCGCATCGTGCGCACCAACGACTACAAGCAGGCCGGGCAGCGCTACATGCTGATGGAACAGTGGGAGCGCGACGACCTCGTGCACAACTTCGCGACACAGCTCTCCCAGTGTGTCCGTCCCATCCAGGAGCGCATGGTCTGGCACCTCCTGCTGGTCGAGGACGACCTCGGGCTGCGCGTCGGCGAGCGACTGAACATCAAGCCGGAGGACGTGGCGCACCTGGATCCGTTGCAGAGTCAGGACCTCACCGACGAGGACCGCCAGCGCCTGGCCAACCTGGGCAGGAACGGTCCCCGCGACGTGTCGGGTCTGACGATGACCCACTGCGTGCCCAACCAGCGGCACGTGGTCGAGCGTTGAGGAGGACCGGTATGGAACCGGCGACGGTGCTCGCGTCCGCCTCCTCCGCCGTGGGCAGGGGTCTGCTGGCCGGGTTGGTCGGCACCGCCGCCATGACGGTCTCCAGCACCGCCGAGGCGAAGTTGCGCGGTCGGGGGGACAGTTCCTCACCCGCCGACGCCGCGGGAAAGGTGCTCGGTGTCCGGCCGAGCGGGGAGACGGGGGAGCGGAGGTTCAACACGCTGGTCCACTGGGGGTACGGAACCTCGTGGGGGGCCGTCCGAGGGCTGCTCGGCGCCGCCGGACTGCACGGTCCCCTCGCGGCGGCCGCGCACCTGGCCCTGGTGTGGGGCGGTGAGCAGGTCGCCCTTCCCGCCACGGGGACGGCACCCCCGGCCTGGCGGTGGGGCGTGAAGGAGGTCGGGGTCGACCTGTGGCACCACGCCGTCTACGCCTGTGCCACCAGTGCCGCCTACGAGTGGCTCGATCGACGCTGATCGGCGTCGACGCGCGGGCCGGGTCCCCGGAATCCCTCCGGGGCTCGGCCCGCGTCCGTCTAGCGCCCCGCCCTGTCGGTGGGCTTCAGGAGGAACCCGAGCGCGAGCATGCCGATCCCCAGCCCCAGGTGCAGCCAGTTGTCGGCGTCGTTGAGCGGCACGAAGTTCGCCGCGCTGTCGTATTCGACCACCAGGCCGTACAGCCACAACACCAGGTAGATCACGCCACCGCCGACGAGGAAGAGCCTGGCCGCCGCCGCGGTGCGCGCCATCGCCACCCCGGCCACGCCGAAGACCAGGTGGACCAGGTTGTGCAGGATCGACACCTGGAAGAGACCGAGTAGGTAGGCCTCGGAGTGATGGCCCGCGAACTGCATCTGGTCGTAGTTCGTGGTCAGGCCGGGGATGAACCCCATCACCCCCACCACCAGGAAGACGATGCCGACGACGAGCGCGGCGATGCGGACGGGCTCGCGAGAAATCTGGGTCCCGCCTTGGGACGGCGTCCTTCCGGACATGGTTTCCTCCCCGTGTTCGTGTGCGCCTCCTCCACCTCCGCGATCACGGAAGAGGCGGTGGACGACTACCCGAAGTGACACGAGTCACTCCCGGTCGGGTCGTCCCTCGGCGGCGGAACCTTCGCGGAACGCCTCCCGGGCGGGGGTGGTCGGCGTTCGTCCGCGACGGCCCCGACGTTCGAGGTGAATGCGGACGTGAGGTCGGGGTAGGCGCGCCAGCGGAGCGACCCGTGTCCGAAGGAGGGCGAACCGCGGGGGCGCACGCGCGCGGAGCGGCCCGGAGGCCGCGGACGCGGCGCCGCCGACGGTGTCGACCCGGGAGGGAGCGTCATGGCGGAACTGGTGGCCGACCACGTGCTGAAGCGCCTGCGGGAGTGGGGGGTCGAGCACGTCTTCTCCTACGCCGGTGACGGGATCAACGGTCTGCTCGCGGCTTGGGACCGGGCGGGGAACAAGCCCCGCTTCGTACAGGCTCGGCACGAGGAGCTGGCGGCCTTCGAGGCCGTCGGATACGCGAAGTTCTCCGGCCGTCTGGGCGTGTGCGCGGCCACCTCCGGGCCGGGGGCCATCCATCTGCTGAACGGTCTCTACGACGCCAAGCTCGACCACGTGCCGGTGGTGGCGATCATCGGACAGACCGACCGCACCGCGTTGGGCGGTTCCTACCAGCAGGAGGTCGACCTGCTGTCCCTCTACAAGGACGTCGCCGGCGACTACTTGCAGATGGTCACCGTGCCGGAGCAGCTGCCCAACGTGCTGGACCGGGCGATCCGGACCGCCGTGAGCAGACGCACGGTCACCGCCGTCGTCATCCCCGGCGACGTCCAGGAGCTGGAGTACTCGGCGCCCGAGCACGAGTTCAAGATGGTGCCCTCCAGTCTCGGGGTGCCCTCGGCGCAGTCCACGCCCGCCCCGGAGGACCTGGCGGAGGCCGCCGCCATCCTGAACGAGGGCGAGCGCGTCGCCGTCCTCGTGGGTCAGGGCGCGAGGGGAGCCGCGCCCGAGGTCGTCGCCATGGCCGACGCTCTCGGCGCCGGGGTGGCCAAGGCCCTGCTGGGCAAGGACGTGCTGCCCGACGACCTGCCCTTCGTGACGGGCGCGATCGGCCTGTTGGGCACACGTCCCTCCTACGAGATGATGCGCGACTGCGACACCCTGCTCATGGTGGGGTCCAGTTTCCCCTACACCCAGTTCCTGCCCGAGTTCGGTCAGGCCAGGGCGGTCCAGATCGACATCGACCCGACCATGATCGGGATGCGCTACCCGTTCGAGTGCAACCTGGTCGGGGACGCCGCCGAGACGCTACGGATGCTGCTGTCCCTGGTCGACCGCAAGACCGACCGGTCGTGGCGGGAGAAGATCGAGGGGGACGTCGAGCGCTGGAACCGGGTCCTCGAACGTCACGCGCACGTCGAGGCCGATCCGGTCAACCCCGAACGGGTCTTCCACGAACTGTCCCCGTTGCTGCCGGACGACGTGATCGTGACGGCCGACTCCGGTTCGGTGGCCAACTGGTACGCGCGGCACCTGAGGTTCCGGGAGGGCATGCGCGGTTCCCTGTCGGGGACCCTTGCCACGATGTGCCCCGGCGCGCCCTACGCCACGGGGGCGAAGTTCGCCCGCCCCGACAGGCCGGTGGTCGCCCTCGTCGGAGACGGTGCCATGCAGATGAGCGGTCTCAACGAACTGATCACCATCGGTCACTACTGGCGGGAGTGGGAGGACCCACGGCTCGTCGTCGCCGTCCTCAACAACCGCGACCTCAACCAGGTGACCTGGGAGCTGCGGGCGATGGGGAACGCCCCCCAGTTCATTCCCTCGCAACGGCTCCCCGACTTCCCCTACGCCGGGTTCGCCGAGAGCATCGGGATGCTGGGGATCAGGGTGGAGGATCCCGACGACGTGCGCGACGCCTGGCGGCGGGCCCTGGCGGCGGACCGCCCCTGCCTGGTCGAGTTCGTCACCGACCCGGCCGTCCCCCCGATTCCTCCGCACGCGACGCTGGAGCAGATGGAGAGCGTGGCCAAGGCACTGGCCAAGGGGGACCCCGAGGCGTGGGAGGTGCTCAGGCAGGGGATCAAGGCCAAGGCCCAGGACTTCCTTCCGGGCGGACGGTGACGGCACCGGCCGGGTGAGGGCCGGTACCGTCGACGAGGAGACGAGGCGACAGGTCGACGAACCGACCTGTCGCCCCTTGTGCGCGCGTCCTACTTCGCGGGGGTCGGCTCGGTCGGCTCGGCGTCGTCCACGTGCAGGTCGACGCCCATGGGCTCCTTCACCAGGGAGACACCGAGGAACGAGATCGCCGAGACCACCACGATGTAGACACCGATCGACCACGAGACACCGGTCTCGGTGAGCAGCAGCTCCGCGATCGTGGCGGCGAAGGCACCACCGAAGATCGCGCCGAGGGCGTAGCCGATGGACACACCGGAGTAGCGGACCTCGGCGGGGAACATCTCCGCGTACAGCGCCGACTGGGGGCCGTAGCTGAACCCGAACGTCAGCGTGAAGACGAAGACGCCGAGGAAGTACATGTAGATGTTCCCGGTGTCGACCATGAACCACATCGGCACGGCCCAGGCGGCCAGCAGCACGTAGCCGAGCTGGAAGGTCCTCACCCGGCCGAGCTTGTCGCTGAGGATGCCGCCGTACAGGGTGGAGATGAGCCAGCCGAACGAGGCGAGCGTGGTCGCCAGGAGCACGGGACCGCGGTCCATGCCCAGACCGAACTCCTCCACCGGCCGGGAGGCGTAGGTGGCCAGGAAGGCGATGACGAGGTATCCGGCCGCGTTGTTGGCGATGAAGATCATCGCGGAGAGGACGACCTCCCGGCTGTTCTTGCGGAACAGCTGTCCCAGGGGGGCGGAGGACCTGGCCTTGCGCTGCTGCATGAGCTTGAAGACGGGGGACTCCTCGACCGACTTGCGGATGAGGTGGCCGATGATGATCAGCAAGAAGGACAGCAGGAAGGGGATGCGCCAACCCCACTCCAGGAAGGCGTCCTGGCCGATGGTCGCGGTGAGCACCCAGACGACGAAGGTCGCCAGGATCATGCCGCAGGGGACGCCGATCTGGGGGTAGGAGCCGAAGAATCCGCGCTTGTCGACCGGCGCGTGCTCGACCGACATCAGCGCGGCGCCTCCCCACTCACCACCGGCGGAGATGCCTTGGAGGATGCGCAGGAGGATCAGGAGGACGGGGGCCGCCACTCCGATCTGGGCGTAGGTGGGCAGCAGGCCGATGAGGCAGGTGGCGACGCCCATCATGATGAGGGTCGCGACGAGCATCTTCTTTCGGCCGATCTTGTCCCCGAGGCTGCCGGCGACGATCGCACCGAGGGGGCGGAAGAGGAAGGAGATGCCGATGGTGGCGAAGGACAGCACCTGGGCCAGGGCCGAGTTGGTCTCGGACAGAGGCGCCAGGAAAAGGGGGGCGAGCACCAGGCCCGCGGCCTGGGCGTAGATGAAGAAGTCGTACCACTCGATGGTGGTCCCGACCATGGTGCCCGCCAGGACGCGTCGCCGCTCCTTCTTCTCGTCAGCGCCGACCGGCCCGGTGGCCGTGGGGTCGGAAGTTGCCATGGATACTCCGTATGTTCTCTGCCGACCGAGGTCGGGTTCTGCTCACAGGCGCCCGGTGCGGTGGCCACGTCGTTGGGGCCACCGCACTGTGCCCGCACATGGCGGAGGGGAGTCTCGGAACGTCGACCGAGCCTCCGCACACCATGCCATGTGATGCACTCCACTTTCTACACTTGATCCTCTTTTTTCGCAGCTCGGGCGCTATGTCCTGACCGAACGGTCGGTGAGAAATAGCCTGTGGCAAGGGGTTCTGACAGCTCGCGACCACATTGTCACGATGGAGCTTCGACGAAGAACGGGACGCCCGAGGGGGAACCCGAAGGGAACGGAAGAACGGCCCTGCCCACCCGTGACCGGACCACCCGCGACTTCGCCCCCGCCTCGAAGGTCCACGAGCGGATGCTCACATGTCAGCTCTGACATGTGCTAGCTTTCATGTCAAAACTGACATGTCAGAGTCGAGAGGTGAGGTGGAGTGTCGCTGCGCATGGCGCTGCTCGGACTACTGATCTCCGAGGGAGGGGCCAGCGGGTACACCCTGGCGAAGTCCTTCAGTGGATCGATCGACCACGTGTGGAAGGCCGGCCACTCCCAGATCTATCCGGAGCTGGTGAAGATGGTCGAGGCCGGCCTGGTCGATGTCGACGAGGAGCATCGACCCCGGGGAGCGAAGCACTACACCGCCACGGAGGAGGGCCGTGCCGCACTCGAACGCTGGCTGCTGGAGGTGGAGCCGAACAGGACCGTGCGCAACGAGATCGCGCTGCGTTCCTTCCTGATGTCCCTCCTCACCCCGGAGCAGGCCCTGCGACTGCTGGAGCGGGAGAGGGAGCACTATCGACGACGGGCCGAGCGGCTCGCCGAACTGAGGAACGCCCTCGCCGAGGAACCGGGACGGGGCTTCGGCTATTTCTCCGCCGAACTCGGATTCCGTATCTCCACGGCCATCCACGAATGGGCCGAATGGGCCAGAGAGGAAACGGAGAAACGAGAGGAGGAGAACTCACCCGATTGAGGACCACACGGCCCTCAGAGCCTGGTCGTGGGCACGAGAACGGCCTGACACGACCATGAAAAAATTCATACACCACTGGAGTGGAAATGCAGGAACTTGCCCTGAGCGACCTCAGTAGAATCGTTTCCGGAGTAGTCCTGATCACCATCGTCACCATCGAGTTCGGAGGTTTCTTCCTCCTGCGCGTGGCAAGCGGCGGCGGTTCCTTCACGCCCTTCCAGAAGTCCTTCTTCCGTGCGGGACACGCCCATGCCGGCGTCCTGGTCACCCTGAGCCTGGTGACCCTCCTCCTGGCCGACGCCGCCTCCCTCGACGGTCCTCTCGGCTGGCTCGCCCGGCTGGCCGTACCCGGTTCGGCGATTCTGATCCCCGCGGGTTTCTTCTTCTCCGCCATGGGCGGCGAGGCCACCCGTCCGAATCGTTTCGTCCTCCTGATATGGGCGGGAGCCGCACTTCTCGCCCTCGGCGTCCTCACCCTCGGAACAGGTCTTCTGATCTCCTGACCGGATCTCTCCCCCTGCCCTGCCCCCGCAGGAGGGACCTTGGAAAAACCCTTCCCTGAGTACGGGGACCTGGTCCGGAAAAACCCCGGGAACCCACTCTCCCTCGCTCATGGAATGCTTCGGGTACGAAAACCCCGTCCCGGATCTCACACGCACGTTTCGGTCCGGGCCGGCCGCCGCCATGACCCTCGAAGACGGGGAAGAAGACGGGGCGGAGAAGAACGACGACCCGGCCCCAACACGACGGCGTGAAGCGCACGGAAGGCCACGGCGGGCGCTCGCTCCGATGTGGTGTGCGCGGCCGTGCCATCGTGCCGACCACCTGTCCACCTCACACGGAAGCGTCCACGGCCCGGTCACCCCCGGGACGGGGCGGACACGAGTTCCTCCAAGGCTCCGCCGGAGGAGAGGGAACTTCCGACACCCACACCGAAGGCGTCCGCACCGAGGTACTCGGGGACCTCACCCTCCATGCGCGTACCGGCGTGCACAGTGCTCATCTTCGGCTCCAACCCAATTCCTCGCTGATGTCGTCCGCTGTTCTGGTGAGGTCTCCGGTGAGGGCGAGCAGGCCGGGCCTGTCCAGGACCATGCTCGGAGCGGAGATCGATATCGCCGCGACCACCCGTCCCGGGGCGTTCCGGACCGGTGCGGCCACGCAGTGGATGAACTCCTCGTGCTCGAAGTCGTCCAGGGCCCACCCCCGCTCCGCGGCACGGTCGAGATCCTCGTCGAGCAGGGCCCGCTCCGTCCTGGTGTTGGGGGTGTAGCGGGGGAGCGGGAGATCACCGAGCAGGTCTTCACGCTCCCGTGCGGGCATGTGGGCCAGGATCGCCTTGCCGATGCCCGTGGCGTGCAGTGGTGCCACAGCACCGATGTGGGAGTACATGCGCACGGCGTGACGTGACTCCACCTTGTCCAGGTACACCACACGATCGCCCTCCAGCGCTCCCAGGTGGACGGTCTGACCACAGGAGGCTCCCAGGTCCCTGAGGTGGCGGGACGCCAGGCCGCGGATGTCGAGGCCCTCCAACGCGGCTGCGGCGAGTGTGGCCATACGCGGCCCCAACTGGTAGCCGCCGTCGTCGGTACGGCGCACGAAGCGTTGTTCCTCCAAGGTGCGCAGCAGGCGCAGTGAGGTCGCGCGATGTACGTCGAGACGACGGGCGAGTTCACTGATGGTGGCGGGGCCTTCGGCCAGTTCCACAAGGATCCGCATCGCGCGTTCGACACTGCTGGACACCGATGGTCCTCCCCTTACTCGTCATGGGCGGGGCCCTGGGCGAGGGCGGCGCCAGTCTCGCAGGCGACCCGCACGGGGCCCCTTCGTGGTGGGATGTCACCGTGGACGCCCAGCACGGTCCCCGCCAGGCGGGCACCCTCGGCCAGACAAGCGGACATCGGAGCGCCGTCCAGCAGCCGGTCCAGAAAGCCCGCCGCGAAGGCGTCTCCGGCACCGACCGGCTCGACGACCTCCACCTGTGGAGCGGGTGCGAACCAGGACTCACCACCGCGAACGGCGGTGGCCCCCTCCGCGCCCTGCTTGATGACGATCAGTTCAGGGCCGTGGAGCAGGGCCGCCAACTCCTCCAGTCCGTGGACCCCCCACAGGGCCTGGCCCTCGTCGAGACCGCAGAAGACGATGTCGGCGCCGCGCGCGAGCTCCAGCAGCCGACCGGCGTTGTGGTCGCCGTGCAGGGCGGGCCGGTAGTTCACGTCGAAGCTGCGCAGCATCGACCGGGAAGGGGACCGCAGTAGTTCGTCGACCAGCTCGGCGGTGGAGTCGGACAGCGCCGCGGTGATCCCCGACGTGTGGACGAGGCGGGGGAGCAGTCGCCGTACCTGGGCGGCGTCGTCCCGGCTCAGGGTGGAGGCGGCCGAGCCCCGGCGCCAGTAGCGCACCCGGGTTCCCCGCGGGCCGGGTTCCTTCATGTACAGCCCGGTGGGGCGGTCGCGGTCGGTGCGCGCGACGCAGTGCACGCCCTCGGCACCGAGCCTCTCGCGGATCCAGTGACCGAAGGGGTCGTCTCCCAGAGCGCTGAGCCAGACGGGGGAACGCCCCGCCCGCGCCAGATGCACGGCGACGTTGGACTCGGCTCCGCCGATCTCGGAACGGAACCGGGGAGGAGAACCCGGAGCGTGGTCTTCGAAGACCAGCAGCGCCATCGTCTCGCCCACGCACACGACGTCATGCCGCCCGGGGCCTGCGTCGGAACGCGTCCTGGACGCCTCCTCCTGGATCACGGTCCCCTGCGGCATGCTCACCACGACCTCCCGGTGGTTGGTGGTCACCCGCCTCACGCGGGGTGTTGACCTGCGACACCACGGAATGCTATTCAAGCTGGTGAAATATAAGCAACACTGTTGCGCATAATGCAACAAAAGAGGAGGTGGTCGGGATGTGGGACCTGCTGCTCCACGGCGGCCGCGTCATCGACCCCGCCTCGGGACGGGACGGAACCGCCGACGTCGCCGTGCACGCGGGACGGATCGCCGCCGTCGAGACCGCCCTGCCCAGGTCCCGCGCGTCCCAGACCGTGGACGTTTCCGGGCACCTGGTGCTGCCGGGGCTCGTGGACATGCACACGCACGTGTGGCACGGCGCCACCTACTGGGGCCTGGACCCCGAGCCCCTGGCCTGGCGTACCGGTGTGACGACCTGGGTCGACGCCGGATCCACCGGAGCCTACGCGCTGGAGGGGTTCAGGCGCTTCGTCGTCGATCCCGTCCCGTTCCGCGTCCACGCGCTGATCAACGTCTCCGGACTCGGTCTGGTCGGACGCACCGGTGAGCACCACGTACTGGACAACCTCGACGTGGACACCGCCGTCGCCGTGACGGCCCGGCAGGGGGACCTGGTCAGGGGGGTCAAGGCGAGGATCGACCGCCACACGGTGGGGGCACACGGCCTGGAACCGCTCCGCCGAGCGGCCGAACTGGCGCGACGCATCGAAAGACCGCTCATGGTGCACATCGGCTACGGCCCGCCCGGGCTCCCCGACGTCGCCCCGTACCTTGAGGAGGGGGACATCCTCACCCACTGCGCCACGGGGGTCGCCACCGACCTGGTGGCGGACGGACGTCCCACGGACGCCCTGTCACGTCTGCGTGACCGTGGAGTCGTCTTCGATCTGGGCCACGGGTCGGGCGCGTTCGACTTCGACGTGTTCGAGGCGGAACTGGCCGCCGGTATCGATCCCATCGTCTCCACCGACCTGCACATCCGCTCCGTCTACGGCCCCGCCTTCGACCTACCGACCGTCATGGGCAAGGCACTGGCCGCCGGAATGGGACTGCCCGAGACGGTGGCGGCGGCCACCGTGCGTCCCGCGCGTGCGCTCGGACTGGCCGCCGGAACCCTGGAGGTCGGAGCCACCGCCGACATCGCCGTGTTCTCCGTGGAAGAAGGCAGGTTTCCCACCGTCGACGTACACGGAGGCGTGCGCGAGGCACCGATGCGCCTCGGCAACATCGCCACCTACGCCGCCGGTCGACTGCTCTCGCCGCGCGCCGCCGAGCCTCCGCCCGCGTGGGTGCCGCTCAGCCAAGCCCAACGGTGTGCCGAGGACGACCGCCGCGAACGGGTGCGGACCTCCGTCCGGTACCTGGACCGCGCTGAGGATTTCGACGAACACTTCCCCCGCCCCGAAGCGGTGGCGGGCCCGGAACAGCAGGGGACAGCACAGTGACCGACACCGATGCGCACACCGCGTCTTCGATCGCGGGGGCGAGACTGCCCTCCGCCGCGCTGGCCGCACTGGACGCCACTCCGGTCGAGGCCCGCTCCCTTCCGCACAGCCCCGTCACGGCCTCGGAGGTCCGTTCCGCAGGTCTGCGCCTGCGCGATCTGTGGCTGCCCGCCGTCACCTTGGACGAGTCCGCCCTGCGGCACAATCTGCACCGATTCGCCCGCTGGTGCGCGGAGCGACGGCTCGACCTGGCACCCCACGCCAAGACCACCATGTCGCCGCACCTGTGGTCGGCGCAGTTGGAACACGGAGCGTGGGGTTTGACCGCGGCCACCGTCGCACAGGCTCGTACGATGCGCTCCTTCGGCGTCCAGCGCGTCCTGATCGCCAACGAGGTCGTGGAGGAGGGCCAGCTCGCCTGGATCCGCGACGCCCTGTCCGACCCGTCGTTCCAGGTCCTGTGCCTGGTGGACTCCCAGGCCGGAGCGCGGATCATGGAATCCGCCCTGGCCGGCGCGGAACGGCCCCTGCCGGTCCTGATGGAGCTGGGGGTCGAGGGCAGGCGCACCGGTGTCCGCGACGTGGACGGGGCCCTCTCCCTGGCCAGGGCGGTGGCCGCCGCCACGCACCTCACCCTGGTCGGAGTCGAGGCCTTCGAGGGGGTCTTCCCCCAACGCAGGGACGACGACTCGCCCGCCCGGGTCCGTGACTGGCTCGACCGCCTCTTCGACTTCGCGCGGCGCGCCGACGCCGAGGGGCTGTTCTCCGAAGCCTCGGAGGTGATCGTCACCGCGGGTGGCAGCAGTTACCCGGACCTGGTGGCCGATGCCCTGTCGGCACCGTCGCAACTGTCACGCCCGGTACGGAGGATCGTCCGGTCGGGCTGCTACCTCACCCACGACGACCTGTTCATGGAACGCACCTCGCCCCTGCGTTCCTCCGCCGATCCCGATCCCCTGCGCCCCGCCCTCAGTTGCTACGCGCGCGTGCTCTCGTGTCCCGAGCCGGGGCGGGCGCTCCTGGGAGTCGGTAAGCGCGACGTGTCGTTCGACATCGACCTCCCCGTCCCCCGGGCTCTGTTGCGGGGGGACGCCAGGACACCGCTGGACCACGGGACACGCGTCGTCGAACTCAACGACCACCACGGTTTCCTCGAGTTCACCGACACCGGTGACACCGCGCCCAGGGTCGGGGACGTGGTCGAACTGGGGCTGTCCCACCCGTGCACGGTGTTCGACAAGTGGCCGCTGATCCCGGTGCTCGACTCCGACCATCGGATCGTGGACGCGGTCCGCACCCTGTTCTGAACGCGCCGGTCGTCCGGCGCACCCCGACCAGAGGAAGGCACATGAGCAAGAAGAAGCAGATCGTCAACGCCCCGGACGCCGCACCGCCCGGCGGCCCCTACTCCCAGGCGGTCATCGCCGGGGACTTCGTCCACCTCGCCGGTGCGACCCCGCACCGTACCGACCGCTCACTGGTGGACGGGTCCTTCGACGAGCAGGCCCGCGCGACCTTCGACAACCTCGCCGCCGTCGCCAAGGCCGCGGGATCCAGCCTGGCCGACGCCGTCCAGGCACGGGTGTACCTGCGCGACATGGACGACTTCCCGGCGATGAACACGGTGTTCGCGGAGTACTTCGGCGACGAGCCCCCCGTGCGCACCACGGTCCAAGCCGATCTCCCCGGATTCCTCATCGAGGTCGACGCGGTGCTGTACAAGCCGGCCGGGTAGAGAGGGCCGGCACCGCCCAGGGGGTGTCCGGCGCCGGTTCGGCCGGGCGTCCCCGTTCCTTCCGCGCGCTCCAGGAGCTCTCCCCTCGAACACGCGAGCGACATCCCCGTCCCACCCTTGGAGAAACACCACGATCGAAGCCCATCCGGGTTACCTGACGGCCCTGCTCATCGCCGTCCTCCTCATGCTGGGCATCGGCCGGTGGGTCACCCGACGCACCAGCAGCGGTGAGGACTTCCCGCTCGCGGAACGCGAGCTCGGCACTCCCCTGGTGATGGGCAGTACCCTCGCCGCCCTGGTCGGCACCGGTTCCAGCCTGGGCGCGGTGGGCTTCGCCCACCAGAACGGCTGGGCCGGCATGCCGTACGGGATCGGTGGGGCGGCGGGCGTCTTCCTTCTGTTGTGGCTCTTCTCCGACGTGCGAAAGCACGGCTTCATGACCTTCGCCGAGAAGATGAGCCACTACTACGGCGCCGGCCGTGCGGTGAAGGGCGTCACCGAGAAGGTGGCAGGGGCAATCGCCTCGATGCCGGGAGGTTCGGTGGCGACCCTGGGCGTCGACAACGTGGAGTCCTTCACCGCCTTCTGGGGCAACGCGGTGATCCCCTCGCTCCTCGCGGCCCTGGTGGTGGGGGTGGTCGTCAGCCTCGTCACCCCGCGCACCCAGGTCTCCAAGGAGGAGGCGACGGGGCCCGTGGACGTTCAGGCCCCGTGATGGCGACCTGTCCACATGGGGGCACGTCGCCATGCGGGTATGTGGACGTGTCGACATGGCGGCCGCTCTCGTCGTCGATCCGGCACAGGGCCGGGTCCACACGCCGGGGCCTCGCACGGGTTCGAGCCTCCCGCCCATGGCCTTGGGAAAGTAAATATTCATGCACTTTCCCTTTTATCCCATATAGGGCGTTTTGCCCTATTTTGATAACGGGTGCGCCCGAGAAACAGAGAAGAAGTCCGAACGTGGCCGGTGGGCGGGAGATCCATGAGCCAGGACGACGAGGGTGACAACGGCTCCGCCCCTCCCACGAAGCGCCGCAGAAGTCTGGCGGGGCGCGTGCGCGAGGCGCAGAGGCAGTTCCAGGAGCTGACCGGGATCGAGATCGAGGGGGTCTCCGGGTTCGAGCGATCCGAGGACGGGTGGGATCTGACCATCGAGGCGGTCGAGCTCCGGCGGATTCCGGACACGATGAGCCTCTTGGCCACCTACACCGTGGAACTGGACTCCGAAGGGGAGATCCGAGGCTACAGGCGCACCAAGCGCTACACACGCGGACGTTCCGACACCCCATGAGGCCGGTCGCCCCGAGCGAGGGCGAAAGCCCCTCCCTCCGTACGCGTCCGAGGAAAGGAACACGGTTCCGATGACGGTGATGCAACAGACCGGGGGAGGCGGCGGCTCCGGCGATCTCTACGAGATCCTCGACCTCATCCTCGACAAGGGCCTGGTCATCGACGTGTTCGCCAGGGTCTCGCTCGTGGGTATCGAACTTCTCACCGTCGACGTGCGCATCGTGGTCGCCAGCGTCGACACCTACCTGCGTTTCGCCGAGGCGTGCAACCGTCTGGACCTGGCCGCCAGCGGAGGCGCGGGGCTTCCCGACCTCCTCGACAGCGGCATGGAGAAGGGTTCGCGGAGCAAGTCCAAGGGCGCTCTCACCGGGGCCGCCGAGGCCATCTCCGAGTCCTTCTCCAAGGGACGGGACGAGGACCGCGACGAGGAGAAGCAGCCCGCGCACGCTCGCCGCCGCACCTCGTCCAAGAGGAAGGAGGAGAAGGAGTGAGCACCTACGTCTACGGGTTCGTCCACGACGACGGGTCACTGGACGAGATGGAACTGTCCGGCGTCGGTGAGGACGCGCCCCCGGTACGGTTCGTGCGCGCCCACGGGATCGCCGCGGCCGTCAGCGACGCCCCCCAGGGGCTGAGGGCCAAAAGACGTGACCTGGCCGCCCACCAGGAGGTGCTCCAGCGGCTGGCCCGGAACCACGGTGTACTGCCCATGCGCTTCGGAGCGGTCAGCGAGGACGACGACACCGTCGCCGCCGAGCTCGGCCGTTTCGCGGACCACTACTCCACTCTGCTCGACCGACTGGAGGACCGGGTGGAGTTCAACGTCAAGGCCTCACACGTGGAGGAGGCGGCCCTTCGGACCGTGCTCGGCGAGGACGAGGGGCTCAGGTCCAGGAACGAGGCCCTGAGAAAGGCCGGGGGAGGCACGCCCGCCGAACGCATGGCCTTCGGGGAGCAGGTGGCCCAGGCACTGGAGGAGCTGAAGCAGCGCGACTCCGGCGCCGTCGTCGAGCCCCTGGCCGAACACGCCGAGCGCACGGCCCAGGGGCCGCTCGTGGACGGCTGCCTGGCCAACGTCTCCTTCCTGGTGCACCGGGACCGGGCCGAGGAATTCCTCGGTGAGGCCGAGCGGCTCCGACGGGAGTTCGACGCCTACATGGAGGTGCGTGTCAACGGACCCCTGCCCCCGTACAGCTTCGTGACGTCACCGCAGTGATGACCGGCCCCACGAGGGTTCCCATCCGGAAAGGAGGAGGACATGGGCCTCCTCAGCGCGATACTCACCGCCCCGGCGGCCCCGATCCGGTTCGTCGACTGGACGACCCGCCAGGTTCTGGAGGCCGCCGAGCAGGAGAAGTACGACACCTCACGTATCCGGAGACAGCTGGCGGAGCTCTACGAGCGGTTCGACGACGGCGAACTGTCGGAGGGGGAGTTCGACCGTCTGGAGGACGCGCTGCTGGACCGGTTGGAGGAGGCCGAGAGGTACCAGGGTCTGCGATGACGGCGGGAAGGGTTCTGTGGGCACCACGACGGGGACCGTGCCCACCACCGGGGGAGCGGCGAACCGAGGGAGGAAAGGGCACGTATGAGCGAACCGACGCCCTGGCGTGGTGAGCCACGACAGATCCGATCCGCCGGCGGTTCCTCCGCCGCCAACCTCGCCGACGTGTTGGAACGCGTGCTCGACAAAGGGGTCGTGATCGCGGGGGACATCCAGATCAACCTGCTGGACATCGAACTCCTCACGGTCAAGCTCCGTCTGCTCGTCGCCTCGGTGGACAAGGCCAAGGAGATGGGCATCGACTGGTGGGAGCACGATCCGGCCCTCTCCTCCCGCGCGAGGCGACGTGAGGACGAGGAACTGGCCGAGGAGAACCGGCGCCTGCGAGAGCGCGTGGCGGCCCTGGAGGAGCACCGGACGGCGGAGGTCACCGCCGCGCCGACGCACTCGGCCCGGTGGGGGCCACGGGAGGAGCCCTCCGAGCGGGACTTCGCTCCGCGCCCGGCCGAGGGGGAGGAGGACCATGGGCCCGCCTGAGTACGCCGATTACGTCTACGCGGTGTGCCGCCCCTTCGACGCCGGAGCCGTGGACGGGCTGACCGGAGTCGGCGGCCATCCCGTTCACGTGGTGACCGAGGCTCGGCTGACCGCCGTGGTCAGCACCGTCCCTCTGCACGAGTTCGGTGAACAGGCGCTCAGGAACAGTCTGGAGGACCTGCGCTGGTTGGAGGAGGTCGCCCGAGCCCACCACGGCGTGGTGGAGGCGGTCGGACGTCGCACCGTCACCGTGCCGTTGAGGTTGGCCACGGTCTACCACTCAGATGAGCGGGTACGCGAGGTCCTCAGAGAGCACGGTGAGGCCTTCGAGGCGGCCCTGCGGGAACTGGCGGGACGGGTCGAACTGGGGGTGAAGGTCTACGCCGAGGCACCCGCGCCCTCGGTCCCACCCGCCCGCCCCTCCTCCGGGGAGGCGAACCCGGGCAGGGCCTACCTGCGCAGGCGCAAAGAGCAGCGTGACCGCCGCGACGACACCTGGCAGAGGGCCGTCGAGCTGTGCGAACGCGCCGACGAGGTCCTGGGAGGACTCGCGTGGGCCCGCGAGCGGCACCGGCCCCAGAGCGCCGCGCTGTCGGAGGCGTCGGGGGAGAACGTGATGAACAACGCCTACCTCGTGGACGAGGAACGGGTGGAGGCCTTCCTCGCCACCGCGCGCGAGCTGGACTCTCACGCACCGGAGGGCGTCAGGATCGAGGTCTCCGGGCCGTGGGCGCCCTACTCCTTCGCCACCGGGCGCCCGTCGGAGGTGAACACGTGAGCCGGGACCCGGACCCCACCGGTCTTCCCGAGGTCCCGTTCTCCGAACAGGACCGTTCCGTGAGCCGGATGCTGGGCGAGGACCACCCCCTGGCCTCCAGGGACATCTCCCTGGTCGACCTGCTCGACCGCGTCCTGGCCAAGGGGGTGCTGGTCACGGGGGACCTGACCATCTCCATCGCCGACGTCGACCTGGTCCGGGTCTCCCTGAGAGCCCTGGTGTCGTCGATCGACGAGGAGGTGTCCTCCCCTTGGGAGGGCGGACATCCCCTGAGCGGATGGATCCGTCGGGACTGAGCCCAGGGGAGAGAGCGGTATGGCGGAAGGAAGCGACGGACCTCCCCGCCGGGTGGAGGATTCCCCGGAACCCGTCGAGGCGGCGGTGGTCCGCGACATCGACGAGGTGACGGACACCGGCGGCGAACGCGACATCCTGGGCGAACTCCAGAACGCTCTGGACGCCACCGCGCGCCGTGGTGCGACCACCCCGCCGGCGGAGACGGAGAGAGGGCGTCTGCGCCACAGGATCGAGACCGAACCCGACACGGTCGAGCGTGACCTGATCAAGTTGGTGCTCACGGTGGTGGAGTTGGTGCGTCAGCTCATGGAGAGGCAGGCCCTGCGTCGTGTGGACGTGGGCGACCTGACCGAGGAGCAGGAGGAGCGCATCGGGATGACCTTGATGTTGCTGGAGGAGCGCATGACCGAGCTGCGTGAGCGCTACGGGCTGTCCGTCGCCGACCTGAACATCGACCTGGGCCCCCTGGGATCCCTCCTGCCCAGGGACCACGGCGAGGGGGAGTAGGTCCCTCGCCCCTTCCCGAGGTCGGCGCCGAAGGGTCCGGGCGCCGGCCGGGCGAGGCCTGTTCCCGAACGGGAGGAGCGGTCGGCCCCGTCCGGAGCGGAGGCCGTCGAGGAACGCCGGCCGGCCCCGGAATCGCCGGCGACACGTCGACGGATCGACGAGTCGACATAGGCCTGAACCGTCGTGAGGGCGCAGAGCCTGCGAGAACGAGCCAGAGCGTCCGAGACACATGGAATACAGCGAAAAAAGCCTTATTACCGACAGAACGGCATGGGAGACTGGGGGCGAAAGTGTGACGCACCCCACCCCCCGGCCCTGTCTCCGCCGGTTCGACCGACAACCTCCAGGAGTCATCAGGTGTCCCCCAACATCGGGTTGGCCGAAGCCATAGACAGCCTGCGTCAGGAACTCTCCACGGCACAGAAGGAGGGAGAAGGACACGAGATCGGCATCGAGATCGTCGAGGCCGAGGTCGAACTGCTCCTGGAAGTGCGCAAGGAGGGTTCGGGGAAGGCGGGGGTGGGGTTCGGTGTGGTCTCCGCGGGCGCCGACGGCAAGATCGGCGCCAGGAACGTGCACAGGCTCACGCTCACGCTGGCCCTCACCAGAGCGGACGGTGGCCGCCTCGCGATCGCGTCCGAGAGCGGACCGCGCTGGAAGGACGACAGGGACCTGCGGTAGTGGACAAGAGGCTCATCGCGGATGTCTGCGTCAGGGCGCGCGGGGGAGGCGTCAGAGGCGGGACCGGTTACCTCGTCGGTCCCTCCCTCGTCCTCACCGCCGCCCACGTGCTCGAAGGCCATGAGAACGTCGACGTACGCCTGGGCGTCGACCCACCGGGAGAGTTCGTCCGGTGCACCGTCCGCTGGACGAGTGAACACCTGGACGTCGCCCTGCTGCGGCTGGAGAAGGCACGGCACTGTCCCCCGGTGCACTGGGGCCGGTTCTTCGGTGACGACCCGCAACGGTACGACGCGCTCGGCTACCCGGACCTCGCGGCGAACGACCACCGCCGGGACGTCAAGCATCTCCAGGGCAGCCTGCGCCCGCTCGACGGGATCGTCAGCGGGGACCTCGTGCTCAGCGTTCAACGGGAGTACACCAAGGACGTCCCCTGGAACGGGTTCTCCGGCACCGCCGTGTTCACCAAGGGCCTGCTCGTCGGTGTGATCGCCGTCCACAAACTCGACACCGGGGACCTGCGCGCCCACCGTACCCACCGGCTCGCCAAGGACCCGGAGTTCGTCCGTCTGCTGGAGGAGGACACCGGGAGACGACCATGGTTCGTCCCCACGCGGTTCGCGTTCTTGAAGCGGTTCGCATGGTTGAGGAAAGCCCGAAGGCGCGCGACGCACAGGCACTGGATCGTGCGTTCCACGGTGCTGTGCACCGTACTCGCCGCCTTCCTCGCCCTGGTCTGGCCGGGCCCTCTTCTGGACGAACTCCGAGGTTCGGACGCCGCGTGCGCCCCGCCCGGCGAACTCGTCGTGCTCACCACGCCCGACCAGCTCGAGGCCGTCCAACGCTCCGCCGTCGACTTCTCCGCGCACCGGGGCAGGGAGGAGGACGGTTGCGTTCCGGTCCGTGTCAGCGTCACCACGGCCGGAGGCACCGAACGCACGCGCGAACTGCTGGGCTCGGGATGGGAGGACCTGCGGGAGGGGCCACGACCCCACGTCTGGCTGCCCGACTCCACGGCCGACATCGCACTGTTACCCGAAGACGCGGAGAACACGCCCGGCCTGACCGTGACGGGTTCCACCAGGATCACCCCACTGGTACTGGGGCTCCCCGCCTCGGCCGCCGACATCCCCGCCTGCGCGGGCACCGACCCGGAGGGCGCGCGTTCGAACCTGGCCGAGTGCGCGACGGCCGCCGCCGAGGCCGGGATCCTCCTCGCCCGCCCCTCACCGGAGGCGTCGACCTCGGCACTGCTCCAGACCGACGCCCTGTACTCGGCCTACGGAGGCCCGGAGAACGCCGAGGCGATCCAACTGGCGGAGAGCAGGGTGACGTCGGCCGGGCTCGACGCCGAGGGCAACCTCGGTCTGTTGTGCGCCCTGCGCAGCGGGGAGGTCTCCCCCTCGGCCGTCGGGGTGTTCGGCACCGAGTACGCGATCCACACCTACAACGCGGGAGGGGCTCTGGGTCCAGGATGCGGCCAGCGGTCGGAGAAACCCGAGGAGCCCCTGGTACCGGTCTACTTCGCCGACGCGCCCGACCTGGACCACCCGTTCGTCCGTCTGCACTGGGGAGGGGACGACGGAACGGGACGTGCGGTGGGGGAGTTCGAACGGTGGATGACCCAGAACCGGGACATGGGATCGGACGCCTTCGAGGGCTACCGCGCCGTGGACGGCCTCGCCCTCGGTGAGGACGACGTACTGGCACACCCTGAGGCGGTGCCCGCGCCCGCGGAGTTCGAGTCGGGGGAGTGGCGGGAGCGACTGGAGGAGACCTTGCACAAACAGGAGCGATCCCGAACCCCGATCGAGGTGCTGCTCGCCGTCGACCGGTCGGACTCCATGACCGGCCCCGGTACCGGAGGTACACGGTTGGAGACCGCACAGGAGTTGGCGCGAAGCGCCATCGGCCTCCTGGGCGAGCAGGACACCGTGGGGATCTGGGCCTTTCCGAAGGACGGTTCGGGCGACGACGTCACCGAACAGGAACACCTGTTGCCCCCCGAGCCCGCCATGGACCCGGAACGGGAGGCGTCGGCCGGCGCCGCGATCGCCGCGTTACGGGCGGAGTTCCCGGCCACCCCACTCGCCGACACGATCCGTGACGGGGCCGAGGAGTTGGCCGGATGCGTCGACCGCCCCGGCCACCCCGGAGCCTGCGCGCTCATCGTGCTCACCGACGGTGTCGCTCTGCCGGAACCCCGAGGAGGCGCCGAGGCCGAGGACGTGGCCGACGCTCTGGAGGCGCTGGACGAACACGTGCAGGTGCACGTGGTGTCCGTGGGCAACGAGGGCTGCGGAGGCGATGGGCTGCTCAGCCGGATGGCGAGCGCCGGAGTCCGGTGTCACCATCCACGCGGCGACGAACTCGACCAGGTCGTCTACGGCATCGTGGCCGGACTGCGGGCGGTGTCCCGGTGAGCACTCGTCCGGCCCTACCCCACACCCTCGCATGCGCCGCGCTGCCGCTTCTGTTACTGGGCCCGACCGCGTGCACGGCACCGGATGACCAGGTGGTCCGCATCGCCCTGGCCGTGGACGTCACCGCCACGGAGGAGTCCGGTGAGGACGGGGTGTACATGCGGCTCGTCCAACGGTGGGAGGAGGCCAACGAGGGCTGGAGGGTCGACGTTCAGTGGCTGGCCCCCGAGGCGGACGAGCAGCGCTCCCAGTTGGCCGTGGCGATGCAGTCCGACGATCTGACCTATGACGTCCTGGCGCTCGACAACCAGTGGGTGCCGGAGTTCGTCGAACGGGAGTGGTTGCTACCGGTGGACACCGAGAACGAACTCCTGGGATGGGGCGGCTTCCTGGATCGGTCCCGGGACGCCGTGTGTCATCGCGACCAGGCGTGGGCGGTGCCGTTCCACATGGACGTCGGGCTGCTCTACTACCGCGCGGACCTGGTGGATCCGGAGGAGATCACCGAGCGGACCGCCACCGACGGTTGGCGCGGGCTGCTCGAACTGGCGGAGGAGGTACGGGACGAACACGGGTTGGCCCACGGGTACACCGGCCAGTTCGGCAACTACGAGGGGCTGACCGTGAACGCCCTGGAGTTCATCCTGGACGACCGTTCCGGAGCGGACACCGGTGGCGGAGGGATCTTCCACGAAGCGGACGAAGGGGGCGACTGCCCCGTGGCCACCAGCGCGAGCGGGGACTTCCAAGGACTGCGCGTGCTGGAGGAGGGCCTGAACCCCGGTGAGGAGAAGACCGGTGTCATCCCACGCGCGGCCCTGGAGGAGACGGAGGCGGAGAGCCTGAACCGGTTCCGCAGCGGTGACGTGGTGTTCATGCGCCACTGGCCCCGGGCCGTCTCCCGGCTCAGAGCCGACGCCCAGAGCGACGAGACCCTTCAGGAAGGCCTCACCTGGGTCGGCTGGGGCGGTGAGGCGGAGGGAGACGATCCGGCCTTCGGGGTGCTGCCCCTGCCCGTCGCGGTGCTCGGCGGCCACAGCCTGGCGGTCACCGAGGAATCGCGCCACCCCGACCAGGCCTGGAGCCTGGTCAGGTCCCTGACCGGCAGGGAGGCGCAGGAGGACCTCCACGCGTCCGGCCTGCTTCCCTCGCGCGGCAGCGGCTACCAACTGGAGTCGGAGGACCCGGCGGACAGCGAGTACTGGACCCGCCTACGCGACGCCGTCGAGGAGGGAAGGCTGCGCCCGCGCACCCCGTACTACCCGTATGTGAGCGAGGTCCTGCGCCACCACGTGCACACCCAACTCAACCCGTTCGCCCCCGACCCGCACCCCGACGACATGGTGTGCGAACTCAACGCCGCGCTCGCGGGTCGGGTCGGCTCATGCGACTGACCGCGCTTCCTTCGGGCGGGGAGCCATGTCGACGGGGAGACGAGTCGACATGGCGATTCCCCCTGGTGTCGGTTCGGCGCCTTGTCGACACCGCTCGGTGCCGGGGAGCGCGGGCGCCGACGGAAGGAGGACGGGACTTCCACGTGGGGGAGTGCCGCAAGAGAAAGAGCCTCGCTCTCCGGATGGAGGAGCAAGGCTCTGGGATTCACACACTGTGTGGGCGTACGTGGACTTGAACCACGGACCTCATCCTTATCAGGGATGCGCTCTAACCGACTGAGCTATACGCCCTCGTTCCGAGTGGAACTCTACCGCATCCTCAGGACCGGAGCGAACCGGTGAGCGGAGGCGGAAGTGAATCGGGACGCGGTCCACGCGCCCCTCTTCACCTCCCATTTTACCCCCGTACGGGAGTGCTCGGAACCGCCTACTCCGCCTCGGAGAGCGTCACGTCCAGGCCTCCCACCAGGTCGGCGACCAGGTTGTACAGCATCGCCCCCACCGTGGACAGCGCGGTGATCAGCACGATGTTCAGTGCGCCGACCACACCGGTGTAGCCCAGCACGCGCCCCGGTGAGAACCAGGCGGCGGGGTTGAGCCCGAGCTCGTCCTCGCCACCGTCGCCCTCCAGGAGCGCGGTGATCATCTTGGTCAGCTCCTCGAACACGCCCAGCATCGACAGCGTCACGTAGACCACCGTGACCGCCACGAACAGGATGATGAAGCACACCAGGGAGACGACGAAGCTGAACTTCATCACCGACCAGGGCTCCACACGGGAGACCGTCAGGTGTGCCTTCCGGCTGGACATGGTCGCCTTCACGGCGTTCGGGCCCTTGGGCACCGACGACTTCGTTTCGGACACTGGCGTTCCCCCCGCTTGCGCGCGGTCCTCCGCCACGTCCGCTCCGGTGGGGGCCGCCGGCTCCTCCGCCTTCGCCGGGTCGTCCTCGGCGACGACCTTCTCGGCCTCGGCGGAGCCCTCCTCCGTCGTGGCCGGAGCGTCTTCTCCGGAGGCCTCGGCGGCCACGGTGCCCCCCGTCCTCGCCGTGTCCTTCCCGGCCGTCTCCACGTCCCCGCTGCCGGCGGTCTCCGCCGTTTCCGGCTCGGATTCGTTCGTGGTGGTGTTCCGCTGGTTGTCAGACATAGAAACGTTACCGCTGGACTTTCCTTGAGGGCGGGTAATTGGCGCTACCGGGGACGCGGGGTCCGGTTCGTCCGGACCCCGCGTCCCTTATGGGGCTTAACGCGCAGTCTAGACCTGCGGGTCGCCTTCCTCGGCGACGATGTCCTCGACCGTGTCGACGGAGCCTTCCTCAGCGTCGACGGCGTCCTCCTCGGCGGCCTCGGCGTTACGCGCCACGGCCACGATCTTGTTGCCGTTGTCCAGGTTCATCAGGCGCACGCCCATGGTGGTGCGTCCGGACTGCTTGATCTCGGCGGCACCGGTGCGGATGACCCCGCCGGCGGAGGTGATCGCGAAGATCTCGTCCACCTCGGGATCGACCATCATGGCGCCCACGAGCTTGCCGCGCGCCTCCACCACCTTGGCCGTCAGAACGCCCTTACCGCCCCGGTTCTGCACCGGGTACTGTTCGGCGAGGGTGCGCTTGGCGTAGCCGTTCTCCGTGGCCACCAACACGTCCGTGGAACCGTCGCCGGGCCGGATGACGTCCATGCTCAGCAGGTAGTCGCCCTCCAGGAAGCGCATCCCGATCACACCGCTGGTGGCGCGCCCCATCGGACGCAGCGACTCGTCGGAGGCGGGGAACCGGATCGCCTGGGCGTCGCTGGAGATCAGCAGCAGGTCGTCGTCGGGGAAGACCAGACGCGCGGCGATGAGCTCGTCGCCCTCCCTCAGGTTGATCGCGATGATGCCCGCGGAACGCGCGGAGTCGAAGTCCTCCAGGCGGGACTTCTTGACCAGGCCCTCGCGGGTGGCGAGCACCAGGTACGGCGCGGCCTCGTAGTCGCGCAGCGCCATGATCTGCGCGATCTCCTCGCCCGGCTGGAACGGGAGCAGGTTCGCCACGTGCTGGCCTCGGGCGTCGCGGGCCGCCTCGGGCAGCTCGTAGGCCTTCGTGCGGTACACCCGGCCCTGGTTGGTGAAGCACAGGATCCAGTGGTGGGTGGTGGTGACGAAGAAGTGCTGGACGATGTCGTCCTGCTTGAGCTGGGCGCCGCGCACACCCTTGCCGCCGCGCTTCTGGGCGCGGTAGTTGTCGATACGCGTGCGCTTGGCGTACCCACCGCGGGAGATCGTGACGACCACGTCCTCCTCGGCGATGAAGTCCTCCATGCGCATGTCCCCCTCGAAGGGGACGATGTGGGTGCGCCGCTCGTCGCCGTACTTCTCCACGATCTCGCCGAGTTCCTCGCGGATGATGCTCCGCTGACGCTCGTCCGAGGAGAGGATGTCGTTGTAGTCGGCGATCTGCGCCATCAGCTCGTCGTACTCGGAGGTGAGCTGGTTGCGCTCCAGCGCGGCCAGTTTGCGCAGCTGCATGTCCAAGATGGCGCGGGCCTGGACGTCGTCGATCTCCAGCAGGCCCATCAGGCCGGTGCGCGCCTCGTCGGCGGAGGCGCTGGCGCGGATGAGGTCGATGACCTCGTCGATGCGGTCCATGGCCCGCAGCAACGCCCGCAGGATGTGCGCCCGTTCCTCGGCCTTGCGCAGCAGGTACCGGGTCCGTCGGACGATGACCTCGATCTGGTGCTTGACCCAGTGCCGGATCATCTGGTCCAGGCGCAGGGTCCGGGGGACCCCGTCGACCAGCGCGAGCATGTTGGCGCCGAAGGTCTCCTGGAGCTGGGTGTGCTTGTAGAGGTTGTTCAGCACGACCTTGGCCACGGCGTCGCGCTTGAGCACGATGACCAGGCGCTGACCGGTCCGACCGCTGCTCTCGTCGCGCACGTCGGCGATGCCGGTGACCTTGCCGTCCTTGACCAGGTCGGCGATCTTGAGCGCGAGGTTGTCCGGGTTGACCTGATAGGGCAGCTCGGTGATGACCAGGGTCTGGCGTCCGCGCGGGTCCTCCTCGACCTCGACCACGGCGCGCATGGTGATGGAGCCGCGCCCGGTCCGGTAGGCCTCCTCGATGCCGCGCTTGCCGACGATGAGTCCGCGCGTGGGGAAGTCCGGGCCCTTGATCCGCTCGATGAGCGCGTCGAGCAGTTCCTCGTCCTCGACCTGGGGGTTGTCCAGGTACCAGTTGACACCGTCGGCCACCTCGCGCAGGTTGTGCGGCGGGATGTTGGTGGCCATGCCGACCGCGATACCCGAGGAGCCGTTGACCAGCAGGTTCGGGAAACGGGCGGGCAGCACCACGGGTTCGGAGGAGCGACCGTCGTAGTTGGGACGGAAGTCGACGGTCTCCTTGTCGATGTCCCGGAGCATCTCCATGGCCAACGGCGCGAGCTTGCACTCGGTGTAGCGCATGGCCGCCGCGGGGTCGTTGCCCGGGGAACCGAAGTTGCCGTTGGGGTCCACCAGGGGCATGCGCATGGACCACCACTGGGCCAGGCGCACCAGGGTGTCGTAGATGGCGCTGTCGCCGTGCGGGTGGTAGTTGCCCATCACGTCGCCGACGACGCGGGCGCACTTGAAGTACCCGCGGTCGGGGCGGTAGCCGCCGTCGTACATCGCGTAGAGCACGCGCTGGTGCACCGGTTTGAGGCCGTCTCGGACGTCGGGCAGGGCCCGGCCGACGATGACCGACATCGCGTAGTCGAGGTAGCTGCGCTGCATCTCGACCTGGATGTCGATCGGTTCGATCCGGTCGGCGGGCCGCGCGGGGGCCTCCAGAGAGGAGTCCACTCCCTCAGGGGCGTCCGGGTTGTTCGCATCCGTCACGGATGTCGATCCCTTCTATCAAGCTTGTTCGAGCGTGGTCCACCGTCCGGGGCGATCGCCCCGGACGCGGGGTTCCCTAGATGTCCAGGAAGCGGACGTCCTTGGCGTTCCTCTGGATGAAGGAACGACGCGACTCCACGTCCTCACCCATGAGCACACTGAACATCTCGTCCGCCTGGGCGGCGTCCTCCAGGCTGACCTGGAGCAGCACCCGTCGTGCGGGGTCCATCGTGGTGTCCCACAGTTCGCTGGCGTTCATCTCGCCCAGACCCTTGAACCGCTGGACCAGGTCGCGCGGCCTGGGGTCCTTCCTGCCGGCGGCGATCCCGGCCTCGATGAGCCGGTCGCGCTCGGCGTCGGAGAAGGCGTAGTCGGCGTCGGCACCGCGCTGGTCCCACTTGATCTTGTACAGAGGAGGCTGTGCCAGGTACACGTGGCCGGCCTCGACCAGCGGCTTCATGAAGCGGAAGAGCAACGTGAGCAGCAGCGTGCGGATGTGCTGGCCGTCCACGTCGGCGTCGGCCATGAGGATGATCTTGTGGTAACGCAGTTTGTCGAGGTCGAAGTCCTCGTGGATACCGGTGCCCAGCGCCGTGATGATCGCCTGCACCTCGGCGTTCTTGAGGATGCGGTCGATCCGGGCCTTCTCCACGTTCAGGATCTTGCCGCGGATGGGCAGGATCGCCTGGTGGTGGGGGTCGCGTCCGCCCTTGGCGGATCCGCCGGCGGAGTCGCCCTCGACGATGTAGACCTCGCACTCCTCCGGGTTGGTCGACTGGCAGTCGGACAACTTGCCGGGCAGGGAGGTGGACTCCAGCAGGGTCTTGCGTCGGGTGAGGTCGCGCGCCTGGCGGGCCGCGATGCGGGCGCGCGCCGCCTGGCTGGCCTTGGACACGATGTCCTTGGCCTCTCCGGGGTTGCGCTCGAACCAGTCGCGCAGGTGCTCGTTGGTGACCCTCTGGACGAAGGACTTGGCCTCGGTGTTGCCCAGTTTGGTCTTGGTCTGGCCTTCGAACTGCGGATCGGCCAGCTTGACCGAGATGATCGCGGTGAGACCCTCGCGGATGTCGTCGCCGGTGAGGTTGTCGTCCTTCTCCCTCAGCAGCTTCTGGTCTCGCGCGTACCGGTTGACCAGGGTGGTCAACGCGGCGCGGAAACCCTCCTCGTGGGTGCCGCCCTCCGCCGTGTTGATGGTGTTGGCGAAGGTGTGCACCGACGAGGTGTAGGACTGGTTCCACTGCATCGCGACCTCGACCGCGATGCCCTCGCCCTCCTCCTCGAAGGAGATGATCGAGGCGTGGGCCGGCTCCTTCTTGGTGTTGATGTGCCGGACGAAGTCGGACAGGCCCTCCTGGTAGTGGAAGGTGTTGACCGTCGGGCCGCCGTCGGTGAACTCGGGCCGCTCGTCGCGGATGGTGATGGACAGTCCCTTGTTGAGGAAGGCCATCTCCTGCATGCGTCGAGCCAGGGTCTCGAACGTGAACACCGTCGTCTCGAAGATGTTCTCGTCCGGCCAGAAGGTGATCTGGGTACCGGTCTCCTCGGTCTCCTCACCCTGGACCAGGCTCCCCGGCACGGTCATCTCGTAGTGCTGGCGCCACACGTGCCCCTCGCGGCGGATCTCCACGTCCAGGGCGGAGGACAAGGCGTTGACGACAGAGACGCCGACGCCGTGCAGACCGCCGGAGACGGCGTAGGACTTACCGTCGAACTTGCCGCCCGCGTGCAGCGTGGTGAGCACGACCTCGACGGCGGGGCGTTTCTCCACGGGATGGAGGTCGGTGGGGATGCCGCGACCGTTGTCGGCGACGCACACTCCGCCGTCGGCCAGCAGGGTCACCTCGATGGCGCTGGCGTGCCCCGCCAGTGCTTCGTCGACCGAGTTGTCGACCACCTCGTAGACCAGGTGGTGCAGGCCCCGCTCCCCGGTGGAACCGATGTACATTCCGGGGCGCTTGCGAACCGCCTCAAGCCCCTCCAGAACCGTGATTGATCGAGCGTCGTAGGCCAAGTGGGTACACCCTCCTGCTGGGGACGCCTGCCGTCCGCGGCCGAGCGGACGACGGTCAACCCGTGACGGGGTGATCGGAAGGGCCGACATGCCGCGACACCTGGGAGATCACCGTCCGCCGCAGGCCCGTCCGCCCATCCTCTTCTTGGGGGCGTGGTACCGGCTACAGGCGTCTGAAGAACCGTCTTCATGATACCCCGCGCGGTACGACAAAGTGGCATCGACGGCCCTGTGCCGCACCACAACGACCGTTCAGGGAGGGAGACGAGTCCCTACACGCGGGAGACCCTCCGGGCAAGTCCCGGTGCAGTTGAGTGGCGATCACGGCGGGGTGCCAGGAGAACACGCTCCGGCGGTCGACGTCCGCGCTCCCGGCATCCACCCGAAGGGGAGAACAGGCACTGATCTGCGGATATCCACAGGCTGTGGACGGGTCGGGAGTCGAACGCGTCGGCGCGGTCCCCCTCAACGCCGCCGGGAACCCGGGCCCCGGACCTTGATGGAGACCACCGTCCCCTCACCCAACTCCTGGTTGAGACGGCGCATCAGATCACGCACCATCGCCCGCGCCTGGGTCGCCATCGTCGCGGAATCGGCCACCACGACGAGTTCGCCGTCCGAATAGCTCTCGGGACGGAGCTTCTTCGCATTGAACTCGCCCACGATGTCGGACCAGCGACCGAACACGCCACCGACGGCCACCTGCTCCTGCCAGCCGTGCTCGATCAGCCATGTGCGCACCGCCTCACCGAACATCTGGGGTTCGTTGCGTGGCCGCAATCGGCCACGCGGGCGTGAGCGCGCGACGCCGCGCGGCACCGCTCCCCGCTCCTTGGCCTCGGCGCGGGCACGGGCCAGCGCCTGGCGGGCCAGGTCCGCTCCCGAGCCGACGGAGGAGGTCACCGGAGCGGAGGAGGGAGACAAGGGAGGCGAGGAAGGCGGTCCGGCCGCCCGTCGACCTTTGTCCACAGGCTGTGGAGGGGAACCGTCACCGCCCCACATCCCGCGACCGGAGGCGGGAAGACGTTCCACAGGGTGTGGACGACCCTCACTCACTCTCGACGCCCCCCTCACGGACCCCGAACCGGACCCCGTCCAACTCCTGGGGGATGTCCTCGGCCACCGCCGCGGTCACCAGGACCTGTTCGGCGTCCCGTACCCGCTCGACCAACCTGCGGCGACGTTCGCTATCGAGCTCGGCGAAGACATCGTCCAGGATGAGCACCGGGTCGTCGCCGTCGGAGCGCAACAGGTCGAAGGCGGCCAACTTGAGCGAGAGCGCGTAGGACCAGGACTCGCCCTGGCTGGCGTAGCCCTTGGTGGGCAGCTCCCCCAGATACAGGTGGAGGTCGTCGCGGTGGGGTCCCACCAGGCTGACGCCGCGCTGGAGTTCACGCTCCCCGGCCTCGTCCATGGCCGCGCGCAGCGCCTCCGCGAGCTGTGGACGGCTGGTCGGCGGCGGTTCGTCCTCGGGGAACGCCCCGCTCCGGTAGTGGGGCACGGCGGGGCCGCCCGAGTCGGTCAGACCGGCGTAGGCCCGGGCGATCCTCGGACGCAGTTCCTCCACCAGTTCGAGTCGGGCGGCCAGCAGTTCGGCGCCAGCCTCCGCCAGGTGGTCGCTCCACACCTCCAGCGTGCCGAGGTCGGGCCTGGAACGCTGTCCGAACATCCGACCGGAGGCCGACTTGAGCAGGGCGTTGCGCTGCTTGAGCACCTTGTCGTAGTCCGCCCGCACACCCGCCATGCGGGGTGTGCGGGCCACCAGCAGGTCGTCGAGGAAACGTCGCCGCTCACCCGGGTCACCCTTGACCAGGGCCAGGTCCTCGGGAGCGAACAGTACGGCGCGCAGAATCCCCAGGACGTCACGGGGGCGCCCCGCGGGCGCCTGGTTGATCCGGGCACGGTTGGCCCGCCCGGGGTTGAGCTCCAGGTCCACCACCATGGACCTGTCGTCGCGCACCACCTTGGCCCGGATGATCGCGCGGGGCGCGCCCTGGCGGACGAGCGGGGCGTCGGAGGAGACCCGGTGGCTGCCGAGGGTGGCGACATAGCCGACCGCCTCGACCAGGTTGGTCTTGCCCTCACCGTTGGCGCCGACGAAGACGTTCACTCCGGGGCCCATCTCCAGCAGGACCTCACTGTAGGAGCGGAAGTCGGCCAGTTGCAGGTGGGATACGTACATCCGGCCTTCCTCCTGAAACAGCGGCACGGGAGAACGGAGCGGGGAAGGGGGGTCCGGGGGGCGTCCGTGGTCGGCGCGCCCCCAGATGCGCGAGGGGTGGTGGGCGGCTCAGACGTCCGAGGACGTCTCGGCCCGGTGCACCGGGTGTCCGCCGAACTGCTGACGCAGTGCCGCCACGACCTTCATCGCCGGACTGTCGTCCTGGCGAGAGGCGAACCGGGCGTAGAGGGAGGCGGTGATCGCCGGGGCCGGGACCGCCAGGTCCACGGCGGCCTGGACGGTCCAGCGCCCTTCACCGGAGTCCTCGGCGTAACCGCGCAGGCTCGACAGGTCCGGGTCCTCCTCCAGGGCCTTGGAGACCAGGTCGAGCAGCCAGGAGCGCACCACCGTGCCCTCACGCCAGCTCTCGAAGGTGCCGGGGACGTCGTCCACGAGGCCGGAGGCGACCATGAGCTCATAGCCCTCGCCGAGGGACTGCATCATGCCGTACTCGATGCCGTTGTGGACCATCTTCACGAAGTGCCCGGCGCCGACACGTCCGGCGTGGACGAAGCCGCCGCCTTCGTCGGGGGTCAGCGCGTCGAAGATCGGACGGACGCGCTCCACGTCCTCCTGCGGGCCGCCGACCATGATGCCGTAGCCGTTCTGACGGCCCCAGACCCCTCCGCTGACGCCGACGTCGAGGTAACCGATGCCCTTCTCCGCCAGGGACTTGGCACGGATGCGGTCGTCGGCGTAGTGGGAGTTGCCGCCCTCGATGACGAGGTCGCCCTCCTCCAGCAGGTCGCCCAGCTCGGCGACCGTCGAGGCGGTGGGTTCGCCCGCGGGGACCATCACCCAGATCACCCGCGGGGCCGCCAGACGACCGACCAGCTCGACCAAGGTGTCGACGTCGCGCTCCGGTGAGGACCTGTCGTAGCCGATGACCTCGTGACCCTTCTCCCGGAGGCGGACGGCCATGTTGCCGCCCATCTTGCCGAGACCGATCATTCCGAGCTGCATGTGCTGCTCCCCTTCGCCGCCTGTGGTTGGAGGGCCGAACGGTCCGGATCACGGATCGTTTCGGCAGATACCAGTCAATCGAACCGGACGCGGATCAGCCCGGCTGACGCACCGGCATGATCAGGTAGCGGTATTCGGGGGAGGAACCCTCCTCCGCGGGCTTGCCGGTGAGGATCGACGGCTTGGTCGAGGTGGTGAAGTTCATCCGGGCCACGTCGGTGCCGATGGCGCCGAGTCCGTCCAGCAGGAAGCCGGAGTTGAAGGCGATCTGGATGTCGTCGCCCTCCAGGTCCGCCTCCAGGACCTCCACGGCCTGGGCCTCCTCACCGGTGCCCGCCTCCAGGACCAGCTGTCCCTGGGTGAAGGACAGACGCAGCGGAGTGTTGCGCTCGGCGACCAGCGAGACGCGCTTGACGGCCTCCACGAACTCCTGGCGACCGACCTCGGCGACGGAGTTGAAGGTGTCCGGAAGAAGCGCCCGGTACTTGGGGAACTCTCCGTCCAGCAGGCGGGTGGTGGTACGACGGCCTCCGCCCTCGAAGCCGATCATGCCCTCGCCGGTGTCGCCGCTGGAGAGCGCGATCGAGATCTCGGCGCCCGAGGTCAGCGACTTGGCCGTGTCGTGGAGGGTCTTGGCCGGCACGAGGGCGACCGCGGACAGCTCGGGGTTCTCCGGCTTCCAGGTGAGCTCGCGCACGGCCAGGCGGTAGCGGTCGGTGGAGGCCAGCGTGATGGTCTCGCCCTCGATCTCCACGCGTACACCGGTGAGCATCGGGAGGGTGTCGTCGCGCCCGGCGGCGACGGCCACCTGGCTGACCGCGGCGGCGAAGGCGTCACTGCCGACGGTTCCGCTCACACCGGGCATCTCCGGGAGCGTGGGGTAGTCCTCCACCGGCATGGTGGTCAGGGTGAACTTCGCGCTGCCGCCGGTGACGACGACCTTGGGGCCGTCGGTGGAGACCTCCACAGGCTGTGAGGGAAGGTTCCGGGTGATCTCCGCCAGGAGTTTTCCGGTGACCAGGACCTTGCCCGGCTCCTCCACCTCGACGTCCACCGCGGCCTGGGTGGAGACCTCGTAGTCGAAGCCGGACAGACGCAGCTGTTGACGGCCGTCGAACTCACCGGCCTCCAGCAGGATGCCGACGAGCACCGGAACCGAGGGGCGCGTCGGGAGTGTGCGCGCGGTCCAGGCGACAGCCTCGGCCAATACGTCGCGTTCGACCCGGAACTTCACTTTCCGACTCACTTTCCGCACGACCGGCGGTGCCGGTCGAAGCCTCAACGTTGCAGCTCGTGGATCTGTGGGTCTGTCGAGGGCTCCGTCAACAGGGCTGTGGACGAAGGACCACGTGGATGCGCGGTCCGTCCGTGCCGCAGGGAGTCGCCTCGGACCCGTGGGGTGTCACCGTCCGGATCCGGGCGGCGGAGGACAGGGGCGAGACCACACGTTACCCGGATTCATCCCCTGCCGCTGCCGGCTCGGCGACCGGCTGGTGTCGCACCCGGATCGGAGAGTTGTCCACAGATTTTTCGCGGAGCGGTTGTGAAGCCACATCTTGGTTAATGAAGGTGCGCAGTAGTAGTAGGGCCTGTGGATAGTGTGGATAACCACTGTTTCCGCAGGTCACCCCGTGGATTTTTGTCCACAGGCCCTGTGGGAAACGCTGTGGACAACTCGCGTGCCCTGTGGACGGACAGAGGTGTCCCCAGGTTTTCCACACTGTGTCCACAGCTTCGTCCACAGGTTTTCCCCATGTTGTCCACAACACCCGGTGGTCGGGTGGTCGGATGACATGGTGCCCTGTCCACAGAGCAGGGGGCAGTTACCCACAGCCGGAGAGTAGTTTTCCACAGGTTGTCCACAGGGTTATCCACAGATTCACCCCCTTGCCTGTGGATAACTTCGTGGAGAAGTCCCAAAAATTTTTTTCCAGCCGCCTTCCAGACCACCGCAACCCGGGCAAACAGGCTGTGCACAGCGTTGTCCACAGGGCCTCGTCCGGTCCTTGACATTGAGCATGGGAAAGGTTGTGTGACCAGGTCGGCACGCGGGACGTGGCAGGGCTTTCAGGAGACGGAGAACCAGGGGATACGGCCTGTTCGGGGTAGGAACGGCCGGTGGTGACCACAGAGGAGGCGAATCCCTCCAGAGGTGGGCGTTCCTCCACACAAGGCTGTGGATAACTCGTCTCTGGTGGCGGGAGCCCTGTGGATAACCGGCCTGTCTCCCTGTGCACGAGGCCACGGGGAGACATGTCCACAGAGCGACACGACGACAGGGGGAATCGACTCCCTGTCGGCGGAGGAGGGGAGGGGGCACCGGCCGGTGCCCCCTCCCCCTGTCCGTGCACGGGGACCGTGCCTCAGGTCAGGGAGGGCTGGTCCTTGATACGACTGGTGAGCTCGTGGACCTGGTTGTAGATGGACCGTCGTTCGGCCATCAGCGCGCGGACCTTGCGGTCGGCGTGCATCACCGTGGTGTGATCGCGGCCGAACTGCTGTCCGATCTTGGGCAGGGACAGTTCGGTCAACTCACGGCACAGGTACATGGCGATCTGGCGGGCCGTCACCAGCACGCGGGAGCGTGAGGTCCCGCACAGGTCCTCCACCGTCAGGCCGAAGTAGGCGGCGGTCTGGGACATGATCGCTCCCGCCGTGACCTCGGGCACCTCGGTGTTGGGCACCAGGTCACGCAGTACCTGGCTGGTCAGGTCCAGATCCACCGACTGCCGGTTCAGGCTGGCGAAGGCGGTCACGCGGATCAGAGCGCCCTCCAACTCCCGGATGTTGGTGGAGATCTTGCTCGCTATGAACTCCAGTACCTCCGGTGGGGCCGCCAGGCCCTCCTGCGCCGCCTTCTTGCGCAGGATGGCGATGCGGGTCTCCAGCTCCGGCGGTTGGACGTCGGTGAGCAGGCCCCATTCGAAACGGCTGCGCATCCGGTCCTCCAGCGTCGTCAACTGCTTGGGCGGACGGTCGCTGGAGATGACGATCTGCTTGTCGGAGTTGTGCAGCGTGTTGAACGTGTGGAAGAACTCCTCCTGCGTCTGCTCCTTGTTCTCCAGGAACTGGATGTCGTCCACCAGGAGCACGTCGATGTCCCGGTAACGGCGGCGGAACCCGTCCGCCTTGCCGTCCCGGATGGAGTTGATGAACTCGTTGGTGAACTCCTCGGAGCTGACGTACCGCACGCGGGAGCCCTCGTAGAGACGGTGCGTGTAGTGCCCGATGGCGTGCAGCAGATGGGTTTTGCCCAGCCCCGACCCGCCGTGGATGAACAATGGGTTGTAGGCCTTGGCCGGTGCCTCGGCGGCGGCCACCGAGGCCGCGTGGGCGAACCTGTTGCTGGAGCCGATCACGAAGGTGTCGAAGGTGTACTTCGGGTTCAGCCGCGCGTGCTCGCCCGGCGGGGCCTCCTGTGAACGGCCCGGGGGAGTGGAGGGCATCTCGGGTGCGCCGGGCGTGACCTCCTCCGGCCGATCTCCCGTTGCGGAGGGGCCGGACTCCTCCCCCCGACCCTCCTCCGGCGGGGGTTCGGGAGCGTCGGAGGGGGTGTCCTCCCGCGGGGTCTCCCAGCGGTTGGGCCGATCCCATGCGGGGTCGTTCCAGGACTGCCGCCAGGAGGTCTGCTCCTGTTCCAGCACGGAGGGCTGTTCCCACCGGGGCGGAGCCGTGGGCGTCTCCTGGGGAGAGGCGAAGGTCTGTTGAACCCAGGGCGCGGGCGCGTCACGGACGGTGTGCGGCTCCTCCTCGACTCCGTAGGGCGTCTCGGGACTCGGGGGGCCGAGCAGGTCCGCCTGCCCCTCCGAGGCCGACGAAGTCGTGGGGGAGTCGGTCGTGGGCGGTGCGGCGGGGTCCGGGGGAGGGGCGGGGCTCGCGTGTCGACCGGGGGAGGCCGACACGTTCGCCTCGTCGTCCGTGGGGGCCCCGGCCGGCGCGGCACCCGGGACGGAGGAGCCGTGTTCCTCCATCGCGCGTACCGCGGGTGTACGACGTGCGTAGGCCGAGTGCGGCGCGGGGGTCGGCGGCGGGGTCGGCACCGCGGTGGGGTCGACCGTCACCGCGAGCCTGATCTCCCGTCCCAGATGCGCGGACAGCGCCTTGCTGATCGCCGGGTACAGGCGTGTCTCCAGCACCTTCTTGGTGAACTCGTTGGGAGCCGCGATCAGGGCGGTGTCCTCGATCAGGCCCAGTGGACGGGTCTGCGGAAGCCAGGCGCGCTGGTGCGCGGGCAGGGAGTCGTTGTCGATCCCGTCCAACACGCTGGACCAGACCATTGCGAGGTTGACCTGTGCGTCAGCCAAGGTGACCTGCCATGGGTGCTGTCCCTTCGATGCGGATCTGTGCGGTGTGGAGTGGGCGGCAGGGGGTGGTCCGGGTCACGGCGGAGCCGGTGTCCCGTGGGTCGGTCGGTGCGTTCTCGATCTCGGGGCCATCGGGGGCGGCCTCCCATTGTCCTACGGCCCGGATGGTGCCGGGGCTGGGAGAGCGCCCTGGCCGAACAGGCTTGTGGACAACTTCGCTGTAGCGGAAGACGCCGAAGCTTTGACTACCTGTGGGTATCCACAGCTTCGAGGAGTTGTCCACAGGTTTTCCACAGGGTTGTCCACAGGATGGCAGATTCCCGCAGGGGGCGCATGGTTATCCACAAATTGCAGCTCAGTGGGTGTGTAAGGAAAATCCTTCCCCCGTAGGGGGAGGGGCAGGAGGAGGGAGGAAGAAGTTATCCACAGGCTGAGGTTATCCACAGGAGTCCGAGGTTGGGGAAGTCTCACACGCCTGTGGACAACGACTTGTCCACAGGGGCTCGGCGAGGCACCGGCAGTGGGTCGGACGGCTTTCCCTGGGCCCGCTCACGTGGACGCCTCCGCCGGACGCGGGAACGAGGCGGGGCGCCGGTCCCGGTGATCGGCGCGAGACGGCCCGGCTTTCCGAGTGTCGTGGGCCGTGGTCGTCGCCCGGTCCGATTTGACCACGGCCGGAGCAGGCCGTATCTTCTTTGTGCTTATGCCGATGATCGCCTGCGCCCGTGCCCGCACGGCAGCGCGGCCATGGCTCATGCACCTCGTGACCCCGCATATCCTGGGGGTCTGTCGTAGTACTTTCCTGAGACGCCCCTGGAGCCAGCAGTGAGCAAGCGTACGTACCAGCCGAACAACCGGCGTCGCGCGAAGGTCCACGGCTTCCGGCTGCGCATGCGTACGCGGGCCGGTCGCGCCATCCTCGCCTCGCGCCGCCGCAAGGGGCGCTCGACCTTGACCGTGAACCACTAGGTCACGTTCGGTTCCACGTTCTCGGACCGGTCCGGCCCTCTCGCCGACCGGTCCCTTTTTCGTGGGAAGAAGCCACCCAGCCCGAAGGAAGCCGATGCTCTCTCCGAAGAACCGGATGCGCAGCAGCGCCGAATTCGGCTCCGTCATGCGCGGGGGGCGGCGTTCGTCCCAGGGCGCCCTGGGCGTGGTCTATCTCCCACCGGGTTCCGGTACCGCGGAGACCGAGCCGCCTCGCATCGGTTTCGTGGTGAGCAAGGCGGTCGGGGGAGCGGTGGTGCGCAAGCGCGTGCAACGTAGGTTGCGTCACCTGATGCGGCCTCGATCGGCCGTCCTGCCAAACGGTAGCCTGCTTGTAGTACGTGCCAGACCCGAGGCCGCCGCCGCGCGGTACGAGGAACTGGCGGCGCAACTCGACAGCGCGATCGCCGCGGCGATGCGCCCCCGGGGAACCTCGTCACGCCCACGGCGTGGTCGGCGACGGCCTCCGGCGAAGACCTCGGCGAGTGGCGAAACGGCAGGTGAACGCCGCCCGGACGAGGGTGGAGAACGGTGGAAGGGCCGATGACCGAGCACGGAACGACGGTGTTCGCGCGTGTGCTGATCTGGCCCATTCGGGGTTACCAGCGCTTCATCAGCCCGCTCTTTCCTCCTGTTTGCCGTTTCTACCCGTCGTGCAGCGCGTATGCCGTCGAGGCGTTGCGCGTGCACGGTGCGCTGTACGGGTCGTGGCTGGGAGTCCGGCGTATCGCCCGCTGCCATCCCTTCAACCCCGGGGGGCTCGATCCGGTTCCACCACGCGGAGGACACCGGAACGCGGAGCCCGGAGGGTCCGCGGGCGAGACCGGGCACACCGGAACCGCTCCCGGGAACTAGTAGCTGAACCGAACCACATAGGAGTTGGCCGGTGTTGGACTGGCTTTACGACATCGTCGGCCGGATCTTGGTCTGGATCCACACGGGTCTGACCTTCATCGGCTTCGACACTGACAGCGGCTGGGCCTGGGGCCTGTCGATCGTCCTGCTCACCGTGCTGATGCGGCTGCTGATGGTGCCGCTGTTCGTCAAACAGATGAACACGCAGCGCAAGATGCAGGACATCCAGCCCAAGATCATGAAGCTCCGCGAGCGCTACAAGCATGACAAGGAGCGCTTGCAGCGGGAGTCCATGAAGCTCTACCAGGAGAGCGGCACCAACCCCATCATGGGTTGTCTTCCGCTGCTCCTACAGATGCCGGTCTTCTTCTCGCTCTTCAGCGTGCTGCGCAGTGTCGCCGAGGGCAACGCGCGCTACGGATTCGACGAGGAACTGGTGGAGAGCGCGCGGGCGGCGCTGATCTTCGAGGCGCCCATCGCCGCCCAGTTCAACAGTTCCCCCGAAGAGCTCCTGGAGCTCGGCGCCAGCGACCCGATCATGGCCAAGGTCATCATCGCCATCGCCTGTGTGCTCATGGGAACGACGACGTTCCTCACCATGCGGCAGAGCATCAAGCGCAGCATCTCCCAGATGCCCGACAACCCCATGATGCAGACCCAGAAGATCATGATGTACATGGCGCCCCTCTTCGGGCTCTTCGGCCTCATGATGCCGGTCGGTGTGCTGGTCTACTGGGTCACCTCCAACGTCTGGACCATGGGCCAGCAGCACTTCCTCTACCGGAACCAGCCGGTCGCCGGTGCGGCGCAGACCAAGAACGAGGGCAACGGGTCGGCCAAGGGCATGCTCAGCCGAAAGAAGGTGGCCGAAACCACGCCTGAGCCGAAGGAACAGCCTAAGATCGAACGCAAGCAGCCGAAGAAGCAGTCGCGTGCCAAGCGCACCGGTGGCGGTTCCCGCTAGGGAGTGTTCGGTGGGCGCCGCCCACCGAACAGAGTGGGTGCCGGCCGAACGAGACCCGCTCCGCTTGGCCCCGGTTGCGCAGAACGTTCGAGTGCGCAGGCGATAATGCCCCTGAGGCGTACGGTGGCCAGGGTGAAGGATCGAGGAGACGGGAACGCTGTGGCAGGTAGTCAGGAAGAGAGCGGCGGAGTAGCGGTGGCTGAGACACCTGAGGGCGGAATCGATATCGAGGCCCTGGAGAACGAGGGTGACATCGCCGCGGACTACATCGAGGGACTTCTCGACATCGCGGATTTCGATGGCGACATCGACATGGACGTCGAGGGCGACCGCGCACTGGTCTCCGTGGTGGGCGCCACGCTCACCGAATTGATCGGTGAGCGCGGTGAGGTCCTGGAGGCGCTTCAGGAGCTGACCCGGTTGGCCGTGCATCGGACGACCGGTGAGCGCAGCCGTCTGATGCTGGACATCGGCGGGTACCGGGAGGGGCGTCGCAAGGTGCTCTTCCAGGTCGGAACGGACGCCGCCAAGAGGGTCAAGGAGACCGGCGAGGTGTACCCGCTGGAGCCGATGACCCCGTTCGAGCGCAAGGTGGTGCACGATGCCGTGGCCGCCGCGGGTCTGCGCAGTGAGTCCGAGGGCGAGGAGCCGCACCGCTACGTGGTGGTGCACCCCGCGTCGTAGGGGCACGTATTCCCCGAGGGGGCGATGTTTCACGTGAAACATCGCCCCCTCTTCTTGTTTCACGTGAAACATCGCGTCGAGGTCGGAGTGCCGATGGTGCCGTGCGCCCTTCTCCTTCAGGGGAACGACCTCGGGGAGCGGGGGAGAAGGGGAGTTCTCCGGAGTCGGGGAAGCCGACGTGAAACGATGGTGCCCCACGCGCGTAGGATCAGGAAGGATCTTCTTTCCCCGCGCGCGGAACCCTTGTCCGCAGCGCGCCACCCCCTCGCCGGTCGGTGCGCCGTTGTGCGGCTGCCATGGCGGATCGAGCATGGAAGTGATGATGGACGAGTGCGCAGGTGATGACCGATGACCTCGGGCGCTGAGGAGGCCGGCGAGGTGCTCCCGGCTCCGCCCGACCAGGCGGAGGTCGTTTTCGGCGACTCCCTGCCGAAGGCGCGCCACTACGCGGAGCTGCTCGCCGACGACGGGGTGCGGCGTGGGCTGATCGGGCCTCGGGAGGTGCCTCGCCTGTGGGAGAGGCACCTCATCAACTGCGCCGTCGTCGAGGAGTTGCTTCCCGAAGGAGCCGAGGTGGTGGACGTCGGTTCGGGCGCCGGCCTGCCGGGCCTGGTGCTCGGCCTCATGCGTCCCGACATCCGGATGGTCCTGTTGGAGCCCCTTCTGCGTCGGACGATCTTCCTCGACGAAGCCGTCGCGCTGCTGGACCTGCCCAACGTGGAGGTGCGGAGAGGAAGGGCGGAGGAGGTCCACGGTGAGCTGTACACCGATTTCGTGACCGCGCGGGCGGTCGCCCCTCTGACGCGTCTGGCCGGATGGTCCCTTCCGTTGCTGCGGAAGGGCGGAAGTCTTCTCGCGCTCAAGGGGGAGCAGGCGGAGGCCGAGTTGGCCGCGGCGAAGCAAGAAGTTTCGAAACTGCGGCCGAGCGTTAGCGATGTGATACGGGTGGGTCGGGGTAAAGTCGATCCCGCTACCACGGTCGTTCGCGTCACGGTGACATCCGACGGTGGTCCACCCCCGCCCGGATCACAGAAGAAGGCGCGGGGTGGCAAGAAGAAACGCGGACGGAAGAGGTGAACTCATTCGTGCCCCAGAACCCAGCCGAAAAGCCTGCTGTTTCACGTGAAACACCTTCGGGGGGCTATGGAGACCTGCTCGATGTTTCACGTGAAACATCGCCTGAAGATTCCTACGGCATCCCCGACACTCCACTCGCTCGCGCGGCCCATGCGGCCATGGCGGTTCGCGGGCACGACGAGGTCTGGCCGCGCCCCGGTTCCTGTCGGGTGATCGGAGTCGCGAACCAGAAGGGCGGTGTCGGCAAGACGACCACCACGGTCAACATCGCCGCGGCCCTGGCGATGCACGGACAGCGTGTTCTCGTGGTCGACCTCGACCCCCAGGGCAACGCGTCCACCGCTCTCGGTATGGAGCGTGACAACCAGACCCGTTCCATCTACCACTGCCTGGTGGAGGACGAGGAGATCCGCAAGCTCGCCCAACCGGTGCCGGGCATCCCTGATCTGTGGTGCGCGCCGGCCACCATCGACCTGGCCGGCGCGGAGATCGAGTTGGTCTCCCTCGTCGCGAGGGAGGCGCGGCTCAAGCGGGCCTTCGCCGCCTACGACACCTCCGAGCTGGACTACATCCTCATCGACTGCCCGCCCTCGCTCGGCCTGCTCACGGTGAACGCGATGGTGGCGTGCGACGAGGTCATGATCCCGATCCAGTGCGAGTACTACGCCCTGGAGGGGCTCGGCCAGCTGCTTCGCAACGTGGAGCTCGTGCAGTCCCACCTGAACCCGGGGTTGGCGGTCAGCACCATCCTGTTGACGATGTACGACGGCCGGACCAGGCTCTCGCAGCAGGTGGCCGAGGAGGTGCGCTCGCACTTCGGGGACACCGTCCTGGAGACGCTGATCCCCCGTAGCGTCCGGGTCTCGGAGGCACCGAGCTATGGCCAGTCGGTGATGACCTACGACCCCGGGTCCACCGGGGCGGTGGCCTACCTGGAGGCGGCCCGGGAGATCGCCCACCGAGCGCAGGGTGTCAGGACCTGACGAAGGGACCGCCCGGCGGGCGCCGCTGGGCTTGTGAGAAGTGTGGAGGGAATTGCCGGTGAGCCAGCAGCGGCGCGGACTGGGCAAGGGACTCGGGGCGCTCATCCCGCAGGGGCCGACGGGCCCCGCGCCGTCGGAGAGCGTGAGAGGACCCGTGCCCGAGCCGGTGGAACAGCGTGAGGTGGCGGGCCTGCCGGACGGGACGTACCTGGAGGAGATCGAACTCGGCTCGATCACCCCGAACCCCCGTCAGCCGCGGCACTACTTCGACGACCAGGCCCTGGAGGAACTGCGGGACTCCATCAGCGAGGTCGGCCTCCTCCAACCCGTCGTCGTGCGCAAGCTGGAGGGGGGCGGGGCTCCGCGGTACGAGCTCATCATGGGCGAACGCCGGTGGCGGGCGAGCAAGGAGGCTGGTCTCGACCGCATCCCGGCGATCGTCCGGAGCACCAGCGACGACGAACTCCTTCGTGACGCCCTGCTGGAGAACCTGCATCGACAGGAGCTCAACCCTCTGGAGGAGGCGGCGGCCTACCAGCAGCTGCTGGACGACTTCGGTGCCACGCACGGGGAGTTGGCCCAGAGGATCGGTCGATCCCGGTCGCACATCAGCAACACCCTGAGGTTGCTGAACCTGACCCCGAAGGTGCAGACGCGGGTGGCGGCCGGGGTGCTCAGCGCGGGACACGCGCGGGCGTTGCTGGGGGTGGAGGACCCCGACCTCCAGGATCGCCTGGCCACCCGCGTGGTCCAAGAGGGGATCTCGGTCCGTTCGCTGGAGGAGATGGTCGCGCTCCGAGAGGAGCCGGACGAGGACAGGCCTCGCCGCGCCTCGACGAGGATCACCGCCCCTCCTCAGGTGGAGGAGTGGGCGACACGTCTGGGAGACCGGTTGGACACCACCGTCAAGGTGGACATCGGAAAGAAGAAGGGCAAGATCGTCGTGGAGTTCGCGACGATGGAGGACCTGGAGCGCATCATCAGGCAGATGGAGTCCTGAACATCCATCGGCGGCCGTGTTTCACGTGAAACACGGCCGCTTCGTGTTTCACGTGAAACAGCGAAGGCCCCCGGAGGAAGTCCGAGGGCCTTCGGCGCGTGGTGCCGACCGAGTCGTCGGGACCGAGGAATCCGGTCGGAGGGCGACTACTGGTCCAGGTATTCGGCCAGGTCCTTCTCCAGAGCGCGCTTGGGCTTGGCGCCGATGATCTGCTTGACGACCTGACCCTTCGCGAAGAGGTTCATGGTCGGCAGGGACATGATGTTGTACGCCCGCGTCGTCTCGGGGTTCTGGTCCGTGTTCAGCTTGACGACCTCGATCTTGTCGCCGTGCTCCTCGGCCAGCTTGTCCAGGACCGGGGACATCTGCTTGCACGGGCCGCACCAGTCGGCCCAGAAGTCCACCAGGACGGGCTTGTCGCTGGAGAGGACCTCTTCCTTGAAGGTGTCGTCGGTGACGTGCTTGACAGCGGACATGCTTCTCCTTGTTCGACGGAACCGGGACGGGGGGTGGTCGGTGGCCGTGTCCGGCCGCCTGGTCGGTCAGTTGCCGCGCTCGGCGAGGTAGCGCTCGGCGTCCAGTGAGGCCGCGCAGCCGGTTCCCGCGGCGGTGATCGCCTGACGGTACTGGTGGTCGACCACGTCACCCGCGGCGAAGACGCCCTCCAGGCTGGTGCGTGTGGACGGGAAGTCCACCTTCACGTAGCCCTCCTCGTCGAGTTCGAGCTGCTTGTCGAACAGCTCCACACGAGGGTCGTGACCGATCGCGACGAACAGCCCGGTCACGTCCAGGGTGCCCTCCTCGCCGGTCTTGTTGTTGACGATGCCCAGGCCGGAGACGCGCTCCTCGCCCAGGACCCGGGTCACCTCGGTGTTCCAGAGGAAGCGGATCTTGTCGTTGGCGCGGGCGCGATCGGCCATGATGCGGCTGGCGCGCAGCTCGTCGCGTCGGTGGACGATGGTCACCGAGCGGGCGAAGCGGGTGAGGAAGAGGGCCTCCTCCATGGCGGTGTCGCCACCACCGACCACGGCGATGTCCTGGTCGCGGAAGAAGAATCCGTCACAGGTGGCGCACCAGGAGGTGCCGCGTCCGGACAGCTCCTTCTCCCCGGGCACGCCCAACTCGCGGTAGCCGGAACCGGTGGCGAGGATCACCGTGTGGGCGAGGAAGGTCTCACCGCCCGCCACGACCTCCTTGACGGGCTTGGTCAGCTCCACGGAGGTGACGTCCTCGGGCACCAGTTCCGCACCGAAGCGCTCGGCCTGCTTGCGCATCTGGTCCATGAGGTCCGGACCCATGACGCCGTCGGGAAAACCGGGGAAGTTCTCGACATCGGTGGTGTTCATAAGCGCACCCCCGGCCGTGATGGACCCCTCGAACACCAGGGGTCGCAGCTCGGCACGGGCGGCGTACACGGCGGCGGTGTAGCCCGCCGGTCCGGAACCGATGATGATGACATTACGGACGTCACTCACGCTCGTTGGCCCTTCACACAGTCACTGCCCTGGCCACGCGGTGTGACCCCAGGGGAAGATGGTTAGCACAACCGATGGTAGGCGCAGGGCATTCCCGCTCGGACATCGCTCAGCTTACCGGGGTGGGGTATATCCACAGATGGTCGGATCGTTCGTTCCGGCGGACCCGGAAGGAGGGCCGGCGGCCCCGACACGGAGCCTTCTGTGGTCGAACGCCTCGAAAGCGCGCAGAGGCCCCGAGGGGGCGTCGTGGTCTTCCGGGCAACCCCGGGTGGCGGTCCCGCTCTCCCTGACGCGCGAGCATCGTTCTGGCGGCCTCGGAGAGCCGTGGACGCAGCCGGGGCGAGCCCGTCGACGACCACGCCGCCCCCTGACTCGACCGAAGGGGTCGGTGGGCGCGGTCCGGACGGGCTCTTCGTCCGCGGACGAGACGGCCTGTGCGGCGATCGCCCACGAGACGGCCTGGTCCGTCCGGGCGGGTGAGCGGGTCGACAGGGCGTCGTGTCGACGGGTCTCCAAGGCGCCCTGTCGACATCGAGGTCACGGAGTCCGGATGGTCTCCCGGGCCAGGACGCTGCGCTCGGCGTCGCCGCCCTGGGCACAGCGGGGATCGACCACGTACACCTCGGTCTCCTCTCCCCGAGGAGCGGTGAACAGTACCCACGCCCGGGACGTGTCGTCGCCGTAGTGGGCGTCGTCCACCAGGGTGAAGTGCGCTCCGAAACTCCTCTCGAGGAGCATGGCGCACTCCACCATGCCGGGCGGTTCGGTCTCCAACGGATCCATGGGCGCGGCCTCCTCGCCCACGGGAGGTCCGCCCACGGGGGACAGGTCGAGTGTGCGAGCGGCCTGTTCGGACAGGGAGGCCTCGGTGTAGACGGTTCCGCTGCGCACCACCTGGGGAGCGTAGGACTGCGCGGTGTCCGGGGCGACCTCCTCCTCGGCGTTCTCCTGGAGCGGGGCCGCGACTCCGGCCTCCTCCTGTCCATGCGAGAGCACGCCGTTGAACACCGCCGCGCCACCGCCTCCGATGACGACCGCGGCGGCGGCCACCATCATCAGTCGCGGCAGGCTGAAGCCTCCCGGCCCCCTGTGCCCGCGCGGGAAGGGGACCACGGTGGCACCGCCCCGCTTCCGTGGCCTCTCGGCGGGATCCTCGACGGGGGCCCGATTCGAGGCCTCGGTCGAACGCTCGCGCGCCGCCTCCGCGATGCGCCGGTCAAGGAGGTCGGCGACGTCCTGCGGCATGGTCGGGGCCGGTACGGCGGCCAGGACGTCGCCGACCTCGGTCAGCTCGTCCAGGGTCGCCGCGCAGGTCTCACAGGTCTCCACATGGGCTGCGACAATGCTTTCCTCGTCGGGTTCCAGGAGTTCCTCGGCGAGGAAGGCGAGTGCCTCCACGTCTGGATGGGACGTCACGATGTGTTGGCACCTCCTCTCCTAGTTGTGACGTCTCCGCGTTGCCGAGGGTTCCTTAGATGGGCCAGGGAGGGAAGAAGTTTCGCGCGACCTCGCGCACACCTGCTCTTGACCGTTCCCGAGGCCACGTCCAGGATCTGTGCCGCCTCGTCCACCCGGTACCCGAGCATGTCCACGAGGGTCAGCGCCATGCGCTGGTCCAGCGGAAGTTTCTCCAACGCCGCGTACACGTCCAGGCGGGCCTCGGTCTGCGAGGCGTGGTCCCGGGCCCCGCCCATACGGCCCATCCGCTCGTTGGACATCACGTCCAGGGTGGAGTCCTCCGTGGGGGTGGCCGGGCGCACCTTACGGCGGCGAAGGCGGTCGTTGCAGGCGTTCACCACGATCCGGTGCAGCCATGTGCTCACCTGTGACTCGCCCCGGAAGCGGTCGGCCGCGCGGAACGCGGACAGGAAAGCGTCCTGGAGCGCGTCGGAGGCCTCCTCGGGGTCGCCCATGACACGCACGGCGACAGCCCACAGGCGCTCACGGTGCCGACGGACCAGGACCGCGAAGGCCTGGTCGTCGCCCTGAGCGTGCCTCTTCAACAGCTCCTGGTCAGGAAGCTCCTGGACCGCGTCCATCAGTACTGATCACATACCCCACACATCGGTGCCGTCGAAGTTCCGGTCTCCTCCTCGCCCGTGTCAAAGACCGAGTACTCCGACCTCGTTGATGGTCCCACGCCAGCGCCCGTCCACGTTGGGCAGTTCGGTGAACCAGACCAGCACGTACCGCCCGGTGGCGCCGCCCTCGATCTCGACGGTGGTGGAACCGGACACGCTCTGCTCCGCCGCGACGGGCAGTTTCTCGTCCAGGGAGGCCTGGTCACCGCCGACCGCGTTGTCGTCGCCGACGCGGATCTGCACGCCGTAGTCATGGTCGGGCATCTCCAGCTCGACCGCGTGGACCTCCTGGCTGGACTCCAGTTCGATCAGGAAACCCACTCCGGACTTGCCGACGCCCATGGGGTCCTTGTAGCCCTCGGTGTTCCACTCGGTGGAGGCGTCGCCGTCCAGCGCCCTGCCGGCCTTGTCCGAGTGCTCGTCGCCGTCGCCGAAGGGGTCGAACCCGGTGGCTCCGCCGATGGTCAGCTCCACCAGTTCCCGGGTCTGGTCGCCGTCCGTCTCCTCCTCGACGGCACCGTCGCCGCCCGCGGCCTCGTCCTCGGCCGAACGCATGTTGGCGCCGATCGTCCACGCGCCCACGACCACGGCGGCGAACAGCACCATCGCCAGGACGCCGACCAGGATCTTACGGGGAGAGGGCTGCGTGCGCGCGGCGCGACGGTCCATACGGGAGGGGGCCGAGCGTTCCCGGCTCTTTTCCTGGGGGCCCTCCCCGTTCCGCGCACCGGAGCCACCCCGCGCTCCCGCCGCGCCGCCTCGCGCGCTGCGGCGGGGCCCGGTGGTGCTGTCGAATTCCCCGGTACGCCGGGAGGTGCCCGGCTCCGGCGGTGGAGACTCCTCGGCGGGGGCGACCGGGAGCGGGATGAGACGGGGAACCTCGGCCAAGGCCGCGCAGAACTCGGCCGGAGAGGTGATCGGGGGCCCCGGCACCAGTTGTCCCGCGAGCTGCGGGAGGGCGGCACGCGTGGTGATGGTGGCCAGCGGTTCGGTGATGCCCTGCCGGATCTGGTGTGGTGGGTAGGGGCCCGCCGGGCCCTGGGGCGCCGCGTGCAGACCGCTCTGCGGTCCTCCGGGCCAGTATCCGGTGAGCGCCGCGTAGAGCAGGTTGCCGAGCCCTTGGGCGTCGGCCGCCGCGGGATCGGCGGTGTTGGCGCCCAGCAGCGCGGCGTCCACGCCGATGCCGGTCACCTTGACCGCGCCTCCGCTGCTCCACATGAGCTTGCCCGGGGTCAGGCACAGGTGGTGCAGGCCGCCCGCGTGCGCGGCGGCGATGGCCTCGGCCGCCTCGGCGACCAACCCGGCGGCGCGTTCGGGCTCCATGGGGCCTTGGGAGAGAAGGTCGGCCAGGGAGGATCCGATGACCCATTCCTCGACCACGTAGGGGATGGGGGAGGAGTCGTCGGCGTCGAAGACCTGGGTGACGCGCGCGTCGGGGATGCGGCTCGTGGCCCGGGCGGCGCGCACGACCTCGGAGGTGCGCGGGAATCCCTCGGTGAAGGTCCACACGGCGACGGGTCGGGCGAGCGTCTCGTCGGTGGCCTTCCAGCGGGTGGCGCCACCTGTCTCGCTCACCACTTGGTCGAGACGGTAGCGGTTGGCCAGCTTCGCCCCGGGTTCGATGAGGAAGGTGCTCATGATGGGAGTGACGGGTGCAGGTGCCGTGGTTTCGCGCCTGTGGCCGCTCCGGGTCCGCTTGTGGACCAGAGCGGTACGGGATGTGCGCGAGGGGGTCATCGGCCCTGTCTGCTGTCCCCAGCCTCCCTTCGGGCAGCTCGGATGAACATTGCTATAGCGGTAAAGCGATGCCTGTCCATGCTAGGACGCCTGAACAGCATCGTCGGAGGACACTGGATACCCATACACCCTTCGGGACGTATCGGCGCGTGACCACCCAACATCGTCTATTCCTGGTGATCAGCGGCGTCGTAGCCTGGTTTTGAGCAAATCGAGGAAAGATGTGACTTCCGTCACATTGAGGAGTTTGGCGGTGGCCACGAACAGCACGCCACCGACGACGCCGCCCGTCGTGATCGCCGCCAGTCCCGGCCACAGGTCGCCCGGCAGGCCCTGGAAGAGATGGATCGACACCACTCCGAAGACCACCGAGGGGACGGTCGCCAGATGCAGCTTGAACAGGGTGGACACGGTCCGGCGGCCGTCGAGGCCGTTCAACCTCCTGTTCAGGAGGTACCACATGATGACGGAACCCACGATGTAGTACAGACCGTAGGGCACCGGCAACCACACCACGATATGTTGCGGCTCCATGAAGAACAGCAGGCTGATCGCGGTCGTCGCGTGGGCGAACTCGGAGGGAATCGACACCAGGGCCGGGGTCCGGGTGTCGCCCAGGGCGTAGAACACGCGCATCTGGAGCTGGAACAGCGTGAAGGGGATCAGCATCACGCAGAAGACCATGAGGATGCGGCCGATGGCCTCGGCGTCCTGGGCGCTGGTGCTGCCCTGCGCGTAGATCATCACGCAGAACGGGATCGCGAAGACGATCATCGCGACCGAGATCGGCACGATCAGCACCGACGACAACCGGAAACCACGTGAGAAGTCACTGCGTACCTGGTCCTTGCGCCCGGCCGCGACGTGCTCGCTCATACGCGGCAGGAGCGCGGTGATCACGGAGACCGCGATGATCGCGTACGGCAACTGGAACAGCATCGACGCGAATTTGTAGGCCGCGATACCGGCCCCGGAGTCGAAGCCCGCCTCGGCCGCGCGGGCACCGGCGCGGGTCGCCACGTTGGTGGACACGAGAGCGCCCAGCTGCGCCACGACGATGTAGAGCATCATCCACGAGGCCGCGCCGGCCGCCTCGCCCAGCCCCGAGCCCCGCAGGTCCAGCCGGGGGCGCCAGCGGAAGCCCGCCGCCGCCAGCGCCCACAGCAGCACCGATGCCTGGACCACCTGTCCCGCGGCCGTGCCCAGGCCCAGCAGCATCAGCTCACCGGAGGTCACGGTCTCGGGGGTGCGACCCGGCCCCGCCAGGTTCAGGAACCACAGGCAGACACCGATGATGACCAGGTTGTTCAACACCGGAGCCCACATGGGGGCACCGAACCTGTTGCGCGCGTTGAGCATCGCGCTCGCCAGACCGCTCGCACCGATGAAGAAGATCTGCGTGACCAGGTACCGGGCCAGGACGACCGAGACGTCGTACTGGGCGCCGGAGAAGCCGCCCGCGTAGATCCGGATGAACCACTCCGCGATCAGCACCGACACCAGCGTGAGCACGAAGAGCCCGAGCAGCATCAGCGTGACCAGACGCTGTTCGGTCTTGTCGCCTCCGTCCGGATCCAGCTTGCGCCGTTTGACCAGGAACGGAACGAAGACGCTGGCCAACAACCCGCCGATGAGCAGGTCGTAGATCATGTACGGGACCATGCCGGCGGTCTGGTAGGCGTCGCCCAGCAACTGGGTGCCGATCGCCGCCGCCAGGATGATGGTGCGCACGAACCCCGTCACACGGGAGACGATGGTGCCCAACGCCATGATCAGACTGGACTTGGCGATGTTGCCGGGGGCGGTGTGGGCACTGCCCCCGATCTCGTCGCCGTCCTCCATCCGGTCGGCGGTGCCCACGTCACCGATGTCGCTCGGATCCCGGAGCGTGCGCAGACCGGTCTCGGGCGTGGTGGCCGGCTCCTCGCGCTCATAGGCGTCGAGCACGTCCTCGGGCATCACCATGTGACGACCGAGGGGTTCTCTTTCGGGCTCGGCCGAAGGCACGTGCCGGGATTGGTCGCTGGACACCGTGGGGCTGTCCTTACTCTCGTTCTGGAGGCTTCGGGTCTCGGCGGGTTCAGAGCCGGGGTGTCGGCATCAACGACGCAGGCGACCGCGGACCAGTTCCACCGCCGCGCTCAACTCCGGTACGCGCAGCAGCCGTGCGGAACCGAGGAAGAGCAGCAGACCGAGAGCGCATCCGGCGGCCGGGGCGCCGATGTAGGTGACCAGGCCGGGGCCGACGTGGAAGTCGAAGGCCCAGAGCACACCGAGGCCGGCCGCGATGCTCGGAAGGACGGCCAGGTGCAGGCGCAACATTGTGCCAATGACGTGTTTTCCGTCAAGTCCTCCGATACGCCGGCTCAGGACCAGACCGGCGATGGTCAGACCCGACAGGAACGAGAACATGAAGCCCGCGGCCACGCCCACCACCACCATGTTCGGTGGGAGCAACAGGTAGGACGTCATGGCCAGGAGGCTGTGGACGGCCAGGTTCGCGGCGCCGATCATCGCCGGGGTCCGGGTGTCGCCCATCGCGAAGAACACGCGCAACATCAGCTGGAACGTGGTGAACGGGACCAGGCCCAGCGACATGACAGCGAGGATCTGACCGATACTGGCCGCGTCCTGTACGGAGATGGAGCCGCGCGCGAAGGCGAGGATGGACAACGGCTCGGCGAAGATCGCCACCGCGAACGCGGTCGGCACCAGGACGAACGCCGAGATCCGCATCGTGCGGGAGAAGTCCGCGCGCACCGCGTCCCAGTTCCGGTCGTCGGCGTGGGCGCTCATCGTGGGCAGAAGCACGGTGATGAGGGAGACCGCGATGATCGCGTACGGCAGTTGGAAGAGCTGATAGGCCAGGTTGTAGGCGCTGATGCCCGCACCGACGTCCAGACCCCGCTCGATGCTCGCCACGTTCGCGGCGTTGGCGATGTTGGTGGTGATCCACAGTCCCGCCTGGGTGAGGAGGGTGTAGAGCATCATCCAGCCCGCGGTGCGCAGGGCCTCCCCGAGGCCGGAGCCGCGCAGGTCCATACGGGGACGCCAGCGGTAGCCGGTACGGCTCAGGGCCACGAACAGCACCAGCGCCTGGAGCGCCATGCCGCCCGCGGTGCCCGCGCCCAGCAGGGTGAGCTGGCCGTCGGTGACGGTCTCGGGAGTGCGGCCGGGCCCGGCCACCCACAGGAACACGCCCGCCACGCACATGATGACGACGTTGTTCAGTACGGGCGCCCAGACGGCGGCGCCGAAGCGGCCCCGCGTGTTGAGCATGGCGCTGAGCAGGCCGCTCAGTCCCACGAAGAAGATCTGCGCGAGCAGGTAACGCGCCAGGTAGACCGAGGTGTCGAACTGCACCGGGGTGAACCGGGAGCCGTACATCAGGATGAGGTACTCGGCGGCCAGGATCGCGGCCGCGGTGAGCAGGAACAGCGCCAACACCGTGGTGGTGAACAGCCGGTCCTCGGTGGCCTTGCCGCCGTCCGCGTCGCGCTTACGCCGCTTGACCAGGAACGGGATGATGACACTGGCCATCAGCCCGCCGATGAGCAGGTCGTTCAGGATGAACGGGATCGTGTGGGCCGTGTGGTAGGCGTCACCGAGCAGGTGCGTACCGATGGCGGCGCCCAGCACGATGGTGCGGGCGAACCCGGTGATACGGGAGGCCATGGTGCCCACGGCCATGATGGCGCTGGACCTCATCATGCCGCCGCCGGTGGTGCCGGCCTCGGAGCCGCCGTCGCCCTCGCCGCCCTCGGAGTCGGTCCGGGGCGCCTCGGTCGTCGAAGGCACGGTTTCGGTCCGGGGCAACTCCCCCTCCTCGAAGGAGGGGGAGGGGCCGCCGCCGGGGCGGACCGCGCTCTCACCGGGGAGAGCGCCTTCAGGCTGGACGGGACGGCGATGTTCGCCGCCGCCGTTCGGAGAGTCGGTGACCACGGTGGATCAGGGTTCCTTTCGTCCGACTGGGGAATGTCCGGGTGCGGCGCCGTGGGCCGACGCCCGCGGGTCGGGTACGAGTACGGCGTACACCGCTGTGGAGACGTGCCGGTGTGTCGACATGGCGCCCTGTCGGTAAGGGGTCATGTCACCCGCCGACCAGCGGGGAGCTCGGTCATTTTCCCGTACCGCCGGAGTCGCGCTCCGCGCTGTTCCGCTCGGGGACCGCGGCGGAGCCGCGCCCGGGGTCCGGATCACCGTCCCCGGGGTCCGAGGAGTCCGTGGCGGGCGTGTCCCCGGTGCCCTCCTCGGAGGCGTCCTCCCGCGCCTCCTCCTCCGGGTTCGCGGCGTCGCCCTCGACCCCGGAACCTTCGGCGGTCGGTGTCGCGTCGCCCTCGGCCTCGGTCGTCCCGGGCGCGGAGGCGCCGGGACGCGCCTGCCTGCGCACCCACTTGCGCAGTGCGCGCGGAGCCAGGGCCGCCACGAGGATCAGCAGGCCGATCCCGCTGATCATCAGCGCCTGCGTGCCCAGGCCGGTGGCGTTCACCGGGATCTCGGTGTCCTGGCTGCTGATGGGCTCGCCCTCGGCGTTCTGAAGGCTCACGTTCAGAACCGTCCGGCCGTTGATGCGGGCCGACAGCGGGACGTACACCGTGGTCTTGGCGCCGGGTTCGATCTCGAAGGAGTGCGTGTACTCGCCGACGCTCAGACGTTCGGAGTTCTCCGAGAACACCGAAAGGTGCACGTGGACGGTCTCGTCCTCCAGGTCGTTGGCGACCAGGATGCCGGTGGTCCCCGTCCGGCTGGCCAGGGTGACCGGTTCACCGGGGATGATCCGTACGTCGTGCATGCGGTCCTGTAGCGCCGCGGCGACCAGGGAGCGGGTGGCGCCGGCCAAGGCCTCCTCCTCCCGCCAGTACGCCGACTCCAGGCGCAGCAGCGCCGGACGGAACGGGTCCTCGTCCTCGACCAGGATGCTGTTGAACAGGCGTACGTCCCGGCGCACGTCCTCGACCTGGTCCAGGTAGGTGGAACTGAGTTCCTCCCCGTAGGCGCGGTCGGGGTAGGTCAGGCCCCGGCGGGTGTTCTCACGCTCCTCCGGTGCGGGCGGCTCGACCGTGTCCAGCCGCTCGGGGGAGAGCCACGGCAGGTCCTCGGACGCGGCCAGCACGCCTTGGGCGAACTCCGGGCTGGGGTTCCACCCGGGGAGGGGGGAGGCGATGACGACACGGTCATCGCCGGCGCTCTCGCCCGCGATCATCGCGGTCTCGGCCGCGAAGCGCTGGAGGGCGAGCGCGGTCTGACCGGGCTCCCAGGTCGGCATGGACAGCACGTCGGTGATCGCCGCGTCGGCGACCAGGGCGAACGACTCCTCGTCGGACCCGTCCTTCGGGTCGGGCAACGGGGCCTGTGCTCCGGGGGTCGTGGACAGCCAGGAGGCCGGAGGCATGGCGTCCTCGGCCAGCAGGAAGCGGGTGGCACCGTGCGAGGCGAGCAGGGCGTGGACGTCCTCGTCCATCAGACCGTTCGGAGGCAGGGCGAACGACCGGTCGGCCTCCAGTTCCAACGCCCGCAGGACGGCCTCCTGGCCGATCCTGAGAGAGGTCTCGGCGTCGGACTCCATGCCGTTGCGCACCAGGGCGACCAGGTCGGCGTTGGCGTAGGGCGCGGCCACCACGGTGTCGGCGGCCAGTACCCGGCGGGCCTCGCGCAGCCACACCTGGGCGGCCTCGCTCGCCTCGGCCTCGTACCGCTCGGGCTCGTCCTCCGCGGGCACCGCGAGCACGTCCTCCACGACTTCGTGGTCGTCGACGGCCATGCGGAGGATGTCGTCGAGAGTGCTGGGATCGACCGCCCAGGTGACGGGCACGCCCTCGGTGCGCGCGGGCCTCTCCGGAGCCTCCTGGTCGTCGTCGTCCTCCTCGTCCTCGTCCCCGGTCGCCTCCTCCGTGGGCAGGGGCCGCGCCGTCTCCTCGTCGGTGGCGTCGTCGGGGGACTCCTCCGGCGAGGCTTCGAGGCCGAGCACCTCGGCCAGGTCCTCGTCGCCGGCGTCGAAGGACAGGGGCGTCTGCGCTCCCGCGGCCAACAGGCGTCCCAGTCGGCCCTCCTCCGTGACGGAACCGTCCAGTCCGCCACTGAGGAAGGTGTCCTCGTCCGCGCGCTGGGGCCGCTCCATGAGCGGCCACACCCAGGCGAGGTCGACCGAGGGCGTGTCGTCGTCCTCGCCCGTGTAGGGAAGGAAGGTGTACTGGGCGCCGACGACCCCGCCGTCGCCGTCCACCGCCTCGACGACCAGGGGGTAGACGCCATAGGAACGCAGCCCCAGGTCCTCGACCGGCACGCTCAGGGAGTACTCCTGACTGGACCCGGGTGAGAGCTCCTCGGCGACCTCCTCGTCCGGACCGGGGGCGTCCGGCTGCCAGCCCTGGCCCGAGGCGAATCCGTCCAACTCGTCGCGGACGGTGAAGGGGTGTCGCGAATAGCGGATCCGTACGGTGACCTCGTTGATACTCTCCGAGGTGGTGTTGGCCACCTCGCCGGTGACCCGCAGAGTGCTGTCCTCGCTCACGGCGTCCGGTGTGATGCGCTCGACGATGAGCGGCTCGGCCGCCCCGCCCTCGGGTTCGGCGTGCGCGGGCGTGGCCGGTATCGGGAACAACGCGGTGGCCATGGCCATGACCACCGTCGCGGAGGCAAATCGACGCAACGCTTGACCGGTTTCCTGATTCGGGTCCAGGTGGCCGTCCCGCCAGGACTGTGGTGGAGGGGACGGTCGGGAGTACCCGCACGGCGCGACGGCGTACGCGGGTCGGGTGGACGCGGGGTAACCAGGGCGTCCCACCACTTCCCCGAAGATACCGCCTTCCCCGCACCCTGAGTCGGGTAAGGATAGCCGGGCGGCGTGTGGTGGGCGCCCCGTCCCCCATCGAACGGCGGCGATCCGTCGCGGGCGTGCCCGATCCACGCACGGCGTGGTCGTCCTCAGAGGAAACGATTCGCGGTTTGCGGCGGGCGACACTTAATCTCGTTGTGTGCCGAACACAGAGTTTTCGCATGAGAGCGACACCGCCCAGCAGCATGATGCCGAGGCCTCGGCACCGGAGAGGGTGAAGCTGACCGGGGCCCAACGGGCGGCGGTGACGGCGTTGGCCGATTCCTTCCCCCTGGTGTCGGAGGAGCTGGGAGAGCGCTTCGCCGTGCACGACCAACAGCTCGCCCTCGTCGGTGGGCCGGTGCGCGACGCACTTTTGGGAAGGTCGTCCAACGACATCGACCTGACCACCGACGCGGTGCCCCAGCGCATCCTGGAGCTCGTGGACGGTTGGGCCGACGCCGTGTGGACCGTCGGCATCGACTTCGGCACCGTGGGGCTGCGCAAGAAGGGCCTGCAACTGGAGATCACCACCTACCGCAGTGAGTCCTACTCGCCCAAGTCCCGCAAGCCCGAGGTCGCCTACGGCACCGACATCGAGGACGATCTCCTACGTCGCGACTTCACCGTCAACGCCATGGCGGTGCGTCTGCCGACCTTGGAGTTCGTCGACCCCTTCGGTGGCCTGGCCGACCTGAGGGAGAAGGTGCTGCGAACCCCGGGAAGGCCCGAGGACTCCTTCAACGACGACCCGCTGCGCATCATGCGCGCGGTGCGCTTCGCGGCCCAGCTCGATTTCTCCCTGGCGCCCGAGGTGGTCGAGGCCGCCCGTGGCATGGTCGACCGCCTGTCCATCGTCTCAGCCGAGCGCATCCGCGACGAGCTGAGCAAACTCATGCTCAGCCCGAACCCGCGCCGTGGGATCGAACTGATGGTGGATCTGGGCGTGGCCCCGTACGTGCTGCCGGAGATCCCCAAGCTGCGTCTGGAGATCGACGAGCACCATCGGCACAAGGACGTCTACGAGCACTCGCTCACGGTCCTGGACCAGGCCGTCCAGCTGGAGAGGGAACGCGGCCACGAGCCCGACCTGGTGTTGCGCCTGGCCGCTCTGCTGCACGACATCGGCAAGCCCAAGACGCGCGCCTTCGAGTCGGGCGGGCGGGTGACCTTCCACCACCACGAGGTGGTGGGCGCCTCGATGAGCCGCAAGAGGCTCGGCGCACTGCGCTTCTCCAAGGACGTGGTGTCCGACGTCAGCACCCTGGTCGAACTGCACCTGCGTTTCCACGGCTACGGCAAGGGGGAGTGGACCGACTCGGCGGTGCGCCGTTACGCCCGTGACGCGGGTCCCCAGTTGGAGCGGCTGCACATTCTCACCCGGGCCGACTGCACCACCCGGAACCGACGCAAGGCGGCGGCGTTGTCGCGTGCCTACGACGACATCGAGCGACGCATCAAGGAGCTCGCCGAGCAGGAGGAACTGAACCGTATCCGCCCGGACCTGGACGGCAACGAGATCCAGGAGATCCTGGGGATCAAGCCCGGGCCCATGGTGGGACGCGCGTACCGCTACCTGCTGGAGTTGCGTCTGGAGAACGGTCCGATGGGCAAGGAGGCCGCGACCGAGGCGCTGCGGGCCTGGGCCGCCGAGCATCTGTGAGGCCGCTCAGACGCGTCCGCGCGGGGCAGGCGTGGGCTCCCGCGCGGGCGAAGAGCGAGCCGTGGGACCGGGGAACGGCTCCGGGCGGCGCTCCGGGGCGACCGCGGGACGCACGAAGGTACGTGGCGACAAGGTGATCCGTCGTCCTGTCACCCTGTCGACATGTCGTCAGGCCGACCTTCGTACCGTCTCCGGCTTGGGAACGCGGAGTCCCCGAGCGACCCACAGGGCACTGATCGCCAGGTAGGCGACGGCCATGGCGGTGACCACGACGGGGCCGACCCCCGAGGGCGGGATCAGGGCCGCGGCCAGTGCCGCGCCGAGCACGAACGTGGCGTTGAACATCACGTCGTAGACGGAGAACACCCGTCCCCGGAACGCGTCGTCGACATGTCGCTGGACCAACGTGTCGACCGTGACCTTCACCCCCTGGGAGACGAAACCCAGGCAGAAGGCGGCCACCGGGAACAGCACGGGTGAGAACGGAAGTCCGAACACCAGCAGGACCACGGAGGCCACGGCCAACTGCGAGGCGATCCACGTTCCCTCCGCCATCCGTGCGGTCGCCCAGGGGGTGGCCACGGCCCCGAGGAGGAAACCCGCGCCGGAGAGGCCCATCGCCACGGAGAAACCGGCCAGGCCGGCCACGCCGCCGCCGGTGAAGGTGTTGTTGTACAGCAGCAGGGTCATCACCGTGGAGACCCCGAAGAGCACACGGTGGGCCCCGATCGTGGCCAGTGCGTCCCGGGGTTCGGGGCGCGCCCACAAATGCCGTACGCCCGAGAGCATGCCCCGCACGACGTTGCGGACGGCCGTGCGGACCTCCTCGGGCTCCGACTCCAAGTGCGGTCCCAGTTCCCGGTGGCGCAGCGTCAGGGACACCAACGCGGCGCCGGCGAAGCCCAGCGCGGCCACGAACAGGATGGCTCCGGTGCCCAGGGCTTCGTCACCGCCCAGGAGCCCGATCGCCGCACCGGTTCCCGCGCCGAGGAAGCTCGCGGCGGTGCCGCTGGTGGGGGTCACCGCGTTGGCCATCATCAACTTCTCCCGGGGCACCACGTACGGCAGCCCGGCGGACAGCCCGGACAGGAAGAAGCGGTTGACGCTCAGGACCAGGAGCGCGGCGACGAAGAAGGCCGGGTTCTCGCCACCGGCCACCACGAGCGCGCTCACCGCCGCGAGCGCCGCCTTGGCCAGGGACGACAGCAGAAGGACCTGACGGCGGGGCCACCGGTCGATCAGCACCCCGGCGAACGGGGCCACCACCGAGAAGGGCAGGAGCAGCACCGCGAAGGCCGCGGCGACGGCTCCGGCGCTGGTGTGCTGTTCGGGGGTGAAGAAGACGAAACCGGCCAGCCCGGCCTGGTAGACCCCGTCGGAGAACTGCGAGACCAGCCGGGTACCGAACAGCCGGCGGAACCGGGATCCCCGAAGGACCACGCGCAGATCGCCGAAGAAGGACACCTCATCAGGGTAGGGCGTGCCCGGAGCGGGGGATCCCAGGCCGCGGCGGCTCCCGGCCGAGTGCCGCCGCGGAACGGAGCACTACTCGCCGGCGATGAAGCGCTCGACCCTCTCGTGCGCCTCGGCGTCGCTGTACTGCTCGGGCGGGGACTTCATGAAGTACGAGGACGGGGCCAGGAGGGGGCCGCCGATCCCGCGGTCCTTGGCGATCTTCGCCGCGCGGACCGCGTCGATGATGATGCCCGCGGAGTTGGGGGAGTCCCAGACCTCCAGCTTGTACTCCAGGTTCAGCGGGACGTCGCCGAACGCGCGGCCCTCCAACCGGATGTAGGCCCACTTCCGGTCGTCCAACCACGGCACGTGGTCCGACGGGCCGATGTGCACCGAACCCGCGTTCAGCTCGTGCGGGATCTGCGAGGTGACCGACTGCGTCTTGGAGATCTTCTTGGACTCCAGACGGTCGCGCTCCAACATGTTCTTGAAGTCCATGTTGCCGCCGAAGTTGAGCTGGTAGGTGCGGTCCACGATCACGCCGCGGTCCTCGAAGAGCTTGGACAGCACACGGTGGGTGATGGTCGCGCCGATCTGCGACTTGATGTCGTCACCGATGATCGGCACCCCCGCCCGGGTGAACTTCTCGGCCCACTCGGGGTCGGAGGCGATGAACACCGGAAGGGCGTTGACGAAGGCCACACCGGCGTCGATCGCGCACTGGGCGTAGAACTTACCGGCCTCCTCCGAGCCCACCGGGAGGTAGGAGACGAGCACGTCGGCCTTGCTGGCCTTGAGGGTGGCGACCACGTCCACGGCGTCCTCGGGGGACTCCTGGATCATCTCGCGGTAGTACTTGCCGAGTCCGTCATAGGTCGGTCCGCGCAGGACGGTGACGCCCGTCGGCGGCACGTCGCAGATCTTGACGGTGTTGTTCTCACTGGCCGTGATGGCGTCGGCCAGGTCCTGGCCGACCTTCTTGGCGTCCACGTCGAAGGCCGCGACGAACTCGACGTCGCTCACGTGGTACGGCCCGAACTGCACATGCATCAGGCCGGGTACCCGGGACTCGGGGTTGGCGTCCTTGTAGTAGTGCACGCCCTGGACGAGCGACGCCGCACAGTTGCCGACGCCCACGACGGCTACACGTACCGAACCCATTGGTCCTTGCTCCTTCTTCTTCGCGAACATGGATTCCACGGCGCACGACGACGGGCCCGCGACGATGGCGGTGAGTCGTCCCACGTTCGTTTTCCGTATGTGGTCAGCAGCGCACACGGCGTTTCTGTTCCCCCACCGTGCGGGCTGTCACGGACGTGGTCCTCTTCCACTGCCCACAAGAGCGGGGGAACGTGCATGTCTGGCTGTTTTGTTCAGGTCTGACTCTATCCCCGCCCACCGGCGGGCCCGCATGTCAGGCCGGGGACGGGCCGCGGCGGGGGCGTTCGGCCCCGGTCAGAGGGGTGGACTTTCGTGGACACTGGGGGGAAAATCTCACAGGCACGCCCCCACCTGCCTCGATGCCGCGTCCGGGTCCGTGCGCACGTGCACGCCACTCTGCCCCTCCCCGCCGTCCAGGCCGCCCTGAACTGGCATGACGGGCGATTCCGGGGAGATCGCGACCAGGTGTCCCATGACGCGCGATAATCTCACGCTTGGGTTGTGCTAGACCGTTCGATCGCTCTAACGTGACCAGTGATTTGCGTGCGTAGCCGGTAGAGCCCCCGGACCGAGCCCCTGCCACGGCGGTGTTCCGTCGGCACGGAAGTAACGGCACGGGCCCGTGCTCCCGCAGGCCAACGATCAGGAGGAACCAGCGGCCAACGCCTTCGTGACCTGTTGATGAAAACCCCCGCCTGTACTCGGGCGTCCTTTATCAAGCCTTGAACGACAGGCAGACAACGGTGGACACGGCCGCACCGGGCCGTTCCACGCCGGTCACCGCGAGAGAGCAGGTCGCGGACCACCGACCCCCAGGGGGACCGTTCCCCCGCTTCCACCAAGGAATCGTCAGGCCGACCGGCCGTGAGAGGCAATCGAGGACCACGTGAGTACCGAAAGACGACGGAACGCCGAAGGCGGCCGTCGCCGGGCCGAGGGCCCGGCTGACGGTCCACGCGGCGGGCGGCGCCGGGCCGACGGCCCGGCCCCAGGTGAACGTGCCGGAGGTTCCCGCCGCAGGGCGGACGCCGAGGGCGGTTTTTGGGGAGAGGACTCCGGACCCGAGAGTCCGCGCCGGAGGCGACCGCCGGAGCGGGAGGCCGGTTCGGAGGGGCGCGGCACCCGTCGCCGCGAGGAGGAGCGTCCCCGCCCCGAGGGACGGCGCCGACGCCCCGACGACATGGACCGTCCCCGCCGTCGTCCCGAGGGCGAACGCCCCCGGCGACCCCAGGACGGCGAGCGTTCCCGTTCCGAGGGCCAGCGTCGTCGACCGGCCGAGGACCCCCGGGGCCGTCGCAGGGCTCCGGGGAACGGTCCGCGTGATCCCCGTGAGCGCGGACGCGAACGCGAGCACGCCGCACGCTCCGAGGGACGCAGGGCCCCGGGGCGCGGTACCCGTGCCGCGGGGGGTTCGGGGGGCAGGGGCGGCGGTGGCCGCCGCCGCGCCCGCGAGGAGGAACCGGACGACCGTCCGTGGTTCAAGCGCTTCCTGTCCAAGGTGTGGAAGCCCGTCCTGGCCTTCTGCGGCCTGATGATCATCGGCGGCGTGGCGGCCTTCGCGATCCTGTACTCCCAGGCTCCCGACGTCGGGGATCTGGACGAGAAGGCGGAGACCCAGCTCAACGCCACCCAGGTCATGTGGGCCTCCCAGGGCGAGGAGGAGCCCGAGGTGGCCTTCACCACCGGTGAGGTCAACCGGATCAGCGTCGACCGCGAGGAGATCCCCCCCACCGTCATCAGCGGTGTGCTCGCGGCGGAGCAGCTGACCTACTACGACGACCCCGGCATCAACATCGCCGGTATCGGGCGTGCCCTCCTCTCGGGAGGCGAGGCGGGCGGTGGCTCCACCATCACCCAGCAGATGGCCCGCAACTACTACGACACCCTGTCGAACGAGCAGACCATCACCCGTAAGGTCCGCGAGATCTTCATCGCGATCAAGCTCGCCCAACAGGAGGACCCGGACAAGATCCTCGAGGCCTACCTCAACACGATCTACTTCGGCCGCAACGCCTCGGGCGTCGAGGCCGCGGCGCAGGCCTACTTCGACAAGAGCGTGTCCGAGCTCGACGACGCCGAGGGCGCCTTCATCGGCATGATCATCCAGCAGCCGAGCGGCTTCGCCAACCCCGAGCCCGGCAGCTGGCACGACAGGTACATGCGCGGCGAGCGCTGGGACTACATGAAGGACCAGCTGGCCAAGCTGCACGAGATCGACCCCTCACTGGGGCTCCCCAAGAGCGAGGCCGACGCCCTGGAGTTCCCCGAGCCGGTCCCCTACGACGAGGGCGGTAGCGACCCCAAGGTCGGCTACATGTACAACGCCATCGTCGCCGAGGTCGAGGAGCGTTACGAGGGCATCGACGGCACGGACATCGCCACCAAGGGCTACGTCATCGAGACCTCCCTCGACCCCGAGCTGATGCAGGCGGCCACCGACGCCTTCGACGTCCTGCCCCCGGGCGCGGACGACACCATGTTCGGCCTGACCGCCGTCCGGCCGGACACGGGGGAGATCGTCGCCTTCAACGGAGGCCCGGACGCCTCCCAGGTGATCAACAACTCCCTGACGCACCAGACCCAGGCGGGCTCCTCGTACAAGCCCTACGTGCTGGCCGAGGCGCTCAGCCAGGGCATCGGCCTGAAGAGCGTGTTCGACGGCGACTCCCCGCAGGAGTTCCCGGGGTTGCAGAACTCCGTCCAGAACGCCGGCGGCGCCAGCTACGGGCCGGTCGACCTGATCCGGTCCACCGCGGACTCGGTCAACACCTCGTTCGTGGAACTGGCCATCCAGGTCGGTACGCAGCAGGTCGACGACCGTGCCGTGGCCCTGGGCGTGAACCCCGACCGGATCACCACCTCCACCCGTGGTCCGCTGATCGCCCTGGGCACGCACCAGGTCAACGCGCTGGACCAGGCGTCCGCCTACGCGACCTTCGCGGCCGGGGGCAGGCACTACCCCGCGCACATGGTCCGGGAGGTCCGCGACATCGACGGCAACGTGATCGAGCCCACGGACAAGGAGGAGATCGAGAGGGGGGTCGAGGCGATCAGCGCCGACGTCGCGGCCGACGCCACCTTCGCCATGACCCAGGTGGTCGAGAACGGCGGTGGCGGTAACGCCGCCCTGTCCGACGGTCGTCCCGTCGCGGGCAAGACCGGTACCTCCACCGACGCCGTCTCCGCGTGGTTCGTCGGTTACACCCCCCAGCTCTCCGCCGCGGTGGGGCTGAGCCGACACAGCGCCGAGCCCCTGTACTTCGAGGGGATGAGCAACGACGAGGTCTTCGGTGGAGGCACCTCCGCGAAGGTGTGGAAGGCCTTCATGGAGGTCGCCATGGAGGGGGAGCCGGTCGAGCAGTTCCCCCCGCCGAAGTACGTCGGCACCGAGCAGAGCTTCGTGCCCTCCCCGAGCCCGAGCGACGACGCCTCCGACGAGGAGAGCGCGGAGCCCAGCGACGAGCCGACCGAGCTCGACCCGTGCGAGCAGGACCCGTACGGGCCGGAGTGCGAGGAGGAACCCGTCGAGGAGGACTGCCACCCGCTGGACTGGCGCTGCAACCAGAGCCCTGAGCCGGACCCGCCGCACGACTGCGCCGGTCCCAACCCGCCCGAGCACTGTGAGAGCATCCCCGGCCCGGGCGAGGACCCCACGGACGGCGAGGACGACGAGAGGCCGTCCTGGCCGTGGGGGCGCGGTGGCGCCAGCGGTACCGAGAACAACAGATTGCTCACCCTGGGCCGTAACGACTGACACCGTGACGGGCTGAGATGGCGAGGGCGTGGGGCCGGTGCGAGCGCACCGGCCCCACGTGTCTTCCACGGACCCTTGCGCCCCGGCGCCGTCCACAGGCGGAACAAAGGTGGTGTCCGTCTGCTGATAACCTTGCCTCCCGTATGGCTCAGAGTCCGCGGGGCGTCTGCCCGAAGCGGCGCGCACACCACGGACTCCTGCCCTCCTGCCATGGAGATTCCATGGCCGCGACAGTCCAGAGGAGGAACGTACGCCTATGCGTCGTTACGAAATCATGATCATCCTCGACCCGAACCTCGACGAGCGCACCGTCGCCCCGTCGCTGGAGAACTTCCTCGGCGTCGTCCGCAACGACGGCGGCTCGGTCGAGAAGGTCGACATCTGGGGCAAGCGCCGCCTGGCCTACGACATCGAGAAGAACTCCGAGGGCATCTACGCGGTCATCGACCTCAGCGCCAAGCCCGAGACGGTCAAGGAGTTGGACCGTCAGCTCGGTCTGGCCGAGGCCGTCATCCGCACGAAGGTGCTCCGTCCCGAGGCCCGCTGAGGCGGCACCACACCCCTGGCCCCGACACCCCCGCGCTTGTCAGTACCGGCGGGGATGATCGGGGGAACAGGCGAAACCGCCTGATCCGACTACCTCGAACCGGAGCCCATCCATGGCAGGCGAAACCCAGATCACGCTCGTCGGCAACCTGGTCGACGACCCTGAACTGCGCTTCACTCCCAGTGGAGCCGCGGTCGCCAACTTCCGTGTGGCCTCGACCCCCCGCACCTTCGACCGACAGTCGGGGGAGTGGAAGGACGGCGAGTCCATGTTCCTCACGTGCACCGTCTGGCGGCAGTACGCGGAGAACGTGGCAGAGAGTCTCCAGCGCGGTATGCGCGTCATCGTGCAGGGCCGCCTGAAGCAGCGTTCGTACGAGACCCGCGAGGGTGAGAAGCGGACCGTCTTCGAGATCGACGTCGAAGAGGTCGGCCCGGCCCTGCGCAGCGCCACCGCCAAGGTGACCAAGACGCAGCGCCAGGGCGGCGGCGGTTTCGGCGGTGGCGGCGGTTTCGGTGGCGGCCAGCCCCAGGGCGGCGGCTACGGGAACCAGGGCGGCGGCTTCGGCGGCGGCCAGGGCGGCGGAGGCCGCAGCGGTCCCCCCGCCGACGACCCCTGGGCGACCAACAGCGGCGGTGGTGGCGGCGGTTTCGGCGGCGGAGGCTTCTCCGACGAACCCCCGTTCTAGCCGGTCCGAGGTCTCCCGAGGTCGGTCCGCAGTACCCGGCCGGGCGCCCCGAGGCGCCAGGTCGTTTTCCACATGTCCCAGCCCATCCCCGGAAGGAATCCGGGGCTCTTGCGAAGGAGCACCACGATGGCGAAGCCGGCAGTGCGCAAGCCCAAGAAGAAGGTTTGCCTCTTCTGCCACGAGAAGCAGTCCTACATCGACTACAAGGACACCACGCTTCTCCGCAAGTTCATCTCCGAGCGTGGCAAGATCCGTGCCCGCCGCGTCACGGGTAACTGCACCCAGCACCAGCGTGACGTCGCGACCGCGATCAAGAACGCGCGCGAGGTGGCCCTGCTGCCCTACACCAGCAGCGCCCGCTGACGGCGATATCGAGGGAGGTTTTTGTCGTGAAGCTGATTTTGACCCACGAGGTCAACGGTCTCGGAGCCCCCGGCGATGTCGTCGAGGTGAAGGACGGCTACGGCCGCAACTACCTGATGCCCCGTGGTCTCGCCATCCGGTGGACGCGCGGTGGTCAGAAGCAGATCGATCTGATCCGGCGTGCGCGCTCGGTGCGTGAGGTCCGGACCCTGGAGGAGGCGCAGCAGATCGCCGGGCAGGTCAACGCTCTCACCGTGCGCCTCAAGCAGCGCGCCGGCGAGGGTGGCCGCCTGTTCGGATCGGTCACGCCCTCGGACATCGCCGAGGCCGTCAAGGCCACCGGTGGTCCCGACCTGGACAAGCGTCGGATCGAGATCAAGAACCCGATCAAGACGGTCGGGAACCACAAGGCTCAGGTCCGCCTGCACCCCGAGGTCTCCGCGACGATCAAGCTGGACATCGTCGGCGCCTGATCCGGGCATCGAACGCGTCGGGCCCCGTCTCCTTTCCGAGGAGGCGGGGCCTTCGCCGTTCCCGGCTTCGACGAACCGCCCAGTAGGGCGGTGCTTCGTGCTCCCGGTCTCACCCATTGACACGCCGTGGTCGCGGAAAGCGGCCCTTTGGTTACTCTTTGTAATTTATCGTGTCCCTGTGTGGGTGTCGTATGTTGCGTCATCCCGCACGGAGAGGACGGCAGACCTATGCACGAGGAAAGCAGAGACGAGTCGGGCCGACGCACACGGGTGGACCGCAGGACCCTTCTGCGGGACAGCGCCCTCGTCGCCGGAGGAGTGCTCCTCGGTGGGATGACGGGGATCTCCACTGCGGGCGAAGCCTCCGCGGCCACCGGACCCAAGGTGTACACACGCGCCGACTGGGGGGCCCGCGAACCGACGAGCAGGATCGATGTCCTGGGGCGAGGACCCACGCACATCGTCGTGCACCACACCGCCACGGCGAACGTGTCCAGCACCTCGACCTCGCACGCCGCCGCGCTCTCCCGCAACATCCAGCGTCACCACATGGACGGCAACGGATGGAGCGACATCGGGCAGCAGCTCACCATCAGCCGCGGCGGACACGTCATGGAGGGCCGGGACCAGACCCTGCGCGCCATCAGCGCGGGGCACCACGTGGTCGGCGCGCACACGGCCGACCACAACGGGCACGCCATCGGTATCGAGAACGAGGGCACCTATACCTCGGCGACCCCGCCCCGGGTCCTGTTCTCCGCACTGGTGGACACCTGCGTCTGGCTGTGCCTGGCCTACCGACTGGACCCCGAGCAGGCCATCGTGGGCCATCGCGACTACAACCCCACGGGCTGCCCCGGGGACCGGCTCTACGCGATGCTGCCCCGGCTGCGTTCGGAGGTGCGAAGGAGGATGCGCGGACGCCTGAGCCACCAGGCGGGCGCCGAGCCCGCGGTGGAGGAGCTCCCGACCTACCCCACGGTCCCGCTCACGGAGAGCACGGCGACCTTCTACCACGGTCCCACCGTCGGAGGGAACGACACGGCACCGTGAGCGCGCGGCCCGCCGGTGCGTGGACGAGGGGCTCCGTCACGACCGGGCGGAGTCCCTCGTCGTTCAGGTGCGGCTCGCGCCGGTGACCAGCCACGCCGTGCCCCTCGCCCGGAGGCCCAGTGTGAGGGCGCGGGCCAGGATCCATACGGCGAAGGCGATCCACAGACCCACCAGGCTCCACACCGCACCGCTCATCACCTGTGGCAGGACCAGGGCGAAGGGGAGGAAGGCCAGCATCGTCCACAGGGAGGCCCACGCCAGGTAGCGCTGGTCCCCGGCGCCCATCAACACGCCGTCCAGGACCATGGTCACCCCGCTCAGGGGCTGGATCAGGGCGACCACCACCAGCGAGGCCATGATGAGCGCCCGCACCTCGGGGTCGGAGGTGAAGGGGAGCCACGCCCACGGCAGGACCAGCAACACCATCACCATGAACACCAGACCCAGCATCACGCCCCACTCCACCATGCGCCGAGTGGCGTCCCGGGTCCCCCGAACGTCCCCGGCGCCCAGGTAGCGGCCCACGATCGCCTGTCCGGCGATGGCGATCGCGTCCATGGCGAACACCAACAGCCCCCAGATGTTGTGGCTCACCTGATGCGCGGCGATCGACGTGTCGCCCAGCCGCGCCGCCACCGCGGTGGTCACCAGAGCCACCACGCGCATCGACACGCTGCGCAGGAACAGCGCGAACCCGGCCGAGGCGGAGGAACGCAGTCCGGCCGCGGTGGGGGCGAGGGAGACGCCCACGCGCCTGGCGGATCGGATGATCATCGCCGTGTACCAGAAGGCGCCCGCGCCCTGGGCGATCACCGTCGACCAGGCGGAGCCCGCCACCCCCCAGTCCAGGACGAGCACGAACAGCGCGCACAGCAGCGCGTTCCCGGCGTAGGAGGCGACCGCCACCACCAAGGGCGTACGGGCGTCCTGTAGACCGCGCAGGACACCCGTGCCGGCCATGACGAGGAGGAGGAAGGGGGTGCTGAGCAGGCTGATCCGTAGGTAGGTCAGGGCGTGCGGAGCCACGCCCTCGGAGGCGCCGAGCGCGTCCACCAGGACCGGCCCCAGCGGCCAGCCGATCGCGACCGCCCCGATCCCCAGGAGGACCGCGAGCCACATGCCGTTCACACCGTCGCGGACGCCGCCGGGGATGTCGCCCGCCCCCATCTTGCGCGAGACCGCGGCGGTCGTGCCGTAGGCGAGGAAGATGCAGACGGCCACCAGGGTGAGCAGTACCTGGCCGGCGACTCCGAGCCCACCGAGTTCCTGGGTCCCCAGGGTGCCGACGATCGCCGAGTCGGTGAGCAGGAACAGTGGTTCGCTGATGAGGGCGAAGAAGGACGGGATCGCCAACGCGAAGATCTCGCGGTCATGGCGGTGCCGGAAGGGAGCGGCCGAGAGCGGTTTCAGCATGGCGAACCCACGGTATCGGACAGGGGTTCTACACGGATGTGGAGTTGTCCACAGCTACTCGCGAGCCTGTGGATAACCTGTGGAAACACGTCCTGTGAGGCATCTTGCACGCCCTGCCTGTGTGGCATGTTTTCGCAGGTCAATGGCTATATGCGAGGGTCGTGGCAAAGTTATCCACAGGTGATGTGCACAACCTATGTTCGCAATGCCCCACGAGGCACCGGACATGGTGGTAAGGGACTCGTCCACAACCCTCGGCCGGGGCGTCCCTTGCACTCGTCATGGGGCATCCTGGAAGGGGCGGCCCGTTCCCGGGCCCGTTGGAGTTCCGTCCTGGGGGAGAGCGTTCGTGAGTGTGGCTGAGCAACCACCCGAAGAAGGCGGATACGAGCGCACCCCACCCCATGACATCCAGGCCGAGCAGAGCGTGCTCGGCGGCATGCTGCTGTCCAAGGACGCCATCACCCAGGTCGTGGAGATCATCCGCTCCGCGGATTTCTACCGCCCCGCGCACCAGATCATCTACGACAGCATCGTCGACCTCTTCTCCCGGGGTGAGCCCGTGGACGCCGTCTCGGTGAACGCGGAGCTGACCAAGCGCGGCGAGGCAGCCCGGGTGGGCGGTGCGCTGTACCTGCACACCCTCACCGAGGCCATCCCCACCGCGGCCAACGCGGGGTACTACGCCAAGATCGTCTCCGACCGCGCGATCCTGCGTCGTCTGGTCGAGGTGGGCACCCGCATCGCGCAGATCGGTTACTCCGGCGACGGGGAGGTGGACGATCTCGTCGACCACGCGCAGGCCGAGATCTACAAGGTCGCGGAGAAGCGCACGGGCGAGGACTACCTCGCCCTGGCGGACATCATGCCGGGGGCCCTGGACGAGATCGAGGCCATCAGCGCCCACGACGGCACCCTGACCGGTGTCCCCACCGGGTTCGCCGACTTCGACGCGCTCACCAACGGTCTCCATCCCGGTCAGATGATCATCATCGCCGCACGGCCCGCGGTGGGCAAGGCGCTGGCCCTGGACACCCCGCTGCCGACCCCCGACGGGTGGACCACCATGGGGGAGGTGGAGGTCGGCGGCAGGCTGATCGCCGCCGACGGCACGCCCACCCGCGTGGTCGCGGCCACCGAGGTGATGACCGATCGTCCGTGTTTCGAGGTCGTCTTCGACGACGGCACCACCGTCGTCGCGGACGCCGAACACCAGTGGTCCACCCACACGCACGCCTCACGGCACGCCGTCCGGGAGGTCGGGACGGGGGACGCCGCTCCAGGGGCCCTTCCCCAGGTGCGCACCACCCGCGAGATCGCCCGGACCCTGAGACCTGAGACGGGGGAGCGGGGAGCGAACCACTCCGTGGCCAACACCGCCCCGGTCGAGCTGCCCGAACGTGAGCTTCCCCTGCCGCCCTACTTTCTCGGGGTCTGGCTCGGTGATGGTGCCTCCCACGCGGCCCGGATCACCGTCGACGACCCCGAGATCCTGCTCCACGTCGAGGCGGAGGGGCTCGTCACCAAACCGGCCGACCCCACCGGAGCGGTCTTCGACGTGCTCTCGCCACTCGAACACGACGGTGGTGTCCCGGCGCTGCTGCGCGCCCTCGGTGTCCTGGGGAACAAGCACATCCCCCAGGAGTATCTGCGCGCCTCGGTCGCCCAGCGCAGAGCGCTCCTGGCCGGGCTCCTGGACGCCGGCGGAACGGTGGAGGCCGACGGCTCCCTCCGCTTCCAGACCACCGACGAGTGTCTGGCGAACGGGTTCGGGGAACTGGTGCACAGCCTGGGACACCGCACGCGGACGTCGACCGAGCGGGTCCACGGCGGTGCGGAGAGCTCCTCCACCCGTCACACGGTCGTCTTCGCCTCCACGGAGGAGGTCTTCAGGACCGAACGTCGGCGCAGGGCTCACCGGGAACGGGGCGCGGACCGCGAACACGTACGGATCGGCTCCCGGTTCATCACCGAGGTGCGCCCGGTGGCGAGCGTTCCGGTCCGCTGCGTGCAGGTCGACCACCCCGACCACCTCTTCCTGGCCACCCGGTCCATGATCCCCACGCACAACTCCACGCTGGCTCTGGACTTCGCTCGCGCGGCGTCGATCAAGAACGACATGACCACGGTCTTCTTCAGCCTGGAGATGGGGCGTAACGAGATCGTCATGCGCCTGCTGTCGGCGGAGGCACGCGTGCCGCTGCACACCATGCGCTCGGGACTGATGACCGACGAGGACTGGGCCCGGTTGGCCAGACGCATGGGGGAGGTGGCCAACGCCCCTTTGTTCATCGACGACTCTCCGAACATGTCGATGATGGAGATCAGGGCCAAGTGCCGGCGGCTCAAACAACAGCACGACCTCAAACTGGTCATCGTCGACTATCTCCAGCTGATGAGCTCACCCGGTCGGGTGGAGAGCCGGCAGCAGGAGGTCTCGGAGATGTCCCGGTCCCTCAAGCTCCTGGCCAAGGAGCTGGAGGTTCCGGTGGTGGCGCTCTCCCAGCTCAACCGTGGTCCCGAGCAGCGGACCGACAAGCGTCCACAGGTGTCCGACCTGCGTGAGTCGGGAAGCATCGAGCAGGACGCCGACATGGTCATTCTGCTCTACCGTGAGGACGTGCACGACAAAGAGTCACCGCGCGCGGGTGAGGCGGACATCATCGTGGCCAAGCACCGTAACGGTCCCACCGCCGATGTGACCGTGGCCTTCCAGGGGCACTACAGTCGATTCGTCGACATGGCGCCCGGCTAGACGGACCGGCGAGGGCGGGCTCGCCCCACCACGGTGAGCCTCTATATCGGTCAGTCGAGATGCCTGTTTATGGTCAAACCGATTTGTCGACAAATCGCTGAGGAGTCCTCACTCGGAGTCATCGACGATGGTGCCCTCTCGGAGTTCGATGCGCCGACCGAGGAAACTCCTGCGGATGCCGCGGTCGTGGCTGACCATCACCAGAGCGCCGTCGTAGTGGGACAACGCCTCCTCCAGGTCCTCCACCAACCCGGGGGAGAGATGGTTGGTCGGCTCGTCGAGCAGGAGCAGTGCGTACACGCCGCAGGTCAGACGGGCCACCTCGATCCTGCGCTGTTGTCCGACCGAAAGGCAGGACACGGGCTGGTCCAATTCCCAGGGCCGGAACAGTCCCGAAGAGGCCAGTGCGTCCCGGTGGTCCTCCGGCACACCGGGAAGCCCGGCGGCGTAGGCGTGCAGGACGGTCTGGTCGGCGGTGAAGCTCCCCTCCTCCTGACGCAGGTGACCGACCCGACCGAACACGAGGACCCGGCCCGTGTCGGGGGTCGTCTCGCCGGCCATCACACGCAGCAGGGTGGTCTTTCCCGCCCCGTTGGGTCCGGTGACGAGGACGCGTTCGCCCTGGGCCAGCTCCAGCGCGGGAACGTCCAACCGGTCGCCGACCCGAACCCCGGTCAGGGAGGCCGCCACCTCGTCGCTCTCTCGGGCCCCGGCGAACTCCGCCCTCATCCGTAACGGCACCGGTGGTGGCGCCACCGGGTTCTCCGTCAGTCGTTGCGCCCGTTCCTTGGCCTGACGGACCCGGCTCATCGCGCCGTGAGCGGCCCCTCGCATCGAGAACGCCCCGTGTCCGAACGCGGCCTTCTCCATCTTGCGGGGGATGGTGTCCAGACGCCGGACGTTGTTCTTCACCAGGCGTCGCTGACGGTCCAGATCGGCTCTCCACTCCTGGTACTCGCGGACCCGACGCTCCCGTGCCGCGGCCTTCGCCGCCAGGAAACCGCCGTACCCGTTGCCGTACCGGTGGACACGACGGAGTTCGTGATCGACCTCCAGGACGGTGTCGGTCACGTTGGCCAGGAAGGCCCTGTCGTGGGTGACGGCCACGACCGTGCCCCGATGCCGGCGGAGCCGATCCTCCAACCAGGAGACCGCGCGGTCGTCCAGGTCGTTGGTGGGCTCGTCCAACAGGAGCAGCTCGGGCGAGGCGGCCAACATCGCCGCCAGTGCCAGCCGCGAGCGTTCCCCTCCCGAGAGCGTGCGCAAGGGGCGGTCTCTTTCCAGTCCGGGTAGCCCAAGACCGTGCAGACCGGCGTCGACCCGGGCGTCGGCGTCGTAGCCGCCACACGCCTCGAACTCCGAGAGCAGGTCGCCATAGGCGTCCAGTTCCTCCGCGGTGGCCGACCCCAGGGTCGCCTCGACCTGATGCAGGCGTGCCTCCATCCGACGCAGGACGGCCAGAGCGGAGTCGATCGCCTCGCCCACGGTGCCGATCCGCGGACCGGAGCCTTCGAGGGTCTGTGGCAGGTGACCCGTGCCTCCCGGCGCCCTGACCACGACCTCTCCGTTGTCGGCGGTCTCCTTCCCGGCGATCAGGTGTAACAGCGTGCTCTTGCCCGAGCCGTTGTCTCCGATGACTCCGACGCGCTCACCGGGACCGATGGTGAGGCTGACACGGTCGAACACGGTGTGGTCGCCGTAACGTTTGGTGACCTCGTGGAAAGTGAGCTGGGACTGCGCTCGTACCCGGGCCGCGAGCATGGACGCACCTCCTTGGTATGCGGTAGGGAAAAGATCACGGACCGACGGCGGAGTACCTGCGTCATGGGATTTCGGACGGGGACCGCTACGAGAAACGGGCCCGCGAAGGAAACGGTGAGGCCTTCCGCGGTCGATCGCGGTGGGACCCCGCGGAGCGCCCGCTGTACGACGCGAAAAGCGCCGGCGGCGTACTCGACGCGGTGTCCGGTGCGCGGCTACAGGAAGAAGTAGAGCCTCATGAGAGCGACGTTACGTTCGTCCCGAGGAAGACGTCAAGGGAGTTCCGGCGGGAGAGGACGTCGTTCCCGGTACGGGGGAGACGTGTTGAGGACGTACGGACGGCTCTTCGCACCGAAGCGTCTTGTCGACGAAGCGTCGCCGTGGTGCCTGGGCGAAGACCGTGGGCCCCCGCCGTCCACCGGCGGGGGCCCACAGGAAGCGCGATCCGGCTCAGAGTCAGAGCCAGCGTGCCTCGGGGCGGCTGCGCCCATTCTCGTCAGTGACCAGCACCCAGTGCATGATGGGGTGCTCGGAAGCGATGGCGTCGGCGTCCTCACGCGGCTGCGGGACAGGGGCCGGCTCAAGCGGAAGTCCGGAGAGGCGGCGGGTCTCGGCCGAGGTGCGGATGCGCCGACGGGTCGTGACGGAGTGGGCGGGCCTGGGGGCACGATCCGTCCTATGCGCCATGAAGCCCTCCTCTTTCCCGTCTCAGATGACCTAAGTTAACCCGATGTTCACCTTGGAGTCAACTTCTCTTTCGGAGAGTTGCGTCACGGAAACCCTGGGTAGCATCCGGGGTTCTCTTGTTTTCGCAGTTCAGAGGGGGTTGATGTGAGCTGCCGGTACTCTGGGTGATGAATACGTCACCGATGATGAGGGTAGAGAGGTGTGTCTTCGGGGCAAGGTGAACAGAAGATGAACACATTGGGAATCGGTGGCCTCCCGTGTGCTCCTCGCCCCCGATTCTCCGGTGGCGGGGCTCCCGGTCCGAGAACAGGCGAAGGCACCCGCCACGACGGCGGGTGCCCGAGTTCTGTGCCGGCGTCGTACGGCCGTGTCACTCCTTGAAGATCAGCCCCACGACTTCCAGGTAGAGCTGCTCCGGGTACGGAATGAACGAGATCTTGCTCAACGCCTGGTCCTGACCGGCCGATTCCATGACGAAGGTCCCGTAGCCGAGGAAGCGCCCCATCAGGGTGCGCTCGAACCTCATGTCGGTGACCTTGCCGAGTGGCATCATGTTCACCTGCCGGGTGATCAGACCGGTGGTCAGCAGGAGCCGTGCCGAGGTGATGACGAAGTAGTCCACCGACCACTCCGCGACCTGCCAGACGAACCACACCAGCACCAGCAACCACAGCCACCAGATGATGGCCAGGGCGGCCGTGTTGTCCGCGATGGCGGTGTTGCTCAGGATCCCCGCGACGACCAGCGCGCCCAGCACCGCTCCGACCGGTCCGATCAGGACCGCCGGATGCCGTCGGATGGTCACCACGTCCTGCTCGTGCGGCAGGAGATACCGGTTGACCGAAGCTGGAGCGCTGTTACTCGACGCTACGAGCCGCATGGCACCAGACCATCCCTACTACGGCAGCAGTGCGTTGACGAAGCGGGACATCGACTCCGCGCCACCCATCAGACCGCCCAGTGCACTCTGGATCACCCCGGCGGCGCTTTCCGGTTGCGTGAGCAGATAGAACGCCACGAAACCGATGAGCGCGTAGCCGCCCCATTTTTTCAACTTCGCCACGACTGACTCCCTTTGGAATCCACCTGACCCACCGACCCAGAAGTGATTCTCGCACTGACCATCATGCCCGTAAAGCCTGGGGTGCACCCTCGGCGTGGCGGTATGACCGGCCTTCCTTTCTTGCGGACTCTGTCCGGTTCCGGTGGTGTTGGTAACCCAGTGACTGGTGGTCCGGAATACGATTCCGTCCCAGGCCAGGTCAGGGCATTTGGGACATAAGCAAATATAAGCGGAGGTTTCTTAAGCCCCAGCCCCGTTGCCGGAGGCGGACGGTCCGAAAACCCCGAGTCGGTCCGACTTCACGGCGGTGACCTCCTCGGACCTCGCCCTCTCGGGAATCTCACAGACAGAGGGGAGGCGTCGGGACACCGGGGGGTCGGCTCATGGTCGGCCGACCCGCCTGCGGCTCCTCGGGAACCCCGCCGGACGGCTCCTAGGCGTTCTCGGCGAAGGCCATCGCCAGTACCTGGAGGTGCTGGCGGGCGATCCGTTCGACGAGGTCGGGCGTGGCTCGGCCGGTGACGTCCTCCGCGCCGTGTCTGGCGGCCTCGACGCACCGGCTGATGGTGGCCTGGTGGTGTACGCCGGAGAACTCGGTGGACAGCCGTTCCAGGACGGGGTCGAAGCGAGAGTCGCGGGTGGTCGAGTGGGAGGGGGACTGGGGCATCTCACTCCTTGGGGACTGCGGGCGTTGCTCTGGGTGTTCGCTCGGGGTCTTTCGGTAATGGCGAGAGGGTGGCGTGGAGACCGTGACGGAAAGCGCGCGGCCGGCCCGGTGAACTCCAGGTGGAGGTTTTGGTTCGGCAGGTCTCCCCGTTACGGGTGGTCAGGAACCATGATCACTTCTGTCTGTTACGTTCCAGTCTCAAAACGAATGCGTCTTGCTCCGGACTTCGCCGCCCACCTGGGGAGACGTCAATGACACGGAGGGCATGCCCGCTTTTCGGACATTCATTCATGCTCTCTCAAAAAGAGCCGAAAAAGCGCCCATCCGGTGATCCGAAGGGCGCTGGAGCGGAGACGAGTCAGGAGCAGCCGTACAGGCGGTCGCCCGCGTCTCCCAGCCCCGGAAGGATGAAGCCGTTCTCGTCGAGCCTCTCGTCCATCGCGGCCGTCACCACGCGCAGGGTGGCTCCGTGGTCGGGGCTCAGGGTTTCGGTCAGCTTTCGTTCCACGGAGGCCAGGCCCTCGGGCGCGGCCAGCAGACAGATCGCGGTGATGTGGTCGGCGCCCCGCTCGACCAGGAGCTTGAGCGCCGCGGCCAGGGTGCCGCCGGTGGCCAGCATCGGGTCGAGCACGTAGCACTGGCGGCCGGACAGGTCCTGTGGCAACCGGTCGGCGTAGGTGGCGGGCTGTAGGGTCCTCTCGTCCCGGGCCATGCCGAGGAAGCCGACCTCTGCGGTGGGCAGGAGCCTGGTCATCCCGTCGAGCATGCCAAGGCCCGCGCGCAGGATCGGCACCACAAGGGGTGTGGGACGCGACAACTGCGTTCCGGTGGTCTCCATGAGCGGCGTTCGGATGGTGACGTCCGTCACTCGAACGTCCCTGGTCGCCTCGTAGGTGAGCAGGGTCACCAACTCGTCGGTCAGGCGTCGGAAGGTAGGTGAGTCGGTCCGCACGTCGCGCAGGGCGGTCAGTTTGTGCGCGACCAGGGGGTGGTCGACGACCAGGGTTTCCAAAACGTTCTCCGGTTGAGCTGGGATGACGGGGTGGTGATGGGGAAGGAGGGCAGCCCGAGTCTAACTGTGCGCGTCGACCGGACCGGCGCCCCGCGAGTCGGCCCTCCGCCCTGGGAAAGAAGCGTGCACCGACCGACGGCCTTCCATGATCCGCCGTGACACCTCGGGGGAGCGCGGACCACGTTCTCATGAGAGCGTGGTCCGGACTTACACGGACCGAGGGCCGCAGCGGTGCCGGAGTGATCGTTACCATGGCACTCGCACGGGCGATCCGGGGTACCTTCGTCCGCACTGATACACCGGCCGGGTTGGGGTGACGATGACAGTGCTCGATCAAGGTGACGACGGCTCGGGCGACTTCGCTGCGATCGCGTACAGGGAAGAGGACCACTGGGACGTCGATCTACTGCCCGTGACCCTGACGCACGATCTCAAGGGTCTGATCCACGCACTGCGTCAGCAACCGAGCATCAGCGGTTCCCTCGGCCTGGTCTCGGTGGGCGACGACTTCTTCATCATCGTGCGGGTCTATGGCGGTGAGGTCTCCGTCTTCCTCTCCGACGTGACCGCGTCCGTGGACTGGCAGGTGGCCCGGGACGTCCTGGACTACCTGGACATCGACCTGCCGTACGACGACGAACTGGACCAGGTGCTTCCCGCGGGCGACCTGTCCATCGTGGCCGATCTGGGATTGGACGAGATGGAGTTGGGAGCGCTGGCGGGCGACCTGGACCTGTACCCGGACGAGGTGTTGGCCAGCGTGTCCGAGCGGCTGGGATTCGCCCAGGCCTTTCAGCGTGTACTTGACAGTATGGGGTAAGGACCAGCAGGAGTAACAGCATCCCGGCGAACAGGAGAGCACGCGGTGTCGACCTTCGCAGCTGTCTTCGCTCCCCACGGGAAGACATGGCGGGGAACCGAGCTCGAACTCGGCGACGTGGAAGTCATCGATGACGTCACCGACCTGATGCTCGACTTCGCGGCCGACCGGGGCAGCGACCTCTCCCTTCTGCTCGTGGAGGCGGACGACGAGTGGTTCGCCATCGTCCGCGCCGGTGACGACGGGGAGGAACCGCGCGTGTACCTCTCCGACGCACGCGTGGTACACGACCATCCGTTGGCCTCCGTGCTCTCCGAGGCCGGAGGGCTGGGGGCCGCCGCCCCTTCCGACGGCGCGGGTACCCGCCCCGATCCGGTGCCCGACGGCGACGGCGACCTGCTCACCGACCTGGGGATGCCCGAGGACGAACTGCGCTCGCTGTCGGTGGGAGGGGGAGTCCTGCCGGGCGACGTCCTCGCCGTGGTCGCCGAACGCGCGGGCTTCGGTGACCTCCTCGACGGCATGCGGCTGTGACCAAGGATCTCGAAGCGGCGCTGCGCGAGGCGATCGCCGAGGGCGAGCGCGCCCTGGAGACGGGCGACGTACCGGTGGGCGCCGTGGTGCTGGACTCCGACGGCACCGTCCTGGGCAGGGGACGCAACGAGCGCGAGGCGACGGGCGACCCCACCGCGCACGCCGAGGTGCTCGCGCTACGGGCCGCCGCCCGCCGACGTGGTGAGTGGCGGTTGGACGGGTGCACCCTGGTGGTGACGCTCGAACCCTGCACGATGTGCGCGGGCGCGGTGGTGCTCTCCCGGGTGGACCGGGTGGTCTACGGCGCCCGCGACGCCAAGGCGGGCGCGGCCGGATCGGTGTGGGACCTGGTGCGCGATCCCCGCCTCAACCACCGCCCCGAGGTCGTGCCGCCCGACCTGGTCCCCGAGGAGATCGCCGATCGGTGTGCCCGTCTCCTCAGCGAGTTCTTCGCAGGGCGCCGAATACTGTAGAGTTGTCCGCGGTGGAGTCGCCTAGTGGCCGATGGCGCCCGCCTCGAAAGCGGGTAAGGGGCAACCCTTCGAGGGTTCAAATCCCTCCTCCACCGCCACCAGCCGCCTCCGGGATCCCCGGGGGCGGTTTTTCGTGTGCGGGAGCCACGTGTCGCTTCGTCGACGGGGCGATCCGTCGACACGGGTACATGTCGACAGGTCGGGGCGGTCCCCTTCGGGGCTCATCACTCGACCTTCCAAGAACCCCACGCCGTAGCCCCCACCGTCTCGATGGCCTCCTCGTCTGGACGTAGGCGGCTTCGACTAAACAGGATCAGGAGGAAGATCCTTGGCCGGGTCGGGAGAAGTCCGAGGTCGTGCTGACGATGACCCCCATTCGCTAAGGGGCCGGGACGGGGATCACTACATGGCTGGACGTGTTCGGGACGTCTCGGTAATGTGAGCGCGTCCCCAGACGTCCAGCGAACCCCCGAGGTCCATGCCGAACGAAAGGTTGCGAGCCGCGCTGCTTCAGCGCGGAGCCACCCCGGCCGATCTGGCCGAGAAGATCGGCGTGGACGCCAAGAGCGTGGAGCGCTGGATCACCCAGGGGCGCACCCCCTACCGCCGTCACCGCTATGCGGCAGCGACCTACCTGGGTGTGGAGGAGACCTACCTCTGGCCCCAGGCCCTCACTCCGGAGCAGAGCAAGGCCGCCTCACAGAGCGAGATCGTGGAGATCTACCCGCACCGGTGGAGCGTCCCGCCGGAGTTGTGGCGGAGCGTCTTCGAAAGCGCTCGGGAAGAGATCTCGATCCTGGTCTTCAGCGGATTCTTTCTCGCTGATGACCCGAGCATGATCAAACTGCTGACGGACAAGGCCAAGGCCGGAGTCCGCGTCCGCGTCCTGCTGGGAGACCCCGACAGCGAGGCCGTGGCACAGCGCGGCAAGGACGAGGGTCTGGACGAGCTTTTGGCCGCGAAGATCCGCAACGTGATCGTGCTGTACCGGTCGTTGAGCCAGGTGCCGGGGGTGGAGTTCCGTCTTCACGGGACGACGTTGTACAACTCGATCTACCGCGCCGACGACCAGATGATCGTAAACACCCATGTCTACGGCGCGATGGCCTCGGAGGCCCCGGTGTTCCATCTGCGCAAGATCCCTGGCGGGGCCCTGGCCGGCACCTACCTGGAGAGCTACGAGAAGGTCTGGACGGACGCGACCCCGCTCGACTGAGGAGAGGTCCATGGGCAAGCGGATCGACTACTACGACGACCCCCAGGCGCCAGCCGCGAACAGCCTCGTCCCGTCGGTGAACGTGTTCGTGGTCAACCAACGCGACGAGGTGCTGATGATCCGCCGCACCGACAACGACAACTGGGCGGTACCCGGGGGTGCGGTGGACCCGGGCGAATCCGTCCCCCAGGCCGCGGTACGCGAGACCCTGGAAGAGACCGGGGTGACCTGCCAGATCACCGGAATCGTCGGGGTCTACAGCGACCCGAAGCACATCATCTACTACACCAGCAACGGCGAGGCCCGCCAGGAGTTCTCCATCGCCCTCACCGCCCGCCCCCTCTCGGGTGAGCCCACGCCCAGCGACGAGTCCAAGGAAGTCGTCTGGGTCCCCAAGAGCGAACTGACCGGGTACCGGATGAACCGCTCCATGCGCATGCGCGTGGACCAGTTCCTCAGCGGAGGCCCCACCCACATCGGATGAGGGTTAGCCGACCTTAGCCAATCGGCGTTCCATAATCCGTACCGATGCCGTCAGCAGCGGCGAGGAACGAGTGATGGAGCGGTGGACCAGGTCTTCCGGGGCGTAGCGTTCCAGGATCTCTGACAAGCGCCGTTCGACCGGCAGGTGCGTCCCGTCCGGACCGGTGGTCATGTCCGAGTAGGTCAGCGCGTCCAACAGATCCTCGGGCGGAGCGTCGAACTCGTCCTTGAGCGAGGCGAGAAGGCCCCGTTCCTCGGCCTCCACCACAGCGCAGGAGTGATAGGCCACCAGGGAGACCAGGGCTTCATCCGCCCCTTGGACGTCGCGCAGGTAGCGGGCACCGTCGAGGGGATGAAAGCCCGTGGTCGCCAGGTCCGGGGAGTACCCGATGTCGTGGAGCCAGGCGGAGGCTTCCACCAGGTCGGCATGTTCACCGAGCACGACTCGCAGGGACCGCGCCTGTTCGGCTACCCCCTGGGAGTGCGCCCAGCGTCGGGGAAGCGGTTGTTCGAGCAGTTCTCGCGCGAGCTCCCGCGCCCAGTGAACATGTCCCACATGCACCAGGCTAACGCGCGCCGGTTTCGCCTCCGGTGACGAACCGCCCCTTGCCGTGTACAGCGACCACCAGCCCGGCCCCCTCCAGTTCGGAGAGGGCTTGACGGGCCGTCCCGCGTGACACCGAGTACTGGCGGACCACGTCCGCCTCACTGGGCAGGGCGTCCCCCGGAGCGAGTTCACCACTGGTGATCCGCTCTCGCAGGTCTGCGGCGATCCGCCGGTACCGGGCAGGCGGACTGTCCTCCTTGCCAGTACTCGCACGATCTTCCGCAGTGCAGACGACACGGCCGGTTCCCGGTAGGGCCTTGATCAGCCGCTCGGTTTCCAGTTCGGCCAGAGCACGGCGCACGGTGGTGCGCGAGACGTTGAACTCTTGGCCGAGGGCAGCCTCGGAGGGGAGAGCGTCTCCGGGGGAGAGCTCCCCAGACGTGACACGGGAGCGTAGGGAATCCGCGATCTGGTGGTAGGCCCCCCAGGGGGTGGGCGAGCTCAAACAGGTTCCTTAGAGGCGAGACAGCGGAAGCGTCGTCAGCAGGTGTGACAAGGTTTGCAGGACATCAGTATGGGCGAGTGGGGTGCTAGTCGCCGTAGTCGTAGTCGCGTTCGGTCAGGCGTGGTACCCCGAGTTCTTCTTGCAGTGCGATGGCCCTGCCCTGACGCTCCACCGCGCGACGCTCTTCTTCGGTGAGGTCGTCCGGGATCGGGTCCCACTGCTTGTCCTCGGCTGGTTGGTTCATCGCTGACTCCTCGGAAGAGGAACGGGCGGGCAGGTGCTTCGGGTACGAAGGCGTTCTTCCAGTTGCTCGGGGGTGGGCTCGATCTCGGTACGCCATGAGGCGTTCCGGTGGTGAGCCGTCGCCATCCACAGCCGTCCGGTCCAGACGATCCGGTGGGTGTGCCCCCAGCGCTCGCGTAGACGTTCCAGCACGAGGCCCGGGGACTCCCACCGGTCTCCGCGGACGTCTTCATGGGGACCGTCGTGGCCGGCATCCAGCTCACAGGTCCGCAGGCGCCCGGCAGGGCTCAGACAGGTGTCACCGCAGCGGGGTTGGAGGAGCGACATCAGACGTCCACCTCCCCGTACGGGAGGACCGCGCTCAGGACGTACAGGCGAACGCGTCGGGCCAGTCGGGGCAGGGGCCGCCTTCGGTGATGGGGGCGCGTGGTGTGGTTCCGCATGATGCTCCCTGGTCAGATCAGGTGTACATGCGGCAACGATGCTCTGGGTGAGTGGACATGTGTACCACGTATCGGACAACTTGAGGGACGTCTAGGGACGTCTTCTGTTATCGTCGGGTTCCCGTACCCCCAGGAGGGCACGACGTGAACGCTGCACTGCACAAGGCGCTGGCCGCAGCCCAACTCACCGAGACCGACGTGGCAGCACACCTCGGCGTGGACCCCAAGACCGTCCGCCGGTGGCTGTCCGGAACACGTCCTTATCCCCGGCACCGCTGGGCACTGGCTGAACTCCTCCAAGTCCAAGAGGACCGACTCTGGCCACAGGAAAGCCGGGAATCCAAAGAGCGTACCCCCGGGTCTGAGCACGTCCAGCGTGTCTACGCACACCGCTGGCAGGTGCCTCGGGAAGTGTGGTGGGACCTGTTCAGTGAAGCTGAACAAGAGATTGGCATCCTGGTCTACAGCGGCCTGTTCCTCGCCGACGACGCTGGCATGTTGGAGTTGCTCAACTCGCGAGCTCAAGACGGAGTAAATATCCGCATCCTTCTAGGAGACCCCGAGTCTCAAGCAGTGAAGCAACGCGGACAAGAGGAGCAGATTGGAGAAGCCCTCTCTGCTAGGGTACTCAACTCTCTGCTGCTCTTCCGTGCCCTGCTGGACGTCGACGGCGTCGAGATTCGAAAACATTCGACGATCTTGTACAGTTCTATCTACTTAACAGAGAGGAAGATGATAATTAATCACCATATTTATGGCATGCCAGCTTCAAAATCTCCAGTCATTGAGATAGATCGCAGAAATTCACCCGATATGTCCAGGATGTACTCTGCAAGTTTTGACCTTGCGTGGAAGGGGTCTAAAAGTTAAGGGGTTCTTAATATTCGCCAGAGATGCACGCATTCACAAATGTCTCCCTCACTAGCTCTTCCCACTCTGGGGTGGGCTCGTATCCCCAAGATCGATTGGACGGGATGTCGTCGTTTAGGGCAGAGTTTGCCGACAGGCAGAGGTCCTCATCGATCTCTTGCCCTTGACCACGAAATAGCTTATTAACCTCGACCCCCCTCTGTGCCATTTGCAGTAGGTAGTCGTTTCTTTCTTGGTAACTGGCTGCGCAACCAGTCGAAATAAGGGAAAACAAAAAAGCAAACGATATAAGTCTGGGTGTGAAGATTGACGAGCTTCTGCCCTTAGTATCTCCCCGAAATGCAGGCACTTACGAAGACTCCTTCCACGAGTTCATGCCAAGCTTCTCTGTCTTTCTTTTCAATGTGGGGATGATCCTTATTTAGAACTCTACTCGCCTCACGACACTGCTCTTCGTCGGCTTCCTCGCCTTCGAGATCTTCAATAATTTTGTGCACCTCCACCCCCCGTTGTGCAACTTCCTCCAGATGCCTGACCTTTTCATTGTACGAAGCAGAGCAGGCGCTCAGCATAAAAATCGCGAAGAGAGCGGGAGCAACTTGCGTTCCTCTCTTCATCACTTTTTCGCCTCTTCCCCACTAGAAGAAGGCTGATCAAGGTTCTGCTCACGCATCTTCTGATCCTGTCGCAGGCGCAAAATCTCCCTTGCAAAGAGCAAATTCTTTTCCTCAGTGCCGCCTTTTTCATATCGCCCAATCTGCAGATCAAAAGATTCGATCTCATGTTCGATGAGGTCAGCAGTCTGCTGAGAATAAAAACTGCGCTCCTTGTATTTCCAATACCCAGCAAACCCGGAGGCAATTCCAATGGCAAGGCTATTAATCGCAACAAACCAAGAGTACTCCCGAACAAAGAAGGAACTGGCTGCCATGAAGGATCCTAGGAGTGATCCAACAATAACGATTCCTTGAACGATATTGCTTACGTTCCGGTAGTACTGACTCTCCCTCCTTAGTTCCTCAATATAGAAAGTCGCTTCCTCTCTGTATGACTTCCTGCGTTCATCTACGTCTTCATCTGAATTTGGTGTCTGGTCTTTCTTTTTGTCTCGAATTCTCCGAAGTTCAATTTCAAGCTGGCTCGCAGTTCGATACCCATTTCTGTCTGAAGTAACTAGCTCATTCGAAAGTTCAGGCTCGCGAACCTTTACGCCAGGGTTTGCTCGCAGGGCAATTCCCCAAGTGAGCAAACCAACAAAGGTCCCCAAAATGATCAGCTTTACATAGGGCGCAATTCCCTGCCAGTCGAGCGTAAAATAATCGACAACATAGGCGATCGCGCCTATAGACCCAGTGGCAATAAGAAGAGTTCCGTATACGGATTTTCTTCGAGCGGATTCCATGTAGCTTTTGAGTAGAACAATTTTGTTATTAAGATCAACAATGCTATTTCCGCTCTCGGGCAAGGCTGCTCCCTCGTGTGATATGGGAGTCAATCTAGTCCAATGACCTGCAAGCCTGGTGCAAAGTGGCCAGATGTGGCCATCATGACAGGAAGGACTTTCGTCCTAATTTTCTCTTAATGGGCGCTGGGGTGTAAGGATTGCCGAACCATGCTTGATGGGATCGAGGCGATGGCGCGAGCGCCGCTGCGGTGCTCCGCTGCATGGCTCGGGCTGCGGGCTGCCCCCCCGGCCCCGAGCCATGCAGCGGCCGGTTCGGAGGCGAAATACCGGGACTGATTTGACAGCGACAGGTTCGGCTTTGGGGGGCAACCGTGGTTCCTGGCGCGTTCGGACCCCGAGTCACCAGACAGCGGAGGCGTCTGTCTTGGGTCGCTGGCCCAGCGCTGTCGTGCGCCTCGGCCCGAAAACATGGTTGTCGAAGACTGGGGCCAGAAGAGCCACGGCGAGGGCTCCCAAGAGCGCCCGGTCTACCTGGGGCAAGAGCCTATGCCTGGCGTACAGAGCAATGCACATTTATTACACACGGAGACTGGAAGCGGTCGGGAACGGTGGGAACGCATGGGTATTCCGCAGCAGGTTAGTGCCGATTTTCGGAATTGGGCCGCTGATGGTTCCGCAGTCCCGAGAGGCCAACCCTTCGAGGATTCAAATCCCTCCTCCGCCGTCACCAGCCGCCTCGGGGATCCCCGGGGGCGGTTTTTCGTGTGGGGGATCCGCGTGTCGCTTCGTCGACGAAGCGGTCCGTCGACACGGGTACATGTCGACGGACCGTGGAACGCTACCCCACCGGGGGAGCGGGGCCCGTGCTGTCGCGAGGCACGAAACGCGCCGTGGGCGACCACCGCTCCGTGACGGGAAGCCCCGCGGCGCACTCCAATGCGGACTCGGCCACCGAGACCCCGTACCGGTACACGTCCACGCTCATGGTGGTCAGCGCGGGCGTGGCCAGACGGCACAGGGCCGAGTCGTCCCAGGCCACCATGCTCAGACGCTCCGGAACGGGGACCCCGAGGTCCCGCGCGACGTCCAGTCCGGCCACGGCCATCACGTCGTTGTCGTACAGGATCGCGGTCGGCGGCTCCCGACGTCCGAGCAGTTCACCGGTGAGCCGGGCGCCCGCCTCGGACGAGTAGTCGCCCTCCACGAGTACCGGGTCGGGCACCCCGGCCTTCCGGCATCCCTCCACCAAGGCCTGTGTACGGGCGCGGGTGTGCAGCAGTCCTTCGGGGCCGGTCACCCTGGCGATCTCCCGGTGACCCAGTTCCAGCAGGCGCGTCAGCGCCTCCTGGGCCGGGGTCGCGTGGTCGGTGCGTACACCGGGGACGCCGGGGACCGGGGAGGGCGCCCCCGCGATCACGGCGGGAAGACCCAGCTCGCCCAGCACGGCGGGACGTTCGTCGTCCACGGCGGGATTGAACACCACGACGGCGTCCACCAGACGCCGTCGCGACCACCTGCGGTAGGCGGACAGCTCGGCCTCCCCGTCGTTCACCAGGTGGAGCAGGAGCGCCATGTCGTGTTCGGCGAGCCCCTCCTCGATACCGGCGACGAACTCCATGAAGAAGAGCTCCGCGCTCACCAGGGGACGCGGTCTGGCCAGCACCAGCCCGACCGCGCCCGAGGCGCCACCGCCGACCATCAGGACCGCCGGGCGTGCAGGGAGTTGGCCGAGCGCAGGACGGAAGCAGAGGTCAGCTCGGCCGGGTCCACCTTCCGCGCGGTCCGCACCATGAAGGTGTGCTCCTCCCCGGCCGGCAGGTCCACGAGCATGTCGTCCACCTCGGCGTCGGGGGCCACCCGGTCGGCCAGCACGCTGACGTCCCTGGCGAAGGAGGTGGCGCGCACCCGCACCTGGTATCCGCCCTCCACGGGCGTGGCGACCGCGGTCAGCGGGTCGGGGTCGTAGGCCAGGTGCACGTCCTCCCGGAAGGGCCGTACGACGCGGACGTCCCCCGCCGTGGCCACGAGCAGCTCCCGCCTGGTGTCGCGGGCCGCGAACAGCTCCCGCGTCGGCTCGACCTCCGTGACGGAACGGGCGGGTACGGACAGTTCCCTCTCCTCGGTGTGCAGCACCTCGCCCCCGAAGGTCCGGCGTTCGGCGCGCACCGACGCGGACCAGGCCTCGTCGGTGTCGTTGACGGCGACCAGGACCAGGCGTCCGTCCCGGGGCTGCACGGTGAGCAGACGCGGGGCGTGGGCGCGGCGCAGGCCGTACCAGAGCGGCTTGGGGCGCTCGTCGCCGTCCACGGCGGCCCAGGAGGTGACCGGCCAGCAGTCGTTGATCTGCCAGACCAGGGAACCGGCGGTCCGCGGCCACCAGGAACGGAAGTGCTCGACTCCGAACGCGACGGCGCGGGCCTGGTTGAGTTGGGCGGCCCAGTGCCAGTCCTCGAAGGTGTGAGGCGTGGGCAGGTGGGCGGTCATGCCGCGTTCGAGCTTGCCGTTGCCGTCCTCGGCCTTCTGGTGCAGCAGGAAGGCGGCTCCGGTGGGGCTGAGCGGCTCGTCGTGCACCCAGTCGGTGAGGGTGGCCCAGGTCGGCGGGCCCTGGAAGCCGAACTCGGAGCAGAACCGGGGCACGTGGTCCTGGTAGGCCCGGTAGTCGGTCCGGTTCCACACGTCCCATTCGTGTCGGGTGCCGTGGGCCTCGTCGTTGGGGTGGACCTCCTCCGGGGCGAACCTCGGTGTGTAGGGGCTGCCGTCGGCGTAGAACCGGGTGGGGTCCAGTTCGGCGACGATCCGGGGGAAGAGGTCGGTGTAGTAGCCGTGACCCCAGGTACGGTCCCCCAACTGTTCCCGCCACCCCCAGTCCATGTAGCCCCAGAGGTTCTCGTTCCCCCCGTTCCACAGGGCGAGAGAGGCGTGGGAGCTCAGGCGCGCGACGTTCTCCCTGGCCTCGGCCTCGAACTCGCTCCAGAACGGTTCCTCCTCGGGATAGGAGGCGCAGGCGAGGAGGAAGTCCTGCCACACCAGGACACCGCGCTCGTCACAGAGGTCGTAGAAGTCCTCGCTTTCGTAGACGCCGCCGCCCCACACGCGCAGCATGTTCATGTGCGCGCCCACGGCCTGGTCGACGCGTCTGGCCAGGCGCTCGCGCGTGATGCGGGTGAGGAAGTGGTCGTCGGGGATCCAGTTGGCCCCCTTGACGAAGATCGGCTTGCCGTTGACCACGACGGTGAAGGGGGTGCCGTGCTCGTCGGGTTCGGTGTCCACGGTGATGGTGCGGAAGCCGACGCGGCGGTTCACGGAGTCCAGCGGCTCGTCCCCACCGCCCGTGGTCAGGGCGACGTGCAGGTCGTACAGGGGCTGGTCACCGTGACCGACCGGCCACCACAGGCGGGCGTCGGGCACCTCGACGACGACCGTGCCGCCGTCGGATCCGGGCGCCACCTTGGCGGTGGCCCGGTGACCGGCGACCTCGGCGGTGAGGGACAGGGCCGCACCCTCTCCCGCGCGCTCGACGTCGGCGTGCACCTCGACCCTGCCGGTGCCGTCCTCCCCGACGGTGACCAGGGTGCGCGTCCGTGCCAGGCGCGCGGTCCGCCAGCGTTCCAGGCGCACGGGTTTCCAGATCCCGGCGGTCTGGAGGTCGGGGCCCCAGTCCCACCCGAAGGAGCAGGCCATCTTGCGGACCATGTTGTACGGGTGGGTGTTGACGTGCGGGCGGGCGCCGAGGCGCTCACGCATCTCCTCGGCGTACTCCAGCGCGGAACGGAAGGAGACCACGAGTTCGTTGGTGCCGGTGCGCAGTGCGTCGCGCACGTCGAAGCGGTGGGACCGGTGCATGTTGGCGGTGGTGCCGAGTTCGGTGCCGTTGAGCTCCACGGTCGCGACCGTGTCCAGGCCGTCGAAGGCCAGGTCGACACGCTCGTCGGGGGCGGAGGCCTGGGCCTCGAAGGTGAGGGAGTACCGCCAGTGGACGCGGTGCATCCAGGCCAGTTCGTTCTCGTTGGTGTCCATGTAGGGCTCGGGGATCAGCCCGGCGGCCAGCAGGTCCAGGTGGGTGCTTCCGGGGACCTGGGCGGGGACGGAGCGACCCGCGATGTGTTCGGGGACGGGTCCGCTCGTGGCGGACAGACGCCATCCGTCGTGAAGGGTCCGGCGGTTCATCTTCGGTTTCTCCGGAATCGGGGTCGGGGGACGCTCGGGGGTTCTTTCGTGTGCGGGCCCGCTCGTCGTGCGGTCCGGCCGTGCTCTGGATTCTTACTTCAGTGAACAAAGTAAGTCAACGCCTGTGGCGAAGGTGTCCGGATCCGGCCGAGGCACGCGTCCCGCGCCGAGGGGGCGACGGTACGCTGATACGCGCCCTTCCGGTCGTACGACGTGTACGGCGGGGGCTTCGCGGACCACGCCATGGCGAGCGGTGGAGGTGGCATTGGGCGGTTCGGCACGGGCCATTCCGCACACGACGAGCAGGGCGGCGGTCCTCGACGTCATCCGTGCCGCGGGCACGATCAGCCGCGTCGGACTGGTGGAGGCCACCGGCTTCACCGGGGCCACGATCTCCACCGTCGTCCGCGGGCTCATCGACGACGGTCTGGTCCGGGAGGTCGGTCGCGCCGAGTCCACCGGAGGCAAACCCCGCGTGCTGCTCCGGCTCGCCCAGGAGGCCCGGTACGCCGTCGGAGTGCACATCGATCCCGTCGGCATCACCTATGTGCTCACCGACCTCACCGGCGCCGTCGTGTCCCGCCTGACCCGCACCGGGGTCAGGGACGAGGACCCCGCCGAGATCACCGCCCGCATGTCCCGGCAGGTGGACGCGCTCGTGGAGGGCGCCGGGGTCGAACGCGGGAGGGTGGTCGGCGTGGGCCTGGTGACGCCGACCGGCGACCTGCGACGACAGCCCTCACTGCGCCACTGGGCGGGCTATCCGATGGTGGAGGAACTGAGGAGCGCCGTCGACCTGCCCGTGGTCTCGGGCAACGACGCGACCGCCGCAGCCCTCGGCGAGTACTGGTCCGGGGTGGTCGGCGGCTCGTCGATCTTCGCCGCCGTGTACATGGGCACCGGCGTGGGCGCCGGAGTGTTGGTCAACGGTGTGCCCCATGACGGGGCCAGTGGGAACGCCGGGGAGATCGGGCACGTGTGCCTGGACGTGGACGGGCCATTGTGCTGGTGCGGCGGGCGAGGATGCGTCGAGGCGATCGCCGGCCCCGCCGCCGTCGTGGCCGCGGCCCGGGAGGACGCGCGGCTCGCGCGCGACGCCGGTCTGGTCCGCGAGGGCGGTCGGTCGTCGGTGGCGGCGGAGTTCGCCGCCGTGGTGCGCGCGGCCCGCCGGGGAGAGCCCACCGCACGCTCGTTGCTGGACCGCTCCGCCCGCTACCTGGCCGTGGCGGTGCGCAACCTGGCCAATGTCATGGACCTGGACCTGTTGGTGCTGACCGGGCCGAGCCTGGCCGTGGCCGGGTCGATCTACCTGCCGGTCATCCGGGAGGAGTTGGACCGGGCCTTCTTCGCCCGCGCCACCCACGCCGTGGAGGTGCGTCTGTCCACCTCCGCGGCGACCGCGCCCGCCATCGGCGCGGCCACCATGGTCCTGCGGTCACAGTTGGTGCCGCTGCGTCCCGGGCTCCGGCTGCCGGCGAACCTGTCGGAGGCCGGGGCGGTCCGGCGCTGAGCAGGATCGCCCCGGCTCGCGGGTGAGGGTCGCAAGGCGCCGAACCGACGCGCCTGTGGTGCGTCGACCGGATCGCCGACGGCGCGCGGCCGGGACGACCCGCGCGGCCGGGGCCAGGGCCCCGCCCGCTCACCGGGCCTCTTCGAGCTCCTCGATGGCTCGGGTCAGCCACGACACCCATCCGGCCTCCACGTCGATGCCGCCGAGCAGCACCAGGCGCTGAATCCGCTCACGCTCGTTCTTGGGCCCGTCCGGATAGTCGCGCCGCTCGAAGGCCCGGTACTCCTCCAACCGCGACAGATGCAGGTCGCGGTGGCGGCGCAGTTCCGACACCAGGCCGCGCACACCGACCACCCCGGCCGCGCGCAACCGCAGTGGCAACGGGTCTCGGGCGGTCTTGGGGTCCTCGGGCGTGTCCACCCATCGTTCCAGCTCCTCGCGGCCGGCGGGCAGCACCTCGTACTCCTTGCGTCGGCCGCGCGTGGGGACCTCCGCCGGCAGGGCCCGGATCAGCTTCCCCCGCTCCAGCTTGCCCAGTTCTCGGTAGATCTGCTGGTGGCTGGCCGACCAGAAGTAGCCGATCGAGCGGTCGAACCGCCGGGCCAACTCCAGACCGGAGGACGGCTTCTCCAACAGGGCGGTCAAAATCGCGTGGGGCAGGGACATGAGCGCATTCTAGGAAGTCACCGGCCCCAGGGCCGGGCGTGCGCCGGACGCGCGCCCGGAAGGCCCCCTCGCACGACGGTGCCCCCAGTGGGCCATCGCAAGCGGCACTGGGGGCGGGTTCGTCGGGAACGGAAAGGCGCGAGCCCCGTCCTACTCCTCGGGCCTGCGCAGGCGGACCATCACCCGGCCGTTCACGACCGAGGACTCCAAGGGCTCCAGCGCCGCGGTCGCGGGCCCGTGGACGACCGTTCCGTCCTCCAGACGGAACTCGCTGCCGTGCCAGGGGCAGCGGACGCACCCGTCCACCCGTTCGCCGTCGGCCAGAGGGGCGCCCATGTGGGGGCACGTGCCCAACAACGCGTTCACCGAGTCGCCGGTCCGCGCCACCACGACGGGGACGCCGTTCACCTCGGCCCCGCCGAGCCCCCCGTCGGGGAACCCGTTCAACGGACCGATGTCGTGCGAACCGTCGGGCACCAGGTCGGCGAGGTGGTCGGCGCTGTTGGCGCCGCCCGCGCGATAGTAGGCGATGTGCCCGCCCAGGGAGCCGCTCAGCCCGACGACGCCCATGCCGGCCAGGGCCAGGAACTTCCCCCATCCCTGGCGTCCGCGCGCCCGGGCCACCGAGGAGGCGCCGAAGAGCACGGACCCCACGCCGTTGGTCGCCGCGTGCACCACGCCCACGCGCTGCTGCCTCTCGTGCTGCTGCGACCAGTCCGCCAGGCCGCTCACCGCCGCGGGCAGGGCGGCGAGCAGCCCGACGTTGACCAGTGTGTGCGCGCTGCGGCGGTGGTCCCCCGGAAGCATGTCCAGCAGGACCGCCGCCATCCACGTGCCGATGGGCATCTGCACCAGGATCGGATGCAGGGGATGCCCCAGCTGCACCCCGTGGAGCACGTCGCGGACCGTGCCCTTCGGGATGCGTTCGGCCAGGCGCTTCAGCCGGGAGACCGCGGGGTCAAGGCGCTCTTCCCGTTCGATGGTGCGGATGTCTTCACCGAGTCTCATGCTGATGCGGCTACCCCGCGCAGCCGGATGTCACTCGTGGGTGACCGACCGGTACGGATCCTTGAACCGTGCTTGCCCTTTTCCCACCGTCACAGGGCGGCGGCCAGGCGCGTGCCCTGGTCGATAGCCCGCTTGGCGTCCAGTTCGGCCGCCTCGTCGGCCCCGCCGATCAGGTGCACGGAGCGGCCCGCGGCGGTCAGTTCCTCGGCCAGGTCCCGGCGCGGCTCCTGTCCCGCGCACACCACGACCGTGTCCACGTCGAGCACGCGCTTGACCCCGTCCACGGACAGGTGCAGGCCCTCGTCGTCGATGCGGTCATAGGAGGCGCCCGCGACCGTCTCCACGTTCCGGTGTCGCAGCTCCAGGCGGTGGATCCATCCGGTGGTCTTGCCGAGCCCGGCGCCGACCTTGCCGCTCCCGCGCTGGAGCAGGTGCAGGCTGCGCGGCGGTTCGGGGCGCTCGGGTGCACGGAGACCTCCGGGGGTCGCCAGGTCGGTGTCCACGCCCCATCTGCGCAGGAACTCCTCGGTGGTCTCCTGTCCGCCGCCGTCGGTGAGGAAGGCGGAGACGTCGAAGCCGATGCCGCCCGCGCCGATGACGGCCACCCGGTCGCCGACCTCCGCGTTCCCGTTCAGGACGTCGACGTAGCCGACCACCTTGGGGTGGTCCACGCCGGGGATGTCCGGTACGCGCGGGGTGACGCCCGTGGCGATCACGATCTCGTCGTAGCCCTCCAGGTGGGAGGTCTCCACGAGGGTGCCCAGGCGCACGTCCACGTCGTGCTTGTCGAGCTGGACCCGGTAGTAGCGCAGGGTCTCGTCGAACTCCTGCTTGCCCGGCACGCGACGGGCCAGGTTCAACTGTCCACCGATCTCCTCGGCGGCGTCGAACAGGGTGACCGTGTGCCCGCGTTCGGCCGCGGAGACGGAGAAGGCGAGCCCGGCGGGTCCGGCGCCGACCACGGCCACGTTCTTACGGAGTCGGGTGGGGGAGAGCACGAGTTCGGTCTCGTGACAGGCGCGCGGGTTGACCAGGCACGAGGTCACCTTGAGGCTGAATGTGTGGTCCAGGCAGGCCTGGTTGCAGCCGATGCAGGTGTTGATCTCCTCGGGGGTCCCGGCTGCGGCCTTGGCGACGAAGTCGGGGTCGGCGAGGAAGGGCCGGGCGAGGGAGACCATGTCCGCGTCTCCACCGGCCAGGACCCGTTCGGCGACCTCGGGGGTGTTGAGGCGGTTGACCGCCACGAGTGGGACGGACACCCGCCCCTTCAGTTTGCGGGTCACCCAGGTGTAGGCGCCACGGGGCACCGACGTGGCGATGGTGGGGATGCGCGCCTCGTGCCAGCCGATGCCGGTGTTGATGATGGTCGCCCCGGCCTCCTCCACGGCCAGGGCGAGCCGGACCACCTCGTCGAACGTGGAGCCGCCGGGCACCAGGTCGAGCATGGACAGTCGGTAGACGAGGATGAAGTCCTCGCCGACGCGCTCGCGCACGCGTCGCACGATCTCCACCGGAAGACGCATGCGGTTGTCGTAGGAGCCGCCCCACTCGTCCTCGCGCAGGTTGGTGGCCGAGGCGATGAACTGGTTGATCAGGTAGCCCTCGGAGCCCATCACCTCCACGCCGTCGTATCCGGCGTACTTGGCCAGTTCGGCGGCGCGGACGAAGTCCTCGATGGTCCGCTCGACCTCGTCGCCGGTGAGCGCCCGCGGGGTGAAGGCGCTGATGGGCGCCTTGACGGCACTGGGGGCGACCGCGTCCTCGTTGAAGGCGTAGCGGCCGGTGTGCAGGATCTGCATGGCGATGCGCCCGCCCTCGCGGTGCACGGCCTCGGTGACCACGCGGTGCTGCTCGGCCTCCGCCTCGGTGGTCATCTTCGCGGCGCCCTTGTAGGTGGCGCCCTCGGCGTTGGGGGCGATGCCGCCGGTGACGATGAGGCCGACGCCGCCTCGGGCGCGCTCGGCGTAGAAGGCGGCCATCCGCTCGAAGCCGCCGGGCACCTCCTCCAGCCCGACGTGCATGGAGCCCATGATCACGCGGTTGGGGAGGGTGGTGAAGCCCAGGTCCAGCGGTTCCAGCAGGTGGGGGTACTCGCTCATGTCGTCTCCTCGCGGGTGCCTCGCGGGCCGGTGTCCGGCCGACCCGGAACCAATTATGCAACAAGTTGCAAAATGGAGGGGCGACGACCCCGGGGTGAGCCGGGGAGTCGACATGGCGGCACGTCGACGTGCCGCCATATCGGGATGTCGCCCTCCACGGGCGGAGAGAGTGGGGCTCGGTGGCGAGCCGTGTGCCATCGGGACGGCGAAGCCGGGCGGCGGCCGACCGAGACCAGAACCGAGACGAGGAACGACGAAGGCCCCGACCGGTGTGTGGTCGGGGCCTTGCGTTGCGGCTGGTGAGCCGTGGCGGAGGATAAGGGATTCGAACCCTTGAGGGGTTGCCCCCAACACGCTTTCCAAGCGTGCGCCCTAGGCCACTAGGCGAATCCTCCGCCGATAACTCTACACGCCGTCGAGGGGTGCTTCGAACGGTCGCGTACCGGCCATGGTTCAGGACCCGTGACTGGACCTCACACCGCTGATGGCGTTGTTGCGGACGCTGATGGCGTTGTTGCGGAAGGCGTCCACGAACAACGAGTGGTCCGCCCGCGCCTGGGCGGCGTACCGGTGGGCGAAGCCCACGCACCACCGGGTGAACTCCGCCTCGTGGCCGTCGAGCACCTTCATGATCGCCTCCTCGGTCTCGCCGCTGACCAGGGTGGCGTCCGCGTGCGAGTCGGACACGCAGTGCGCCTTGGCGGTGGCGCGGCCCAGGTAGTCCAGCACCGGAGCGATCTGCCCGGGCTCGGTCAGGCCGTCCCAGTCCAGGTCGTTGGTGTAGGGGGAGACCTCGCTCACCACGAAGCCCACACCGTCGATCTCGGTGTGCCCCAGCAGCGGGTCGGCGTGCGCCTGGAGCGCGCGTTGGGACACGGCGGTGCGGTGGCCGTGGTGCTTGAAGTACGCCATGATCCCGCGGTCGGTCACCACCCGCGAGGGCGCGGCCACGTTGCCCTGTTTCACCGACAGGACGACGTCGTTGTCCCACGCCTCCGACTGGCCCTCGATGAGCACGCTGTAGGCGGGCAGGCCCGCCGAGCCGATCCCGAAGCCACCGCTGCCCACCACGTCCTTGACCTCGTAGCTCAGGGAGGCGAAGCGCTGGTCCTCGGGGATGGTCTCCAGGTAGGAGGCGTAGGCGGCCAGGACCTTCTCGCGTTCGCCATCGTCCAGAAGGCGCGCTCGGGGACCCTCCCGGAACCGGCGGCTGTACCCGTCGCGGGTGGTCATGGACAGCAGCATCTCCGCGCGGCTGTTGAGACGGGCCCGCTGGAGTACGTCGTGCACCGTGCCGTCGGTGTTGTCCAGCTTGAGGGAGAACTCCGAGTCGCCGCCCCTCGTCGCGAACTCGCGCACCTGGGACACGTAGGCGTCGACGTAGCGGGGTACGAGCGCGCTGATGTCCTCGTCGGACAGGGCCTTCTGCCAGCCCATCAGGGCGATGCTGGCCACGAACCTGAGCACGTCCCAGGTGAAGTGGCCGAGGTAGGCCTCGTCGAAGTCGTTGACGTCGAACACCAGCCGGCCGGTGGAGTCCATGTAGGTCCCGAAGTTCTCCGCGTGCAGGTCGCCCTGGATCCACACCCGCGAGGTGCGGTCGTCGGCCCAGGGGTCGTCCATGGTGGAGACGTCGGTGTAGAAGAGCGCGGCGCTGCCCCGGTAGAAGGCGAACGGGTTGGCCGCCATCTTGCGGAACTTGACGCGGAAGGCGGCCGGGTCGGCGGCCATCAGGTCCGAGAAGGCGTTCTCCAGGGTGTCCACGATGAGGTCGCGGCGCGTGGAGGAGCCGTCCGGGGAGTCCAGGGGGTCGAGCATGCTCATGCCGTTCATGATCCGTGGGGGTGTGGATGTGCTGCGCCCGGGCCGGCGAGGGCCACGTGCGCGGTATGAGACGCGCCGAAGCGTCGATGCGTTCCCCGTCCGCCACGGGTGTCCCGTGGCGGAAGGACGTGTTCCCGGGTGCCTTGGGGACGGTTGCCCGAGCGGTCCGCGCTTGGGCTACACTCGGGGCAGACCCCTCGTGCGGCGTCACCCTACGAACCTCCCCAGGGCCGGAAGGCAGCAAGGATAAGTAGGCTCTGGCGGGTGCGCGGGGGGTCCTTTTCTTTCTCCGGCCCGGTCGAACCCCTCCCGTTCCATGCCAACCGGCGCGAGTTGTCACCACCCGCGGGTTGAATGGACACGTGGCAGGGACCAGGGGAGTGATCACACCGTGAGCATCGCGCTGTACCGCAAGTACCGGCCCGCGACGTTCGGCGAGGTGCGCGGGCAGGACCACGTGACGGAACCGCTGCGCCAGGCGCTGCGCAGCGGACGGATCAACCACGCCTATCTGTTCAGTGGTCCGCGCGGTTGCGGCAAGACGACCAGCGCCCGCATCCTGGCCCGCTCCCTCAACTGCGCGGAAGGCCCTACCCCGGACCCGTGCGGCACCTGTGACTCCTGTGTGGCGCTGGCCCCCGACGGCGGCGGCAGCATCGACGTCATCGAGATCGACGCCGCCTCGCACGGTGGTGTGGACGACGCCCGGGACCTGCGCGAACGCGCCTTCTTCTCCCCGGTCAGCTCGCGCTACAAGATCTACATCATCGACGAGGCGCACATGGTGACCCGCGAGGGTTTCAACGCGCTGCTCAAACTGGTGGAGGAACCCCCGCCGCACCTGAAGTTCGTGTTCGCGACCACCGAGCCGGAGAAGGTCATCGGCACGATCCGCTCGCGGACCCACCACTACCCCTTCCGTCTCATCCCGCCGAGCACCCTCAGGGAGCTCATGGAGGACCTGCTCCAGCAGGAGGACGTCCCCTACGACCCGGCGGCCCTGCCGTTGGTCGTACGCGCGGGAGCGGGTTCGGCGCGCGACACGCTCTCGGTGCTGGACCAGCTCATCGCCGGCTCGGACGAGGGCGGCATCACCCGTGAGGGCGCCGTCTCGTTGCTGGGCTACACCGACTCCAGCCTGCTCGGTGAGATGGTCGACGCGCTCGGCGCGCGCGACGGTGCCGCGGTGTTCGGCCTGATCGACCGTGTGGTGGAGGGCGGACACGATCCGCGTCGGTTCGCCACGGACCTCCTGGAGCGCTTCCGCGACCTGGTCGTCCTCTCCGCCGTCCCCGACGCCCTGGACAAGGGCCTGGTCAACGTCGCTCCCGAGGCGGCGGAACAGATGAGGGCACAGGCCTCCCGTCTGGGATCGGCCGAACTCACCCGCGCCGCCGACATCGTCAACCAGGGGTTGACCGAGATGCGCGGCGCCACCGCGCCCCGACTGGTCCTGGAACTCATGTGTGCGCGGGTGCTGCTGCCGAGCACCGACGGAGAACGGGGCCCGGCCTTGCTGGCCCGTCTGGAGCAGTTGGAGCGCCGGGTGTCCTCCGGGGCGGTCGCGCCCCCCGTCGCCCCGGCCCCGACCGTGTCCGCTCCGGTCGCACAGCCCTCTCCGGCGGCCCCGTCCGAACCGGTGCGGGCCCAGGCAGCCCCGGCTCCGGCGGTCCGGCCCGATCCGGCCCCGGCACCCCGGTCCCAGCCCTCCCCGGCCGAGAACCGCTCCGAACCCGCGGGCTGGGACGTCCCGGCCCGGCGGAGCGCCGCCCCGGCCCCGGGGGCCGCGCCCGGAGGGGCCCTGGACCTGGGCCGGGTGCAGGGCGCCTGGAACCAGATCCTGGAGGCGGTCAAGGGGCTCCGGCGCTTCACCTGGATGGTGTTGACCGGCAGCGACGTCCGCCCGGTCGGAGTGGAGGGCAACACGGTCCTGCTCGCCTTCGCCCGACCCAACGACGCCAAGGGGTTCGGCAACAGTGGCAGCGACCAGGTGGTCGCCACCGCCATCCAGCAGGTGCTCGGGGTGGAGGTGCGCATCGCCGCCGCGGGCGGAGGCACGGCCGCTCCCGCCCGCAGGCCCGAACCCGTGCGCCCCGCCGAGCCCTCCGGTTGGGACGTAGCGGCGCCGCAGCCGACGCGACCCGCTCCGGCCGAGCCCCGGCCCGAACCCGCGCCCGCCCAGCCCCTCGCGCGGA